>NZ_JBWKJS010000007.1:211005-246675 GCF_056432085.1 Streptomyces sp. NPDC045678
GGGGGGGGGCGGGGGTTTTCTTTCGCTGGGCGGGGGGGGGGGGGGTGGGGCCCCCTCCCCCCCCCCCCCCCCCCCCCCCCCCCCCCCCCCTCCCCCCCCCCCCCCCCCCCCCCCCGCCGCCGTGTGGTCACGCCCGGGGCGTGCCGTGCGCGCCGGTCACTTGGTGATGACGATGGCCAGCAGGTAGCCCGGGTTGTTGGTGTCGTAGTAGCCGATCACCTGATGCCCGTAGGCGAATGCCTCTTGGACCTCGTCGTGGGTGTGCGGGTTGGGGTCGATGAAGGCCCGCCAGGCGTTGTCGATGTGCAGATAGAGGATGTACGCCTGGCCGGGCAGCGGCTCGACGACGTCCCAGAACGCCGTCGCGACGTTCGACGCGAGGGCCTGGGTGGAGATCTCCGGCGCGTGCGCCTGCGGGATCTGCTGCTCCTGCTCCCGGCCGAACTGCTGGAGCAGGTTCTGGAACGGCTGCTGCTGGCCGAGCTGCTGGAGCTGCTGACGCAGCTGCGGAGGAACCTGCTGCATGCCCTGCTGGCTCTGCATACCCGGCTGGTTCTGCATGCCCGGCTGGTTGCCCTGCTGACCGTACTGCTGTTGGCTCTGCTGCGGCGGGGCGGTGCTGGGGCTCTGCTGCTGGCCGTACTGCTGCTGGCCGTGCTGTTGCGGCCCGTACTGCTGCTGTCCGTACTGCTGCTGCGGTCCGTACTGCTGTCCTTGTTGCTGACCCAGTTGACTCATCTGCGGGGTGGTGCTCATGCGTGTGCCACCTTCCCTCACTGATCGGTTGATTCAGCCGGTGACGACGAGGCCGACGACCTCGTCGTCCGAGAACCAGACACGTACGTCCGGTCGTCCCCCGGCGAAGGCGGAGTGCACCGCCTGCCGTGTCTCGGGGGACGGGTTGTCGAGGTTGCGCCACTCCCCGGCCACGAACAGCCGGAGCCGCGGCGGGAGTTCCGGCGGATACGGGAGCAGCTCGTCCCAGTACCGCTCGGCCTGACCCGAACCCACCGCCGACGGCAGCAGGTTCGTCACCGCCGCCTTGAGGTCGGGGCGGTTGCCTATCCGCTGCGACGCGGGCCTGCCCGGCGCGTCCTGCTGCGGGGAGCCCGTCGCGCGCAGCGTCGCACGGGCCCGGTCCGGCGTCATCGGCTGCTGGCCCGCGGCCTTCAGCATGCCCTGCAGCGAGGCGAGGGCACCCACGACGATCGGCGACGCGGAGGACGTACCGGAGAACGTGTCCGTGTACCAGGCGATTTCGTCGGCGCCGCCCTGGAGATCGCCGGGCCGGTCCCAGAAGCCGCCGGTCGTGGTGGTCTCACGGCCCCAGCCCTGCGCGTCCACGCGCGCCCCGTAGTTGGAGAACGCCAGGCGTGAGCGGTCGGGGCCGTGATCGCGGCCGTGGGTGCCGGGTGGGGGAGCGCCCGCGCCGACCAGAACCGCGCCGGAGGAACGATTGCTGGGGTTGAACGGGTTGCGCCACCAGGACGGGAAGCCGTCCGGCCTGCGCTCGTACACCGCGTCGTCCAGGGACTCGGCGCCGTTGCCCGCCGCGCCCACGACGAGCACGCCCTTCGCGGTGGCGTACCGCACCGCCGCGTAGTCGTCGGGCCACCACTCGATGGCGATGTAGCCCTTCTGGTCGTCACGCGGGCCGAAGTCGAACTTCGGCCCGGGGCGGTGCAGTTCGAGCAGGATGATGTCGCCGCGGTTCAGCCGCTCCGCCGCCGCGTGGATCGTCGCGGCCGTGCCGAGGGGCTGGAAGGACGCGGTCGCGGTCACGGCCTCCGGCGCGATGCCGGTGATGCCGAGGGAGTTGCGGTCGCCGCCGATGACGCCGATCACCGCGGTGCCGTGGTTGCGCCACGCCAGGTCCTGGATGGGCGTGCCGACGACGACGCCGGCGAGCTTCGCGGCGAGGTCCTCGTGGCGCAGCTGCCAGGCGCCCTCGATGTCGACGACGGTGACGCCCTCCCCGGAGCCGCCGACGCGCTGCCAGGCCCAGCGTGCGTCGATTCCCTCGGGCGCCGGCTTCAAGTAGCCCTGACGGCTGGTGAAGTCGGGTGTGGCGGGCATGCCCTCCTTGCGCCGCCGGGTCGCCTCGTCCAGGTCGTGCGGCTGGGTCGGCGAGGGGTCGATCGAGGCCGGTACGGCGCCGGGCTTCACGTACGCCGTGTCGATGCCCGGCAGCGCCGCCATCCGGGCGCGCAGCTCGTCGGGCCGGTCGTCGCCGCCGCGGACGCGGTAGAAGAGGGCCAGGTCGGGCACGTCGTCCTCGCCCGCCGCCGAGGGCGCTGCGGCGCGCAACCGGTCCTCGTTGCCGAACAGCGGCTCCAGAGTGAGCTGTTCGTCGGTGAGGAACATGTTCAGGGCCGATACGTCGGAGCCGGAGGCCGAGCGGATGTCCCGCTCGCCGGCGCGCAGCCGGGCCTCGGGCCGGGCGACGACGATCAGCTCTTCCTGTGCTTCTCGGTAGGTGAATCCCATTCCGTCGGGGCCGGGCCCGCCGGCTCCGGGGTCTCGCGCCGGGTCTGCCTGCTCGGTCATCGCTTCACCGCTCCCTTCCGTCCTGCGGGTGCCGTGCTGTGCGCTGCGCCAGGTTTCCGGGGCTCACCCTGCTACGGCAGGGCCGAGCCGTCCACCCCTCTTTCGAGCAACAGTGTTTGAAGAGAAGTTGAAAAGGGAACCCCGTGCAATTCGGCCACGAGACGCACATCAGCCGCACTTCGGCCATGAGCAGCGCAATGGGGCGGCACCTGTACAGGTGCCGCCCCATTGCGCTGTGAAGGTCAGTCGTCCGAGGAATCCGGAGGGCCCGGGTCGCCGCCCTCGCCCTCGCCGTCCTCGGCGCCCTGCCCCGGCCGCTGCGTCGGCTTCGGCTTCGGCGGCCGCGTGCGGTCGCTGGGCGAGTCCCGGAGGTACGCGGCTCCGCCCTCCCCGCCGTCACGCCGCCGCAGGTACCGCTCGAACTCGCGGGCGATGGCCTCGCCGGACGCCTCGGGGAGCTCCGCGGTGTCCCGCGCCTCCTCCAGCGACTGGACGTACTCCGCGACCTCGCTGTCCTCGGCGGCCAGCTGGTCCACGCCCACCTGCCAGGCGCGCGCGTCCTCGGCCAGCTCGCCCAGCGGGATCCGCAGGTCGATCAGGTCTTCCAGGCGGTTGAGGAGCGCCAGCGTGGCCTTCGGGTTGGGCGGCTGCGACACGTAGTGCGGCACGGCGGCCCACAGGCTGACGGCCGGGACGCCCGCGTGCGTGCAGGCCTCCTGGAGGATGCCGACGATGCCCGTCGGACCCTCGTACTTGGTCTCCTCGAGATCCATGGTGCGCGCCAGGTCCGGGTCGGACGTCACGCCGCTGACCGGGACGGGGCGGGTGTGCGGGGTGTCCCCGAGCAGCGCGCCCATGATCACGACCAGCTCGACGCCCAGCTCGTGCGCGAAGCCCAGGATCTCGTTGCAGAACGACCGCCAGCGCATGGACGGCTCGGTGCCCCGGACCAGGACCAGGTCACGGGGCTTGTCGCCGCCGACGCGGACCACCGAGAGCCTGGTCGTCGGCCACGTGATCTTCCGCACTCCGCCGTCGAGCCAGACCGTGGGCCGGTTGACCTGGAAGTCGTAGTAGTCCTCGGCGTCCAGCGCCGCGAACACCTCGCCCTTCCACTCCTTGTCGAGATGCGCGACCGCGGCGGAGGCGGCGTCGCCGGCGTCGTTCCAGCCCTCGAACGCGGCCACCATGACCGGGTCGACCAGCTCGGGTACCCCCTCGAGCTCGATCACCCAGGCCTCCTTCCGACGTTCCCTTGCGTACGCCCCAACCTTACGGCGTCGGCAGGGTCCGTCCGCAGCCCCCTTGCGTGGGGGAATGCGTGATCACTGCCCACGCTCCGGCCCGGGAAACAGCGCCTTCACCCACAGGTGCGGGGCGGTCTCACAGCGTCGTGCGCAGCCACTGTTCGACGCTCGCGATGTGCACCGTCGCCCACGAGCGGGCCGCCTCCGCGTCGCGGTCCCGCAGCGCGGTGAGGATCGCCCGGTGCTCGTGGAGGGTGCGGCTGACGGCGTCCTCCTGGGTCAGGCCGCGCCAGACGCGGGCCCGGGTGGTGGGCCCGGAGAGGCCGTCGAGGAGGGAGCACAGGACGGAGTTGCCGGACGTCTGGACGATGCGGCGGTGGAACTCCAGGTCGGCGGCGACCAGCTCCTCCACCGACGGCGCGCTGCCCAGGGCGTCCAACTGTTCGCCCAGTGCGTCCAGTTCGGCATCGGAGATGTGCGCGCAGGCCATCGCCGTGGCCGCCGGTTCCAGGATCCGGCGGACCGCGAGGAACTCCAGGACCGTGTCGTCGCGGTGGAAGTCGACGACGAAACTGAGGGCCTCCAGGAGGAGTTGGGGGTCCAGGCTGGTGACGTACGTGCCGTCGCCCTGGCGTACGTCGAGGATGCGGATCAGGGCGAGGGCGCGTACCGCCTCGCGCAGTGAATTGCGCGAGAGGCCCAGCTCGGCGGCGAGTTCGCTCTCCTTGGGCAGCCGGTCGCCGGGGCGCAGCGCGCCCGAGACGATCATGTCCTTGATCTTCTCGATGGCCTCGTCGGTGACAGCCATGGGGGGACCTCGCCTCAACAGTCGAAAGCGCCAATGGTCAAAGGTGCCGGGATAGACATCCGATGTATCAGGCGATTATGGACCGGGGCGCGGCCGCGCCGCACGGGAGTAGCGGGATCCGCCATCGCACCGGACCGCACGGGGCGGTCGCGGCAGCGGCAGCGGTCAGCCGAAGCGTTCGATGCGGATCCGGTCCACCGGCTGGCCGCCCTCCACAAGGAGCCGCGAGGCGTGCTCGGCGAACCCGTTGGAGCCGCAGACGTACGCCTCCCAGCCGCCCTCGGGCTGCCCCGCCTCGCCGAGGAACGGCGCCAGGTGGGAGGCGTTCAGCCGGCCCTCGGACCGGGTCAGGACGACGGTGGTCTCGTCCGTGTACTCGTCCGCGTAGATCAGGTCGGCGGGCGTGCGCGCCGACACGACGAGGCGCACCGGCACGTCGAGCCCCGCGAGCCGGTGGTGCCGGACCATCGACATCAGCGGGACCACGCCCGACCCGGCCCCGAGCAGCAGCGCGGGACGGTCGCCCGGCCAGGCGAAGAAGCCGGACAGCGGCCCGCGCACCTCGACGGTGTCGCCGACGTGCGCCACGGTGTGCAGATGCCCCGACACCTCGCCGCCCGGCACGTGGTCGAGGGTCAGCTCGATCTCGCCGCTCTCGTCGGGCGCGGAGGCGATCGAGTAGTGCCGCTGGGCGACGTAGCCGTCCTCGGCGGTGAGCCGCAGCATCAGGTGCTGGCCCGGCAGATGCCCCTGCCAGTCGGGCACCTTCAGGCGGAACGTCGACACCAGCGGCGTCTCGCGGCGGATCTCCACGACGGTCGCCCGCTGCCACACGGCCGCGGAACGGTTGCTCACCGCGATGCGGCCGGGCACGGCGAACGCCGTCGGCGGCACGAAACGCTCCTCGGGTCCGGGATTCGTGAGGTCAGTCACCGGCGTAACGCTCCTCGGCCCACGGGTCGCCCCGGTGGTGGTAGCCGTTCTGCTCCCAGAAGCCCGGCTCGTCGCGGTGGCGGAGCCGCAGCCCCGCCACCCACTTGGCGCTCTTCCAGAAGTACAGGTGGGGGACGATCAGCCGGGCCGGGCCGCCGTGCTCGGCGGGCAGCGGCCCGTCGCCGTACTCCCAGACGATCCACGCCTTGCCGTCCGTCACGTCGGACAGCGGGAGGTTCGTGGTGTAGCCGGTGTGCGAGTACGCGACGACGTGCGTCGCCGTGGGGAGCGGGCGGGCCGCGGCCAGGAACGTGTCCAGGCTCACCCCGCCGAACCGCACCCCGAACTTGGACCAGCTCGTCACGCAGTGGATGTCGCCCCGGTACTCGGACGCGGGCAGCGCGTGCGCCTCGTCCCAGGTCCAGGTGCGCGGGGCCGCGACGAGACCGTCGACGCGGAACGTCCAGTCGGCGGCGGCGAGCCGCGGGGTGACCTCGGCGGACAGGACGGGCCAGCCGTCGCCCGCGTCGTACTGTCCCGGGGGCAGCCGCGGATCGCGGTCGGCGGCTCGGGCGCGGCCGGTGAAGCCGCGGGTGGGTTCGAACGTCATGCGGTGGGTGCCACTTCGGGGGATCTCGGGGGTTGATGTCACTTCGGTCCGGGGACGCGGGTCAGGAGACCGGTGCCGCCTCGGAGGCGGCCGCCGCGTCCTGGAGGGCCCGCAGGACGGCCTGCTCGTCGAGGGTGAGCAGGGTCCGGTCGCGCATCAGGACACGGCCGTCCACCACAGTGTCCCGGACATCGGCGGCCGACGCCGCATACGCCAGCGTGGACCACGGGTCGTGCCGGGGCGCGAGGTGCGGCCGCTCCAGGTCAAGGACGATCAGGTCGGCCTGCTTGCCCGCCTCCAGCGAACCGAGGCGGTCGCCCAGCCCGAGCGCACGCGCCGACTCGACGGTCGCCATCCGGACGGCCTGCTCGGCGCCGACCGCGGTGGGGTCGCCGCCCGCCTTGTGCACCAGCGCGGCGACCCTCACCGCGCCCAGCAGGTCGAGCGTGTTGGAGGACACCGCGCCGTCGGTGCCGAGGCCGACCGTCACGCCCGCGTCGAGCAGGTCGGGCACGCGCGCGATGCCGCAGCCCAGCTTGAGGTTGGACACCGGGCAGTGCGCCACCGCCGTGCCGGTGCGGGCCAGCGTCGCGATCTCGGCGTCCGTGAGGTCCACCGCGTGCGCGAGCAGCGTGTCGGGCCCGAGCACGCCGAGCGAGTCGAGCAGCTCCACGGGGCGCATGCCGTGCTGCTCGACGACGTTCGCCACCTCCGCCGCGTTCTCCGACGCGTGCACGTGGAGCAGCGCGCCGTGCTCCCCGGCGAGCGCGGTGATCTCGGTGAGCTGCGCGGGGTTCAGCGTGTACGCGGAGTGCGCGCAGACGATCGGACGGGTGCCCGGCGCCGGGACGTACGCCTTCAGGTGCGCGGTCGCCCACCCGAGCCGCTCCTCGTAGGGCCGGCCGTCCGGCGGGCCCGGCACGTCCATGAACGTCGGCCCGGTCAGCAGCCGCCACCCGGCGTCGCGGGCCGCCTCCTCGGCCGCCTCGTGGAACCAGTACATGTCGAGGGCGGTCGTGACCCCGCCCCGTACGGACTCCGCGACGGCGGCCCGCATCGCGGTGGCCACCGTGTCCGGCGAGAGGATCGCGGCCTCGCGCGGGACGACCCGGGCCAGGAAGCCCTGCAGCGTGACGTCGTCGGCGATGCCGCGCATCAGGTTCATCGCGAGGTGCGTGTGCGTGTTGATCAGGCCCGGCAGGACGAGGCAGCCGCGCGCGTCGATCTCCTCGGCCGCCTCGTACGCCGCACGCAGCCGCTCCGCGGGCCCCACCTCGACGACGCGGCCCCCGCGGACGGCGACCGCCCCGTCCCTCACGACGGTGCCCGCCGCGTCGACGGTCAGCACGTCGCCGCCGTGCACCAGCAGGTCTATGGAGCCGCCGCGGTCCTGGGCCGGCAGGTCAGTGGGGTGCATCGTTCCGTTCTCCCTGTTCGCCTCGGTCGTGGACGATCGCTACGGTCGTTCAGCGCTCGGTCGAGGCCAGCAGGCGCAGCGCGTCCAAGGTTATCCGGGCACCCCGGTCGACCCCGTCGGTGACCACCTCGCGGTGCGGGTCGTACCCGCCGGTGGCGTCCTTGTCGACGAGCTCGTCGGCGTTCGCGCCGTCCACGACCAGGGCGCCGCCCGCCGTCAGACCGTGCGTCGACGCGAAGACGTACAGCGCCGAGAGCTCCATCTCGATGGCGGCGATCCCGGCGGCCGCGTACGCCTCGCCGGGCAGCGGCAGGAAACCCGGCTGGAACGCGGCCCGCGTCCACACCACCCCGCGGTGGTACGGGGCTCCGGCGGCCCGCGCCGCGCGCTGCAGGGCGAGCACCGCCTCCGGCGCAGAGAACGCCGGGTACTCGGCGGGGATCAGCTGCTGCGTCACGCCGTCGTCGCGCACCGCCGCGTCCGCGATGACCAGGTCGCCGTCGCGGATGCCGGGGCGGATCGCGCCCGCCGTGCCGAGCCGCAGGATCGTGGTGACGCCTGCCTCGGCGAGCTCCTGGAAGAGGAGGATCGCGCCGGGCGCGCCCACACCGTGCGAGGCGACGACGACGGGCGTGCCCTGCCAGCTGCCGGCGAAGGTGCGGTACTCACGGTGGTACGACACCTCCTTCGCGTCGGCCAGGAGATCGGCGACGGCGGCCGCACGGCCCGGGTCGCCGACGACGACCGCGTGCGCGGGCAGGCCGGTGCGGGGGACACGGGTGATGGGCAGCGCGTCGGTGAGCGACGTCATGTGGAGGCTCCTAGGGGGGACTCGGGTTGCTTGCGGCGCCTGCGGCGCGCCGTGGAGAGGAAGAGGGCGACCAGGGTCACCGCGTAGGGGGCGGCGTCGGTGGCCTGCGGCGGAAGACCGTTGCCCTGCAGCCGGAACCCGACCGCCTCCGCGACCCCGAAGAGCAGCCCGGCGAGCAGCACCCCGAGGGGCAGCGCCCGGCCCAGCAGCACGGCGACCACGGCGATCCAGCCGCGCCCCGCCGTCATGTT
Source organism: Streptomyces sp. NPDC045678 (assembly GCF_056432085.1). Classification (NCBI taxonomy): domain Bacteria; kingdom Bacillati; phylum Actinomycetota; class Actinomycetes; order Kitasatosporales; family Streptomycetaceae; genus Streptomyces; species Streptomyces sp. NPDC045678. The sequence goes on from NZ_JBWKJS010000007.1 coordinate 219,630, forward strand.
CTCCGAGAACAACGTGACGTTGCCGAGGGCGAGTTGCGCCCCGGCGAGACCGCAGAGCAGCCCGCCGGTGAGGACGGCCGCGTACTGGTACTTCACCGGGCTCACCCCGAGCGTCGCCGCCGCGTCCGGCGCCTCGCCGACCCCGCGGAGCCGCAGCCCCCACGGGTGACGCGCGAGGAACACGGCGGCGACGGCGACCGCCGCCCAGGACACGTACACGAGCGGCGAGTGCCCGGACAGCACCGGCCCGAGGAAGGCGAGGTCGACGGTGCCGAGCCCCGCCAGGTCCGGGTCGGAGAACGTGCCCTGCACGCCGAAGACCGTACGCAGCAGGAACCCCGTGAGCCCGACGGCGAGGAGGTTGAGCGCGACACCGAGGACGACGGCGTCGCCCCGCAGACTGATGGTCCCCACGGCGAGGATCATCGCGTACGCGGCGGACGACAGGGCCGCGAACAGGACACCCAGCCACGCGCTGCCGGTGAACCAGCTGCCCGCGACCGCGCTGAAGCAGCCGATGAGCATCATCCCTTCGAGGCCGATGTTGAACACGCCGGCCCGCTCGCACACCGCGCCGCCGAGCGCGGCGAGCAGGATCGGGGTGAGGGCGAGGAGCGCCGAGTGGAACAGCGCGGAGTCGACGGACATCAGAGGTCCCCCTCGGGAGCCGTGGGAGCCGTGGGAGCCGTGGGAGCCGTGGGAGCCGTGGGAGCCATGCGGGCCGTAGGGGCCGTGGGAGCCTTTGGAGGTATGGCCTTCCCGGCCCGCCGCCAGGTGAAGCGCAGGCGCGCGGCCAGGAACACGATGACGACGGCCTGCAACACCTGCGTCAGCTCGCGCGGCACCTCCGTCGCACGCTCCATCGCGAGCCCGCCCACGTCGAGCGCGGCGAAGAACAGCGCGGCGAGCGCGGTGCCCAGGGGCGCGGCCGAGGCGAGGAGCGCGGCCGTCAGACCGGTCCAGGTGTGCCCGGCGGCCGTCAGCGAACCGTCGGTGAAGCGGTACGGGAAGCTGAGCACGCCGATCGCGCCGACGAGCCCGGCGACGGCGCCGGAGACCGCCATGAGGCGCAGCGTGAGCCGGGGCGCGTCGACGCCCGCGTACGCCGCGAAGCGCGGGTTGAGCCCCGTCATGCGGATCTCGTAGCCGGTGGCGGTCCTGGCGTCGGTGAAGAGGAAGACGCCCGCGGCGATCACGACGAGCACGAGCCCGACGGTGACCGTCGACGACCCGAAGGCGGGCAGCTCCACGCCGGCCGGGAGCCGCCGGGTCTGCGGAAGGCTCGACCCCTCCTCCTTGAGCGGGAACCGTGCGAGGTACGACGCGAAGGACATCGCCGGGTAGCTCAGCAGGAGACTGCTCACCAGCAGCGGTACGCCGAACCGGTTCTGGCAGACCGCGGCGAGCGCCGCGTACAGGGCGCCCGCCAGCATCCCGGCGAGCAGCGCGGCGACCACGGCGAGCGGCGCGGGCAGCGGAACGTACAGGCCCGTGGCCGCGGCGGCGATCCCGCCGAGCACGAGCTGCCCGTCGCCGCCCAGGTTCAGCAGTCCGGCCCGCATCGGGATCGCGAGCGCCACGGCGAGACCCAGGATGCTCGTCCCGGTGGTCAGCGTCGACCCGATCCCGTCGGGCCCGAGCGAGCCGCTGACGACGGACCCGTACGCGCCGACCGGCTCGGCGCCCGTACCGACGAGGAACAGCGCCCCGACGAGGACGGCGGCGATGACGGAGTGCAGGGCGGACGACTTGAGGGCCCGCCGCACGGGCGAGTGCTCCCCGTACAGGCGGGAGAGGCTCTCGACGGCCATGTCAGGGGGCCTCCTTCAGGGGGACGGACGGGACGGGGGCCCCGGCAGGGGACCCGGTGGGAGGCCCGGCGGACGCGTCGGGCGCTCCGCCCGCCATCGCGAGCCCCAGCGCCCGCTCGTCCGCCTCCTCACGGGTGAACTCGGCCGCGATCCCGCCCTCGTACATCACGAGGACCCGGTCCGAGAGGCCGCGGATCTCGCTGAGTTCGGCGGAGACCAGCAGGACCGCGTGGCCCGCGTCGCGGTGCGCGACCAGGTGGTCGTGGATCGTCTGGACGGCGCCGATGTCGACGCCCCGGGTGGGCTGCTCGACGACCAACAGGGGCGCCTCGTGGGCCAGTTCGCGGCCGATCACGAGTTTCTGCAGGTTGCCGCCGGAGAGCGAGCCCGCGGGCTGACCCGACGACGCGGCCTTGATGCCGAAGCGTTCGACGAGCACGCGCGCGTGCTCGCGGAGCCATCCGGGACGCAGCAGGCCGTGCCCGCGGTGGTGACCCATGGCGAGGTTCTCCGCGACCGTCGCTGCCGGCGCCGTGCCGACCGCGGTGCGGTCCTCGGGGACGTACGCGAGCCCCGCCGCACGCCGCCCCGCGGCCGACGCGCCGGTGACGTCCTGCCCGGCGAGCGTGACCCGGCCCGCGACGGCGGGCCGCAACCCCGCGACGGCCTCGACCAGTTCGGACTGGCCGTTGCCCGCGACCCCCGCGATGCCGACGATCTCCCCGGCGCGGACGGTGAGCGACACGTCCCGCACCCCGTCCGCCGTCAGGGACTCGACCTTCAGGACGGCGCCGCCGGGGGAGCCTGCCGGATGCACCCGGTCCAGCTCCACCGCGCGCCCCGTCATGGCCGCCGCGATGGCGTCGGCGCTGGTGTCGGCCGTCCGCACGCGTGCCGCGACCCGCCCGTCCCGCAGCACGGTCACCGCGTCGCTGCCCTCCACGACCTCGCGCAGCTTGTGCGTGACCAGGAGGACGGTGCGGCCCTCGTCGGCGAGGGAGCGGAGCACCCCGAAGAGCGCGTCCGCCTCCGACGGCGTCAGCACGGCCGTCGGCTCGTCCAGGATGAGCGTCCGCGCGCCCCGGTACAGGAGCTTGAGGATCTCCACCCGCTGGCGCACCCCCACCGGCAGATCACCGACCTTCGCCGACGGATCGACGGCGAGCCCGTGCTCCTCGGCGAGCGCCGCGACCCGCCGCACCGCCTCCGCCCGGTCCGTGAGACCAAACCGGCGCGGCTCGGCCGCGTACACGACGTTCTCGGCGACCGTGAACGACGGGAACAGCTTGAAGCTCTGGTGCACCATCCCGAGGCCCGCGGCGATCGCCTCGCTCGGGCTCGCGAAGGACACCTCGCGCCCGTCGAGCAGGATCTGCCCGGCGTCCGGGCGCAGCAGCCCGTACAGGACGGACATCAGCGTCGACTTGCCCGCGCCGTTCTCACCCATCAGGGCGTGGATCTCACCGCGCCGGACGGTCAGGTCGACCCGGTCGTTGGCGAGGGTGCCGGGGAACTCCTTGGTGATGCCCCGCAGTTCGACGGCGTGGGGGACGCCGTCCGGCTCAGGCCGCGGGGTCATCGACGGTCAGCTTCCCGGCCGCGATGTCGTCGCGCAGCTTCTTCACGCGCGCCAGCACGCCGGCGTTGGCGGGCTCCGCGATCAGGCACTTGGAGTCCTCGAGCCCCGGCTCCAGGCCGGTCAGCGACATGCCGCCCTCCTTGAGGCCGTACGACACGGTGGTGCCGCCCTTGCCGTCGAGGATCTGCCCGATGCCCTTCTCCACGGCCACGTCGGTCTTCTTCAGGACGTTGTCGACGACCTCGCCGGGGCTGGTCAGGCACTGGTTGGCGTCCACGCCGTACGCCCTGAACCCCTTGCCGTCCTTCGCCTTCGCGGCCTTGGCCGCCTGGAAGACACCCGTGTTGCCCGCGGCCGCGGCCGCCATCACCTGGTCGACGCCGCCCGACGCGAGCGTCGACGCCTGGTCCTTGGCGCGCGCCGCGTCGTTGAACGGCGACTGCCCGCCGACGAACAGCGTCCGGGACCGCGCGCCGGGCTCCACCTTTTTCGCGCCCGCCGCGAAGGGCTCGCTGTACCGCCGGAACTGCGGGGTGTCGAGCACGTCGACGGCGCCGACCTTCTTGCTCCTCGTGAGCAGTCCGGCCTCGGCGCCGGCGAGGAAGACGGCCTCGTGCTCACGGAAGACGGCACAGGTGACGTTCTTGTACGTCTTCTTCGTGCACGCGTCGACGAGCAGGAACTGCTGCTTCGGGTGGGTCTCGGCCTGCTGCGCCACGATGTCCGCGAACTCGAAGCCGACGAGCGCGATGACGTCGGGGGCGGAGTCGACGGCCGAGGCGACGTTCTGCTGCCGAGAGTCGGTGTCGCTGCTCTGGAAGACCTTCTGCGAGCCGTCGTGCGCCTTCGCGGCCGCCTTCACCCCGGACACGGCGAGCTTGAGGAACTCGTTCTGGGCGACGGGGTCGGGCGTGACGAGCGTGAACGCCGTGCCGTCTCCCGCACCGCCCGAAGCACCGTCCTTCGCCGCCGCGTTGCAGCCGGTGGCGAGCAGGACGGCGCCGACGGTCGCGGCGGTGAGTCTCAGGGGCGTGCGCGTACGCGGAGACAGCAGGGGCATGGCATCGCCTTCGTGGAGGTGCCCGGATGCCGGGCGGTGACAGGAGAGTCGTACGTGCCGGAACGGCGTCGCTCAGCGGAAACAGCGGCGACAGCGGCACATTCGGCGGCCACAGGACACGGCGGGGCAGCACATCGCGCCGGATTTCGCGGCCATGGCTGTCCTCCTCGCACCGTCGATCGGATCGATCTGTCCTGGGTGGCGGCGAGGGTAACACCGGAATTCGGACGGCCGTGCGGTCGTCTCGCAATGTGGTTCGAGCACGTCGGGTACGGTGACGGCACCCCTCCTCCCATGGCCGGAATCGCCCCCCTTCATTCGGAGTTGACCCCCATGAACAGCCAGGAACTGCGCGCCGTGACCTGGACGGCGGCCGCGGAGGACGGCATGCCGTCCCTCTCCCTCATCGACCAGACGGCGCTCCCGCACTCCCTGGAACGCCTCGACGTCACGACCGTCGACGGCGTGGTCGACGCGATCGTCCGCCTCGTCGTGCGCGGCGCCCCCGCCATCGGCGCGGCCGGTGCCTACGGCGTCGCCGTCGCCCTGGCCCAGGCCGCGCGCGAGGGCTGGGACCGGGCCCGCCTGGACGCCGAGATCACCCGCGTCCGCGAGGCCAGGCCCACCGCGGTGAACCTCATGGTGTGCGTCGACCGCGTGCGGCCCCACGTCGACCGGGGCATCGACGCGGTCCTCGCCGAGGCCGACGCGATCGTCCGCGAGGACCTCGCGGCCAACCACGCGATGGGCGCGTACGGCGCCGACTGGCTCCTCGACCGCGTCGCACCCGGCACGGACCGCCCGCTGCGCATCCTCACCCACTGCAACACCGGCGCCCTCGCCACGGCGGGCTGGGGCACGGCGCTCGGCGTCATCCGCGAACTGCACGCCAGGGGACGCCTGGAGACGGTGTACGCCGACGAGACGCGCCCCCTCCTCCAGGGCGCCCGCCTGACCGCCTGGGAACTCGGCCAGGAAGGCATCCCGCACTACGTCCAGGCGGACGGTGCGGCGGCCGGCACGATCCTGCGCGGCGAGGTCGACGCGGCGATCGTCGGCGCGGACCGCATCGCGGCCAACGGCGACACCGCGAACAAGGTCGGCACGGTCGGCGTCGCCCTGGCCTGCGCGCACGCGGGCATCCCGTTCATGGTGGCGGCGCCGACCACCACGGTGGACCTGGCCACGGCCACGGGCGACGGCATCCACATCGAACTCCGCCCGGAGAGCGAGGTGTTGGAGTGGGCAGGTATCCGCACCACCCCGGCGGACTCCCGAGGCCACAACCCCGCGTTCGACGTCACCCCCGGCTCCCTGGTGACGGCACTGGTGACGGAGCGGGGCGTACGGGAGGTATCGAAGGGGGAGCTGCCAAAGGGCGTGCCCGCCGCCTGAGGGCGAGCACATCTCAGCCCGTCCGGCGTTTCGAGGACGCACCCGGCGGAGCCGGTGCGGAACCGAGCCCCGCCGGAGGCAGGACCTCAGCCTCGCTCTCGCCCCCGCTCCAGCTCCAACTCAAGCAGCCACTCCACGACTTCGGCCCGGTGCCGCGCCTCGCGCGGATCCGCACCCCAGACGTAGATCCCGTGCCCGGCCACGACCACCGCCGGCATGCCCGGCCGCAGCGCGGCCTCGAGCCGGTCCCCGAGCACCCCCATGTCCTGGCTGTTCTCGATCACCGGCAGCGTCACCGCCACCTCGTGCGTCGGATGCCCCAGCCCCTTCAGCATCTCCAGGTTCTCGAAGGGGATCCCGTCGGGGGAGCGCTGCCCCATGACGACCGCCGCCACCGTGTGGACGTGCACCACCGCGCCCGCACCCGTGAGCCGCACGACGCGCGCGTGCAGCGCCGCCTCGGCCGAGGGACGCCCTGGCCCGGCCGCCGCCCCCTGCCCGTCCGTCAGCACCACGTCCGACGCCGTCAGCTCGCCCTTGTCGCGGCCGCTCGCCGTGACGGCGAGCCGGAGCGGATCCCGCGAGAGGACCAGGGACAGGTTCCCGGACGTCCCGCGCATCCACCCGAACGAAGCGAACCGCGCGGCCTCCGCGGCGAGCACGGCCCCCGCCTCCTCCAGGTCCAGGGCCGCGGTGGTGGTCTCGGTCATGAGCTGCTCCCGGTGGCGAGGGCGATCCCGGAGAAGACCGAGACCCGCGGGTGGTCGCCGAAGTCGGCGTCGGCGTAGGGCTCCCCGGCCCGGCGCACCCCGACCGCCCGCCAGCCCGCGGCCCGCGCCGCGTCCAGCTCGCCGGGCCGGTCGGAGAGGAAGAGCAGCCGCCCGGGGGCGACTCCGGTGGACGAGGCGATGGCGCGGTAGGAGGCCGCCTCCTGCTTGGGGCCCGCGTTCTCCGTGTCGTACAGACCGCTCACGAGATCCAGCAGATCGCCTTCCGCGGAGTGCGCGAACCATGCCCGCTGCGCGGACACGGACCCGGAGGAGTACACGTACAGCCGCACCCCGTCCGCGTGCCACCGCCGAAGGACCGGGATGACGTCCGGGTAGAAGTGCGAGACGAGCTCGCCGCGCGCGAAGCCCTCCGCCCACAGGATGCCCTGGAGCGTCTTCAGGGGCGTCGCCTTGCGGTCGGCGTCAGCCCACTCGCCGAGGACCTGCTCCACCCGCGCCGCGTCCGCGTCCGGCTCGCCGATCTCCGCCCGCACCCGCGCGACGGCACGCGCCACCTCCGGCTCGGCGCCCCGCGAGGCGAGCAGCTCACCGAACCGCTCCCGGGCGTACGGATACAGCACGTCCACCACGAACCCCGTGGCGCTCGTGGTGCCCTCGATGTCGAGCACCACGGCGTCCACGGATCCGGGATTGTGCTCCGTCACGCGGCGTACCCCGCGTGGATCTCGTCGAAGTCGGGGAAGCGGTCCGCGATCGGGCTGCCCGTGAACGTGCCGATCCAGCCGTCCTCCTCGTGGAAGAAACGAATCGCCGTGAACGCAGGGGACGTCCCCATGTCGAACCAGTGCGTCGTGCCGCGCGGCACGCCGAGCAGGTCGCCCTTCTCGCAGTACACGGCGTGCACCTCGCCACCCACGTGCAGGTAGAAGATCCCGGCGCCCGCGACGAAGAACCGCACCTCGTCATCGTCGTCGTGCGTGTGCTCGGCGAGGAACTTCTGCCGGGCGGCCTTCGCCTTCCCGGCCCACTCGGGGTCGTCACCGGCCGGCGGATGCAGCGCCACCACGTCCACGGTCCGGAAGCCCTCTTCGGCGTTGAGCTTGTCGATCTCCGTGCGGTACGCGGCGAACACGGTGTCGCTGTCGGCGTCGGCCGGCACGTCCTCGCGCACCGGCCACTGCTCGTACCGCACCCCCACAGGAGCGAGTGCGGCCGCTATCTCAGCCGGGTCCGAGGTACGGCGCACGACGGTCTCGGGGCCGCTCTCCGGCCAGGTCGTGAGGAGAGTCATGAATCACTCCAGGGCAGGTCAAGGCTGATCTTCGGATCGTAGTCCGCACCGTCGGCGCATCACAGGGTGTCCCACAGCGTGGACGGCGCGGCCCTGCGCACCACCGGCGCGATCTCCTCCGCGAACCGTTGCAGCGTCTCGGTCTGCTCGCCGCGCGAGAGCCCGAAGCCGTCCACCGAGACGGACTGCAGGTCGTGGCCGTACACCTCGTGGTAGCCGAGGATCTTGTCGATGATCTGCTGCGGCGAGCCGATGAGCTGAGGCCCGCCCGCGATGGCGTCCTCGATGGTGCGGAACGGCGTGTTGTAGCCCGCCCTGCCCGCCAGCTCCGGCCGGAAGCTCTGCGCGACCCGCGCCTCGTACAGCTCCTTGTAGCGCGAGACGGCCTGCTCGGCGGTGTCGGCGATGAGCAGGCCGCCGGAGCCCGCCGCCACGTGGGCGCGGGCCGGATCGTGGCCGTACGCCTCGAACCGCTCGCGGTAGTGGCCGATGAGCGAGGCGTACGCGGAGCGGGGCTGGATCGCGTTGGCGGTGAAGAGCGGGTCGCCGTGCCTGGCCGCCAGCTCGGGGGAGTTGAGCGACGTCGCCGAGCCGTGCCAGACGCGCGGAGTGCCCGCGTAGGGGCGCGGGACGGTCGTCACGTTCTTCAGCGGCGGCCTGAACTCGCCCTCCCAGTCGACGTTCTCCTCGTCCCACAGGCGGCGCAGCAGTTCGTACTTCTCGCGCTGGAGGTCCCACTGCCGGGCCTCGTCGAACCCGAACAGGTCGAAGTGCCCGGCTTCGGCGCCCTTGCCGACGACGAGTTCCACACGGCCGCGCGAGATCTGGTCGAGCGTCGCGTAGTCCTCGGCGACCCGCACGGGATCGAGGATCGCGACGACGGTGACGCCGGTGAGGAGCTTGATCCGGGAGGTGCGCGCGGCGAGGGCGCCGAGCACGACGGTCGGGCTCGACGACAGGAAGGCCCCCGCGTGCCGCTCGCCCACGGCGTACGCGTCGTACCCGAGCCGCTCCGCCGTCACGCCGACCTCGATGACGTCCTCGAACCGTTCGGCGGGGGAGGGGAGTTCACCGGTCAGGGGGTGCGGGGAGTGCGAGATGAGGGAGAGCACCTGAAACTTCATGGTTCAACACTGCGCGCCGAACGTTGCGGTGCTGTGGCGGCGGTGTGGCATGAGCGGCAGGGCATGAGCGGCAGGGCATGAGTAAGGGGCGACCGCCCATGGCGATCGCCCCTTACCGTCCCTCTACCGGTTCTCTACGGAGGAGTCCGTCAGGTCAGCCCGTCGGGCCAGCCCGTCAGGCCTTCTTGCCCAGCAGGTCCTCGACCTTGCCGCGCACCTCGTCCGTGGCCAGGCCGCGGATCGTCAGCGTCGTACGGCGGCGCAGCACGTCGTCCGCGGTCTCCGCCCACTCGTTGTCGCGGGCGTAGACGACCTGGGCCCAGATCTCCGGGGCGTCCGGGTGGACGCGCTCGGCGAGCTCCGGGTTCTCGTTCGCCAGACGGGCGATGTCGAAGGAGAGCGAGCCGTAGTGCGTCGCCAGGTGCTTGGCGGTGTCGGCGGCCATGCGCGGGCCGGGCGCGGGGCCGTCCACCAGGAGGCGGTGGGCGACCGCGCGCGGGTTCGCGATGCCGGGCAGCGGCAGCTTCTTCGGCAGCGAGGAGATCGGCTCGTAGTCGTCGCCCAGCGGGTGGCCCGGCAGCGACTCCAGCTTCTTCATGATCGTCCGGCCGATGTGGCGGAACGTCGTCCACTTGCCGCCCGCCACCGAGAGCATGCCGCCCGCGCCCTCGGTGACGACCGTCTCGCGCTTGGCCTTCGAGGTGTCGCCGGGGCCGCCGGGCAGCACCCGCAGACCCGCGAAGGAGTACGTGATCAGGTCCCGCGACAGCTGCTGGTCGCGGATGGAGAACGCGGCCTCGTCCAGGATCTGCGCGGTGTCGGCCTCGGTGACGCGCACGTCCGCCGGGTCACCCTCGAACTCCTCGTCCGTGGTGCCGAGCAGCAGCATGTCCTCCCAGGGCAGGGCGAACGTGATGCGGTACTTGTCGATCGGGGTCGCCAGCGCGGCCTTCCAGGGCGCGGTGCGCTTGAGGACCAGGTGCGCGCCCTTGGACAGCCGGATGGAGGGCGCCGCGTCCGGGTTCTCCATCTTGCGCAGGTGATCGACCCAGGGGCCGGTCGCGTTCAGGACCAGCCGGGCGTTGACGCCGAACTCGTCGCCGCTCGTGCGGTCCTTGAGCTCCGCGCCCGTGACCCGGCCCTTGGTGAAGCGCAGTCCGGTGACCTCGGCGTGGTTGAGGACGGCGGCACCGGCCTCGACGGCCGCGCGGACCGTCATCAGGGCCATGCGGGCGTCGTTCATCTGGTCGTCGCCGTAGACCGCGACGGCCTTCAGGTTGTCCGTGCGCAGCTCCGGCACGTCCTGCGCGGCCTTCGAAGGCGACAGGAGGTGGCCGACGCCGTCGCCGAAGGCGGAGAGCGCGCTGTACGCGAACACGCCCGCGCCGAGCTTGGCGGCCCCGTGCGGGCCGCCCTTGTAGACCGGCAGGTAGAACGTGAGCGGGTTCGCCAGGTGGGGGGCCACCTGACGGGACACCGCACGACGCTCGAAGTGGTTCTCCGCGACCAGCTTCACCGCGCCGGTCTGCAGGTAGCGCAGACCGCCGTGGAGCAGCTTGGAGGAGGCGGAGGAGGTGGCGCCGGCGAAGTCACCGGCGTCCACCAGAGCCACCCGCAGTCCCGACTGCGCGGCATGCCAGGCGGTGGAGATGCCCAGGATCCCGCCGCCGATCACCAGGAGGTCGTACGTCGCCTTGGAAAGCTGCTCCCGGGTCTCGGCGCGGCTCTGGTGGGAACCGGCAGCCGGATGCGTCCCGAGGGCAGGGACGCTCTGCAGGGTGGTCATGTGTCTTACTCCTCGCCACTCTCGTCGAGCCAACCCATGGACCGCTCGACGGCCTTGAGCCAGCTCTTGTACTCACGGTCGCGGGTGCCCGCGTCCATGTGGGGGGTCCACTCCGCGGCCCGCCGCCAGTTGGCGCGCAGCTCGTCGGTCGAGGACCAGAAGCCGACGGCGAGACCGGCGGCGTAGGCGGCACCGAGGCAGGTCGTCTCGGCCACCATCGGGCGCACCACGGGTGCGTCGAGGAAGTCCGAGATGGTCTGCATCAGCAGGTTGTTGGAGGTCATGCCGCCGTCGACCTTGAGGGCCGCGAGCTCGACGCCGGAGTCCTTCGTCATGGCGTCGGTGATCTCACGGGTCTGCCAGGCCGTGGCCTCCAGGACGGCGCGCGCGATGTGCGCCTTGGTGACGTACCGGGTCAGGCCGGCGATCACACCGCGGGCGTCGGAGCGCCAGTACGGGGCGAACAGGCCGGAGAAGGCCGGTACGAAGTAGGCGCCGCCGTTGTCCTCGACCGACGACGCGAGCGTCTCGATCTCGGCGGCGGAGTTGATCAGGCCCATCTGGTCGCGCATCCACTGCACCAGCGAACCGGTGACGGCGATGGAGCCCTCCAGGGCGTAGACCGGCTTCTGGTCGCCGATCTGGTAGCCGACCGTGGTCAGCAGGCCCGAGTAGGAGTTGATGGCCTTGTCACCGGTGTTCAGGAGCATGAACGTGCCGGTGCCGTACGTGGACTTCGCCTCGCCCTCGTCGAAGCAGGTCTGGCCGAAGAGGGCCGCCTGCTGGTCGCCGAGCGCGGAGGCGACGGGGATGCCGCCGAGCAGGTCGCCGAGCTTGCCGCCGGAGACCTCGCCGTAGACCTCGGCGGAGGAGCGGATCTCGGGAAGCATCGCCATCGGCACGCCGATGGACTCGCAGATCCGCGCGTCCCACTCCATCTTGTGGAGGTTCATCAGCATGGTGCGGGAGGCGTTGGTGACGTCGGTGACGTGCTTGCCGCCGTTGACGCCGCCGGTCAGGTTCCAGATGACCCAGGAGTCCATGGTGCCGAAGAGGATGTCGCCGGCTTCGGCGCGCTCGCGCAGGCCGTCGACGTGGTCGAGCAGCCAGCGGGCCTTCGGGCCCGCGAAGTAGGAGGCCAGCGGGAGGCCGGTCTCGCGGCGGAAGCGGTCCTGGCCGACGTTGCGCCCGAGCTCCTTGCAGAGCGCGTCGGTGCGGGTGTCCTGCCAGACGATGGCGTTGTGCACCGGCTCGCCGGTGTTCTTGTCCCACAGCAGCGTGGTCTCGCGCTGGTTGGTGATGCCGATCGCCTTGATGTCGTCTCTCGTGATGCCGGCCTTGGAGACGGCTCCGGCGACGACTTCCTCGACGTTGGTCCAGATCTCGGTCGCGTCGTGCTCGACCCAGCCCGGCTTCGGGAAGATCTGCTCGTGCTCCTTCTGGTCGACGGCGACGATCCGGCCGTCCTTGTCGAAGACGATGCAGCGGCTCGAGGTCGTGCCCTGGTCGATGGCCGCGATGAAGGGGCCTGCGGTGTGTGCGTCGGTCACGGTGTGCTCCAGAAGTTCTTTGCTGTCGGTCTCAGGCGTCTGTGACGGTCATCGGTCGCTGTCGCGGGTCTACTTGAACGCGACGTTGTAGAGACCGCCGGCGATGGCGCCGCCGATCAGCGGGCCGACGATCGGAACCCAGGCGTACGACCAGTCCGAGCTGCCCTTGTTCGGCAGCGGGAGCACGGAGTGGATGATGCGCGGACCGAGGTCACGGACGGGGTTGATCGCGTAGCCCGTGGGGCCACCGAGGGAGAGACCGATGCTGACCACGACGAGCGCGGTGATGAGCGCGCCGAGGGTGCCGAGGCCGTTGCCGCCGTCGTTGAGGCCCTGCGTGAGGATGGCGAGGACCAGGACGACCGTGGCGATGATCTCCGTGAGCACGTTCTGGACGTAGTTGCGGATCTCCGGGCCGGTCGAGAAGACGCCGAGCACCGGTCCTGCCGCGGGGGCCGCCTTCTGGTCGACCATGCCCTCCTCGACGGGCTGCGCCGCGAGGATCTCGGGGTCGGTCAGATGGGCCTTGAACTGGCCCAGGTACGTGACCCACACCAGAACGGCGCCGATCATCGCGCCCAGCAGCTGCGAGGCCAGGTAGAGCGGAACGTCGCTCCACTTGGTGCCGCCCTCGACGGCGAGCCCGAGCGTGACCGCCGGGTTCAGGTGGGCGCCGGAGACGCCGCCCGCGAGGTAGGCACCGGTCAGTACGGCGAAGCCCCACCCGAAGGTGATCGCGAGCCAGCCGGCGTCCTTGGCCTTTGAGCGCTTGAGCGTGACGGCGGCGCACACGCCACCGCCGAGCAGGATGAGCACGGCGGTACCGATGGTCTCGCCGATGAAGATGTCGGAGCTGGACACCCGCGACTCCTTTGTCCTTCGTCCAGGGGAAGGCGAACCCCGGGTCCCTCCGGTGGTCCGCGACCTCAGGTGAGGTCGTTGCCGGCCCTTGACCTTGTCCCACTCTAGCGCGTAATGCCGGTAGGTGTTCGACAATGCCGACCGATGGACGCGAGTCTCGCTCCGGGGTTACTCGCTCGTCAAGAGTTCTGTTATTGAAAACACGATCGTTATTGATCGTTTCGACCTATCGGTACGAGACCCCCTGGCCGGCGCCCGGCCGGGTCCGATCGTCCGGGCCCGGATGCGTCCATGGATCGTCGCGCGGACACGCGCCACCCGCACGTCGAACCGCCGACCAGCCCCACGGCCCGCCCGGCCCGGAACCGCTCGGCGCCCCCGGGGTTCAGAACCGCCCGGCGCCCCGGGGTTCAGAACCGCCCGGCGCCCAGATCCCGGGACACCGCACGCGCACAGTCCCGCACCGCGGCGATCAGCTCGGGCCGCAGCTCCCCGTCCCTGCACACGCGCTCCACGGCGCCCGTGACGCCGACCGCGCCGACCGGCATGCGCCGTCGGTCGTGAATGGGCGCGGCAACGGAGGCGATGCCCTCCCAGGTCTCCTCGACGTCCGACGCGTACCCGCGCGCGCGAGTCAGATCGAGAACGCCCTCGAAACCGTCGGGATCGATCACCGTGTGCACGGTGAACGTCTTCCGCTCGACCTCGACGGCTTCGTTGTGCGCCACCGGGTCGTACGCCGACAGGACCTTGCCCAGCGCCGTGGAGTGCAGCGGCTGCATGGCCCCCACCTCCAGGACCTGGCGGCTGTCGTCGGGCCGGAAGACGTGGTGGACGATCAGCACGCCCTGCTGGTGCAGGACACCTAGGTGCACGCTCTCCCCGCTGGAACGGGCCAGATCGTCGGTCCACACCAGAGCGCGTGCCCGCAGCTCGTGCACGTCCAGATAGCTGTTGCCCAGGCGCAGCAGCTCCGCGCCCAGCTGATAACGGCCCGACGCGGAGTCCTGCTCCACGAAGCCCTCCGCCTGAAGGGTGCGCAGAATTCCGTGCGCCGTCCCCTTGGCGAGATCGAGGGCGGAGGCGATCTCCGAGAGGCCGAGCCGTCGCTCGCCGCCCGCGAGCAGCCGCAGCATCGCCGCGGCCCTTTCGAGCGACTGGATGTTGCGTGCCATCGCAGCCCCGACCTCCGTCCCCTAGCACCAACTCGACGTTCGACAATGCTGAACACTATCGGTCGTTGTCGACCTCCCGCTAATACGCGGACGGCCTGTCCCACCCCACGGCGCGCCCCGGGATCCGATCCGGCCAGGCCCGCCCCGGCCGGTCCGTCCAGTGGACTACTTCACAACGGGACCATGGTCCCGGCTACCCTGACCGAGTGCGCCCTCCAACCAGAGGACGCAAAGCCGACAGCCGTCGCACTCCAGGGAGCTCTTTCATGGCCTCGTCGCCAACCCCGTCGTCGCAGCCCACGCCTGTCTCGTCCGAGAGCAGGACCCGAGCCGACGCCCTCCGCGAGGCCCTCGCCACCCGCGTGGTGGTGGCCGACGGCGCGATGGGCACCATGCTCCAGGCGCAGGACCCGACGCTGGACGACTTCCAGCAGCTCGAGGGCTGCAACGAGATCCTGAACGTCACCCGCCCCGACATCGTGCGCTCCGTGCACGAGGAGTACTTCGCGGTCGGCGTCGACTGCGTGGAGACCAACACTTTCGGCGCGAACTTCGCGGCGCTGAGCGAGTACGACATCGCGGACCGGAACTTCGAGCTCTCCGAGGCGGGCGTCCGCATCGCCCGCGAGGTCGCCGACGAGTTCACCCTCTCCACCGGACAGCAGCGCTGGGTCCTCGGCTCCATGGGCCCCGGCACCAAGCTGCCGACGCTCGGCCACGCCCCGTACACCGTCCTGCGCGACGCCTACCAGACCAACGCCGAAGGCATGATCGCCGGCGGCGCCGACGCCCTCCTGGTGGAGACCACCCAGGACCTCCTGCAGACCAAGGCCGCCATCCTCGGCGCCCGCCGCGCCCTGGACGCCACCGGCGCGAACCTCCCGCTGATCTGCTCGGTCACCGTCGAGACGACCGGCACCATGCTCCTCGGCTCGGAGATCGGCGCCGCGCTCACCGCCCTGGAACCGCTGGGCATCGACATGATCGGCCTGAACTGCGCCACCGGCCCGGCCGAGATGAGCGAGCACCTGCGCTACCTCGCCCGCCACTCCCGCATCCCGCTCTCCTGCATGCCCAACGCGGGCCTCCCGGTCCTCGGCAAGGACGGCGCCCACTACCCCCTGTCCGCCGCCGAGCTGGCCGACGCGCAGGAGAACTTCGTCCGCGACTACGGACTCTCCCTCGTCGGCGGCTGCTGCGGTACGACCCCGGAACACCTGCGCCAGGTCGTGGAGCGCGTCCGCGGCGTCGAGACGGCCCCGCGCGACCCGCGCCCCGAACCGGGCGCCGCGTCGCTGTACCAGACGGTGCCCTTCCGCCAGGACACCTCGTACATGGCGATCGGGGAGCGCACCAACGCCAACGGATCGAAGAAGTTCCGCGAGGCGATGCTGGAGGCCCGCTGGGACGACTGCGTGGAGATGGCGCGCGACCAGATCCGTGAGGGCGCGCACATGCTGGACCTGTGCGTGGACTACGTGGGCCGCGACGGCGTCGCCGACATGGCGGAACTCGCGGGCCGCTTCGCCACCGCCTCCACCCTGCCCATCGTCCTGGACTCCACCGAGGTCCCGGTCATCCGGGCCGGCCTGGAGAAGCTGGGCGGCCGCGCGGTCATCAACTCGGTGAACTACGAGGACGGCGACGGCCCCGAGTCCCGCTTCGCGAAGGTCACCGCACTGGCCAGGGAGCACGGAGCGGCGCTGATCGCGCTGACCATCGACGAGGAGGGCCAGGCCCGCACCCCCGAGCACAAGGTCGCCATCGCCGAGCGCCTGATCGAGGACCTGACCGGCAACTGGGGCATCCAGGAGTCGGACATCCTCATCGACACCCTGACCTTCACCATCTGCACCGGCCAGGAGGAGTCCCGCAAGGACGGCATCGCCACCATCGACGCCATCCGCGAGCTGAAGAAGCGCCACCCGGACGTACAGACCACGCTGGGCCTGTCCAACATCTCCTTCGGCCTCAACCCGGCCGCGCGTGTCGTCCTCAACTCCGTCTTCCTGGACGAGTGCGTCAAGGCGGGCCTGGACTCGGCGATCGTGCACGCCTCGAAGATCCTGCCGATCGCACGTCTGGAGGAGGAGCAGGTCAAGGTCGCACTCGACCTGATCTACGACCGCCGCGCCGAGGGCTACGACCCGCTCCAGAAGCTCATGGAGCTCTTCGAGGGCGTCTCCACGAAGTCGATGAAGGCCGGCAAGGCCGAGGAACTCCTCGCGCTGCCGCTGGACGAGCGCCTTCAGCGGCGCATCATCGACGGCGAGA
This sequence comes from Streptomyces sp. NPDC045678, assembly GCF_056432085.1. Taxonomy (NCBI): domain Bacteria; kingdom Bacillati; phylum Actinomycetota; class Actinomycetes; order Kitasatosporales; family Streptomycetaceae; genus Streptomyces; species Streptomyces sp. NPDC045678. Next base: position 236,267 of record NZ_JBWKJS010000007.1, read on the forward strand.
AGAACGGCCTGGAAGCCGACCTCGACGAAGCCCTCCAGGACAGCCCGGCGCTGGACATCGTCAACAACACCCTCCTGGAGGGCATGAAGGTCGTCGGTGAGCTGTTCGGCTCCGGCCAGATGCAGCTGCCCTTCGTCCTCCAGTCCGCCGAGGTCATGAAGACGGCCGTGGCGCACCTGGAGCCGCACATGGAGAAGTCGGACGCGGAGGGCAAGGGCACCATCGTGCTGGCCACCGTCCGCGGCGACGTCCACGACATCGGCAAGAACCTCGTCGACATCATCCTGTCCAACAACGGCTACAACGTGGTCAACCTCGGGATCAAGCAGCCCGTCGCGGCCATCCTCGACGCCGCCGCGGAGCACAAGGCCGACGTCATCGGCATGTCGGGCCTCCTGGTCAAGTCCACGGTGATCATGAAGGAGAACCTGGAGGAGCTCAACCAGCGCCGGATGGCCGCCGACTACCCGGTCATCCTGGGCGGCGCCGCCCTCACCCGCGCCTACGTCGAACAGGACCTGCACGAGATCTACGAGGGCGAAGTCCGTTACGCCCGCGACGCGTTCGAGGGCCTGCGCCTGATGGACGCCCTCATCGCCGTCAAGCGCGGCGTGCCCGGCGCGAGCCTGCCCGAACTCAAGCAGCGCCGCGTGCCCAAGCGCGACACCCCCGTGGCCGTCGAGGAGCCCGAGGGCCCGTCCCGGTCCGACGTGGCCATCGACAACCCGCTGCCCACCCCCCCGTTCTGGGGCACCCGCGTCATCAAGGGCATCCAGCTCAAGGAGTACGCCTCCTGGCTCGACGAGGGCGCCCTCTTCAAGGGCCAGTGGGGCCTCAAGCAGGCCCGCACCGGGGACGGACCCACCTACGAGGAGCTCGTCGAGAGCGAGGGCCGCCCGCGCCTGCGCGGTCTCCTGGACGAACTCCAGACCAAGAACCTGCTGGAAGCAGCCGTCGTCTACGGCTACTTCCCGTGCGTCTCCAAGGGCGACGACCTGATCATCCTCAACGACGACGGTTCCGAGCGCACCCGCTTCTCCTTCCCGCGCCAGCGCCGCGGGCGCCGACTGTGCCTGGCCGACTTCTTCCGCCCCGAGGAATCCGGCGAGACCGACGTGGTGGGGCTGCAGGTCGTCACCGTCGGCTCCAAGATCGGCGAGGCGACCGCGGAACTGTTCGCCGCCGACTCCTACCGCGACTACCTCGAACTCCACGGCCTGTCCGTCCAGCTCGCCGAGGCCCTCGCCGAGTACTGGCACGCCCGGGTGCGCGCCGAACTCGGATTCGGGGGAGAGGACCCCGCCGACGTCGAGGACATGTTCGCGCTCAAGTACCGCGGCGCGCGCTTCTCGCTCGGTTACGGCGCCTGCCCCGACCTGGAGGACCGCGCCAAGATCGCGGAGCTCCTGCAGCCCGAGCGGATCGGCGTACAGCTCTCCGAGGAGTTCCAGCTCCACCCCGAGCAGTCCACCGACGCCATCGTCATCCACCACCCCGAGGCGAAATATTTCAACGCGCGCTGATCCCGGCGCAGTCGTACACTGGTCGGTCCAGTGCAGGCCGGTTGCCTCCCGCAAGAGGAGGCAACCGGCCTTCTCGTCCCTTACGGAAGGTGTGGTCGCATGACCAGTACGGTTCCCGCGCTCGGCACCCCTCCCCAAGCCCTCGAACCCACGCGGGCAGGGGAAACCCCCACGGCCGAAGGCTCCGCGCTGCAGGGCGTGCTCCTCGACATGGACGGCACCCTCGTGGACACCGAGGGCTTCTGGTGGGACGCCGAGGTCGAGGTCTTCGCCGCCCAGGGCCACGCCCTCGACGAGGCCTGGCGCGATGTCGTCGTGGGCGGCCCCATGACGCGCAGCGCCGGCTTCCTCATCGAGGCCACCGGCGCCGACATCACCATCGCCGAGCTCACCGTGCTGCTCAACGACGCGTTCGAGAACCGCATCAGTCGCAGCCTGCCGCTGATGCCGGGCGCCGCGCGCCTGCTCGCCGAACTCGCCGGGCACGGCGTGCCGATGGCCCTGGTGTCCGCGTCGCACCGCCGCATCATCGACCGCGTCCTCGACTCGATCGGCGCCCACCACTTCGAACTCACCGTCGCCGGCGACGAGGTGGCCCGCACCAAGCCCCACCCCGACCCCTACCTCCTCGCGGCCCGGGGCCTCGGCGCGGACCCCGCCAGATGCGCCGTCATCGAGGACACCGCGACCGGCGTCGCCTCCGCGGAGGCCGCGGGCTGCCGCGTGGTGGCCGTGCCGTCGGTCGCCCCCATCCCCGCCGTCGCGGGCCGCACCGTCGTCCCGTCCCTCGAACACGTCAACCTGCCTTTCCTGCAAGGCCTGATGACCCTCTGACAGCTCCGCCGGCTCCCACGTCAACCCTGTTTCGGTGTGTGACGTTTCCCACCCGGGTGAGGGTCGACAGTGGGGTCCGTGTGTGCTGTGGGCCACTGAGGGGTCCGGCGCGACGTGACATTGTGTCCCGATTGGTGAACGCGTGCACGAAACCTTCCGGTGTCGGGTTATCAGTGTGTCCACGCCCGGTTTCGCAGCGTGATTGATAGCGGGTTCATGCGCCCTCCGACGCTCGTCTGGTGCGGACTAATCTCGTCGCGAGAACATCGCCCCACCCCCCGTGCCCCACCAACCCACACCCCGCGTTGCGGGATTCACGGGATTCAAGAGCTCTGGAGAACGTCGAGCATGAACCGCAAGACTTTGGTGCTGCCGGCAGTCATAGGTCTGCTCGCCCCCGCGCTCGCCGCGTGCGGCGGCTCGGACGGCGGCGACGGCGACAAGCCGATCGCGGTCGGCACCACGGACACGTTCGCCATCTCGAAGGAAGTCCCGGCCCCCTTCGACCCCGCGTACGCCTACGACGCCGGCTCCTGGAACGTCCTGCGCCAGACCGTCCAGACGCTGATGGGCATGCCGCGCGGCGGCGGCGACCCCCAGCCCGAAGCGGCCGAGCAGTGCGGCTTCACCGACACCGGCAACGAGCGGTACGCCTGCACCCTGCGCAAGGGCCTGAAGTTCTCCGACGGCAAGCCGCTGACGGCCGCCGATGTGAAGTTCTCCATCGAGCGCGTCCGCGACATCAAGATCAAGGACCCCAGCGGTTCCGACGGCCTGGTCTCCAACGTCGACGAGATCGAGGTCCAGGGCGACCGCGACATCGTCTTCCACCTCAAGACCCCCGACGCGACGTTCCCCTTCAAGCTGGCGACCCCCACCGCGGGCATCGTCAGCAAGGAGCACTACAGCAAGAACAAGCTCCGCGACGGCTTCGAGGTCGACGGCTCGGGCCCCTACATCGCCGAGCAGGAGGTCAAGGACAACCGCCTGGTCAAGACGGTGTTCACCAAGAACCCCCACTACAAGGGCGGGTTCAAGATGCAGAGCGACAAGGTGGAGCTCCGCAACTTCACCGACACCGACGCCATGGGCAAGGCGCTCGAGGACGGCGACATCGACCTGATGACGCGCACCATGTCGCCCGAGCAGGTCAAGGAGCTCGACACCTCCACGAGCAAGAAGATCGACCTGGTCGACATGCAGGGCCTGGAGATCCGCTACCTCGCCTTCAACACCGACGCCCCCGTGGCCAAGAACAAGGCCGTGCGCCAGGCCATGGCACAGCTCGTCGACCGCGGCGCGCTGGCCTCCTCCGTATACGGCTCGACCGCCGACCCGCTGTACTCGCTGGTGCCCTCCACCATCACCGGGCACGCCAACTCGTTCTTCAACAAGTACGGCAACCCGAGCACGGCCAAGGCCCGCGCCCTGCTCAACAAGGCCAACATCTCCACGCCGGTGAAGATGACCCTGCACTACACCACCGACCACTACGGCCCCGGCACCAAGAAGGAGTTCGAGCTGCTCCAGAAGCAGCTGAACGACTCCGGCCTGTTCGACGTGTCGGTCAAGGGCGTGCCGTGGAACACCTTCCGCGCCGCCGAACGCGACGGCAAGTACGCGGCGTACGGCATGGGCTGGTTCCCCGACTTCCCCGACGCCGACAACTTCCTCGCGCCGTTCCTCGACAAGGACAACTTCCTCGGCTCGCCGTACGTCAACGACACGATCAACGACCAGCTGATCCCCACCTCCCGCCGAGAGGCCGACCGGCTCGCCGCCTCCAAGAGCATCCGCAAGATCCAGGACATCGTCGCCGACGACGTCCCGGTGCTCCCCCTCTGGCAGGGCAAGCAGTACATCGCCGCGCGTGACGACATCACCGGCATCCAGTGGGCCCTCAACTCCTCCTCGAACCTCCAGCTGTGGGAGCTCGGCCGCGGCGTCAGCGGCTGACCCCGCACGCCGAGGGCACCCCAAGTACCAGCGAACGACCACACCAACAAAGGCACGTACGTGAAATGTCGTAACCAGTGGCTGGCCCTTCCCCTCACGGGAGGGCTGGCCGCCGCCCTGCTGACCGGCTGCGGCACGGAATCGGGCGGCGCGGGGGACACGGGCGACGCGGTCGTGATGGGGATGTCCGACGACGTCCTCGCCACCGACCCCGCGTCCGGCTACGACCCCGGCTCCTGGCTCCTGTTCAACAACGTCTTCCAGTCGCTCCTGAGCTTCCCCAAGGGCGCCACCGAGCCCGAGCCGGAGGCCGCCGAGGAGTGCGGCTTCACCGACACCGAGGCGAAGGTCTTCAAGTGCGAGCTGCGTGACGGGCTGAAGTTCAGCAATGGCAACGCCCTCACCTCGAAGGACGTCAAGTTCTCCTTCGACCGCATGCGGAAGATCAACGACGACGACGGCCCGGCGCTGATGTTCCCGATGCTGGACCAGGTGCAGACGCCCGATGCCAAGACCGTCGTGTTCAAACTGAAGTACTCCGACGCGACCTTCCCCAGCAAGATCGCCTCGGGCGCGGGTTCGATCGTGGACCACACCGAATACGACATGAACCGGCTCCGCGAGGACGGCAAGGCCGTCGGCTCCGGCCCGTACAAGCTGGACTCGTTCAGCAAGGAGCAGGCGGTCTTCTCCGTCAACTCCGACTACAAGGGCACCGCGAAGACGAAGAACGACGGCATCGCCCTCAAGTTCTTCCGCGGCGACCAGAAGAGCCTCAAGCAGGCCCTCCTCGACGGCAAGATCGACGTCGCCTACCGAGGCCTTGCCGCCGCCGACATCGCCGACATCGAGCAGGACACCTCCAAGGCCGGCCAGGACGTCGACATCGTCGAGGGCACCAGCGCCGAGGTGCAGCACCTGGTCTTCAACATGAAGGACCCGGTGGCCGGCAAGCTCGGCGTCCGCAAGGCCATGGCCTACCTCCTGGACCGGGACGCCCTGGTCAAGGAGGTCTACCAGGACACGGCCTCGCCGCTGTACTCGATCGTCCCCGCCGGCATCGGCGGCCACAACACCGCCTTCTTCGACACCTACGGCGCCCGCCCGCAGCGCGCCAAGGCCGCCGCCGCGCTCCGCGCCGACGGCATCGAGGGCAAGGCCAAGCTCACCCTCTGGTCGACGCCCACCCGCTACGGCCCGGCCACCGACCACGAGCTGCGCGCCATCGCCAAGCAGCTCAACGCCTCCGGCCTCTTCGACGCCGACGTGAAGTCCGTCGCCTTCGAGCAGTACGAGAAGGACATCGAGGCCGGCAAGTACGGCGTGTACGTCAAGGGCTGGGTCCCCGACTACCCGGACGCCGACAACTTCACCCAGCCGTTCTTCGGCAAGGGCAACGTCCTCGGCAACCACTTCGAGAACAACACCATCACCTCGAAGATCATCCCGAGCACCGCCACCGAGAGCGACCGCACCCGGACCGACAAGCAGTACGACCGCCTCCAGGACATCGTCGCCGAACAGCTGCCCATCCTGCCGGTCTGGCAGGCCAAGCAGTACGCCGTCGTCCGCGACAGCGTCTACGGCCTGGAGTCCTGCCTCGACGCCTCCACCGTCTTCCGCTTCTGGGAGATCAGCAAGGGCTGACCCGCCGACCGACGACGAAGGGCGGCCGCCCCCTCGGGGGACGGCCGCCCTTCCTCGTTCACACCCCGGACGGCGTCACTGGGCGCCGGGACGCACAAGCCCGCTCTCGTACGCGTACACAGCCGCCTGCACCCGGTCACGCAGCCCCAGCTTCGTCAGCACGTGACCCACATGCGTCTTCACCGTCGTCTCGCTCACGAACAGATCCGCGGCGATCTCCGCGTTCGACAGACCGCGGGCGACCAGCTTCAGCACCTCGACCTCACGATCGGTCAGCGTGTGCAAGGTGTCCGGCACCGGCTCGTCACCCGACGGCAGATGCGCCGAGTACTTGTCCAGGAGACGGCGCGTGATGCTCGGCGCGAGCATCGCCTCGCCCGCCGCGACCACCCGGATCGCCTGCACCAGCTCGTTCGCCGGAGCATCCTTCAGGAGGAAGCCGCTGGCACCCGCCCGCAACGCCTCCACCACGTACTCATCCAGGTCGAACGTCGTCAGCACCAGCACCTTCGCCGGACCGTCCCGACCGGGACCGGTGATCTGCCGCGTCGCCTCGACCCCGTCCATCCGCGGCATACGGATGTCCATGAGAACCACATCGGGCTGCAACGCCCGCACCTGATCCTGAGCCTGCAGGCCGTCTCCGGCCTCGCCGACGACCGCGATGTCCTGCTCGGCCTCCAGAATCATCCGGAACCCGGTGCGCAACAGCGGCTGGTCATCGACCAGTAGGACGCGGATGGCCACGTGTCTCTCCTTCAGCTAGCCCGCGCCCATTCTGCCCTGCTCACCCTCCGCCGACTCGGGCGCCCTCACAGGAAGCGGATACGGCGGGGGAGTCCCCCCGAATTCAGGACAGACCGCCCGATGATCACACCAACCGCACAATTTCGTCGGCCGCGGCCGCCAGTTCCCCGTCTCCGTCGCCAGCTCGATCGCCTCCCACAGCGCGAGCAGCTTCCGCTCCACCCGCTCCAGGTCGGCCACCACCGGGTCGTACGTGATCACATCACCGCTGCCCAGATAGACGAGCTGCAGACGGCGCGGCACCACACCCTTCAGCCGCCACACCACCAGCGCGTAGAACTTCATCTGGAACAGCGCACCCTCCGCGTACTCCGGACGCGGAGCCTTGCCCGTCTTGTAGTCCACGATGCGGACATCACCCGACGGCGCCACATCCACCCGGTCGATGATGCCCCGCAGCCTCAGCCCCGACTCCAGCTCGGCCTGCACGAAAAGCTCCCGCTCGGCAGGCTCCAGACGCGTCGGATCCTCCAGCGTGAACCAGCGCTCCACCAGCTTCTCCGCGTCCGACAGCCAGCGCGCCATCCGCTCGCCCTCCGGATCGTCCGCGAACAGCTCCGACAGCTCCGGCCTGGCCTCCCGCAGACGGTCCCACTGCCCCGGAATGAGCGACTTGGCCCGCGGCGCGGTCCGCTCACCCGCAGGCGCGTCGAAGAGCCGCTCCAGCACCGCATGCACCAACGTGCCCCGCGTCGCCGCCTCACTCGGCTTCTCGGGCAGCTTGTCGATCACCCGGAACCGGTACAACAGCGGGCACTGCATGAAATCGCCCGCACGCGAGGGCGACAAGGACGCCGGGCGCACGGCCGCCACGGCGTCGTCGGAGCTGGTTTCCATAGGGACAGACCCTACGACCCGACACTGACAACAGCCGCATACCATCGACGACAGACCCTCTCGCCCTGCATGATCGTGCGGGTAACCACGCCAGACCGGGGCGAGGGACGCTTCGAACGAGGGGACATCGTGGACGAAAGCGGCGGGAGCGGCAGGCCGCAGTCCGACGGCGCGGAAGGCCTGCGGCCGACGGAACCACACGGCCCGCACCACGCGCCCGGCTCCCAGGAGCCGAAGCGCCCGATCGACACGGCCCAGGAACCCGAGCGCCCGGCAGACGAGCCGAAGCGGCGCCCGGCCGAGCCGCCGACGGACGAGAACCGGACCTCCCTCACCAAGACACCGGACACCAAGACCCCGGACACCGAAACCACACGCACCGAAACATCGCGCACCGAAACATCGCGCACCGAAACATCGCGCACCGAAACATCGCGCACCGAAACATCGCGCACCGAAACATCGCGCACCGAAACACCGAGGGAAGAACACCCCGCCGAAGACCGGCGCCCCCGCGCCGCCCACTCCGGCCGCCCCGGCAAGGGAACCCCCGTACCGCCCAAGGCACAGAAAGGCCCCGGCGGCGGCCTCCTCATGGGCAAACCCTTCGGCGTACCCGTCTACGTCGCCCCCAGCTGGTTCCTCGTCGCCGCCCTCATCACCTGGGTCTTCGGCAACCAGCTCGACCGCGTCCTGCCCGAGCTCGGCGGCGCCCGCTACCTCGTCTCCCTCTTCTTCGCGGTCGCCTTCTACGCCTCCGTACTCGTCCACGAACTCGCCCACACCGTCGCGGCCCTCCGCTTCAAACTCCCCGTACGCCGCATCCAGCTCCAGTTCTTCGGCGGCGTCTCCGAGATCGAGAAGGAATCCGAGACCCCAGGCCGCGAATTCGTCCTCGCCTTCGTCGGCCCCCTCCTCTCCCTCGTCCTCGCCGGCGTCTTCTACGCGGGAATGCAGGCCGTCGACGCGGGCACCGTCCCCGGCGTCCTCCTCGCCGGCCTGATGATCTCCAACCTCATCGTCGCCGCCTTCAACCTCCTGCCCGGCCTGCCCCTCGACGGCGGCCGCATGCTGCGCGCCGTCGTCTGGAAGATCACCGGCAAACCCATGAGCGGCACCGTCGCAGCCGCCTGGGTCGGCCGCGCCCTCGCCATCGCCGTCCTCATCGGCCTGCCCCTCCTCAACCAGTCCGGCGCCCTCGGCGGCGAAGCCCAGGACATCGGTGGCATGGACACCGTCACCGACGCCCTGCTCGCCGCCATCCTCGCCGCGATCATCTGGACCGGCGCCGGAAACAGCCTCCGCATGGCCCGCCTGCGCGAACACCTCCCCGAACTCCGCGCCCGCACCCTGACCCGCCGCGCCGTCCCCGTCGAGAGCGAGACACCACTCTCCGAAGCACTGCGCCGCGCCAACGACGCCGGAGCCCGCGCCCTCGTCGTCGTCGACACCGACGGCGACCCCATGGCACTCGTCCGCGAAGCGGCCATCGTCTCCGTACCCCAGCACCGCCGCCCCTGGGTCGGCGTCGGCGGCCTCGCCCTAGACCTCACCGAAGGCATGCGCATCTCCGCCGAGCTCGCCGGTGAAGAACTGCTCGACACCCTCCGCGCCACGCCCGCCACCGAATACCTCGTCGTCGAGGAGTCCGGCGAGATCTACGGAGTCCTCTCCGCCGCCGACGTCGAGCGCGCCTTCGTCAAAGCCATGGCCCGCCCCACCTAGGCACACCTCCGTGGTCGGCGGCCCGCGCGGAGGCCGGTAGGCTGGTCACATGTCCGAACCGACCGGTGCCGCCCGCCGTCGCGGGCCCTTCAAGGTCGGGGACCAGGTCCAGCTCACCGACCCCAAGGGACGCCACTACACGTTCACGCTCGAGGCCGGGAAGAACTTCCACACCCACAAGGGTTCCTTCCCCCACGACGAGCTGATCGGCGCTCCCGAGGGCAGTGTTGTCCGAACCACGGGAAACGTCGCCTACCTGGCGCTACGACCCCTGCTCCCCGACTACGTCCTGTCCATGCCCCGCGGCGCCGCCGTGGTCTACCCCAAGGACGCGGGGCAGATCCTGGCCTTCGCCGACATCTTCCCCGGCGCACGCGTCGTCGAGGCGGGCGTGGGCTCCGGCTCGCTGAGCAGCTTCCTGCTCCGCGCCATCGGCGACCAGGGCATGCTGCACTCCTACGAGCGCCGCGAGGACTTCGCCGAGATCGCCCAGCAGAACGTCGAGCGCTACTTCGGCGGACCGCACCCCGCCTGGCAGCTCACCGTCGGCGACCTCCAGGACAACCTCAGCGACACCGAGGTCGACCGGGTCATCCTCGACATGCTCGCCCCCTGGGAATGCCTCGAAGCCGTCTCCAAGGCACTCGTCCCCGGCGGCATCCTCTGCTGCTACGTCGCGACCACCACCCAGCTCGCACGGACCGTCGAGTCCATCCGCGAAATCGGCGGCTTCAACGAGCCGACCGCCTGGGAATCGATGATCCGCAACTGGCACATCGAAGGCCTCGCCGTCCGCCCGGACCACCGCATGATCGGACACACCGGCTTCCTCCTCACCGCCCGCCGCCTCGCGGACGGCGTCGAGCCGCCCATGCGCCGCCGCCGCCCCGCCAAGGGCGCCTACGGCGAGGACTACTCCGGCCCCAACGCCGACGGCGGCACCCCGCGCTGACCCGCGCGGCACACCCCGCCCAAAAAGCAGGCGCCGGGGGGGGGGGGGGGGGGGGGGGGGGGGGGGGGGAGGGGGGGGGGGGGGGTGGGGGGGGGGGGGGGGGGGGGGGGGGGGGGGGGGGGGGGCGT
>NZ_JBWKJS010000007.1:246682-368556 GCF_056432085.1 Streptomyces sp. NPDC045678
CCACCTCCGCATGGCCGCGTTATCCGCTCCCCAATACCACCCCTCCCTGCTCCCCCCCCCCCCCCCCCCCCCACCCCCCTCCCCCCCCCCCCCCCTCCCCCCCCCCCCCCCCCCCCCCCCCCCCCCGGCGCCGTTTCGTTGACAGGACACCAGCCCCGTACCGGAAGAACCGCGAGAACCACCGGACCCCGGTGTTCCACCTCACTGTGACGTATGGCACGATGCTGGCCACCTCCCCGTCGGCACAGCCCTCACAGGAGACCCTTCCCCGTGCAGCACCCCGCGGTCCCGGAACTGGCACACACCACCACCCGCCCCATCCACTGGCTGGCCACCGCGGCCGCACTCGCCGCCGTCGTCGCGGGCTCCGCCGTCCTGCAGCCCGACGCCGCCACCGCGGCCCAGACCGGCCCCAAGACACACTCCAGAGCCGCCGCCGGCGCCCCGGCCCCCGCACCCGACCCCGCCGCCGTCGACCTCCCGATCGCCTGCGGTCCCGTCGAACCCGTGGTGAAGAAGAAGGCCTCCGGCGACCTCGACGGCGACGGCAGGCCCGAAACCGTCGCCGTCGTCCACTGCGAAGCCGGCTCGGGCACCCCGCCCGACGGGATCTACGTCATCACCGCGCCACGAACCGGAAAACCCCGCGTGGTCGCCACCCTCGTCGACCCCAAGGACCGCCAGAACGCCACCGGCCTCGCCCTGCGCGACGGCACCGTCACCGCCACCCTGCTCGGCTACTCCTCACCCGACGTGCCCCGCTGCTGCCCCGACCGGAAGGACAAGGCCAAGTGGCAGTGGAAGGACGGCACGTTCGAGCGGACCACCCCCGCAGGAGCACGCAGCGTATGACACCGCCGCAGGGGTGAAATCAGGCCGCGTCGGGGCCGTACACCTCGACGCTGTCCGAAACACGACGCACGTGGATGCAGTCCCCGGGACATTCCTTGGCCGAGTCCACCACATCGTTGAGGAGCGTCAACGGCACGGGCGTTGTGGCCCCAGGAGCCTGCAACAGCTCGTCGTCGGCACTCTTCACATACGCCAGACCATCGATGTCCAGCTCGAAGACCTCGGGCGCGTACTGCGCACAGATGCCGTCCCCGGTACAGAGGTCCTGGTCGATCCAGACCTCCAGATCGTGGCCCTCACTGCCGGTCTCGGCCTCGTGCCGCACGGTCATCTCTCCTGCCGGTCTCAGCGCCGGGCGACCCCACAATGCAGCAAGTCGGGCCAGCCCTGACGGGTGTTGAACACTTCGACGATACAACCGCCCGCTTTCCGATGTTGTTGGGTGGGTATTCCCCTGGTGTGAGGGAGAGCGCAAGGGTGAAGATCGGACACACCCCCACTGTCTTTGTGATCTAGGGGTTTCAATCGACACCCACCCAGGTAGGGTCAGGAAGCGTCCAGCTCCCCTTGGAGGAGGTGAGGACCGTGGCAGCCCACGACGACGACATCAACCGCGGCATCCGGCCGGGACGAGGGTCTGAAGACCCTGCCGGTCAGGTTGCCTATCTCGAGCAGGAAATCGCCGTCCTGCGACGCAAGCTCGCCGACTCTCCGCGTCATACGAGGATTCTCGAAGAGCGGATCGTCGAGCTGCAGACCAACCTGGCCGGCGTGTCCGCACAGAACGAGCGGCTCGCCAACACGCTCCGCGAGGCCCGCGACCAGATCGTGGCCCTCAAAGAGGAAGTCGACCGGCTCGCACAGCCACCGGCCGGCTTCGGAGTCTTCCTCGTGGCGAACGAGGACGGCACGGCCGACATCTTCACCGGGGGCCGCAAGCTCCGGGTGAACGTCAGCCCGAGCGTGGAGCTCGAAGAGCTCAGGCGCGGCCAGGAAGTCATGCTCAACGAAGCGCTCAACGTGGTCGAGGCCATGGAGTACGAGAGCGTCGGAGACATCGTCACCCTCAAGGAAATCCTCGAGGACGGCGACCGAGCCCTGGTGGTGGGACACACCGACGAAGAACGAGTGGTCCGGCTCGCCGAACCCCTCCTCGACGTCACCATCCGCCCCGGCGACGCCCTCCTGCTCGAACCCCGCTCCGGCTACGTCTACGAAGTCGTGCCCAAGAGCGAGGTCGAAGAACTCGTCCTCGAAGAAGTCCCCGACATCAGCTACGAGAAGATCGGCGGCCTCGGCGGCCAGATCGAAATGATCCGGGACGCCGTCGAACTTCCGTACCTCTACCCCGACCTCTTCAAGGAGCACGAACTGCGGCCGCCCAAGGGCGTGCTGCTCTACGGGCCCCCCGGCTGCGGCAAGACGCTCATCGCGAAGGCCGTCGCCAACTCGCTCGCCAAAAAGGTCGCCGAGGTCACCGGCCAGCCCGCGGGGAAGAGCTACTTCCTCAACATCAAGGGCCCCGAGCTCCTCAACAAGTACGTCGGCGAGACCGAGCGACACATCCGCCTGGTCTTCCAGCGCGCCCGCGAGAAGGCAAGCGAAGGCACCCCCGTCATCGTCTTCTTCGACGAGATGGAATCCCTCTTCCGCACCCGCGGATCCGGCGTCAGCTCCGACGTGGAAAACACCATCGTCCCCCAGCTGCTCGCCGAGATCGACGGCGTGGAAGGCCTGGAGAACGTCATCGTCATCGGCGCCTCCAACCGCGAGGACATGATCGACCCCGCGATCCTTCGCCCCGGACGACTCGACGTCAAGATCAAGATCGAGCGCCCGGACGCCGAAGCGGCCAAGGACATCTTCGCCAAGTACCTCACCGAACGCCTCCCCCTGCACTCCGACGACCTCGCCGAGCACAGCGCCGACCGGCGCGCCACGGTGCACGGCATGATCCAATCCGTCGTCGAGCAGATGTACGCGGAGTCCGAGGAGAACCGCTTCCTCGAGGTGACGTACGCAAACGGAGACAAGGAAGTCCTCTACTTCAAGGACTTCAATTCCGGCGCCATGATCGAAAACATCGTGGGCCGCGCCAAGAAGATGGCCATCAAGGCCTTCCTCGAAGCGAACCAGAAGGGCCTCCGGGTCGCTCACCTCCTCCAGGCTTGCATCGACGAGTTCAAGGAGAACGAGGACCTGCCCAACACCACCAACCCCGACGACTGGGCCAGGATCTCCGGAAAGAAGGGCGAACGGATCGTGTACATCCGCACCCTCGTCACCGGAAAGCAGGGCGCGGACACGGGACGCTCCATCGACACGGTGGCCAACACCGGTCAATACCTGTAGAACACAGGGCGGCTGCGGGTGTCCTTCACGGGTACCCGCAGCCGTCTGTTTTTCAATGACAGCAATGATCTCCCCACCAGCGCAAAGGCGTTCTAGGCTCTTCGGTACCGCCGAGTCGCGCAGTGCGGGGACGGGCACCGCACACGCACCGGAGCACCAGCGGTACTTGAGCGCCGTTCCCGAACGGGAGCGCCGCCGGGCAAGGAGGGCCGCATGACCGTACGGCGAGTAATGGGCATCGAGACGGAGTACGGCATCTCCGTCCCCGGCCACCCCAACGCCAATGCCATGCTCACCTCGTCCCAAATCGTCAACGCCTACGCCGCGGCGATGCACCGGGCGCGACGCGCCCGCTGGGACTTCGAGGAAGAGAACCCGCTGCGGGACGCCCGGGGCTTCGACCTCGCCCGCGAGGCCGCCGACTCCAGCCAGCTCACCGACGAGGACATCGGCCTCGCCAACGTCATCCTCACCAACGGCGCACGCCTCTACGTCGACCACGCACACCCCGAATACAGCTCCCCGGAGATCACCAACCCCTGGGATGCCGTCCTCTGGGACAAAGCCGGCGAACGCATCATGGCCGAGGCCGCGGAACGCGCCGCGGCACTGCCCGGCGCCCAGCCGATCCACCTCTACAAAAACAACACCGACAACAAGGGCGCCTCCTACGGCACGCACGAGAACTACCTGATGAAGCGGGAAACCCCCTTCTCCGACATCGTGCGGCACCTGACCCCCTTCTTCGTCTCCCGCCAGGTCGTCACCGGAGCGGGACGCGTCGGCATCGGCCAGGACGGCCACGAACACGGCTTCCAGCTCAGCCAGCGCGCCGACTACTTCGAAGTCGAGGTCGGCCTCGAGACCACTCTCAAGCGCCCCATCATCAACACCCGCGACGAACCCCACTCGGACGCCGAGAAGTACCGCAGGCTCCACGTCATCATCGGCGACGCCAACCTCTCCGAGATCTCGACGTACCTGAAGCTCGGCACCACCTCCCTCGTCCTCGCGATGATCGAGGAGGGCTTCATCGCGGTGGACCTCGCGGTCGACCAGCCCGTGCGCACCCTGCACCAGGTCTCGCACGACCCGTCCCTCAAGCACCTCGTCACGCTCCGCAGCGGACGGTCACTCACCGCGGTACAGCTCCAGATGGAGTACTTCGAGCTGGCCCGCAAATTCGTCGAGGAGCGGTACGGCTCCGACGCCGACGACCAGACCAAGGACGTACTGAGCCGCTGGGAAGACGTCCTCGGCCGCCTGGAGAGTGACCCGATGAGCCTCTCCGGAGAGCTCGACTGGGTCGCCAAGCGAGAACTCATGGAGGGCTACCGCCGGCGCGACAGCCTCGACTGGGACGCCGCACGGCTCCACCTGGTCGACCTCCAGTACGCGGACGTACGGGCCGAGAAGGGCCTGTACAACCGCCTGGTCGCCCGAGGCAAGATGAAGCGGCTCCTCGACGAGGCGGACGTCGACCGGGCCACCACGAAGCCGCCCGAGGACACGCGCGCGTACTTCCGCGGCCGCTGCCTCGAGCAGTACGCGGACGACGTGGCCGCGGCGTCCTGGGACTCGGTCATCTTCGACCTCCCGGGCCGTGACTCTCTGCAACGGGTCCCCACGCTGGAGCCCCTGCGCGGCACGAGGAACCACGTCAAGGAACTCCTGGACCGCTGCCGCACGGCAGAGGACCTGGTTCGGGTCCTCTCGGGCGGCTGAAAGGTCATCCGCGGGGGAATCACACAGGTGGGTCCCGCACGTTGAACGAACTGCGGGGCCGATGTCGGACCCGAAGCGTAGGGTCTGATCAAGAACGTCTAACCGAGCGAGCGGGGTGAGGTAGATGGCGACCAAGGACACCGGCGGCGGACAGCAGAAGGCGACGCGTCCCACCGAGGAGACCGAGGAGCAGACGCAGGACGCGCAGGCTTCGGAGGACCTCAAGGAGCGGCAGGAAAAGCTGAGCGACGACGTCGACTCGGTTCTTGACGAAATTGACGATGTACTCGAGGAAAATGCCGAGGACTTCGTGCGGAGTTTCGTGCAAAAAGGCGGACAATGACAGGTATGTCCGATTCTGGAGTTCGAAAGTGCTGCGCGGGCTGTGGGCGGACGCTGGCAACAGAGTGCTTCGCGGCTGACAGGAATCGGCGTGATGGACTTCAGACGCGTTGCCGGGAGTGCGTGGCGGAGTACAGCGCCGCGCATTACCGCCGCCGCAGGGCGGCGCTGGGCAAGACCGTGCGCGAAAAGGTCGAGGTACCCGCAGGGCGCAAGCTGTGCCGCACTTGCGGCGAGATCAAGCCTCACGGTGAGTGGCACCGGAACACGACCGCCTCGGATGGCTTGTCGACGCGCTGCAAGGCGTGCCGGGCCATCCAGGGGCGGGAGGGGCACCTGAAGCGGCAGTACGGCATGACCGAAGCCGAACGCGACGAGATGATCGCCTCGCAAAGGGGGCTCTGCGTGATCTGCCTCAGTGCCCCCGCAGTCCATGTGGATCACTGCCATGAGACGGGTAAAGTCCGAGGCGTACTGTGCTTCAACTGCAATTCGGGCATCGGCAAGTTGGGGGACGACCCCGACAAGACCCGCCGAGCCACCGCTTACCTGGAAGGAAACTCGTGGAAGCCAATCCTCGTAGCACCGGGCGTCTACCGGCTGCCTTCCTGACGCCTGGTTCGTCGTCGTTCATGGACTTCCTGTCCGAGCACCAGCCCGAGATCCTGCCGGGCAACCGTCAACTGCCGCCCACGCAGGGCGTGATCGAGGCGCCGCACGGCACGACGATCGTGGCCGTGACGTTCCCCGGCGGTGTCGTCCTCGCCGGCGACCGGCGGGCGACGATGGGCAACGTCATCGCGCAGCGCGACATCGAGAAGGTGTTCCCGGCCGATGAGTACTCGGCGGTGGGCATCGCCGGTACGGCGGGTCTGGCCGTGGAGATGGTGAAGCTCTTCCAGTTGGAGCTGGAGCACTTCGAGAAGGTGGAGGGGGCCACGCTTTCGCTGGAGGGCAAGGCGAACCGGCTCTCCACGATGATCCGCAGTAACCTCGGCATGGCCATGCAGGGTCTCGCCGTGGTGCCGCTCTTCGCGGGGTACGACGTGGACCGCGAGAAGGGTCGTATCTTCTCGTACGACGTCACGGGTGGGCGTTCGGAGGAGCACGGTTTCGCGGCGACCGGTTCGGGTTCGGTCTTCGCGCGCGGTGCGATGAAGAAGCTCTACCACGACGGTCTGACGGAGGAGCAGGCGACGACGCTGGTCGTTCAGGCGTTGTACGACGCGGCGGACGACGACTCGGCGACGGGTGGTCCTGACGTGGCGCGGCGTATCTATCCCATCGTCACGGTGATTTCCGACGAGGGGTTCCGCAGGCTGACGGATGACGAGTCGTCGGCCATTGCGCGTTCGATCCTGGAGAAGCGTCTGGAGCAGCCGGACGGTCCGCGGGCCGCGTTGCTCTGAGCGTTCCGAATTCGCCACTGACTGAAGTTTTTTGACAGAAAGGGACGGATCCGGTGTCGACGCCGTTCTATGTCTCACCCCAGCAGGCCATGGCCGACCGGGCGGAATACGCCCGGAAGGGCATCGCCCGTGGCCGCAGCCTTGTCGTGATGCAGTTTGCCGATGGCATCGTGTTCGTCGGCGAGAACCCGTCCCGTGCGCTGCACAAGTTCAGCGAGATCTATGACCGGATCGGCTTCGCGGCCGCCGGTAAGTACAACGAGTACGAGAATCTGCGGATCGGTGGTGTGCGTTACGCCGATCTTCGTGGTTACACGTACGACCGTGACGATGTGACGGCTCGTGGTCTGGCGAACGTGTACGCGCAGACGCTCGGCACGATCTTCTCCAGCAACGCGGAGAAGCCGTACGAGGTGGAGCTGGTCGTCGCCGAGGTCGGTACGACGCCGGACGGTGACCAGATCTATCGGCTGCCGCACGACGGGTCGATCGTGGATGAGCACGGTTCGGTCGCGGTCGGTGGTA
Source organism: Streptomyces sp. NPDC045678 (assembly GCF_056432085.1). Taxonomy (NCBI): domain Bacteria; kingdom Bacillati; phylum Actinomycetota; class Actinomycetes; order Kitasatosporales; family Streptomycetaceae; genus Streptomyces; species Streptomyces sp. NPDC045678. The sequence goes on from NZ_JBWKJS010000007.1 coordinate 253,888, forward strand.
ACGCCGAGCAGATCAGCAGCTATCTGGATCAGCGTCATCAGGACGGGATGACGTTGGCGGAGGCGCTGAAGCTCGCGGTGCAGGCGTTGTCCCGCGACACCAATGGCAGTGAGCGGGAGATTCCCGCGGAGCGGCTGGAGGTGGCGGTTCTGGACCGGACGCGGCCTCAGAAGCGGAAGTTCAAGCGGATCGTGGGTCGGCAGTTGTCGCGGCTGCTCGATGAGGGCGGTGCGACGGATGCGCCGACGGACACGGATGGGGATGCGGGGTCGGTGCCGAAGTCGGGCGGCGACATCGAGTAGTCCGTGCGGGCGTGCGCCCCGCGTTCCGGCCTGAGGGCCGGGGCGCGGGGCGCTTTTTCATGTGCTGGGTCAGTGTGCGGGGCCGGTGGAGCCGCGGACGACCAGTTCGACGGGGAGGGGTGTGGCGTCCGGTTCGCGGCCCTCGAGGACGGCGACGAGGGATTCCATGGCGCGTTCTCCGAAGCGTTCGGCGGGGAGCCGGACGGTGGTCAGTTCGGGTTCGACGGCGGTTGCGAGGGTGAGGTCGTCGAAGCCGGTGACGGAGACGTCCTCGGGGACGCGCAGGCCGAGCCGTCGTGCTGCTTTGCAGGCGCCGGCGGAGAGGAAGTCGTCGTCGCAGACGACGGCGGTGGGGCGGGGGCCGGGTCCGGAGAGGGCGGCTTCGGCGACGGCGCGGGCGCCTTCGACGTTGAGTGGGGCGGCGACGCGGCGTACGGCGGTGTGGGTGCCGCGCAGGGTGCGGGCGAACGCTTCGGCGCGTACGTCGAAGGTCCAGGAGTCGACGTCGGCGGCGAGGTGGAGGAAGTCGCGGTGGCCGAGGGTGAGGAGGTGTTCGGTGACTTGGCGCATGCCGTCGGCGAGGTCGAGGTTGACGGTGGCGGCGCCGAGGCTGCCCGCGGGGTCGCTGTCGAGCATGACGAGGGGGAGGTCGTCGCCGCGGATGGTGGCGAGGGCGTCGGAGGCCATGGAGGAGGCGAGGACGCCGTCGAGGGATGCGCGGGCGGAGGCGAAGGGGTCGCGGGCGGGGCCGATGCCGTCGGGGGAGGGGTAGAGGACGACGCCGAAGCCGTGGCGGGCGGCGATGCGGGCGACGCCGGTGTAGACGTGGGCGAAGAACTCGTTGGTGAGTTCGGGGACGACGAGGAGTGCTGTTCTGGTGCGGCCGAGGCGGAGGTTGCGGGCGGCGAGGTTGGGGCGGTAGCCGAGTTCGCGTGCGGCGGTGCGGACGCGTTGGGCGGTGGGTTCGGCGACGCGGCCGCGCCATTTGTCGCCGAGTACGAGGGAGACGGTGGCTTGGGAGACGCCGGCTGCGCGGGCGACGTCGCGGCTGGTGGGGCGTGGGGCCCCGGCTTCCTGTAGTGGTCCGGTCACTGTCGCCTCCCGGCTTGTGTCCGCGGTGCGGGGTTGGTCCGTGCTGCGGGATTGCGGTGGACCCGCGGACTGGGCTCATGGTACGTATGACGCCGGACGTTATACGTAAAACCCCGGCTCGGCGGTGCGGGGGGAGGGTGGGAGAGCATGGCTGCGGGATACGCGGAGATCCTCCGGACGCGGTATGCGACGCGGCTGCTGGCCGGGACGCTGGTGGGCCGGCTGCCGAACGCGACGGCGGCGATCGCGATCGTGCTGTTCATCCGGGCCGAGGGCGGCACGTACAGCCTGGCGGGTGCGCTCGCGGCGGTGTACGGCGTGGCGAACGCGGTCGGTCAGCCGCTGCTCGGGCGCCTGGTCGACCTGCACGGACAGCCGCGTGTCCAGTTGCCCGCCGCGCTGCTCTCCGCGCTCGGTATGGCGCTGTTCGCCTTCACGGGGCCGGATCAGCTGGCGCTCGCCTATGGGGCGGTGGCGGTCGCGGGGCTGTTCACGCCGCCTCTGGAGGGTGGTCTGCGGGCCCTGTGGCCGAGCGTCCTCGGCAAGGAGGAGCAGGTCCACACCGCGTACGCGATGGACGCGATAGCCCAGGAAGTGATGTTCACCGTCGGCCCGTTGCTGGTGACCGGATGTGTGGCGCTGTGGGATGAGCGGGCGGCGCTGCTCGTCGTGAACGTGGTGGGTGTGCTGGGTGCCCTCTCCGTAGTGGTGTCCCGGCCCTCGCGCGCGTGGCGTTCGGCGCCCAGGGAGGCGCATTGGCTCGGGGCGCTGCGCTCGCGCGGTCTGCTCGCGCTCCTCGGCGCGTTCCTGTTCATCGGGATGGCGCTGGGTTCCATCACGGTCGCGGGGGTGTCGTACGCGGATGGGAACGGCGGCGACGCGGTGTACGGGTGGATGATGGCGGCGCTCGGGCTCGGTGCGCTGGTGGGCGGGTCCGTCTACGGGGCGCGGCAGTGGAGTGGTGTGCCGGAGAGGCGGTTGAGTGTTCTGGTGGCGCTGCTGGCTGTCTTCTACTGGCCGCTGACGCTCACTCCGGGGGCGGTCGCCATGACGGCGTTGACGGCGCTCGCGGGTGTGTTTCTCGCGCCGGCGCTCGCGTGTGCGTTCATCATCGTGGACCGGCATGCTCCGCGTGGGACGGTGACGGAGGCGTTCTCGTGGTTGGTGACGACGTTCACGGTGGGGGCGTCGTTGGGGACGGCGGTGGCGGGTCCGGTGGTCGAGTGGGGCGGGACGGCGTGGGGGTTCGCGGTGCCGGGGCTGGCCGGAGTGGCCGCGTTGGTGGTTCTGCTGGCGACGGCGCGGGTACTCGTAGCGGCCGGAGATTCGGGGGTTGTTGCGGGTTCATCGGAAAATGATCGAAACGGTGCTGCCGAACCCGGTTTCAGTGCCCCGCATCAGGCGTAATGTTCAGTCATGGACCGCCGCATTTTCGGGCTGGAGAACGAGTACGGCGTCACATGCACGTTCAGGGGACAGCGCCGTCTGTCGCCTGACGAGGTGGCGCGCTACCTCTTCCGCCGTGTTGTGTCATGGGGCCGCAGCAGCAACGTCTTTCTGCGGAACGGCGCCCGCCTCTATCTTGACGTGGGATCACATCCGGAATATGCGACACCGGAATGTGACAACGTGACCGAGCTGGTCACCCACGACAAAGCCGGTGAGCGCATTCTGGAAGGCCTGCTCGTCGACGCCGAGCGCCGCCTGCACGAGGAGGGAATCGCGGGCGACGTCTATCTTTTCAAGAACAACACCGATTCGGCGGGAAACTCCTACGGGTGCCACGAGAACTATCTGGTGGCCCGTCACGGGGAGTTCTCCCGGCTCGCGGACATCCTCATCCCGTTCCTCGTCACCCGGCAGCTGCTGTGCGGCGCGGGCAAGGTGCTGCAGACTCCGCGCGGCGCCGTGTACTGCGTGAGTCAGCGTGCCGAGCACATCTGGGAAGGGGTGTCCTCCGCGACCACCCGTTCCCGGCCGATCATCAACACCCGCGACGAACCGCACGCGGACGCCGAGCGGTATCGCAGGCTCCACGTCATCGTGGGTGACTCGAACATGTCCGAGACGACCATGCTGCTCAAGGTCGGCGCCACCGATCTGGTGCTGCGCATGATCGAGGCGGGCACGGTCATGCGGGACCTCACTCTGGAGAACCCGATCAGGGCCATCCGTGAGGTGTCGCACGACATCACGGGCCGCCGCAAGGTGCGTCTGGCCAGCGGCCGTGAGGCCTCGGCTCTCGAGGTGCAGCGCGAGTACTACGAGAAGGCGGTGGACTTCGTCGACCGGCGGGGCATCCGCACGGGCACCGTCGAGCAGGTCCTGGAGCTGTGGGGCCGCACGCTGGACGCGATCGAGTCGGAGGACCTCGACCGCATCGGCACCGAGATCGACTGGGTCATGAAGTACAAGCTCATCGAGCGGTACCGGGCGAAGAACAACATGACCATGTCGCATCCGCGGGTGGCGCAGATAGACCTCGCGTACCACGACATCCACCGTCGGCGGGGGCTGTACTACCTCCTGGAGAAGAAGGGGCAAGCCGCCCGGATCTGCAACGACTTGAAGATCTTCGAGGGCAAGTCGGTGCCGCCGCAGACGACCCGGGCGCGGCTGCGTGGCGACTTCATCCGGCGGGCCCAGGAGCAGCGCCGTGACTTCACGGTGGACTGGGTCCATCTCAAGCTCAACGACCAGGCACAGCGCACGGTGTTGTGCAAGGACCCCTTCCGGTCCGTGGACGACCGGGTGGAGAAGCTGATCGCCGGCATGTGACCCATGTGGCCCCAACGTCCTGTGTGGCGTTGCGGGAACGCAACACGGGCGCCGTACGTTCCTCGTGCGGCGCCCTTCTCACGCCGTAGAGTTGCGCGCACGCCAACCCACAAGATCGACCGATACGAGGCCCCCACCGTGCGCCGACGCTCACTTCTTCTTGCCGTCCCGGCCGGCCTGCTCACGCTGGCAGGCTGTGGTGACGACAAGGCCGACAAGGCCAAGTCCAAGCCCAGTGACAGCCCGACCAACGCCACGTCGGCGCCGCCGACCGCGAAGATCGTGGACGGGCCGCTGCCCGAGATCACGAAGGGTACGAAGTTCGGTGAGAAGCCGACCGTCGCCAAGGGCTCGGGCAAGCCGTCCTCCGACCTCGCCGTGAAGACCCTCATCGAGGGCAAGGGCAAGGAGGTCGTCAAGGGCGACTATCTGCAGGCCAACTACCTCGGCCAGATCTGGGCGACGGGCAAGGTCTTCGACAACTCGTACGACCGCGGGAACCCCACGGTCTTCCCGATCGGCACCGGTCAGGTCATCCCCGGCTGGGACCAGGCGCTCGTCGGCAAGAAGCTCGACAGCCGTGTGGAGCTCGCCATCCCCCCGAAGATGGGGTATGGCGAGGAGGGCAACAAGCAGGCCGGCATCAAGGGCTCGGACACCCTCGTGTTCGTCGTCGACCTCGTGGGCACCTTCTCCGCCACCAGCTCCGCGAAGGGCAAGGAGGTGGCGCAGTCCAACAAGGACCTGCCCAAGGTCGGCACGAACACCGACGGCAAGGCTCCTTCCGTCGACGTTCCGAAGACGGCCGCGCCGAAGAAGCTCGTCGCGTCGTACGTCCTGGAGGGCGACGGCGACGAGGTCAAGGAGACCGACAGCCTCCTGTGCCAGTACAAGGGCGTGCTGTGGGCCGACGGCAAGGAGTTCGACTCCTCGTACAAGCGCAAGCAGCTCGCGTCGTTCCAGCTGGCGCAGGTCGTCAAGGGCTGGGCGCAGGGTCTGACCGGGAAGAAGGTCGGCAGCCGCGTCCTCATCGTGATCCCGCCGGAGCTGGGGTACGGGGACCAGCCGCCGCAGGGCAGCTCCATCAAGAAGGACTCCACCCTGATCTTCACCGTGGACATCCTGGCGAAGATGTGACGTCCTCAGGGATGTAAGACTGTCCGCGCTGACCTTTCGTATCAAAGCAGGAGCATTTTCGTGAGCATTGACAAGCCCGAGGTCGACTTCCCGGTCGGCGAGCCGCCGGCCGAGCTTCAGATCAAGGACATCTGGGAGGGTGACGGGGCGGTCGCCAAGGCGGGCGACTTCGTCAAGGTCCACTACGTGGGCGTCGCCTTCAGCACGGGCGAGGAGTTCGACGCGAGCTGGAACCGCGGCAACCCGCTGGAGTTCCAGCTCGGTGCCGGTCAGGTCATCTCCGGCTGGGACCAGGGCGTGCAGGGCATGAAGGTCGGTGGCCGGCGTGAGCTGACCATCCCGGCCCACCTCGCGTACGGCGACCGCGGCGCCGGTGGCGGCCGCATCGCCCCCGGCGAGACGCTGATCTTCGTCTGCGATCTGGTCTCCGTCTGAGGACGTCTGTGACCTGATCCTTTCGCCGAGGGTCCATGCCTGTCCGGCATGGGCCCTCGGCTTTTGCCCGGACACCCCGGGGCGGTACGGTCATCGGTCGGAAGCACAATCTGAACAGCCGAGAAAGGGCGTCGATGGCCATTGCCAAGGCCGAGCGGCTGATGAACCTTGCGCTGTGCCTGCTCGGGACCCGGCGGCCGCTCAGCAAGCGGGAGCTGCGTGAGTCGATCGAGGCCTATCTGGAGGCGGGGTCCGACGACAGCTTCAACCGGATGTTCGAGCGCGACAAGGACGATCTGCGCGAGCTCGGTCTGGTCATCGAGACCGTGGAGAACCTCGAGGGGGAGGTCGGCTACCTCGCCCGCCGCGACAGCAACCGCCTGCCCGCCATCACCCTGGACGCCGAGGAGGCCGCGGCGCTCGGCCTGGCCGCGAAGGTCTGGCAGCAGGCCCGCCTCGCCGGCGCCGCCAGCGGCGCCCTGCAGAAGCTGCGCGCCGCCGGACTGCCCGAGGACGTCGACCCGTACGGGGGGCACGGCGCCCTGGAGCCTCGGATCCCCGCGCACGAGGCGTCCTTCGAGCCGTTGATGCTCGCCTGCCGGGACCGTCGTCCCGTCGTCTTCGACTACCGCAAGGCCACCGCGGCCCGGCCCGAGCAGCGCCACGTCGAGCCGTGGGCCCTGGAGTGCTGGCGCGGCCACTGGTACCTGGCGGGCTGGGACAGGGACCGGGGCGCCGAGCGCGTGTTCCGGCTCTCCCGCATCACCGGGAAGGTGCGGGCCCGCGCGGGGAAGTACACCGCCGACGTCCCGGACGTCGTCACGGTCCGCGAGACCGTCGCGAGCTGGGCGGGGGAGACCGCCGACCGCACCGCCCTGATCCGGCTGCGCACGGACGCCGGCTACCCGCTGCGCGCCAAGGCCGTCGCGGCGCGGAAGGGCGACGACGGGTGGGACGAGTTGGAGATTCCGTACGGCCACGGCCTCGACGCGTGGCTGGTGGAGTTCGGGCCCGATGTGGTGGTCCTCGAGCCCGCCGAGCTGCGGGCCGACGTCGTGGACCGGCTGCGTGCCGTGGCCAAGGGCTGAGGGGGAGCGGAGAGCAATGGCCTCGAACGCCATCGACCAGACGCGGCGGATGCTGTCGCTGGTGACCTATCTGCGTGAGCGCCCCGGAGCGCACGTCGGCGACGTCGCCCGTGCCTTCGGGATCACCACGGACGAGCTGATCTCCGACCTCGACGTGCTGCCGCTGTGCGGCACCAGCTTCCGCGGCGGTGACCTCCTGGACATCGACACCGACGGCGACCGCATCTGGTGGCACAACCCCGACGACGTGGCGGCGCCGCTGCGGCTCGCCGCCGACGAGGCGACCGCCCTGCTGGTGGCGGCCCGCGCCGTGTCCACACTGCCCGGCCTGCGCGAGAGCGACCGCCTCGCGCTGCTGCGCGCCACCGCGAAGCTGGAGACCGCGGCCGGTGAGGCGGCGGGCGCCAGCTCCCGACTTTCGGTGACGTTCGAGTCCGAGGGCGGCGTCTTCGCCGACGTCGACCGGGCCATCTCCGAGCGGCGCAGGCTCTGGATCCGCTACTACTCGCCGGCGCGCGACGAACTCACCGAGCGGGAGATCGACCCGATCCGGCTGGTGAGCGTCGGCCACACCTACGTAGAGGCGTGGTGCCGCCGCTCCGAGGCCAGGCGCACCTTCCGCCTGGACCGGGTCGCCGAGATCAAGATCCTGGACGAGCCGTCCGCGCCGCCCGAGGTGGAGCTGCGCGACCTCTCCGAAGGACTGGTGCAGCCCGCCGCCGAAGACCCCGAGGTCGTCGTCGAGGTCGGCCCCGGCGGCCGCTGGGTCGCCGAGTACTACCCGCACGACAGCGCCGAGGAGCTGCCTGACGGCGGCCTGCGGATCACGTTGCGCACGCCGGACCCCACCTCGCTGCGGCGGCTCGCGCTGCGGCTCGGCAGGGACGGGCGGATCGTGTCCCCGGCCCAGCTCGCCGACAGTGCGCGGGAGGCGGCCCGCGAGGCCCTCGACGCGTACGAGCGGGAACCGGCGGCGTACGAGGAACACGACGGTCAGGAGGCGGGGCGTTGAGCACACCGACGATGTCCGGACTTCCGGGGGTGCCGTCGCAGCCGCGGCCGGCCGCCGCCCCCGTCCTCTTCACGGCCGCCTGCCCCGACTGCCGTGCCCGCTTCGAGCTGTCCGCGGGCGCGCTGCGTCTCGCGATCGGCGCGAGCGCCCGCACCACCTTCTACTCGTTCACGTGCCCGGAGTGCGAGGCCGCGGTGCGCAAGCCCGCGGGGGAGCGGATCGTCGAACTCCTCACCGGTGGTGGGGTGCGGACGCTGCGCCTGCACTCGACCGTCTAGGCTCGGCGCATGTTCTGGGCGATGCTCGCGATCGCGGCGGGCTTCTTGGGCCTCGCCGTCCTCGGCGTACTGGCGATCAAGGTGTTTGTGGAGGCACAGCGTCTGGCTCGTCAAGTGACCGAGACCACACGGCAGATCAACCGGGCGGCGGAGGACCTGGAGAGGGCAGCGGCCGGTGTGGCCCGTGCGGGCCGCGGGGCTCTTTAGCGTCCGCGGCCTGTCAACTCCCCGAGGTGGACGGGTACGCTGCGAATACGGCCCGGGATCGAGGCGGGGGCCGTACTCGGAGTATGCGCGGGGATTGCCGAGCGTTTACCCCGGGGGGTTACGATCGCTGCCAGCGCGGGAGATCGGATATATGTCCGGTCTGCCGAGCAACCAGACTCCTGTCGCCTCGGTGAAGAAGGTAAACAGCTATGGGTAGGCTCGGCCCCACCGAGATCATCCTCATCCTCGTCGTCATCGTCCTGCTCTTCGGTGCCAAGAAGCTGCCCGACATGGCGCGCTCCCTCGGCAAGTCGGCCCGCATCCTCAAGAGCGAGGCCAAGGCCATGAAGTCCGAGAGCAAGGACGACACCGCCGCTCCGGCCGACCCGCCGAGCGACCCGGCCGTCCAGAAGCGCACGATTCAGGCTGCCCCCGGCGACGTGACCAGCTCGCGCCCGGTCACCGAGCCGACCGACCGTACGACGCAGCGCTGATCCAAGGCCGGCGCCGACGGCCGGCCTGCCGCACGAGATGAGGACGTGGGTTGCTCAAGTCTGCCCGCAAGAAGGAGAAGGACCCCGAGGGGCGGATGTCCCTCGCGGAGCACCTTCGCGAGCTCCGCAACCGGCTCGCCAAGGGGCTCCTCGCCATCACGGTCGTGTCGATCGTGGCGGCGTTCTACAGCCAGGAGCTGATGGAGTTCCTGGCTGATCCCGTGCCGCGCTGCGAGCCGGGCATGAAGCAGACCGGTGGCCACTGCGCGACCGTGACCTTCAACGACCTGCTCTCGCCCTTCACCACCACGGTGAAGGTCAGCCTCATGGTCGGCATAATCGTCTCCAGCCCGGTCTGGCTGTACCAGCTGTGGGCGTTCGTCGCGCCGGGACTGCACAAGAACGAGCGCAAGTACACGTACTGGTTCGTCTCCGCCGCCGTGCCGCTCTTCTTCGGAGGCGCCTGGCTGGCCTACACGATCCTCCCCGTCAGCATGCGCGTCCTGCTCGGCATCACGCCCGACGGCGCGGCGAACCTGCTGCCGATGGACAAGATCCTCGACTTCACCGTCAGGATGGTCCTCGTCTTCGGTGCCTCGTTCGAGCTCCCGCTGCTCCTTGTGATGCTGAACATGACGGGCGTGGTGACCGGCCGCCGCATGCTCACCTGGTGGCGCGGCGTCGTCATGGGTGTCTTCATCTTCGGCGCGGTGGCGACCCCGACGACCGACCCGGTCGGCATGATCGCGCTCGCGGGCCCGATCGTCGTCCTGTACTTCATCGCGGTCGGCATCTCGTTCCTCAACGACAAGCGCCGCCGTCGCAACGACCCCGACGCCGAGCTCGACGACGACGAGGCGTCCGACCTCGACCTGACACCGCAGGCCGTCGGCGACGTCGAGTCGGTGCGGCCGCCCCGGGCGCTGCCCGAGCAGGCGGGCACCGGGCGGAGCGACCAGCGGGTGAACGGTTTCGACGACGTGACCTGATCTTGTAGGGTCCTCCCTCACACTCCGTCCGGGGGGACCCCTAGTGACCAGCGACATCACCCTCTTCGTCAATCCCACCGCGGGCCGCGGCCGGGGCGCTCACGCGGCGCAGCCGGCCGCTTCCGCTCTGCGGGCCCGGGGCTTCTCCGTGCGAACGGTCATCGGTGAGGACGCCCCCGACGCGCTGCGGCGGGCCCGTGCGGCCGTCGAGGGCGGCACGGGGGCGCTCATAGCCGTCGGCGGCGACGGCATGGTGAGCCTCGCGCTGCAGGCGGTCGCCGGGACGCGCACCCCGCTGGGCGTGATCGCCGTGGGGACCGGCAACGACTTCGCGCGGGCCCTCGGCCTGCCCGTGCGCGAGCCCGCCGCCGCCGGGCAGCTCGTCGCCGAGGCGTTGAAGGGGGCACGCGCGCGTGACGTCGACCTGGGGAGGGTCGGCGGGACGTGGTTCGGGACCGTGCTCGCCTCCGGCTTCGACTCGCGGGTCAACGACCGCGGCAACCGGATGCGGTGGCCCACCGGGCGCTTCAAGTACGACCTGGCGATGGTCGCGGAGCTGGCGGCGTTCCGCCCGATCCCGTACCGCATCACGCTGGACGGCGGCGTCCACGAGGTCGAGGCCACGCTCGTCGCGGTCGGCAACGGAACGTCGTACGGCGGCGGCATGCGGATCTGCGCCGGGGCCGACATGAGCGACGGTCTTTTCGATGTCACCGTGGTCGGCGACTGCAGCCGGACGACGCTCCTCAAGGTCTTCCCGCGGGTCTACAGGGGAACGCACCTCGACCATCCGAAGGTCAGCGTGCACCGCGCGGCCCGGGTCGAGCTGGCCGCACCCGGCATCACGGGCTACGCGGACGGGGAACCGCTCGGCGCGCTGCCGCTGACCGCGGAGTGCGTGCCGGGAGCCGTGCGCGTCCTCGGGCCGTGAGCGCCGCGGCGCACGCCGTGTGAGCTGGCACGTTCCGCCCCCGTTTCAATAATGATCGTCCGTTGTCAGTGGTGGCCGGTAGTCTCGAAAGCACGATGACAGAGGACCTCTCACCGGCCGAGCGGTACGCGGCGGCGCGCAAGCGCGCTGCCGAGCAGGCCACCGCACTCGCGTCCTTCCGCGAGATGTACGAATTCGGCCTCGACCCCTTTCAGATCGAGGCGTGCCAGGCGCTGGAGGCGGGCAAGGGCGTGCTCGTGGCCGCCCCCACGGGCTCGGGCAAGACGATCGTCGGCGAGTTCGCCGTGCACCTCGCCCTGCTGCAGGGCAAGAAGTGTTTCTACACCACGCCGATCAAGGCGCTCTCCAACCAGAAGTACTCCGACCTCGCCAAGCGGTACGGCGCGGACAAGGTCGGCCTGCTCACCGGCGACAACAGCGTCAACAGCGACGCCCCGGTGGTCGTCATGACCACCGAAGTCCTGCGGAACATGCTGTATTCGGGCTCTCAGTCGCTGCTGAACCTCGGCTATGTGGTCATGGACGAGGTGCACTACCTCTCCGACCGCTTCCGCGGCGCCGTCTGGGAGGAAGTGATCATCCACCTCCAGGAGTCGGTGACGCTGGTCTCCCTGTCGGCCACGGTGTCGAACGCCGAGGAGTTCGGCGACTGGCTCGACACGGTCCGCGGCGACACCGAGGTGATCGTCTCCGAGCACCGGCCCGTGCCGCTGTTCCAGCACGTGCTCGCCGGGCGCCGGATGTACGACCTCTTCGAGGAGGGCGAGGGCCGGCGGAAGGCGGTCAACCCCGACCTGACACGCATGGCGCGGATGGAGGCCAGCCGGTCGTACAACCCGCGCGACCGCCGCAAGGGCAAGATGGTCCGCGAGGCCGACCGCGAGCGGGAGCGCCGGCAGCGGTCGCGGATCTGGACGCCGGGCCGGCCCGAGGTCATCGAGCGGCTCGACGCCGAGGGTCTGCTGCCCGCCATCACGTTCATCTTCAGCCGGGCCGCCTGCGAGGCCGCGGTCCAGCAGTGTCTGTACGCGGGGCTCAGGCTGAACGACGACGAGGCGCGGATGACGGTCCGCGGGATCGTCGAGGAGCGCACGTCCTCGATCCCGAACGAGGACCTCCACGTCCTTGGCTACTACGAATGGCTGGAGGGCCTGGAGCGCGGCATCGCGGCGCACCACGCGGGCATGCTGCCGACCTTCAAGGAGGTCGTCGAGGAGCTGTTCGTGCGCGGCCTGGTCAAGGCCGTCTTCGCCACCGAGACCCTCGCGCTGGGCATCAACATGCCTGCCCGCAGTGTGGTGTTGGAGAAGCTCGTCAAGTGGAACGGCGAGCAGCACGCCGACATCACCCCGGGTGAGTACACGCAGTTGACGGGCCGTGCCGGGCGTCGTGGCATCGACGTGGAGGGGCACGCGGTGGTGCTCTGGCAGCGCGCCATGAGCCCCGAGCATCTGGCGGGCCTCGCGGGCACGCGCACGTATCCGCTGCGGTCCAGCTTCAAGCCGTCGTACAACATGGCGGTGAACCTGGTCGAGCAGTTCGGGCGGCACCGTTCGCGCGAGCTCCTGGAGACGTCGTTCGCGCAGTTCCAGGCCGACAAGTCGGTCGTCGGCATCTCCCGGCAGGTGCAGAAGAACGAAGCAGGCCTCGAGGGCTACAAGGCCTCCATGACCTGCCACTTGGGCGACTTCGACGAGTACGCGCGACTGCGCCGCGAGTTGAAGGACCGGGAGAACGAGCTCGCCAAGCAGGGCGCGGCCCAGCGCAGGGCCGCCGCTGCCGCCGCTCTGGAGAAGCTGAAGCCGGGGGACGTCATCCACGTGCCCACGGGGAAGTACGCGGGCCTGGCGCTCGTCCTCGACCCGGGGCTGCCCGCGGGGCGGGCCAACGGCCACCGCGGGTTCGACCACGTCGACGGGCCGCGCCCGCTGGTCCTCACGGCCGAGCGGCAGGTCAAGCGGCTCGCGGCCATGGACTTCCCGGTGCCGGTCGAGGTGCTCGAGCGGATGCGCATTCCGAAGTCGTTCAACGCGCGCTCCCCGCAGTCCCGCAGGGATCTGGCGTCCGCGCTGCGCACCAAGGCCGGGCACATCGTCCCGGAACGGCACCGCAAGGGCCGCGCGACGGCCGCCGACGACCAGGAGATCGCCCGCCTGCGCGCGGAGCTGCGCGCGCACCCCTGCCACGGCTGCGACGAGCGCGAGGACCACGCGCGCTGGGCCGAGCGGTACCACCGCCTCAAGCGCGACACCTCGCAGCTGGAGCGCCGCATCGAGGGGCGTACGAACACGATCGCCCGCACCTTCGACCGGATCGTCGCGCTCCTGACCGAGCTCGACTATCTGCGGGGCGACGAGGTCACCGAGCACGGCAAGCGGCTCGCCCGGTTGTACGGGGAGCTGGATCTGCTGGCCAGTGAGTGCCTGCGGGCCGGCGTGTGGGAGGGGCTCAGCCCGGCCGAACTGGCCGCGTGCGTCTCGGCGTTGGTGTACGAGTCGCGGGTCGGGGACGACGCGCTGGCTCCCAAGGTGCCGTCCGGCGCGGCGAAGGCGGCGCTCGGCGAGATGGTGCGCATCTGGGGCCGTCTCGACGGTCTTGAGGAAGAGTTCAAGATCAGTCAGACGGAGGGCGTCGGCCAGCGGGAGCCCGACCTCGGCTTCGCCTGGGCTGCGTACATGTGGGCCAACGACAAGGGCCTTGACGAGGTGCTGCGCGAGGCGGAGATGCCGGCCGGTGACTTCGTGCGCTGGTGCAAGCAGGTCATCGACGTCCTCGGGCAGATCTCGGCCGCGGCTCCCCGCGAGGGCAGCACGGTCGCGAAGAACGCCCGCAAGGCCGTCGATCAGCTCCTGCGGGGTGTGGTGGCGTACAGCTCGGTGGGCTGAGTCCGGCCCCTGCCGCGCCACGGGCGCGTTCCTCGACCAAGTCGGTCGTGGGGCGCGCCCGTTCGGCGTTCACGACGTTTTCGAGGCGTCACTCCATGTGTTCGAACAGTCGCCAGCTGTGCAAAAGGGCAGAGTGTATGCCTCCCGGCGGGCCCTCTGCAGAGGGTTGCCGAATATGACTCGACGATGATTCCGGCGGACTAAGCTCGCCCGGAGCGCGGCGAGTTGAACGAGTTGCGACTGATTCGCGCGCTTGTTCCCAAAACTTTCGATCGTACGTTTCGTCATCCCCCCTATGTTCTGTCGTTCCCCCAGACGTCACATCCCCCCAAGACGAGTGTTCAGAGGGCATACATGGTGAGTGTTCAATCGCCTCCCGGTGGCCGAGAAGTCCCTTACGCGCGCGTGTTGTTGCTGCCCGCCATGCTGATGGCGGCGGCGACCGGAGCCGCCGTCGCCTCGGTCGCACCGCCGGCCCGGCCCGCCGTCACCTGGTGCGGCGCCGTCGCGACCCTCATGGTCATCGCGGTCGGCGCCGAAGCGGTGCGCCGCGGCCGGACCATCCGGGGGCAGCGCACGCAGTACGCACAGCGGCTCGCCTTCCTCGAACGGCGCATCGCATCCCACGACGACGAGACCGTGCGCCTGGGCAGGGAGCTCCTGCCCGACGCGCTCTGGCGGCTGCGGCAGGGCGAATCGCCCGCGGAAGTCATCCGCAACGTCGTCGACAAGAACGAGGTCTACAGCGAACTCCCCGCATCGCAGCGCGACTTGCTGCGCTCCGTCCTCGAAATGCTGGACCGCGAGGAAGCGATGCGTGAATCCGCGCAGCGCGCCTTCGTGAACATCGCCCGGCGCGTCCAGTCGATCGTCCACCAGCAGGCCGCTGAACTCCGCGAGATGGAGGAGTTCCACGGACGCAACCCCGAGGTCTTCGACGACCTGCTGCGCATCGACCACGGCACCGCGCTGATCGGCAGGCTCGCCGACTCCATCGCGGTGCTCGGCGGCGCGCGCCCGGGCCGCCAGTGGCCCAAGCCCGTACCGCTGTTCAGCGTGCTGCGCGGCGCGATGTCCCGCATCCTCGACTACCCGCGCGTGGAACTGCACTCGATCGCCGACGTCGCGATCCTCGGCACCTCCGTCGAACCGCTCATCCACGCCTGTGCCGAACTCCTCGACAACGCCACCCGGTACTCGCCCCCGCAGACCAAGGTGCACGTCACCGCCGTCGAGGTGCAGACCGGCATCGCCGTCGAGATCGAGGACGGCGGCGTCAGCCTCAGCGAGGAGGCGCGGACCCGTGCCGAACGCATGCTGGCGCAGGCCCAGGCCGGCATCGACCTCAACGACCTCGGTGAGACGCCCCGCCTCGGCATGGCCGTCGTGGGCCGCCTCTCGCAGATGTACAACCTCCAGGTCTCCCTGCGGCAGTCCGCCTACGGCGGGGTCCGCGCGGTGCTCATCGTGCCGCGCGAAATGATGACCACCGGGCCCGCGCCCGGCCTCGCGCACGGCATCGGCGCCTCCGCCGTGCCCCGCGTCGACAACAGCGGCCGCACCATCGAGGAGCCGGCCCGCAACATCCGCCGCAAGAAGCCCCGCGTCGTCACCGCGGGCCCGCCGCTGCGCTCCCCGCTCACCGCGACCATGGAGGACGACGTCCCCGAGGTCACCGAATGGACGGACGGCGGCCTGCCGCAGCGCCGCAGCCGCGTCAAGATCTCCCTCGCCGAGCGGTACGCCCAGGAGGCCGAGGCCCAGCGCGTCGCCGAGGCCCACGCCGCGGCCACCGCACCGCCCCCCGCGGCGCCCAAGCGGGAGGAACCCGAACCGGGCCTGTGGATCGAGGCGTTCATGAAGGGCGTCAAGGGCGACCCGGCCGAACCCGACCCGCTGCCCCCGCACGCGGCCACCGCGGAGGGAACCGCCGCGGACGGCTCCCACCCTCCGCGAGGAACGACCCAGAACAACCACGGCAGCGCCGACGAGAGGGACTGGCAGTGATCCAGCAACGCGCCAACTTCGACTGGATGCTGAAGGAGCTCGCCGACGGAGTGCCGCAGACCAGGCAGATCGTGGTGCTCTCGGCGGACGGTCTGCGCATCGCGCGCTACGGCGGCGACCCCGACGCGGCCGACCGCATCGCCGCGGCCTGCGCCGGCCTGCAGAGCCTGGCCGCGGCCGTCGCCACCGAGATCCCGCACAGCGACGGCGGCATGAAGATGGTCATCATCGAGATCAACGGCGGCTACTTCTACCTGATGGCCGCGGGCGCGGGCGCCTACCTCGCCGTGCTCGCCGACGAGACCGTCGACGCGGGCCTCATCGGCACCCGCATGCGTGACCTCGTCGTACGCATCGGGGCGCACCTGACCAGCCCGCCCCGGCGTGACGGGCAGGCCGTATGACTCCTCCGCAAGACTCCCCACGCGGCCCGCAACAGGGCGATGTCCCGCCGCCGGGCGAACCTCCCCAACGGGAACGGCGCAGCCCCGAGAACCCCGAGCGGCTGTACATCCTCACGGGCGAGGACTCCGAGCGCGCACCGCTCGACCTCGTCACCCTGATCGTCGCGCAGGGCGAGGCGTCCCCGATGGCGCAGCCGGAACACTCGGCGGTCCTGAGGCTGTGCACGACGCCGCTGTCCGTCGCCGAGCTGTCGGCCTACATGTCGCTGCCGTTCTCCGTCGTCACCGTCGTCCTGACGGAGTTACTCGCGACCGACCTGGTGCAGGCGCGCGCCCCCGTCGTCCGCTCCGCGCTCCCCGACCGATCCCTCCTCGAAGCGGTGATGCATGGACTTCAGAAACTCTAGGAACACGGACACCATCACC
This sequence comes from Streptomyces sp. NPDC045678, assembly GCF_056432085.1. NCBI lineage: Bacteria > Bacillati > Actinomycetota > Actinomycetes > Kitasatosporales > Streptomycetaceae > Streptomyces > Streptomyces sp. NPDC045678. The sequence goes on from NZ_JBWKJS010000007.1 coordinate 270,374, forward strand.
GGGCCCCGCAGCGAGGACGTCCTGCCGCACACGGCCGCGGCCGCCGTGAAGGTCGTGATCGTGGGCGGGTTCGGGGTCGGCAAGACGACGATGGTCGGGTCGGTGAGCGAGATCCGCCCGCTGACCACCGAGGAGACGATGACCCAGGCGGGCATCGGCGTGGACGACAACTACGGCTCCGAATCCAAGACGGCCACCACCGTGGCGATGGACTTCGGCCGCATCAGCATCTCCGAGGAACTCGTCCTCTACCTCTTCGGGACCCCCGGCCAGGAACGCTTCTGGTTCCTGTGGAACGGCCTCTTCGAGGGCGCGCTCGGCGCGGTCGTGCTCATCGACACCCGCCGCCTGGAGGTCAGCTTCGACGTCATCGGCCGCCTGGAGGAGCGCGGCGTGCCGTTCGTCGTCGCCGTCAACGACTTCCCGGACGCGCCCCACCACCCGGTCGAGACCCTGCGCAGGGCCCTCGACCTGGAGACGATCGTGCCGATCATGGCGTGCGACGCCCGCCGCAAGGAATCGAGCCGGGACGTCCTGATGACCCTGATGCGCTACCTCCACTCCCTGACCGTGGCCCGCGTCTGACGTGCCCCCGCCCGTACCCAGCCACCCGCACCCCCCTCAGCGAAATCCGGAGCGACGACCGTGACGACCCCTCCCCCTTCCCCCTGGGCCGGCACCGACGACCTCGGTGCCGCACCGCCCGGCTGCCCCGCCCACGGCCTGGGCCCCGGCGGTCTGCGCCGCATCTACGGCCCCGAGGCGGACGCCGACCTCGCGGGCCTGTACGAGAAGCTGCGCGCCGAGCACGGCCCGGTCGCGCCCGTGCTGATCCACAACGACGTGCCGATGTGGGTGGTGCTCGGCCACAGCGAGAACCTCCACATGGTCCGCACCCCCTCGCAGTACACCCGCGACTCGCGCAGCTGGCGGGCCGTGCAGGACGGCAGCGCGGGCCTCGACCACCCGCTCGCACCCGTCTTCACCTGGCAGCCGATGTGCAGCTTCGTCGAGGGCGACGAGCACCAGCGGCTGCGCGGCGCGGTCACCGGCGCCATGTCCGGCATCGACCACCGGGGCATCCGCCGCTACATCAACCGCTATACGAACCACCTGCTCAACGACTTCTGTCAGGACGGCCGCGCCGACCTCGTCAGCCAGTTCGCCGAGCACCTGCCGATGATGGTGATGTGCCACGTCCTCGGCATGCCCGAGGAGTACAACGAACGGATGGTGCAGTCCGCCCGCGACATGATCAAGGGCACCGAGACCGCCATCGCGAGCAACGCGTACGTGATGGAGGTCCTGATGGGGCTGGTGGCGCGGCGCCGCGCCAACCTGGAGGAGGACTTCACCAGCAGCCTCATCGCCCATCCCGCACAGCTCACCGACGACGAGGTCGCCGCGCACCTGCGGCTGGTGCTCATCGCCGCGTACGAGGCCACCGCCAACCTCATCGCGAACGTCGTGCGGATGGTCCTCACCGACCCGCGCTTCAGGGCGCAGCTCAGCGGCGGGCAGATGACGGTTCCCGAGGCGGTCGAGCAGTCCCTGTGGGACGAGCCGCCGTTCAGCGCGATGGTCGGCTACTTCGCGAAGCAGGACACCCAGCTCGGCGGTCAGCGCATCCGTGCGGGCGACGGCCTGATCCTGGGCATCGCGCCGGGCAACGTCGACCCGGTCGTCCGGCCCGACCTCGCCGCCAACATGCAGGGCAACCGCTCGCACCTCGCGTTCAGCGGCGGGCCGCACGAGTGCCCGGGGCAGGACATCGGCCGCGCCATCGCCGACACGGGCGTCGACGCGCTCCTGATGCGCCTGCCGGACGTCGAACTCTCCATCGACGAGCGGGATCTGCGGTGGACGTCGTCGATCATGTCGCGGCACCTCGTGGAGCTGCCGGTCAAGTTCGCGCCGCGCCCGCCGCAGGACGTCACGGCCCGGCCGTCGGCGCAGCTGCCGCCCCAGCGCAGGGACTGGCAGGTGTCGTCCCCGGCACCGCGTCCTGCGGCGCCCGCCGCTCCGGCCGCCCCGCCGTCGTCGGTGTCGGCTCCGGCCACGGCTCCCGAGGCCGTTCGCCCCAAGGGCGCGTGGCAGCGCTTCCTCGTCTGGTGGCGCGGCTACTGACGGTTCCGCGGTGACGGCTACCGCGCCCAGGTGTCGTACGCCTCCCAGGCGCCCAGTGTCCGCCCGCTGGTGAAGCGGTGGACGGCACCCGTGACCGGGTCCGTGAACTCCAGGACACGCGCCAGGAGTTGCAGGGGCCGCCGGAAGTCACCCGGCTCCCCGGGCCCGGCCACGACCGGATAGACGGGGTCGCCGAGGATCGGCAGGCCCAACGCGTTCATGTGGACGCGGAGTTGGTGGGTGCGGCCGGTGAGCGGGGTCAGGCGGTAGCGGCCGAGGCCGGCGCGGTGCTCGACGAGTTCGACGCGGCTCTCGCTGTTGGGCTCGGCGCCCGCCACCTCGTACGCGGCGATGATCCCGCGCTCCTTCACGATGTGGCTGCGGACGGTGCGGGGGAGCGGCACGTCCGGGTCGTACGGGGCCACGGCCTCGTACTCCTTGTGCACGCGGCGGTCCCGGAACAGGGTTTGGTACGCGCCGCGTTCCTCGGGCCGCACCGTGAACAGGAGCAGTCCGGCGGTCAGCCGGTCCAGGCGGTGGGCGGCGCCGAGTGTCGGGATGCCGAGTTCCGTGCGGAGCCGGGCGAGGGCGGTCTGGGTGACGTGGCTGCCGCGGGGCATCGTCGCGAGGAAGTGCGGTTTGTCCACGACGACGATGTGCTCGTCGCGGTGGACGACGTCGAGGGCGAAGGGGACCGGCACCTCGGCGGGCAGGTCCCGGTGGAACCAGACGGAGGCGCCCGGCCGGTACGGGGTGTCCGGGGTCACCGGTTCGCCGTCCGCGCCGACGATCCGGCCGTCCCGCACCATCGCGTCGACGACGCCGGGCCCGACCGGGAGCCGCTCCACCAGATGGGCGCGCACGGTCGGCCACGCCCCGTCGGCCGGCAGGGCGACCCGGACGGGGTCGATGCCGTCGCGCTGGGGGAGCGGGGCGGGCGGAAGGCGGCGCTTGCGTCTCATCAGGGGGTCAGCGTACGGGGCGTCGCAGGTCACGGGGGCCGTGGGCGGAGGCCGCCGGGGTGTTCGCCGATCTTCTGGGGCGGGCGTGTGTGCGGGGCGCGCGGGTTCGGGTCCCACAGGCTCATGTGCGCCCCGGAAAACCACTGCCGTCACCCGTGTCCCCGCTGACACGATGCGCCCATGCCCTTCAAGATCTCCGACATCGTCGCGGCCGGTACGCTCGCCCGCCGCACGCAGCCGTCGCTCCCTGCCCCCGGCGGCCTGCTCGTTCGCCCCTGGTCGATCGCCGACGTGCCCGCGGTGTACGAGGCGTTCCAGGACCCCGTGATACAGCGCTGGCACGCGCGGGTGGCCGATTCCGAGAGCGAGGTGCGCGGCTGGATAGAGGGCTGGCAGAAGGCGTGGGCGGACGAGCGCGACGCGTACTGGGCGATCGCCGACGCCGGGACCGACGAGGTCGTGGGCAGGGTCGCGCTGCGCTGCATCGTGCTCGCCGACGGTCAGGCGGAGGTCGCGTACTGGACGATGCCGTCGGCCCGCGGCCGCGGTGTCGCCCCCCGCGCCGTCGAGGCGCTCTCGGCGTGGGCGTTCGAAGAGGTGGGCCTGCACCGCCTGGAGTTGACCCACTCGACGGCGAACGAGGCGTCGTGCCGTGTGGCCCTGAAGACGGGTTTCGCGGCGGAGGGCACGAAGCGCAGCGCACTGCTGCACGAGGACGGCTGGCACGACATGCATTTGCATGCGCGGATCAGGGGTGAGGGGGCGGGCGCGTCGGGGTGAGGCCGCCGTGCGGGGGACGTCCGAGGCACGGGGATTCTTCGGCCGACCCGGACGCCCCTGCGGCTTCGAGGTGAGGTCTATTCGCGGGCGGTGACGCGGGCGGTGACGTGGACGAGCGCGTCACCCTCCCCGTGTCTCAGGCCGCCTTCTCCTGCTCCGCCTCCACCTGCGCGTTCCACTCCCGCTTCGATGCCTGCCAGCCGTCCTCGTTGTGACCGAGGCGCCAGTAGCCGGAGATGGACAGGCGCTCGCGGGGGATCTCGCGTTCCACGCGCAGGTAGCGGCGGAGCTCCTTCACGAAGCCTGCCTCGCCGTGGACAAAGGCCTGCACCTCGCCCGGCGGGAACTCCAGCGAGCGGACGGCCTCGACGAGGAGCTCACCGACCGGGCGGTCGCCGCGGTGCAGCCAGGTGATCTCCGCGTCCGAGGCGATCTTCTGCTCTTCGTCCGGGCCCTCGACCTCGATGAAGATGCGGGCGACCGCACCCTTGGGCAGCGCCTCCGCCGCCGCGGCGACGGCGGGCAGTGCGCTCTCGTCGCCGGCCAGGAGGTGCCAGTCGCTCTCCGGGGCGGGGGCGTACGCCCCGCCGGGGCCGAGGAAGCGCACCGTGGCGCCCGGCTGCACGTCGCGGGCCCACGGGCCGGCGAGGCCCTCGTCGCCGTGGATCACGAAGTCGAGGGCGAGCTCGCGGGCCTCCGGGTCCCACGAGCGCACCGTGTACGTGCGGGTGACCGGCCACTGGTCGCGCGGGAACTCCTCGCGGATCCGCTGCATGTCGAAGGGCTCGGGGTAGGTGACGCCCGCCACGTCGAAGAGCAGCTTCACATAGTGATCGGTGCACTCGCCGGCCGTGAACGCGGCGAGGCCCTCGCCGCCGAGAACGACTCGCTGCATGTGCGGGGTCAGCCGCTCCGTGCGGACGACCTGCGCGACATGGGCCTTCGGTGCTTTGCGTGCCGGACGTTCTGCCATGGCGACGGCCTCCCCTGATCCACAATTACTTAGGCTTACCTAAGCTAACACCTCAGGGGTTGAGGACGGAGAGCAGTCGCTGCAGCGAGCCGCCCAGGCCCCAGCGGGCCGCCAGTTCGTCGAGGGCGGCGGGGTCGTGGGGCGTGCTCGGGAGGGCGAGGTTCACGGGCGGCAGGGGGACGTCGTCCGCCACGCGTACGACCTTCGGCGCGACCGCCACGTACGCGCGCGACTCGTCGAGCCGCCTGCGCTGCGACGGGGTGAGCTTCGACTTCGGGTCGTCGACCGCGGCCATGATCCCGGCCAGGTCACCGAAGGCGTCCAGGAGCTTGGCCGCCGTCTTCTCGCCGATGCCGGGGACGCCCGGCAGCCCGTCGCTCGGGTCACCGCGCAGCAGCGCCAGGTCGACATAGCCCGGTCCGTCCACGCCGTACTTCTCGCGCAGCCACGCCTCGTCCGTCGTCTGGAGGGTGCCGACGCCTTTGAGGGGATAGAGGACGCGGACACCGCGCTCGTCGTCGACCAGCTGGTAGAGGTCGCGGTCGCCGGTGACGATGTCGACGGGGCCGGTGGCGCGCGCCGTGAACGTGCCGATCACGTCGTCCGCCTCGTACGCCTCGACGCCCACGCGCGCGATGCCGAGCGCGTCGAGCACCTCCTCGATGACGGGCACCTGCGGCGAGAGGGTGTCCGGGATCTCCTCGGCGTCCGCGCCGCTCTCGACCTCCTCGGCGACGCGGTGCGCCTTGTACGAGGGGATGAGCTCGACCCGCCAGTGCGGGCGCCAGTCGGCGTCCATGCAGGCGACCAGTTCGTCCGGCCGGTGGTCCTGGACGAGCCGCGTGATGAAGTCGAGCAGCCCGCGCACGGCGTTGACCGGAGTGCCGTCCGGGGCCTTCACGGACTCCGGGACTCCGAAGTACGCCCTGAAGTAGAGGGAAGCCGTGTCGAGAAGCATGAGCCGTCGTGTTCGCTGAGTCACATCGCGCATCATGCCGCACGGCACCGACAGTGCGAACGTGCTGCGTACGACGGTGTGGCCGCGTTGCGTATCGCGCCTCACCGTGCCCACAGCGCAACGGCTGTGACGTGAGTCACTCCTCGGTTTGGTTCGGATAAGCGTGGGCAGGTGCGCACCCGGAGCGGACCCGGTCGCATATTCAACTTTTCGATCGGTAAGCGGGCAGACCTCGTGCCGCTCCACGGCCCGCCGGCGGGGGAGGCGGGCCGTCTTGGTTCGACCCGAGAGGTGTATGTGTCCAGGCTGCAGGCCGAGCACTTGTACAAGGTGTTCGGCAGACGACCCGATGACGCGGTGGAGCAACTCCGCCACGGAGCCGACCGAGAGGAGCTGCGCGCCAACGGCACCACCGCTGCCGTCATCGACGCGTCCTTCGAGGTCGAGCCGGGCCAGATCTTCGTCGTCATGGGTCTCTCCGGATCCGGCAAGTCCACGTTGTTGCGCATGCTCAACGGACTGTCGGAGCCGACGGCCGGCCATGTCCGCTTCGACGGTCAGGATCTGACCGAGCTGAGCGCCCGCGAGATGCGGGAGGTGCGTTCCAAGAAGATCAGCATGGTCTTCCAGCACTTCGCGCTCTTCCCGCACCGCAGTGTCCTGGAGAACGCCGGTTACGGCCTCGAGGTGCAGGGCGTGCCCCGCGCCGAGCGCGAGAAGCGCGCCACCGAGGCGCTGGAGCTCGCGGGCCTCAAGGGCTGGGAGAAGTCCTGGCCCGACGAGCTGTCCGGCGGCATGCAGCAGCGCGTGGGCCTCGCCCGCGCGCTCGCCACCGACGCCGACCTGCTCCTCATGGACGAGTCGTTCAGCGCGCTCGACCCGCTGATCCGGCGCGACATGCAGGACCAGCTCCTCGTGCTCCAGAAGCGGCTGAAGAAGACCATCGTCTTCATCACCCACGACCTCAACGAGGCCATGCGCCTGGGCGACCAGATCGCCGTCATGCGCGACGGCCGCATCGTCCAGATCGGCAACTCCGAGGACATCCTGGTCACCCCGGCCAACGACTACGTCGCCGCGTTCACGCAGGACGTCGACCGCTCCCGCGTACTGACGGCGGGCGCGATCATGGCCGACCCCGACAAGGACTTCGTCCGGGCCGACGCACCCGCGACGGTCGCCGAGGACACTCCGATCATCGAGCTGTTCACGCCCTGCTCCACCAGCGAGACGCCGGTCGCCGTGACCGACGCCGACGGCGAGCTCGTCGGCGTCGTGCCGCGCGCCAGGCTGCTCGCCGTGCTCGGCGAGCCGATGAAGGAACCGGCTTCCATACCCGCCCAGGCCGAGGGCGACGCCCAGGACAAGGGCGGCAAGAACGCGGGCAAGGTGAGCAGCGGTGCCTAGGATTCCTTTCGGCGACTGGGTCAATGACTCGGTCGAGTGGCTGAGAACCCACATGGACTGGCTGTTCTCGTTCATCAAGACGATCTTCCAGAACATGTGGGACGGCGTCTTCGACGTCCTCTCGGGGCCCGAGCCGCTGCTGATGGCGGGCATCCTCGCCGTCATCGCGTTCTGGCTGCGCGGCCTGCTCGGCGGCGTCCTCGCCTTCGCCGGCTTCGCCTTCATCGTGTCCCTGGAGCTGTGGGACAACGCGATGATGACGCTGGCCCTGGTGCTCGTCTCGACCTTCGTGGCGCTGGTCATCGCCGTGCCCGTGGGCATCTGGGCGGCCCGCTCCAAGACGGTCAGCGGCATCGTCCGCCCGGTCCTCGACTTCATGCAGACGCTGCCCGCGATGATCTACCTCATCCCGGCGCTGCTCTTCTTCCGCATGGGTGCCCCCGCGGGCATCGTCGCCACGATCGTCTTCGCGCTCGCCCCCGGTGTCCGCATGACCGAGCTCGGCATCCGGCAGGTCGACAAGGAGCTGGTCGAGGCCGCCGACGCGTTCGGCACCACGCCCCGCAACACCCTGTTCCGCGTCCAGCTGCCGCTCGCGCTCCCGACGATCATGGCCGGTGTCAACCAGGTCATCATGCTCGGCCTCTCCATGGCGGCGCTGACCGGCATGGTCGGCACCCCGGGTCTCGGCGCGGACGTCAACGCGGCCATCGGCCAGCTCGACGTCGGTCTCGGCGCGGAGGCGGGCGTCTCCATCGTCATCCTCGCCATCTACCTGGACCGCGTCACCAGCGGTCTGGGCGGCCAGGTCTCGCCGCTCGGCCGTCGCGCGCTCGCCAAGCTGCGGGCAGCGCAGGGCCTGAACATCTGGAACTACCGCCCCCGGCCGGTCGTCGCGATGGTCGGCGTCGTCGTCCTCGCGCTCGTCGCGGGCGGCATGAGCATCTTCGGCGGCACCAAGTCCGAGCCCGTGGCCGACTCCGACAACGTCGGCCAGGGCAAGGAAATCAACATCGGCTACATCAACTGGGACGAGGGCATCGCCTCCACCTTCCTCTGGAAGGAGATCCTGGAGCAGCGCGGCTTCAAGGTGAACGCCAGCCTCCTCGACGCGGGCCCGCTCTACACCTCGCTCGCCCAGGGCGACGTCGACTTCCAGACGGACGCGTGGCTGCCGACGACGCACGCCACGTACATGAAGAAGTACGGCAAGCAGCTGGAGGACCTCGGCGCCTGGTACGACCAGACGTCCCTGGAGCTGACCGTCCCGTCGTACATGAAGGACGTGAACTCGCTCGCCGACCTGAAGGGCAAGGGCGGCACGTTCGACGGGAAGATCACCGGCATCGAGCCGAGCGCCGGTGAGATGCAGCTCCTGAAGAGCAAGATCCTCAAGGAGTACGGCCTCGACAAGGAGTACAAGGTCGTCGACGGCTCCACCACCGCGATGCTGTCCGAGCTGAAGGCGGCGTACGCGAAGAAGGAGCCGATCGTCGTCCCGCTGTGGTCGCCGCACTGGGCGTACAACGACTTCGACCTGAAGAAGCTCAAGGACCCGAAGGGTGCCTGGGGCAAGGGCGACGGCGTGCACTCGCTGGCGCGCAAGGGCTTCTCGAAGGAGAACCCGCAGGTCGCCAAGTGGCTCAAGAACTTCTCGATGGACGAGAAGCAGCTCACCAGCCTTGAAGCGGAGATCAACAAGGCCGGCAAGGGCAAGCAGCAGGACGCCGTGCGCGCCTGGCTGAAGAGGAACCCGAAGGTCGTCGACAAGGTCGCCCCGCTGCCGAAGAACTCCGGCGGCGAGGAGAAGAAGCGCCCGCTGAAGGCCGCGTACTTCGCCTGGGACGAGAACGTCGCCGTCACCAACCTGTGGAAGCGCGTCCTGGAGAAGCGCGGCTACAAGATGGAGCTGACGCCTGCGGACGTCGGCCCGGCCTACACCGGTCTCGCGCAGGGTGACCTCGACCTCAACCTGGACGCCTGGCTGCCGACCGCGCAGAAGACGTACTGGGACAAGAACAAGGCCAACCTGAAGGACCTCGGTTCCTGGTACAGCCCGACCTCCCTCGAAGTCGCCGTCCCGTCCTACGTCAAGGACGTGAAGTCGCTCGAGGACCTCAAGGGCAAGGGCGACAAGTTCAAGGGCAAGATCATCGGCATCGAGCCGGGCACCGGCGTGATGCAGGCCCTCAAGGACAAGGTCCTGCCGGGCTACGGCCTCGAGGACGAGTACGAGATCGCCGCGGGCTCGACCCCCGCGATGCTCTCCGAGCTGAAGACCGCGTACGCGAAGAAGGAGCCGATCGCGGTTCTGCTCTGGTCGCCGCACTGGGCGTACAGCGAGTACGACCTGACGAAGCTGAAGGACCCCAAGGGCGGCTTCGGCAAGGGCAACACGATCCGGTCGCTCTCCAGCAAGGACTTCCCGAACCAGTACCCGCAGCTCACGAAGTGGCTCAAGAACTTCAAGATGAGCGAGAAGGAACTGGCGAGCCTGGAGAACGAGATCAACAAGGCGGGCAAGAACAACGAGCCCGAGGCCGTCGACGCCTGGCTGAAGAAGAACCCGGGCTTCGAGGAGAAGATGACGGCCGTGAAGTAGCCGGCTGTGAAGTGACGGCCGTGCAGGGGCCGCACGCCGCCGCACTCCTGGGGGTGGGCCTCGCCTTGTGGCGAAGCCCACCCCCTCCGGCGTTCCCGCGGGGCCGTCGAGTCCCTACGCTCGACCGGACCCCCGTCTCGAACATCTGAACGTGAGAATCCGCCCGTGAACGCAAGGCAGCCCAGGGCCGCGCTCTTCGTCGCGGCCGCCGCACCGGCCCTGGTCGCCGCCCTGCTCGTCGCGCAGCTCGCGCGGGCCGACGCCGCCCCCGCCTCCGCGGGCACCGCCCGCCTGGCCGCCCTGGCCGAGGACGTGACCGCCGCCGACGGCCACCGCTACGACGCACGCGACCACACCGGCCGCACCATGGACGCCGCGCAGATCGCGCAGGCCCAGGACGGCACCTACCTCGCCGTCTACCACACCCTCCTGCCCGACGGCCGCTTCCACGCGGCCGTCGCCACCTCCGCCGACCTGCGCCACTGGCACCGCCGCCACGACTTCGGCCCCGGCACCCACCAGGCCTCGCTCGCCTCCGACGGCCGCGGGGGATACGTCCTCGCGTACGAGAAGGACCCGCGCAACCACATCGCCGTACGCGCGTACGCGGACCTGACCGCGCTCCTCGACGGACGCGCCCACCGCGCCTACGACGCACCGCTGACCCTCTCCCGCTGCGCCGAGGGCACCCCCAGCATCACCGCCGTCCGCGGCGCCACCATCCACCTCACCGGGCACTACCGCGCGGGCTGTGACACCGACCGCCAGCTGCGCGCCACCCTCACCGGCTTCCGCCACTGGCACGCCGAGCCCGACCGCCGCCTGGACCGCGCCGTGCACGCGTGGGGCAACGGCGGCAACATCGGCGACCGGGCGCCCCTGCGGCTCGGCGGACAGCCCGTGGTCCTCATCGAGGGGCAGGGGCGGCGAGGCGACTTCGGCAGCTGGAGCACGTACGCGTACGACCCCTCAAGTGGCCGCGCCGACCGCCTCGACATCCGGACGCACGGCGGCAGCCACGCCTTCGCCAACCCCTCCGCGACCCTGCTCACCGACCCGCGCGGCCAACCCGCCCTGCTCCTCAGTGTGTTCGTGCCGACCGAGGGTTCCGCCCCCGGCGAGTCCGGACAACTGCTCTACTGGCACGAGCTGTAGAAGGCGGTCTCGGCAACGGGGCAAAACCGTTTGGCGAACATGCGTAGGGTGCAGAAAACCCCTCAGGGTTGAGAGCGGGCCGACGCGCTGAAGGGAGTCGAGGCGATGGACGAGCACAAGGAGACGCTCCGGGTGGGCTCGGCCGTGCGGCGGCGCCGCCGGCAGCTGGAGCTCACCCTCGCGGTCGTCGCCGAGCGCAGCGGCCTCTCCGTGCCCTTCCTCAGCCAGATCGAGAACGAGCGGGCCCGGCCCAGCATGCGCTCGCTGCAGCGCGTCGCCGACGCCCTGTGCACCACCGACGTGGAGCTCCTGGCCGCCGCCGACCCCGCCCGCACCGTCGAGGTGGTGTGCGCGGGCGACGACACGGACCTGGAGGGCTCCACCCCTGATGCGCGCGTACGCGAGCTGACCCGCGGCCACCACCAGCTGCACGCCCTGGAATTCATCGGCGACCACGACGAGGGACGCGAGTTCCAGCACCGCAACGACGAGCTGATGTACGTCGTCGAGGGCGCCGTGGAGATGGAGGCCGAGGGCCGGGCCTACCGCCTCGGGCGCGGCGACACGCTGTTCCTCACCGGCGGGGTGCGGCACCGCTGGCGGGCCACCGTGCCGGACACCCGGGTCCTGGTGGTCGCCGTGGGGGACCACATCGAGGCCGTGGACGACAAGGGGCGCTGACGTGTCACGCGCGCGTGGCCCGCTGCGGGTCGTCTCGCTGGTGCCCTCGCTGACCGAGGCGATCGCCGTCACCGTGCCGGGCGCGCTGGTCGGGGCGACCGACTGGTGCAGTCACCCGGCCGGCCTCGACGTCACCCGGGTGGGCGGCACCAAGAACCCCGACGTGCCGCGCGTCGTCGCCCTCGCGCCCGACCTGGTCATCGCCAACGAGGAGGAGAACCGCGCCCCCGACCTGGCGGAGCTCCGTGCGGCGGGCATCGAGGTCCTCGTGACCGAGGTGCGCACGCTGGACCAGGCCTTCCGGGAGCTGGCGCGGGTCCTCGCGGCCTGCGGGGCGGGGCGCCCGCGGTGGCTGGACGAGGCCGAGGCGGCGTGGCGGGACGTCCCGCGCCCGGCCGCCCGGCTGCGGGCGGCCGTCCCCGTCTGGCGCCGGCCGTGGATGGTCCTCGGCCGCGACACCTTCGCGGGGGACGTCCTGGCGCGCCTCGGCGTCGACAACGCGTACGCGGACCACACCGAGCGGTACCCGCGCATACCGATCGAGGAGCTGACGTCGGCGGACCTCGACCTGGTGGTCCTGCCCGACGAGCCGTACCGCTTCACGCGCGAGGACGGCCCCGAGGCGTTCCCGGACACACCGGTCGCGCTGGTCGGGGGCCGCCCGCTCACCTGGTACGGGCCGTCCCTGGTGGAGGCTCGTGCCGAGCTCAGCGGGGCGCTGCGAGCAGCCGTCCGCTGACGACGCCCCGCAGGGTGTGGGCGAGGGCCACCGCCCAGGCGGTCACGAGGAGCACGAACAGGGCGGTCGCGAGCCAGTCGAAGACCACCAGGCCCGTGTGTGTGCCGAGGCCCTCCGCGCCGGTCACGCAGGTGCCGACGGGGAAGGTGAACGCCCACCAGGTCATCGCGAACCCCATGCCGCGTCGTCGGGCGCGCACCACCATCGCCCCGGCCAGCGCCAGCCACATCAGGGCGAAGCCCATCACCGGCACGCCGTAGAGCACGGCGAAGACGAGGAAACCCCGGTCGAGGGGGGCCGACACGACGTGCGGGGCGAAGTCGGCGAACTTGTTGGTGGCGGTCGTCGACTGGCCGAGCGGGCCGAGCACCAGGAACAGGGTGGGGGTGAGGGCCAGGGGCAGCGGGCCCGCGGTCACCAGGCGGGCGAAGATCACCGGCAGCATCACCAGGCTGGCGAGCAGGCTCAGGCCGAACATCGCGAAACAGGCGTACAGCATCGTCTGCTGGGCCTGGCCCGCGGGCAGGTGCGGGATGAGCAGCGGGCCGACGGCCGCCGACACCATGGGGGCCACGACGGGCAGCAGCCACACGGGGGAGGCCTGGTCCGCGGCTATGCGGTGCCGGACCACCATCAGGTAGGGGATGGCGACGGCGGCGGCGAGCCCGATGAGCGTGCCCGCGGTGTACAGCACCGTGTCGATCGCGACGGCCGCGTCCGTGCCGATCCAGTCCTTGCCGACGATCAGGGTGCCGCCACCGACCGCGAGCAGCGCCATCGACAGGCAGCCGTAGAACGGTGCGACGGTCGGGTCCAGGAGGTGGGCGCGGGCCTGGTCGCGGTGGTGGACCCAGTGCGCGGCGCGGGCGGTGAGCAGGACGGCGAGCATCAGGGAGGACAGTGCCCACACGATCGTGCAGCCCGTGCGGAGCCCCGCGAACCGGTACGGCAGCGTCGTGCCCGCGTTGGCGATGATGGCGGTGCCCATGACGGAGGCGTACCAGTTCGGTCCGAGGTGGCGGACGGCGGTGAGGCGGGTGGCGGTGGCCGTCGGGGAGGCGCCGGCGGAGGCGGCGGGATGTGCGGTGGTGACCATGGGTCCACGGTCGTGCAGGGTGGGGGTCGGCCACCAGGGAGCACCCTTCTATGGGGGCATAAGCTGACTTTATGAGTACGTCCCCCGCGTCCCCCGAGCCGTCCGCCGTCCCCGAGGCCTCACTGGCACACCGCGTGCCCGACCTCGGGGCGCTCCAGCTGCTGCTGGCCGTCGCCCGACTCGGCAGTCTGGGGCGGGCTGCGCGGGAGCTGGGCATCACCCAGCCCGCCGCCAGCAGCCGGGTGCGGGCCATGGAGCGCCAGCTCGGCGTCGCCCTCGTCGACCGGTCGCCCCGCGGTTCGCGCCTCACGGACGCGGGCGCGCTGGTCACGGACTGGGCGGGGCGGATCGTGGAGGCGGCGGAGGCGTTCGACGCGGGGGCGCAGGCGCTGCGCGTGCGGCGGGACTCGCGGCTGCGGGTGGCGGCCAGCATGACGATCGCCGAGTATCTGCTGCCGGGCTGGCTGATCGCCCTGCGCACCCAGCGCCCGGACACGGCGGTGTCGCTGCTCGCGGGGAACTCCGCGGCTGTCGCGTCCCGGCTCCTCGCCGGTGAGGCGGACCTCGGCTTCGTCGAGGGGCTCGCCGTGCCGGGCGGGCTGGACGGCGTGGTCATCGCCCACGACCGCCTGGTCGTCGTGACGGCGCCGGGGCACCCGTGGGCCCGGCGCGGGAAGCCGCTCGGCGCGGACGAGCTGGCGGCGACGCCGCTGATCCTGCGCGAGGAGGGCTCGGGCACGCGCCAGGTCCTGGACGCGGCGCTCGGGGGGCTCGCCCGCCCGCTGATCGAGCTGTCGTCGACGACGGCGGTGAAGGCGTCCGCGGTGAGCGGCGCGGGTCCGTCGGTGCTGAGCGAGCTCGCGGTGGGGGAGGAGCTGGCGGCCCGGCGCCTGGTGGAGATCCCCGTGGCGGAGGTGCGGCTGCGCAGGGAGCTGCGGGCGGTGTGGTCGACGGGTCACCGTCCGGCGGGGCCGGGGCGGGACCTCCTGTCCCTGACCCGCACGAAGTAAACAAACCGTTCACAATAATCTGTTGACCATGGATCGTGTGGCGTCGCATGCTGGACGCATGACGCACCCTGAACTCCCTGAAGGCGCCGATCCCTTCACGCCTCCCCACCCGGACGAGGCCCGCGCCCGGCGCGCGTACGCCTCCCTCCTGCGCATCGCCGAGCGCCACGCGGCCGACGACGCCCAGCGCGAGCGGCAGGTCCACCCCACCGTCCTCGGCCCGCACGAGGCGGTCCGGATCGTGTCGTTCCTGCTCAGCGGCGCCGCGAAGCCGGTTGACGGCGAACCGGACGTGGACCACGCCGACATCACCGCCGCCCTCACCCTCCTCCCGGCGGCCCGCGGCGAGATGGACGAACTGGAGACCGGCCTCCTCCAGATGGCCCGCGGCCGCGGCATGACCTGGCCGGAAATCGCCTTCGGCCTCGGCCTCGGCACCCCGCAGGCGGCCCGGCAGCGGTACGAGCGCCTGGTGGCGCGCACGGCGACGGAGGGGGAGTAGGGCGTGCTGCCCACCGCACCCCCGGCCACCGGCGTACGCGCCCCCTGGGAGCGGCTCCCCGCCCGCGTACGGGGAGAGTTGGAGGCGGCGCTCGGCGCGCCCGTGGTCGAGGCGGTCACACAGCGCGGCGGATTCTCGCCCGGCGTCGCGGCGCGCGTGCGGCTCGGCGACGGGCGGCGCGCCTTCGTCAAGGCCGTCAGCGCCGAGGCGAACCCCGGCAGCCCGAAGCTGCACCGCGCCGAGGCCCGGCACTCCGCCGCCCTGCCGGACCACGTGCCCGCGCCCCGGCTCCTCGCCTCCCACGACGACGGGGTCTGGGTCGCCCTCGCCTTCGAGGAGATCGACGGCCGCCAGCCCCATGTGCCCTGGCGTGCCGACGAGTTCGCCCTCGTGCTCGACGCGGTGACGGAGCTGTCGTACGCGCTGACGCCCTCGCCCATCGAGGCGCGGTCCGTCGTGGACACGGAGAGGGAGAGCTTCCGAGGATGGGAGCGGCTGATCGAGGCCGACGGCGGGGCCGATGAGCGGCTCGATCCGTGGGTGCGCCGGAACCTCCGCGCGCTCGCCGAGCTGGCCGCCCCCTGGGCCGGGGCCGCCGCGGGGGACACCCTCGCCCACGCCGACCTGCGCGCCGACAACATGCTGATCACCCCGGAGGGGCGAGTCGTCTTCGTCGACTGGCCGCACGCCGTGCGCGCCGCTCCCTGGCTCGACCTGCTCTTCATGCTGCCGTGCGTACGGGCGCAGGGCGGGCCCGACCCGGAGGACGTGTTCACCGCCCACCCCGTGGGCCGCGACGCGGATCCGCGAGGCGTGACCGCCACGCTCGCCGCCTTCGCGAGCTATCTCGTACGAGGATCCCTGAAGCCCGACCCGCCGGGGCTGCCGACCCTGCGCGCCTTCCAGGCCGCCCAGGGCGCGGCGGCCGTCGCCTGGCTCAGGAAGCGGCTCGGACCAGCGCTGCCATGACGCGGGTGTCCTCGCCCATCTCCGGGTGCCACTGCACGCCGAGCGCCCAGGCCGGGTGGGGGAGTTCGACGGCTTCGATCGTGCCGTCCTCCGCGTACGCCGACACCACCAGGTCCCTGCCCGGGCGGTCCACCGCCTGGTGGTGGTAGGTCGGGACGTCCGTGGACGCGTCCGGCACGATCGACTCGTAGAGCGTGCCGGGGACCGGCTTCACCGTGTGCGTGCCGAACACGCCGATCCCCTCGACGTGGCCGTCCATGTGCTGGATCAGTGTCCCGCCGAGCGCCACGTTCATGAGCTGCATGCCTCGGCAGATGCCGAGCAGCGGGGTTCCGGAGGCCAGCGCGGCTTCGATCAGGGCCAGTTCCCACGCGTCCCGCTCCGGTGCGGGCGGCCCCGTGCGTTCCTCGCGGGGCGCGCCGTACCGCTCGGGCGCCACGTCGGGGCCGCCCGCGACGACCACGCCGTCCAGGCGGGCGACGACCTCGGCGGCGTGCGCGGGGTCGTCGGGCGGCAGCATCGCGGTGAGGCCGCCCGCCGCCCGTACGAGGCGCGGATACCCGGCCGGCAGCAGGGCCGCGGGCAGCCGCCACACGCCCCAGCTCACCGAGGGGTCGAGGTAGGTGCTGACCCCGATCAGCGGTTTGCCGCCGGTCACTGCGTTCTCCCTCACCGTTCTCCTTCGACGTCGTGCTCGGTCCGTGCTGATCAGTCGCGTTCCAACTCTGCCTCGGCCGCCGCCAGCGCCGCGAACTCCTCCTCCGGTGCGCGCGCCACCAGGTGCTTGCGGCTGTAGACGCCGAAGTAGGCGAGGGCCACCACGTACACCCCGAGGGCGATGAGCGCCGCCGTCACGTCCACCAGGAACGTCGCGACCAGCGCCGCGCAGGCGAGGACCAGCGCCACGGACGACGTCAGGATGCCGCCCGGGGTGCGGTAGGGGCGGTCGAGGGCGGGCTCGCGGCGGCGCAGGACGATGTGCGAGAGGGACATCAGCGCGTACGAGATGGTCGCGCCGAACACCGCGACGTTCAGCATCCGGGCGCCGTCCCCCGTCGCCGCGGCCAGGCCGAAGCCGATGGCGCCCGGGACGAGGAGACCCAGGTAGGGGGCCTTGCGGCTGCTCGTGAGCGAGAGGAAGCGGGGGAGGTAGCCGGCCCGGGAGAGCGCGAAGAGCTGGCGCGAGCCCGCGTAGATGAGGGAGAAGAAGGAGGCGACCAGGCCGGCGAGGCCCGCGTAGTTGACGATGCGGCTGAGCGCCGTCGCGTCGCCGTCCGGCTGCAACGCCTCCACCAGCGGATTGCCGGCGTCCTGGATCGCGTTCGCGCCCCGCGCGCCGGACGAGGCGAAGAAGGTGAGGAGCGCGAGGACGACGAGGATGGCCATCGACCAGCGGATCGCGCGGGGCAGGGTGCGCGCCGGGTCCTTGGTCTCCTCGGCGGCCAGCGGTACGCCCTCCACGCCCAGGAAGAACCACATGCCGAAGGGGAACGCCGCCCAGATGCCCAACAGGCCCATCGGCAGCCATGAGTTGGCGCCGAAGGCGTCCGCCTCCACGGGGATGTCGTTCAGCTTGGACGCGTCGAAGTCCATGAACGCGCCGACCGCGAAGACCAGCAGCGCCGCCACCGCGATGCCGGTGACGACGAAGCTGAACCGCAGCGCCTCGCCGACGCCCCACAGGTGGATCCCGATGAAGATCACGAAGCAGACGAGGTAGACCGGCCAGCCGGAGCTGAGGCCGAAGAGGCCGAGCGACTCGACGTAGTCGCCGATGAAGATGGAGATCGCGGCCGGCGCGAGGATGTACTCGATGAGGATCGCCGTACCGGTCAGGAAGCCGCCCCACGGGCCGAGCGCCCGCCGCGCGAAGCCGTAGCCGCCGCCCGCGGTCGGCAAGACGGATGAGAGCTCGGCGAGCGAGAAGACCATGCACGCGTACATGACGCCCATGAGTGCCATGGCGATCCCGAGGCCGCCGAAGCCGCCCTCGGCGAGGCCGAAGTTCCACCCCGAGTAGTCGCCGGAGACGACGTAGGCGACGCCGAGGCCGGTGAGCAGCAGCCAGCCCGCACTGCCCCTGCGCAGCGTCCTGCGTTCCAGATAGTCGTCCGCCGGCTCGGCGGAGGCTGGGGGCGGGGCCGGGTTCGGTGGGGTGGCATCCATGGTCATGGCACGGCTCCTCGGCAGGCGGGGCGACTCAATGGAACGGATGCATACCTTTGCCGTGCCGGGTGGGAGAAAGCAAGACCCGTGCGTTACCCGGTGGTTAATACCGCCTCACGTCAGGAACCCCCGCAGCAGCGCCGCCGTCCCCGAACAGTGCTCCCGCATCATCTCCCGCGCGCCGTCCGCGTCCCCGTCGAGCACCGCCTCGACGAGCGCCGTGTGCTGCCGCTGCGAGTGCTCCAGGTTCCGCACGAGCAGCGGGATGCAGTCCAGGAGGTCGTTGACGGTCGCACGGACCGCCGCGTACTGCGCGGTGAGCGTCGGTGACCCGCACAGCTCGGCGAGCGTGAGGTGCAGCAGGGTGTCCTGGCGCCGGTACTCGGCGAGGGGCGCGTCGTGCGTCCTGGCCAGCGCGGTGCGCAGCCGGTCCGCCTGCTCGCCGGTCAGGCCGTGCGCCGCGCACAGCCCGGCAGCCCCGACCTCGAGGACCTCGCGGAAGCGCAGCGCGTCCTCGACGTCGACGTCCTTGATGCGGCGGCGCAGCTCGTCCTCGCCCGGCGCCTCGGGGCGAGGCCGCACGAACGTGCCGCCGTACCGCCCGCGCCGCGACTCGACCAGGCCCTGGTCCTGCAGCACCTTCAGGACCTCGCGCAGCGTGACCCTGCTGATGCCGAGGCGGTCGGCGAGCTCCCGCTCCGACGGTAGGCGTTCGCCGCCGGGCACCAGGCCGAGGCGGACGACCTGGAGGATCTGCTCCAGGGCCTCCTCGAAGCCGTTGCCCGCCCGCACCGGACGCAGCACCGCCGTCAGGCGCTCGTCGTCCGGCGCGGACGCCGCCGTGCCCTCTTCCGGGTGCGACATCTCCGTACCCCCTTCCCAAGCAATGGTTCTCGGCAATACCTTATGGCTCCCGGCTGACCCAAGGAGGCTTTTCCCGTGGCAGACCGCACACCCCCGCTGGCCGTCGAGGAGCTGAAGGCCCTCGTCGCGAGCGGCGAGATCGACACTGTCGTCCTGGCCTTCCCCGATATGCAGGGACGGCTCCAGGGCAAGCGGTTCGCCGCCCGCTTCTTCCTCGAAGAGGTCCTCGAACACGGCACGGAGGGCTGCAACTACCTCCTCGCCGTGGACGCCGACATGAACACCGTCGACGGCTACGCGATGTCCTCCTGGGACCGCGGCTACGGCGACTTCGCCATGCACCCCGACCTCTCCACCCTGCGCCGGGTGCCCTGGAACGAGGGCACCGCGATGCTCATCGCGGACCTCGCCTGGAACGACTCCTCGCCCGTGGTCGCCGCGCCCCGGCAGATCCTGCGCCGCCAGCTGGAGCGCCTGGCGGAGCTCGGCTACACCGCGCACGTCGGCACGGAACTCGAGTTCATCGTCTTCAAGGACACCTACGAACAGGCCTGGGACGCCGGGTACAAGGACCTCACGCCCGCCAACCAGTACAACATCGACTACTCGGTCCTCGGCACCGGCCGCATCGAACCCCTCCTGCGCCGCATCCGCAACGACATGGCGGCCGCCGGGCTGATCGTCGAGTCGGCCAAGGGCGAGTGCAACCCTGGCCAGCACGAGATCGTGTTCAAGTACGACGAGGCCCTCGTCACCTGCGACCAGCACGCCATCTACAAGACCGGCGCCAAGGAGATCGCGGCCCAGGAAGGTGTCTCCCTCACTTTCATGGCCAAGTTCAACGCGCGCGAGGGCAACTCCTGCCACATCCACCTCTCGTTGCAGGACGCCGAAGGCACCAACGTCATGGCGGGCTCCGCGGACGACCCCGGCGGCATGTCGCCCGTCATGCGGCACTTCCTCGCGGGCCAGCTCGCCGCGCTCCGCGACTTCTCCCTCCTCTACGCCCCCAACATCAACTCCTACAAGCGGTTCCAGCCCGGCACGTTCGCGCCGACCGCCGCCGCCTGGGGACACGACAACCGCACCTGCGCGCTCCGCGTCGTCGGCCACGGCCGCTCGATGCGGTTCGAGAACCGGCTGCCCGGCGGAGACGTCAACCCGCACCTCGCCGTCGCGGGACTCGTCGCCGCGGGCCTGTACGGAATAGAGCAGAAGCTCGAACTGCCAGAGGAGTGCACCGGCAACGCCTACACCGGCGAGTACGAGCACGTCCCCACCACCCTGCGCGAGGCGGCCGAGCTCTGGGAGAACAGCCCCATCGCCAAGGCCGCCTTCGGTGACGAGGTGGTCGCGCACTACCGCAACATGGCGCGGGTCGAGCTGCAGGCCTTCGACTCCGCGGTGACCGACTGGGAGCTCCGCCGCTCCTTCGAACGCATGTGAGGAACGACTTGCTGCAGGTACTCAACCCGGCGACCGAAGAGGTCGTCGCGTCCGTCCCGGCCGCCACCGCGTCGGACGTCGACGCCGCCGTCGCACGGGCCACCGGGGCCCAGGAGAAGTGGGCGGCCACCGCACCCGCCGACCGCGCACGCCTCCTGCGCCGCTTCGCCACCACCGTCGACGCACACATCGAAGAACTCGCACAGCTGGAGGTCCGAGAGGCGGGCCACCTCATCGGCAACGCCCGCTGGGAGGCCGGCAACGTCCGCGACCTCCTCGACTACGCCGCCGGGGGAGCGGAACGCCTCAACGGCCGGCAGATCCCCGTCGCGGGCGGCCTGAACGTCACCGTCCTCGAACCCCTCGGCGTCGTCGGCGTCATCGCCCCCTGGAACTTCCCGATGCCGATCGCCGCGTGGGGCACCGCCCCCGCGCTCGCGGCGGGCAACGCGGTGCTCCTCAAGCCCGCCGAGACCACCCCGCTCACCGCGCTCCGCCTCGCCGAACTCGCCCTCGAAGCAGGCCTGCCCGAAGACCTCTTCCAGGTCCTGCCCGGCGAGGGCGCCGTCGCCGGCAACGCGCTGGTCGAGCACCCCGGCGTCGCCAAGATCGTGTTCACCGGTTCCACCCGCGTCGGCAAGCGGATCATGGCCGGGTGCGCCGACCGCGTGAAGCGCCTGACCCTCGAACTCGGCGGCAAGAGCCCCAACATCGTCTTCGCCGACGCCGACGTGGAAGCGGCGGCGCTGGCCACCCCCATGTCGTACCTGGACAACTCGGGCCAGGACTGCTGCGCCCGCACCCGCGTCCTCGTCCAGCGCTCGGTGTACGACCGGTTCATGGAGGTCGTCACGCCCGCGGTCGAGTCGATCGTCGTGGGCGACCCGTCCGACGAGAAGACCCAGATGGGCCCGCTGATCTCCAGGACCCAGCTGGACCGCGTCCGCTCCTACGTCACCCCCGGCGACGGCATCCACGGCACGGTACCGGAGGGCCCCGGCTTCTGGTTCCCGCCGACGCTGCTCACCGACGTCGCCCCGGACGCCCCGGTGGCCACGGAAGAGGTCTTCGGGCCCGTCGCCGTCGTCATCCCCTTCGACGACGAGGCCGACGCCGTCCGCCTCGCCAACGCCACCGACCACGGCCTGTCCGGCTCCATCTGGACGCGCGACGTCGGCCGCGCCCTGCGCGTGTCCGGGGCGGTCAGGGCAGGCAACCTGTCGGTCAACTCGCACTCCAGCGTGCGCTATTGGACCCCCTTCGGGGGCTACAAGCAGTCCGGGCTCGGCCGCGAGCTCGGCCCCGACGCGCTCGCCGCATTCACCGAAACCAAGAACGTCTTCATCAGCACGGAGGCCTGACCCCATGACAGAGAACATCTGCCGCCGCCTCGTGGGCCGTACCGCCGTCATCACCGGCGCCGGCAGCGGTATCGGCCTCGCCACCGCGCGCCGCCTCGCCTCCGAGGGCGCCAACGTCGTCTGCGGCGACATCGACGAGACCGCGGGCAAGGCCGCCGCCGAGGAGGTCGGCGGGACCTTCGTGAAGGTCGACGTCACCGACGCCGAACAGGTCGAGGCGCTGTTCAAGACGGCCTTCGACACGTACGGATCCGTCGACATCGCGTTCAACAACGCGGGCATCTCGCCGCCCGACGACGACTCCATCCTGGACACCGGCCTGGAGGCCTGGAAGCGCGTCCAGGACGTCAACCTCACCTCCGTGTACCTGTGCTGCAAGGCCGCCATCCCCTACATGCGCCGCCAGGGCAAGGGCTCCATCATCAACACCGCGTCCTTCGTGGCCCGGATGGGCGCGGCGACCTCGCAGATCTCCTACACCGCGTCCAAGGGCGGCGTCCTCGCCATGTCCCGCGAGCTCGGCGTGCAGTTCGCCCGCGAGGGCATCCGCGTCAACGCGCTCTGCCCGGGGCCGGTCAACACCCCGCTCCTCCAGGAGCTGTTCGCCAAGGACCCCGAGCGTGCCGCCCGCCGTCTCGTGCACATTCCCGTGGGCCGCTTCGCCGAGGCCGAGGAGATGGCGTCCGCGGTGGCGTTCCTCGCCAGCGACGACTCCTCGTTCGTGAACGCGACGGACTTCCTCGTCGACGGCGGCCTCACGGGGGCGTACGTCACGCCGCTGTAGGTCGGTTCCTGCAGTTCACCCTCCAGCCACCACCCCGTCAGCCGGGCGTCGCGCGACGCCCGGCTGACCTGCGTAGACACGGGAGCGTGTACATGAACCTCAAGCGCCGCTGCACCGCCGCAGCCGCCGTGCTGGCCGTCGCCGGAACCGGTCTCCTCGGCGTCCAGGCCACCGCCGAAGCAACGCAGCACGCCCGGCCGAAGGCCGACAAGTGCCCCACGCTGACCGTCTCCGCGGGCTGGTACGGCAAGAACAAGGCGCGGATCCAGCGCATGATGGACCAGTACGGCAGATGCGGTGAAGGCGGGGGCAGCAGGGGCGGCGCCAAGCCCGTCGCCACCTTCGACTGGGACAACACCGTCATCAAGAACGACATCGGCGACGCCACCATGTTCTGGCTGCTGCGCAACGGCAGGATCCGCACGCCCGAGCGCGGCGACTGGCACACCACCAGCCGCTACCTCACCGACCCCGCGGCCAAGGCCCTCACCAAGGCCTGCCCCGCCACCCGCACCACCCTGCCCACCCACCGCGACACCGCCTGCGCCGACGAGATCCTCTCCGTCTACAGCGAGGGCACCACGACCGCGGGCAAGGCGGCCTTCGCCGGCTTCGACCACCGCCGCATGGAACCGCAGTACGCCTGGCTCGCCCAGCTCACCCGCGGCTGGTCCACGCGCCAGGTGAAGCAGTTCGCGGCCGCCGCCCGCAAGGAGAACCTCGCCGCACCGGTCGGAGCGGTACAGAAGGTCGGCACCCACCAGGTCACCGGCTGGGTGCGCTACTACGACCAGCAGCGCGACCTGATCCGCACCCTCAAGAAGGCCGGCTTCGCCGTTCACATCGTCTCGGCGTCGCCCGAGCCGGTCGCCGAGGTGTGGGGGCGGGCCGTGGGCATCGACGCCCGCCACACCCTCGGCATCCGCAACGTCACCGCGCGCGGGAAGCTGACCGCGCACCTCAAGGGCTGCGGCACCGTACGGGACGGTGACGACTCGATGATCACGTACGTCGACGGCAAGCGCTGCTGGATCAACAAGGAGATCCTCGGCGTGCGCGGCGCGGCGGCCGAGAAGGTCCAACCGGCAGCGAAGCGCCAGGTGTTCGCGGCGGGCGACTCCGACACGGACGTCTCCTTCCTGCGCGACGCCACCGGCCTCAGGCTCGTTCTGAACCGCAACAAGAACGAACTGATGTGCCGCGCCTACGAGAACGGCGACGGGCGCTGGCTGGTGAACCCCATGTTCATCGAACCGAAGGGACGCAAGGCCGACCCCTACCCCTGCGCCTCCACCGGATACATCGAACGGGACGGCGGACAGGGCCCGGTGCGCCGTACGGACGGCTCCGTGATCCCCGATCAGAAGGACACGGTGCACGCGACGTCGACACCGTCGTCAGGCTCACAGGACTGATGTACGGTCCACTCACATGCGTAACAGAAACATTTTGGCGCTGACTCTGGCCGCGGCCGCCACCCTGGCGGCCGTGCCCGCAGCACTCCCCGCGGCCGCCGCCACGGCCGCGCACCCCGCGAACTCCCGCACCGCGGGAGGCGACTGCCCGCAGTTGTCGAAGAAGCTGGAGTGGTACGGAAACAACCGCGCCAAGCTCCAGCGGACCATCGACGAGCGCGGCACCTGCGCGAACCCGGGCCTGGGCCACGGCAAGAACAAGCGCCCGGTCGCCGCGTTCGACTGGGACAACACCATCACGAAGAACGACGTCACCGACGCGACCATCGCCTGGTCGCTGCGGCACGACAAGATCCTGCGCCCCAAGAGCTGGAAGTCCACCAGCAAGTGGATGACCGACGACGCGGACCGCGCGCTCACCGAGGCGTGCGGCACGAAGGTGCCCGTCGGCAAGCCGCTGCCCACCTCCAGGAACGCCGCCTGCGCCGACGAGATCTTCGAGGTCCGCGAGGACGGCAGAACGATGAGCGGCGCCGCCGCGTTCGCGGGGGAGTGGGACCACCGGCACACCGTCCCGCAGTACGCCTGGGTGCCGCAGCTCTTCGCCGGGCACACCGTCCCCGAGCTGGAGTCGTACGCCGCGAAGGCCCGCAAGGAGGCTCTCGCCGCGCCCATCGGCGCGACGCAGACCGTCGGGACGCACGAGATCCCCGGCTACGTCCGCTACTACGACCAGCAGCGCGACCTGATCCGCACCCTCAAGAAGGCCGGCTTCGACGTCTACATCGTCTCGGCGGGCTCCGAGCCGGTCACCGAGGTCTGGGCCTCCGGCAAGGGGGGCGTGGGCATCGACCGCAAGCACACGGTCGCCATCCGCTCGGTCCTCGACCGCAAGGGCCGCATCACCACCTGGAACCAGGGCTGCGGCGGCGTCCCCGTCAACAAGGGCGAGGCCATCCCGTACATCGACGGCAAGCGCTGCTGGATCAACCAGGAGATCTTCAAGATCAAGGGCAAGAAGGCCTGGGACAAGCAGGACTTCGGGCACCGCATCGCCCTCGGCGGCGGCGACGCCGACACGGACGTGACGTTCGTCGGCGACGCCACGGGCGCGCACCTCGTCCTGAACCGCAACAAGAGCGAGTTCATGTGCCGTGCGTACGACAACGAGGACGGCCGCTGGGTCGTGAACCCCATGTTCATCGAGCCGCTGCCGCAGAAGGACGGCACCTACCCCTGCTCGACCGCCGCGTACAACGAGCACGACGGGAACAAGGGCCCTGTGCTGCGGGAGGACGGCTCCGTCGTTCCCGACCAGCAGGACTCGGTGTACTGATCTTCGTGGCACGTCCTAGAGTGCCGGGATGAGCATGTCGACCCCCGCCGGCTGGTACCCGGACCCGCACCAGCCGTCCGTCGAGCGCTGGTGGGACGGTTCCGCCTGGACCGAGCACCGGCGGACGCCGGAGTACGTCCAAGCCGCCCCGGCACAGCAGGGGTTCGGGCCGCCGCAGGCCACGACGTCGGTCATGCCGGTGACGTCGGGCGGCGGCGGAGGCCGGGCGAAGGGCGTGGCGCTGGGCGTCGCCGGGGTCGTCCTCGTCGGAGCCATCGTCGCGGGCGCCGTCACCCTCACCGGGGGCGACGACGACCCGCAGGGCGGCACACCGGCGCCGAGCGCGTCCGCGAAGGGCGGCCCGACGCCGGTCGCGTCGGAGAAGGAGGAGTCGAAGTCGCCGACCGCCGACCCCGACCCGGACACCCTCGTCGACGACCTCAACGGCATCACGCTCCCCGTGCCCGAGGGCTGGGAGAAGGACGACGACTCCTTCGGCAGCGGCGCCACCATCCAGACCCCCGACATCGTCGACTGCCCGGGCGACTCCGGGCTCTGCCGCGAGGGCACCGTCACGTCGACCACCGTCACGGGCACCGACGAGACGGACCCCAAGGCCCTCGCCCTCGGCGACATCGAGGACGCGGCGGACGCCGCCTACGACAAGGACAAGCTGGACAACCGGCCCTACGGCGGCATCACCCGCCACGAGAAGGTCAAGGAAGGCCAGGTGGCCGTCGCGGGCCGCACCGGGTACTTCGTGCGCTGGCGCGTCCACACGGCGAAGGGCGACGGCGGATACGTGCAGTCGCTGTCCTTCGCGTCGAGCGTCGGCTCCGAGTCGATGGTCATGGTCCGCTTCAACGTCGGCGCGGGCGACGGCGCGCCGCCCGTCTCCGTCCTCGACGAGATCACCGACGGGATCCGCTCGGTCGACGACAGCGCGACGGGCGGCGGCGTGGGCAACGACGTCGAACCGACGCCGTAGCGGTACGCGGGTACGCGGATACGCGGATACGCGGGTACGCAGCCGGGGGCCGGGTCAGAGGAACGTGTGGCCCTCGCCGCGGTACGTCGGGACGCTCCCCGTCACGCGGTCGCCCTCGACCAGGTGCAGCGTCTCGAACCGCTCGCACAGCTCTCCGGCCTTGGCGTGCCGGAACCACACTTTGTCGCCGAGCCGCAGGTCGTCCGCAGGGGGCCCGTGCAGCGGCGTCTGCACCTCGCCCGCGCCCTCCTGCGCGTCGTACCGCAGCCCCTCGGGGAGGTACGGCTCCGGCGAGCGGTCCGTGCCCGCGACGCCCGACGCCGGATAGCCGCCGCCGAGCACCGTCACGGTCCCCGCGCCGGGCCGGCGCACCACGGGCTGAGCGAACAGCGCGGCCGGACGCCCCCTGAACGACGTGTAGTTGTCGAAGAGCCGCGGCACGAAGAGCCCCGACCCCGCGGCGATCTCCGTGACCGCCCGCTCGGCCGCGGTGTGCTGCACGCTGCCGGTACCGCCGCCGTTCACGAACTCCAGGCCCGGCGCGACCGCCCGCACCGCGGCGATCGTCTCCGCGCGGCGCGCGGCGAGCTCCTTGCGGGCCGCGGTCTGCATCATGCGGACCGCGCGCGAGCGCGCCGGGTGCCCCTCGACCGCGTCGCCCACGCCGGCGACGTGGCCCTCGTACGCCATGACGCCCACCAGCCGGAAGCCGGGGCGCCGTTCGACGGCGCGGGCCAGGGCGGCGACCTGCACGGGCGAGTGCAGCGGCGAGCGGAGCGCGCCGATCCGCACCGTGCCGCCCAGCGCCTTGAACGAGGTGTCCAGTTCCAGACAGACCCGCACCTCCTCGGTCCCGCCGTCCCTGGCCTCGTCGATCAGCCGCAGCTGGGCCGGGTCGTCGACCATCACGGTCACCGAGGCCGCGAGCTTCGGGTCGGCGGTCAGCTCCGCGAACCCGGCGCGGTCCGCCGAGGGGTAGGCGAGCAGCACGTCGTCGAAGCCGGAGCGGGCCAGCCACAGCGACTCCCCGAGCGTGAACGACATGAGCCCGGCGAAACCGTCGCGCGCGAGGACCCGTTCGAGCAGGGCGCGGCAGCGCACGGACTTGCTCGCGACCCGGATCGGCTTGCCCTTGGCCCTTCGCACCAGATCGTCGGCATTGGCGTCGAAGGCGTCCAGGTCGACGATGGCGACGGGGGCGTCGAGGTGTGCGGTGGCCCGGTCGTAACGGGCCCGGTCGGTGGCGCGGTGAGCGGCACGGTCTGCGGCACGGGCAGTCATGGGCGAAGCCTGCCAGACACGATTACCCGAGGGTAGGGGGATGATCCGGGCAGATCGCCCGGGGGTGCGGACCGAGTTCCCGTATGCCCCGTGTCTGCCCGTAGAGTGACGCGCACGGAGCCTGGCCGAGCGGTGCGCACGGAGCCTCGCCCGCCGAGCGCTCCGGCCGGCCGAGCGCGAGGAAACGGGGGGAGCATGAGCACGGAGGCGCCTGGCAGCCCCGTTCCGCCGCGTCCCGCCGCGCCGCCCCGCCCCACGACCCCACCGGCCCGTCCCTCGGCCCCGTCGGCCCGTCCCTCGGTCCCGTCGGCCACCGCCACGGACCAGTCCGACGAAGCGGCCGACCCGCCGCCCGCGGCGTCCGCCCGCTTTCCCGACGTCCGGCCACCCGTCGACCAGGACTGGGTGCTCGCACCCTCCCGCGGCGAGTCTGAGCCCAGCCGGGCTGCCCGCATACACGACCTGCTGGCCCCCTTCGAAAAGGCCCGCGCGGAACGCGAGGCCTCCGGCGCGACGTCCCCCCTCCCGCCCCCACCGTCCTCGGCCCGCCTGCCCGACGCCCCGCCGCCGGCTCCGTCCGCGCCGCGGGGGCCCGACGACGCGCCCCCGCGTCCGACCACGCAGCCCGCCGAGGCAACGTCCCGCACGGGTACGGGCGACACCCCGTCCCGTCCCGCACCGTCCTCGGCCCGCCTGCCCGACGCCCCGCCGCCGGCCCCGTCCGCGCCGCGGGGGCCCGACGACGCGCCCCCGCGTCCGACCACGCAGCCCGCCGAGGCAACGTCCTGCACGGGTACAGGCGGCACCCTGTCCCGTCCCGCACCGTCCTCGGCCCGCCTGCCCGACGCCCCGCCGCCGGCCCCGTCCGCGCCGCGCGGGTCCGACGACGCACCCCCGCGTCCGACCACGCCGCCGCGCGTCTCCGCGGCGCGAGGGGCCGATGGCGTGCCCGTGCCCCGGAAAGGCGGGGTGAGTGGTGCTGTTTCGGTGGATGCGGAGTCGGTCGCGTCGCCCGGCGTGGCGGCGTCGCGTACGCGCGTCGAGGGCAGCCCGACGTTGCCGGCCGAGCCGCCGGGGGAGAAGGAGGGCCAACGGCCCTACCGGTCCGACGTGTTGACCTCGGCCGAGGACCCGGGGCCGGTTCTTCCCGGGCGGCCCGACACCGTTCCGGCCATCCGGACGAGCCCCGCGGCCGACGTGTCGCAGGAGGAGACCACCACCCGACCGCGCCCCGTTCCGGACGAGTCGCCCACGCGTGCCGACGGCGAGGCGGCCGCCCGGGCCACCGCCGCGCGTCGGGCCGTCGGCGTCGTCGACCTGTCGCCGGGACCCGGTGCGGGGCGGCCCTTCGTGTCGTTCGCGCGGCCCGCGATGTACGACGACACCACCACCCGGCTGCGCCCCATCGCCACCTGGGCGCGCCCCCGCGCGGCCGCCGCCGCGGTCTGCGTCGTGCTCGGACTCGGCCTCATCGGCGGGGCGGCGACCGGGAGTTGGCTGACCGGGGAGTCCGTGGCGGGCGGCACCACGCGCAGCGCGTACACCGTCACCGGCGCGCTCTGGCACAGCGTCCCCGTCGACCGGCTCTTCCCGCCCGAGCTCGAGGGCGAGGGCGCGGGCCCAGGCGGCGCCGACCGCTCCTGGACCCGTATCGCCATCGCCCCGGACAGCGGCTGCACAGACGCCTTCGACCCGCTGCTGAGCAAGGTGCTCGCACCGGTCGGCTGCCTGCGTCTGCTCCGCGCCACCTACGCGGACGCGACCCGCAGCCATGTCACCACCGTCGGCCTGCTGTTCACCAAGGCCGACGCCGACGCCATGCAGACCCTGCGGAACCGTTTCACGGAGGAGGGGCTCGACCGGCGCCCCGACCTCATGCCCCGCGCCTACGCCGCCAAGGGCACCTCCGCCGAGGGCTTCGGCGACGCGCAGCGGGCGTCCTGGACCATGTCCGTACTGCCGGACGCGCCGGTCGTCGCGTACGCCGTCTCCGGATTCGCCGACGGCCGCGCCGTCACGGACCCCGAACCCGCCACCGAGGCCATGGGCAGCAACACCACGTCGGCGCCCGCCCAGTCCGGCCTCGGCCACGAGGCGAAGGGCATCGCCGACCGCGTCGAGCGGGGCCTGCGCAAGACCATCGCGGCCGCGGAGAAGTCGTCGTGAGGGGCTCCGCGGGAGGAAGGGGAGGGAAGAGGGCGCGTCGCCCGGTGGTCGCGGCAGGCCTGGCCGCCGCGCTGACCCTCGTACCCGTCACCGCCACGACCGCCCACGCCGACGACGGCATCCGCGCCCAGCAGTGGGCCCTCGACGCCATGCACACCGGCCAGGCGTGGCAGACCACGAAGGGCCGGGGCATCACCGTCGCCGTCCTGGACACCGGCATAGACGCCGAGCACCCGGACCTCGCGGGCAACGTCCTCAAGGGCACGGACATGGTCGGCTTCGGCGCGGGCCGCGGCGACCGCCCCTGGGCCAGGCACGGCACCGCCATGGCCGGCATCATCGCGGGCCACGGACACGGGGAGGGCCGCGCGGACGGCGTGCTCGGCATCGCGCCCGAGGCGAAGATCCTGCCGGTCCGCGTGATCCTCGAGGACGGCGACCCCGCCCGCAAGAAGGCCCGCAACACCCGCGGCAACGCCCTCGCCGACGGCATCCGGTGGGCCGCGGACCACGGCGCGGACGTCATCAACCTCTCCCTCGGCGACGACTCCAAGTCCGCCCACCCCGAGCCCGACGAGGACACCGCCGTCCAGTACGCCCTGAAGAAGGGCGTCGCCGTCGTCGCCTCCGCGGGCAACGGCGGCGAGCGCGGCGACCACATCTCGTACCCGGCCGCCTACCCCGGCGTGATCGCCGCGACGGCCGTCGACGAGAACGGCGCCCGCGCCTCGTTCTCCACCCGCCGCTGGTACGCCACCGTCGCCGCGCCCGGCGACGACATCGTCATCGCCGATCCCGACCGCAAGTACTACGAGGGCTGGGGCACCAGCGCCGCCTCCGCCTTCGTGTCGGGCGCCGTCGCCCTGATCCGTGCCGCGCACCCCGGCCTGAAGCCCGCGCAGATCAAACAGATCCTGGAGGACACGGCCCGCGACGCCCCGTCCGGCGGTCGCGACGACTCCCGGGGCTTCGGCCAGATCGACCCGGCGGCCGCGCTGGAGCGCGCGGGGCGGATCGAGCCGCAGGGGCAGCGCACGGCGACGTACGGCACGAAGTACTTCGGCGGCGGCCCGGACGAAACGGCGCCCGACGACGGCCCCGCGGCCTGGCTCGGCCCCACCGCCGGCGCTTTCGGCATCGCCCTCCTGGCCCTGGCGGTCCATCTCTGGCGCACCAGGCCGAGGACGTCCCGCCGCACCTGACCGGGCGGGGCCGGGCGGCTCACCGGGCCGGCACGGCCACTCTGTAGGGTCGACACCGTGGCGAACATGGCGAACAAGAACATTCCCGACCCCGGTTTCTCCGACGACGACGGGACCGCCGATCCCCGGCTGGCCGCCGCGCTCGCCGGCTGGGCCGCGGACCGTACGGCCCACGGGCCCGTCCTGGAAGCTCTTGTCGGGGCCCGGCTCCTCGTCCCGGTCGTCGCCGTGCTCGGTGAGGTCGAGGAGGACGAGAACGGGCTGCGCCGCGAGAAGACCAGCGACATGGCGGTGCCCACCCTCAAGGCCGGTGACCGCAAGGCGCTGCCCGCCTTCACCTCCATCGAGGCCCTGGCGCTGTGGGACCCGGCCGCCCGTCCCGTCGCCGTACCGCTCCACCAGGCGTTGCAGGCCGCCGCGCACGAGCAGGCCGACACCATCGTCCTCGACCTCGCCGGGCCCGTCCCCTACGAACTCGGCCGCTCCGCGCTGCTCGCCCTCGCCGAGGGCCGTGCCAGCGCCGACCCGCTCGCCGACCCCGCCGTCACCGACGCGGTCCGCGCCGCCGTCGCCGCCGAGTCCGCCGTGCTCCGCGCCCACCTCGGCCCCGGCAGCGCGGACGGCACCCTCGCCCTCGTCCTCGACCCCGCCGCGGACGGGGCCGAGGCCGCCCAGCGCGTGGCCCGCCGGATCGCCGCCGACGAAACACTGAGGGCCCGCCTGGTGCGCGGCCTCGACCTGGCACTTCTGCCGGCCGAGGCGACGCCGCCGGGCGAGCCCCTCTACGTACGTACGGTGTGAGGCCCCGGGCTCAGCCGAAGACCGGGCCCGTGTACTTCTCGCCGGGGCCCTGACCGGGCTCGTCCGGCACCACCGACGCCTCGCGGAACGCCAGCTGCAGCGACTTCAGGCCGTCGCGCAGCGGAGCCGCGTGGAACGAGCTGACCTCGGTGGCGCTCGCGTCGAGCAGCCCGGCCAGCGAGTGGATCAGTTTGCGGGCCTCGTCCAGGTCCTTGTGGCCCTCGCCGCCCTCGGCGAGACCGAGGTTCACCGCGGCGGCGCTCATCAGGTGGACCGCCACCGTGGTGATCACCTCGACCGCGGGGACGTCCGCGATGTCACGGGTCAGGGTGTCGAAGTCGGGAGAGCCGGGCCCGGGGGCCGCGGACTCGGGGGTGGGGGTCGTGTCGCTCATGTCCCACACGATAAGCCGAGCCCCGGACCGCCCGAGCCGCGGGAGCGGTTGCGCACAGCGGTTCGCCCCACCCCCGGGGAGCTGCTAACCTTGTGTAACGACCGGCTGGATGCCCGCGTGTCAACGCAAGGATCCGGCCCACAAGTGGAGGCTCCGATCTCCCACCTGACCGCTCCCCGGAGCGGCGGGTCACCGGTCAGGCGGCCGAAGTCCTCGAGGCTTCGGGTCGCCCGATGTGCGCCCCGCGAT
This sequence comes from Streptomyces sp. NPDC045678, assembly GCF_056432085.1. Lineage (NCBI taxonomy): Bacteria > Bacillati > Actinomycetota > Actinomycetes > Kitasatosporales > Streptomycetaceae > Streptomyces > Streptomyces sp. NPDC045678. The sequence continues at coordinate 302,788 of NZ_JBWKJS010000007.1, forward strand.
CACCGCGGAGGTGCTCCGGTAGTACATGGAGCCCCTTCTGTGATCGGTCGGGGCATTTTTTATGGCTCCGCACGGTTGGTCCAGTCAACAGACGTAACGCGGCTGTCCGCCAGACGGTCGCGTGGTGCTACCGAGGAGGATCCATCAGCGCCGAGCCCCGCATCAACGACCGGATTCGCGTTCCCGAGGTGCGACTTGTCGGTCCCAGCGGCGAGCAGGTCGGGATTGTTCCGCTTGCCAAGGCCCTGGAGCTTGCACAGGAGTACGACCTTGACTTGGTCGAGGTGGCCGCGACCGCGCGTCCGCCGGTCTGCAAGCTCATGGACTACGGCAAGTTCAAGTACGAGTCGGCCATGAAGGCCCGTGAGGCGCGCAAGAACCAGGCGCACACGGTCATCAAGGAGATGAAGCTCCGGCCGAAGATCGACCCGCACGACTATGACACCAAGAAGGGTCACGTCGTCCGGTTCCTCAAGCAGGGCGACAAGGTCAAGATCACGATCATGTTCCGTGGTCGCGAGCAGTCCCGCCCCGAGCTGGGCTTCCGACTGCTGCAGCGCCTCGCTTCGGACGTCGAGGACCTCGGGTTCATCGAGTCGAACCCGAAGCAGGACGGCCGAAACATGATCATGGTTCTCGGTCCGCACAAGAAGAAGACCGAGGCGATGGCCGAGGCCCGTGAGGCCCAGGCGGCCCGCAAGGCGGACGCGAAGGCCAACCCGGGCCGCTCGCAGAACTCCGCCGAGGGGGAGGAGCTCGACGAGGCTCCCGCCGAGGCCCCGGCCGAAGCTCCCGCCGAGGCCTGATCCCCGGGGCGCAGGCCCAGGGGATTGCAACTGACACATATGGCTCCCGGATGCCCGGTTTCACGACCGGGCATCGGAGTGCCACTGACGAGGAGAGAACGGCGCTATGCCGAAGAACAAGTCGCACAGCGGTGCCAGCAAGCGCTTCAAGGTCACCGGCTCCGGCAAGGTGCTCCGTGAGCGCGCCGGCAAGCGCCACCTGCTCGAGCACAAGTCGTCCCGTCTGACGCGTCGCCTCACCGGCAACGCCGAGATGGCCCCGGGCGACGCCAAGAAGATCAAGAAGCTTCTCGGCAAGTGAGCTCGGGTGCCGGACACGGCACCTGACCTCTGACCGGGACCCAATCGATACCGGGTCGTGTGAGTCCAACCACGGCCCCGCTACAAGGAGTTAACAAGTGGCACGCGTCAAGCGGGCAGTCAACGCCCACAAGAAGCGTCGGGCGATCCTCGAGCAGGCCAGCGGCTACCGCGGCCAGCGTTCGCGCCTGTACCGCAAGGCCAAGGAGCAGGTCACCCACTCCCTGGTCTACAACTACAACGACCGCAAGAAGCGCAAGGGCGACTTCCGTCAGCTGTGGATCCAGCGCATCAACGCCGCTGCCCGCGCCAACGGCATCACCTACAACCGCTTCATCCAGGGTCTGAAGGCCGCCAACATCGAGGTGGACCGCAAGATCCTCGCGGAGCTGGCCGTCAACGACGAGAACGCGTTCGCCGCGCTCGTCGAGGTTGCGCAGAAGGCGCTGCCGTCGGACGTCAACGCCCCCAAGGCCGCCTGACGCCCGCGCTGAGCGTGATGTTCGGACCCGTAAGCCGTCTGGCTTGCGGGTCCGATTCTGTTCGGGCTCTCGTCCGCCCTCCTCTGTTGTCCGCCGTCCGCGGGTCTGCTGTGGCTGAGCGCGCAGTTCCCCCGCGCCCCTGAAGGGGCGCCCCCGCCGTCCCCATGCCGAAGGTGAGTCCATGCCCGCCGCTCCTGAGTTGATCTCCCCCAAGTCGCCCCGCGTCAGTGCCGCGCGACGGCTGGCCAAGCGGAACTTCCGGGGCAAGGAGCGGCTGTTCCTCGCCGAAGGGCCGCAGGCCGTGCGGGAGGCCGCCGGGCACGGGCAGACGCTCGTCGAGCTGTTCGCCACCGTCGACGCCGCCGAGCGGTACGCCGACATCGTGGGGGAGGCCCGCGCCGCCGGCGCCCGCGTGCACCTCGCCGACGAGGACGTCATCGCCGACATCTCCACCACCGTCACCCCGCAGGGTCTCGTCGGCGTCTGCCGGTTCCTCGACGTGCCCTTCGAGGAGATCCTCGCCGCCGGGCCCCGGCTCGTCGCCGTCCTGTCGAACGTCCGCGACCCCGGGAACGCCGGGACCGTGCTGCGCTGCGCCGACGCCGCGGGCGCCGACGCCGTGATCCTCACGGACGCCTCCGTGGACCTCTACAACCCCAAGTCGGTGCGCGCCTCGGTCGGCTCGCACTTCCATCTGCCGGTCGCCGTGGGCGTACCCGTGGAGCAGGCCGTGCGGGGGCTCAAGGACGCGGGCGTACGGATCCTCGCCGCCGACGGGGCGGGTGAGGACGACCTCGACGCGGAGCTCGACAAGGGCACCATGGGCACCCCGACCGCCTGGATCTTCGGCAACGAGGCGTGGGGGCTGCCGGAGGAGACCCGCGCACTCGCCGACGCCGTGGTGCGCGTTCCGATCCACGGCAGAGCCGAAAGCCTCAACCTCGCGACGGCCGCCGCCGTGTGCCTCTATGCCTCGGCCCGTGCCCAGCGCGCCTCCAGTACTCGCTGAGGGGGTCCGCTCCGTCACATGGAGCTAGTAGTGTGACGGGCTCGGGGGCCCCGACAGGTCCGAGAGGTGGGGTACGGGGAATGAGTGTGGGCACGAGCAGAGCACCGGGGGTACAGGACCTCGTCCGTGCTCGCGCGGACCACGGCGGTCCCGGTGACCTCGGCGGCCTGGGACTCGACCCCGACGAGCTCCCCGACGGGCTCGTCGTCGCGGACGAGACGGGCCACATCATCTGCTTCAACGCGGCGGCGGCGCGGATCACCGCCGTACCGGCGGCCGACGCCCTCGGCACGCCCCTGGAGCACGCGCTCCCCTTAGAAGACCTCGAAGGCCGCCGCTGGTGGCAGCTGACCGATCCCTACGGCGGCCTCGCCATCCGTGTCGGCCAGCCCGAGTGCAACCTCCTCCTGCCCGGCGGCCGCGAAGTCCTCGTCTCCGCGCGCTACGTCCGCACCACCCGCACCGGGCCCGTCCGCCGCGTCGTCGTCTCCCTCCGCGACACCGAGGCCCGCCGCCGCACCGAGCGCAGCCACGCCGAGCTGATCGCCACGGTCGCCCACGAACTCCGCTCGCCGCTCACCTCCGTCAAGGGGTTCACCGCGACGCTGCTCGCCAAGTGGGAGCGGTTCACCGACGACCAGAAGAAACTGATGCTGGAGACCGTCGACGCCGACGCGAACCGCGTCACCCGGCTGATCGCCGAACTCCTCGACATCTCCCGCATCGACTCGGGACGCCTGGAGCTGCGCCGCCAGCCCGTCGACATAGGCGCGGCCGTCGGACGCCACATCCAGGCGCACGTCGCCGCGGGCCAGGACGCCGACCGCTTCCTCGTCCGCGTCCAGCGGCCGCTGCCCGACTGCTGGGCCGACCCCGACAAGGTCGACCAGGTGCTCAGCAACCTGCTGGAAAATGCCGTGCGGCACGGCGAGGGAACCGTCACCATCGAGGTGGCGCCCTCCTCGTCCGCGCGCGAGCGGGGCGGCGCCGAGACCGCCGTGACCGTGAGCGACGAAGGTCCCGGCATTCCGGAGGAGTCGATGGGCCGCGTCTTCACCCGCTTCTGGCGGGGCAGCAAGCGCGGCGGGACGGGACTGGGGTTGTACATCGTGAAGGGCATCGTGGAAGTGCACGGCGGGACGATCACCGTCGGCCGCGCACCCGGCGGCGGCGCCCGATTCCGATTTACGTTGCCCGTGGGGGCCCCGGCGTATCTCCAGTGACCCTGTCGAGGACGCCCTGAGCAGCCCGCGGGCTCATTCGTTCACCGCACCCCCGTTAGACTCGGTCGTTGGCACTTTGTGTCCCCACACCTGGGACAGCTTGTCTCCGAGTCGTTGACGGGGACCCATCCGCCAGCCAACCGGAAGCACGGGAAGAGATGTCGGCACCGAACAAGTCGTACGACCCTGTTGAGGTCGAGGCACTGAAACCTGAAGAGATCGAGCGGATGCGGGACGAGGCGCTCGCCGCCCTCGCCGCCGCGGACTCCCTCGAAGCGCTCCAGGAGGCCAAGGTCGCGCACACCGGCGGCACGTCGCCGCTGGCGCTCGCCAACCGCGAGATCGGCGCGCTGCCCCCGCAGGCCAAGGCCGAGGCGGGCAAGCGCGTCGGCATGGCGCGCGGCGCCGTGAGCAAGGCGCTGGCCGCCCGCCAGACCGAGCTCGAGGCCGAGCGCGACGCCCGCGTCCTGGTCGAGGAGGCGGTGGACGTCACGCTGCCGTACGACAGGACGGCCGCCGGCGCCCGGCACCCGCTGACCACGATGATGGAGCGCGTCGCCGACGTCTTCGTCTCGATGGGCTACGAGGTCGCCGAGGGTCCCGAGGTCGAGGCGGAGTGGTTCAACTTCGACGCCCTGAACTTCACGCCCGACCACCCGGCCCGGCAGATGCAGGACACCTTCTTCGTCCAGGGGCCCGAGGGCGCCCAGGGCGACGAGTCCGGGGTCGTGCTGCGCACGCACACCTCCCCGGTGCAGGCCCGCGCGCTCCTCGAGCGCCGCGAGCCGCCGGTCTACATCGTCTGCCCCGGCCGCGTATACCGCACGGACGAGCTCGACGCCACGCACACCCCGGTCTTCCACCAGATCGAGCTGCTCGCCGTCGACGAGGGCCTCACCATGGCCGACCTCAAGGGCACCCTCGACCACATGGTCCAGGCGCTCTTCGGACCGGACATGAAGACCCGGCTGCGGCCGAACTACTTCCCGTTCACCGAGCCGTCCGCCGAGATGGACATGGTCTGCTACGTGTGCCGCGGCGAGTCCGTCGGCAACCCCGACCGCGCCTGCCGCACCTGCGGCAGCGAGGGCTGGATCGAGCTCGGCGGCTGCGGCATGGTCAACCCCAAGGTGCTCACCGCCTGCGGCGTCGATCCCAAGAAGTACAGCGGATTCGCCTTCGGGTTCGGCATCGAGCGGATGCTGATGTTCCGCCACAACGTCGAAGACATGCGAGACATGGTCGAGGGTGACATCCGGTTCACCCGGCCGTTCGGGATGGAGATCTGATGCGGGTCCCGCTTTCCTGGCTGCGGGAGTACGTCGACCTCCCCGCCACCGAGACCGGCCGTGACGTGCAGGCCAAGCTGATCGAGGTCGGCCTCGAGGTCGAGACCGTCGAGCAGCTCGGCGCGGGCCTCAAGGGCCCGCTCGTCGTGGGCAAGGTCCTCACCATCGAGGAGCTGGAGGGCTTCAAGAAGCCCATCCGCTTCTGCACCGTCGACGTCGGCACCGCCAACGGCACCGGCGAGCCGCAGGAGATCGTCTGCGGCGCCCGGAACTTCCAGGTCGGCGACAAGGTCGTCGTGGTCCTGCCCGGCGCCGTCCTGCCCGGCGACTTCGCCATCGCCGCCCGCAAGACGTACGGCAAGACCTCGCACGGCATGATCTGCTCCGGCGACGAGCTGGGCATGGGCGACGACGGCAGCGGCGGCATCATCGTCCTGCCGCCCGAGCACGAGGCCGGCACCGACGCCATCGAGCTCCTCGAGCTCGTCGACGAGGTCCTGGACATCGCCGTCACGCCCGACCGCGGCTACGCGCTCTCGATGCGAGGCGTCGCCCGCGAGACGGCCATCGCGTACGGCCTGCCGCTGCGCGACCCCGCGCTCCTCGACGTGCCCGCGCCGAACTCCTTCGGCTATCCGGTCAAGATCGCCGACCCGATCGGCTGCGACCGCTTCACCGCGCGCACCGTCACGGGTCTCCAGCCCGAGGCGCGCTCCCCGATCTGGCTGCAGCGCCGTCTGCAGAAGGTCGGCATGCGCCCGATCTCGCTCGCCGTCGACATCACCAACTACGTGATGATGGAGCTCGGCCAGCCCCTGCACGCGTACGACCGTTCCCGCATCCAGGGCACGATCGGCGTGCGCCGGGCCGAGCAGGGCGAGAAGTTCACCACCCTCGACGGCACCAAGCGCGTCCTGGACGCCGGTGACCTGGTCATCACCGACGACCGCGGCCCGATCGGCCTCGCGGGCGTCATGGGCGGCGCGAACACCGAGATCGCCGACTCCGAGACGGACCCGGAGACCGGGCAGGTCCGCGGCACCACCGAGGTCGTCGTCGAGGCCGCGCACTTCGACGCGATCTCCATCGCCCGCACCGCGCGCCGCCACAAGCTGGCCTCCGAGGCGTCCAAGCGCTTCGAGCGCGGCGTCGACCCGCAGGCCGCGGCCGCCGCCGCGCAGCGCACCGTCGACCTGCTCGTGCTCCTCGCGGGCGGCAGCGCCGAGGCCGGCGTCACCGAGGTCATCGCGCCGACGGCGCCGCGTACGATCACGATGCCCGCCGACCACCCGGACAAGGTCGCCGGTGTGGCCTACGGCCGCGAGACCGTCGTACGCCGCCTCCAGGAGGTCGGCTGCGACGTCTACGGCCAGGACGACCTGACGGTCACCGTCCCGTCGTGGCGCCCCGACCTCGCCGAGCCGAACGACCTCGCCGAAGAGGTCATCCGCCTCGAGGGGTACGAGAACCTGCCCTCGACCCTGCCGAAGCCCCCCGCGGGCCGCGGCCTGACCGAGCGGCAGCGGCTGCACCGCCGCGTCGGCCGTGCGCTGGCCGGTGCGGGCTACGTGGAGTCGCTGAGCTACCCGTTCCTCGGGGAGGGCGTCTTCGACCAGCTGGGCCTGGCGGCGGACGACCCCAACCGCCGTGTGGTCAAGCTCGTCAACCCGCTCTCCGACCAGGAGCCCGCGCTCCGCACGACGCTGCTGCCTGGCCTGCTGTCCGCGCTGCGCCGCAACGACGGGCGCGGCTCGCACGACCTGGCGCTCTTCGAGACCGGTCTGGTGTTCCATCCGCAGGACGAGCTGAAGATCGCCGGGCGCCTGCCCGTCGACCGGCGTCCCACCGACGAGGAGATCGCGTCCCTCACCGCGGCGCTGCCCGTCCAGCCCCGGCACGCCGCCGTCGTCCTCGCGGGCGCCCGCGAGCAGGCCGGCTGGTGGGGCAAGGGCCGCCCGGCCGACTGGGCGGACGCCGTCGAGGCGGCGCGGACCATCGCCCGTGAGGCCGGCGTCGAGCTCATCGTCGACCAGGGGCAGTACGGGCCGTGGCACCCCGGCCGCTGCGCCGAGCTGAAGGTCGTCGTCGACGGGGACATCGTCTCCGTCGGCCACGCCGGTGAGCTGCACCCGCGCGTCGTCAAGGCGCTCGGCGTGCCCGCGCGCACCTGCGCGATGGAGCTCGACCTCGACCGCCTGGAGCAGGCGCGGGAAGGCGTGCTGCGGGCACCGCGGATCTCCACCTTCCCCGTGGCCACGCAGGACGTCGCGCTGGTCGTCGACAAGGAGGTGCCGGCCGCCGTGGTCGAGTACTACCTCCGCGGCGGCGCGGGTGAACTCCTCGAGTCCATCCGGCTGTTCGACGTCTTCGAGGGCGAGCAGCTCGGCGAGGGCAAGAAGTCCCTGGCGTACGCGCTGCGCTTCCGCGCGGCCGACCGCACGCTGACCGTCGACGAGGCCTCCGCGGCCCGCGACGCGGCGGTCGCGCTGGCGGCCGAGCGGACGGGAGCGGTGCTGCGCGGAGCGTAGTGACTGTCCGTAGGCGATAACAGGCGCACACGGGGCGCAAAGAGGGGCTTATCCGGACCACCGGGTAAGCCCCTCACTCATTTGAGTGACTTCATTGGGCACCCTGGTCCGATCGGCCCATGCGGTCGACACAATCAGTCCGGCCGTAGGGGTCGGCCTGCGCGCTGGACCGGGCCTATGGGGGGGCATCGGCATGATCCGTCTGAGGAGGCCGGGTACGGCGGCCCGGCCGCTCGCCCGGGTGCTGGAGCGTCAAGGCGTCCGACGCGTGCTCACGCTGGGCCTGCCCGCGGTGTGGGGTGCCGTCGCCATCACGTACAAACTGGCCTGCCCGCTCGCCCAGGAGGAGAGCATGGGGGCGCGGATCGTCAGCAGCGCCGTCTTCTTCGCCGTCGGGACCGGGCTGATATTCCACGCCCGGCGGGCGCTGCTGAGGGAGTTGCGGCAGATGCGCGAGGTCGCAGGCGCCGCGCAGAACGTACTCCTGCGCCCCCTGCCGCCCCGCGTCGAAGGCCTCGCTCTCGCCGCGGGGCGGCTCTCCGCGTCCCGGGGCGCCTCCGTCGGTGGCGATCTGTACGAGGTGGCGGCCACCGACCACGGCGTGCGCGTCGTCATGGGCGACGTGAGGGGCCACGGTCTTGCCGCCATCGGGACCGTCGCCGCCGTGCTCGGCAGTTTCCGCGAGGCCGCGCACGACGAGCCGGAACTCTCCCTGGTGCTGCGCCGCCTGGAGCGCACCCTCGGCCGGCACCTGCGCGAGCGCGCGCGGGCCGAGCACCCGGCGTGCGGCGGCGCCCCGCCGCAGACCCCGGTGGCCGAGGAGTTCGTCACCGTCCTGCTCCTGGAGATCGACCGGGACGGCGGGATCTCTGCCCTCAACTGCGGCCACCCCTGGCCCCATCTGCTCAGCGGCACCGCGCGGCCCCTCATGGACAGCGACCCGCTGCCGCCACTCGGGCCCTTCCCGCTCCCCGCCGACCTGCCGGTGCTCGACTGCGGACGCCTGCTGCCCGGCGAGGCACTCGCCCTGCACACGGACGGCATGGAGGACGCCCGCGACGCCGCGGGGACGTTCTTCCCGCTGCGGTCCGCGCTGACCGAGGCGGCCCGCGTCCCGCCGGTCTCCCCGCAGGGCGTCATCCGCGCGGTCTACGCCCAACTCCTGCGCCACACCGGCCTGTTGCCGTCCGACGACGCGGCGCTGCTCGTGCTGCGCAACGACCGCACGAGGGTTCCTCCGCAGCAACGGGAGGCGGCATGCGCCGCCCGCCCCGCCATGGAGTTGTCGGGCAGACGGCGGGACGAACGGCGCCGATGAGGGCCGCCGCACTGTAAGAGGGGGGAGCTCGGCGACCCGGCCGGCCTCCTTAACTGATGAGGCATCTCAGTCAAGCGATCCCACACCCCATGCGGCAGAGCGCACACCCCCCGGATCCGAGCACTCCGTTCACACCCCGTGTGAAGGGGCCTCCATTAATCTGAACAGCACAGAGCCACCGGAGGGCATCCATGCAGCCCAACACCCTGCTCGACGCGATCCTCGACGAAGCCGGCATCTCCCACGCGGGACTCGCCGCACACGTGAACCAGGCCGGAAGGGCCAGAGGACTCGCGCTCCGCTACGAACACACGGCCGTGTCGCGCTGGTTGAAGGGCCAGCGGCCGCGCGGCCAGGTGCCGGACCTGATCTGCGAAGTGCTCGCCGCCCGGCTGCACCGCCCCGTCACCCTGGACGACATCGGCCTCGGCCTGCCCGGTGTGCCCACCGCCCGCTCCGGAACGACGGCGTCCACCCTCTCCGGCTTCGTGGAGCGGGCCACCGCGCTGTGGCGCTCGGACGAACAGCAGCGCCCGCACCTGCTCGGGGCGCCCGCCGTCACGGGAACGCCCGCCGTGATGCCGGTCTGGGAGTGGGAGAACCCGCCCGAGGACGTCGACGTGTCACGCGGCGGCCGGCACCCGGTGAGGACGGCCGACATCGAGATGATGCGCGCGGCCCGCGCCCACTACGAGCAGATGTACCGCAAGACCGGCGGCATCGCGACCCGCTCCCGCATCGTCGGCTTCCTCAACGCCGAGGCCGCGCCCCTGCTGCGCGGCAGCTACACCGACGAGATGGGCCGCCAACTGCACCGTTCCACCGGCGGGTTGGTCGCCATCGCCGGCATCTGCGCCTATGACTCCGACGCGCACGGCCTCGCCCAGCGCTACTTCCACCAGGCGCTGCGCCTCTCCAAGGCCAGCGGCGACACCGGGCTCGGCGCGTATGTGATCGCGCTCCTCGTCAACCAGTCGCTGTTCATGCGCGAGTACCGCCAGGCGGTGGCGTTCGCCGAGGCCGCGCTGCGGGCCGCCGGGCGCAACCTCACCCCGGCCCTCGCCTCCGACCTGTACGCGATGCAGGCCAAGGCGTACGCGCACCTGGGCGACGGCAGGAGCGCGCTGTCCTGCATCCGGCGTGCGGAGGCAGCGGCCGATCGGATCCTGCGTGGTCGCGAGCCGGACGAGACGGGCTATGTCCAGCCCGGCCTGGTCAACGTGCAAGTGGCGGAGGCGCTGCTCAGTCTGGGTGATCTCGCCAGCGCCCGGGAGCACGCCGCGGCGGCCGTGGACACTCCGGCGCACGACCGGGGGCGGGTGCACCGCCTGGCCATGCTCAGCCAGATCGAACTGCGCCAGGGCAACACCGACGAGGCGGTGGTCACGGCCGTGGAAATGGCAGAACAGGCCCGGGGAATGGAGTCCCAGCGGCTGCGCGACCGGCTGCGCGCGGTGCGCGAGCACCTGGTCCGCAGCGACTGCGCGGGCACGGCCGAGGCGGCGGAGCTCATCGCCGGGGCGCTGCGCGTGCCGCTGTGACGCGCTCCGGGCGCCGCCGGTCCGGCGGCGCGCACACGCACCGTTCCGGGGTGCGCACACGCTGCTCATGAGTTTTGTCTGCTGCGATATTGCCATCTACCGATCGGAAGGTGGCAGAACCGTGCAGTGGACGAAACAGAGCGAACAAACTGTGTATGGAAATCGGTGGTTCACCGTCAATCTCGCGGATGTCGAGCTGCCCGACGGCCGGCACCTGGACCACTTCCTCATACGGCTGCGGCCCGTCGCCGTGGCCACCGTCGTCAACGACGCCAACGAAGTGCTCCTGCTGTGGCGGCACCGCTTCATCACCGACAGCTGGGGCTGGGAACTCGCGGCAGGCGTCGTCGAGGACGGCGAGGACATCGCGTGCGCCGCGGCACGCGAAATGGAGGAGGAGACCGGGTGGCGACCGGGCCCGCTGCGGCACCTCATGAGCGTCGAGCCGTCCAACGGGCTCACTGACGCGAAGCACCACATCTACTGGTCCGACGAAGGGACGTACATCGGCCATCCCGAGGACGACTTCGAGTCGGACCGCCGCGAGTGGGTCCCGCTCAAACTGGTTCCCGACATGGTGACCCGTGGAGAGGTCCCGGCCGCCAACATGGCCGCGGCGCTCCTCCTCCTGCACCATCTGCGCCTCGGCCAGGACGCGCGCTAGCTAATGGCCGAGCGCCTGCCAGACCGACACCGCGATTGCCGCGACCGCCGCGAGAGCGACGATCGTGGGCAGGGGCCAGCGTGTGTTCTCCAGCGCGGCGACCCGGGCCTCCATGGTCTCCACGTTCTTGGCGGTCTGTTCGTCGTGCTGACTGAGCAACGCCAGCCGTCCGTCGACGCGGGCAAGGCCCACCTCCAGGCTACGGCGTAACTCAGCGAGTTCTTCCGGGACCACGGCACTCTCGCCGTCGATGGTCACGAGTCCACTCCTCTCTGTAGTGGCGCGTCCCCCCTTCATCCGCACAGGCAGTCAACTCGCGTGGTGGGCTGGGTGGGAGAGTGTGCGATGGGCATATTCGAGCCCGCCGCGCGCACCCTGTGTGAACGCCGCGGGCCCGGCACTCGGAGGAGTGCCGGGCCCGTCGGGTACAGAGCGTGTTCGTGCGGGGAGTGATCCCCGCGTACGCCGCATGGCGTACGGGACGTCAGGCGTACGTGTAGAACCCGGAGCCGGACTTCCGGCCGAGGCGGCCCGCGTCCACCATCCGCTGCAGCAGCGGGGGAGCGGCGTACAGCGGCTCCTTGTACTCGGCGTACATGGAGTCGGCGACCGAGGCGACCGTGTCCAGACCGATCAGGTCGGAGAGCTTGAGCGGGCCCATCGGGTGGGCGCAGCCCATCTCCATGCCGTTGTCGATGTCCTCGCGGCTCGCGATGCCCGACTCGAACATCCGGATGGCGGAGAGCAGGTACGGGATGAGCAGGGCGTTCACCACGAAGCCCGAGCGGTCCTGGGCACGGATCGCGTGCTTGCCGAGGATCTTCTCGACCACGGCCTGGGCACGGCTGATCGTGCCCTCGGACGTGGTCAGCGCCGGGATGAGCTCGACGAGCTGCTGCACCGGCGCCGGGTTGAAGAAGTGGATGCCGATGACCTGGTCGGGACGCGAGGTCGCGACGGCCAGCTTCACCAGCGGGATGGAGGAGGTGTTGGAGGCGAGGATCGCGTCCTGCCGGGTCACCACCTGGTCGAGCACCTGGAAGATCTCGGTCTTGACCTGCTCGTTCTCCACGACGGCCTCGATGACCAGGTCACGGTCGGAGAACTCGCCGAGGTCGGTGGTGAAGCTCAGGCGGTCCAGGGTCGCGTCGCGCTCCTCCTCGGAGATCTTGCCGCGCTCGGCCGCCTTGGAGAGGGAGTTGTACAGCCGCGTACGGCCGATCTCCAGGGCTTCGCCGGTGGTCTCCGCGACCTTCACGTCCAGTCCGGAGCGGGCGCAGACCTCTGCGATTCCGGCGCCCATCTGGCCACAGCCCACCACTCCGACGCGTGCGATATCGGTCATGGAGTCGGTCACCTCGTGCCTTTCGCTGATCAACGGGGCCGGCAGGACCCCCCGTGTGCGGATGCGGTGCCTGCCTCGGCCGTGAACGTTACTCCGCAATGAGGGCGCCATGACGGGCCGGGTCGGGCATGCTGTGCCCAACCGGCAAGGGGTGCCGGTGCACAGCGAGCTCAGGGGGCATGCAGATGAGGCGTATGTCACGTCGGGGTTTCTCCGTGATCGCCGTCGCGACGGCGGCCGGCCTGGCGACGGCGGGGGACGCGGTCGCCGCTTCCGGCCGGCGCCCGAAGGACGGCCGCGAACTGCGCGGCATGTGGCTGGCGAGCGTCGTGAACCGTGACTGGCCGTCCAAGCCGGGCCTTCCGGCGGCCCAGCAGCGCAGCGAGTTGCTGGCCTTTCTGGACTCGGCCGTGAACCGCAGACTCAACGCGGTGGTCTTCCAGGTGCGCCCCACCGCGGACGCCCTGTGGCCATCGCCCTACGAACCGTGGTCGGAGTACCTGACCGGCGTCCAGGGCAAGGACCCGGGCTGGGATCCGCTGGGCACCGCCGTCCACGAGGCGCACCGCAGGGGCCTCGAGCTGCACGCCTGGTTCAACCCGTTCCGCATCGCCAACCACACGGACCCGTCCCGTCTGGTGGCCACGCACCCCGCTCGGGTGCATCCGGACTGGGCCGTGCCGTACGGCGGGAAGCTGTACTACAACCCGGGGCTGCCCGCGGTGCGGCGGTTCGTGCAGGACGCGATGCTCGACGCCGTGCGCCGCTACCCGATCGACGCGGTGCACTGGGACGACTACTTCTACCCGTATCCCGTCGCGGGCCAGGTCTTCGACGACGACGACGCCTTCGAGCGGTACGGCAGCGGCTTCCCCGACCGGGCCTCGTGGCGGCGGGACAACATCGACCGGCTGGTGCGCGAGATGGCCCGGCGGGTGAAGAAGGCGCGGCCGCGCACCCAGTTCGGGATCAGCCCCTTCGCGGTCTGGCGCAACATCGCCACCGACCCGACGGGATCGGACACCCGGGCGGGCGTGCAGACCTACGACGATCTGTACGCGGACACCCGCGGCTGGGTGAAGAAGGGCTGGATCGACTACATCGTCCCGCAGGTGTACTGGAACATCGGCTTCCCCGCCGCGGACTACGTGAAGCTCATCCCGTGGTGGAACGACGTCGTGCGCGGCACGGGCGTGAACCTCTACATCGGCGAGGCCCTGTACAAGGCGGGCGACCCGGCGCAGCCCGCCGCCTGGCAGGACCCGGCGGAGCTGTCCCGGCACCTCACGTACGCCGAGGGCTTCCACGAGGTGCGCGGGCACGTCTACTTCTCGGCGAAGGAGGTCGGCGTCGACAAGATCGGCGCTATGGCGCGGGTGGTCGCCGACCACTATCAGAAGCCGGCGAAGCCGCCGCGCTGATCCCCGTGGCTCAGGGAGTCGGGTCCTGATGCCGTACGACGGTGTCGGGACCCGGCGACATCACGGTCTCGTGGCCGTCCTCGAAGCGGACGCGGTACGGCGGGCCGCCGTTCGCCCCCAGCACCTCGACGACCTGCGCGATCCTGTCGTGCTGCCCGACGATCCTGCCGTGCACCACCAGCTCGTCGCCTACGGTTGCACGCATCTGGAGTGCCCCCTCGTCCCGCTCTGCGGTCGCGATCTGTGGCCGCAAGTGTACGACGAGTGCCGGGAGTTGGGACCTGTCCGGTGCGCAGCCCGTCAGCCGCGGGCCCGTTGGGTGACCGCGATGCAGACGAGGACCGCGGCCGCCGTGAGGGGCGCGGCGACGGTGAGGTGCTCGCCGAGCAGGAACACCGACCACACCAGTGTCAGGAGCGGCTGGGCGAGCTGCAGCTGACTGGCCTTGGGGACGCCGATCGCCGCCATGCCCCGGTACCAGACGACCAGGCCGAGGAACTGCGAGCCGAGCGCCGCGTAGAGCAGGCCCGCCGTGCTGTGCCCGGCGAGGTGGAAGGACTCGTGGGGCAGCGCCAGTGCCGCGCCCGCGATGTTGAGCGGCAGGCAGAGGATCAGCGCCCAGCCGATGACCTGCCAGCCGGGCATCTCGCGGGCCAGGCGGCCGCCCTCGGTGTAGCCGGCCGCGCAGATCAGCAGCGCGCCGAAGAGGTAGAGGTCGGCCGTGGACAGGGCGCCGCCGCTCTGCTGCACGGTGAACCCGATGACGGCCGCGGCCCCGGCGAGCGCCGCCGCCCAGAACGTGCGCGACGGGCGGGCGCCCGTGCGCACCGCCGAGAAGACCGCCGTCGTGAGGGGGAGCAGGCCGACGACCACGGCCGCGTGGGCGGTGGTGGAGGTCTGCAGGGCAAGCGTGGTGAGCAGCGGGAAGCCGACGACGACACCGGCGCCGACTACGGCGAGACCCGCCCAGTGGCGGCGGTCGGGGACGGCGATGCGCAGTGCGAGCAGACAGCCGCCCGCGACGAGCGCGCTGAGCACCCCGCGCAGGGTCACGAAGCTCCACGGGCCGATGCCTTCGAGGCCCCATGCCGTGGAGGGGAAGGTGAGGGAGAAGGCGATGACGCCGAGGGCGGCCATCAGGGTGCCGGTGCGGTGCGTACCTGCCGCGGGCTGAGGTGCGGTCACGGTGCGCGCTGTGGCGTCCGAGGTGGGGACCGCTATCCGGGTCGGGCGAGTAGCGCTATCCTGTGCTGTCATGCATGACAGTAGCAGTGTGGGCGAACTGGCGAAACGGCTGCGGAGCGAGCTGGACCGCTACTCTCCGGGTGGGAAGCTGCCGTCGAGCCGGGCGATCGTGGAGCGGTTCAGGGTGAGCCCCGTGACCGTGTCGCGGGCCCTCGCGCAGCTCGCCGCCGAAGGCCTCGTCGTCACCCGCCCCGGCGCGGGCGTCTTCCGCGCCGAGCCGACGGCGCCCGCCGCCCCCGCGGGGGACACCTCGTGGCAGGAGGTCACGCTGAGCGCCGACGCCGCCACGGAACTCGTGCCGCGCTCGGTCGACGCGACCGGGGTCCTGGCCACGCTCGCCGCCCCGCCGCCGGGCGTCATCGAGTTCAACGGCGGCTATCTCGACCCCGCACTGCAACCCGGCCAGGCGATGGCGGCGGCCCTCGCCCGCGCGGGACGGCGGCCCGGAGCATGGGGCAGGCCGCCCGTCGACGGCCTGCCCGAGCTGCGCGAATGGTTCGCGCGGGGGATCGGCGGGGCCATCACGGCCGCCGAGGTGCTGATCACGGCGGGCGGCCAGAGCGCGCTGACGACCGCACTGCGGGCGCTCGCCCCGCCCGGGGCGCCGATCCTCGTCGAGTCCCCGACGTACCCCGGCATGCTGGCCATCGCGCGGGCGGCGGGACTGCGGCCCGTGCCCGTGCCCGTCGACACGGACGGGGTGCGGCCCCGGCTCCTGGAGGCCGCGTTCCGTGCGACGGGCGCCCGGGTCTTCGTCTGCCAGCCGCTGTTCCAGAACCCGACCGGCGCCGTGCTCTCCGCCGAGCGCCGCCCCGAGGTGCTGCGCATCGCCCGCGAGGCCGGCGCGTTCGTCATCGAGGACGACTTCGTGCGCCGCCTCGTCCACGAGGACGCGGGGCCGCTGCCGCGCCCGCTCTCGTCCGACGACCACGACGGCGTCGTCGTCCACGTCTGCTCGCTCACCAAGGCCACCTCGCCGAGCTTCCGCGTCAGCGCGCTCGCCGCCCGCGGCCCGGTACTCGAACGGCTGCGCGCCATCCAGGTCGTCGACCACTTCTTCGTGCCACGCCCCCTCCAGGAAGCGGCGCTCGAACTGGTGGGCTCACCGGCCTGGCCGCGCCATCTGCGGGCGGTCGCGGGCGAGTTGAAGGAGCGCAGGGACGCCATGTCGGCGGCGCTGCGGCTGCGGCTGCCCGAGCTCACGGTGGAGCACATCCCGGCGGGCGGCTACCACCTGTGGGTGCGGCTGCCCGACGGCGCCGACGAGGCCGCGTTCGCCTCCGCCGCACTCCGGGCGGGCGTGGCGGTGGCGCCGGGCCGCCCCTACTTCGCGGCCGAACCGCCCGCCGCACACGTCCGGCTGAGCTTCGCGGCGGTCCCCGGGGTGGGGGAGATCACGGAGGGGGTACGCAGACTGCGGACGGCCTGCGACGAGGCGCTGCGACGCCCCTGACCGCGCGCGTTCACCGGATCCCCTCGACGAGTTTCTCCAGCGCCTCGTCGGCGGTGCCGGCGAGCGGCGTGACGCTGTCCATGCCGATGTAGACCTTGCCGTCCGGCGCGACTCCCAGATAGCTGTTGCGGCGATCGGCCTCGCCCACGGGATACAGATACGCCCCCGCTTCCTCGTTGAGCACGTCGAAGATCTCGTCGTCCCATTCGGCCGCGAGGGGGTCGAGCCGGAAGCCCATGCGCGCCATCGTCCGTCCCGGGCCCCGCTCCTCGCTCGCCAGACCCCCGAATTCGGCGAGGAAGAGCCGTGCCGCCTCATGCATCCGGAAGCCGCCGCGCTCGTCCAGGGCTCGCTCCCACCCGGCCGTCGGCACGGACCGCCCGGGACGCCGGCCGGCCGCCCGCAACACGCGGTCGGTCTCCTCGGACCAACGTCCGCAGGGTTCTTCACTCAACCGTTTCCGCCTCCCCGGCCGCCCCACCAGGTGAAAAGGAGTCGACTGTCCCGAGTCGCGCTGCGAGGCTCGCCCGCATGACCGAAAGCACCGCGCTGCCCGGCGGCTACGAGATGTCCGCCGACGCCGCCCGCATCGACGCCGCCCTCGTTCACCACTGGCTCTCCACCGACGCGTACTGGGCCATCGGACGCCCTCGCGACAAGCACGACACGGCGATGGCCGGGTCGCTCAACTTCGGGGTGTACGACGAGGCTTCGGGGGAGCAGGTCGCGTACGCGCGCGTGGTGACCGACCGCGCCACGTTCGCCTATCTCTGCGACGTGTACGTCTCCCCGGACGTACGCGGCAAGGGCATCGGCGTCGCGTTCGTCACCGCGGTCTGCGCGCACCTGGAACCGTTCGGGCTGCGCAGGACGCTGCTCGCCACGGGTGACGCGCACGGCGTCTACGAGAAGGTCGGCTTCACGGCCCTTCCGGCGCCCGAGGAGTGGATGGTGCGCGTCGGTACTCCGTGACGAGCAGCAGGTCCTTGGCGGGGCCGCCGACCCGCCACCGGCTGCGCCAGCGGTCCGTGCCGGTCACCTCGAACTCACCGCGGTAGAGGTCGTCCACGCAGGGGTGGTCCGTCGTCCAGCGGCCCGTGCGCAGGTCGAGGTCGTGGAAGAAGCGGCCGTCGGCGAATTCCACGCGCGCGGTGCCCGGCTCCGCGCCGGGCAGGAAGCGGAGCGTGCGCTCGGCGGGGCGCCCCACCCCGTGCCAGGTGAACGTGCCGGACTCGTGGTGCAGGAGCCCGCCGGTGTCCGGTGCGGGCAGCGGCGAGAAGAGCGTCGTACCCCTGAAGCGGCCCTCGGAGCCGTCCGCGAAGTCGCGGACGGTGCGCTCGACGTCCCACTCGCCCGCGAGGTGGGCGAGGACGTCGGGAACGGCGTGGAATCTGAGGTCCGACGGCGGGGGCACGGTCATGCGTGCAGGCTACTTGTCTTCTTGTCTGCCTACTCGCGACGGTTCGTCTACTTGTCCACGACGGCCAGGCTGCGCTCGTCGTACCGCGTGCCCGCCACGCGGCCCGCCGGTGCCGCCGCGTCGATCGCGGCCAGCTCGTCGGCGGACAGCTCGATCGCGACCGCCCCGAGGTTCTCCTCCAGGTACTTCTCGCGGCGCGTGCCGGGGATGGGCACGACGTCGGCGCCGCGGTGCTGCACCCAGGCGAGCGCGAGCTGCCCCGCGGTGACGCCCTTCTCGGCGGCCAGCGCATCGAGGGTCTCCACGATGGACAGGTTCTGCTCCAGGTTGCCGGCGGCGAAGCGGGGCTGCGTGCGGCGCACATCGTCCTGCGGCAGCCCGTCGACCGAGGTGTAGCGGCCGGTGAGGAAGCCCCGTCCGAGCGGTGAGAACGGGACGAGACCGATGCCGAGCTCACGGCAGACCGGCGCGATCTCCGCCTCCAGGTCCCTGGTCCACAGCGACCACTCGCTCTGCAGCGCCGCGATGGGATGCACGGCGTGCGCCCGCCGCAGGGTCCGCGCGCCGGCCTCGGAGAGCCCGAGGTGCCGCACCTTGCCCGCCGCGACGAGCTCGGCCATCGCGCCGACGGTCTCCTCGATCGGCACGGTCGTGTCCACCCGGTGCTGGTAGTACAGGTCGATGTGGTCGACGCCGAGACGGCGCAGCGACGCGTCGCAGGCCTGCCGTACGTACGCCGCGTCGCCGCGGATGAGCGTGGGCTCGCCGAGCCGGTTGGCGAAGCCGAACTTCGTCGCCACGACGGCCCGTTCGCGTCGCGGGCCCGCGAGGGCGCGCCCGATGAGCTCCTCGTTGTGGCCGCTGCCGTAGAAGTCGGAGGTGTCGAGCAGCGTGACGCCGAGGTCGAGGGCCCGGTGGATCGTCGCGATGGACTGCGCGTCGTCCGACGCGCCGTAGCCGTGGCTCATGCCCATGCACCCGAGGCCCTGCGCCGAGACGGTCAGTGCGCCGAGGCGGCGGGTGGGGAGGGGGCCGGGAAGGCTGGTCATGGTGGTACCTCCAGGGATGTGGGGTGTGGGATGCGGGGTGTGCCCGGTGATCGCTGACGACACTAGGAGTTGGAGCGGACTCCAGGTCAAGGCGAGGGCGTACGGGGAACCGGGGGTTCACGCGAGGGCGTACGGAGAACCGGCGGTCCTTGCGGGGGGTTTCCCCCGGGCGGTCCGGCCCGGTAGCCCGATGGTCCGGCGCCGCGCGCGTTCCTAACGTGGTGATCACTTCCCACCGAACCAAGGAGCACGATGCGCGTCGTGTCAACAGTCACCGCGGGCCTGGGCCTCGTCGGGTTGCTCGCGGGCCCGGGGGCCGCCGCGGATCTCCCCGGGGCCGGAGCACCCAAGGCCCCCCGGCAGTCCGTCAGTTGGGGCCCCTGCTCCGCGGACCAGAAGGAGCTGAACGAGGCGGGCGCTCAGTGTGCGAAGGTGGCTGTCCCCCTCGACTACGCGGACCCCCGCGGCCGTACGATCGACATCGCCGTCTCCCGCATCAGGGCGAAGTCGCCGGGGGAGCGGCGCGGCATCCTGCTCTCCAACCCCGGCGGGCCCGGCGGCACGGGACTCGCCAACACCCTGGCGCTGCGCCCCGCGTTGAAGGACGTGGCCGACCGCTACGACCTCATCGGCTTCGACCCGCGCTTCCTCGGCGAGAGCACCCCCGTCACCTGCGGCACGGCACCGCAGCCCACGCCGCCGCCCGAAACCACCACCCCGCGCCGGGACTTCAAGGCCTCGGTGCGGTCCGCGCGCGACACCGCACGCAGGTGCCAGGAGCACGGCGACAACGCCGAGTTGCTGCCGCACGCCTCGACCAGGAACGTCGCCCGCGACATGGACGCCATCCGCGCGGCGCTCGGCGAGCGCAAACTGTCGTACTACGGCATCTCGTACGGCGCCGACCTGGGCGCCGTCTACACCCAGCTGTTCCCGCGCCGGAGCGACCGCGTCGTCCTGGACTCCTCGACCGACCCGGCGGCCAGCCAGTACGAACTGTTCCAGCGATCGGGCGCACCCGCTGAGGCGGCGCTCGACGGACTCGGCGGCCACGTGCGCTCCGACGTCCTGGAGCTGCTGGCGAGGGCCGAGCGGCACCCCGTCCCGGTGAAGGACGTACGCCTCCACGCCCCGCTGCTGCGCCTGCTCCTCAAGCAGCTCGTGCAGCACGAGGAGAACGACCCGCAACTCGTCAGCGTCGTCGACGACTTGAAGAAGGCCGCCGCGGGCGAGGAGTTCGAACCGGGGCCCGCGCTGAGCGGACTCCTCGACCTCCTTTCGTCCCCCGGGCTGGCGGACAGCATGACGGGCGGCGCGATCTTCATGTGCGGCGACGGGGGCTGGCCGGCGGGCGGCTGGCCGAAGAACCCCGAGACGTACTGGAAGAACATGCAGCGCAGCCGTGCCACCCAGCCGGTCTTCGGGCCGTACGTCAACGGAATGATCGCCCCCTGCGCGTTCTGGGGGACGGAGCCCCGCGAACCCGGCACGAAGATCCACAACGACGTGCCCGTCCTGCTGCTCCAGGCCAAGTACGACAACAACGTCCCGTACGAGGGCGCCCTCGCCCTGCACCGGAAACTCAAGGGATCCCGCCTCGTCACGGCGGACATCCGCTCGCACGGCGTCTACGGACGCGGCACCGGAGGCCTCACCCCGGTCCCGTGCGCCGACGACGCCGTGAACACCTACCTGCGCGACGGCGAGCTGCCCACGGCGGACGTCACCTGCGCGAAGCCGGACCCGAGGACGGAGAAGAACCAGTGAACGAGATCAGCAGGCGCACCGGCCTCACGGCCGCGGCGGCGGCACTGTTCACGGCAGCGGCCGCGGTCCCCGCCACCGCTGCCCCGCGCACCCCGCACGGCCCGCGTGGGCGCGCCCTCCAGCGCGGCGTCGACGCCATCCGCGTCACCGGTGCGAGCGGCGTCCTCGCCGAGGTGCAGGACGCGCGCGGCCGCACCACCGCACGCGCCGGGGTCGCCGACCTCGACGCCCCCGCGAAGGGCCCGGTGCCCTGGGGCGCGTACTACCGCATCGGCAGCGACACCAAGACGTACACGGCGACCGTCGTCCTCCAGCTCGTCGGAGAGGGACGGCTGAAGCTGACGGACACCGTGGAGCACCGGCTGCCCGGCGCGATCCGCGGGCACGGCAACGACGGCCGCCGGATCACCGTCACCAACCTGCTGCGGCAGACCAGCGGCCTCAACGAGTACATCACCGCGGAGAGCGGCGACTTCACCCCCGACGCGTACCGGCGCAACCGCTTCCGTTCGCAGACCCCGAAGGAGCAGCTGGCGGTGGCCCTCGACAAGCCGCCGCAGTGGCTGCCCGACGCGGGCGACCCGGCGGAGGAGCGGCGCTGGGGGTACTCCAACACCAACTACGTCGTCGCCGGGATGCTCGTCGAGGCGGTCACCGGGCACCCCTGGGCCCAGGAGGTCCACGAGCGGATCATCGAACCGCTCGGCCTGCGCCACACGTTCGTGCCCGGCACCTCGCCGTACGTGCCGCAACCGACGGCGACCGGCTACACGTACTTTCCGGAGGAGACGCGTCCCACCGAGACCACCCTCGGTTTCGGCGGCGGCGCGGACGGCTGCCTCATCTCGACGACGCACGACCACGGCGTCTTCCTGCGCGCGCTGCTGGGCGGCCGGCTGCTGCGCCCGGCCCAGCTGGCGGCGATGAAGTCGACGGTGCCGGTCCGGGACTGGATCCCGGCCGACGGCGTCCGCTACGGCCTGGGCATCGCCTGCCGCCCCCTCGCCGGCCGCGAGGACGGCGTCTGGTTCCACGGCGGTACGAGCCTCGGCTGCGTCAGCGAGGCCGGTGTGACCCCGGACGGCGCGACGGCGGTGGCCGGCGCGGCGTTCACGCTGCGCCTCGACAACGCCGAGACGCACGAGCGGCAGGCGCGGGCGGCGCTTCGGATGGTGGACGAGGTGCTGGTCGCGGGGGCGTGAGGAAGGGGCCGGGCGGCAGGAGGTCCGTGCCGCCCCGCCCCATGTGCCAGATGCCAGGTGCCAGGCGCTATCTGCCCGGGGCGTGCCGAGCTCCGGGCCGGGAGAATCGCAGGGTTCGCCCGGACGCCCCGCGGGGTCGGCAACTCCGGCGGGGGCCTGGGCGGTACGTCCCGCCCGGGCCCCGCGTGCCGGGCTCTACGCCCCGGGCTCTACTTGCCGGGCTCTACGCCCCCCCCGGCGCCGCGCGGTCGGGTGCCGACGGGCGGCCGGGCCGCGTCGGCAGGCCTGTCGGCCGTCCGGGAGTCGGCCCTCGCCCGGAACTCGGGAACCGCGTCGTGTGAGCGGAGGTGCGGCGGCATCGCGTGGAAGCCCGTGGTCGGGCTGCCCGCCCAGGCCCGACGTTCCGGATGCCGCGCCCAGGCCCGATGCTCCGGATGCCGCGCCCAGGCCTTACGCCCCGGACCCCGCGTGCTCGGCCTGCTCGGCCCGACGCCCCGGATGCCGCGCCCAGGCCCTACGCCCCGGACGCCGCGCGCTCGGGTCGTGCCGCGTTTCGCCGTGGCAGCCGCGTCGCCGCCAAGGCGCCGAGCGCGGCCACCGCCGCCAGCGTCGTGAGCGTGGGGGCCATCGCGGAGAGGAACGCGCCGTCCGGCCACGGGGAACCGCGTTCCCCCGTACGCGGCGCGAGCGCGGTCATCAAGGTCGTCGCCACGGCGATCCCCACCGTGGGGCCCACGTTCATCGCCGTCTGCTGGAGACCCCCGGCCACCCCCGCGTCGGCCACCGGAGCATGGCGTACGACCACGGCCGTCGCCGCGACCATCACCGTCCCGAACCCCGCCCCGACCAGCAGGAACCCCGCGCCGGTCGCCACCGGTCCCGACGCCGCGTCCAGGCGCGACAGGGCAAGGATCCCGGCAGCGAGCACCGTCATCGCCGCCGTGATCGTCCGCCGTGGTCCCTGCCGCCGCAGCACCACGGCCGCGAGCGGCGCGCTCACCACCATCATCACGGCGAGCGGCAGCGCCCTCAGCGCACAGTCCAGCGGGTCGAGGCCGAGGACGTCCTGAAGGAAGTACGTGCCGACGAAGAGCGCCCCGAACATCGCCGCGGACGCCGCGGCGAGGATGCCGAGCGCGGAGCCGACCCCGGCCGAGCGGAGCAGGCGCGGCGGCACCAGCGGGCTCGCGGCACGCCGCTCGTGCCGCGCGAACGCGCCGCCCGCGAACGCCGCCACCGCGAGGCCCGCCACGGCGGCCGCCGTCCACCCGTGTTCCGGCACGGTGACGAGGGTGTGCACCAGGCAGGCCAGCGTCACCGCGAGCAACCCCGCGCCGGGCAGGTCGAGCCCGGGCGCGGGAGCCTCCCGGCGTGCTGCCGGTACGCGTACCACGAGCGCGAGTACGCCGATCGCCACCGCGGGCACCACGCTCAGGAAGAACACCGACCGCCAGCCCAGGTGCGTGGCGAGCGCCCCGCCGACCAGCGGCCCCGTCGCCGCCGCCAGGCCGATCGCGCTCATCCGCAGGGCGATCGGCATCCCCAGCCGGTCGGGCGGGAACGCGGCCCGCAGCATCCCGAGCGTCGCGGGCTGGAGCAGCGCCCCGAAGACCCCCTGGGCCACGCGCAGCGCGATCACCCAGCCGACGCCGGACGCGAGCCCGATGCCCGCCGACGCGGCCGCGAAACCGAGCGTTCCGACGGCGAAGAGCCGCCCGTGTCCGTACCGGTCGCCGAGCCGCCCGGCGAAGACGAGCAGGCTCGCCACGGCGATCAGATAGCCGGTGCTCGTCCACTGCACCTCGGCGAAGGAGGCGTCGAGGTCGCGTTGCAGAGCGGGCTGGACGACGGTCAGCGCGGTGCCGTCCAGGGCGACGATCATCGCTCCGACGACGCTGCAGGCGAGGGTGACGTGGCGTTGGACCCCCGTGGTCCGGATCGACGTGTCCGGCGTCTCCGTATCCGGTGTGCCCGTCGCTTTGCCGGACCTCGCGGTCCCTGCGGTCCCCGCCGTCCTAGCGCCCCTCGCCGTCCTCGCGGTCCTCGCGGTCCCCGCCGTCCTCGCCGCCCTCGTGGTCCTCGCAGTCATGACGCCTCCGGCCCGAGGTGCGCGTCCAGCGTCGCGTCGAGCAGCGCCTCCACGTCGTCCTCGCCCGTCGCCAGACGCAGGCTCCCCCACTCCCACAGCTGCGCGATGCCGTGCAGGTTCGCCCACAGCGCGCCCGCGACGACCCGCGCTCCGGCGCTGGACGCGGGGCGGGCCTCGGCGACCAGGCCGACCAGGACGTCGAAGAGGGGGAGGCTGGTCTCGCGCAGGCCGAGCCGATTGCTCTCCAGCAGGTCGTGGCGGAACATCAGCTCGAACATGCCGCGGTGGGTCACGGCGAAGTCGAGGTAGGCGCGGCTCAAGGCACGCAGCCGCGCGCGGGCGCCGTCGTCCGGCCCGTCGCCCACGGCCTTCCCCACGTCGACGGCCAGCTCCCCGAAGCCCCGCCGCGCGATGGCGGAGAGCAGCGACACATGCGTGGGGAAGTAGCGCCGGGGCGCGCCGTGCGAGACGCCCGCCCTGCGCGCGATCTCCCGCAGGGTCAGCGCCTGCACCCCCCGCGTCGCCACGAGCTCGACGCCCACGTCCACGAGCCGGGCGCGCAGCCCGGCGTCCTCTTCGGCCTGTTCGGTCATAGACGCTGTCTACTACACCTCGTAGACAGTGTCTACGAAGAACGGACCGGAAGGCACTGTCGGTAAGGGGGTGGGTAGGAGATATCTTGATGTCGAGCAATGTTGCAGACGCGGAGCGGAGCACCCGGTGACTGACTCGACCATCATCTACACCCACACTGACGAGGCCCCGGCCCTGGCGACCCATTCGTTCTTGCCGGTGGTCCAGGCCTACGCCTCGACGGCCGGTGTCGGCGTGGAGACCCGCGACATCTCGCTCGCGGGGCGCATCATCGCGAGCTTCCCGGAGCGCCTGGAGGAGAGCCAGCGCATCTCCGACGCCCTCGCCGAGCTCGGCGAGCTGGCCAAGACGCCCGGGGCGAACATCATCAAGCTGCCCAACATCTCGGCCTCGATCCCGCAGCTCAAGGCCGCGATCGCCGAGCTGCAGGGCCAGGGCTACGCGCTCCCCGACTACCCGGACGACCCGAAGACCGACGAGGAGCGCGACATCCGCGCCCGCTACGACAAGGTCAAGGGCAGCGCCGTCAACCCGGTCCTGCGCGAGGGCAACTCCGACCGCCGCGCCCCCGCGTCGGTCAAGAACTACGCCAAGGCGCACCCGCACAGCATGGGCGCCTGGACGGCCGACTCGAAGACGAACGTCGCCACCATGGGCGAGAACGACTTCCGCTCGACCGAGAAGTCCGCGGTGATCACCGAGGCCGGTTCGCTGCGCATCGAGCTCACCGGTGACGACGGCTCCACCACCGTCCTGCGCGAGTCCGTACCGGTCCTCGAGGGCGAGGTCGTCGACGCCTCCGTCATGCGCGTCGCCGCGCTGCGCGAGTTCCTCAAGGAGCAGGTCGCCCGCGCCAAGGCCGAGGGCATCCTCTTCTCCGTGCACCTCAAGGCCACGATGATGAAGGTCTCCGACCCGATCGTCTTCGGCCACGTGGTCCGCGCCTTCTTCCCGAAGACCTTCGCGGCGCACGGCGAGACCCTCGCCGCCGCGGGCCTGACCCCGAACGACGGCCTCGGCGGCATCTTCAAGGGCCTGGAGTCGCTGCCCGAGGGCGCGGAGATCAAGGCGTCCTTCGAGGCCGAGCTCGCCGAGGGCCCGGAGCTCGCCATGGTCGACTCCGACAAGGGCATCTCCAACCTGCACGTCCCGAGCGACGTCATCGTCGACGCCTCCATGCCGGCCATGATCCGCACCTCGGGCCACATGTGGGGACCGGACGGCGAGGAGCACGACACCCTCGCGGTCCTGCCGGACAGCAGCTACGCGGGCATCTACCAGGTCGTCCTCGACGACTGCCGCGCCAACGGCGCCTACGACCCGTCGACGATGGGCTCCGTCCCGAACGTCGGCCTCATGGCGCAGAAGGCCGAGGAGTACGGCAGCCACGACAAGACCTTCGAGATCCCCACCACGGGCAACGTGCGGGTTCTCGACGGCGCGGGCAACGTCGTCCTGGAGCAGACCGTCGCCGCCGGTGACATCTTCCGCATGTGCCAGACCAAGGACCTGCCGATCCAGGACTGGGTGAAGCTCGCCGTCACCCGTGCCCGCGCCACCGGCAACCCGGCCGTCTTCTGGCTGGACGACACCCGCGCCCACGACGCCGTGCTCATCGGCAAGGTCGAGCGGTACCTCGCCGACCACGACACCGAGGGCCTGGACATCCGGATCATGGCGCCGGTCGAGGCGACCGCGTTCTCCCTGGAGCGCATCCGCCGCGGCGAGGACACCATCTCCGTCACCGGCAACGTCCTGCGCGACTACCTCACCGACCTCTTCCCGATCCTGGAGCTGGGCACCAGCGCCAAGATGCTGTCGGTCGTCCCGCTGATGAACGGCGGCGGCCTCTTCGAGACGGGCGCCGGCGGCTCCGCCCCGAAGCACGTCCAGCAGCTGGTCAAGGAGAACTACCTGCGCTGGGACAGCCTGGGCGAGTTCCTCGCCCTCGCGGTCAGCTTCGAGCACCTCGCCACCACCACGGGCAACGCCCGTGCGCAGATCCTCGCCGACACCCTGGACCGCGCCACGGCGACGTTCCTGGAGAACGACAAGTCGCCGAGCCGTCGCCTCGGCGGCATCGACAACCGCGGCAGCCACTTCTACCTCGCCCTGTACTGGGCGCAGGAGCTGGCCAAGCAGACCGACGACGCGCAGCTCGCCGAGGCCTTCGCGGCCTTGGCCAAGACGCTGGGCGAGCAGGAGCAGACCATCGTCGACGAGCTGATCGCCGTGCAGGGTTCGCCGGCCGACATCGGCGGCTACTACCAGCCGGACGCGGAGAAGGCCTCCAAGGTCATGCGCCCGTCCGCGACGCTCAACCAGGCCCTGTCGATCCTGGGCTGACGTCCAGGGCGTCCAGGGCGTCCATGACGTCCATGACGTTGCCGTAGCGCAGCATCACGAGGAGGGGCCTCCCGCCACGACGGCGGGAGGCCCCTCCTCGTCGTCCCGTCACACGTCCCGCACCCGCAGGACGAGCGCGCCCACCAGCACTGTCGCCGCCGCATAGTCGCCCAGTACGTCGTTGCCCGCCCTCCGGGCGGGCGACGGGACTTCGACACGGGCCTCAGGAGCGGCGGCGGGGCTTGCCGCGCTTGGGGGCGCCCGTGGAGCGAGCCCCCTGCCCGCCGCCCTTGCCCTTCGGCTTGCCGGATGCGCCCGGCTTCCGCTTCGCCTGGGCCGCCCGGGCGGCCTTCGCCCTGGCCACGTCCTTGTCCGTGCCGGAGCCCTTGCCCTGCGGCGGGGTCTGGGCGCGGCCCCGGG
Organism: Streptomyces sp. NPDC045678; assembly: GCF_056432085.1. Lineage (NCBI taxonomy): Bacteria > Bacillati > Actinomycetota > Actinomycetes > Kitasatosporales > Streptomycetaceae > Streptomyces > Streptomyces sp. NPDC045678. The sequence continues at coordinate 330,299 of NZ_JBWKJS010000007.1, forward strand.
AGCTGTTGACCGTCCGGCCGCGGACGATCCCGATGAAGTCCTCGACCAGATCCGTGGTCTCGGCCTCCGGCCACGACAGGGCGACGCGCGACTCCGGGGCACCCGTCACCGGACGGTAGGTGAGGTCCTTGCGGTGGTACAGGCGGGCCAGCGACTGCGGTACGACCAGGAGGCCCACCCCCGCCGCCACCAGCTCCACCGCGTCCTCCGTCGTCGCGGGACGCTCGTACGCGGGCAGACCCGGCCGCCGCTCCCACTCCAGCGTCTCGTCCAGCGGGTGGAACACGACCTCGTCGGCGAGATCCTCGACGGACACCTCGTCGACCGCGGCGACGACGTGGTCCTTGGGAATCACGACGACCGTCGTCTCGGTGTAGAGGGGGATCGCGCTGAGGTCCGTACGGTCAATGGGCAGCCGTACGAAACCGGCGTCGGCGCCACCCGCACGCAGCACGTCGGGCGCCTCGGCCGCGGTCACGGTGAGGAGAGCCAGCGGGACGTCGGGCAGCCGCTCGTTCCAGATACGCACCCATTTGGCGGGCGTCACCCCCGGGACGTAGGCGAGCCGGAACGAAGGGGATACTTCCGAGCCTGTCACCTCGCCAGGCTACCCGCCGTGGTCGGGACCGGCCCACATGGTCGATACCCTGGACCCATGACGTCGCACCAGACCACCCAGACCATGAAGCCCGCGACCGCGGCGAAGAAGCTGGGTGTGTACCTCCAGGCCACGCCCGCCGAGTTCCAGGAGGGCGTCGTCTCGCGCAGCGAGTTCAACGCGCTGCAGGCCGACCCGCCCGAGTGGCTCCAGGAGCTGCGGCGCAACGGCCCGCACCCGCGCCCCGTCGTCGCGGCCAAGCTCGGCGTCTCCATCGCGGGCCTCGCGCGCGGCGGAGTGACCGAGCCGCTCACCACGGAGCAGATCGACGCGCTGAAGGAGGAGCAGCCCGGCTGGCTGCGGCAGGAGCGCGCCACGCAGGCCGAGGTGCGCAAGGACGCGGTACGCATCAAGGAGAAGCAGGCGGAGCAGGCGGAGAAGCGGGCGGCACGCGGCGAGGACCCGCGCGACTGAGCGGTTCCCGGCTGATCGGGGGAGAGCGCGGGGGAAGGCGGGGGAGCCGTGGGGTCCGAGGAGACGACGGCGGACGGGACGGACGGGAGCGGCACCGGGGGCGTGGCCGGCACCGGCGGTGTGGTCGGCACTGGCGGTGTGGCCGACGTGAGAGGTGCGGCTGACGCACCGCCCATCGTCCTCGTCCACGGAACCCGCCTCAACGCGGGCCAGTGGAGCCCTCAACTGGCCGCGCTGCGGGACGACTTCCCCGTGGCCGCGGTCGATCTGCCCGGTCACGGCGCCCGCTCCGCGGAGCCCTGGAGCCTCGCCGCGGCAGCGGAGATCATCGCGTCCGCGGTGGACGCGCTCGGCCGCGGACCCGCCCTGGTCGTCGGCCACTCCCTCGGCGGGTACGCCGCGCTGGAGTTCGCCCGCCGCCACCCGGACCGGCTGTGCGGCCTCGTCCTCGCGGGCGCGAGCGCCTCGACCCGGGGCGCCTGGGCGACGCCGTACCGGTGGGCCGCGGGACTCGTCCCCCGGCTGCCCGAGGACCGGCTGGCCCGGTGGAACGACCGCCTGCTGCGACGCCTGTACCCGCCGGAGGTCGTCGCGGACACCATCCGCTCCGGCTACGCGTTCCACACGCTGCCGGACGCCTGGGGCGAGGTCATCGGCCGCTTCGACGCGAGCGCGATGCGGCACGTCGCTGCGCCCGTCCTCATCCTCAACGGAGAGAAGGACACCGTCTTCCGGTCCGGCGAGGCGGCGTTCGCCCGCGCCCATCCGCAGGCCCGTATCGAGCTGATCCCCGGCGCACGACACCTCGCGAACTTCGACGAGCCGGACGCCTTCACCTACGCGGTGCGCCGCTTCGCGGACCGGCTGCCGACGGCTCCGGCCGCCGTCACGTGATGGTGTAGGTACTGCCGAACGCGGTGACCTCGAACGGCCCGTCGAGGTCGTGGTTGCCGCTCTTCGCGATCCGGCGCAGCGCCTCGACGCGGTCTACGGACCTGCGCCACTCCTCGGCGGTGCCGGGGTTCGCGGGATGGGTCAGATCGTCGACGCGTACGTCGAAGAAGGTGTCGAGCCATGCCTTCTCGCCCGCCTCCGAGGGCGGCCCCGCCTCGGCCGTCGTCCGCTTGATCAGGGCGGGCAGCCCGTCGCGGTCGGGGCCGTTCCCGTGCTGGATCGAGGCGTCGTACAGCTCGGCGAGCGCGAGCGGGCTGCGGAGACCGGCCTTCTCGGCGGCCCGGGCAGCGGGCGTGAAGTAGCGCTCGTCGACCTGGGCGTCCTGCACGTCGCGGAAGACGGGGTCGGCGGCGGCGCGCTTCCAGGCGGCGATGAACCCGGCGTCGGGGAACGGGCCGGATCCGCCCGAACCCTCCCCGCCGGCCTCGCGCTCCAGACCGGGGACGAAGCGGGCGAGCGGGTTGTCCGGCTCCCGCTTCGTGTAGGCCCGGACGACTTCGAGCGCGTCACCGTCGCCGGTGGTGAAGCCCGCCCGGCCCGCGGTGACGCCCCGGCCGTCGCCGAGGTTCTCCGCGTACGCGTACTGGATCTTGGTGGTGCCGTTCTCGAAGACGCTCACCAGCTGGTCCGCCCGCCGCCGCTGATCGGCACCGAGCCCGCCCTGCGCGCTGTCGCCCCCGTTCTCGTCCGCGCAGCCGGCCGTCAGGCCGAGGGCGACGATGGCGACCAGTGCGGCACCGGCCCGTGCGACGCGCCGCGCACCGCTCAAGACCGTCATACCTCTTCTCTCGGTTCCGACTGTTCCCACTGTTCCGACTGTTCCGGCTGTCCCGACTTTTCCGACCGCGGGAGCCGGTGCGCGTGCCGCGTCGCACGGTCGATGGCCCAGATGTCCGCCGTCGGCCCCAGGTGCCGCAGCTTGTCGGGGTTGACGACGAGACGGATCATCTGGATCCGCCCGTCGACCACGTCGAGGCTCAGCGTGTGGACGACCTTGCCGTCACGGTCGCGGAAGACCGCGCCGGGCCGGCTGTTGATCTCGTACGTCTCGTACGTCACGCCGATCCCCGCCATCCGCGGGAACGCCATCGCCAGCATCCGGCTCACGCTGACCGGGCCGGTGAGCGGCTTGGACAGCTGCGGGCCGTTGCCGCCGCTGTCGCCGATCATCGACACCTCGGCGGAGAGCAGTTCCCGCAGCCCGGCGACGTTGCCCTCGCTGAGCGCGTCGAAGAAGCGGGACGCCAGCTTCTCCCGCTCCTCGTGTGCCGCCGCGAACCGTGGCAGCCCCGCCCGCATGTGCCGCCGCGCCCGCACGAGGAGCTGCCGGCAGGCCGCCTGGGACCGTTCCACCGCCCCGGCGACCTCGTCGAACTCGAAGCCGAACACGTCCCGCAGCACGAACACGGCCCGCTCCAGCGGACTGAGCCGCTCCAGCAGGACGAGCGCCGCCATCGACACCGACTCGGCGAGCTCCGCCGCCCGCGCCGGATCCTGGTACGGATCGTTCAGGAGCGGCTCGGGGAACCAGGGGCCGACGTACTGCTCCCGCCGCACCCGCGCCGACCGCAGCACGTCGATGGAGACCCGCGTGACCGCGGCGGACAAGTACGCCTTGGTCGACGCCGGCCGGGTCGTGGAGCCGTCGAAGCGCAGCCAGGTCTCCTGCACCGCGTCCTCGGCCTCGCCCACGCTCCCCAGGATCCGGTAGGCGATCGAGAACAGCAGCGGCCGCAGCTCCTCGAACTCCTCGACCTTGCTCATATGGCCCCCATCGATGTCCCTGTCCGCCCCGGTCAGTGCATCTGACCGGGCACGTAATCACCCGCCGGCTGCCGCGTGATGATGTTCAGCCGGTTCACCATATTCATGAACCCGATGTGGACCACCAGCGCGGTGAGCTCGTCCTCGTCGTAGTGCCGCGCGGCGCGGGCCCACACCTCGTCCCCGACCCCGCCGGCCGCGTCCGCGACCCGGGTGCCCTCCTCCGCCAGCTCCAGCGCGGCACGCTCGGCCTCGGTGAACACGGTGGCCTCGCGCCATGCCGCCACGAGATTCAGCCGCAGCGAGGTCTCACCCGCCAGCGCGGCCTCCTTGGTGTGCATGTCGATGCAGCCCGCGCAGCCGTTGATCTGACTGACCCGCAGCGCCACCAGCTCCTGCGTCGCCGGGGGCAGCGTCGAGTCCTGCAGCGCCTTGACCCCCGACAGGAAGTACTTCATGGCCTTTCCGGCATTGGGCCGGCTCATGTAGTTCAGTCGCGCGTCCATGCTGTGCTCCCTACGGTGACGATTCCCGGCGGCCCTTGCCGACCTCCGGCCTCTACACCCCTGGGACGAGACAGCCGACCCCCCTGTGACACGCCGGAATGTGACCTGCGTCTCGACCGCGCGCCCCAACGTCACGGATCCGCGGTGGGCCCCGCCCTCGCTCACGACACCGGCGCTGCGCCGGCGTCCCGCGGAGTCGAGGTCCGCGGTCTGAGCCGGGTGGCCGGGTGGCGGCCCGGTCAGGCCGCCGGGCAGAGCGCCGCCGTCTCGGCCGGGACGGCGGCGCGGGGCGCGGGCACGGTCACGGGCACGGATGCGGATGCGGGGCGGGCCGCGTCGTCGGGCGTGGTCCGCGGGCGGCGGCCACGGGCGAAGACGACGACGCGCAGCACCGCGAACCGCGCGACCCCGGCGAGCGCGGACGCGGACAGATAGACGACCTGCTCGAGCATCGCGCCGGGCGCGGCCACCAACTGCTGCAGGATCAGCATCGCCGCGCAGGTCACCACGTACGCCGCCGCCGCGGACCCGGCCGACTGCACGTGCTGGCGCCAGGTCGCCCGGCCGCCCGCACCGAAGGTGAAGCGGGCGTGCAGCTCGGTGGCCAGCACCGTGGAGACCGCGGTGACCAGCGCGTTGGCCACGGCCCACGGAAGCGAGAGGGCGAGGCCCGCCACGGCGAAACTGGACGCGAGTCCGACTCCGCCGCCGCAGAGCACGAAGCGGGCGAAGGCGCGTAAGGCGCCGGGCGCCGTCCCGTGCTGTCTCTCCGCGTGCTCTGTCGATGCCATGTCCTGCCCCCCACCCCGTGGCGATCCGTCGTGTCGCCCTGTGGTGCCATCATGGCACACATGTGGTGCCACTGCTCAGGATTTATGGCGCCATGCGCGATGCCGGGCCTCGGCGCGGCGGAATCGGGCTCCGTCGTCGGCGACCCGGAAAACAAAAAAGGCAAGGAGAGAGAGCTCTCCTTGCCACTATCAACTTATAGCGTCCTGGGGGGCTTGCCACAAGGCCCCGGGTACGGCGCACAATCGTCGGCCAAAGCCACTACCTGCGGAAACGGGGCGCCGAACGATGGGCACGCAGTACGTGATCGACCTTGCAGAGGTCGACGAGCGACAGACCGCCAGTGTCGGCGGAAAGGGCGCGCATCTGGGCGCACTGGCACGGATCGGCGGCGTCCACGTGCCGGCCGGTTTCTGCGTGACGACCGACGCGTACCAGCGCATCGTCGCGCAGACGCCCTCTCTCGACGACCGGCTCGACCGGCTGGCGGGGCTGAGCCCGGACGACCAGGAGGGCATCCGGACGCTGAGCGCGGAGATCCGCCGGGTCATCGAGGACACCGCACTCCCGGACGGCCTCGCGGAATCGGTCACCCGCGCACTCGCCCGTACCGGGGAGCGGGCCGCCTATGCCGTACGGTCCAGCGCGACCGCCGAGGACCAGCCGGCAGCCTCGTTCGCCGGCCAGCAGGACACGTATCTCAACATCGTGGGGGCGGCGGAGATCCTGCGGCACATCACACGCTGCTGGGCCTCGGTCTTCACCGAACGAGCCGTGGTCTACCGCAGGCGCAACGGCGTCGACCACCGCACGGTCCACATGGCCGTGGTCGTACAGCGGATGGTCTTCCCGGACGCCGCGGGCATCCTCTTCACGGCCGACCCCGTCACGGGCGACCGGACGACCGCCACCGTTGACGCCGGCTTCGGCCTCGGCGAGGCTCTCGTCTCCGGCCTCGTGAACCCGGACGTCTTCACGGTGCGGGACGGCGGAGTCGTCGAGAGGACCATTGCCGCCAAGGAGCGAGCCGTGTACGCGCTGCCCGCCGGTGGCACAGAGGAAGTCGCGGTCGACGCACGGCGGCAGAAGGAGCCGTCGCTGACGGACGACCAGGTCGTGGAGCTCGAACGGATCGGGCGGCGGATCGAAGCGCACTTCGGCCGGCCGCAGGACATCGAGTGGTGCCTGGCCGACGACGGCTTCCAGATCGTGCAGAGCCGACCGGTCACCACGCTCTTCCCCGTCCCCGAGCGCGACCCCGACGGTGGCAGCGGCCGGGAGAGCCGCGTCTACGTCTCCGTCGGCCACCAGCAGATGATGACCGACGCCATGAAGCCCCTGGGGTACTCCATGTGGCAGCGGACGGCCATGGCCGACATGTACGAGGCCGGGGGACGGCTCTTCGTCGACGTGACCCCGCGCCTGGCCGCGCCCGACACCCGCGCCGCCCTCCTCGACGTCATCGGGAAGGGCGATCCGCTGACCAGGGACGCGCTGGAGACCGTCATCGACCGCGGAGGTTTCGCCGCCCCGCCGCTCCCGGACGAGGCGGAGCCGCCGCCCGGGAGCCCGGCGGCCGCCACCCCGCCGCCCGCCGCCACCCCGCCGACGACCGCGCCCGACTCCGCGACCGCGCCCGACCCGGCCATCGTCACCGAGCTGATCGCGCGCAGCGAGGCGTCCGTCGCCGCGCTGGAGCGCGACATCCGCACGAAGACCGGTCCCGAGCTGTTCGATTTCCTCGCCGACGCCTTCGTGGAGCACAAGAGAGTCCTCGGCGACCCGTTGAGCTTCCAGGCGCTCATGGCGGGCATGAATGCCACCTGGTGGCTCAACGACAAGCTCCAGGAGTGGCTGGGGGAGACGAACGCGGCCGACACGCTCACCCTGTCCGCCCCGGACAACATCACGTCCGAGATGGGCCTCGCGCTGCTCGACGTCGCGGACGCGATCCGCCCGTACCCGGAGGTCGTGGCGTATCTGAAGGGCGTCGAGGACGAGGGCTTCCTGGAGAGCGACGAACTGGCGGCGCTCCCGGGCGGGGCCGCGACGCGGGACGCCATCGAGGCCTACCTCGACCGGTACGGCGCGCGCTGTGTCGGCGAGATCGACATCACGAGGCCACGGTGGCGCGAACGCCCCACCGCACTCGTCCCGGTGATCCTCGACAACGTCAGGAACTTCGGCCCCGGCGCCGCCGCGCTCCGTTTCGAGGAGGGGCGGCGGAAGGCGGCGGAGAAGGAACGGGACGTGCTGACGCGCCTGCGGGCCCTGCCGGACGGGGAGTCGAAGGCCGACGAGACCAAGCGGATGATCGACCGGGTCAGGACCTTCATCGGGTACCGGGAGTACCCGAAGTACGGCATCATCCAGCGCTATTTCGTCTACAAGCAGGCCCTGCTGGGCGAGGCCGAACGCCTGGTGCGGGCGGGTGTGCTCGCCGAGAAGGAGGACATCTTCTACCTCACCTTCCAGGAACTCCACGACGTGGTGCGCACGCACCGGACGGCCGACGCCGGACTCGTCCAGCGGCGCAAGGACGACTTCCGGTGGCACGAGGAGCTCACGCCGCCCCGCGTCCTCACCTCGGACGGCGTGGCCCTCTCCGGCGCGTACCGGCGCGACGACGTGCCCGAAGGCGCCCTCACCGGCCTCGCGGTCTCCGCCGGGACCGTCGAGGGGCGGGCCCGCGTCATCCTCGACATCGCGGACGCCGACCTCGAAGCGGGCGACATCCTCGTCACCACCTTCACCGACCCCAGCTGGTCGCCGCTGTTCGTCGCCGTCGCGGGCCTGGTGACCGAGGTGGGCGGCCTGATGACCCACGGCGCGGTGATCGCCAGGGAGTACGGCCTGCCCGCGGTCGTGGGCGTGGAGAAGGCCACCCGACTGATCCGGGACGGCCAGCGCATCCGCGTCCACGGAACATCCGGGTACGTCGAGATCCTGTCGTGACGTGTGACTCGGCGTTTCGGTCGGCACTGTCGGCCAATGGTTTGGCGATCAGCGTTCGGATTCAGGGTGGACCGTGGAGTCGGCCGGGGCGGTGCGTTGTAGGAGGCCGCCCAAGATGAGGGCGAGGCCCGCCTCGAATGCCGCTTCGTGGTCGAGGAGCGGGACATCGGCCGGCAGGTCCGCCTGCGGGCCCGCGTCCGCCTGTTCCTCCAGCACGCAGCCGACCGTGTACCGGCCGGCGGCCAGCATCGCCATCTGTGCGTCCTTCTCGGGTACGCCGGAGGTGACGAGGAAGTTCATCTTGTGCCGGATCCGGTCGAGGTCGCCGGTCGGAGTGCTGCCGGCGTGCAGACGTGCGCCGTCGCGGCGCAGCAGCAAGGTGCGCCGGAACCTGCGCGAGTTCTCCAGGAACCACTCCTGCCAGTCGTCCTCGGGTGTCGGGAGCGGCGCGGTGGTGTGAGGGGTCATGGCGGCCTCGGCCATGGCCGTCAGGAGGTCCTTCTTGGTCCGGAAGTGGTAGTAGAGCGACGGCTGTTCGACGCCGAGCCGTCTGGCCAGCCGCCTGGTGCTCACGGTGTCCAGGCCCACTTCGTCGAGCAGGTCCAGTGCCTCGGCGACGACGGTCTCGCGGTTCATCTTGGTCACGTTGACATTCTATCGGTGATAGATGACTCTGAAGAGGAATCAATCACCGATAGAATTCGGGGTGGCCGTCATGACGGACGAGATCACGAAGCCTCCACTGCGGGTTCTGGTCGCCGGTGGCGGCGTCGCCGGACAGGCGCTGGCCTTCTGGCTCTCCCGCGGCGGTCACCGGGTGACGGTCGTCGAGCGTTTCCCGGCGCTGCGCGCCTCGGGCGCCCAGATCGACCTGCGCGGGCAGGGCGTCGAAGCGGTCGAACGCATGGGGCTGCTGGACGCGGTGCGCAGTCGGCTGGTGGACGAGGCGGGTGTCGCGTTCGTCGACTCGCACGGGAAACCGAGGGCGACGATCATGGCGAACACCTCCGGCCGGGGCCGCCAGACCCTCACCTCGGAGTACGAAATCATGCGCGGTGACCTGGTGCGCATCCTGCACGACGCGGCAAGGGACGGCGCCGAGCACGTCTTCGGCAAGAGCGTCGACGGCTTCGACCAGGACGAGCGCCACGTCACCGTCCACTTCTCGGACGGAACCTCCGGAGGGTACGACCTGCTGATCGGCGCGGACGGCCAAGGCTCACGCGTCCGCCGGGCGCTCCTGCCGGAGGGCTTCGACCCGTACCGGCGCATCGGCATCCACATGGCGTACTGGTTCGTCCCGCGCATCGCCTCCGACACCAACATCCGCGACACCTGCATGGTCCCGGGCGGCCGGCAGATCATGCGGCGCAGCCACAACGCGACGGAGACCCAGGTGTACTTCGTGATGCGCGAGGAGTCGGTGGAAGCCTCCGAGATCCACCGCGCTCCCCTCGACCGGCAGCAGAAGTTCTGGGCCGACCGCTTCCGCGATGCCGGATGGCAGACCGAACGGTTCGTCGAGGGCATGCGGACGAGCCCGTTCTTCTACTCCCAGGAGATCGCCCAGGTGCGCACCGACATCTGGTCCAAGGGGCGCGTGGTCCTGGCCGGTGACGCCGCGCACTGCGCCTCCCCCTACAGCGGCATGGGCGTCTCCGGCGGCCTGGTCGGCGCCTACGTCCTGGCCGGTGAGATCAACCGGCACGCCGACGACCTGCCCACCGCCCTGGCGAACTACGACCGCGTACTGCGGCCCTTCGTCGACGAGATCCAGGCCGAGGTGAACCCGCGCCTGCTGCGCGTGGGCATGCCCATGGGCAGACGCGTGATCAGCGCCTTCCAGACGGCCACCGCGCTCGCCTGCTTCCTCCGCGTCCCCGACCTGGTCGCGCGGTGGTCCAAGCAGGACCGCGGCGGCGACTGGCGGCTCCCGACGTACCCCGTCCCGGTCGCCGAGCAGAACCGCCGTCCCCCCACCCGGATTGCATAAAACTTCGGTGATACGTATAGTCATGCCATCCAAGAGGAGGGTTCCATGAGGGTACGCGCAGCAGTGGCAGGAGCGAGTGGGTACGCGGGCGGCGAACTGCTGCGTCTGCTGCTCGCGCACCCCGGGGTCGAGATCGGTGCCCTCACCGGCAACACGAACGCGGGCCAGCGCCTGGGCGCGCTGCAGCCGCACCTGCTGCCGCTCGCCGACCGGGTTCTGGAGCCGACCACGGCGGACGTCCTCGCAGGGCACGACGTCGTCTTTCTCGCGCTGCCCCACGGGCAGTCCGCCGCCGTCGCCGAGCAGCTCGGCCCGGACGTCCTCGTCGTCGACATGGGCGCGGACTTCCGGCTGGAGGACGCGGGCGACTGGGAGAAGTTCTACGGGAGCCCGCACGCCGGGACCTGGCCCTACGGCCTGCCCGAACTGCCGGATGCCCGCGCCGCGCTGGCGGGCACCCGCCGCATCGCCGTGCCCGGCTGCTACCCCACCGCCGTCTCCCTCGCGCTCTTCCCCGCGTACGCCGCGGACCTCGTCGAGCCCGAAGCGGTGATCGTCGCGGCCTCCGGCACCTCCGGCGCGGGCAAGGCGGCCAAGCCGCACCTCCTCGGCTCGGAGGTCATGGGCAGCATGTCCCCGTACGGCGTCGGCGGAGCCCACCGGCACACGCCCGAGATGATCCAGAACCTCAGCGCCGCCGCGGGCACCCCCGTCTCCGTCTCCTTCACGCCGACCCTGGCGCCGATGCCCCGCGGCATCCTCGCCACCTGCAGCGCGAAGGCCAAGGCCGGCGTCACCGCCGAGTCCGTGCGGGAGGCGTACGCGAAGGCGTTCGCCGACGAGCCGTTCGTGCGGCTCCTCCCCGAGGGGCAGTGGCCCGCCACCGCCTCCGTGTACGGCTCGAACGCCGTGCAGATCCAGGTCGCTTACGACGGGACGGCCGGGCGCGTCATCGTCATCAGCGCCATCGACAACCTCACCAAGGGCACCGCGGGCGGCGCCCTGCAGAGCATGAACATCGCCCTCGGCCTCGACGAGGCCACCGGGCTCACTACGATCGGAGTCGCGCCGTGAGTGTGACGGCAGCCAAGGGATTCACGGCGGCGGGCATCGCCGCCGGCATCAAGGAGAACGGCAACCCGGACCTGGCCCTCGTGGTCAACACCGGGCCCCGCCTGGCCGCCGCGGGCGTCTTCACCTCCAACCGCGTCAAAGCCGCCCCCGTCCTCTGGTCGGAGCAGGTACTCAAGGGCGGTCTCGTCTCCGCCGTCGTCCTCAACTCCGGTGGCGCCAACGCCTGTACGGGACCGCAGGGCTTCCAGGACACGCACGCCACCGCCGAGAAGGTCGCCGACGTGCTCTCCGTGAACGCGGGGGAGGTCGCCGTCGCGTCGACCGGACTCATCGGCGTGACCCTCCCCATGGACAAGCTCCTGCCGGGCGTCGACAAGGCCGCGGGTGAACTCTCCGCGCACGGCGGCGAGAAGGCCGCCATCGCCATCAAGACCACCGACAGCGTGCACAAGACGTCCGTGGTCACCAAGGACGGCTGGACCGTCGGCGGCATGGCGAAGGGCGCGGGCATGCTCGCCCCCGGCCTCGCCACGATGCTCGTCGTGCTCACCACCGACGCCGACGTCGACGCCGACGTCCTGGACCGGGCGCTGCGCGACGCCACCCGGCTCACCTTCGACCGCGTCGACTCCGACGGCTGCATGTCGACCAACGACACCGTGCTGCTGCTGGCCTCCGGAGCGGCCGGAACCACCCCGGAGTACGCCGAGTTCGCCGACGCCGTCCGCGAGGTCTGCGCCGACCTCGGCCGCCAGCTCATCGGCGACGCCGAGGGCGCGAGCAAGGACATCAAGGTCGACGTGGTCAACGCCGCGAGCGAGGCCGACGCCGTCGAGGTGGGCCGTTCCATCGCCCGCAACAACCTCCTCAAGTGCGCCCTGCACGGCGAGGACCCCAACTGGGGCCGGGTGCTCTCCGCCATCGGCACCACCTCCGCCGTCTTCGACCCGAACCAGCTGAACGTCGCCATCAACGGCGTCTGGGTCTGCAAGAACGGCTCCGTCGGCGAGGACCGCGAGCTCGTCGACATGCGCTACCGCGAGGTCGTCATCACCGCCGACCTGGCGGCCGGCACCGAGTCCGCGACGATCTGGACCAACGACCTCACCGCGGACTACGTCCACGAGAACAGCGCGTACAGCTCATGAGCACTCCCACCGCGCGCAAGCACACCGCGCTCCCCAAGGCCCAGATCCTCATCGAGGCACTCCCCTGGCTGACCCGGCACCGCGGCAAGACCGTCGTCATCAAGTTCGGCGGCAACGCCATGGTCGACGAGGCGCTCAAGGCCGCCTTCGCCCAGGACGTCGTCTTCCTGCACCACGCGGGCCTCAAGCCCGTCGTCGTGCACGGCGGCGGACCGCAGATCAGCAAGGCCCTCGACCGGCACGGCATCGTCAGCGAGTTCAAGGCGGGCCTGCGCGTCACCACCGAGGACGCCATGGACGTCGTCCGCATGGTGCTCGCTGGACAGGTGCAGCGCGAGCTCGTCGGCCTGCTCAACCAGCACGGCCCGCTCGCCGTCGGCCTCACCGGCGAGGACGCCCACACCATCACCGCCACCAAGCACCAGCCCCGCATCGAGGGCGAACTGGTCGACATCGGCCGGGTCGGCGAGATCACCGAGATCGACACGGGCGCCATCGAGGCGCTGCTCGCCGACGGCCGCATCCCGGTCGTCTCCTCGATCGCCCGTTCCCAGGACGATCACCATGTCTACAACGTCAATGCTGATACGGCGGCTTCGGCACTCGCTGCGGCGCTTGGTGCCGAGACCCTGATGGTCCTCACCGACGTCGAGGGCCTCTACGAGGACTGGCCGAACTCCGACGAGGTCATCAGCCGCCTCACCGCGAAGGAGCTGGAGAAGCTCCTGCCCGAGCTGGCCAGCGGCATGGTCCCCAAGATGGAGGGCTGCCTGCACGCCGTGCGCAACGGCGTCGAGACGGCCCGCGTGATCGACGGGCGCGTCCAGCACTCGATCCTGCTGGAGATCTTCACGGACGAAGGCATCGGCACGATGGTCGTGCCCGACCACGACGACGACACCGGCACCGGTACGGAGGGGGAGTCATGAGCAACCAGGAGCTGACCGCGCGCTGGCGGGACGCACTCATGGACAACTACGGCACGCCGAGGCTGCCGCTGGTGCGCGGCGCGGGCACCAGGCTGTGGGACGCCGACGGCAAGGAGTACCTCGACTTCGTCGGCGGCATCGCGGTCAACGCGCTCGGCCACGCGCACCCGGCGCTCGTCGAGGCCGTGAGCGCCCAGATGGGCGCCCTCGGCCACGTCTCCAACCTCTTCGTCGCCGAGCCGCCCGTCGCGCTCGCCGAGAAGCTGCTGCAGCTCTTCGGCCGCGAGGGCCGCGTGTACTTCTGCAACTCCGGCGCCGAGGCCAACGAGGGTGCGTTCAAACTCGGCAGGCTGACCGGCCGCCCGCACATGGTCGCCACCCGGGGCGGCTTCCACGGCCGCACGATGGGCGCGCTCGCCCTCACCGGACAGCCCGGCAAGCAGGAGCCGTTCGTACCGCTGCCCGGAGAGGTCACGCACGTCCCCTACGGCGACGTGGACGCCCTCCGCGCAGCCGTGACCACCGACACCGCCCTCGTCATCATCGAGCCGATCCAGGGCGAGAACGGTGTCGTCGTGCCGCCCGCGGGCTACCTCAAGGCGGCCCGGGAGATCACCGAGGCCACCGGAACGCTCCTCGTCCTCGACGAGGTGCAGACCGGAATCGGCCGCACCGGCCACTGGTTCGAGTACCTGGCGCACGACGGCGTACAGCCGGACGTCGTCACGCTCGCGAAGGGTCTGGGCGGCGGTCTCCCGCTCGGCGCGACCGTCGCGTTCGGCGCCGCCGCCGAGCTCTTCAAGCCCGGTCACCACGGCACGACGTTCGGCGGGAACCCCGTCGCGTGCGCCGCGGGCCGCGCCGTGATCGACACCATCGAGGCGGAGGGGCTCCTCGACAACACCAAGCGCGCGGGCGAGAAGCTGCGCGACGGAATCGAGTCACCGGGACACCCGCTCGTACGGCATGTAAGGGGCTCGGGCCTCCTGCTCGGTATCGTGCTCACCGAGCCGCTCGCGCCGAGGGTGCAGCAGGTGGCTCAGGACGCCGGCTTCCTCGTGAACGCGCCCGCCCCCGATGTCGTACGGCTGATGCCGCCGCTGAACGTGCGCGACGAAGAGGTGGACGCGTTCCTCGGGGCCCTGCCCGGCATCCTGGGCAAGGCTCTTGAAGCCGACGGGGACGAACGATCCGGAGAATGAGACGACGATGAGCCAGGCGCAAGGCAACGAGCATGCCGACCACGCGGGTCCCGCCGTGCCACAGACCCGCACCGCACGTCACCGCCGGATCGTGGACATCCTCAACCGGCAGCCGGTGCGCTCCCAGAGCCAGCTGGCGAAGCTGCTCGCCGACGACGGCCTGACGGTCACCCAGGCGACGCTCTCCCGCGACCTGGACGAGCTGAACGCGGTGAAGATCCGCAACGCCGAGGGCGACCTCATCTACGCGGTCCCGAGCGAGGGCGGTTTCCGCACCCCGCGCGCACCGCTCGGCGAGTCGGCCAAGGAGGAACGGATGCGCCGCCTCTCCGCGGAACTCTTGATCTCCGCGGAAGCCTCGGCCAACCTCGTCGTCCTGCGCACCCCACCGGGCGCGGCCCAGTTCCTGGCCTCCGCGATCGACCAGGCCGAACTCCACGACATCCTGGGCACGATCGCGGGCGACGACACGTTGATGCTGATCAGCAGGGAACCGGCGGGAGGCCAGGCGCTGGCGGACCATTTGCTGCGGCTGGCCTCCAACGAGCACTAGGGCCAAGCCCGTTCGCGCCCTGCGCCATCGGCCGGTGACACCCTTCTGTTCCGTACGCCCCACGCCCTACCGTGCACCGCATGAGTGGACGACGTCAGCGTTCCTTGCCGCTCCTCACCGTCGCCTGCGGTGCCGCGCTGCTGGTGGTCACTTCTTGCGGCACGGGCGGCGGCACCCCCGCCGCCCGTGCCGGTGACGCGGAGCCCTCCGCGTCCGGTGGCAACGGCGGCCGCTTCGAGATGAAGTGCTACGGGTCCTTCACCGACATCGAGGGCACCCCGCCTGCCGGCCACCCGACGGGCTGCCGCGAGCGGCCCACGCCGCCCCCGACGCCCACCGTCACCATGACGCCCCGCTTCGAACGGTCGAAGGGCTGGGGAGGGCCGACCTGCGCGCCGCGGGACAGCTGGGGGGTGACCCGGCACGGGTCCCCGCTGAAGTGCTCTCCGCACGGTGACGAGCGCGAGTGGGTGTGGCCACCGGGCCCGAGCGAGGACGAGCCCTGTGTCGACGAGGACGAGTGGGTCATCCGGACCCCTCCGCGCAGCATGGTCTGCCGCGACGGGGACTGGCTGCGCAAGCCGTTGAAGAACCCCGACCCCGCGCCCTCGGACACGTCGAAGCCCGTGTTGCACCCTCCCGCCGGGAGGTGGCACACGGGCGTTCCCGGTTCCTGACGCGCTGCCCCGGCTCAGGACCGCTCGGACCGCCGCGCCCGATACGCCCCGAGTTCTCCGTGCCCACCTCGAACGCCGTCGCCCGGGACGCCGGTGGGCCGAGTCGGGGGGATGCGCCCGGGTTCGGCCGGGGTGGGGGTGGGCGGCAGCGGCAGGGGGAGTCCGGGGAGTCCGTCGATGCTCTGGGCGATGTGGTCCTTCTTGGTGAAGTACGCGCTGAGCGACGCGTCGTCCTCGCGCGCGAACCGCTTGCCGTGGATGTCGCGGTCGTCGTCGTACGTCATGAAGGGCACCGCGTATCCGCAGCTGTCGCGGATGAGGTCGGCCGTCACGACGATGACGGCGCGCAGCCCGTGCGGTGTCGGGTCGATGCCGGGGAAGTGGCCGAGGAGTTCCGCGAAGCGCGGGTCGTCGCGGAAGACGGGCTCCCCGCGGCCGTGCACCCGCACGATGTTCGGCGGCCCCTGGAAGGCGCACCACATGAGCGTGATGCGGCCGTTCTCCCGCAGGTGGGCGACGGTCTCGGCGTTGCTGCCCGCGAAGTCCAGGTAGGCGACCGTCCGTTCGTCGACGACCGCGAAGGAGCCCTTGAGGCCCTTGGGGGAGAGGTTGATCGTGCCGTCGTCGGCGAGGGGCGCGGTCGCCGTGAAGAACATCGGCTGTTCCTCGATGAACGTGCGGAGCCTGCCGTCTATGCGCTCGTGAGTCTTTCCCATGGCTGCGGATTATCGACCAGAGGTCCTTCGGCTGTCTAACGATCTGCCGCGAGCGATCCACCGCGAGCGATTCACCACGAGTCATCGCGTTGACGAAACATACGGTGGACTGCATACTCATGCATAGCGGAGCACGCATACGCACCACACGCAGGGAGGGCCCCATGGCCGAGCGCGTCGTACTCGCCTACTCGGGCGGTCTGGACACCTCCGTCGCCATCGGCTGGATCGCCGAGGAGACGGGCGCCGACGTCATCGCCGTCGCCGTCGACGTCGGCCAGGGCGGCGAGGACCTCGACGTCATCCGCAAGCGCGCGCTCGCCTGCGGAGCCGTGGAGGCCGAGGTCGCCGACGCCAAGGACGAGTTCGCCGAGGAGTACTGCCTCCCGGCGATCAAGGCCAACGCCCTCTACATGGACCGCTACCCGCTGGTCTCCGCCCTCTCGCGCCCCGCCATCGTCAAGCACCTGGTCGCCGCCGCCGAGAAGCACGGCGCCGGCACCGTCGCCCACGGCTGCACCGGCAAGGGCAACGACCAGGTGCGGTTCGAGGCCGGCATCGTCGCCCTCGCCCCCGGTCTCAAGTGCCTCGCCCCCGTCCGCGACTACGCGATGACCAGGGACAAGGCGATCGCCTTCTGCGAGGAGAAGCAGCTCCCGATCGCCACCACCAAGAAGTCCCCGTACTCCATCGACCAGAACGTCTTCGGACGCGCCGTCGAGACGGGTTTCCTGGAGGACATCTGGAACGCGCCGATCGAGGACATCTACGCGTACACCGCGAACCCGGCCGAGCCGCGCGAGCCCGACGAGGTCGTCATCTCCTTCGAGGCCGGCGTGCCGGTCGCCGTCGACGGGGAACCCGTCACCGTCCTCCAGGCGATCCAGCGGCTCAACGAGCGCGCGGGCGCGCAGGGCGTCGGCCGGATCGACATGGTCGAGGACCGCCTCGTCGGCATCAAGTCCCGCGAGGTGTACGAGGCTCCGGGCGCCCTCGCCCTCATCACCGCCCACCAGGAGCTCGAGAACGTCACCGTCGAGCGCGAACTCGCCCGCCACAAGCGGCAGGTCGAGCAGCGCTGGGGCGAGCTGGTCTACGACGGCCTGTGGTTCTCCCCGCTCAAGCGGGCCCTGGACGGCTTCGTCAACGAGGCGAACCAGTACGTCACCGGCGACATCCGGATGACCCTGCACGGGGGACGCGCCGTCGTGACAGGCCGCAGGTCCAGCGAATCCCTCTACGATTTCCACCTCGCCACCTACGACTCGGGCGACACGTTCGACCAGTCCAAGGCGCAGGGCTTCATCGAGATCTTCGGCCTCTCCGCGAAGATCGCCGCACGGCGCAACCCGCAATTCCCGTAACAGTTTTCAGCAACAGCCTGAGGAGCACGTGCAGTGAGCAGCAACAACGGTGGTGACGTCCGGCTCTGGGGCGGACGGTTCGCCGACGGACCCGCAGAGGCCCTCGCGAAGCTGTCGGCATCGGTCCACTTTGACTGGCGCCTCGCCCCGTACGACATCGCGGGATCCCGCGCCCACGCGCGCGTGCTCCACACGGCGGGCCTGCTCACCGAGGACGAGCTCACCGGCATGCTGGACGGGCTCGACCGCCTGGAGGCCGACGTCGCCGACGGCTCGTTCGTCGGCACCATCGCCGACGAGGACGTGCACACCGCCCTGGAGCGCGGCCTGCTGGAGCGGCTCGGCCCGGACCTCGGCGGCAAGCTGCGGGCCGGACGGTCCCGCAATGACCAGGTGGCGACGCTCTTCCGGATGTACCTGCGCGACCACGCCCGGATCATCGGCGGCCTGCTCGCCGACCTCCAGGGCGCGCTCGTCGGGCTGGCCGAGGCGCACCCCGACGTCGCCATGCCGGGCCGCACACACCTGCAGCACGCCCAGCCGGTCCTCTTCGCGCACCACGTCCTCGCGCACGTCCAGTCCCTGTCCCGGGACGCGGAGCGGCTGCGGCAGTGGGACGCGCGGACGGCCGTGTCGCCGTACGGCTCCGGCGCGCTGGCAGGCTCCTCGCTCGGCCTGGACCCGCAGGCGGTCGCCAAGGACCTCGGGTTCGAGCACGGCTCGTCGGCCAACTCCATCGACGGGACGGCCTCCCGCGACTTCGTCGCGGAGTTCGCCTTCATCACCGCGATGATCGGCGTGAACCTCTCCCGGATCGCCGAGGAGATCATCATCTGGAACACGAAGGAGTTCTCCTTCGTCACCCTCCACGACGCCTTCTCGACCGGCTCGTCGATCATGCCGCAGAAGAAGAACCCGGACATCGCCGAGCTGGCGCGGGGCAAGTCCGGCCGCCTCATCGGCAACCTGACGGGCCTGATGGCGACCCTCAAGGCCCTCCCGCTCGCGTACAACCGCGACCTCCAGGAGGACAAGGAGCCGGTCTTCGACTCCTGCGACCAGCTGGAGATCCTGCTGCCCGCCTTCACCGGCATGATGGCGACGCTCACCGTCCACCGCGAGCGCATGGAGGAGCTGGCCCCGGCCGGCTTCTCGCTCGCCACCGACATCGCCGAGTGGCTCGTCAAGCAGGGCGTGCCGTTCCGCGTCGCGCACGAGGTCGCGGGCGAGTGCGTGAAGGTCGCCGAGGCCGAGGGCAAGGAGCTCGACGACCTCACGGACGACCAGTTCGCGAAGATCTCCGAGCACCTCACCCCCGAGGTGCGCACCGTCCTGAACGTGCCGGGCGCGCTCGCCTCCCGCGACGGCCGCGGCGGCACCGCCCCCTCGGCCGTCGCCGACCAGCTCGCCGACGTCAAGGCGGACCTGTCGATCCAGAAGGAGTGGGCGGGCGCCCGCAGGTGAGAAACGGGCATCGCGGGTTACGTTGACGGGAACCCCCTACAACCGGGAAACCCCAACAACGAGGAGCCCGCGATGCCCTTCGCCAGGCTGGCCGAAGCCACGACCCCGACCGCGCACATAGGGCTCGGTCTCGCCGCCGTCGGCAGGCCCGGCTACATCACGCTCGGCCGCGACACCGACCTGCCGCACGAGCGCACCGTCGAGGCCCTGCGGGCGCGCGCCCTCGAACTCCTCGACGCCGCCTACGCGTCGGGGGTCCGCTACATCGACGCGGCCCGCTCGTACGGCCGCTCCGAGGAATTCCTCGGCGATTGGCTGAAGTCCAGGCCGGACGTCCGCGACGTCGTCATCGGCAGCAAGTGGGGCTACACGTACACGGCGGACTGGCGCACCGACGCCGAGGGCCCGCACGAGGTCAAGGACCACAGCCCGGCGGCGTACGACCGGCAGCGCGCCGAGACCGCCGAGCTCCTCGGCGACCGGCTCGACCTCTACCAGGTGCACTCCGTGACGCCCGAGAGCCCGGCGCTCACCGACAAGGAACTCCACGCCCGCCTCGCCGGGCTCGCGGCGGAGGGCGTCACCGTCGGCCTCTCCGTCAGCGGCCCCGAGCAGGCCGCGGCGATCCGCGCCGCCCTCGAGGTGACCGTCGACGGCGAGCCGCTCTTCCGCACCGTCCAGGCGACGTACAACATCCTGGAGACCTCCGCGGGGCCCGCGCTCGCCGAGGCGCACGACGCGGGGCTCACCGTCCTCGTCAAGGAAGGCCTGGCCAACGGCCGCCTCGCCGGTCCGTACGCGCCCACCGCGCTGCGCGAGGTCGCCGAGGAGACGGGCCTGGGCTGCGACGCGGTGGCGCTCGCCGTCCTGCTGGCCGAACCGTGGGCGGGCGTGGTCCTCTCCGGGGCGGCCACCTCGGTCCAGCTGGTCTCCAACCTGCACGCCGCGGCCGTCGACCTCGACGCCGGCCAGGTGGAGCGGCTGGTGGGGCTGGTGCAGGACCCGGCGGCGTACTGGGAGGGACGCGCGCGGCTGCCCTGGAACTGACGGGGCGGTCCCGAGCGGAAGGGGCCACCGTGAAGAACCCGTGAGACGTGGATGTCTCACACTGCTTATGCTTGTCTCATGTCAGTCGATCGCGACCAGGTCCTGCGCAGCGCCGCGGCCCTGCTCACCCGCAAAGCCACCTCCACCATGGACGAGGTCGCCCGTGCCGCGGGCATCAGCAGGGCGACCCTCCACCGCCACTTCGCGGGCCGCGACGCCCTCGTGCGCGCCCTCGAAGAGCTCGGCCTCCAGGAGTGTGAGGCCGCCCTCGTCCGGGCCCGGCTCGACGAGGACGGCGCCGGTGACGCGCTGCGGCGCCTGGTGAAGGAGATCGAGCCCGCCGCGGGCCTGCTCGCGTTCCTCTACACCGAGAACCAGCTCTTCGAGGGCGACGCGCAGCACGACGGCTGGTCCCACATCGACGAGCGGTTCGCCTCACTCTTCCGGCGCGGTCAGGAGAACGGAGAGTTCCGTATCGACCTGACACCCGTCTGGCTCACCGAGGCGCTCTACGGCCTCATCGGCTCCGGCGCGTGGGCCGTCCAGGACGGCCGAGTGGCCGCCAAGGACTTCTCGTACATGATCGCCGAGCTGCTGATCGGCGGCGCACAGCGGAGAGTGGAATCATGAGCAGCATCCACAAGGAGGCCGCGGCGCCCGAGGTCGAGCGCAGCCCGGGCCGTTGGCTCGCCCTGGCCGTACTCGCGCTGGCCGTGCTCCTCGTCGCCGTCGACGCGACCGTGCTCGGCCTGGCGACGCCGTACATCAGCGAGGACCTCAAGCCGTCCGGCACGCAGCTGCTGTGGATCGGTGACGTCTACTCCTTCGTCATCGCCGGTCTGCTCGTCTCCATGGGCAGCCTCGGCGACCGCATCGGCCGCAAGAAGCTGCTGCTCACCGGAGCGGTCGCCTTCGGCGCGGTGTCGGTCCTGAACTCCTACGCCACCAGTCCCGAGATGATGATCGTGGCCCGGGCGCTGCTCGGTGTCGCGGGTGCGACGCTGATGCCGTCGACGCTCGCGCTGATCCGCAACATCTTCCACGACCCGCGCGAGCGCAGCCTCGCCGTCGGCATCTGGGGCGCCATGGCGTCCGCGGGCGCCGCGGTCGGGCCCGTCGTCGGCGGCTTCCTGCTCGAACACTTCTGGTGGGGTTCGGTCTTCCTGATCAACCTGCCCGTGATGGCCGTGCTGGTCCTCGTCGGCATCAAGTTCCTGCCCGAGTCCAAGAACCCGGCGCCGGGCCCCTGGGACCTGGGCAGCGTCCTGCTCTCCCTCATCGGCATGATCGCCGTCGTGTACGCCATCAAGGAGGCTGCCGCGCACGGGCTGCGCTGGGACGTGGCCGCGACGGCGGTCGTGGGCGTCGCCGCGCTCGTCTGGTTCGTACGCCGCCAACTGACGCTTCCCGCGCCGCTCCTGGACATGCGGCTCTTCCGCAACCGCGGGTTCTCCGGGGCGGTCCTCGCCGACCTGCTCACCGTCCTCGGCCTCTCCGGCCTGGTCTTCTTCCTCTCCCAGTTCCTGCAGCTCGTGCAGGGGAGGCGGCCGTTCGAGGCGGGTCTGGCCGAACTGCCCGCGGCGGTGGGCGCGGTGGGCGCGGGCCTGATCGCGGGCATGGTGGCCCGCCGTTTCTCCGTACGGATGGTCGTCGCCGGCGGCCTCGCGGCGGTGGGCCTCTCCCTCGCCGCGCTCACGGCACTCGACCAGAGCACGGGCTATCCGCTCCTGGGTGCGGCGCTCCTGGTCGTGGGCATCGGCGCGGGCTTCTCGTTCACCGTCACCGCCGACGTCATCCTCTCCAGCGTCCCCAAGGAGCAGGCGGGTGCGGCCTCCGCGGTCTCGGAGACGGCGTACGAGCTGGGCGCGGCCCTCGGTATCGCCCTGCTCGGCTCCATCGTCACCGGTGTCTACCGCGACTTCACGGCCCCGCCCGGCACGCCGACGGACGTGGCGTCGGCGGCGCACGAGTCGCTGGGCGGCGCGGTGGAATCCTCGGCGTCCCTGCCCTCCGCCCAGGCGGACGTACTCCTCTCGTCCGCCCAGTCGGCCTTCGTCGACGGCCTGCGCCTGGCGGCGGGAGTGGGCGCGGCGGTCCTCCTGGCCACGGCGGCGGCAGCGTGGTTCCTCCTGAAGAACCAGAAACTGGAAGACGGCCCAAGCCCCGACCACTAACCGCTGACGCGGAGCCGGTCCCCTTTACTGCGGGCCGGTAGGGGCTGGTCGCGCAGTTCCCCGCGCCCCTGATACACCCGGCCGCCGCTGTCGACCGCGGGCCGCGGTGGGCTGGTCGCGCAGTTCCCCGCGGTGCTGAGGGGGTCCGTCCGTCGCCGGGTGCTGCGGGGGTTTTTAAGGGGCGCGGGGAACTGCGCGATCAGCCCCCACCGGTCCGCAGATGACGAAATAGCCACCCTCGTGCCGAGCAAGGAAAACAGGAACGCCCGCCCCGGCGCCGGGGAATGACCCCAGCCCCGGCGCGGGCGCACCGAAAAGACCAGCTACGGGCGGCTACGCCGCTTTCGCCTTCGTGGCGTACATGTCCACATACTCCTGCCCCGACAGCAACATGACCTCCGTCATCACGGAGTCCGTCACCGCCCGCAGCACATACCGGTCACGGTCCATCCCGTCGTACCGCGAGAACTCCATCGCCTCGCCGAAGCGGACCGTCACCTTCCCCGGCCGGGGAAGCCCCTTGCCGCCCGGCTGGAGCTTGTCCGTGCCGATCATCGCGAAGGGGACGACGGGCGCACCCGTCATCAGGGTGAGCCGCGCGATGCCCGTACGGCCCCGGTACAGCCGCCCGTCGGGGGAGCGCGTGCCCTCGGGGTAGATGCCGAAGATCTTGCCGTCGTCGAGGATGCGCCGCCCCGTCATCAGCGCCGCGACACCACCGCGCCCACCGTCGCGGTCCACGGGAATCATGCCGACGCCCGTGAAGAACCACGCCATGAGGCGGCCCTTGAAGCCCTTGCCGGTGACGTACTCGTCCTTGCCGATGAAGAACACCGGCCGGTTGGTCACGAGCGGCAGGATCATCGAGTCGATGAACGTCAGGTGGTTTCCGGCCAGAATGACGGGCCCGGTCCCCGGGATGTTCTCGGCGCCTTCTACCCGTGGGCGGAACATCAGGCGCAAGAACGGTCCGAGCACTGCCTTGATGAGCGCTAGACGGGACAACAGGCCCTCCGGTGTCAACGGGTCGACGACGAGTAAGTGCAGGTGAGTACGGTACTCGTGGGCCACCGCCCTTTGCACATCGGGTTCATGGACCCGATACACAGTGTTGACCTGATTCTGTGCCGTGTTGCCCGGGGTTGTCGCCTGTGTGACGACCGTATCCCCAAGGGGCGGGCGTGGCCCGAAGTAGTGGTCCTTGTCACGCGCGCCCTTCGCTCTGCGTGGCGACCCCCGAACACCGGCACCCGTCCCCATCGTGCGCCCATTCGCCACGCCACGTCATCCCGCCGTTCCCTCCAGGGTCTCCCACACGTCACTCCCGGCCACCTACGATCGGTCCCGCTTTGTCAGGTGCAAGGCAGCGGGACATCGGGAGGAGCGCCAATGGCGACGCAGGATTCGGGTCAGCAGCAGCCGGGGACGAGCCGGGGGCGCCGAGCGCTACTGGGAGCGGCGATCGCCGGTGCGGGCGCCGCCGCCGTCGGGCTGCCCGGCGTGGCGAGAGCCGACGAGCGGCACGGCGGTGGACACGGCGGGCACGGCGGACATGGCGGATATGCGTCCCTGCCCGTACCGACCGTCGTCGCGCACCGCGGCACCAGCGGCTATCGGCCGGAACACACCCTCGGCTCGTACCAGCTCGCCCTCGACATGGGCGCGCACGTCATCGAGCAGGACGTGGTGCCCACCAAGGACGGGCACCTCGTCTGCCGTCACGAGAACGACATCACCGCGACGACGGACGTCTCGGCGCACCCCGAGTTCGCGTCCCGCAAGACCACCAAGTCCGTGGACGGCACCTCGCTCACCGGCTGGTTCACGGAGGACTTCACGCTCGCCGAGCTGAAGACGCTGCGCGCCAAGGAGCGCATCCCCGGCACCCGTCAGCGCAACACCCTCTACGACGGCCGCTGGGACGTGCCCACCCTCGAAGAGGTCCTCCGATGGGCCGAGAAGGAGGGCCGCAAGCGCGGCAGGCCCGTCTGGCTGCACATCGAGACCAAGCACCCCACCTACTTCCGCAAGCTGGGCCTCGGCCTGGAGGAGCCCCTCGCCAAGCTCCTGCGCCGCTACGGCCGTCACAAGAAGAACGCGGCGAACTTCCTGCAGTCCTTCGAGCCCTCCAGCATCCAGCGGCTGGCCAAGCTGGTCTCCGCGCCGCGCGTCGTGCTCCTGTCGACCGCGAGCTCCCGCCCCTGGGACTTCGTCGAGGCGGGCGACCCGCGCACCGTCGCCGACCTGATCACGCCCAAGGGCCTGCGCTGGATGGCCGGCTTCGCGCAGGGCATCGGCCCGACCCTCGACCTGGTCATCCCGCGCAAGGCCGACGGCAGCCTCGGCACCCCGACCACCCTGGTCGAGGACGCGCACGCCGCGGACCTGATCCTGCACCCGTACACGATGCGCAACGAGAACACCTTCCTGCCCGCGAACTTCAGGAAGGGCACCGACCCGAACGCCTACGGCGACGCCTTCGGCGCCTTCAAGGCGTACTTCGAGACGGGCATCGACGGGATCTTCTCCGACAACTGCGACACCGCCCTGCTCGCGGCCGCGGATTTCGTCAACCGGTGAGGCCCCGGCCCCGGTTGGGGTGAGACATGGCCGCTCCGGAAACCTCGTACCGGAGCGGCCGCGTCCCGCCGTGCATGACGTACGACCCCGTCCCCACGCTCATCCCCACCCTGCGCCCGCTCCTCGCCGCCGAGGCGTCCGCCGAGGCGCTGGGCTCCGGCACGGACCCCGGAGACCTCGAACAGGCCGTCTGGCTCCGCCTCCTGGAGCGCCTGGAATCCGACGGGCCGCCCGCCGACCCCGCGCTGTGGCTGCGCGGCGCCGTACAGGCCGAGGCGCGCCTCACCCAACGCACGAGCCGTCAGGAAGCGGCGTACGCCACCGAACCCGCCGACGACACCGAGCGCGGCCCCGAGGAGCGCGCCCTGTCCGCCGACCGGAACCGGACCCTGCACGCCGCCGTGCGCAGGCTGCCCGGACGCTGCCCCGGCCTCATGGCCGCACTGCTGTCCCCCAAGGACCTCACCTACCGCGAAATCGCAGGGGAGTTGGGAATGTCACAGGGGAGTCTGGGGCCTGAACGTTCCCGTTGCCTGGGATGCCTGCGCAGAATGCTGGCGGCGGAGGTTGCGGCTCCTGCACCGTGGGGAATGGAGCGTTAGACAACCGGTGGAGCAGGTGAGCGGGAGGCATGCACACATGGGCATGAGCGTGACCATCTCGGTGGCGGCGGCGGACGACCAGGACGCCGCGGAGCAGATCCTCAAACTGCAGTACCTCTGCTACCAGAGCGAGGCCGAGATCTACGGCGACTACTCGATCGAACCCCTGACGCAGTCCCTGGAGTCCCTCAGGGGGGAACTGGCCGCGGGCACCGTCCTCGTCGCCCGGCTCGGCACCGAGGTGGTGGCCTCCGTGCGCGGCACGGTCGGCGCCGACGGCACGGCGCGGATCGGCAAGCTCATCGTCCACCCCAGGATGCAGCGCCACGGCCTGGGCGGCCGTCTCCTCGACGCGATCGAGGGCCGGCTCGGGGCCGAGGGCGCGGCCAAGTGCTTCCAGCTGTCCTCGGGGCACCGCAGCGAGCAGAACCTGCAGCTCTACAGGAAGCACGGGTACGCGGCCGTGAGCAGCCGGCGCGTGGACGACCGGCTCACGGTGCTGACGTTCGCGAAGGAGGCGGCCGCGGGAACGTATGTGGCCAGCGCCTAGCGCCCAGCGCCCGGGGAAGCCTTCCGCGCCTTGTTGAGCCAGAAGATCGCCGTCACCGGCAGGATCACCGGAATGAAGAGGTAGCCCATCCCGAAGTCCGACCACACCGTGGCGTCCGGGAAGGCGGACGGCTCCACCAGCGTCCACGTGCCCACGCCAAGCACGCCCACCAGCTCGGCGGCGCAGCAGACCAGCGCCGCCGTGCGGGCCGTGGACCCGCCGCGCACCAGCGAGTACGTGATGAAGCCGTAGACGAGGCCCGCGACCGCGGACAGCGAGTAGGCGAGCGGGGCCTTGTCGAAGTCCGTGGAGATCTGCACGGCCGAGCGGGACACGGCGCCGACCACCATCACGCCGTACAGCCACACCAGCAGGATGCCCGGGCCCGTGATCAGCTTCTGTCGGGTTTCGGGGGACTCGCTCTCTCCGGTCACCGTCACCTCAGCCTCCCCAGATGTCGTAGAGCCGCACTTCGAGCACGGCGAGGACCACGCCGCCCGCGGCGACCGTCACGGAGCCCCAGCGGGTGCGCTCGGCGAGGGACATGAAGCCGGCGGCGGGCACACAGGCGAACGCGCCGATCAGATACGCCACGAAGATCGTCGTGCCCTGGTCCGCGTGCTCGCCGCGCGCGAGCTGGACGATGCCGGCGATCAGCTGGACGGCGGCCAGGAGGGTCACGACACCCATCCCGATGAAGTGCCAGTCCTTGGTCGGCTGGTCGCGGTACGCGGCGAAACCGCACCATGCGGCGAGGGCGAGCGCGGCCACGGAGACCGCGATCGTCAGGGCAACAAGCATGTCCGTGACTTTATTACGGGGCCTTCGGCCCGGTGCGCGCGGCCCTCGGCCCGTTGCACGGCCCCCGGAGGCGCCCCGTACGCTCGATGGCTATGAAGATCCATGCTGATGCGCTCCTGTTCGACAACGACGGCACCCTCGTCTCCTCCATGGAGTCGGTGTACCGCTGCTGGTCGCGGTGGGCGCAGGAGTACGGGATCACCGCCGAGGAGTTCGCCGCGGTCGAGCTGCACGGGCGGCCCGCCGCCGAGATCGCCGCCGACCTGCTGCCGCCGGAGAAGATCGCCGAGGCCGTCGCCCGCATCGAGGAGCTCGAGGTCTCCGACGTCGCGGGCGGTGTCGTCCTGCTGCCCGGCACCCGCGAGCTCCTGGAGTCCCTGCCCACCGACCGCTGGGCCGTGGTGACCTCCGCGACCCGCGCCCTGGGCGAGGCCCGGCTCGCCGAGGTGGGCCTGCGCCCCGGCCTCGTCATCGCCGCCGACGACATCACGCGCGGCAAGCCCGACCCGGAGCCCTTCCTCCTCGCCGCCGACAAGCTCGGCGTCGACCCCGCCCGCTGCGTCGTCTTCGAGGACGCCCCGGCGGGGCTGCAGGCAGGCAGGGCCGCCGGGATGAAGACCGTGGCGTTGACCACAACCCACCGGGCGTCCGAGCTCTCCGCCGAGCTCGCCGACGTCGTCGTCAAGGACCTCTCCGCCGTGTCCGCGCAGGCCACCGAGGGCGGCGTGGAGATCGTCCTCGCCGACTGAACCGCCCGTCACCGGCGTCCGCGGCCGTCCCACCGCTGTCCGTATACCGGACAGCCATGGTGGACAGCGACCACACGCGTGTTTTACTTGGGCCCATGACCACGACGAGCAGCCGCACCCCTGCGACCGAGGCGATCACGACGCCCGGTGCTCGTTGTATGTGTCGAATGTGCGCCTTCTGAGGGCCCCCGCACCACTGAAGAGCCTCGCGCCCCGAAGCGAAGCCGCTGTGCCGCGCTCCTGACCGACACAACCGTCGTACTCAACGGAGTCGACAAGTCGACGTAGGAAGCGAGCCTGCCCCGCGCACACGTCCTCCGGTTCCACCGCACCACCACCGCGAGAACCGTGCCGCGTTCCGAACGAATGCCCCGTGCCCGGCCACCCCGCGCCGCGCACTCGACAGTGACGGAAATCCTGTGATCACCACTTCCGGCCTCACCAAGGTCTACCGCTCACGCGGTCGTGAAGTAACCGCTCTCGACGGAGTCGACCTGCACGTCCGCGAGGGCGAGGTGTACGGCGTCATCGGCCAGTCCGGCGCCGGCAAATCCTCCCTGATCCGCTGCGTCAACCTCCTGGAGCGCCCCACCTCCGGCACCGTGACCGTCGCCGGCCAGGACCTCACCGCCCTTGCGGGCCGCGGCCCCCGCGCGGGCAAGGAACTGCGCCGGGCCCGCAGCCGCATCGGCATGGTCTTCCAGCACTTCAACCTGCTGTCCTCGCGCACCGTGCAGGACAACGTCGAGCTGCCCCTGGAGATCCTCGGCCTCTCCGGCCAGGAGCGCTCCCGCAAGGCCCTCGAACTCCTCGACCTCGTCGGCCTCGCCGACAAGGCCAAGTCCTACCCGGCCCAGCTCTCCGGCGGCCAGAAGCAGCGCGTCGGCATCGCCCGCGCCCTGGCAGGCGACCCGAAGGTGCTGCTCTCCGACGAGGCGACCAGCGCCCTCGACCCCGAGACCACCCGCTCCATCCTCCAGCTCCTGCGCGACCTCAACCAGCAGCTCGGCCTGACCGTCCTGCTCATCACGCACGAGATGGACGTCGTCAAGAGCGTCTGCGACTCCGCCGCCCTCATGGAACGCGGACAGATCATCGAGTCCGGCACCGTCAGCGAGCTGCTCGCCACCCCCGGCTCCGAGCTCGCCGCCGCGCTCTTCCCGGTCAGCGGCGACGCCACCGGCGCCGACCGCACCGTCGTCGACGTGACCTTCCACGGAGAGGCCGCGACCCAGCCGGTCATCTCCCAGCTGTCGCGCACGTACAACATCGACATCTCGATCCTCGGCGCCGCGATGGACACCGTCGCGGGCCGCCAGGTCGGCCGCATGCGCATCGAGCTGCCCGGCCGCTTCGAGGAGAACGTCGTCCCCATCGGCTTCCTGCGTGAGCAGGGCCTCCAGGTCGACATCGCGGGCGAAGACGCCGCACCCACGCCGAAGGACGCGACGCTGCTGGTCAAGGAAGGTGCCAAGTGACCTGGTCGGAGATGCAGCCCCTGCTGGAGCAGGCCTGTTGGGACACCCTCTACATGGTGGGCTGGTCGACGCTGATAGCCGTCGTCGCCGGACTGCCGCTCGGCGTCCTGCTCGTCCTCACCGAGCGCGGCGGACTGCTGCAGAACGCCTTCCTCAACAAGATCATCGGGCAGATCGTGAACATCGCCCGCTCGATGCCCTTCATCATCCTGATGGTCGCCCTGATGGGCTTCACCCGCTGGATCACCGGCACCACGATCGGCCGCGAGGCCGCCCTCGTGCCGCTCGCCGTCGGCGCCATCCCGTTCTTCGCGCGCCTGGTCGAGACGTCCATCCGGGAGGTCGACGGCGGGCTCGTCGAGGCCGTGCAGTCGATGGGCGGCTCCACCTGGACCGTCGTGCGCAAGGTCCTCGTCCCCGAGTCGCTGCCCTCGCTGATCTCGGGCGCCACCACCACGATCGTCGCCCTCATCGGCTACTCCGCCATGGCGGGCACGGTCGGTGGCGGCGGCCTCGGCGACCTCGCCCTGCGCTACGGCTACCAGCGCTTCGAGACCGAGCTGATGTGGATCACCGTGGCGATCCTCGCCGTGGTCATCTCGATCATCCAGTTCGCGGGCGACTACGCGGCCCGCCGTCTGCACAAGCGCGGCGGCGGCTCGGGCCCGCTGCTGCTGTTCCGGCCGCTGCGGGGCGTACTGCCCGGCACCGCCGCCGCCGAATCGGTCACCAAGACCGGCTGACGCACCGGTCACCAGGACTTCCCCGCGCATCCCGCGGGGCTGCACCACCCATGGAGAAAGGCACTTTTCGTGCGTAACACCGCCAAGATCACCACCGCTGTCCTCGCCGCCGGAGCCCTCACCCTCGGGCTCTCCGCCTGCGGCGCCGACAAGGGCTCCGACAAGGACGGCCCGCTCGTCGTCGCCGCGACCCCGACGCCGCAGGGCGAGATCCTGGACTACGTCCAGAAGAACCTCGCCAAGAAGGCGGGCCTCGACCTCGAGGTGAAGGAATTCACCGACTACATCACGCCGAACACGGCCGTGGAGCAGGGCGAGGTCTTCGCCAACTACTTCCAGCACAAGCCGTACCTGGACGACTTCAACAAGAAGCGCGGCACCGACATCGTGCCCGTCCCGGGAGCCACGGTGCACCTGGAGCCGCTCGGCGTGTACTCGAAGAAGGTCAAGAAGCTCGGTGAGCTGGAGAAGGGCGCCACGATCGCCATTCCCAACGACACCACCAACGAGGCCCGCGCGCTCAAGCTCCTCGCGGACAACGGCATCATCGAGCTCAAGAAGGGCGTGGGCTACGAGGCCACCCCCAAGGACATCGCCAAGAACCCCAAGAACATCCAGTTCAAGGAGCTCGAAGCCCCCACGGTGCCCCGCACCCTGGGCGATGTCGACGCCGCGGTGATCAACGGCAACTACGCGCTGGCGGCCAAGCCCGCGCTCAGCCCCGCCAAGGACGCCATCGTCGCCGAGCCCGCCAAGGGCAACCCCTACGGCAACTTCCTCGCCGTAAAGAAGGGCGACGAGAACGACCCGCGCGTGAAGAAGCTCGCCAAGCTCCTCACCTCGCCCGAGGTCAAGAAGTTCATCGACGAGAAGTACGACGGCGCCGTCGTCGCGGCGTTCTGACCGTGCGTACGTCCGCCATCGCCGCCGCGGCGGGGAGCCTGGCCCTCGCGCTCGGCCTCACCGCGTGCGGCGCGGACGACCGGAGCGACAGCACGCTCGTGGTCGGCGCCACGCCGACCCCGGCCGGCGAGGTCCTCACGTACATCCAGCAGAACCTGGCGAAGAAGGAGGGGCTCGACCTCAGGATCACGGAGTTCACGGACTACGTCACGCCGAACACCGCGCTCCAAGAGGGCTCCCTCGACGCCAACCTCTACCAGCACACCCCCTACCTCGAGGACTTCAACAAGTCCAAGAAGTCGGACCTCGTGCCGGTCACCGAGGTGTACCTGCCCCCCATGGGCGTGTACGCGAAGAAGACCAAGGACATCGCGAAGCTCCCCGCGGGAGCGACCGTCGGCGTCCCGAACGACACGACCAACGAGGGACGGGCGCTCCAGCTGCTCGCCTCCAAGGGCCTCATCGGACTCAAGAAGGGCGTCGGCGGCACCGCCACACCCGAGGACATCACGTCCAACCCGAAGAAGCTCACCGTCAAGGCACTCGAACCGGCGCAGCTGCCGCGCTCGCTCGACGACCTCGACGCGGCGGTCATCAACAACAACTACGCGCTCGACGCCGGCCTGAGCCCCAAGAAGGACGCCATCCTCCTGGAGTCGTCGAAGGGCAATCCCTACAACAACGTCCTCGCCGTCAAGAAGAGCGACAAGGACGACCCGCGGGTGCGCAAGCTCGCGAAACTGCTCCGCTCGCCCGAGGTGAAGAAGTTCATCGAGGACAAGTACAAGGGGTCCGTCCTGCCCGTCGAGACGGGCTGAACGGCCTCCCGCGCGCGTGCCGCCCACGGGGTCCTCTCCCGCACCGGGAGAGGACCCCGTGGTGCGTCTGTGCCCGTGCATGCTGCATGCTGGGCACTTCAG
Source organism: Streptomyces sp. NPDC045678 (assembly GCF_056432085.1). Taxonomy (NCBI): domain Bacteria; kingdom Bacillati; phylum Actinomycetota; class Actinomycetes; order Kitasatosporales; family Streptomycetaceae; genus Streptomyces; species Streptomyces sp. NPDC045678. Next base: position 362,006 of record NZ_JBWKJS010000007.1, read on the forward strand.
AAGACCGAAAGGTGAAGGTCCTTCAGGTCTATGAAGGGTATGGAGCGGCGCATGACTACAGCCTCCTCGGGCACAGCGGGCACATCGGGGTTCCCCGACATCTCCATCAGCACGGAGCGGTTGGTGCTGCGCCCTCTCGAAGAGGCGGACGTCCCCGCGTACGCGGAGATGATGAACGACGAACTCGTCACGGCCTGGACCTCCGTGCCCCAGCCCTACACCGAGGCCGTTGCGCGCGACTGGATCGCACACCGCGCCCCCGCCGAACGCTCCGAGGGCCGCGGCATCGTCCTAGCCGTCACCGAGTTCCTCACCCAGCGACTTGTGGGCATCATCCAACTCCGGGGCACCGACTGGCGGGTGCGCTCCACCGAACTGAGCTACGTCGTCGCCCCCTGGGCCCGCGGCGAGGGGTACGCGTCCGAGGCGGCGCTCGCCACCGCCCAATGGCTCTTCCACGACCAGCGGTTCGAACGCATCGAGCTGCGCACCGCCGCCGACAACACCGCCGCCCAGCAGGTCGCGCAGAAGATCGGCTGCATCAGCGAGGGCGTCCTGCGCGGCGCCTGGATAGCGCGCACGAGGAACGGCGGCGACCCGTTCGGCGGCTGGCTCGAGCTGCGCACCGACCTCATCGTGTGGAGCCTGCTCCCCGAAGACCTCGAAGGCGTCTCCGAGAGCCTCGCCGACAGCGGGTTCTCCGCCTACTCCGACTGGAACTGAGGTCCGGGCCCAGCGGGTACGCTCGCCGTGGTCCGGTGCCCTGCCCCACCTCCGCAGCCGCCGCCCCGCACTGACGACCCGCGAGAACCCAGGAGACAGACGACGATGGCCGACCGGGTCACGGTGATCGGCTGGGACGGCACGCCGCTGACCGCCGCGGCACGCTCCGCGATCGGTGCCGCGACGCTCGTGGCGGGCGCCGCGCACCACCTGGCACTCGACGAGGTCCCCGCCCGTGCCGAAAGGATCCGCCTCGGCAGCGTGGGCCTCGCCGCCCGCCGCATCGCCGCCCACCGCGGCACCGCCGTCGTCCTCGCCGACGGCGACCCCGGCTTCTTCGGTGTCGTACGCACCCTGCGCGCCCCGGAATTCGGCCTGGAGGTCGAAGTGGTGCCCGCCGTCTCCTCCGTCGCCCAGGCCTTCGCCCGCGCGGGCATGCCGTGGGACGACGCCGAGGTCGTGGTCGCCCACCGCCGCACCCTGCGCCGTGCCGTGAACGTCTGCCGCGCCCACCACAAGGTCGCCGTCCTCACCTCGCCCGGCGCGGGCCCCGCCGAGCTCGGCCTGCTGCTCCAGGACGTCCACCGCACCTTCGTCATCTGCGAGGAGCTCGGCACCGAACGCGAGCAGGTCTCCGTCGTCACCTCCGAGAAGGCCGCCGACCACAGCTGGCGCGACCCGAACGTCGTCATCGTCATCGGCGGCGCCGCCGCGGCCGCCGACACCGGCTGGATCATGGGGCGCGAACCGGGCGCGGGACCGCGCGGCTGGGCGCTGCCCGCCGCGGAGTACGGCGGCGACATCTGGCTCGGCGAGGGCGAGAGCGACCGGCTGCGGGCGGCGCAACTCGCGCGCCTGGGGCCCCGCGTGGGAGACCTCGTCTGGGACATCGGCTGCGGCAGCGGCGCCTTCACGGCGGAGGCGGCACGGTTTGGCGCCGCGGTGATCGCCGTCGACAGCGACCCCGACGCCCTCGGCCGCACGACGGCCGCCGTCCGGCGCTTCGGCGTCCAGGCGCAGACCGTGCACGGCATCGCCCCGCACGTCCTCGAAGACCTGCCCGAACCCGATGTCGTACGCGTGGGGGGCGGGGGAGCCACGGTGGTCTCCGCCGTCGCCGACCGCCGCCCCGAGCGCATCGTGACCCATGCCGCGACACGCGACGCCGCCGAACTCATCGGCCGGGATCTGAGCGAGCACGGATACGCCGTCGAGTGCGCCCTCCTGCAATCCGTGGAGCTCGACACACGGGCGTGGCGGGAGGAGAAGCGGACCGTGGTGTTCCTGCTCTCGGGGCGGTTGCCCGACCGTTCCCCGTGACCCTGCCGCCGCGCGGTGCGGGGTAGGCTGGCCGATCGTTGTACTGCACCCGGGGGCCGCGGAGTTCGTTGGCCGATGTCCGGAAAGCTCGCCCGGTTTCGGGGGGTGTGTGGTACGGCATGACCGGAGGACGCGCAACGTGGCGCAGTCCACAGCGGGCCGTGGCCGATCAAGCTGCCACGGCGGCGGACGGACAGGGACAATGCCTGTTGTCCGGTGCGCGGTTCGTGCCGCGGGGCGCACACGCTCGTTGAAGGTGACGGGCGGTTGGTGCGCCGCTCCGGGCAATGGGACCTCCCCGGCCGAAGGCTGAGGGGCGGTCGAAGAAGCACTAACCGATGGGCGAGGGGTTACGCATGACCGACACCGGCCAGGTCCCGGGTGAGGGACTGCCGGAGGGCGCAGGCAACGATGTGCCGTCCGGGCCCGTGCAGGGCATGGGGGCGCAGCAGCCGGGCGTTCCCGCTCCGGGTGCGTATCCCTTTGCCGCCCCCGCGGACCCCGCCGCAGCTCCCGCCGACGAGGACGACCTGCTGCTGATGCCGGGCGCCCAGGGCGCGTGGGGCGAGGGTCTCGCGGCGCAGGGCGGATACGGCGGCCAGCCGGCCCACGCCGCCCATCAGCCGGGACCGCACGAGACGTCCGGCAGGGACAGCGGTTCGGTCGACCTGAACGGCGTCCGGCTGCCCGGCTCCACGCCCGCGCCCTCCCATCCGGGTCCTGCCCGGCGTCCGCTGCACCACGGCCCGTCGGGCCCCGCGGTGCCGGACGGCTCCGGGAGCCCGGTGCGTTCCCTCGCCGACCGCGGGCCCGCGGGTGTGTCGCCCGCGCCCGCTCCGCAGCACGTCGCGCCGGCCCGCCACGCGGGGCCGCCGACCGGACCCGAGTACCTCGACATCCCGCGCGACGACGCGGGGCTGCCGCTGCCCGGCCCGCAACTCGGCGAGATCCCGCCGCAGGGCGGGACGCCGTGGGCGTCACCGCAGGAGCAGACGGCCGGACAGGAGCAGACCGGGCAGGAGCAGACCGGGCAGGAGCAGACGGCGGCCGGGCAGGAGCAGGTCGGGCCGCAGGCGTACGCCGCACCAGCAGAAACGGTCGTCCCGCAGGTCACAGAGGACCCGGTCGCCCCGGAGGCCCCAGCGGCCCCGGAGCCCACGGAGACCCCGGTCGGCGCGGGGGTCCCGGAAGCCGCGGGCGACGCTCCCATCGCACCCGGCGCACCGGCACCGCAGACCACAGAAATGCCGCAGGTACAGGACTCTGTGCCCTTCGCGCTCCCCACCGAGGTGCCCGAGGCGCCCGAGGTGCCCGGGGCGCCCGTAGCATCCCAGGCTCCCGTGGCCGCCACCGTGGACGCCCCCGCCTTCCCGCACGCCGCGGACGCCGGTGCCGGTCAGGCCGACCCCGTGGCGCAGCAGGGTGCCGAGCTCGGCCAGGTCCCCTCGGACGAGCAGCAGTTCCCCGTGGCGGAGCAGCCCGCGTTCGCGCACGCCGTGCCCGTCGGCGTCGGTCAGCCCGCGTTCGCCGTCGCCTCCGCCCAGCCGTGGGACGGCGCGCAGGTTCCGCACGCCCCCGAGGCTGTGCAGCCCGACTTCGCCCCCGAGGCCCGGCACGCCGCGCCGGGCCCGCACCACCCCGAGGGACAGCCCGCGCAGGCCCCCGGCGCACCCATGGACGCCTCGCTCCCCGGGGGGTACGACGGCGCCCAAGGTCCCGCGCCCATCGGCCGGTTCGTGCCGGTGGACGGCACGGTCCCGACCACGCCCCACCTGGCTCCGACGCCGCCGCACCCGCTCGTCGTTCCCCAGGAGGACCCGGTCGCGCAGGCTGCCCCCGAGGGCGCCGAGAGCACGGAGGGCGGGCCCGCGCCGGTTGAGGCAGCCGAAGCTCCGGTAGCCGAAGCCCCGGCCGCTGAGGCCCCGGTCGCCGAGCCCGTCGCCCCGGAGGCCCCCGAGGCCCCCGCCCACGCCGACGTGCCGCCGGAGGCCGTCCAGCAGTCCGCCGTCACCGTCCCCGCCCCGCGCGACGGCGCCCGACCCACGCCGCTGCCCGACGCCGTGCCGGACGAGGCGACGGGTGAGACGACACCCGAGGCCGCGCCCGACGCGTCGCCCGAGGTCGCGGAGACCCCCCAGGTCCCGCCCGTCTCCGGTGTGCCCCGTATTGTCTCCTCTGCGGCGGCTCCGACCGAGTTCCCGGCCGCCCCCGAGACGGCCGACCCGGCCGACGAGTTGGACGAGGCCGACGAAGTCATCTCGTTCGAACCGATCGAAGCGAACGAAGTGACCGAAGTGGCCGAAGCACCCGAGATGGCCGAAGCGCCTGAAGCAGTCGTACCGGCCGCAGCCGCACCCGCGCCTGCGCCCACCCCCCTGCCCGAGACGGCCGAGGCCATCGCGGCTTCCGCGCAGCCCGAGGGCCCGGACGCAGACGCGGACACCGACGCCCCGGAGATCCTGATGGTCGCGCCCGCCGAGGCCGTAGGTGCCCCGGCGCCGTCGGCACAGCCGGAGGCGGACACGGCGGCAGAGGCACTCCCCGAAGCCGAAGCCGAAGCAGAGCTCGCAGCAGAACTCGAAGCCGAGGCTGCCCCCGAACTCGCCGAGCCCGTCGCGTCCCCCGGCACCGCCGCTCCCGGCTACGCCGACGCCGAGCGCGAGGCCGTCCTGCGCGTCATGCGCGAGCGCCGCGACATCCGCAACGGCTTCCGCAGCGACGCCATCCCGCACGAGGTGCTGCTCCGCGTCCTGGAGGCCGCGCACACCGCACCGTCGGTGGGCCACTCCCAGCCCTGGGACTTCGTCGTCATCAAGTCCGCCGAGACCCGGCGCTCGATGCACGAACTGGCCGCGCGTCAGCGCGACGCGTACGCCAAGTCCCTCCCCAAGGGCCGCGCCAAGCAGTTCAAGGAACTGAAGATCGAGGCCATCCTCGACACCCCGGTGAACATCGTCGTCACCGCCGACCCCACCCGCGGCGGCCGCCACACCCTCGGCCGGCACACCCAGCCGCAGATGGCCCCCTATTCCTCGGCGCTCGCCGTCGAGAACCTCTGGCTCGCCGCGCGTGCCGAGGGCCTCGGCGTCGGCTGGGTCAGCTTCTTCGACGAGCGCGAGATGGTCCGCGCCCTCGGCCTGCCCGAGCACCTCGAAGTCGTCGCCTACCTCTGCGTGGGCTACGTGGACGAGTTCCCGGACGAGCCCGAGCTGATGCAGGCCGGCTGGTCCAAGCGCCGCCCGCTCTCCTGGGTCGTCCACGAGGAGACGTACGGCCGCCGCGCCCTGCCCGGCGAGGACCCGCACGACCTGCTCGCCGAGACCGTGGCCAACATCCGCCCGCTGGACGCCAAGGCGCTCGGCGAGGCGTGGGAACGGCAGAAGCGGATGACGAAGCCGCCGGGCGCCCTCGGCATGCTGGAGATCATCTCCGCCCAGCTCTCCGGTCTCTCCCGGATGTGCCCGCCGCCCATCCCGGAGCCCGCGGCCGTCGCGATCTTCGCGGGCGACCACGGCGTGCACGCCCAGGGCGTCACCGCCTGGCCCCAGGAGGTGACCGCGCAGATGGTCGCCAACTTCCTCGGCGGCGGCGCGGTCTGCAACGCCTTCGCCAACCAGGTGGGCGCCGAGGTCTGCGTCATCGACGTCGGCGTGGCGAGCGAACTGCCCGCCACCCCCGGCCTGCTGCCCCGCAAGGTCCGCGCGGGCACGGCCGACATGACGACAGGACCCGCCCTGACCCGCGAAGAGGTCAAGGCGGCCATCGAGGTCGGCATCGAGACGGCCCGCGACCTGGTGGCGGCGGGCAACAAGGCGCTGCTGACGGGTGAGATGGGCATCGCGAACACCACCGCGTCCGCGGCCCTCATCTCCGTCTACACGGACGTGGACCCCGCCGAGGTCACCGGGCGCGGTACAGGCATCAACGACGAGATGCACACCCGCAAGGTCGAGGTCGTCCGCCGCGCCCTGGACCTGCACCAGCCCGACCCGGCGGACCCGATCGGCGTCCTCGCGGCCATCGGTGGCCTGGAGCACGCGGCCATGGTGGGCCTGCTCCTCGGCGGCGCGTCCCTGCGTACGCCGGTGATCCTGGACGGTGTCAGCGCCGGTGCCGCCGCACTGGTCGCCCGCGCCATCGCCCCCGAGGTCCTCGCGGCCTGCATCGCCGGCCACCGCAGCGCGGAGCCCGGCCACGTGGCGGCCCTCAACAAGCTGGGCCTGCGCCCCCTGGTCGACCTGGACCTCCGCCTCGGCGAGGGCACGGGCGCGCTCCTGGCCCTCCCGGTCGTCCAGAGCGCGGCCCGCGCCATGCACGAGGTGGCCACCTTCGACTCGGCGGGCGTCACCGAGAAGTAGCCGCCGCGGGGCGAAGCGCCTGTTTTCGGGACCGGGGGGGGGGTGGGGGGGGGGGGCAGAACCCCCCCCCCCCCCCCCCCCCCCCCCCCCCCACCACCCCCCCCCCCCCCCCCCCCCCCCCCCCCCCCCCCCCCCCCCCCCCCCCCCCTA
>NZ_JBWKJS010000007.1:368564-439667 GCF_056432085.1 Streptomyces sp. NPDC045678
GGGTTGCGAGGGGGGGGCCTGATGGGGGGAGGGGGGGTGTCGTTGGAGGGGGGGGGGGGGGAAGGAGGGGGCGTTTGTGGGGGGGGGAGTTTTTTTTTTGGGGGGGGGGGGGGGGGGGGGGGAACCCCCCCCCCCCCCCCCCCGCCATACTGAACCCGCACGTCAAAGAGCCGCTCCAGCGCCGCAGCGGTACCCCGCACCAGCAAGACTCCGCCCGCACGAGGAGCCGTAGAGCCATGGCCGAAAACCCCGCCTACCCCGTAGGCCTCCGCCTCACAGGCCGCCGTGTCGTCGTCCTCGGCGGCGGCCAGGTCGCCCAGCGCCGTCTCCCGGCCCTCATCAAGGCGGGCGCGGACATCACCCTCGTATCCCCCTCGGCCACGCCCTCCGTGGAAGCGATGGCCGACGCGGGCGAGCTCACCTGGATCCGGCGCAGGTACGAGACGGGCGACCTCCAGGACGCCTGGTACGCCCTGATCGCCACCAGCGACGCGGAGGCGAACACCCAGGCCTCCGCGGAGGCCGAGGCCCACCGCGTCTGGTGCGTGCGTTCCGACGACGCCGAGCAGGCCACCGCGTGGACCCCGGCCACGGGGCGCTCGGAGGGCGTCACGGTCGCCGTCCTCTCCTCCGACATCAACGACCGCGACCCCCGCCGCACCGCAGCCATCCGCGACGCGGTCGTCGAGGGACTGCGCGACGGCAGCCTCGTCGCTCCGCACCTGCGCACCCGGACCCCCGGCGTCGCCCTCGTCGGCGGCGGCCCCGGCGACCCCGACCTGATCACGGTCCGCGGCCGCCGCCTCCTCGCCGCCGCGGACGTCGTCATCGCCGACCGGCTCGGCCCCCGCGACCTCCTGGACGAGCTGCCGCCGCACGTCGAGATCATCGACGCCGCCAAGATCCCGTACGGCCGTTTCATGGCCCAGGAGGCGATCAACAACGCCCTGATCGAGCACGCCAAGCAGGGCAAGGCCGTCGTCCGCCTGAAGGGCGGCGACCCCTACGTCTACGGCCGCGGCATGGAGGAGCTCCAGGCACTCGCCGAAGCGGGCATCACCTGCACCGTCGTACCCGGCATCTCCAGCTCGATCTCGGTCCCCTCGGCGGCCGGCATCCCCGTCACCCACCGCGGCGTCGCCCACGAGTTCACGGTGGTCAGCGGCCACGTGGCGCCGGACGACGAACGCTCCCTGGTCGACTGGGAGTCCCTCGCCAAGCTGCGCGGCACCCTCGTGATCCTCATGGGCGTCGACAAGATCGGCAAGATCGCGGCGGCCCTGATCGCCCACGGCAAGGCGGCCGACACCCCGCTCGCCCTGATCCAGGAGGGCACCACGGCCGCCCAGCGCCGCGTCGACGCGACGCTCGGCACGGTCGCCGAAGCGGTCCGCACCCACGAGGTGAAGCCCCCCGCCGTCATCGTCATCGGCGACGTCGTGAAGGTCGGCCCCGAGCCCCTCGCGTAGCGCCCGTCCCTCCCACCTCCAAGTAACCAGCGGTAACGGAACCGGTCCGCAGCCGTTGGCACCACACCCAGGACAAGGCAGTATCACCCTGTGGCTGATCTCATCACCGTCGACGACCCCGACGACCCGCGCCTGCGCGACTACACAGGCCTGACCGACGTAGAGCTGCGCCGCAAGCGCGAACCGGCCGAGGGGCTGTTCATCGCGGAGGGCGAGAAGGTCATCAGACGGGCCAAGGACGCCGGGTACGAAATGCGTTCGATGCTGCTCTCGGCGAAGTGGGTCGACGTCATGCGCGACGTCATCGACGAACTCCCGGCCCCGGTGTACGCGGTCAGCCCCGACCTCGCCGAGCGGGTCACCGGATACCACGTGCACCGCGGCGCCCTCGCCTCCATGCAGCGCAAGCCGCTGCCCACCGCCGACGAGCTCCTCGCGACGACCCGCCGGGTGGTCGTCATGGAGGCGGTCAACGACCACACCAACATCGGTGCGATCTTCCGCTCGGCCGCCGCGCTCGGCATGGACGCGGTGCTGCTCTCCCCGGACTGCGCGGACCCGTTGTACCGCCGCTCGGTGAAGGTCTCGATGGGCGCCGTCTTCTCGGTCCCGTACGCCCGGCTCGAGTCCTGGCCCAAGGGTCTGGAGGGAGTGCGCGAGTCGGGCTTCAACCTGCTCGCCCTCACCCCCGACGAGAAGGCCAAGTCACTGGACGAGGCGGCGCCGCACCGCATGGACCGCGTCGCGTTGATGCTCGGCGCGGAGGGCGACGGCCTCTCCACGCAGGCGCTGGTCGCCGCCGACGAATGGGTCCGCATCCCGATGGCCCACGGCGTGGACTCGCTCAACGTGGGCGCGGCGGCGGCGGTCGCGTTCTACGCGGTGGCGACGGGCCGCCCGCACCTCTGATCAGCCGCGGGCGCCGTCCTGCCCCGTCTCGACCGCCCCACTCTGTGACTGCTGCTGTTGCTGCTGCTGGTGTACGCCCGTGTCACCGAGGCTCCGCGCGGGTCCCTGACACCCCTGCGCCGCCGCGATGCCGAGTGCCACCAGCAGCGTCACGACCACGAACACGAAGATCCGCTGACGCAGCAGCCGCGGATTGGCGGGACCCCTGCGTCCCGTTCCCGTGGTCCGCGGACCCGGACGTCCCGAGCCACCGCGCGTCGTGTTGCGGGGCCCCGAGGGCCGGGAGCCGGAGCGCGAGGCACCGGGCCGGGAGGCCCCGGTCCGCGACGATCCGGTCCGCGACGATCCGGTCCGCGACGATCCGGTACGAGAGCCGCCCGTCCGGGACGAGCCGGTCCGCGAAGGACCGGTCCGCGGCGCCGCCGTCCGGGACGCCCCGGACCGGGGCGGGGGAGTGGAGCCGGGGGCGGCACGCCGCTGTGTGCGCTCGTCCAGGTAGCTCTCGGCGAGCCGGCCGGTGGGCCGGTCGTGGTCCTGGCGGGGTGCGGGCGGCCGGACGTCGCTGATCCCCTGCGCCTCGCGGGCGGCGATCTCCTTCAGCCGCAGCGACAGCTGCAGCGTGCTGGGCCGTTCCTCCGGGTCCTTGGCCAGGCAGGCCCTGATGAGCGGCGCGAGCGCGTCGGGCACGCCGTGCAGCTGCGCCTCCTCGTGGACCACCCGGTACAGCATGACCTCGGAACTGCCGTGTCCGAAGGGCGAGTCCGCCATGCCCGCGTAGGCGAGCGTGGCGCCGAGCGCGAAGACGTCGGTGGCGGGGGTGACGGCGGCGCCGCGCACCTGCTCGGGAGCGAGGAAGCCGGGGGAGCCTACGGCCGTCCCGACGTGCGTCAGCGTCGAGGCGCCGGTGGCCCACGCGATCCCGAAGTCGATGATCCGCGGCCCCTTGGGGGACAGCAGAATGTTGGACGGCTTGAGGTCACGGTGTACGACACCGGCCTCGTGCACGGCCACGAGCCCCTCGGCGAGAGCCGAACCGACCACGGCCACGTCGGCCGCGGAGAGCGGGCCCTCGGCGGCGACCTTGTCGTGCAGCGAGGGCCCGGGGACGTACTGCGTGGCGAACCACGGCCGGTCCGCGTCGAGGTCGGCGGCGACGAGCCGCGCGGTGCAGCCGCCGCGGATGCGGCGGGCCGCGGAGACCTCGCGGGCGAACCGCGACCGGAACTCCTGATCCTCCGCCAGGTCGGGCCGGATCACCTTGAGGGCGACGCGCTGCCCCCGCCGGTCCGACCCCAAATAGACGACCCCCATGCCGCCGGCGCCCAGGCGCCTGTGCAACCTGAACGAGCCGACGACACGCGGGTCCTCGCGCCGGAGCCGCATCATCGCCATGTCCATCCCCGCTACCCGGTCCGTCTGACGAGCCACAGCTTACGTTTCCGCGGCCGGGCACGTGCAGAGGCCGCGCCCTCGCGGGGCGATCGATTGTCAGTGCCGGGTGGGAAACTTGAAGAGTGGTCAGGGGGCGGGGAAGCCGGGGCCGTTGTCGCCACCCCGTACCCCAACCGACCATCACTGAAGGGGGATTGATCCCGTGAAGGGTGATCGCGTGGAGATAGTCGTGGATGCCGGTGACACGACCCGGACGTACGAAGTGGTGGCGAGCAGGGCGGGTCGCCGGGTGGAGACGGCGGTGCGCAGGGGAGTGGTGGAAGTGAGCGAAGTCACCCGTAGTGGCTCGGTGGTCCGCACGGCACGGTTCATGGCCACGCGGGTCCTGGCCCTGGTCGAGCAACCGGTCCCCCGGGAGGACTCCTCCGAGGTCAGGGCCGCCCCCTCAGGGTCTTCCCCGAGTCCTAGGACCACGTCCTAGGCCCCCATCTCCACCCACGGGAGTACGTGCGCGTCGATCGGTCATCCTCCGGGAGGCCAGGCAATCGGTACGAGGGCATGACGCCCGGCAGGTCGCGCGGACCTAGATTTGAGGTCAAGCGGCGGGTGTAGCACTCGTCCCCCGAGGTCAGACACTCGCCGCTTGCCAAAACCACATCGAAGCGGTCAGGAGAGGAATCATGGCGGACACGGCACCGCGGACCATGATCCGCACGCAAGGGCGCAGGTTCTCCGCGTTCGGCGTCCGCCCGTCCGGCACGCGCCACCCTCTGGTGGCGACGGCCATGGTCCTCCCCCTGGCAGCCCTGCTCGTGGTCGTCTTCGGCGGCTGGGAAGCAGTGGTCACACAAGCGTCGTCCGTGGGCGTGATGCTGGGGCGCTGAGCGGCGCCCCAGGCCCGGAAGAGCGGTCCGGGCGGGGACATCCGGCCATGAAACCCCGTGGGGACGGGGGTGCGGCGGACGGCAGAATGCCCGCGCAGCTGGGGAGCTGCGCGGGCATTGCCACGTCTGGCGGGGCACCCACCGTTCCTACCCCAGCCCCGGCCCACGACAGGCCCACCGTGCCGCGCACGCACGCGAGGGGGGGCCGCCCCCCCCTCGCGGGCTCCGGAGCGGGGCGCCCTACGGGTCCACCCCTGCCCCGACACGCGAGAAGCGCGCTTCGCCGGGTGTGTCCTATGGGCCCACCCCGGCGCCTGGCACGTCGGAAAGTCACCTCGCCAGGGGAGACCGGGTGCCCCTTGACGGGCCCTCGGAGCGGGACGCCCTACGGGTTCACCGCTGTGCCTGGCATGTGAGGAGCACCTCTGCACCTGGCCTGCCGACGGCTCGCCTTGCCGGGCACGTCGGCGGCCGGGGCCACCCCGGCACCTGGCACGTCGGAAAGTCACCTCGCCGGGTACGCCGGGGGTTCCTTGACGGGGGCCTCGGAGCGGGACGCCCTGCGGGTTCACCGCTGCGCCTCGCGATCCAGTTGCCCCATTCACCCTGTCCCGCCAGTAGCTCGCCTTGCCGCGCGCAGGGCGCCCGGAGCTGCCCCTCTGGCTGCCCCGGCTCCCCGGGGCGGCCAGAGGGGCGGAACGGTGACGGGAGACGTGAGCCCGGGCCTCGCCCGGGTGCGTACGCTTCGGGCGTGTTCCTCTCGACCTACGGAGTTCCGTGACCGCCGCCGTTCTTGCCGCTCTTGCCGACTCCGCCCGTGCCGTTGCCCATCGGAGGTCCGGTGGGTCCTGTGTCTGCGGGGACAGGGACGCCGTGCTCGCGGACCGGGCGGATGCCGGCGTCGTCCGGCACGGGGACGTCGTCGCCAAGGCGCACGCCGTGGACACCGACCTCGCGGACCTCGCCGTACGGCTCGACGTGGCCGCCCGGATGCCCGGAATCCTCCTCGCGCCCTCCGCGCCCGGCGTGACCCGCCTCCACGGCCGACTCGTCACCTTCTGGCCCTACGGAACCCCCGTCGACCGCGACGATCCCGACTCCGCCCCCTGGGAAGCCGCCGGCGCCCTCCTCGCCCGGCTCCACGCCGCCCCGCTGCCCCATGCGCTCCCGCCCATGCGCGGGCCCGCCAAGGCCGCCCGTGCCGTGGCGCGGCTGCGCGCCGCCGGTCCGCACCCCGCCGCGCCTCCGGTCCTGCGGGCCTGGGCGGGCCTGCCGCCCTGGGCCCGCGACGAAGCCCCCGCACCCGGCCCCCACGCCCTCTGCCACGGCGACCTCCACCTGGGGCAGCTCGTGCGCGCCCCCGACGGGCACTGGCTGCTCATCGACGTGGACGACCTGGGGGCGGGCGACCCCGCGTGGGACCTGGCCCGTCCCGCCGCCTGGTTCGCGTGCGGGCTGCTCTCCCCGGAGGAGTGGGCCCGTTTCCTGGACGCCTATCGGAACGCCCGCGGTCCGGCCGTCCCCGTCGATGGCGCCGACCCCTGGCCCGCCCTCGACGTCCCCGCCCGCGCCCTGACCGTGCAGACCGCGGCACTCGCGATCACCAAGGCCGTCGCGGCCGACCGCGCCCTGGACGAAGTCGAGCAAGCCCTGGTGGACGCCTGTGCGCGCATGAGTGGAGTCGAGGTCCGCCCGCCGGAGTTGGCCCCGGACACCACGAAGTAGGGTGCAACGCACCGAAGCCGGGCAGTCTCCCGGCGAAGCAGTCACCACCGGCGAGGAGTTGAGCCGTTCCATGCAGTGCCCCAAGTGTCACGCACCTATGCACACGTACAACCGCAATGGCGTCCAGATCGAGCAGTGCAGCGGCTGCCGCGGGATATTCCTGGACTACGGCGAGCTGGAGTCCCTGACCCGCCTGGAGGCCCAGTGGGGCCAGCAGGCCCCGCCCCCGCCCGTCCCGCCGGCCGCCCCCCAGGGTTACCCCGCGGCCCCGGCCCCCGCCTGGGGCGCCCCGCACGGCGGCCACGGCACTCACGGCGGCCACTACGGCCACCAGCGTCACAAGAGCTTCGGGCACATGCTCTTCTCGTCGTAAGCCAAAGCGACACACGACGAAGCCCCGGCCGTGGAGACGGCCGGGGCTTCGTGTGGATGGTGCGCGATACTGGGATTGAACCAGTGACCTCTTCCGTGTCAGGGAAGCGCTCTCCCGCTGAGCTAATCGCGCAGGTGAACCTGCGTGTGCTGCGTACTGCGTGCGCGATACTGGGATTGAACCAGTGACCTCTTCCGTGTCAGGGAAGCGCTCTCCCGCTGAGCTAATCGCGCGGGACGACCTTCACGAAGATGATCTTCTCGAAGATCCAGTGGACGATACTGGGATTGAACCAGTGACCTCTTCCGTGTCAGGGAAGCGCTCTCCCGCTGAGCTAATCGTCCTTGGAGGTGGAGACGGGATTTGAACCCGTGTAGACGGCTTTGCAGGCCGTTGCCTCGCCTCTCGGCCACTCCACCAGGAGTATGAGGGTTCGGGAAGATCCCCCACTTTCCTGCGAGCGGACGACCAGGTTCGAACTGGCGACCTCAACCTTGGCAAGGTTGCGCTCTACCAACTGAGCTACGTCCGCTTGTCTTTCCCGTTCCGCTTGCGCGTCCCGGCGACGTGTTGAACTCTAGCGGATTCCTGGGCCAGTACAAAAACGCGTTTGCGCAGCGTGCTGCGCTGTCCCTGGTCCGGGGCGCCGTCGGCACACCGGTCATAGACTCGCAGCCGTGCACAACCCCCCTCTGACATCGTCTCCCGCGCTCCCTCCCATGGCGCGCTTCGGCCGTCTCGTGGCCACCGGGCTGCGCGACGTGACCAGCGATCCCGCGGCCCTGGACTCCACCGGCTTCTGGGCCGTGTCCGCGGATTTCGAGGGCGGCACGGTCTGCGCCCGCTTCGACGACGTGCGCGAGGAAGCCGTGCCCGCCCCCGTGCCGGGCGGCTGGCACGGCCCGGCCGCCGGGGACTGGACGTCGTCCCTCGACCGCGCCGCGTACACGGAAGGCGTGCGGCGGGTACGCGCGTACATAGCCGCCGGCGAGGTCTACCAGGCCAACCTCTGTCGCGTCCTGTCCGCGCCCGTCCCCGCCGACGCCGACGTGGACGCCCTCACCTCCCTCCTCGCGCGCGGGAACCCCGCCCCGTACGCGGGAACGATTCGGCTGCCGGAGCACGGCGTGGAGCTCGCCACCGCCTCTCCCGAGCTGTTCCTGCGCCGCGACGGGCGCCACGTGGAGTCGGGCCCCATCAAGGGCACGGGCCGCACCGAGGCGGACCTCCTGGAGAAGGACTACGCGGAGAACGTCATGATCGTGGACCTCGTCCGCAACGACCTCGGACGCGTCTGCGCCACCGGCTCCGTCACCGTCCCCGACCTCTGCGTGGTGGAGAAGCACCCCGGACTCGTCCACCTCGTCTCCACCGTCGCCGGCGAGCTGCGCGCCGGAGCGGGCTGGCCGGACCTCTTCGACGCGGCGTTCCCGCCGGGCTCCGTCACCGGCGCCCCCAAGTCCAGCGCCCTGCGGATCATCGACGAGCTGGAAACGGCGCCCCGCGGCCCCTACTGCGGCGGCATCGGCTGGGTCGACGCCGACCGGGGGACAGGAGAGCTCGCCGTGGGGATCCGTACCTTCTGGATCGACAGGGACGAGGGCGCCCTGCGCTTCGGGACCGGAGCGGGCATCACCTGGGGCTCGGACCCCGAGGGGGAGTGGCGGGAGACCGAGCTGAAGGCCGCGCGCCTGCTGGCGGTAGCGTCGGGCACGTACGAAGCGAGCGAAGGAATCCCCACGTGAAGATCTGGCTCAATGGCGGGCTGCAGGACCTCGACGACGCCCGCGTCTCCGTGCTCGACCACGGGCTGACGGTGGGCGACGGCATTTTCGAGACGGTGAAGTCGGTCGAGGGCCGCACCTTCGCCCTGACCCGCCACCTGGCCCGGCTCGCGCGGTCGGCGCGCGGCCTCGGACTGCCCGAGCCGGACCTCGACGAGGTGCGCCACGCCTGCGCCGCCGTCCTCGACGCCAATCCGCTCCCGCTCGGGCGGCTCCGGATCACGTACACCGGCGGCCTCTCACCGCTCGGCTCCGACCGGGGCGACCAGGGCACCACGCTCGTCGTCGCCCTCGGCGAGACCAAGCGGCGTCCCGACACCACCGCGGTGATCACCGTGCCGTGGACCCGCAACGAACGCGGCGCGCTGACCGGCCTGAAGACCACCTCGTACGCGGAGAACGTCGTGGCCCTGGCCCGCGCGCACGAACACGGCGCCACGGAAGCCCTCTTCGCCAACACCGTCGGACAGCTCTGCGAGGGCACCGGCTCCAACGTCTTCGTCGTGCTCGACGGCGAGATCCACACCCCGCCGGTCGCCTCCGGCTGCCTCGCGGGCATCACGCGCGCGCTGGCCGTCGAGTGGACGGGCGCACGCGAGACCGACCTGCCGCTGGACGTCCTCGAGCGCGCCGACGAGGTCTTCCTGACGTCGACGCTGCGCGACGTCCAGGGCGTGCACCGCGTCGACGACCGCGAACTTTCCGTCGCGCCGGGCCCGGTGACCGCCAAGGCGATGCGGATCTTCGACGAGCGTGCCGCCGACGACCTGGATCCCTAAGTCCGGGGAAACCTCGGTGACGGTACGGGCCGGGGACGGGTAGAACCAGAGGGATGACCACGACCCTGCGGCCGACCGGGCCGCTTCAGCAGGGCGCCGACGGCGCCAAGGCGCGCACGTACGACGTCTGCGTCAACAGCCGTCCCGTGGGGTCCATAGGCCTCGCCACGCACGAGGTCTTCGGCCCCCGCGTCTGCCGCCTCCACGATCTGCGGATCGCGGAGCCGGACCGCAGGCGCGGCCGCGGCACGGTCGCGGCGCTGGCCGCCGAGGAAGTGGCGCGCGGCTGGGGGTGTGCGCGCATCGAGGCGACCGTCCCCGCCGACGCGGCGGCGGCGCTGCGGCTCGTCACGGCGCTCGGCTACGTGGAGCGGAGCCGCCGCCTGACGAAGCCGCTGACGGACCCGGTGCCCACGCTGCCCGTCGGTACCGAGGGGCGGCCGATGACCGAGGCCGAGGCCGGACCGTGGCTGGTGCGCGCGAAGGAGCTCTACGCGAGCACCTGGACGGACCGCGGCCTCCCCGAGGACGAGGCGCGCGCCAAGGCCGAGGCCGACCACGCCCGGGCCCTCCCGAACGGCGTCGCGACGCCCGACACATGGCTGAGCGTTCTCATGCATCGCGGCACCCAGGTGGGCACGCTGTGGCTC
The DNA here is from genome assembly GCF_056432085.1 of Streptomyces sp. NPDC045678. NCBI lineage: Bacteria > Bacillati > Actinomycetota > Actinomycetes > Kitasatosporales > Streptomycetaceae > Streptomyces > Streptomyces sp. NPDC045678. The sequence continues at coordinate 378,530 of NZ_JBWKJS010000007.1, forward strand.
TCCGTGGCCGACGGCGACGCGTTCGTCTACGACGTCGCGGTCCATGCCGAGCACCGCGGGCACGGGCACGGGCGGTCCCTGATGCACCTCGCGGAGGCGCAGGGCCACCTGGTGGCGGGCCGCGACCGCATCGGCCTCAACGTCCTCGCCGACAACACCCCGGCCCTGCGCCTGTACGCCTCGCTCGGCTACGAACCGGCGTCGTACTACTTCTGGAAACCGCTCCTCTAGGAGGAGGCGTCCGGGAGAACGCGTCTAGGAGGAGGTGTCCGCCGCGAGAAGCCGGTCGGTGATCTCCTCGACGCGCTCGCGCAGCCCCTCCTGGCTCTTGCCGCCGTCCAGGCGCTCGCCGCCGACGACGTACGTGGGGGTGCCGGTGACGCCGATGGCCTTGCCCTCGGCCTGATCGGCGTCGACGATCAGGATGTGCCGGCCGTCGATCAGGGCGGTGTCGAACTCCTCCGCGTCCAGACCGAGTTCGCGGGCCGTGTCCACCAGGTGGGCCTCGCCCTCGCGGTCGAGCTTCTCGACCCCGGCCAGTGCTGCCTCCACGTACGGCCACCCCTTGCCCTGCTCGAACGCCTCCTCGGCGGCCTGGGCGGCGGCGAAGGAGTGCTTGTGCTTCTCGAGGGGGAAGTGCCGCAGGCGCAGCTCGACGCGGTCGCCGTAGCGGGCGCGCAGGGCGCGCACGTCGTCGAGGGCGGTACGGCAGTCGGGGCACTGCAGCTCGCACCAGACGTCGATGACGACGGGACGGGCGGGGCGGTCGGCAGGGGAGTCGCTCATGGGCACAGTCTCCCAGCCCGCGGATCCACCCCCCAACCGGGACGGCGCCTCACCGACCGGCACCTGCGGAGGAGGCGCGACCCCTAGATGACCCGGAAATGTCCCTGAGGTCCGCTCCGGACATGGCTCAGCGGCGCCCACCCGGTGCAGCATGGAAGGGACGACAGCGTCTTTTCCCGACGTACGCCTGCATGCCTGGAGGACCGGATGATTGCCGAGACCGTCTGTTCCGCCGTGTCCGCGGCCGGGCTCGGCATCGCCGCGGTCATGGCCTACCGCAAGCGCCTCCTCTCCGCGGCCCGCCTCGCCGCGTACTCACTGGTTCCGATAGGCCTGGTGCTGACGGGAGTCGTGGGGTGGGCGGCGGACACGGCGTTCAGCTTCAAGGCATGGGTCGGCTTCGGCGTGCTCGGCGCGGCCTGGCTGATGTTCCTGGGCACGCGCGCCGTGGAGCGTCGCACCGGCGGAACCCGCAAGGAGCGCAAGGCCGCGAAGGCCGCCCAGCGCGAGGCGGTCGCCCCGGCCGCCTCGGCACCCTCGCTCGGCGGCAGCACCCGGCAGAGCGCGGCCCGGCCCGCGGCCAAGCCGCAGTCGGCCGCGCCCGCGGAGGACTTCAGCGACATCGAGGCCATCCTGAAGAAGCACGGCATCTGACGGCGGCCACCGCTTCACCGCCGCCCCTGCCACCATCACCGCCGTTGGCACCGCCGCCACTGCCTCGCGGCGTGCGGCCTGCTCGGATCCCTCGTTCGGGTACGGACGGGGCGGCCCGGCAGCGCGGACGAAGTGCCCCTGAGCGAGCGGTGGAACGGGCCCGAAGCTGGAGTTTTCCCTGTTCACGGGTTCCGGCGAACTCCCGCCCCGATCGGGCGTGTTGGTCGGCAACCTGCCCGCGGCTGCGTCATCATCACGACGAGATGCTTGACACCACCACAGAGGGCGATGCCGCTCCGTCGGACGACGGCGGACACACGGCACCGGCCCATGAGCGACGACCTGCGGCCGCGGAGCGGCACGCCACCGACGGCGAAGCGGAGCGGCCCCACGGTGACGAGGAGCGGCAGGGATGCCTCTACGCCCTCTCCCAGCCACCCTTGATGATCTTCCTGGCGGTGATCAGCACCCTGATTCTGGTGGCCACGCTCCACGACCTGCTGCTGCTCTAGGGGACGCTCTGCCCCGAGGCCTCCTTGCGGCGGGCGCGGTACGCGGCGACGTGCAGGCGGTTGCCGCAGGTGCGGCTGTCGCAGTAGCGGCGCGAACGGTTGCGCGAGAGGTCGACGAAGGCGTGGCGGCAGTCCGGGGCTTCGCAGCGCCGCAGCCGCTCCTGCTCGCCCGCGACCACGAAGAACGCGAGGGCCATCCCGCAGTCGGCCGCCAGGTGGTCCGCGACGGACGCACCGGGTGCGAAGTAGTGGATGTGCCAGTCGTAACCGTCGTGGTCCGTGAGGCGCGGCGTGGTGCCGGCCCGCGCGATCAGGTCGTTGAGGATCGTGGAGGCGGCCTGCGGTTCGGGGTGCGCGAAGACCTCGCCGAAGCGGGCGCGGATGCGGTGCACGTCGGCGAGGTCGCCCTCCGAGAGCGTCCCGACGTCGCTCACGTCGTGGTTTCGTACGAAATCACCGAGCGCCGCCACGTTCGCGAGCCCGTCCGTGCCGTTCGTCTCCGGTGCGGTGTTCACCAGATCGACCACGGCGTCGAGAGAACACCGGGTGTCGTGGGTGATCAGCACGATTTGCTCCCTGGCCTGGGGGTCGGGCCGGTGCCCGCCGATGCTGGCCGATGCTAGCGGCTCCGCCACGGGACGCACCGGCGCCGTCGTCGCGGGAAACCCGCGGCGACGGCGCCGGTGCTGCATCTGTTCGCCTTGTGTCGTTGTGTCGTCACTGCTTGCGCCGTCGCCCCGAGTCGGACGGCGTGGCGGTTCTCGACGCGCCGGGCGGCGCTCAGCTCTCGGCAAGGATGTGGGAGAGCTCCGTGTCGAGGTCGAAGTGGCGGTGTTCCGTACCGGGTGGCACGGCTGCGTCCGTTCGCTTGAGAAAGGATTCCAGGGCCCGCGCCGGGGCCTCGAGCAGAGCCTCGCCCTCCGGGGAGCTCAGGGCGATGCATACGACGCCCTGACCGTGGCTCCGGGACGGCCAGACTCGGACGTCGCCGGTACCGGTGGGCCGGTGCAGGCCCTCGGCGAGGAGGTCGCGGGCGAACACCCACTCGACGGTTTCCTCGGCTCCGGTGTGGAAGGTGGCGTGCACGGCATAGGGATCGGCCGTGTCATACCGCAGTCCTGCGGGAACAGGCAGTGAGGACTCGCTCGACACAACGAGGCGCAGGTGCAGCTCGCAGCTGACCGTGGTGTTCATAAGCGCCAGGGCCTTTCGCTCAGTGTGCGCTCGGGGATTCGCACGTCGGCGAAATCGACATGCCACCTACGGTGCCGTTGTAAACCCCTCTGAGGGATTTGCGTGTCTTTAGACGCCCCGTATGGCGGATTGTCCCATCCGCTTGTGCACCCATTCCGGTGATGGGTTTCCGTCCGGTAGGGTTTGGCCGCATGAATACGGGGAGTAACGATTCGGCGGGGGTCACGGATCCGACCGCCGGAGCCACGTCCGAACCGCCGCTCGGCTCGCGGGCTCCGCAGTACGTCCAGTCCCGCAGGATGCTGCACCTGAGCTGGCAGGTGGGCGTCTTCATCGTCGGTCTCGCGGTCGTCGTCGCGGGCATCATCATGCTGCCGCTGCCGGGCCCCGGCTGGCTGGTGATCTTCGGCGGCATGGCGATCTGGGCGACCGAGTTCGTCTGGGCCCAGCTGGTGCTGCGCTGGACGAAACGCAAGGTCACCGAGGCGGCACAGCGCGCACTCGACCCGAAGGTGCGCCGCCGCAACATCATCCTGACCACGATCGGCCTCGTGATCGTCGCGGTGCTCGTCGCCGTCTACGTGTGGAAGTTCGGCATCACGATGCCGTGGAAGATCAAGGAGTGACCGTCGGCTCCTGGGCGGTCGGGAGCACCCGCTGACATGCGGTAATGTTCTTCCTGCGCCCGGGGCGATTAGCTCAGTGGGAGAGCGCTTCGTTCACACCGAAGAGGTCACTGGTTCGAACCCAGTATCGCCCACCCCGGATTACGGCCCGGAGGCTATTGAGCCTCCGGGCCGTTCTCGTATTCCCGCGCCCTTTAAGGGAATTGACGGGTCCACATGTTCCGCGGCGGTCGGCGGCCGGTAATCAGTGCATTCGGTTCAGGACATTCCGGAACCGGCGTGCGTCGCGCAGGCGTTGCTCGTACGTGGCGCCGACCGCGAGCAGCAGCAGACCCGCGAGCGCGGGTGGCAGCCAGCGGGGAAGCGCGTCCACGACCTGCACGATGTACGGGGCGAGTTCGTGCAGCGCGTCCAGGGCGAGGACCGTGCCGCCGAGGACCAGCGGGGCGCGCAGCCGGTGGTGGGCGCCCACCAGCGTCAGGGCGAGGGCCGCCGTGCCGAGCAGCAGCGGACGCTGCCAGTGCACGTCGCTCCAGGCGGCCGCGAGGCTCGGGAGCAGCGTCACCGCGAGGCCCGGACCGTAGGCCGTCCAGGAGGAGGCCGCCGGGTCGCGGCGCCGCCGCAGCCACCCGATGAGGAGCGCGGGGACGGTCACCGGCAGGGTGTACGCCTCCGGGGCCGACACCTCCCACGACGCCAGGCGCACCCAGCTCGCCAGGACGAACAGCACCCCGGCCGCGTACCCGACGGAACGGCGGTCCGCCCGCAGCGCGGTGCCGGACGCGATGACCCCGCAGAGCGCCAGGACCAGCGCCAGCATCGGGGCGTCCCCCGCGGCGAGGACGACCGCGACGGCTCCGGAGACGGCCGCCATGACCTCCACGGGCGGCGTCAGAGGATGCGTACCGAGACGGGCCGCGGCCGCGGCCGCAAGCGCCGGCACCAGCAGCGAGAGCAGCCCGATGTGCTCGGGACGCAGGCCCCACGCGGCCCCCGAGGCGCAGACCAGCGCGGTGGCGGAGGCCAGGGAGGCGCAGGCGGCGAGCGCGGCCGTGCCCGGAGCGGGCGCCCCTGCCCGTGCCAGGCGCACACAGGCCGAGAGGTGCAGCGCCGTCAGCACGCCGAGTGCGGTGAGGGTGGCCGTCGTGGTGGCCAGCGACAGGAACGCGACGCTCGCCGACGACACCAGCGCGAGGACCGAAGCGGTCACCGCGGGAACGGCCGACGTGGCACGCGCGGCCACGGCGAGGAGGACGGCGGTCGACAGGAGCTGGGCCGCCACCCCGGCCCCGTACGGAAGGCGGAGCGCGGCCGGCAGCGCCACCGCCGCGGACCACAGGAGCACCGGCGCGCCGTACCGTGCCGCCCGCCGCGCCGACTCGCCCAGCGGTCCGGCCGTCACGCCGAGCACGGCGGCGACGGCGCCGAGCACAAGCGGGGCCATGAGCGGGTGCGCGAGCGGCAGTTCGAGCAGCAGCGCCGACCGGGCGTCGCCGGGCGCACCCGACCAGACACGGGTCCCCCAGCCGAACGGGCCGAGGAGAGCGATCGCCGCGACCGGCAGCGCCCACAGCACCGCGATTCCCTGCACCACGGCGGACGCCGCGAGGACCCCGCGCCGCAGCGTCCACGGCAGTGAGGTGCGGACGACGGCCAACAGCGCCATGCCGCACGCGAGATACGCCGGCACCGTCCACGCCGCGGGCAGCACGGTCCGCAGCACCCCGCCCGAAGCGGCCACCACCAGCAGACCGCACGCACCGGCCGCACCGCTCACCACCTCGGCGCCCTTCGCCCACCGCGCGACCGCCAGCGCGATCCCCGCGGCGAACAGCAGCAGCACGCCCGCGCGAGCCGCCCCGCCAGGACCCGAGGCCTGGACGGAGAGCCAGCCGGCGCTCGCCGCACCCCACAGCCCCAGCACACCGGCGCCGGCCGTGGCGACGACACGCACCGAACGGATCCCCGCCCACAGCGCGAGCGCCGCGTCGAAGGCCGCCGTCACGAGCAGCGCGGCCGTCATCACGTACGCACCTGCGTGCGCTGCCCCCGCCCACAGGACCAGGGGGAGTTGCGCCGTCACGACCGCCGTCGGCAGCGCCAGGCGCAGCTCCCGGAGCAGCAGGCCGTACGCGGCCCAGACCGCGGCCAGAACCGCGGAGGTGACGGCCGCGTACCCGAAGGCGCTCACGTCCGGGAGTGCGAGGTAGCGCAGCGCGTACGCGTCGAGGACGGTCAGCGCGAGGCCGAGGCCCGCCACCGCCTCCGCCGTCGAGCGCAGCGAGCGCCGCAGCAGGAACGCGGGCGTGCCGAGCGCGCCGAGCGTCACCGCGCCCAGGACCGCGCTGCGGCCGCCGATCCCCAGATGGCCCCAGCTCACCACCGTGAACGCGATCGCGGCGACCGTCAGGAGCACCCCGCCCAGCGCGAGCAGGACGTTCTGCACGCTCGGCGGCGTGGCGTCGGGGGCGGGCGGCCCGGCCGGACGAGGGGGCGGCCCGGCCGGGACCGCCGCGCGCAGGACACCGAGCAGCCAGGCCCGGCGCTGCAGCAACTGCGTCCTGCGCGCCTCCAGTTGGCGCAGCTCCATGTCGAGGATGCGGAGCTCCTCGGCAGGAGGCGGAATGTTCGTCATGCCAGGGAGTGTGGTCCGCGGCACACCGCGCGGCATGGGTGCGGATACTCAGAACGTACTCAGATCCGGTACGGGTCCCGGTGCGTCCGGCAGACTGCTGCCCATGGACTGGTGCCATTACCGCTTCCGCAGCGTCTGGGAACTGCCCGGCGCGCCCACCGGCGTCTTCGCCGCCCTGGAACGGGCCGAGGACTATCCGCTGTGGTGGCCGCAGGTGCGCGAGGTGACACCGCTGGACGACCGAAGCGGCATCGTCCGCTTCCGGTCCTTCCTGCCGTACGACCTGGTCGTCACCGCACGGGAGCGGCGCAACGACCCGGCGGCCGGGGTCCTGGAGATCGCCATGAGCGGGGACCTGGACGGCTGGGCGCGCTGGATGCTCACGGCCACCCCCGCCGGCACACGGGTCCGCTACGACCAGGAGGTCGACGTCCACAAAGCCCTGCTGCGGCGCCTCGCCGTCCCCGGACGTCCACTGTTCCGGCTCAATCACGCCCTGATGATGCGCGCCGGGCGGCGCGGCCTCGCGGCCCGTCTGCAAGCGGTTTGAAGGAAAGGCGCCCGGACCTGTATTGTTCAGTGCGTTCCCGGGCGATTAGCTCAGTGGGAGAGCGCTTCGTTCACACCGAAGAGGTCACTGGTTCGAACCCAGTATCGCCCACCCGGAGAATGCCGGTCCGTCAGCAGACGGACCGGTTTTTTCTTGCCCGCGCCGGGCGTACGTGCCCGGTGCCCGACCTCAGGCCGCCGCCGGGAAATCGGCGCGCAGCGGCCACGCCGGGTCCACCGTCTCCGGAGTGCCGCTCTTCGCGAACCACGCCTGCAGGCCGCGCGCCTGAGCCGCATGCCAGACCGCCTGCAACGAGTGCAGCTCGGCAGGCGAGAGACGCTCCAGACGGCCGGCGAAGCGCCGCCCCACCGCGCGCACCACATCCATGGCCGCCTGCGCGTCCGCCGCCGCGTCATGCGCCTCCGACAGCTCCACCTCGTAGTGCGCACACAGATCCGTGAGCGTCCGGCGGCCCTTGCGGTAGCGGTCCAGCTGCTTGTCCAGGACCCGCGGGTCGATCACGCACAGCGAAGAGCCCTCCGTGTAGCGGCTCAGCGACGAGGCGCGGTGCCTGCGCAACTCCCGGTCCAGGATGGTCAGATCGAACGGCGCGTTCATCACCACGATCGGCCGGCCCGCCGCTCCCTGCTCGGCCAGATCGCGCGCTATCTCCTCCATCACCGGCGCGGGCCAGCGACCCGTGCGCTGAAGGTGATCCTCCGTCAGTCCGTGCACCGCGGTGGCGGCCGCGGGCACGGGTACGCCCGGGTTCACCAGCCAGCGGGTGATGCGCGGCCGGGTTCCCGCGCCCTGCTGGACGACGACGGCGGCCGACACGATCCGGTCGGTCTCGACGTCGACGCCCGTGGTCTCCGTGTCGAATGCGGCCAAGGGGCCCTCGTACCAGCACGTCATGGTGACGCAACTCCTCGTTCAGTCCCGGCAGATGACGTTCGGTCCCCTGCCCACGCTGGTGATACCCGGGCCGTTTGCGCTGTACGCGGCCCGGAGACAACAGAGGTGAGGGGCTTTGGAATTCACCGTCCCGGCGCAGAACGACCCGGCTCGGAAGGCACGTTGACCATGGCGCTCGCGCAGCCCGACCAGGGTGGGCTGCTGCCCGAGCGGATCGCACCGCCGCGCGGCACACTCGCCACCACCGCCTGCATGGAGACGCTTCAGGTGGGCTACCTGCACGCCGTAGCGGCAGCCGCGGGCTGCTCGCTCTCCCAGCCCTTTCCGGACAACGGCATCGACTGGCACGTCAGCCACAGCGCCCCCGGGCACACGGTCGACGACGAGGTCACCATCAAGGTCCAGCTCAAGTGCACGTACCAGATACCGCCGAAGCCCGCCGGGCCCGCCTTCTCCTTCACGCTCGACAACGCGCACCTGGAGAAGCTCGCCCGCACCCCGGTCTCGGTCCACAAGATCCTGGTCGTGATGCTCGTGCCCCGCTCCCAGGACGACTGGCTGCGCGCCGGCCACGACCGGCTCGACCTGCGGCACTGCTGCTACTGGGCCAATCTCGCCGGGCACCCCGTGACCGGCCGGCGCAGGACCACCGTGCGCGTCCCGACCTCGCGGATCTTCGACGACCGCGCCCTCTGCGAGATCATGACGCGCGTTGGAACGGGAGGGAAACCCTGATGCAGCGCCCCTTCGGCCACGACGAGTTCGACCACCACGAGTCGATGCCGCCCGTCCGCCCGCACCCGGCCCCGGCCGCGGGCGGCTGGACCGAGCCCCCCGAACCCTCCCGCGTCGACCCCTCCGTCCTCGGCGCGCTCCTCGCCCGGCACGGCTGGCAGCGCCGCGGCGGAGCCCCCGGCCGCTACGCGCGCTGGACGCCCCCCGGCCCCGGCGGCGCCGGCACCAGCCTGCTCGTCCCCGAGAGCCGCGCCTTCCCCGACTGCGAGGACCTCCTCGCGGAGGCGCTCGTCGCACTGTCCCGCAGCGCGTCGCCCGCCGCCCGCGAGGTACTCGTCGGACTCGCCGTGCCCAGCGACGAGATCCACTGGTCGCGCGACGTGTGGACCGGTCCCGCGGACACCGCGACCTGGCCCGAGGAGGAACAGCTGCGCTCCGCCGCCCGGCAGATGCTCCTCGCCGGCGCGCTCGCCGCACGCGGCCGCGCCGGCTACTACGGCGCGCGGCACCGCGGACCCGCCGTCGCGTCCCTGGAGAACGTGCTCGTCGGTCCCGCCACCGGTGGGCAGCAGCTCACCGCCTTCGTGCCCGTCATGACCGGGCGTCCCCTCGCGGTCCGCCTCCACCAGGCGCTCTGCGCGGCCCGCGAGGCCATCGACTACCAGCGCGCCACCGGCGGCATGGACGCCTTCGACGGCGCGGTCGAGGCAGGCGTCAGTCACGAGCTGACCGAAGCGATCGTCGCCCTGGTGCGCGGCACCGAAGGGGCGCGCGTCGCCGTGCAGTGGGCGCCGGGAGCGGGGGTGCCCGAGGGGTGCGCGGCCCACGCCGAACCCGTCGAGTTCTCGCCCGGCGACCTCCCCGCGCTGCGCGAGGCGGGCGCCCGTTACCTCCGCGACGAGCCGTCGGTGCCGGTGCGGGTCACCGGAGCCGTGGTGCGGATGCGGCGGTCGGCACCCCACGAGGACGGCACCGTGCGGATCAGGGTGATCGCGGGCGCCGACGTCCCGTACGTGCGGATGACGCTGGACGAGGAGGCGTACCGCATCGCGGGCCACGCCCATCTGGTCGGGCTGCCGATCCGGGTGCAGGGGAGGCTGGAGAGCAGGGGCGGGTTCCGCAGGCTCACGGGGGCGAGCGGGGTGGTGCCCGTACAGGTGGACGAGGCGGCGCGCGACCGGCTCATGAAGTCGCTCCAGGAGAACCTCGACTTCTTCGAGGAGGCGTGCAGCACGGACTGAGAGGGTGCGGAGAGATCCGTTTCGCGGCGGGGGCCCGCGGCTCGGTACGATCCCTAGTGCGCGCGCAACGGAAAGCGCCGCACCCCCCTTCAGGTAGGAGAGACCGGTGTCAGACGTCCGTGTGATCATCCAACGCGATTCCGAGCGGGAAGAGCGCGTGGTGACGACGGGCACTACGGCCGCCGAGCTCTTCCCCGGGGAGCGCACCATCGTCGCCGTGCGCGTGGCCGGCGAGCTGAAGGACCTCGCGTACGTGCCGGCCGACGGCGAGGAGGTCGAGCCCGTCGAGATCTCCTCCGAGGACGGCCTGAACATCCTGCGCCACTCGACCGCGCACGTCATGGCGCAGGCCGTGCAGGAGCTCTTCCCCGACGCCAAGCTCGGCATCGGCCCGCCCATCCGGGACGGCTTCTACTACGACTTCGACGTCAAGGAGCCCTTCACCCCCGAGGACCTCAAGCGCGTCGAGAAGAAGATGCAGGAGATCCAGAAGCGCGGGCAGAAGTTCTCGCGGCGCGTCACCACCGACGACGACGCGCGCGTCGAGCTCGCCGACGAGCCGTACAAGCTGGAGCTCATCGGCCTCAAGGGCAATGCCGCGCAGGCCGCCGACGGCGCCGACGCCGAGGTGGGCGCGGGCGAGCTGACCATGTACGACAACCTCGACGCGAAGACCGGCGAACTGTGCTGGAAGGACCTCTGCCGGGGCCCGCACCTGCCCAGCACCCGCGCCATCCCCGCGTTCAAGCTGATGCGCTCCGCCGCCGCTTACTGGCGCGGCAGTGAGAAGAACCCGCAGCTCCAGCGCATCTACGGCACCGCGTGGCCGTCCAAGGACGAGCTGAAGGCGCACCTGGAGTTCCTCGCCGAGGCCGAGAAGCGCGACCACCGCAAGCTCGGCTCCGAGCTCGACCTCTTCTCCTTCCCGGAGGAGCTCGGCCCGGGCCTCGCGGTCTTCCACCCCAAGGGCGGCGTGATCCGCAAGGTCATGGAGGACTACTCGCGGCGCCGCCACGAATCCTCCGGGTACGAGTTCGTGAACACCCCGCACATCTCGAAGGAGAAGCTCTTCGAGGTCTCGGGTCACCTCCCGCACTACGGGGAGGGCATGTTCCCGGCCATCGAGTTCGACGAGCAGAACTACCGCCTCAAGGCGATGAACTGCCCGATGCACAACCTGATCTTCAAGTCGCGCGGGCGTTCCTACCGTGAGCTGCCGCTGCGCCTCTTCGAGTTCGGCACCGTGTACCGGTACGAGAAGTCGGGCGTCGTGCACGGCCTGACCCGCTCGCGCGGCTTCACGCAGGACGACTCGCACATCTACTGCACCAAGGAACAGATGCCGCAGGAGCTCGACACGCTCCTGACGTTCGTGCTCGACCTGCTGCGGGACTACGGCCTGACCGAGTTCGAGCTGGAGCTGTCCACCCGCGACGACTCCGACAAGTTCATCGGCACGGACGAGGACTGGGCGGAGGCCACGGAACAGCTGCGGCTCGCCGCCGAGAAGCAGAACCTTCCGCTGGTGCCCGACCCGGGCGGCGCCGCGTACTACGGCCCGAAGATCTCGGTGCAGGCCAAGGACGCGATCGGTCGGTCCTGGCAGATGTCGACCCTGCAGGTCGATTTCAACCAGCCCAAGCGGTTCGGTCTCGAGTACACGGCGGCGGACGGGTCCAAGCAGCAGCCGGTCATGCTCCACAGGGCCCTGTTCGGGAGCATCGAGCGCTTCTTCGGGGTGCTCCTGGAGCACTACGCCGGCGCGTTCCCGGCGTGGCTCGCGCCCGTGCAGGCCGTCGGCATCCCGATCGGCGACACGCACATCCCCTACCTCCGCGAGTTCGCCGAGAAGGCGAAGGAGCAGGGGCTGCGGGTCGAGGTGGACGCGTCGTCCGACCGCATGCAGAAGAAGATCCGCAACCAGCAGAAGGCCAAGGTGCCCTTCATGGTCATCGCGGGCGACGAGGACATGAGCAACGGCTCCGTGTCCTTCCGCTACCGCGACGGCTCGCAGGAGAACGGCATCCCCGTCGACGAGGCCATCGCGAAGATCGTGAAGGCGGTCGAGGACCGCGTCCAGGTCTGACGCCACGGTGACACGGCGGTGAGCTCGGGCCCCGGGGACCTCTCCCCGGGGCCAAGTCATATGCTTCACCTCATGACGAGTGAGCCGGAGCAGCAGATCGGAGTCGGGTCGCAGGACGCGTTCCAGCGCCTGTGGACGCCCCACCGGATGGCGTACATCCAGGGCGAGAACAAGCCCACGGGCCCGGGGGCCGACGACGGCTGTCCCTTCTGCTCGATCCCGGCCAAGTCCGACGAGGACGGGCTCGTCATCGCGCGCGGCGAGCAGGTGTACGCGGTCCTCAACCTGTACCCGTACAACGGCGGCCACCTGATGGTCGTGCCCTACCGTCACGTCGCCGACTACACGGACCTGACGGCCGCCGAGACGGCCGAGCTCGGCGAGCTCACCAAGCAGGCGATGCAGGCGCTGCGCACCGCGTCCGGCGCGCACGGCTTCAACATCGGTATGAACCAGGGAGCCGTGGCGGGCGCCGGTATCGCGGCCCACCTGCACCAGCACATCGTTCCGCGCTGGGGCGGCGACACCAACTTCATGCCGGTCGTCGGGCACACCAAGGTGCTGCCGCAGCTGCTCGCCGACACGCGCAAGATGCTGGCGGACGCCTGGCCGACGCCGGCGAGCTAGCGGCGACACCTCGGCGCACCGGCCGCGCCGTCCATGCCGTCCATACCGTCAACCCCCCTGTCCAACAGAGGGGTTGGGGGCGCCGACCTCTCCTGTCACCCTGCCCTCACGGAGCACCTCGCGGAGCACCTGGTCAGGGAGGGGTCATGTCCGTCGGCATGTCACGGGCGGCCGACCCGGTCGATCCGGGGTGGGCGGAGTTCGGACGGCTGCTGCGCTTCCACCGCCGCCGGGCCGGGCTCACCCAGTTGCAGCTCGGCAGGAGGGTGGGCTACCACCACAGCTTCATCAGCAGGCTCGAGGGCGGACGGCGGGAGCCGCCCTTCGACCTGGTGAACCGGCTCGACGCCGTCCTGGGGACCGGGGGCCGGCTCGCCGCACTGGTCGCCTCGCCGCCCGCGTCGCCGTGCGCGCCCGGTCTGTCTCCGGTGGCCCCCACGCTGTTCTCGCCGATCCCCGGGGCCGACACCCCCGGTGACACGGCCTCGCTGACCGTGCAGCCCTGGCCGGCGCGGCTGCCCGCCGAGGGTCTGGCCTGTCCGCTGCACGGCAGGGTGGGCTGTGCGACGCCCGACCGGGGCGCGGTGACGGACCTTCTTGCCGGGCTGACGGGACCGTACGACCGCGTCGGAGAGACGGCGGCGGAGGCCGAGCTGCTGCACGGGCTGACCGCCGTGCTGGCCTGTCTGGTCCGTGAGTCGTTCGGCCACACCACCGACGCGTGCGTGAGCACCGTGGAGCGGTTGCTGGGCGGGGTGGTGCGGTGGGCCGAGGCGGTCAACGCCGGGGGCCGGCTGCCGTACGGGCAGTTGCGGCTCTCCGCGCAGTACGCCCAGGTCGCGGGGCGGCTGCGGATGGAGCGCGGGCAGAGCGGCGTCGCCATGGCCTGGTTGGGACACGGCCTGCGGTGGGCGGACGCGGCGCAGGACGCCGAGGCCCGGGCCACTCTCCTCAGCGACATGTCGACTCTCGTGCGGCTCGACGGGGACCCCGCATCGATGCTCGTGTACGCGCGGGCCATCGGGGCGGTGGACGTCAAGCGGCGCTGGATGATGACGCTCGCGGATCTGTATCAGGCGCGTGCGTACGCGCTCGGGCACGACGCGGCCGCGTGCCGACGGCATCTGGCGATGGCGCGGCGCAGGTTCGCCCGGCTCGACGACCGGGACCGGCTCGAAGCGCCCTGGCTCTGGGGTGCGGAGGGTGTGCTGCGGGTGGAGTCGGCGGTCGGCGGGGCACTGCGTGACCTGGCGGTGGCGACGGGGGACCCGGCGCCGGCCCGGCGGGCGGTCGAGGCCACCGCCCGGTCGTACGCGCTGCTGCCGCCGGTGATGCGCTCCACGCGCCTGCTGCTCACCCTACGTCTCGCGGACAGCTGGGCATGCGCGGGTGACCCCGTCGCGGCGGTGACCCTGGCGGGGCCCGTCCTGGACGAGGCGGTGGACGCGCGGGAGTTGACGGTCGCCGTCGAGCTGCGCGGACTGCACCGGCGGCTCGCCGGGCGGTGGGGCGATCTGCCGGAGGTCCGGGAGTACCGGGAGCGGGTGCGGGCCGTGTCGGAGTGAGGCGGTGCGGTCGCGTCGCGCTTGCCAGTTCTTGACAGGGCGTGCCGGAAGCCGGGAATCCATTGACCGCCGACCGGGCCGGTGTGAGGGTTCCGCCAGCCACGAGGGTGTCATGTCACCGCCAGGTCGAAAGCGGAGCAGCGGGCACGACCGCACAGCCTGACGCACGGGCTCCCCCTGGCTCGAACGAGCCGCAACACCTCTCACAAGGAGCCGTGATGCTCAGAAGATCCGCAGCGGCCGGGATAACCCTGGCCCTGGCACTGGCGGGGGTGACGGTACCGGCGTCCCTCGCCTCGGCGGCGCAGACCGCACCCACCGCCGACAGACCGGACCCCCTCGCGAAAGCCGTCGCCGCCGCCGACAAGGCGGTGCGCAGCGGCCTCGACTCACTGGCCAGAGGGCCGGAGGAGCAGTACGACCGGCAGCAGGTCACCCCCTGGCTCAAGGGCCTCTATTCGGTCGCGTACGAACGCACCTACCGTGGGTTGCCGGTGGTGGGCGGCGACGCGGTGGTCCTCGCCGACGGCAAGGGGAAGGTCCGCTCCGTCCGGGCGGCGACCGACGCGACGATCTCGGTCACCACCGAGGCGAAGGTGACGGCCGCGCAGGCGGTCAGGACGAGCCGTACGAAGCTCGCCACGGTCAAGAAGGTCGACTCCAAGCGCCTGGTGGTCAGGGTCAGGAAGGACGCGCCCGCGCTCGCCTGGGAGACCGAGCTGACCGGCCGTACGAAGGCGGGCGACCCCAGCAGGCTGCACGTCTTCGTCGACGCGCTCACCGGCAAGGTCATCGACACCTACGACGACGTGCGCGCCGGCACCGGCCACAGCAAGTGGAACGGCCCCGACCCGCTGACCATCGACACCTCGCGCTCGGGCAGCAACTACGTGCTGCGCGACACCACCCGTCCCGGTCTCCAGTGTTCGAGCTACCAGGGCGGGGTGTTCACCAAGGCGACCGACGACTGGGGCACCGGCAACCCCACGAGCCGGGAGACCGGCTGCGTCGACGTGATGTTCGCCGCGCAGAAGCAGTGGAACATGCTCAAGGAGTGGGTCGGCCGCAACGGTCACAACGGCAACGGCGGCAGCTGGCCGGTGAGCGTGGGCCTCAACGAGCTCAACGCCTACTGGGACGGCTCCTCCGTCACCATCGGCCACAACAGCGCCAACGAGTGGATCGCCGGAGTGGACGTCGTCGCCCACGAGTTCGGCCACGGCCTCGACTCCAACACGCCCGGCGGCGCCAACCACGAGAGCGGCCTGGGCGAGGCGACCGGCGACATCATGGGCGCCCTGACCGAGGCCTACATCAACCAGCCCGCCCCCTACGACACCCCCGACTACACGGTCGGGGAGATGATCAACCTCCAGGGCCGCGGCCCGATCCGCAACATGTACGACCCGAGCCGGGTCAACAACGACCCCAACTGCTACTCCGCCTCGATCCCGAACACCGAGGAGCACAAGGCGGCCGGGCCGATGAACCACTGGTTCTACCTGCTCGCCGAGGGCTCCAACCCCGGCGGCGGCAAGCCCTCGAGCCCCACCTGCAACAACCAGCAGGTGACCGGCGTGGGCATCAAGAACGCCGGCAAGATCTTCTACGGCGCCATGCTGCTCAAGACCAGCGGCATGACGTACAAGCGCTACCGCACCGCGACGCTCACCGCGGCGAAGAACCTGGACGCGAGCTGCGACCTGTTCAACGCCACCAAAGCGGCCTGGGACGCCATCAGCATCCCGGCGCAGAGCGGTGACCCGACCTGCACCGGGCAGCAGAACGACTTCTCCCTCGGGCTCAGCCCCGCCTCGGGGAAGGTCGAACCCGGCGCCTCGACCACCGGCACGGTCAACACCACGACCGTCACCGGCAGCGCCCAGCAGATCACGCTGACCGCCGCGGGCGCCCCGGCGGGCGTGGACGTCACATTCGACCCGAAGACCGTCACGTCCGGCACCAACGCCACCATGAAGATCACCACCGCGGGGTCCACCACGGCCGGCACCTACCCGATCACCGTCACCGGGACCGCGGGCACCAAGACGCACACCGCCCGGTACACGCTGACCGTGGGCGGCGGCGGCAACCCCACGCCCCCGCCGGACATCGACGTCGAGAAGGTGCGGGCGCACCTCGCGCAGTTCAACACCATCGCCTCGCAGAACGGCGGCAACCGCCGCGCCACCGGCGCCGGCTACCGCGCCTCCCTCGCGTACGTGAAGGGCAAGCTCGAAGCCGCCGGATACAAGGTCACCGAGCAGAGCTGCGCCTCCGGCTGCTCCGCCGGCGCGGGCAACAACCTGATCGCCGAGTGGCCGCAGGGCGACGCGGACAACGTCTACATGTTCGGCGCGCACCTCGACGGCGTCGCCGCGGGGCCCGGCATCAACGACAACGGCTCCGGATCCGCCGCGATCCTGGAGGCGGCGCTGTCCCTGGCGCAGAACAACCCCGCCATGAAGAACCGCGTCCGCTTCGCCTGGTGGACCGATGAGGAACAGGGCCTCAACGGCTCGGACTACTACGCCTCGTCACTGCCGGCCGCGGAGCGCGCCAAGATCAAGGCGTACTACAACTTCGACATGGTGGGCTCGACGAATGCCGGTTACTTCGTCAACAACCTGAACTCCACGGCGTCGGTCCCGCTGCGGGACTACTGGACCTCCCTCAACCTCGCACCCCAGGAGAACGTCGAGGGGCAGGGGCGGTCGGACGACGCGTCCTTCCAGCGCGTCGGCATCCCGACGTCCGGCTACGCCACCGGCGCCTCCGCCACGAAGTCCGCCGCCGAGGCTGCGAAGTGGGGCGGCACCGCGGGCCGTTCGTACGACCCGTGCTACCACTCCGCCTGTGACACCACCGCCAACGTGAGCGCCACCGCGCTCGACCGCAGCTCGGACGGTGTCGCGTACGCACTCTGGAAGACCTCGGTCGGCGACAGGCCCGCTCCGACGGACGACTTCTCCCTCGCCGCCGACCCGGCCTCGGGAACGGTCGAACCCGGCTCGTCCGCGAAGGTCACCCTCACCACCGCCACGACCAGTGGGGAGGCACAGAAGGTGGGCCTCTCGGCCTCGGGTGCCCCCGCCGGAGTGAGCGTCTCCATCAGCCCGGCGTCGGTGCTCTCGGGCGAGTCCGCGACGGCCACCGTCGAGGTCGCCGCGGGCACCACCGCCGGCACCTACACGCTGTCCTTCACCGGTGAAGGACAGGTCACCCACACCACGACCTACACCCTGACCGTGCCGGGCGGCGGCGGGACCACCTGGCGGCTGGGTGCCACCTACGCGGCCGGGGACGTGGTCACCTACAACGGCGTCCGCTACCGCTGCATCCAGGGCCACACCGCCTATCCGGGCTGGGAGCCGCCGAACGTCCCCGCCCTGTGGCAGGCCATCTGATAGTAGGCCCGCCCGCTCACGCGTCGTAGAGATCCGCCTTCCTCGGCATCGGGTCCTGGATGGCCCCGCTGAGGAAGCCGGATCGCGCGCCGAACTTCTCCGTGTTCACGCCGTTCTCGTCGAGGACCTTGATCGCGGCGGAGTGCACCACGCGCAGCACCGGCGTGGCGGCGCGCAGCGCGTCGTCCGCCATGAAACGGTGCCGCCACGGCTTGTCCGCCCAGGCGTGCCGCAGGCCGAACGGCTCGGGCAGGATCAGCTGGCCGCCGAGGTGGTCCAGGATCGGCGGATACCAGGTGAAGGGGGCACGGACCGCGAGGCGCACGACCTCGTCCGCGTCGATCAGCGGCAGGTTGCGGGTGGTGGTCTCCCAGAACCTGATCGGCTTGGCGACCGTCTTCGTCTTCGGTGAGGGCTTCGTGGTGAACAGCGGGTGCACCGGGCCCAGGGCGTGTCCGGTGACCTCGATGCGCAGCGTCTCGTGCAGCACGGTCACCGTGATCAGCATGGTGATGACCAACTGGCCGTCCCAGAGCGTGAACTGCACGCCCAGGTAGTGCCGGTTGCCGCTGCCGAACTGCTGCTCGTTGCAGATCCGCTGTATCTCGTGGCCGCGGATCTGGAAGGCCTCGACGTCCGTGCCGGTGGGGCGGGACACCGACTTCGCGTTCTCCCCGATGGGCGAGACGATCCAGTGGTTTATGTCGGGGGTGGGGAAGCCCCCGGTGTGCAGCGGGCCGCGCTCCAGCATGCGCAGCTTGTCGTGCACCGCCTTTATGACGTCCCAGCTGCGGAAGGGGTGGATCTCCTTGTTCGGGTCCGCGGGCACCAGCTCCTCCGCCAGCTGCCAGCTGCCCCACCGCGTGCCCATGCCCAATATGCCCTTGGGGCCCGCGTAGAACACGGAGTTGCTCTGCTGCTCCGCGGAGAGCCTGGCCAGCCCCTGCCGGAGCCGCTCGGCCGCCGTCTCGCCCGGGCTGCCGGGCACCGCCTCGGGGATCTTGGCACCGATCCCGCCGCCCGCGAGCAGGCCGGACCAGCGGTCGCGCAGGTCCCTGGCGGTGCGCTCGGCGATCTGCTTCGCCCAGAACCAGCCCACCACGGGCAGCACGATCGCCGCGCGCAGATACCAGGCCCAGAAGCCGCCGAACGGCAGCTTGAGCAGGGCGACGGCGGCCAGCACGCCCACGGCGACCAGCACGGCCGTCGCGAGCGCGCCCGCGCGCTTGTCCTCGCTCTTGGCGACCTGTCGCCGGATGGTGAAGACGAGGAGCCAGAAGATGAAGCCGGGCAGGAAGAGCACGCCGCACAGGACCGTCACCGCGGTCAGCCAGCTGTCGCGCTCCTTGCGGATGCGGTTCGCCGCGAGGCAGTGCTCGACGACCGCCTGCGGTTCGGTCCCGAAGGACTGGATGAGCGGACTGCGCCCGCCGCCCAGCATCCGCACCTGCACGGTCCGCGCGAACGCCTCGCCCAGGTTCGGCTTGAAGAGCGACCAGATGCCGGGCTTCACCACGGACTTGTGCCACTCGTTGTTGGCCGCGAGGATGCCGTCGACATCACCGTCGCGGTACGCGGCCGAGGCCAGGGCGTGGGTCGCCGCCGTCTGTCCCGCGGCGCCCGAGAGCGGAACCTGGGCCCCGGGCCTGAAGTCGAATACGTCGTCCGCCACTGCCGCCCCCATCGCCGCGGTGCCTTCGCTGCTGCGGCTCTTCCCGACTTCCCTGCCCGGCACACCTGTTGCCGCCCGGCGCGTCTGTTGATCAGGTCATCAGCGTATCCGGGCGCACCGACATCCGTCAGGGGGCAGCCGCATGCCGACCGCCCCGGGGGAGGGCGGACGGCATGCGCGTGTGCTGTGCAACTACGAGGCGTCGTGCGCCCGTTCGCGGATCCTCTCGGAGAGCTGCGGGGGCATCGGCTCGTGGCGTGCGTACGTACGGTTGAAACGCGCGGTGCCCTGCGAGAGGGAGCGCAGGTCCACCGCGTACCGGCCGATCTCGATCTCGGGCACCTCCGCCCGCACCAGGGTGCGCCCGCCGGCCGCCTGCTCGGTGCCGACCACCCGGCCCCGCCGCCCCGACAGGTCGCTCATCACCGCCCCGACGTAGTCGTCGCCGACCAGAACCTGCACCTCGGCGACCGGTTCGAGCAGATGGATCTTCGCGCCTGACGCGGCCTCCCGCAGCGCCAGCGCGCCCGCCGTCTGGAACGCGGCGTCGGAGGAGTCCACCGAGTGCGCCTTGCCGTCGAGGAGCGTGATGCGCACGTCGATGAGCGCGTACCCGGCGGCGACGCCCTTCGCCGCCTGCGCGCGCACGCCCTTCTCGACGGACGGGATGAACTGCCGCGGGACCGCCCCTCCCACGACCTTGTCGACGAACTCGATGCCGCTGCCGCCCGGCAGCGGTTCGACCTCGATCTCACAGATCGCGTACTGCCCGTGTCCGCCGGACTGCTTCACATGGCGGCCCCGGCCACCGGACCTGCCCGCGAACGTCTCCCGAAGGGAGACCTTGTACGGCACCACGTCGACCTGCACGCCGTACCGGCTGCGCAGCCGCTCCAGAGCCACGTCCGCGTGCGCCTCGCCCAGACACCACAGGACCACCTGATGCGTGTCCTGATTCTGTTCGAGCCGCATCGTCGGATCTTCGGCGACCAGCCGCGCCAGGCCCTGCGACAGCTTGTCCTCGTCAGCCTTGCTGTGCGCCTGGATGGCGAGCGGCAGCAGCGGGTCCGGCATGTCCCAGGGCTCCATCAGGAGCGGGTCGTCCTTGGCGGAGAGGGTGTCGCCGGTCTCCGCGCGGTTGAGTTTGGCCACGCACGCCAGATCGCCCGCGACGCACCGGGTGAGCGTGCGCTGCTGCTTGCCGAAGGGAGAGGAGAGGGCGCCTACGCGCTCGTCGACGTCGTGGTCCTCGTGACCGCGGTCGGCGAGGCCGTGCCCGGAGACGTGCACCGTCTCGTCGGGCCGCAGGGTGCCGGAGAAGACACGGACGAGGGAGACCCGGCCCACGTACGGGTCGGAGGCGGTCTTCACGACCTCGGCGGCCAGCGGGCCCTCGGGGTCACAGGTCAGCGCGGGGCGCGCCGTGCCGCCGGGGGTGGTCACGGCCGGTGCCGGGTGTTCGAGCGGCGTGGGGAAGCCGCCCGTGATGAGCTCGAGGAGCTCGACCGTGCCGATGCCCTGGCGGGCGCCCTCCGCGGCCGGCGCGGCGGCGAGCACCGGATGGAAGATGCCGCGCGCCACCGCCCGTTCCAGGTCGTCCACCAATGTCTTGAAGTCGATGTCCTCGCCGCCGAGGTACCGGTCCATGAGGGACTCGTCCTCGCTCTCGGCGATGATCCCCTCGATCAGCGTGTTGCGCGCCTCCTCGATCAGCGGAAGCTGGTCCGCGCCCGGCTCCGACTCCTTGCGCTCCCCGGAGGCGTAGTCGAATATCCGCTGCGACAGGAGCCCGATCAGGCCGGTCACCGGGGCGTGGCCGTCCGGCCCCTGCGCGCCGTGGAGCGGCAGGTACAGCGGCACCACGGCGTCGGGGTCGTCCCCGCCGAACGCCTTCGCACACGTGCGGGTCATCGCGGCGAAGTCCGCGCGGGCCGACTCCAGGTGCGTGATCACGATGGCCCGCGGCATGCCGACCGCCGCGCACTCCTCCCACACCATGCGCGTCGCGCCGGCGATGCCCTCGATGCCCTCGGCCGCCGAGACGACGAAAAGGGCCGCGTCCGCGGCGCGCAGACCGGCCCTCAGCTCCCCGACGAAATCGGCGTAACCCGGGGTGTCCAACAGGTTGATCTTGAACCCGTCCCATTCGACGGGAACCAGTGACAGCTGCACCGAACGCTGCTGCCTGTGCTCTATCTCGTCGTAGTCGGAGACGGTGCCGCCGTCCTCCACACGGCCCGCCCGGTTCACCGCCCCCGCCGTCAGCGCGAGGGCCTCCACCAGAGTCGTCTTGCCGGAACCGCTGTGGCCGACCAGCACCACATTCCGTACGGACGCGGGGTGGTCGGCCGACGCTGCCCTGCCGGCGGCTCCGGGGTGTGCGTTCGCCTTGTCGCCCATGCCTTGGCCTCCCGGTTACGTGCACGGTGAGGAGGCTCAGCCCCCTCGGGGATGCTGGCTGCTCGCGGACGCGCGGGGCCGAGTGCGGGGCGGCTCCGGCGGCGCCCGTCATGCTTTCGAGCTTTCCACTCGGGTCACTGTGCGTCCATACGTCGTACGCGATCGTGAGGGGGCGAGCCGGTCCGTCAACAGCGTGACTACGATGGGCCAGCCGGTGGCCAACGGGGCCGCGCGGCGCACCGAACCCTCGGGAAGGCCATGCTGAACAAGTACGCGCGTGCATTCTTCACGCGTGTCCTCACGCCGTTCGCCGCGTTTCTCATCCGCCGCGGGGTCAGCCCCGACGCGGTCACCTTCATCGGTACCGCCGGTGTGGTGGCGGGAGCGCTGGTCTTCTTCCCCCGGGGCGAGCTCTTCTGGGGCGTGATCGTCATCACGTCGTTCGTCTTCTCGGACCTCGTCGACGGCAACATGGCCCGCCAGCTCGGCCGCTCCAGCCGCTGGGGCGCGTTCCTGGACTCGACGCTCGACCGGGTGGCGGACAGCGCGATCTTCGGAGGCCTCGCCCTCTGGTACGCCGGATCGGGTGACGACAACATCCTCTGCGCCGTCTCCATCTTCTGCCTGGCCAGCGGCCAGGTGGTCTCGTACACGAAGGCGCGCGGCGAGGCCATCGGCCTGCCCGTCGCCGTCAACGGCCTGGTGGAGCGCGCCGAGCGCCTGGTGATCACGCTGGTCGCCGCGGGCCTCGCGGGCCTGCACAAGTTCGGCGTCCCCGGCATCCAGATCCTGCTGCCCATCGCCCTGTGGGCCGTCGCGGCCGGCAGCATGGTCACCCTCGTCCAGCGTGTCGTGACCGTGCGCCGGGAGTCCGCCGAGGCGGACGCCGCCACGGCGTCCGGGGCCCAGGAGAGTGAGGCCGCGCAGTGAAGGACCGACTCACCGACGGGCTGTACGGGCTCGGCTGGAGCACCGTCAAGAAGCTCCCCGAACCCGTCGCCGCGCGGCTCGGCAGGACCATCGCCGACACGGTCTGGAAGCGCCGCGGCAAAGGCGTGCTCCGGCTGGAGTCCAACCTCGCGCGCGTGGTGCCCGACGCGAGCCCGCAGCGGCTCTCCGAGCTCTCCAAGGCGGGCATGCGCTCCTACCTGCGCTACTGGATGGAGTCCTTCCGGCTGCCGTCCTGGAGCAGGGAGCGCATCAGGAACGGCTTCGACGTCAAGGACGTCCACCACCTCACCGACGGGCTCGCCGCGGGCAAAGGCGTGGTCCTCGCCCTGCCGCACCTGGGCAACTGGGACCTCGCGGGCGCCTGGGTCACCACCGAACTGGAGACCCCCTTCACGACGGTCGCCGAGCGCCTCAAGCCCGAGACGCTGTACGACCGCTTCGTCGCCTACCGCGAGAGCCTCGGCATGGAGGTCCTGCCGCACACCGGAGGCTCCGCCTTCGGAGCCCTGGCACGGCGCCTGCGCGCCGGCGGCCTCGTCTGTCTCGTCGCCGACCGCGATCTGTCCGCCTCCGGAGTCGAGGTGAAGTTCTTCGGAGACACCGCCCGGATGCCGGCGGGCCCCGCGATGCTCGCCCAGCAGACCGGAGCCCTGTTGCTGCCCGTCACCCTCTGGTATGACGATTCGCCCGTCATGAAGGGCCGCGTCCACCCGCCCGTCGACGTCCCCGAGACAGGTACGCGGGCGGAGAAGACGTCTGTCATGACACAGGCGCTGGCCGACGCCTTCGCCACCGGTATCGCCGAACACCCGGAGGACTGGCACATGCTGCAGCGTCTGTGGCTCGCCGACCTGGAACCCCGCGCCGATGCCGACCCGGCGGAGGAGGCGTCGTGAGAATCGGCATCGTCTGCCCCTACTCGTGGGACGTGCCGGGCGGCGTCCAGTTCCACATCCGCGATCTGGCGGAGCACCTCATCCGCCTCGGGCACGAGGTGTCCGTCCTCGCCCCGGCCGACGACGAGACACCGCTCCCGTCGTACGTCGTGTCGGCGGGACGCGCCGTTCCCGTTCCGTACAACGGCTCGGTGGCCCGCCTCAACTTCGGCTTCCTGTCGGCCGCGCGGGTGCGCCGCTGGCTCCACGAGGGCACGTTCGACGTCATCCACATCCACGAGCCGACGTCGCCCTCCCTCGGCCTGCTCACCTGCTGGGCGGCGCAGGGCCCCATCGTCGCGACGTTCCACACGTCCAACCCGCGCTCGCGGGCGATGATCGCGGCGTACCCCATCCTCCAGCCGGCGCTCGAGAAGATCAGCGCACGCATCGCGGTGAGCGAGTACGCGCGGCGCACCCTCGTCGAACACCTCGGCGGCGACGCCGTCGTCATCCCGAACGGCGTCGACGTCGACTTCTTCGCCGACGCCGAGCCGCGGCCCGAGTGGCAGGGCGAGACCATCGGCTTCATCGGACGCATCGACGAGCCCCGCAAGGGCCTGCCGGTCCTCATGAGGGCCCTCCCGCAGATCTTCGCCGAGCGCCCCGGCGCCCGTCTGCTGGTCGCGGGCCGCGGCGACGAGGAGGAGGCGGTCGCGTCCCTCCCCGCCGAACTGCGCTCCCGGGTGGAGTTCCTCGGCATGGTCAGCGACCAGGACAAGGCGCGGCTGCTGCGCAGCGTCGACCTGTACGTGGCACCCAACACCGGTGGCGAGAGCTTCGGGATCATCCTGGTCGAGGCGATGTCCGCGGGCGCGCCCGTGCTCGCCAGCGACCTGGACGCGTTCGCGCAGGTCCTGGACCAGGGCGCGGCGGGCGACCTCTTCAGCAACGAGGACGCGGAGTCCCTCGCGAAGGCCGCGGTACGCCTGCTCGCCGACCCCGAACGCCGCGAGGGCCTGCGCGAACGCGGCAGCGCCCATGTCCGCCGCTTCGACTGGTCGACGGTCGGCGCCGACATCCTCGCGGTCTACGAAACGGTGACGGACGGCGCGACCTCGGTCGCCGAGGACGAACGCTCGGGGCTGCGGGCGCGGTTCGGGTTGGCTTCGAAGGGGTGAGGGGGCTGCTTTTCAGCCCGTCCGGGTTTGAGGAGCGGGGGTCCGGGGGCGGAGTCCCCGGAGAGGGCGCGTGCGGTGCCGGGCGCTGAATTTCAGCCCGTCCGGCGTTTGAGGACCGGGGGTGCGGGGGCGGAGCCCCCGAGGACGACGCGTGGGCGCCGGGCGCCGTAACCCGGTCAAGGGCGCCCTCGCCCGAAGGTAGCCTCGAGCTGTGACCTCCACCCTGATCTGGATCGCGGCGGCCCTCTTCGCGATCGGCCTGTACCTGAGCTGGACCGCCGGCCGACTCGACCGGCTGCACGCGCGGATCGACGCCGCACGCGCCGCCCTGGACGCCCAATTGCTGCGCCGCGCCTCGGTCGCCCAGGAACTGGCCACCTCCGGAGTGCTCGATCCGGCCGCGTCGATCGTGCTCTACGAAGCGGCGCACGCGGCCCGCCAGGCGGAGGAGGAACACCGCGAGGTCGCCGAGAGCGAGCTCAGCCAGGCGCTGCGTGCCATCTTCGGAGAGGTCCAGCAGGTCGAGGCCGTACGGGAGGCCCCCGGTGGCGACGAGGCGGCCACCGAGCTGGCCGCGGCCGTACGTCGCGTACCGATGGCCCGGCGCTTCCACAACGACTCCGTACGCGCCGCCCGCGCGCTGCGACGCCACCGCAAGGTCCGCTGGTTCCGGCTCGCTGGCCACGCGCCCTTCCCGATGGCGTTCGAGATGGACGACGAGCCGCCGACGGCCCTGGCCGACCGCGCGACCGCCTAGCGCCAACCTTCGTAGGCGCCCGTCGGCACACGGCCGCAAACGGCGCTGACCAGGCACATTCCCAAAAAACGAGCCACCGGTCATCCATTGGCCCTTGCTGTGGCCTGGTCGCCGGGAGTTTCCTCGGAGCTGCAGAAAACGTCTTCAGCGAGTGAGGTCAACTCCGTGTCCAGCACCCTCTCCAGCAGCAACCCGTCCCCCGAGACCGGCACCGCGCGCGTGAAGCGCGGCATGGCCGAGCAGCTCAAGGGCGGCGTGATCATGGACGTCGTCAACGCCGAGCAGGCGAAGATAGCCGAGGACGCCGGCGCGGTCGCCGTCATGGCGCTGGAGCGGGTGCCCGCCGACATCCGCAAGGACGGCGGCGTGGCCCGGATGTCCGACCCGAACATGATCGAAGAGATCATCGAGGCCGTCTCGATCCCGGTCATGGCCAAGTCCCGCATCGGCCACTTCGTGGAGGCCCAGGTCCTGCAGTCGCTGGGCGTCGACTACATCGACGAGTCCGAGGTCCTCACCCCGGCCGACGAGGTCAACCACAGTGACAAGTTCGCCTTCACGACCCCGTTCGTGTGTGGCGCCACCAACCTGGGCGAGGCCCTGCGCCGCATCGCCGAGGGCGCCGCGATGATCCGCTCCAAGGGCGAGGCCGGCACCGGCAACGTCGTCGAGGCCGTCCGCCACCTGCGCCAGATCAAGAACGAGATCGCCAAGCTGCGCGGCTTCGACAACAACGAGCTGTACGCCGCAGCCAAGGACCTCCGCGCCCCGTACGAGCTGGTCAAGGAGACCGCCGAGCTCGGCAAGCTCCCGGTGGTCCTGTTCTCCGCCGGTGGCGTCGCCACCCCCGCCGACGCCGCCCTGATGCGCCAGCTCGGCGCCGAGGGCGTCTTCGTGGGCTCCGGCATCTTCAAGTCGGGCGACCCGGCCGCGCGCGCCGCCGCCATCGTGAAGGCCACCACCTTCTTCGACGACCCGAAGGTCATCGCCGACGCCTCCCGCAACCTCGGCGAGGCCATGGTCGGCATCAACTGCGACACCCTGCCGGAGACCGAGCGCTACGCGAACCGGGGCTGGTGATGACCACTCCCGTAGTGGGCGTCCTCGCCCTCCAGGGGGACGTACGGGAGCACCTGATCGCCCTGGCCTCGGCGGACGCCGTGGCCAGGCCGGTCCGCCGCCCCGAAGAGCTCGCCGAGGTCGACGGCCTGGTCATCCCCGGCGGCGAGTCCACCACCATCTCCAAGCTGGCCACCCTCTTCGGCCTGATGGAGCCCCTTCGCGCGCGCGTGCGGGACGGCATGCCGGTCTACGGCAGCTGCGCGGGCATGATCATGCTCGCCGACAAGATCCTCGACCCGCGCTCGGGCCAGGAGACGGTGGGCGGCATCGACATGATCGTGCGCCGCAACGCCTTCGGCAGGCAGAACGAGTCCTTCGAGGCCGCCGTCGACGTCAAGGGCGTCGACGGTGCCCCCGTGGAGGGTGTCTTCATCCGTGCGCCCTGGGTCGAGTCGGTCGGCGCCCAGGTCGAGGTGCTCGCCGAACACGGGGGCCACATCGTCGCCGTCCGTCAGGGCAACGCCCTCGCCACGTCGTTCCACCCCGAGCTGACGGGCGACCACCGGATCCACGCGCTGTTCGTGGAGATGGCGCGGGGTAACCCGCGGGCGGGATCCTAGTAGGATCTCCCGGGATCCCCCCGGGGCCTTAAGGTCTGGGAGAGTTCGTACTGGTTGTTGGGTAACGCGAAGGAGACAGGCAGATGTCCGGCCACTCTAAATGGGCTACGACGAAGCACAAGAAGGCCGTGATCGACGCCAAGCGCGGCAAGCTCTTCGCGAAGATGATCAAGAACATCGAGGTCGCGGCCCGCACGGGCGGCGCCGACGTGTCCGGTAACCCGACCCTCTTCGACGCCATCCAGAAGGCCAAGAAGAGCTCGGTCCCGAACAAGAACATCGACTCCGCGGTCAAGCGCGGTGCCGGTCTCGAAGCCGGTGGCGCCGACTACGAGACGATCATGTACGAGGGCTACGGACCGAACGGCGTCGCGGTGCTCATCGAGTGCCTCACCGACAACCGCAACCGCGCCGCCTCGGACGTGCGTGTCGCCATGACGCGCAACGGCGGCTCGATGGCCGACCCGGGCTCCGTCTCGTACCTCTTCAACCGCAAGGGCGTCGTCATCGTCCCCAAGGGCGAGCTGGGCGAGGACGACGTGCTCGGTGCCGTCCTCGACGCGGGCGCCGAAGAGGTCAACGACCTCGGGGAGAGCTTCGAGGTGCTCAGCGAGGCCACCGACCTGGTCGCGGTCCGTACCGCCCTCCAGGACGCCGGCATCGACTACGACTCGGCCGACGCCAACTTCGTCCCGACCATGCAGGTCGAACTGGACGAGGACGGCGCCCGGAAGATCTTCAAGCTCATCGACGCCCTGGAGGACAGCGACGACGTGCAGAACGTCTTCGCCAACTTCGACGTCTCCGACGAGGTCATGGCGAAGGTCGACGCGTAAGCGAAAGCTCGCGCAGTTCCCCGCGCCCCTTCGGGGTGTGCATGGGCCGACGGGACACGCCCCGTCGGCCCATCGCGTTGTCAGAGGGACCCGATAGCCTGCACGGACAGGCGATTGGAGGGGCTGCGTGCGCGTGTTGGGGGTCGACCCGGGGCTGACCCGGTGCGGTGTGGGAGTCGTCGAAGGCGTCGCGGGCCGCCCGTTGACCATGCGCGGCGTCGGAGTCGTGCGGACCCCGGCCGACGCCGAGTTGGGGCACCGGCTCGTCGCCATCGAGCGCGGCATCGAGCAGTGGCTCGACGAGTACGAGCCGGAATGCGTCGCCGTGGAGCGCGTCTTCAGCCAGCACAACGTCCGCACGGTCATGGGTACCGCCCAGGCCAGCGCCGTCGCCATGCTCTGCGCGTCGCGCCGCGGCATCCCCGTCGCCCTGCACACCCCCAGCGAGGTCAAGGCCGCCGTCACGGGCAGCGGCCGCGCCGACAAGGCGCAGGTCGGTGCGATGGTCACCCGCCTCCTGAGGCTCGACGCACCGCCCAAGCCCGCGGACGCCGCCGACGCCCTGGCCCTGGCCATCTGCCACATCTGGCGCGCCCCCGCGCAGAACCGCCTTCAGCAGGCCGTCGCGCAGAACCGTCTCCAGCAGGCCGTGGCCGCACACGCGGCCAGGACACCAGCGGCTCCACCGGCGCCGACAGCCAAGCCAGCAAAGACAGCCCCGACAGCCCCGACAGCACAGAAAGGCCGTACCGCATGATCGCCTTCGTCAGCGGCCCCGTCGCCGCCCTCGCCCCCGATGCCGCGGTGGTCGAGGTGGGCGGCATCGGCATGGCCGTCCAGTGCACGCCGAACACGCTCTCCACCCTCCGCGTCGGCCAGCAGACCAAGCTCGCCACCTCCCTGGTCGTGCGCGAGGACTCCCTCACCCTGTACGGCTTCGCGGACGACGACGAGCGCCAGACCTTCGAGCTGCTGCAGACCGCGAGCGGCGTCGGCCCGCGCCTCGCCCAGGCCATGCTCGCCGTGCACAGCCCCGACGCCCTGCGCCGCGCGGTCTCCACCGGCGACGAGAAGGCCCTCACGGCCGTCCCCGGCATCGGCAAGAAGGGCGCCCAGAAGCTCCTCCTGGAGTACAAGGACCGTCTTGGCGAGCCCCTCGGCACCGGCGGCCCCGCGATCGGCAAGGCCGTCACCGCCGGCTGGCGCGACCAGCTGCACGCGGCCCTGATCGGCCTCGGGTACGCCACGCGCGAGGCGGACGAGGCCGTCGTCGCCGTCACCCCCCAGGCCGAGGCCACGGAGGGCGCGCCGCAGGTCGGCCAGCTCCTGAAGGCCGCACTCCAGACCCTGAACCGCACCCGCTGACCCGGCACCCGTCAGCCCCCCGACGGCCCACCGGAACCGACCGCATCGCGAGGCACACCGCATGAACTGGGACGACCCCACCCACGACGCCGTCGAAGCCGCCGACGCGGCCGAGCGGCTCGTCGGTGCGTCCGCCGACGGCGAGGACCAGGCGGTCGAGGCCGCCCTGCGCCCCAAGGACCTGGGCGAGTTCATCGGCCAGGAGAAGGTACGCGAGCAGCTCGACCTCGTCCTGCGGGCGGCCCGCGCGCGCGGCGCCACCGCCGACCACGTGCTGCTCTCCGGCGCCCCAGGCCTCGGCAAGACGACCCTCTCGATGATCATCGCCGCCGAGATGGGCGCCCCCATCCGCATCACCAGCGGCCCCGCCATCCAGCACGCGGGCGACCTGGCCGCGATCCTCTCCTCCCTCCAGGAGGGAGAGGTCCTCTTCCTCGACGAGATCCACCGGATGTCGCGGCCCGCCGAGGAAATGCTCTACATGGCCATGGAGGACTTCCGCGTCGACGTCATCGTCGGCAAGGGCCCCGGTGCCACCGCCATCCCCCTCGAACTGCCCCCGTTCACGCTCGTCGGCGCCACCACGCGCGCGGGACTGCTCCCGCCGCCGCTCCGCGACCGCTTCGGGTTCACCGCGCACATGGAGTTCTACGAACCCGCAGAGCTGGAGCGCGTCGTCCACCGCTCCGCCCAGCTGCTCGACGTGGAGATCGACCCGCAGGGTGCCGCCGAGATCGCCGGCCGCTCGCGCGGCACGCCCCGTATCGCCAACCGCCTGCTGCGCCGCGTCAGGGACTACGCGCAGGTGAAGGCCGACGGCTCGATCACCAGGGACATCGCGGGAGCGGCCCTCGCCGTCTACGAAGTGGACGGGCGCGGCCTCGACCGCCTGGACCGGGCCGTCCTGGAGGCGCTGCTCAAGCTGTTCGGCGGCGGCCCCGTCGGTCTCTCGACGCTCGCCGTCGCCGTGGGGGAGGAGCGCGAGACGGTCGAGGAAGTGGCGGAGCCCTTCCTGGTACGGGAGGGACTGCTGGCCCGGACCCCGCGCGGCCGCGTCGCGACGCCCGCCGCGTGGGCGCACCTCGGCCTGGTGCCTCCGCGGCAGGCGGGCGGAAAGGGACAACAGGACCTGTTCGGTACGTGATAACGGCGGGACAGTGCCGCGGCCGGAGAACAACGGCGCGGAGAGTCGACCCGTCAGGAACTGCGGTGCCATGCTGAGCGTTGTTCGTTAGGCGCGGACTCGCTTAGACTCCGCCGATGCCGCCCTTGCGGGCGGTGTACCCACCCCCATCCCCATGGCCGCTTACCTGCGCGGTCTGCGAAGGAAACTCCGTCCCGTGAATATCGTGACCCTCCTCCCGTTCATCGTGCTCATCGGGGCCATGTTCCTGATGACCCGGTCTGCCAAGAAGAAGCAGCAGGCCGCCGCGCAGATGCGTAACGAGATGCAGCCCGGCACCGGCATCCGCACGATCGGTGGCATGTACGCCACCGTCAAGGAGGTTCACGACGAAGCCGTCCTCCTTGAGGTGGCCCCCGGTGTCCACGCGGTTTACGCGAAGAACTCGATCGGCGCCGTCCTTGACGACGACGAGTACAACCGCATCGTGCACGGCACCGAGGACGACCTGAACGAGGACGCCCCCGTCGTCCCGGACGACGCCTCCTCCCTCACCGAGAAGACCGACGAGCCCGCCGACGCTTCCGACGACTCGCCCATCGACCTCGGCAAGAAGGACGCGGCCGCCGGGGTCGACGACGCGGAGCCGAAGAAGACCGACGGCGAGTCCGACGCGAAGTAGTCACGACCGGGGCCCGTGGGGCGCGCCGCTCGCGCACCACGGGCCCCGGACCACGTGCATTTCGCGCCGAATCTCGACACCACTTCATGGCCGCCCGCCCGGGCTCCCGCACTGCAGGGGGGCAGACCGGAGTCCGGGCGGTTGGACAGGGAGAACGAGAAGGTGGCAGCACCGAAGAAGGGCCGAAGGCAGAGCGCCCCGGGTAAGCCGGGACGCTCGCTGGTCTTCATCCTGATTGCCCTCGTGGCGCTGACCGGGGGAATGTTCCTTTCCGGGCACACCACGCCGCGCCTGGGCATCGACCTCGCCGGTGGCACGAGCATCACGCTCGAGGCGAAGAACGAGCCGGGTCAGAAGAACGCGATCAACCCGGACAACATGAACACCGCGGTTGACATCATCAACAACCGTGTCAACGGTCTGGGTGTCTCCGAGGCCGAGGTTCAGACCCAGGGCGACAAGAACATCATCGTCAACATCCCCAAGGGTTCGAACGAGAAGCAGGCACGCGAGCAGGTCGGTACGACCGCTCAGCTCTACTTCCGCCCGGTGATCACGCAGGCCCCCGGTCAGCCCACGCCGGAGCCGTCCACCAGCCCCTCGTCCGGGACGGACAAGGAGAAGGGCAAGGACAAGGCGACGGACAAGGCCACCGACAAGGCCACGGACAAGGCGGACTCCCCGAACGCCACCCCGACCTCCCAGGGCCGCGCCGTCAGCGAGGCCCTGAAGGCCGACCCGACGCCGTCCGCCTCGGACAAGGGCAAGGACAAGGGCGGCAAGAAGGACGAGACGCCCAAGCCCGACCCGGCCACCGCCAAGCTCCAGGAGCAGTTCACCAAGCTGGACTGCACCGACAAGAAGGCCCGCGCCGGGGCCGGCCGCGGCATCAAGCCCTCCGAGCCCACCATCGCGTGCGGCAAGAGCCCCGACGGCAAGACCTGGGACAAGTTCATCCTTGCCCCGGCCGAGCTGAACGGTAAGGACGTCGACGACGCCAACGCTGCCATCAACCAGCAGTCCGGCGGCTGGGTCGTCAACATGGAATTCACCAAGGGCGGCTCGAAGAAGTTCTCGAAGACCACCACCAAGCTGTCGCAGCAGCAGCCCCCGCAGAACCAGTTCGCGATCGTCCTCGACGGCGAAGTGGCCTCGGCCCCCAGCGTCCGCACGACCCTGAGCGCCAACGCCGAGATCTCCGGCAGCTTCGACCAGGAGTCCGCCAAGGACCTGGCGAACATCCTGTCGTACGGCGCCCTGCCGCTGACCTTCCACGAGCAGAGCGTCACCACGGTCAGCCCGGCCCTCGGCGGCGAGCAGCTCAAGGCGGGTCTGATCGCGGGCGCCATCGGCCTCGCGCTGGTCATCATCTATCTGGTGGCCTACTACCGTGGTCTCTCGCTCATCGCCATCGCGAGCCTCCTGGTCTCCGCGGCGCTGACGTACACGATCATGACGCTGCTCGGCCCGACCATTAAGTTCGCGCTCAACCTGCCCGCGGTGTGTGGTGCGATCGTTGCGATCGGCATCACGGCGGACTCGTTCATCGTGTTCTTCGAACGCGTACGGGACGAGATCCGTGAGGGCCGCACGCTGCGGCCCGCCGTCGAGCGGGGCTGGCCGCGCGCCCGGCGCACCATCCTGGTCTCCGACTTCGTGTCGTTCCTCGCCGCCGCCGTGCTCTTCGTCGTCACGGTCGGCAAGGTGCAGGGCTTCGCGTTCACGCTCGGCCTGACCACGCTGCTCGACGTCGTCGTGGTGTTCTTCTTCACCAAGCCGCTGATGACACTGATGGCGCGCAAGAAGTTCTTCGCGAGCGGCCACAAGTGGTCCGGTCTCGACCCGAAGCGGCTCGGCGCCAAGCCGCCGCTGCGCCGGTCCCGCCGCACCACCGCTCCCCCCGCCGGCCCTGTCGACCCGAAGGAGGCGTGAGATGTCGAAGCTCGGCAATCTCGGCGCCAGGCTCTACCGCGGTGAGGTCGGCTACGACTTCGTCGGCAAGCGCAAGATCTGGTACGGCATCTCGATACTGATCACCATCACGGCCATCGTCGGCCTGGCGGTGCGCGGCCTGAACATGGGCATCGAGTTCGAGGGCGGCGCCGTCTTCAACACGCCGAAGACCAGCGTCTCGGTCTCCCAGGCCGAGGAGTCCGCGGAGAAGGCGTCCGGTCACGACGCGATCGTCCAGAAGCTGGGTGACGACAAGCTCCGCATCCAGATCGCGGGCGTCGACATCAAGAAGTCCGACCAGATCAAGAAGGCACTGGCCGAGGACCTGGACGTCAAGGCCGGCGACATCGACGCCGACCTCGTCGGCCCCAGCTGGGGCGACCAGATCGCCAACAAGGCCTGGCAGGGCCTGGCGATCTTCATGGTCCTCGTCGTGATCTACCTGGCCATCGCCTTCGAATGGCGCATGGCCCTGGCGGCACTGATCGCGCTGATCCACGACATCACCATCACCGTGGGTGTGTACGCACTGGTCGGCTTCGAGGTCACCCCGGGCACGGTGATCGGTCTGCTGACCATCCTCGGTTATTCGCTCTACGACACGGTGGTGGTCTTCGACAGCTTGAAGGAGCAGTCGAAGGACATCACCAAGCAGACGAGGTACACGTACAGCGAACTCGCCAACCGCAGCATCAACGGCACCCTGGTGCGCTCCATCAACACCACGGTCGTCGCGCTGCTCCCGGTGGCGGGCCTGCTGTTCATCGGTGGCGGCGCCCTGGGCGCGGGCATGCTCAACGACATCTCGCTGTCGCTGTTCGTGGGCCTCGCGGCCGGTGCGTACTCCTCGATCTTCATCGCCACGCCGCTCGTCGCCGACTTCAAGGAGCGCGAGCCGCAGATGAAGGCCCTCAAGAAGCGGGTGCTCGCCAAGCGCGCTGCGGCCGCCGCCAAGGGCGAGTCCGCGGAGACGCCGGAGTCCTTCGCCGACGAGGAGCCGGAGGACGACGCCGTGCCCGGTGACGCCGCACCGGCCGTCGTCGGTCCCCGCAGCCAGCCCGCGTCGCGCAACCGCGGCCGTGGCCGGCCCTCGGGGAAGCGCCGATGACCGAGCTCGCAGGCGTCACGGAGTTGCTGCTCAGCCGCATCCGTGACGTCCCGGACTACCCGAAGCCGGGCGTGATGTTCAAGGACATCACGCCGCTGCTTGCCGACCCGGCCGCGTTCGCGGCGCTCACGGAGACGCTCGCGGACCTGAGCGTGCGGCACGGCGCCACGAAGATCGTCGGCCTGGAGGCCCGCGGCTTCATCCTCGGCGCCCCCGTCGCGCTCCGCGCGGGCCTCGGGTTCATCCCCGTGCGCAAGGCGGGCAAGCTCCCCGGGGCGACGCTCCGGCAGAGCTACGACCTGGAGTACGGCAGCGCCGAGATCGAGGTGCACGCCGAGGACCTGGCCGCGGGCGACCGCGTCATGGTCATCGACGACGTCCTCGCCACCGGCGGCACCGCGGCGGCCTCGCTGGACCTGGTCCGGCGCTCGGGCGCCGAGGTGGCCGGAGTCGCGGTCCTCATGGAGCTCGGCTTCCTCGACGGCCGCCGCAGGCTGGAGCAGGCTCTGGACGGGGCGCCGCTCGAGGCGCTGATCACCGTCTGAGACAGCTCGCAGGACAGCACGACGGGCGTTCCGGTACCCACCGGGGCGCCCGTCGTCGTTCAGGCCGGTTCGCGCTCCGGACGGCTCGCACGTCGGGTGCCCCGGGCGGTCCTGCTGCCCGGGCAGACCGCTGCGGACGGGAGGGGAGGTTCCGGGGGGAATCCGTCGTACGTCCCTCGCGTTTCTCCAGTACAGAGCCGTCTCACCGGCCGGAGGGGAGCCAACGGCCCGGGATCGATACCATGGACTCTTCGGGGCCTGTCCGGGGGACCCCGATCGCGCACAGGGAGCGCTCTTGCCAGACGAGTCCCAGCCACTCACCGCCGCCAAGGCCGCACAGAAGGTCCAGCAGGCCTCGGCGGACTCTGTCGCGCCCGCGAAGAAGGCTGCGGGCGGTCAGAGCGGCACATCCGCACAGCGCGTCCAGGGAGAGGTCTCCCGGGGCGACAAGCCGGCCGAGCAGCCCCGCCCGAAGCCGCCCGCGGACCACCATCCGACGGCTCCGGCGATCAGGCCGGCCACCGGCCAGCCGGCGCGTTCCGGCTCCTCCAACCGCGTGCGGGCCCGGCTCGCCCGCCTCGGCGTCCAGCGCTCGAACCCGTACAACCCCGTCCTGGAGCCCCTGCTGCGCATAGTGCGCAGCAACGACCCCAAGATCGAGACGTCGACGCTCCGCCAGATCGAGCGGGCCTACCAGGTCGCGGAGCGCTGGCACCGCGGCCAGAAGCGCAAGAGCGGCGATCCGTACATCACGCACCCGCTCGCCGTGACGACCATCCTCGCCGAGCTCGGCATGGACCCCGCCACCCTGATGGCCGGCCTCCTGCACGACACGGTCGAGGACACCGAGTACGGCCTGGACACCCTCAAGCGCGACTTCGGCGACCAGGTCGCCCTGCTCGTCGACGGCGTCACCAAGCTGGACAAGGTCAAGTTCGGCGAGGCCGCGCAGGCCGAGACCGTGCGCAAGATGGTCGTCGCCATGGCCAAGGACCCCCGCGTCCTGGTCATCAAGCTCGCCGACCGCCTGCACAACATGCGCACGATGCGGTACCTCAAGCGCGAGAAGCAGGAGAAGAAGGCCCGCGAGACCCTGGAGATCTACGCTCCGCTGGCGCACCGCCTGGGCATGAACACCATCAAGTGGGAGCTGGAGGACCTCGCCTTCGCGATCCTCTACCCCAAGATGTACGACGAGATCGTGCGGCTCGTCGCCGAGCGCGCCCCCAAGCGCGACGAGTACCTCGCCATAGTGACCGACGAGGTCCAGGCGGACCTGCGCGCCGCCCGCATCAAGGCGACCGTCACGGGACGCCCCAAGCACTACTACAGCGTCTACCAGAAGATGATCGTCCGCGGCCGTGACTTCGCGGAGATCTACGACCTGGTGGGGATTCGTGTCCTTGTCGACACGGTCCGGGACTGTTACGCCGCCCTCGGCACCGTGCACGCGCGATGGAACCCGGTCCCCGGCCGGTTCAAGGACTACATCGCGATGCCGAAGTTCAACATGTACCAGTCGCTGCATACGACGGTCATCGGCCCCAACGGCAAGCCCGTCGAGCTCCAGATCCGTACGTTCGACATGCACCGCCGCGCCGAGTACGGCATCGCCGCGCACTGGAAGTACAAGCAGGAAGCCGTCGCCGGCGCCTCCAAGGTGCGCACCGACGTGCCGAAGAAGGCCGGCGGCAAGGACGACCACCTCAACGACATGGCGTGGCTGCGCCAGCTCCTCGACTGGCAGAAGGAGACCGAGGACCCCAGCGAGTTCCTGGAGTCGCTGCGCTTCGACCTGTCGCGCAACGAGGTCTTCGTCTTCACCCCGAAGGGCGATGTCATAGCGCTTCCGGCGGGCGCCACCCCCGTCGACTTCTCGTACGCGGTGCACACCGAGGTCGGCCACCGCACCATAGGGGCACGGGTCAACGGCCGTCTCGTACCGCTCGAATCGACCCTGGACAACGGCGACCTCGTGGAGGTCTTCACCTCCAAGGCGGCGGGCGCGGGCCCGTCCCGCGACTGGCTCGGCTTCGTCAAGTCGCCGCGGGCGCGCAACAAGATCCGTGCGTGGTTCTCCAAGGAGCGCCGCGACGAGGCCATCGAGCAGGGCAAGGACGCCATCGCGCGCGCCATGCGCAAGCAGAACCTGCCGATCCAGCGGATCCTCACCGGCGACTCGCTGGTCACCCTCGCCCACGAGATGCGCTACCCCGACATCTCCTCGCTGTACGCGGCGATCGGCGAGGGCCACGTCACCGCGCAGTCCGTCGTGCAGAAGCTCGTCCAGGCGCTCGGCGGCGAGGAGGCCGCCAACGAGGACATCGCCGAGAGCGCGCCGCCGTCCCGCGGCCGCAGCAAGCGGCGTTCCAACGCCGACCCGGGCGTCGTCGTCAAGGGCGTCGAGGACGTGTGGGTCAAGCTGGCCCGCTGCTGCACGCCCGTGCCGGGCGACCCCATCATCGGCTTCGTCACGCGCGGCAGCGGCGTATCGGTGCACCGCAGCGACTGCGTGAACGTCGACTCGCTCTCGCGCGAACCCGAGCGCATCCTCGAGGTCGAGTGGGCGCCCACCCAGTCCTCGGTCTTCCTGGTCGCCATCCAGGTCGAGGCCCTCGACCGCTCGCGCCTCCTGTCGGACGTCACGCGCATCCTCTCGGACCAGCACGTGAACATCCTGTCGGCGGCCGTACAGACCTCCCGGGACCGCGTCGCCACGTCCCGCTTCACCTTCGAGATGGGCGACCCGAAACACCTCGGCCATGTGCTCAAGGCCGTCAGGGGGGTGGAGGGCGTCTACGACGTCTACCGGGTCACCTCGGCGCGCAGACCCTGACTCTTGTCACACATGGGTCCGCCCCCGGCGCTCTGCGCCGGGGGCGGACCCATGTGTCGTGAAGGCCGTGTCAGCCGCCGAACTCGTGCAGACCCTTGAGGGCCTGGTCGAGAAGCGCCCGGCGACCGTCAAGCTCCTTCTGGAGCTTGTCCGCCTTGGCGTTGTTGCCCGCAGCGCGAGCCTTCTCGATCTGCTCCGTCAGCTTGTCCACCGCCGCCTGGAGTTGCCCCGTCAGGCCTTCGGCCCGAGCCCGTGCCTCCGGGTTCGTCCGGCGCCACTCGGCCTCCTCGGACTCCTGCAGCGCCCGCTCCACGGTGTGCATCCGGCCCTCGACCTTCGGCCGTGCGTCACGCGGGACGTGGCCGATGGCCTCCCACCGCTCGTTGATGGCACGGAAGGCGGCACGGGCCGACTTCAGGTCCGTCACCGGGAGGAGCTTCTCCGCCTCCGCGGCCAGCTCCTCCTTCAGCTTCAGGTTCTCGCCCTGCTCCGCGTCGCGCTCCGCGAAGACCGCGCTGCGCGCCGCGAAGAACACGTCCTGGGCGCCGCGGAAGCGGTTCCACAGGTCGTCCTCGTGCTCGCGCTGGGCGCGGCCCGCGGCCTTCCAGTCGGCCATCAGTTCGCGGTAGCGCGCGGCCGTCGGGCCCCAGTCCGTCGAGTTCGACAGCGCCTCGGCCTCGCCGACCAGCTTCTCCTTGGCCTTGCGGGCCTCCTCGCGCTGCGCGTCCAGCGACGCGAAGTGCGCCTTGCGTCGCTTGGAGAACGCCGAGCGGGCGTGCGAGAAGCGATGCCACAGTTCGTCGTCCGACTTGCGGTCGAGCCGCGGCAGCCCCTTCCAGGTGTCCACCAGGGCCCGCAGCCGCTCGCCGGCCGCCCGCCACTGCTCGCTCTGGGCCAGCTCCTCGGCCTCGACGACCAGCGCCTCCTTGGCGTGCCGCGCCTCGTCGGACTGCTTGGCCTTCTGGACCTTGCGCTCCTCGCGGCGCTCCTCGACGCTCTCCACGAGCTTGTCGAGCCGCTTGCCCAGGGCGTCCAGATCGCCGACCGCGTGCGCCTCGTCGACCTGCTGGCGCAGGTGCTCGATGGCCGTCATCGCGTCCTTGGTCGACAGGTCGGTGGTTTTCACCCGGCGCTCGAGGAGTCCGATCTCGACGACCAGACCTTCGTACTTGCGCTCGAAGTAGGCCAGGGCCTCGTCCGGAGATCCTGCCTGCCACGAACCGACCACTCGCTCGCCGCCGTCGGCCGTACGCACGTACACGGTGCCCGTCTCGTCGACGCGGCCCCACGGGTCGCTGCTCACAGCGCCTCCTCCACATGATGCCTGCGCAGGGCCTCGGGGCCCCCGGCATCGTCCACAGTTTCGTCTCCGCCAACATAGGCGACCGGCGGGGCGGCTGTCCGCATCCCGCGCGACCGAAGTTTGCCCGCCAGCGGTCAGGATTTCGTGACGGTCGCCTTGTCGATGACGACGGTCGCGTTCGGGGCGCCGTCACCCCGCCCGCTGCTCTCGCCCGCGGCGGCGATCTTCTTCAGGACCTTCATCCCCGAATCGGAAATGGTCCCGAACGGTGTGTAGTCGGGCGGCAGCTGACTGTCCTGGTAGACGAGGAAGAACTGGCTGCCGCCGCTGTTCCTGCCCTTCTTCGTCTGCGCGTTGTACTGGTTCGCCATCGCGACCGTGCCCGCCGGATACACCTTGCCCTTGAGGCGCTCGTCCTTGAGGTTCTCGTCCGGGATCGTGTACCCGGGAGTGCCCGTGCCGTCGCCCTTCGGGTCGCCGCACTGCAGGACGTAGATGCCGCCCGTCGTGAG
This sequence comes from Streptomyces sp. NPDC045678, assembly GCF_056432085.1. Taxonomy (NCBI): domain Bacteria; kingdom Bacillati; phylum Actinomycetota; class Actinomycetes; order Kitasatosporales; family Streptomycetaceae; genus Streptomyces; species Streptomyces sp. NPDC045678. The sequence continues at coordinate 417,844 of NZ_JBWKJS010000007.1, forward strand.
CCGGTGGCACTTGGTGTGGTCGAGGTAGCCCTTGTTCACCAGGAAGTTGAAGGAGTTGACCGTGTGCGGGGCCTTCGCCGCGTCCAGGTCGAGGGCGATGTCGCCGCACGTCGTCTTCAAGTTCATCGCGTAGTCGGCGGACTTGTCGACGCCGAGCCCGGGCTCCTTGTCGAACGTCAGCGGCTTCACCTTGCCGGGCGCCGCCTTCGCGCACGGATCCTTCGGGGCGCCGCTGGGCCGCGCGTTCGCGTCGTCCTTGGTGTCGTCCCCGTCGAAGGCTCCCGCCGCGTACGACACCGCGCCGCCCGCCACGACCACCGCGAGGGCGCCCGCGATCACCGCGTTGCGCGCCCGTGCCCTGCGCCGCGCGGCCTCCCGCCGCTCCTGCTGGCGCGCCAACTTCTCCCGAGCGAGCTGCTTGCGCCGCTGTTCCTGGCTGACCACCGGCTCTTCTCCCCTTCTCCCGCGCATGTCTCGGCATGCGCCGCACAGTGCCCCGTACCGTATATGGGTTACCTGTGAAATCGGCAGCGCCGGTAGGCTCTGATCTGCCGCGTTCTCCCGCCGGGGGCCGCGGTCACCCGCCACCCGACGACGAACGAAGGACGATCGTGCTCATTGCCGGGTTCCCCGCCGGGGCCTGGGGCACCAACTGCTACCTGGTCGCCCCCGCCGCAGGCGAGGAGTGCGTGATCATCGACCCGGGCCACCAGGCCGCCCAGGGAGTCGAGGACGCACTCAAGAAGCATCGGCTCAAGCCCGTCGCGGTCATCCTCACCCACGGCCACATCGACCACGTCGCGTCCGTCGTCCCGGTCTGCGGGGCGCACGACGTACCCGCGTGGATCCACCCCTCCGACCGGTACATGATGAGCGACCCCGAGAAGGCGCTCGGCCGCTCCATCGGGATGCCGCTCATGGGCGAGCTGACGGTCGGGGAGCCCGACGACCTGCGGGAGCTGTCCGACGGCGCCGACCTGAAGCTGGCGGGCCTCGACTTCTCCGTCGCGCACGCTCCGGGCCATACGAAGGGGTCGGTGACGTTCCGGATGCCCGAGACCGAGGAGGTTCCCTCGGTCTTCTTCTCGGGCGACCTGCTCTTCGCCGGCTCCATCGGACGCACCGACCTGCCCGGTGGCAGCCACACCGAGATCCTCGAGTCGCTGGGCCGCGTGTGCCTGCCGCTCGACGACTCGACCGTGGTGCTGTCCGGCCACGGCCCCCAGACATCCATCGGCCAGGAGCGCGCCACCAATCCGTACATGCGGCAGGTGGCCTCCGGCCTGGGCGCGGACGACACGTCCGGCCCGCGACGAGGAATGTGACGAGAGAAATTCCGTGAGCACCTTCAAGGCCCCCAAGGGCACGTACGACCTGCTTCCGCCGGACTCCGCGAAGTTCCTCGCGGTCCGCGAGGCCATCGCCGCGCCGCTGCGCAACTCCGGCTACGGCTACATCGAGACGCCCGGGTTTGAGAACGTCGAGCTGTTCGCGCGCGGTGTCGGCGAGTCCACCGACATCGTCACCAAGGAGATGTACGCCTTCACCACCAAGGGCGGCGACGAACTCGCGCTGCGCCCCGAAGGCACCGCCTCCGTGCTGCGCGCGGCCCTGGAGGGCAACCTCCACAAGGCGGGCAACCTCCCCGTCAAGCTCTGGTACTCGGGCTCCTACTACCGGTACGAGCGCCCCCAGAAGGGCCGCTACAGGCACTTCTCCCAGGTCGGCGCCGAGGCGATCGGCGCCGAGGACCCGGCGCTCGACGCCGAGCTGATCATCCTGGCCGACCAGGCGTACCGCGCCCTCGGCCTGCGGAACTTCCGCATCCTGCTGAACTCGCTCGGCGACCAGGAGTGCCGCCCCGTCTACCGCGCCGCGCTGCAGGAGTTCCTGCGCGGCCTGGACCTGGACGAGGAGACACGTCGACGTATCGACATCAACCCGCTGCGGGTTCTCGACGACAAGCGGGCCGACGTCCAGAAGCAGCTGGTGGGCGCGCCCTCTCTGCGCGCCTACCTGTGCGACGCGTGCAAGGCGTACCACGAGCAGGTCCGCGAGCTGATCACGGCGGCGGGCGTCGCCTTCGAGGACGACGAGAAGCTCGTCCGCGGCCTGGACTACTACACCCGCACGACCTTCGAGTTCGTCCACGACGGCCTCGGCTCGCAGTCCGCGGTCGGCGGCGGCGGACGCTACGACGGCCTCTCCGAGATGATCGGCGGCCCCTCGCTGCCGTCGGTCGGCTGGGCCCTCGGCGTGGACCGCACGGTGCTCGCCCTGGAGGCGGAGGGCGTCGAGCTCGAACTGCCCGCGGCCACCAGCGTGTTCGCGGTGCCGCTCGGCGACGAGGCGCGCCGCGTCCTGTTCGCCAAGGTGACCGAGCTGCGCAGGGCGGGCGTAGCGGCGGACTTCTCGTACGGCGGGAAGGGCCTCAAGGGCGCGATGAAGAACGCCAACCGCAGCGGTGCGCGCTTCACCGTCGTCGCCGGTGAACGTGACCTCGCCGAGGGCGTCGTCCAGCTCAAGGACATGGAGTCCGGGGAGCAGAGCGCCGTCGCGCTCGACGAGGTCGTCGCGGTGCTCACGGCGAAGCTGGCGTAACGCGCGCGAGACGCTTTCCCACGCGGGGTCCGGAAACGGACCCCGCGATGCCGTTCCCGGGACGGACACACAGGTACGTACGGCACAATGTCCCTGCCCGCGGCCACCACAAGCGACGGAACGGCGTGATGAGCAAAACGATGTCAGCGAAGGACGGCGCCCTGGACGAGCGGGAGCGTACGGCCGCTCCCGGTTCCGTCGGCGGCAGCCGCGCGCTCGCCCTGCTCCTGGTGATCACCGGCGCGGCCGGTCTGCTCGCCTCCTGGGTCATCACCCTCGACAAGTTCGAGCTCCTCAAGGACCCGAACTTCCAGCCGGGCTGCAGCATCAACCCCGTCGTCGCCTGCGGCAGCATCATGAAGAGCGAGCAGGCGGAGGCGTTCGGCTTCCCGAACCCGATGCTGGGCCTGGTCGCCTACGGCATGGTGATCTGCGTCGGCATGAGCCTCCTCGCGGGAGCCCGCTTCCCCCGCTGGTACTGGCTGACGTTCAACGCGGGCGCGCTCTTCGGCGTCGGCTTCTGCACCTGGCTGATGATCCAGTCGCTCTACCACATCAACGCGCTCTGCCTCTGGTGCACCCTGGCCTGGGTCGTGACACTCCTGATCTTCTGGTACGTCACGTCGTCCAACATCCGCGCCGGCTTCCTGCCCGCGCCCGCCTGGGCCAGGAGCTTCCTCGCGGACTTCACCTGGGCGCTGCCGGTGATGCACACCGGCGTCATCGCGATGCTGATCCTCACCCGCTGGGGCGCCGACCTCTGGGCCTGACCGGCGCCAGGAAGGATTGTCAGTGGGGTGACATAGGGTTCTTGACGTGGAGCCCGATCTGTTCACCGCCGCAGCCGAAGACCGCCAGGAGAAGGACCCGTCCAGCAGCCCCCTGGCCGTCCGGATGCGCCCCCGCACCCTCGACGAGGTCGTCGGCCAGCAGCACCTGCTGAAGCCGGGATCGCCCCTGCGCCGCCTCGTCGGCGAGGGCGGCGGAGGACCCGCCGGACCCTCCTCGGTGTTCCTGTGGGGCCCGCCGGGCATCGGCAAGACCACCCTTGCGTACGTGGTCTCCAAAGCCACCAACAAGCGCTTCGTCGAGCTCTCCGCGATCACCGCGGGCGTCAAGGAAGTGCGCGCCGTGATCGACGGCGCCCGCCGGGCGATGGGCGGTCACGGCAAGGAGACCGTCCTCTTCCTCGACGAGATCCACCGCTTCAGCAAGGCGCAGCAGGACTCCCTGCTGCCCGCCGTGGAGAACCGCTGGGTCACGCTGATCGCGGCGACCACCGAGAACCCGTACTTCTCGATCATCTCCCCGCTCCTGTCCCGCTCCCTGCTCCTCACCCTCGAACCGCTCACCGACGACGATCTGCGCGGCCTGCTGCGCCGGGCGCTCGTCGACGAGCGGGGCCTGGCCGGCGCGGTCGAGCTGCCCGAGGAGGCGGAGGAGCACCTGCTGCGGATCGCGGGCGGCGACGCCCGGCGTGCGCTCACCGCGCTGGAGGCGGGCGCGGGCTCGGCGCTCGCCAAGGGCGACGAGGCGATCACCCTCCAGACCCTGGAGGAGTCCGTCGACCGGGCCGCCGTGAAGTACGACCGCGACGGCGACCAGCACTACGACGTGGCGAGCGCCCTCATCAAGTCCATCCGCGGCTCGGACGTGGACGCCGCCCTGCACTATCTGGCCCGCATGATCGAGGCGGGGGAGGACCCCCGTTTCATCGCCCGGCGCCTGATGATCTCCGCCAGCGAGGACATCGGCCTCGCCGACCCGACGGCGCTGCCCACCGCGGTCGCCGCCGCCCAGGCCGTCGCGATGATCGGCTTCCCGGAGGCCGCGCTCACCCTCAGCCACGCCACGATCGCCCTGGCCCTGGCCCCGAAGTCGAACGCCGCGACGATCGCGATCCAGCAGGCACAGGCCGACGTCCGCGGCGGCCTCGCGGGCCCCGTCCCGCCCCACCTGCGCGACGGGCACTACAAGGGCGCGGCCAAGCTGGGCCACGCCCAGGGGTACGTGTATCCGCACGACGTCCCCGGCGGCATCGCCACCCAGCAGTACGCACCGGACACCATCGAGGGCAAGCGCTACTACCAGCCGACGAGGTACGGGGCGGAGGCCCGGTACGCCGACGTGGTCGAGCGGGTCCGCGCCCGCCTCAAGGGCGAACAGTCCGAGGGCTGAGGTACGGGCCGGACACCCGCGGCTGAGGCACCTCGCCGCACCCGGTACACTTGCCCGAAGTGCTGCGTCCCGTGTCCGGTCTCGTACCGGCACCACCAGAACGGGACATCCAGCCGGAACCCCGCCGCCGTGAGGCGAGGGGATCCAGGAGCGTCGCGCACCGTTGAAGGTGTCGCGGGCAGCCCACCACCACCCGGAGCCCACAGCCCCGGGAATCGGTCGGTGGGCCACTCGCGTGCTGCACATTGTGCCCAGACCAGGGAGCGGCTGCCTCACGGCCCCACGGCTTTCGAGCCCACGGCCCGCGAGGTTTCCCAGGCTGCGGATTGCGACCTCCCCTAACCCTGGTGAAGCCGATTTCACAGAGAACAGAGAGGTTGGTTCATGCCGAACCAGTCCCGCCCCAAGGTCAAGAAGTCGCGTGCCCTCGGCATCGCGCTGACCCCGAAGGCCGTCAAGTACTTCGAGGCCCGCCCCTACCCGCCGGGCGAGCACGGCCGTGGGCGCAAGCAGAACTCGGACTACAAGGTCCGTCTGCTCGAGAAGCAGCGGCTGCGCGCGCAGTACGACCTCTCGGAGCGCCAGCTCGTCCGTGCCTACGAGCGTGCGTCCAAGACGCAGCTCAAGACCGGTGAGGCCCTGGTCATCGAGCTGGAGCGTCGCCTCGACGCCCTGGTTCTGCGTTCGGGCATCGCCCGCACGATCTACCAGGCCCGCCAGATGGTCGTGCACGGCCACATCGAGGTCAACGGCGGCAAGGTCGACAAGCCGTCGTACCGCGTCCGTCCCGACGACGTCGTGATGGTCCGCGAGCGCAGCCGCGAGAAGCCGCTGTTCCAGGTTGCGCGCGAGGGTGGTTTCGCCCCCGACGGTGAGACCCCGCGCTACCTCCAGGTGAACCTGAAGGCCCTGGCCTTCCGCCTGGACCGCGACCCGAACCGCAAGGAGATCCCCGTGATCTGCGACGAGCAGCTCGTCGTCGAGTACTACGCCCGCTGACCCGGACGTAGCTCACCCTGCTGCAGCCCGTCGCCTCCCCGCCCTTCCTGGCGGGGCAGGCGGCGGGTTCGCTCGTTTCCGGGGCCGCTGTTCAGCGCCCGGGTGACCGCCGCGTCCAGGCCGAGGCCCGCACCCGCCCGCACGCACTCCTCGTACCGCACGTCGCCGAGCGCCTCGCGTGCCTGCCGCTCGCACATCAGATGCGGCCCGCCGAAGTGCACCGAGCCGAACAGCGGCAGCCCCACCGACGGCCAGATGCTCGCCGCAGCGCCCTGGAGGACCGCCGCCTCCGCCGGATCGCCCTCCGCCGCGGTGAACAGGGCGAGCAGCTCGATGGACAGGACCGTGCCGAGCAGGTCGTGGAAACGGTGATCGAGGCGGAGCGACTCGGCGAGCAGCTCCCGCGCCGTCCCCGCCTCGCCGCGGGTCCACGCAGCGAAACCCAGTACGTAGAGGGCGTAGGCGAGGGTCCAGCGCTCGCCGTGGTCGTCGCAGATCCGGCGCACCTCCTCGCAGAGCTCCACCGCGACCGCGAGCTCACCCCGGAAGGCCAGTGCCATGGCGAGCTCGGTCTGCCCCATGACGACGTTGCTGTTGAGCTCACCGATCTCCCGGTACCGCTCCAGCGCCGAGCGCAGCAGCGCCTCCGCGCGCGGCAGGTCGTCCGTGACCAGGGCCAGACAGCCGATGCGGTGCTCCGCGTACGCCGCCGCGAGCGCGCTGCCCGTGCGCTCCGCGCCGTCACGGCACTCGTTCAGGGCGGCGAGCGCGGCGACCGTGTCGCCCTGCAGCACCGCGACGTAGCCGAGCACCCACAGCGCCTTGAGCCGGGAGTCGTCGTGCCCGCCGTCGAGCTCCAGGGCCCGGTCGAGCCAGTGCCTGCCCTCCGCGAGACGGCCGCAGCCCGCCCAGTAGAACCAGAGCGTGCCGGCGAGGTACTGCCCCAGATGGGCCTGGTCGCCCTCGGTCAGGCAGAACTCCAACGCGGCACGCAGATTGGGCAGTTCGAGATCGACGAGAGCGGCGACCTCCGGCTGGCGCGGCGAGAACCAGTCCAGCTCGCACCAGGTGGCGAGCCCCATGTACCAGTCGCGGTGCCTGCGCCGCATCCGGTCGCTCTCGCCCGCCGCCTCCAGCCAGTCGGCGCCATAGGCCCTGACGGTGTCGAGCATGCGGTAGCGCACGCCCGAAGGGCCGTCCTCACGGTTCACGACGGACTGGGCCAGCAGCTCGTCCAGGACGTCGAGCACGTCCTCGGCGGGCAGTCCGTCCCCGGCGCAGATGTACTCGGCGGCCTCCAGGTCGAACTGTCCGGCGAACACCGAGAGGCGTGACCACAGCAGCCGCTCCCGGGGCGCGCACAGCTCGTGGCTCCAGCCGATGGCCGTGCGCAGCGTCTGATGCCGCAGCAGCGCGTCGCGTCGTACGCCCGTGAGCAGCCGGAACCGGTCGTCGAGCCGGGCGAGCAGCTGCGCGGGCGAGAGCGCCCGCAGCCGTCCCGCGGCCAGCTCCACCGCGAGCGGGATCCCGTCGAGACGGCGGCACAGCTCCATGACGTCCGCGCGGTTGCCGTCATCGAGGGCGAAGCCGGGCAGCCCCGTCACCGCCCGGTCCGTGAAGAGCGCGGCCGCGTCCGGGCCCGGCATCGGCGCGAGCGGGAAGAGCCGCTCGCCCTCGATCTCCAGCGGCCTGCGCCCCACCGCGAGCACCCGGAGGCCGGGGGAGTGCACCAGCAGATCGCGCACCAGCGAGGCGCAGGCGTCCACGAGGAGCTCGAAGCCGTCGACGACGAGGAGCAGTTCCCGCTCCGCGAGGTGCCCGAGCAGCACCTGGCGCGGCGGCCGCTTCGTATGGTCCGTCAGCCCCAGGGCGTCGGCGACCGCGTGCTCAAGGAGTTCGGCGTCCCGCAGCGCCGTGAGATCCACGAGCCAGGCGCCGTCGCGCAGTCTGCTGCGTGCCGCCGCCCGCACGGCGAGCCGCGACTTCCCGACTCCGCCGACCCCCGTCACCGTGACCAGCCGTCCCGTCTCCAAAGCCGTGGCGAGTTCGGCGAGTTCGGTGTCCCGCCCGACGAAGGCGTTCAGTTCCGGGGGAAGATTTCCGGGCTGAGAGGGTCGCATAGGGTACGGAGCGTACTGAGCCGTAAGCGTTCCGTACAATCGCTTCGGGCAACTCCTGGAAGCGCGCGGGGGAATGCGGTACGGAGCGACGCCCCCGGCGCGATAGGCTCGGGGGACGACTTTTCGATGTTCAGAACGAAGTTCAGGGACGAGATCCAGGGAGCGGTGCCAAGTGTCCGGTGGAGAGGTTGCCGGGATCCTGGTGGCTGTCTTCTGGGCGATCCTGGTCTCCTTCCTCGCGGTGGCACTGGCGAGGCTGGCCCAGACGCTCAGGGCGACCACCAAGCTCGTCGCGGACGTGACCGAGCAGGCGGTCCCCCTCCTGGCCGACGCCTCCACCGCGGTGCGCACCGCGCAGACGCAGATCGACCGGGTCGACGCCATCGCCTCCGACGTCCAGGAGGTCACGTCGAACGCGTCGGCGCTGTCCACGACGGTCGCCTCGACGTTCGGTGGCCCGCTCGTCAAGGTCGCCGCGTTCGGCTACGGAGTGCGCAGGGCCATCAGCCGCAAGGCCGCCCCCGAAACAAAGGACATGCCCGCCAAGCCGTCCCGTCGTACGGTGATCGTGGGCCGCACCGTTCCGTCCGCGCGGCGGACCAAGCGGGCCAATCGGACCAAGAGGGACTGACGCAGCGATGTTCCGCCGTACGTTCTGGTTCACCGCGGGCGCAGCCGCCGGCGTATGGGCCACCACCAAGGTCAACCGCAAGCTCAAGCAGCTGACCCCCGAGAGCCTCGCCGCGCAGGCCGCGAACAAGGCGATCGAGACGGGTCACCGCCTGAAGGACTTCGCACTCGACATCCGCGACGGCATGGCCGAGCGCGAAGCGGAACTGGGTGAGGCGCTGGGCCTGCAGAACGATCCCGACGCCGAACTGGCCCCGCCGCGCCGCTTCGCGGTCATCGAGAGCCACAGCAGCTACAAGAACGACATGAAGACGCAGTACAACCGGAATGAGGACCACTGATGGAGTCGGCTGAAATCCGCCGCCGCTGGCTGAGCTTCTTCGAGGAGCGCGGGCACACCGTCGTCCCTTCGGCGTCGCTCATCGCGGACGACCCGACTCTGCTGCTCGTTCCCGCAGGCATGGTGCCGTTCAAGCCCTACTTCCTGGGTGAGGTCAAGCCGCCCGCCCCGCGCGTCACCAGCGTGCAGAAGTGCGTGCGCACGCCCGACATCGAAGAGGTCGGCAAGACCACGCGCCACGGCACGTTCTTCCAGATGTGCGGCAACTTCTCCTTCGGTGACTACTTCAAGGAAGGCGCCATCACGCTTTCCTGGGAGCTGCTGACCAGCCCGGTCGACAAGGGCGGCTTCGGCCTCGACCCCGAGCGCCTGTGGATCACCGTCTACCTCGACGACGACGAGGCCGAGCAGATCTGGCGCGAGAAGGTCGGCGTCCCCGCCGAGCGCATCCAGCGCCTGGGCAAGAAGGACAACTTCTGGTCCATGGGCGTGCCCGGACCCTGTGGTCCGTGCTCCGAGATCAACTACGACCGCGGTCCCGAGTTCGGCGAAGAGGGCGGCCCCGCCGTCAACGACGAGCGCTACGTGGAGATCTGGAACCTGGTCTTCATGCAGTTCGAGCGCGGCGCGGGCGACGGCAAGGAGGACTTCCCGATCCTCGGCGAGCTGCCGTCGAAGAACATCGACACGGGCCTCGGTCTCGAGCGCCTCGCGATGATCCTCCAGGGCGTGCAGAACATGTACGAGACGGACACCCTCCGTGTCGTCATGGACAAGGCCACCGAGCTGACCGGCGTGCGCTATGGCGCGGAGCACGGCTCGGACGTCTCCCTGCGCGTCGTCGCCGACCACATCCGTACGTCGACGATGCTCATCGGCGACGGCGTCACCCCCGGCAACGAGGGCCGCGGGTACGTGCTGCGCCGCATCATGCGCCGCGCCATCCGCAACATGCGCCTGATGGGCGCCACCGGTCAGGTCGTCAAGGACCTCGTCGACGTCGTCATCGACACGATGGGGCAGCAGTACCCCGAGCTGATCACCGACCGCAAGCGCATCGAGACCGTCGCCCTCGCCGAAGAGGCCGCCTTCCTCAAGGCCCTCAAGGGCGGCACGAACATCCTCGACACCGCCGTCACCGAGACCAAGGCCGCCGGCGGCAAGGTCCTCTCCGGCGACAAGGCGTTCCTGCTGCACGACACGTGGGGCTTCCCCATCGACCTCACCCTGGAGATGGCGGCCGAGCAGGGCCTCTCCGTGGACGAGGACGGCTTCCGCCGCCTGATGAAGGAGCAGCGGGACCGCGCCAAGGCCGACGCCAGGGCCAAGAAGACCGGCCACGCCGACCTGCACGCCTACCGCGAGATCGCCGACGCCTCCGGCGCCACCGACTTCACGGGCTACTCCCTCACGGAGAACGAGGCCCAGATCGTCGGCCTGCTGGTCAACGGCGTCTCCTCGCCCGCGGCCACCGAGGGTGACGAGGTCGAGATCGTCCTCGACCGCACCCCGTTCTACGCCGAGGGCGGTGGCCAGATCGGTGACACCGGCCGCATCCGCGTGGACAGCGGTGCCGTCGTCGAGATCCGCGACGTGCAGAAGCCGGTGCCCGGCGTCCACGTCCACAAGGGTGTCGTCCAGGTCGGCGAGATCACCGTCGGCGCCCCGGTCTGGGCCTCGATCGACTCGCACCGCCGCCGGGCCATCGCCCGCGCCCACTCCGCCACGCACCTCACGCACCAGGCGCTGCGCGACGCGCTCGGCCCGACGGCCGCCCAGGCCGGTTCGGAGAACCAGCCCGGCCGCTTCCGCTTCGACTTCGGTTCGCCGTCCGCCGTGCCCACGGCCGTGATGACGGACGTCGAGCAGAAGATCAACTCGGTGCTCTCCAGGGAACTGGACGTGCAGGCCGAGGTCATGTCGATCGACGACGCCAAGAAGCAGGGCGCCATCGCCGAGTTCGGCGAGAAGTACGGCGAGCGCGTGCGTGTCGTCACCATCGGCGACTTCTCCAAGGAGCTCTGCGGCGGCACGCACGTGCACAACACCGCCCAGCTGGGCCTGGTGAAGCTGCTCGGCGAGTCCTCCATCGGCTCCGGCGTGCGCCGCATCGAGGCGCTGGTCGGCGTGGACGCGTACAACTTCCTCGCCAAGGAGCACACGGTCGTCGCCCAGCTCCAGGAGCTGGTCAAGGGCCGTCCCGAGGAGCTTCCCGAGAAGATCTCCGGCATGCTCGCCAAGCTGAAGGACGCCGAGAAGGAGATTGAGAAGTTCCGCGCGGAGAAGGTCCTCCAGGCCGCCGCCGGTCTCGTCGAGTCCGCCAAGGACGTACGGGGCGTCGCCCTCGTCACCGGCCAGGTGCCGGACGGCACGGGCGCCGACGACCTGCGCAAGCTGGTCCTCGACGTGCGCGGCCGCATCCAGGGCGATCGCGCTGCCGTCGTGGCCCTCTTCACCACGGCCAACGGCCGCCCGCTGACCGTCATCGCGACCAACGAGGCGGCCCGTGAGCGCGGCCTCAAGGCCGGCGACCTGGTCCGCACGGCCGCCAAGACCCTCGGCGGCGGTGGCGGCGGAAAGCCGGACGTCGCCCAGGGCGGCGGTCAGAACGCGGCCGCGGTGCCCGAGGCCATCGCCGCCGTCGAGCGCCTCGTCACCGAGACGGCCTGATGACCGAGCCTGCACAGGGCATGCGCCGGGGTCGGCGGCTCGCCGTCGATGTCGGTGACGCCCGGATCGGGGTCGCCTCGTGCGACCCCGACGGGATCCTCGCCACGCCGGTGGAGACGGTGCCGGGGCGCGACGTCCCGGCGGCGCAGCGCCGGCTGAAGCAGCTCGCCGACGAGTACGAGCCGATCGAGATCGTCGTCGGCCTCCCTCGCTCCCTCAACGGGGGCGAGGGCCCGGCGGCCGCCAAGGTCCGCTCGTTCACCCAGGAGCTCGCCCGCATGGTCGCCCCCATTTCGGTGAGGCTCGTGGACGAGAGGATGACCACAGTGACGGCCAGTCAGGGACTGCGCGCCTCCGGTGTGAAGTCCAAAAAGGGCAGGTCTGTCATCGATCAGGCGGCGGCCGTGATCATCCTTCAGCAGGCACTGGAGTCCGAACGGGCGTCAGGTAAAGCTCCCGGCGAGGGCGTCGAAGTGGTCATCTGATCGCGATACGGTAACGTTCCGCGCGATGCGGCGGTGTTCGAACAGCTGCCGCACAGCATCAAGAGGCGGAACGGTTGCCCGGCCATCCCGACGGCGGCCCCGCCTCGCGGCATGTAGGGGATCGATGACTGAGTATGGCCGGGGCCCAGGCTCCGAACCGTGGCATCCGGAGGACCCGTTGTACGGGGACAGCGGATGGGGAGGACAGCAGCCCGCGGGCGGCACGTCCACCTACGGCGGCCAGGGGCAGTACCACCCGCAGCAGCCGCACCAGCATCAGCAGCCTCACCAGTCCCAGCAGTACGGCGGGGAGTGGAGCACCGGACAGCAGCAGGCCCATGGCCGGCAGCAGTACGAGGGTCAGCAGCAGTACGACGGGCAGCAGCAGTACGACGGCGGGGCCGCGTACGGCTACAACGAAAACCCCGATCAGGGGTACAACGGCGGTTCTGACCAGGGACACTCGAACGGCGGCTGGGACACCAACGGGCAGGGGCAGGTCCCGTACGGCGGCGACCCCATGGACCCGTACGGCGGCCAGCAGCCCGGGTACGGCTCGGAGAGTCACGACTACTACTCCACGCCCGACGCCTACTCCCCGCCGGAGCCGCCCGGCCGCCGTCGGTCCGCGCCCGCCGAGCCCGAGCCGGAGTCGCAGGGCGACTGGGACCCGGGACCCGACCAGGGAGAGCACGCGTTCTTCGCCGGTGGCGGAGACGACGACGATGACGACCCCGGCCGCCGGGGCGACCGCCGCGGGCGTGGCGGCAAGAAGCCCAAGAAGCGCCGCAGCGGATGCGCCTGTCTGGTCGTCACCCTTGTCTTCGCGGGTGGCCTCGGCGGCGTCGGCTACTTCGGCTACCAGTTCTACCAGGACCGTTTCGGCACGGCGCCGGACTTCGCGGGCGACGGCTCGGGCACGGCCATCGTCGAGATCCCCAAGGACTCCGGCGGCTACGCGATCGGCCAGAAGCTCAAGGCGGCAGGTGTCGTCAAGAGCGTCGACGCGTTCGTCTCCGCCCAGAAGAGGCACCCGGACGGACAGTCCATCCAGTCGGGCGTCTACACGCTCAAGAAGCAGATGTCCGCCAAGAGCGCCGTCGCGCTGATGCTCAGCCCGAAGAGCCGCAGCAACCTCATCATTCCCGAGGGCAAGCGGAACGTCTGGGTCTACGCGCAGATCGACAGCCGCCTCCATGTCCCCAAGGGCACCACGGAGAATGTCGCCAAGAAGGATTGGCGCAGTCTCGGACTTCCGGACTGGGCCAATACGAACAAGGACATCAAGGACCCTCTGGAAGGATTCCTCTATCCCTCCAGTTATCCGGTCGCCAAGGGGCAGAAGCCCGCGGACGTCCTCAAGAACATGGTGTCCCACGCGACGGAGAAGTACGACGAGCTCGGCCTGAAGTCGAAGGCCCAGGAACTCAACCTGAAGGATCCGCTCCAGGTCCTCACCGTGGCGAGCCTGGTCCAGGCCGAAGGCAAGTACAAGCACGACTTCGAGAAGGTCGCCACGGTCGTCTACAACCGTCTCAAGCCCAACAACACCGAAACGTACGGCCTGTTGGACTTCGACTCGACCGTCAACTACCTGCGCGGCAAGTCCGAGTTGGCGACGGGTTCGGTCGACGACCTCCGCAAGCTCAACGACCCGTACAACACATACAAGATCAAGGGCCTCCCGCCCGGACCGATCGGAAACCCGGGCGAGGTGGCGCTGAATTCGGCGCTGCATCCCGCCAAGGGCAACTGGTACTACTTCGTCTCCGTCAGCGAGGACAAGACGCTCTTCGCCGAGACGAACGAGGAACAGAACCAGAACCGCAAGAAATACCTGGAGGGGCAGTGAGCGCGGAAAAGCGACGAGTCGCGGTTCTCGGCTCCCCGATCGCCCATTCCCTCTCCCCGGTGCTGCACCGCGCCGCGTACGACGAAATGGGTCTGACCGACTGGGCGTACGACCGTTTCGAGATCGACGAGGCGGCGCTGCCGGAATTCATCGAGAAGACCGGGCCCGAATGGGCCGGGCTCTCGCTGACCATGCCGTTGAAGCGGGCGATCATTCCGCTGCTCGACCGGGTCAGCGAGACCGCGGCGTCCGTCGAGGCGGTGAACACGGTGGTGTTCGGCGAGGACGGCCGACGTGTCGGTGACAACACCGACATTCCCGGCATGGTCGCCGCGCTCCGTGAGCGGGGCATCGAGCAGGTCGAGTCGGCCGCGATCCTGGGCGCCGGTGCCACCGCGTCGTCCGCGCTCGCCGCGCTGGCGCGGATCTGCACGGGTGAGGTCGTCGCATACGTGCGCAGCGACGCCCGTGCCGCCGAGATGCGCGAGTGGGGCGACCGCCTCGACGTGCGGGTCAGGACCGAGTCCTGGGAGGACGCGGCGGAGGCGCTGCGGGCACCGCTGGTGATCGCCACGACGCCGGCGGGCACCACGGACGCGCTGTCGGCCACCGTGCCCGAGCGGCCCGCCACCCTCTTCGACGTGCTGTACAACCCGTGGCCCACCGAGCTCGCCGCCCGCTGGTCGGCGTACGGAGGGGCCGTGGTCAGCGGCCTCGACCTCCTCGTGCACCAGGCCGTGCTCCAGGTCGAGCAGATGACGGGACAGGCCCCCGCGCCCCTCGCCGCCATGCGCAAGGCGGGGGAGCACGCGCTGGCCGCACGGTAAATCCCTGGTCGCGCCGCGGTCGAGGCGCGACCGAGGGACGTCCGTCAGATGGACCGGACGCCGGGTCGCCCCTCAGGTCGTGGGAGGATCGGGGGTGGCGGGCCAGGGCCGCGCACCCGGCCGCGCCGTCGAAGACAGCAGTTCGAGGCGCGAGCATGAGGAGCACCGTTGAGCAGGTTGCGTTGGCTGACCGCGGGGGAGTCGCACGGACCCGCGCTTGTCGCGACGTTGGAGGGTCTTCCCGCCGGCGTTCCGGTCACGACGGAGATGGTGGCGGATCATCTGGCGCGACGACGGCTCGGCTATGGCCGGGGTGCGCGGATGAAGTTCGAGCGTGACGAGGTCACGTTCCTGGGCGGGGTCCGGCACGGGCTGAGCATGGGCTCGCCGATCGCGGTGATGGTGGGCAACACGGAGTGGCCCAAGTGGGAGCAGGTGATGGCGGCCGATCCGGTGGATCCGGAGGTGCTGGCCGATCTCGCCCGCAACGCCCCGCTGACCCGGCCGCGCCCGGGCCACGCCGACCTGGCGGGCATGCAGAAGTACGGCTTCGACGAGGCGCGTCCGATCCTCGAGCGCGCGTCGGCGCGGGAGACCGCGGCGCGGGTGGCGCTCGGCGCGGTGGCGCGGTCGTTCCTGAAGGAGACGGCCGGCATCGAGATCGTCTCGCACGTGACGGAGCTGGCGGCGGCCAAGGCCCCCTACGGCGTCTACCCGACCCCCGCGGACGTCGAGAAGCTCGACGCGGACCCGGTGCGCTGCCTGGACGCGGACGCGTCGAAGGCGATGGTCGCGGAGATCGACCAGGCCCACAAGGACGGCGACACCCTGGGCGGCGTCGTCGAGGTCCTCGCGTACGGGGTGCCGGTCGGGCTCGGCTCGCACGTGCACTGGGACCGGCGCCTGGACGCACGCCTCGCGGCCGCGCTCATGGGCATCCAGGCCATCAAGGGTGTCGAGCTCGGCGACGGCTTCGACCTCGCCCGCGTGCCGGGTTCCAAGGCGCACGACGAGATCGTCACCACCGAGGACGGCATCAAGCGGACCTCGGGCCGCTCCGGTGGTACGGAGGGCGGGCTGACCACGGGTGAGCTGCTGCGGGTGCGGGCGGCGATGAAGCCGATCGCGACCGTGCCGCGCGCGCTGGCGACGATCGACGTGGCGACGGGTGAGGCCGCCAAGGCGCACCACCAGCGCTCGGACGTGTGTGCCGTGCCGGCGGCAGGCATCGTGGCGGAGGCGATGGTCGCGCTGGTGCTGGCCGACGCGGTCGCGGAGAAGTTCGGCGGGGACAGCGTTCCCGAGACGCGCCGCAACGTGCGGTCCTACCTCGACAACCTGCAGATCCGGTGACCGGTCCCAAGGCGGTCCTGGTCGGACCGATGGGCGTCGGCAAGACGACCGTGGGCGAGCTGCTCGCCGGACGTCTCGGCGTCTCGTTCCGGGACAGCGACGCCGACATCGTGGCAGCGCAGGGCCGGGAGATCTCCGACATCTTCGTCGACGAGGGCGAGGCGTACTTCCGTGCCCTGGAGAAGGACGCGGTCGCCACGGCCCTCGCCGAGCACGACGGCATCCTCGCCCTCGGCGGCGGCGCCGTCCTCGACGAGTCGACCCGCGCGCTCCTCGCCGAGCACCCCGTCGTCTGCCTCTCGATGGACGTCGAGGAAGCGGTCCGGCGCACCGGGCTCAACCAGGCGCGCCCCCTGCTCGCGGTCAACCCGCGCAAGCAGTGGCGCGAGCTGATGGAGTCGCGCAGGCCGCTGTACGCCGAAGTCGCCCGCGTGGTCGTCCCCACCGACGGCCGTACCCCCGATGAGGTCGCCCAGGCGGTCCTCGACGCACTGGAGTTGAAGGAAGCATGACGACGGAGCAGACCCCCACCCGTATCCACGTCGGTGGCGCCGCCGGCACGGATCCGTACGAGGTCCTGGTCGGTCGGCAGCTCCTCGGCGAGCTGCCCGGCCTCATCGGCGACCAGGCCAAGCGGGTCGCCGTGATCCACCCCGAGGCGCTCGCCGAGACCGGCGACGCGCTCCGCCAGGACCTCGCCGACCAGGGTTACGAAGCGGTCGCCATCCAGGTGCCGAACGCCGAGGAGGCCAAGACGGCGGAGGTCGCCGCGTACTGCTGGAAGGCTCTCGGCCAGTCCGGCTTCACGCGCAGCGACGTCATCGTCGGCGTCGGCGGCGGCGCCTCCACGGACCTCGCCGGGTTCGTGGCCGCCACCTGGCTGCGCGGGGTGCGGTGGATCGCGGTGCCGACCACGGTGCTCGGCATGGTGGACGCGGCGGTCGGCGGCAAGACCGGCATCAACACCGCCGAGGGCAAGAACCTGGTGGGCTCCTTCCACCCGCCGGCCGGAGTCCTCTGCGACCTGGCGGCGCTCGACTCGCTGCCCGTGAACGACTACGTCTCCGGGCTCGCGGAGATCATCAAGGCAGGCTTCATCGCCGACCCGGCGATCCTGGAGCTCATCGAGGCGGACCCGGAGGCGGCGCGTACGCCCGCGGGGCCGCACACCGCCGAGCTCATCGAGCGGTCCATCAGGGTCAAGGCCGAGGTCGTCTCGGGCGACCTGAAGGAGGCGGGCCTGCGCGAGATCCTCAACTACGGGCACACCCTCGCGCACGCCATCGAGAAGAACGAGCGCTACAAGTGGCGGCACGGCGCCGCGGTCTCCGTCGGCATGCACTTCGCGGCCGAACTCGGTCGGCTGGCGGGCCGGTTGGACGACGCGACGGCCGACCGTCACCGTACGGTGCTCGAATCGGTCGGTCTGCCGCTGACCTACCGTTACGACCAGTGGCCCAAGCTTCTCGAGACCATGAAGGTCGACAAGAAGTCCCGCGGTGACCTGCTGCGCTTCATCGTCCTCGACGGCCTCGGCAAGCCGACGGTCCTGGAGGGCCCCGACCCGGCGGTGCTCCTCGCCGCGTACGGGGAAGTCGGCCAGTAAGGGCTCCCGCCTCCCTTGACCGTGGCTTTCTGATTCGGCCACGGGCACGTCACGGCCTCCCCGGCCGTTCACACAACAGCGGCCGGGGACGGTACCGTTCGGTAACGGGCGGCCAGGTCGCTGCCCTACCAGCGACAGTCGCACGAGACGGAGTGGCACCGGATGCAGCACGCAGTGGGATCTCCGCTGCCGCCGCCCCATCAGCCGGGGCACGGACCGGCCACCGGCTGGTCGCAGGCCGCACACCACCCGACCGCTCCGCCTCCCGGAGCGGCGCCGCACGCGCCTCCCGCGCCGGGGTTCGCGGGCGGTCCCGCCCCGCACGCCGCACATGCGCAGGGGCAGCCCCCGATGCCGCACGCTCCGGCGGCCCCGCAGCCTCCCCCGCACGGGCCGGGCCCGGTCCCCCCGACGCCCGACTCGCCGCCGCCGGCCGCCGGCACGACGAGCCACGTCCAACTCCCGCCCGGCGGCCCCGTGGCCATGCCGAGCCCTCCGCAGGGAGCGGCTCCCCCGGACACCGGCGCCACGACGCTCGCCGTGCTGCTCATCGGCCCCGCGGGCGCGGGCAAGACGAGCGTCGCCAAGTACTGGGCCGAGCACCGCCGTGTGCCCACGGCCCACATCAGCCTGGACGACGTACGCGAATGGGTGCGCTCGGGGTTCGCCGACCCCCAGACGGGCTGGAACGACCACTCCGAGGCGCAGTACCGCCTGGCCCGCCGCACCTGCGGCTTCGCCGCGCGGAACTTCCTGGCCAACGGCATCTCGTGCATCCTCGACGACGCGGTCTTCCCGGACCGCCCCGTCGTCGGCCTCGGCGGCTGGAAACGGCACGTGGGCCCGGGCCTGCTCCCCGTGGTCCTCCTCCCCGGCCTGGAAATCGTCCTGGAACGCAACGCGGAACGCAGCGGCAACCGCCGCCTCACGGACGAGGAGGTCGCCCGCATCCACGGCCGCATGGCGGGCTGGTACGGCTCGGGCCTCCCCATCATCGACAACTCCCAACTGGACGTCCCCGCCACGGCCCGAGTCCTGGACGAGGTCCTGACCCGAGCCATCGCCAGCCCGCCGCAGTGGTAGCGGGGGTGGCGGTGCCCGTCGGTCACGATCGGGACACTGTGCCTCCCCACCTCCTTCACGCCGCCTGAGCGCGGTACTACGGTCCTGCCCCTGGCATACGCTCGAGGGGCAGGACATGACCCATCCGTACGGCACTCCGCCCGACGCCCGCGGCCCCGCACCCAAGTGGGCCCGGAAGCGGTACGTGATCCCCGCGATCGTCCTCGCCCTCGGTCTGGGCTTCGGCGCGGGCGCCGGCGACGACGGCACCGCCGCGGGCGACGCCGAGACGAAAGCCACCGCGACCGCCACAACCACCGCGACCGCGACCGCCACCGCATCGCCGAGCGCTTCCGGGTCCGCGGAGCCCGGGCCGCGTGCGACGGTCACCGTGCGGTCCACCAAGACGGTCGAGGCGACCAAGACGGTCAAGGTGACCACGACCGTACGGTCGACCGTCACGGCGCCGGGTGACGGCGGTGGTTCCGGCGGGGGCTCCGTGTACTACCAGAACTGCGCCGAGGCCCGCGCGGCCGGTGCCGCCCCCGTGCGCCGCGGCGAACCCGGCTACGGCAGGCACCTCGACCGTGACGGTGACGGAGTCGGCTGCGACAGCTGAGGGTGCGGCACGGGGGTGACGCCCGGTCGGACGCGTCCGGCGGGCCCTCGGGCGGGCGGGATCTTAGGCTCGCCCCATGTCAGAGGTGTACGCGGTCCGCAGGGAGCGGGTTCGGGAACGGTGTGCTGCCGGGGGTGGTGGGGCGGCGCTCGTCTCCCGGCCCGCCAATGTGCGCTATCTCGCGGGTGCGGCGCCCGACGGCGCCGTGCTTCTCGTCGGTGAGGGTCAGGACGACGACGTTCTGGTGTGTGGGCGGCCACCCGGCGGGGAGCCGGGGGAGGGGCGGGCCGACGGGGGGCTCCGGGTGCAGCTGTTGCCCGAGCCGAGCGCCGATCCGGCCGTCGCCGGTGCCAACCTCGCCACCGCTCAGGGTGTTGACGCGCTCGCCGTTGAGGAACACCACTTGACCGTTGCCCGGCACCGGGCGGTCGGATCCGTCGCGCCTCGGCTGCGGCTCATGGACCTCGGGACCGCCGTCGAGCAGTTGCGGCTGGTCAAGGACGAGGACGAGCTCTCCTGTCTGCGGGTCGCCGCCGAGATTGCCGACCAGGCGCTGGGGGAGCTGCTCGAGTCCATCCTCGTGGGGCGAACGGAGCGGCACCTGGCCCTTGAGCTGGAGCGGCGCCTCGTCGATCATGGCGCGGACGGGCCGGCCTTCGCGACCTCCGTCGGCACAGGACCGAACTCCGGCAGGGGCGGCCACCGCCCGACCGACCGGCGGGTCGAGGAGGGAGACTTCCTCTCCGTGTGCCTGGGCGCGAGCTACCGCGGCTACCGCTGCGAGATCGGGCGTACGTTCGTCATCGGCACGTCACCCGCCGACTGGCAGATCGAGTTGTACGACGTCGTCTTCGCCGCGCAGCGGGCCGGTCGTGAGGCCCTCGCACCCGGCGCCGCCTGCCGCGACGTCGACCGCGCGGCACGCCACGTACTGGACTCCGCGGGCTGTGCGGAAGGGCTCTCTCCCATCACCGGACACGGTGTGGGGCTCGAAATCGCGGAGGACCCTCAACTGGCGCCCGCGGCCATGGGTAAACTGGACGTCTGCGTGCCGGTCACCGTCGAACCGGGGGTTCACCTCCCTGGCCGGGGTGGTGTCCGGATCGATGACACGCTCGTCGTGCGCCCCGAGGCGGACGGCGGACCCGAGCTACTCACCATCACGACCAAGGAACTGCTCGCGCTCTGATGGGCGCGTGCGCGCCCGGGGTCGTCCACCAGTCAGTCAGTGCAGGAGATTCCGCAACCGTGGCTTCCACGAACGACCTCAAGAACGGCCTGGTGCTCAAGCTCGAAGGCGGCCAGCTCTGGTCCGTCGTCGAGTTCCAGCACGTCAAGCCCGGCAAGGGCCCGGCCTTCGTGCGCACCAAGCTCAAGAACGTGCTCTCCGGCAAGGTCGTCGACAAGACGTTCAACGCCGGCGTCAAGGTCGACACGGCCACGATCGACAAGCGCGACATGCAGTTCTCCTACATGGACGGCGACTACTTCGTCTTCATGGACATGGAGACCTACGACCAGCTGCACGTCGACCGCAAGGCCGTCGGTGACGCCGCCAACTTCCTGATCGAGGGCTTCACCGCCTCCGTCGCCCAGCACGAGGGCGAGGTGCTCTACGTCGAGCTCCCCGCCGCCGTCGAGCTGGTCATCCAGGAGACCGAGCCGGGCGTCCAGGGCGACCGCTCCACCGGTGGCACCAAGCCCGCCACGCTGGAGACCGGCCACCAGATCCAGGTGCCGCTCTTCATCACCACCGGCGAGAAGATCAAGGTCGACACCCGTGACAGCGGCTACCTCGGCCGGGTGAACAGCTAACCGTGGCTGCTCGTAATACGGCCCGCAAGCGCGCCTTCCAGATCCTCTTCGAGGCAGACCAGCGCGGCACCGACGTCCTGACGGTTCTCGCCGACTGGGTGCGCCACTCGCGGTCCGACACCCGGCAGCCGCCGGTGAGCGAGTACACGATGGAGCTCGTCGAGGGGTACGCGGAGCATGAGCGCCGCATCGACGAACTCATCTCGCAGTACGCCGTCGGATGGACCCTGGACCGCATGCCGGTCGTCGACCGGAACCTCCTGCGGCTCGGCGCCTACGAACTCGTCTGGGTCGACGGGACGCCGGACGCCGTGGTGATCGACGAGGCGGTCCAGCTCGCCAAGGAGTTCTCCACGGACGAGTCGCCGTCCTTCGTCAACGGTCTGCTCGGACGCTTCAAGGATCTGAAGCCGTCCCTGCGCCGCGACGAGGCGTAGAGCAGGCGGGGCGTAAAGCCTCGGCATCGTCATCCGGAGGGCCCGCAGCAATACGCTGCGGGCCCTCCGACTTTTTCTCCGTACAACCTCTGTCCGGTGTGGCGTCAATCGGCTGCGGGAAAGACACAGAAAACCGCCGGGGGGGGGGGGGGGGGGGGGGGGGGGGGGGGGGGGGGGGGGGGGGGGGGGGGGGGGGGGGGGGGGGGGGGGGGGGGGGGGGGGGTGGTCGT
>NZ_JBWKJS010000007.1:439674-570467 GCF_056432085.1 Streptomyces sp. NPDC045678
CCCCTCCCCCCCCCCCCCCCTCCCTCTCCTCCCCCCCCCACCCCCCCAAACCCCCCCCCCCCCCCCCCTCCCCCCCCCCCCCCCCCCCCCCCCCCCCCCCCCCCGCC
Organism: Streptomyces sp. NPDC045678; assembly: GCF_056432085.1. Lineage (NCBI taxonomy): Bacteria > Bacillati > Actinomycetota > Actinomycetes > Kitasatosporales > Streptomycetaceae > Streptomyces > Streptomyces sp. NPDC045678. The sequence continues at coordinate 439,782 of NZ_JBWKJS010000007.1, forward strand.
GGTACGTTTCTGCTGAAGTCTCCCGCAGCGGGGTCAGACCTCTTCGTGGGCGACGGCGCGGCGCGCGTCCGCGTCCAGGACGCCCCAGCTGATCAGCTGCTCGGTCAGGACCGAGGGGGACTGGTCATAGATCACGGCCAGGGTGCGCAGGTCGTCCTGGCGGATCGAGAGCACCTTGCCGTTGTAGTCACCGCGCTGCGACTGGATCGTGGCGGCATACCGCTGCAGCGGGCCCGCCTTCTCCTGCGGGACGTGCGCAAGACGCTCCAGGTCGAGCACGAGCTTCGGCGGCGGCTCCGCGGCGCCACCGGGCGCCGTACCGGGCAGGAGCTCCTGGACCGGGACGCCGTAGAAGTCCGCCAGCTCGGCGAGGCGCTGCACGGTCACGGCACGGTCGCCGCGCTCGTACGACCCCACGACGACCGCCTTCCAGCGTCCCTGGGACTTCTCCTCGACTCCGTGGAGGGAAAGGCCCTGCTGGGTACGGATCGCGCGGAGCTTGGCCCCGAGCTGCTTGGCGTATTCGCTGGACATATAGCTCCCCGGACGCTGCGACAATCAGGCGGCTCCGCCGCGTGGCTGGTAACTCACTGTGAGGTTACGCAGCGTTACTTGCCTGCGTCAAGCCGAAAGGTCCTTACCGCCCCTTCGGTGGAGGCCGATGACGTGCCCGGTCGTAAGTGCTGGTAGTCTGGCTGGCGCAATTTCGACGTCCTTTAAGGTCCGTCCCGTGAGGCGGAGAAGGAGGTCCGTTTCATATGGACACGCAGGACACAAAAGACTCCGCTGTCGCGCGCCCCGTACTCGAGGGCCCGGACATCGCGCGGGTACTGACCCGCATCGCCCACGAGATCGTCGAGCGCGCCAAGGGCGCAGACGACGTGGTCCTCCTCGGCATCCCCACCCGTGGCGTCTTCCTCGCCCGCAGGCTCGCCGAGAAGCTCGAAGAGATCACCGGCCGCACGATCCCGGTCGGCTCCCTCGACATCACCATGTACCGCGACGACCTGCGCATGCACCCCCCGCGCGCGCTGGCCCGCACCGACATCCCCGGTGACGGCATCGACGGCCGCCTGGTCGTCCTCGTCGACGACGTGCTCTTCTCCGGCCGCACCATCCGCGCCGCCCTCGACGCGCTGAACGACATCGGCCGCCCCCGCGCGGTGCAGCTCGCCGTTCTCGTCGACCGCGGCCACCGCGAACTGCCCATCCGTGCCGACTACGTGGGCAAGAACCTCCCCACGTCGCTGCGGGAGACGGTCAAGGTGCAGCTCGCCGAGGAGGACGGCCGCGACGCCGTGCTGCTCGGTGCCAAGCCCGCCTCCGCGTAAGACCGGTTTCCTCCCTCACGGGCCCAGGGGCACACCCCTGCGCGCCCGCGCGCCCGCAGACCTCCACACACCGGAGTACACGCAGATGATGCGACACCTCATCTCGGCCGCCGACCTCTCCCGCGACGACGCCGTCCTCATCCTCGACACGGCCGAGGAGATGGCGCGCGTCGCCGACCGGCCGATCAAGAAACTGCCCGCCCTGCGCGGCCGCACCGTGGTCAACCTCTTCTTCGAGGACTCGACCCGGACCCGGATCTCCTTCGAGGCCGCCGAGAAGCGCCTCTCCGCCGACGTCATCAACTTCGCCGCCAAGGGCTCCAGCGTCTCCAAGGGCGAGTCCCTGAAGGACACCGCGCAGACCCTGGAGGCGATGGGCGTCGACGCCGTCGTCATCCGGCACGGCGCCTCCGGAGCGCCCTACCGCCTGGCGACCTCCGGCTGGATCGACGCCGCCGTCATCAACGCGGGCGACGGCACCCACCAGCACCCCACCCAGGCCCTGCTCGACGCCTTCACCATGCGGCGCCGCCTCGTCGGTCCCGACGCCGGCCTCGGCCAGGACCTGGCGGGCAAGCACATCACTCTGGTCGGCGACATCCTGCACAGCCGCGTCGCCCGCTCCAACGTCGACCTGCTGCACACCCTCGGCGCCGAGGTCACCCTCGTCGCCCCGCCCACCCTCGTGCCGGTCGGCGTCGAGCAGTGGCCCTGCGAGGTCAGCTACGACCTGGACCGGGTGCTGCCCAAGTCCGACGCCGTGATGATGCTGCGGGTGCAGCGCGAGCGCATGAACGCCGCGTTCTTCCCCACCGAGCGCGAGTACTCGCGCCGCTACGGCCTGGACGGCGAGCGCATGGCGAAGATGCCCGAGCACGCCATCGTCATGCACCCAGGACCGATGGTCCGCGGCATGGAGATCACCGCCGAGGTCGCCGACTCCGACCGCTGCACGGTCGTCGAGCAGGTCGCCAACGGCGTCTCCATCCGCATGGCCGTCCTCTACCTGCTTCTGGGCGGCAACGAGCCCGCCGTCACCCACGCCCGCCCCACCGGTTCCGAGGAGAAGTAACGACATGAGCAAGATCCTGATCCGTGGTGCGAAGGTGCTGGGCGGCGAGGCGCAGGACGTCCTCATCGACGGCGAGACGATCGAGGCCGTGGGCGCGGGGCTCTCCGCCGAGGGCGCCGAGATCGTCGACGCCGACGGCAAGGTGCTCCTGCCGGGCCTCGTCGACCTCCACACCCACCTGCGCGAGCCGGGCCGCGAGGACTCCGAGACCGTCCTGACCGGCACCCGCGCCGCCGCCTCCGGTGGCTACACCGCCGTGTTCGCCATGGCCAACACCTTCCCCGTCGCCGACACCGCCGGCGTCGTCGAGCAGGTCTACCGGCTCGGCAAGGAGTCCGGCTACTGCGACGTGCAGCCCATCGGCGCCGTCACCGTCGGCCTCGAGGGCAAGAAGCTCGCCGAGCTCGGCGCCATGCACGAGTCCGCCGCCGGAGTCACCGTCTTCTCCGACGACGGCAAGTGCGTCGACGACGCCGTGATCATGCGCCGCGCCCTGGAGTACGTGAAGGCCTTCGGCGGTGTCGTCGCGCAGCACGCGCAGGAGCCGCGGCTCACCGAGGGCGCCCAGATGAACGAGGGCGTCGTCTCCGCCGAGCTGGGCCTCGGCGGCTGGCCCGCCGTCGCCGAGGAGTCGATCATCGCGCGTGACGTGCTGCTCGCCGAGCACGTGGGCTCCAGGGTGCACATCTGCCACCTGTCGACCGCAGGGTCGGTCGAGATCGTGCGCTGGGCCAAGTCCCGCGGCATCGACGTCACCGCCGAGGTAACCCCCCACCACCTCCTCCTCACGGATGAGCTGGTGCGCTCCTACAACCCCGTCTACAAGGTCAACCCGCCGCTGCGCACCGAGCGCGACGTGATGGCCCTGCGCGAGGCCCTCGCCGACGGCACGATCGACATCGTCGCCACCGACCACGCCCCGCACCCGCACGAGGACAAGGACTGCGAGTGGGCCGCGGCCGCCATGGGCATGGTCGGCCTGGAGACCGCCCTCTCCGTGGTGCAGCAGACGATGGTCGAGACCGGCCTGCTCACCTGGGAGGCCGTCGCCGACCGGATGTCCTTCAAGCCCGCCGCGATCGGCGGAGCCGCCGGTCACGGGCGCCCCGTCTCGGCAGGTGAGCCCGCGAACCTCGTCCTGGTCGACGCCGATTACCGTGGGGCAGTGGACCCCGCGGGCTTCGCCTCGCGCAGCCGCAACACGCCTTACGAGGGCCGTGAGCTGCCGGGCCGCGTCACGCACACGTGGCTCCGGGGCCGGGCCACGCTCGTCGACGGGAAGCTCACGTGACATCACTTATGGAACTGGCCGCCGACAAGGAGTCGGCGGAGGTGACCGACTGGGCCGCGCGCCTCGGCTGGGTCGTGGGGCTGCTGCTCTTCATCGCGCTCGTCTACTGGCTGATGCGCGAGGGCTGGAAGTGGCGCGGCACGCTCCAGGGCGACCTGCCCGAGCTGCCCGCCGTGCCGACCGAGCGGGGTCCGGCGAAACTTGAGCTGAGCGGCAGGTACCACGGCTCGACCACGGCGGGGCAGTGGCTCGACCGCATCGTGGCGCACGGCCTCGGCACCCGCAGCCGCGTCGAGCTGACGCTCACCGACGCGGGCCTGGACGTCGTACGCCCCGGCGCGACCGACTTCTTCATCCCGGCCGCGCGACTGCGCGAGGCCCGCCTCGACAAGGGCATCGCGGGCAAGGTCCTCACGGAGGGCGGTCTCCTGATCGTCACGTGGGAACACGGCGGCAGGCTGCTCGACTCCGGCTTCCGCTCGGATCACGCCGCCGAGCAGGCGGAGTGGGTCGAGACGCTCAACAACATGATCGACAAGAACAGCACTACGGAAGGCACCGCACGATGACGACCTCCACAAGGGGAGCCAGCAAGGTTCCCGCCGTACTCGTCCTGGAGGACGGCCGCATCTTCCGCGGCCGTGCCTACGGGGCCGTGGGGGAGACCTTCGGCGAAGCGGTGTTCTCCACCGGCATGACCGGCTACCAGGAGACCCTGACCGACCCCTCGTACGACCGCCAGATCGTGGTCGCCACCGCCCCGCAGATCGGCAACACGGGCTGGAACGACGAGGACGACGAGTCGGGCCGCATCTGGGTCTCCGGCTACGTGGTCCGCGACCCGGCCCGCATCCCCTCGAACTGGCGCGCAAAGCGCTCCCTCGACGACGAGCTGGCCGCCCAGAACATCGTCGGCATCAGCGGCATCGACACCCGCGCCCTCACCCGCCACCTGCGCGAGAGCGGCTCCATGCGCTCCGGCATCTTCTCCGGCGAGACGCTGCCGGCCGACGCCGAGCTCGTCGAGCGCGTCCAGGCCCAGCCCCAGATGAAGGGCGCCAGCCTGTACGAGGAGGTCGCCACCAAGGAGGCCTACGTCGTCCCCGCGGTCGGCGAGAAGCGGTTCACCGTCGCCGCCATCGACCTCGGCATCAAGGGCATGACCCCGCACCGCATGGCCGAGCGCGGCATCGAGGTCCACGTGCTGCCCGCCACGGCCACCGAGGAGGACGTGTACGCCGTCGCCCCGGACGGAGTCTTCTTCTCCAACGGCCCCGGTGACCCGGCCACCGCCGAAGGCCCCGTCGCACTGATGACCGCCGTCCTGAAGCGCAGGACGCCGCTGTTCGGCATCTGCTTCGGCAACCAGATCCTCGGCCGCGCCCTCGGCTTCGGCACGTACAAGCTGAAGTACGGCCACCGCGGCATCAACCAGCCGGTGCAGGACCGCACGACCGGCAAGGTCGAGGTCACCGCGCACAACCACGGCTTCGCCGTGGACGCGCCGCTCGACAAGGTGAGCGAGACCGCGTTCGGCCGCGTCGAGGTCTCCCACGTCTGCCTCAACGACAACGTCGTGGAAGGCCTCCAGCTGCTCGACCAGCCGGGCTTCTCCGTCCAGTACCACCCCGAAGCCGCCGCGGGCCCGCACGACGCCGCGTACCTCTTCGACCGCTTCACGTCTTTGATGAACACCGTCCTGATGGAGGGCCAGCGTGCCTAAGCGCTCCGATATCCAGTCCGTCCTGGTCATCGGCTCCGGCCCGATCGTCATCGGCCAGGCCGCCGAGTTCGACTACTCCGGCACCCAGGCGTGCCGCGTCCTCAAGTCCGAGGGCCTGCGCGTCATCCTCGTCAACTCCAACCCGGCGACGATCATGACCGACCCGGAGATCGCCGACGCCACGTACGTGGAGCCGATCACCCCGGAGTTCGTCGAGAAGATCATCGCCAAGGAGCGTCCCGACGCGCTGCTGCCCACCCTGGGCGGCCAGACGGCCCTCAACACGGCCATCTCCATGCACGAGCAGGGCGTCCTGGAGAAGTACGGCGTCGAACTCATCGGCGCCAACGTCGAGGCCATCAACAAGGGCGAGGACCGCGACCTCTTCAAGGGCGTCGTCGAAGAGGTCAAGAAGAAGATCGGGCACGGCGAGTCCGCCCGCTCCTACATCTGCCACTCCATGGATGACGTCCTCAAGGGCGTCGACGAGCTCGGTGGCTACCCCGTCGTCGTCCGGCCCTCCTTCACCATGGGCGGCGCGGGCTCCGGCTTCGCGCACAACGAGGAGGAGCTGCGCCGCATCGCCGGCCAGGGCCTCACCCTCTCGCCGACCACCGAGGTGCTCCTCGAGGAGTCCATCCTCGGCTGGAAGGAGTACGAGCTGGAGCTGATGCGCGACAAGAACGACAACGTCGTGGTCGTCTGCTCCATCGAGAACTTCGACCCGATGGGCGTCCACACGGGCGACTCGATCACCGTCGCGCCCGCGATGACGCTGACCGACCGCGAGTACCAGATCCTGCGCGACGTCGGCATCGCGATCATCCGCGAGGTCGGCGTCGACACCGGCGGCTGCAACATCCAGTTCGCGGTGAACCCCGAGGACGGCCGGGTCATCGTCATCGAGATGAACCCGCGCGTCTCCCGGTCCTCCGCGCTCGCCTCCAAGGCCACCGGCTTCCCGATCGCGAAGATCGCCGCCAAGCTGGCCGTCGGCTACACGCTGGACGAGATCCCGAACGACATCACCGAGAAGACCCCGGCCTCCTTCGAGCCGACCCTCGACTACGTAGTGGTCAAGGCCCCGCGTTTCGCGTTCGAGAAGTTCCCGTCGGCGGACTCGACCCTGACGACCACCATGAAGTCGGTCGGCGAGGCCATGGCCATCGGCCGCAACTTCACCGAGGCCCTCCAGAAGGCGCTGCGCTCCCTGGAGAAGAAGGGCTCGCAGTTCACCTTCGTCGGTGAGCCCGGCGACAAGGCCGAGCTGCTGCGCGAGGCGGTGCGCCCCACCGACGGCCGCATCAACTCCGTCATGCAGGCCATCCGCGCGGGCGCCACGCCCGAGGAGGTCTTCGACGCGACGAAGATCGACCCCTGGTTCGTCGACCAGCTCTTCCTGATCAAGGAGATCGCGGACGAGCTCGCCGCCACCGAGCGCCTGGACGCCGACGTGCTGGCCGAGGCCAAGCGCCACGGCTTCTCCGACGCCCAGATCGCCGAGATCCGCGGCCTGCGCGAGGACGTGGTGCGCGAGGTCCGCCAGGCGCTCGGCGTACGCCCGGTCTACAAGACGGTCGACACCTGCGCCGCCGAGTTCGCCGCGAAGACCCCGTACTTCTACTCCTCGTACGACGAGGAGAGCGAGGTCGCCCCGCGCGAGAAGCCCGCCGTGATCATCCTCGGCTCGGGCCCGAACCGCATCGGCCAGGGCATCGAGTTCGACTACTCCTGCGTCCACGCCTCCTTCGCGCTCAGCGACGCGGGCTACGAGACCGTGATGGTCAACTGCAACCCCGAGACCGTCTCGACGGACTACGACACCTCCGACCGCCTGTACTTCGAGCCGCTCACGCTCGAGGACGTCCTGGAGATCGTCCACGCCGAGACGCAGGCGGGCCCCGTCGCGGGCGTCATCGTCCAGCTCGGCGGCCAGACCCCGCTCGGCCTCGCGCAGGCGCTCAAGGACAACGGCGTGCCGGTCGTCGGCACCTCGCCCGAGGCCATCCACGCCGCCGAGGACCGCGGCGCCTTCGGCCGCGTACTCGCGGAGGCCGGCCTGCCCGCGCCCAAGCACGGCACCGCGACGACGTTCGCGGAGGCCAAGGCGATCGCCGACGAGATCGGCTACCCCGTCCTGGTGCGCCCCTCGTACGTGCTCGGCGGCCGCGGCATGGAGATCGTGTACGACGAGACCAGGCTCTCGGCGTACATCGAGGAGTCGACCGAGATCAGCCCCTCGCGGCCGGTCCTCGTCGACCGCTTCCTGGACGACGCCATCGAGATCGACGTGGACGCGCTCTACGACGGCGAGGAGCTCTACCTCGGCGGCGTCATGGAGCACATCGAGGAGGCCGGCATCCACTCCGGCGACTCGGCGTGCGCCCTGCCCCCGATCACGCTCGGCGGCTTCGACATCAAGCGCCTGCGCGCCTCCACCGAGGGCATCGCCAAGGGCGTCGGCGTACGCGGACTGATCAACATCCAGTTCGCGATGGCGGGCGACATCCTCTACGTCCTCGAGGCCAACCCGCGCGCCTCGCGCACCGTCCCCTTCACCTCGAAGGCGACCGCGGTGCCGCTGGCCAAGGCCGCCGCGCGCATCTCGCTCGGCGCGACCGTCGCCGAGCTGCGCGCCGAGGGCATGCTGCCCGCGGTGGGCGACGGCGGCACGCTCCCCATGGACGCGCCGATCTCCGTCAAGGAGGCCGTCATGCCGTGGTCGCGCTTCCGCGACATCCACGGCGCGGGCGTCGACACCGTCCTCGGCCCGGAGATGCGCTCCACGGGCGAGGTCATGGGCATCGACTCGGTCTTCGGCACCGCGTACGCCAAGTCGCAGGCCGGCGCCTACGGCCCGCTGCCGACCAAGGGCCGCGCCTTCATCTCCGTCGCCAACCGCGACAAGCGCTCGATGATCTTCCCGGCGCGCGAACTGGTCGCGCACGGCTTCGAGCTGTTCGCCACGTCCGGCACGGCCGAGGTCCTCAAGCGCAACGGCATCAACGCCACGGTCGTGCGCAAGCAGTCCGAGGGCGAGGGCCCGAACGGCGAGAAGACCATCGTCCAGCTCATCCACGACGGCGGCGTCGACCTCATCGTCAACACCCCGTACGGCACCGGCGGCCGCCTCGACGGCTACGAGATCCGCACGGCCGCCGTGGCCCGCTCCGTGCCGTGCCTGACGACCGTCCAGGCGCTGGCCGCGGCCGTCCAGGGCATCGACGCGCTGAACCACGGCGACGTGGGCGTCCGATCGCTCCAGGAACACGCGGAACACCTGACCGCGACCCGCGACTAGCAGCCCACGAGGGGGACACCGGAAAACGGTGTCCCCCTTCTGGTGAGCACACCTGAGGACCCCCGAGGACCCATATGTACAAGCTGTTCTTCCATCTCGTCTTCAAGCGCATGGACCCGGAGCGGGCCCATTACACGGCCTTCCGCTGGATCCGCCTCGCGGCCCGCATCCCCGTGCTGCGCACCTTCGTCGCCGCTGTCCTCGCGCCCCGCCACAAGGAGCTGCGCACCGAGGCCCTCGGGCTGCGGATGCACGGCCCCTTCGGGCTCGCCGCGGGCTTCGACAAGAACGCCGTGGCGATCGACGGCATGTCGATGCTCGGCTTCGACCACATCGAGATCGGCACGGTCACCGGCGAGCCCCAGCCGGGCAACCCCAAGAAGCGCCTCTTCCGCCTCGTCCCGGACCGCGCGCTGATCAACCGCATGGGCTTCAACAACGAGGGCTCGGCGGCCGTCGCGGAGCGCCTGGCGGCCCGTACGCCCGTCTTTCGGACCGTCGTCGGCGTGAACATCGGCAAGACCAAGGTCGTCCCCGAGGAGGAGGCGGCCGCCGACTACGTGAAGTCGACCGAGCGACTCGCCCGCCACGCCGACTACCTCGTCGTCAACGTCTCGTCGCCGAACACCCCCGGCCTGCGCAACCTCCAGGCCACCGAGTCGCTGCGGCCCCTCCTGACCGCCGTGCGCGAGGCCGCCGACCGCAGCGTCGAAGGCCGCCGCGTCCCCCTGCTCGTCAAGATCGCGCCGGACCTGGCCGACGAGGACATCGACGCGGTCGCCGACCTCGCCGTCGAGCTCGGCCTGGACGGCATCATCGCCACGAACACCACCATCGCCCGCGAGAGCCTGGGCCTGGCCTCCGAACCCGCCCTCTACGGAGAGACCGGCGGGTTGTCGGGCGCGCCCCTCAAGAAGCGCTCCCTGGAGGTCCTGAGGCGTCTCTACGCGCGCGTGGGCGACCGGATCACGCTCGTGGGCGTCGGCGGCATCGAGAACGCCGAGGACGCCTGGCAGCGCATCCTCGCGGGCGCCACCCTCGTCCAGGGCTACAGCGCCTTCATCTACGAAGGCCCCTTCTGGGGCCGCGCCATCCACAAGGGCCTCGCCGCGCGCCTGCGCACGAGCCCGTACGCCACCCTCGCCGACGCGGTCGGCGCCGATGTGAGGAAGCCCGAGGTCACCGCATGAGCCCCCTGGAGCCCTTCGGTACGCGCCTGCGCCACGCCATGGACGAGCGCGGCCCCCTGTGCGTCGGCATCGACCCGCACGCCTCGCTCCTGACCGCGTGGGGCCTCAACGACGACATCGCGGGCCTCGAGCGGTTCACGCGGACCGTCGTGGAGGCGCTCGCCGGGACCGTCGCGGTGTTCAAGCCGCAGAGCGCGTTCTTCGAGCGCTTCGGCTCGCGGGGCATCGCCGTCCTGGAGAAGGCCGTCGAGGAGCTGCGGGCGGCCGGCGCGCTGATCGTCATGGACGCCAAGCGCGGCGACATCGGCTCGACCATGGCCGCGTACGCCGAGACCTTCCTGCACAAGGACTCCCCCCTGTTCAGCGACGCGCTCACCGTCTCGCCCTACCTCGGCTACGGCTCCCTGAAGCCGGCCGTCGACCTCGCGCGCGAGAACGGCGCCGGGCTCTTCGTGCTCGCCCTCACCTCCAACCCCGAGGGCGCCGAGGTGCAGCACGCGGTGCGCGAGGACGGCCGCACGGTCGGCGCCACGGTCCTCGGCCACCTCGCCGCCGAGAACGCCGGTGCGGAGCCCCTCGGGTCCTTCGGAGCGGTCGTCGGCGCCACGCTCGGGGACCTGTCCTCGTACGACCTGGCGATCAACGGCCCGCTCCTCGCCCCCGGCATCGGCGCCCAGGGCGCGACCCCGGCCGACCTTCCCTCGGTGTTCGGCGCGGCGGTGCGCAACGTCGTCCCGAACGTCAGCCGCGGAGTGCTGCGGCACGGGCCCGACGTCACGGGCCTGCGGGACTCCGCGACGCGCTTCGCGGACGAGATCAGGGCGGCTGTCGACCCGCGCTGAGCGGGGCAACGTGGCCTGTCCTTATGTTTCCTTGACGGCTCTCCGGCCAAAACCGGGGAGAAATGCCCGATATGTACGGCTCGGCGCAGGCTGACCAGGACTTTTCGTCTGTTCTCGCTGACTCCGGCGGCCATGCCCGCTAGTCTCCGACGAGAGCGAACGGGCAAGCGCGTTGCACGTTGCTCACCAGGTGTGGGGCGACTAGGTTCCTCACCGGTCCGTATCCGACAGTTCGACATCCGAGGTGACGTAGGCGTGGCTCTTCCGCCCCTTACCCCTGAACAGCGCGCAGCCGCGCTCGAAAAGGCCGCCGCGGCTCGCCGGGAGCGGGCCGAGGTCAAGAATCGACTCAAGCACTCCGGTGCCTCGCTCCACGAGGTCATCAAGCAGGGCCAGGAGAACGATGTCATCGGCAAGATGAAGGTCTCCGCCCTCCTGGAGTCCCTGCCGGGCGTGGGCAAGGTCCGTGCCAAGCAGATCATGGAGCGACTTGGCATCTCCGAGAGCCGCCGTGTGCGCGGTCTCGGCTCCAACCAGATCGCGTCGCTCGAGCGAGAGTTCGGTGGGGGTGCCGCCGGCTGATGTTCTCAGGCACTCCTGAGAACCTGGATAATCGCTGCATGGCTGCAACATCCCGGGGGACGACCCCCGTGCCCCCGGACGTACGTCCGCGGCTGACCGTGCTCTCCGGCCCCTCCGGGGTCGGCAAGAGCACGGTCGTCGCTCATATGCGCAAAGAACACCCCGAGGTCTGGCTCTCGGTCTCGGCCACCACCCGCAAGCCGCGGCCGGGCGAGAAGCACGGTGTCCAGTACTTCTTCGTCTCCGATGACGAGATGGACAAGCTGATCGCCAACGGCGAGCTCCTGGAGTGGGCCGAATTCGCGGGCAACCGCTACGGAACCCCGCGCCGCGCGGTCCTCGACCGCCTCGAGACCGGCGAGCCCGTCCTCCTGGAGATCGACCTGCAGGGCGCTCGCCTGGTGCGCGAGTCGATGCCCGAGGCGCAGCTCGTCTTTCTCGCCCCGCCGAGCTGGGACGAACTGGTCCGCCGGCTCACCGGCCGCGGAACGGAGGCGCCCGAGGTCATCGAGCGCAGGCTCGCCGCCGCCAAGGTGGAGCTCGCCGCCGAAGCCGAGTTCGACACGACGCTGGTCAATACCTCGGTCGAGGACGTGGCCCGTGAGCTGCTAGCCTTGATGAAAGTTCTTTGATCTTTAACAGTGTCTCGACTTCTGGTCCTGACATCACTTGACCCATCGGAAGGCAGAGAGTGTCCTCTTCCATCACCGCGCCCGAGGGCATCATCAACCCGCCGATTGATGAGCTGCTCGAAGCCACCGACTCGAAGTACAGCCTCGTGATCTACGCCGCCAAGCGCGCGCGCCAGATCAACGCGTACTACTCGCAGCTCGGTGAGGGCCTCCTGGAGTACGTCGGCCCCCTGGTGGACACGCACGTCCACGAGAAGCCGCTCTCGATCGCGCTCCGCGAGATCAACGCGGGCCTGCTGACGTCGGAGGCCATCGAGGGCCCGGCGCAGTAAGCGTTTCGTACCTTCACCACAGGCCCGGCAGTACGACTGCCGGGCCTGTGGTGTGTCATGGAGCAGTACGCATCCGAGTGCGGGGAGACAGAGGCAGTGGCCGAGAAGCCGAAGGTAGTCCTGGGGGTCAGCGGCGGCATCGCCGCCTACAAGGCGTGCGAGCTGCTGCGGCGGCTCACCGAGTCCGGCCATGACGTACGTGTCGTGCCGACCGCGTCGGCGCTGCACTTCGTCGGCGCCGCGACCTGGTCCGCGCTCTCCGGCCACCCCGTCTCCACCGAGGTCTGGTCCGACGTCCACGAGGTGCCGCACGTCCGCATCGGCCAGCACGCCGACCTCGTCGTCGTCGCCCCCGCCACCGCCGACATGCTCGCCAAGGCGGCCCACGGACTCGCCGACGACCTGCTCACCAACACGCTCCTGACGGCCCGCTGTCCGGTGGTCTTCGCCCCCGCCATGCACACCGAGATGTGGGAGCACCCCGCCACCCAGGAGAACGTGGCCACGCTGCGCCGCAGGGGCGCTCTCGTCGTCGAGCCCGCCGTCGGCCGCCTCACCGGCGTCGACACCGGCAAGGGCCGCTTCCCGGACCCCGTCGAGCTCTTCGAGGTCGTCCGCCGCGTCCTCGCGCGCAAGGACCTGGCCCAGGACCTCGCGGGCCGCCACGTCGTCGTCAGCGCCGGCGGCACCCGCGAGCCCCTCGACCCGGTCCGCTTCCTCGGCAACCGCTCCTCGGGCAAACAGGGCTACGCGCTCGCCCGCAGCGCGGCCGCCCGCGGCGCCCGCGTCACACTCGTCGCCGCCAACGCGGCGCTGCCCGACCCGGCCGGCGTGGACGTCGTGCCGGTCGGCACCGCCGTGCAGCTGCGCGAGGCCGTCGTGAAGGCCGCGGCCGACGCCGACGCCGTGGTCATGGCGGCCGCCGTGGCCGACTTCCGCCCCGAGACGTACGCCACAGGAAAGATCAAGAAGAAGGACGGCCAGGAGCCCGCGCCGATCGCGCTGGTCCGCAACCCCGACGTCCTCGCCGAGATCGCGGGGGAGAGGTCCCGCCCCGGCCAGGTGATCGTCGGATTCGCCGCTGAGACGGACGACGTGCTGGCCAACGGCCGCGCCAAGCTCGCCCGCAAGGGCTGCGATCTGTTGGTCGTCAACGAGGTCGGCGAGCGCAAGACCTTCGGCTCGGAGGAGAACGAGGCGGTCGTACTCGGTGCGGACGGCAGCGAGACGCCGGTGCCGCACGGACCCAAGGAAGCCCTCGCGGACACCGTCTGGGACCTCGTCGCGCAGCGCCTCTCCTGACGCCACCCCACTTATTGTCGACTTTCTGTCGCCTCTGTCTCACCATCCGGAACTCGGCCATATTCGAGCGTCTGTCTTGACGGGGCGTCCCGGGGCAGGGCTCAATGTCATCTTCGCCTCATCGGGCGCCTCAAACCCGGCAAAATAGGGCACGAGGCTTCCCGGGGAGGGCCGATCGTCGTACCGCGCAACGCAGTGTCGCAGGTCACAGGGCTCCCAAGTGGCGAGACATGTGGTCCGGCGGCCGAGTGTGACCGATAAACTGGTCTCGGACGACGCCGGGCGCAGCTCCCGGCCGTCCACCCATGATCAGCCAGCAGCCGCTGCAACCACAGGGAGCGATGTGTCCCGGCGCCTCTTCACCTCGGAGTCTGTGACCGAGGGTCACCCCGACAAGATCGCTGACCAGATCAGCGACACCATTCTCGACGCGCTTCTGCGGGAGGACCCGACCTCCCGGGTCGCCGTGGAGACGCTGATCACCACGGGCCTCGTCCACGTGGCCGGTGAGGTCACGACGAAGGCGTACGCGCCGATCGCGCAGCTCGTGCGCGACAAGATCCTCGAGATCGGTTACGACTCCTCGAAGAAGGGCTTCGACGGCGCCTCCTGCGGCGTCTCGGTGTCCATCGGCTCGCAGTCCCCCGACATCGCGCAGGGCGTCGACACGGCGTACGAGAAGCGTGTCGAGGGCGACGAGGACGAGCTCGACAAGCAGGGCGCGGGCGACCAGGGCCTGATGTTCGGCTACGCCTGCGACGAGACCCCGGAGCTCATGCCGCTCCCGATCCACCTCGCGCACCGCCTCTCGCGCCGCCTCTCCGAGGTGCGCAAGAACGGGACCATCCCCTACCTGCGCCCCGACGGCAAGACCCAGGTCACCATCGAGTACGACGGCGACAAGGCCGTCCGTCTCGACACGGTCGTGGTCTCGTCCCAGCACGCCTCGGACATCGACCTGGACTCGCTCCTGGCCCCCGACATCCGTGAGTTCGTGGTCGAGCCCGAGCTGAAGGCCCTCCTCGAGGACGGCATCAAGCTGGAGACCGAGGGCTACCGCCTGCTGGTCAACCCGACCGGACGCTTCGAGATCGGCGGCCCGATGGGCGACGCCGGCCTCACCGGCCGCAAGATCATCATCGACACCTACGGCGGCATGGCCCGCCACGGCGGCGGCGCCTTCTCCGGCAAGGACCCGTCCAAGGTGGACCGTTCCGCCGCCTACGCGATGCGCTGGGTCGCCAAGAACGTCGTCGCCGCCGGTCTCGCCGCCCGCTGCGAGGTCCAGGTCGCCTACGCCATCGGCAAGGCCGAGCCCGTCGGCCTCTTCGTCGAGACGTTCGGCACGGCCACGATCGACACGGACAAGATCGAGACGGCCATCGGCGAGGTCTTCGACCTGCGCCCGGCCGCAATCATCCGCGACCTCGACCTGCTCCGCCCCATCTACTCGCAGACCGCCGCGTACGGCCACTTCGGCCGTGCGATCCCCGACTTCACGTGGGAGCGCACGGACCGTGTGGAGGCGCTGCGGAAGGCGGCGGGAGTGTAGTCCAGGCCGTCTCCCGGTCACGGTCGAGGCCCGGTACCCCTCTCGGGGGTGCCGGGCCTCGGCGTTTTCGCGGCCGTGCGGACGTGTCAGTGCGGTCTGGTAGGAATGCAGCTGTGAGCAGGGAGAACGAAGGGGTCGAGGGTGGGGGAGCCGAGGAGCCGGAGCAGCTTGCGCTGATCCGTGAGTCGGTGCGCAGGGCCAAGGTGCCGCGTGCCAAGCCCCGGACCTGGCGGGGGGCCGCGCTGGCCAAGGAGCTGCCGGTCGCGCGCGTGCTCGTGGACAAGGGTGTGCTGCACCTCGACCGCTACTTCGACTACGCCGTGCCGGAGGAGCTGGACGCCGTGGCGCAGCCCGGGGTGCGGGTCCGGGTGCGGTTCGGGGCCGGATCGCGGAACGTGCGGGAGGGGCGGCGCGAAGGGGGCGGGCTGATCGACGGTTTCATCGTCGAGCGGTGCGCGGAGACCGACTACTCGGGGCCGTTGGCGGCGCTGGCCCAGGTCGTGTCGCCGGAACCGGTGCTCGACCCGGGGCTCCTGGACCTCGCGCGGGCCGTGGCCGACCGTTACGCGGGCAGCCTCGCCGACGTGCTGCAGCTCGCGGTGCCGCCCCGGCACGCGCGAGCTGAGGCCAAGAAGACTCCCGAGCCGCCCGCCCCGCCGGCCGCGCCCGAACCAGGAAGCTGGCGCAGGTACGGGCACGGACCGGATTTCCTGCGGTCCCTCGCATCCGGGGGCGCACCCCGCGCCGTGTGGACGGCGCTGCCGGGACCCCGGTGGGCCGAGGAGATCGCCCGCGCCGTCCAGGCCACCCTCGCCTCGGGGCGGGGGGCGCTCGTCGTCGTGCCGACCGGACGGCCCGCCGCGCGCGTGGACGCCGCGCTCACCGAACTGCTCGGCCCCGGGCAGCATGCGCTGCTCACCGCCGACGCCGGGCAGGAACGGCGCTATCAGGAGTGGCTCGCCGTGCGGCGCGGGACCGTGCGGGCCGTCGTCGGCACCCGGGCCGCCATGTTCGCGCCCGTACGGAACCCGGGGCTCGTCGTCGTCTGGGACGACGGGGACTCCAACCACAGCGACGACCGGGCCCCGTTCCCTCATGTGCGGGAAGTGCTGGAACTGCGGGCGACGCGCGACAAGTGCGGCTTCCTTCTGGGGAGCTGGAGCTGCACGGTGGAGGCGGCGCAGCTCGTCGAGAGCGGGTGGGCCGCGCCGCTCGTCGCCGACCGTGAGCAGGTGCGGGGGGCCGCGCCGCTCGTGCGGACCGTGGGCGACCTGGACCTCGCGCGGGACGAGGCGGCCCGGGCCGCGCGGCTGCCGACGCTGGCGTGGCAGGTCGCCCGTGAGGGGCTGAAGCACGGACCCGTCCTGGTACAGGTGCCGAGGCGCGGCTATGTGCCGCGGCTCGCCTGCGAGCGGTGCCGTGAGCCCGCGCGGTGCAGGCGGTGCGCGGGACCGTTGGAGGCACAGGAGAGCGGGTCCGCGCTGCGGTGCGGCTGGTGCGGGGTGGAGGAGGCCGCCTGGCACTGCGAGTCCTGCGGCGGGTTCCGGCTGCGGGCGCAGGTCGTCGGGGCGCGCAGGACCGCGGAGGAGCTGGGCAGGGCGTTCCCCGCGGTGCCGGTGCGGACGTCGGGCCGTGAGCAGGTCCTCGACACGGTGCCCGGGGCGCCGGCGCTGGTGGTGAGCACGCCGGGGGCGGAGCCCGTGGCCGAGGGCGGTTACGCGGCCGCCCTGCTGCTCGACGGCTGGGCCATGCTGGGCCGCCCCGACCTGCGGGCGGGCGAGGACGCGCTGCGGCGGTGGGTCGGCGCCGCGTCACTGGTCCGTCCGCAGGGCGCGGGCGGCACGGTGGTGGTCGTGGCCGAGCCGACCCTGCGGCCCGTGCAGGCGCTGGTGCGGTGGGACCCGGTGGGCCACGCGGTACGTGAACTCGCGGAACGCGCCGAGCTGGGCTTCCCGCCGGTGTCGCGCATGGCATCGGTGTCCGGTCCGCCGGAGGCGCTGACGGAGTTCCTGACGGGCGCGGAACTGCCGGGGGACGCTGTGGTGTTGGGGCCGGTTCCGGTGCGGGGCGGTGGGGCCGGTGGTCCTGCCGTTGCCGGTTCCGGGGGGGCGAGGGGCGGTGCGGGGGCGCCGCCCGGGTCCGAGCTGTGGGAGCGGGTGCTGATCCGGGTGCCGCCCGGCAGCGGGGCCGCTCTCGCCGCTTCGCTGAAGACGGCGCAGGCGGCGCGCATGGCGCGCGGGGCGAAGGGCGCGCGTGAGGCGGGGGGAGAGCCGGTGCGGGTGCGGGTGGATCCGTTGGACATCGGATGAGGCGGTGGAACGGCGCCTCCGCGTGAGGGTGCCCCTTTGCCCTGGGCGGGGGAGTGTGAGGGGCGTCGCGTGCAGTTGTGCTCTCGTCCCTGGCGGGGAGAGGGGAGGGGCGTCGCGTGAAGCTGCCCTCCCGGCCTTGGCGGAGGCGCGAGAGGGCAGCGGTCCGGTGGGTGGGGTCAGCCGTTGCGGGGGCCGGGGAAGGCCGTCGGCCTGGGCTCGTCGCGGAGGGTGGGGCTGCCCGCCGTGGGCTGCGTCGGCATCGTGCGGGCCGCGGGAACGGACGGCAGGGGGACGCCGACCGGGAGGGGACGTGTGGCCGTCGACGTGACCGTGGGCGTCGGGGTCTCCGCCGCGCGCTCCGCCTCGGCCGCCGCCTGCGTGGTGGCCCGGCGCGCGCCGTAACGGCGGTGGACCGCCTGCTTGGTGACGCCGAGGGCCGAGCCCACCGCGTCCCACGAGAACCCCAGCGAGCGGTCGAAGTCCACCGCCGCGGTGACCAGCGTCTCGACGCTGTCCCGGAGTTCCTGGGCGAGACGGACGGTCGGGGCGGGCGCCCGCCCGTACACGACGAAGCCCGCGGACGGGCTGGAGCGGCGCGGGCGGTAGACGTTGCCGAGCTGCGCGGTGAGGGTGCGCAGCGCGTCCACCTGCCGCCGGACCCGCTCGATGTCCCGTACCAGGAGGTGCAGGCTGGCCCGTGCCTGGGCGTCGTGGGTTGCGTGGTCGGCCATGAACAAGCCTCTCGAACCGGCGTTGAAAAGGATCGGGCCGCGACGGCGGCCCGTTGTGGTCAACTCTTTCTTGACCAACGCGCTAGTTCGTGTGGGGTCACGGTGCAGGGGCGTATATGCATATGCACAGGGCGCGCGCCGATGCGTACGCCCCCGGCGGGGGAGCGCCGCCGACGAGCGGGGACGACCGGCCCGGGCGGGGTCCGTGCGCGGCCCATAGACTGGTGTGCTGCCGTCGCCCCACCCCCTGACCACCACTGACCAGAGATCCGAGGTACCCCTCAGTGAAGCTTGTCTTCGCCGGCACTCCCGAGGTCGCCGTCCCCGCACTGGACGCCCTGATCGCCTCCGACCGGCACGAGGTGGCCGCGGTGGTGACCCGCCCGGACGCGCCCGCGGGGCGGGGCCGCAGGCTGGTCGCGAGCCCGGTCGCGGAGCGCGCCGAGGAGGCCGGCATCGAGGTGCTGAGGCCCGCGAAGCCGCGCGACGAGGAGTTCCTGGCGCGGCTGCGCGAGATCGGCCCCGACTGCTGCCCCGTCGTCGCGTACGGCGCGCTGCTGCCGAAGGCCGCCCTGGACATCCCGGCCCGCGGCTGGGTCAACCTGCACTTCTCGCTGCTGCCCGCGTGGCGCGGCGCCGCGCCGGTGCAGCACGCGGTGATGGCGGGCGACGAGATCACCGGCGCCTCCACCTTCCTGATCGAGCAGGGCCTCGACTCCGGGCCCGTGTACGGGACGGTCACCGAAACGGTGCGGCCCACCGACACCAGCGGGGACCTGCTCACGCGTCTCGCGTTCGCGGGCTCCGGCCTGCTGGTCGCGACCATGGACGGCATCGAGGACGGCAGCCTGAAGGCGGTGTCGCAGCCCGCCGACGGTGTCACCCTCGCCCCGAAGATCACCGTCGAGGACGCCCGGGTGGACTGGGCGGCGCCCGCGATGCGGGTGGACCGTGTCGTGCGCGGCTGCACCCCCGCTCCCGGCGCCTGGACCGTCTTCCGCGGCGAGCGGCTGAAGATCATCCAGGCGGCGCTCGTCCAGGACCGCACCGACCTCGCGCCCGGCGAGATCTCCGCCGCAAAGAACAACGTGTACGTCGGTTCCGGTTCGCACGCCGTCGAGCTGCTCTGGGTCCAGCCGCAGGGCAAGAAGCCGATGCGCGGCGCGGACTGGGCGCGCGGGGTCCGGATCGCCCCGGGTGAGCGGATGGGGCGCGGCGACGTAGGCTGAGTGGGTTCGGACCCAATCCAGCAGCGGAGCACCTTTGAACGACCAGCCGAACCGGCGACCCCGCAAGCCCTCGGGCAAGCCCGGCAAGCCCTACCGCCGCCCGCAGAAGGACCCCGTCCGCTTCCTCGCCTTCGAGGCGCTGCGGGCGGTCGACGAGCGCGACGCGTACGCCAACCTCGTCCTGCCGCCCCTCCTCAGGAAGGCGCGCGAGAAGGGCGACTTCGACACGCGCGACGCGGCGCTCGCCACCGAGCTGGTCTACGGAACGCTCCGCCGCCAGGGGACGTACGACGCGATCGTCGCGGCCTGCGTCGACCGGCCGCTGCGCGAGGTCGACCCGCCGGTCCTCGACGTGCTCAACCTCGGTGTGCACCAGCTGCTCGGCACGCGCATCCCGACCCACGCCGCCGTCTCCGCCTCGGTGGAGCTGGCCCGCGTGGTGCTCGGCGACGGGCGCGCCAAGTTCGTCAACGCCGTGCTGCGCAAGGTCTCCCAGGACGACCTCGACGGCTGGGTGGAGAAGGTCGCGCCGCCGTACGACGAGGACGCCGAGGACCACCTCGCCGTCGTCCACTCCCACCCCCGCTGGGTCGTCTCCGCGCTGTGGGACTCCCTCGGCGGCGGCCGCGCCGGCATCGAGGACCTGCTGGAGGCGGACAACGAACGGCCCGAGGTGACGCTCGTGGCGCGTCCCGGCCGCGCCACCGCCGACGAACTCCTCGACTCCGTCGGCGAGGACTCCGCGCTGCCCGGCCGCTGGTCGCCGTATGCCGTGCGGCTCAGCGAGGGCGGCGAGCCCGGCTCCCTGGAGGCCGTGCGCGAGGGGCGCGCGGGCGTGCAGGACGAGGGCAGCCAGCTGGTCGCGCTCGCACTCGCGAACGCCCCGCTCGAAGGATCCGACGAGAAGTGGCTCGACGGTTGCGCGGGCCCCGGCGGCAAGGCGGCCCTGCTCGCCGGACTCGCCGCCCAGCGCGGCGCCGTGCTGCTCGCCGCCGAGAAGCAGCCGCACCGGGCCGGCCTCGTCGCCCAGGCGCTCGCCGGGAACCCCGGCCCCTACCAGGTCATCGCCGCCGACGGCACCCGCCCGCCGTGGATGCCCGGCACCTTCGACCGCGTCCTGATGGACGTGCCCTGCACCGGACTCGGCGCGCTGCGCCGCCGCCCGGAAGCCCGCTGGCGCCGTCGCCCGCAGGACCTGGAGGGCTTCGCCCCGCTCCAGCGCGGGCTGCTGCGCACGGCGTTGGAGTCCGTGCGGGTCGGCGGCATCGTCGGATACGCCACGTGCTCCCCGCACCTCGCCGAGACGCGGGCCGTCGTGGACGACGTCCTCAAGCACGGCGGTGGCGCCGAACTCGTCGACGCGCGGCCCCTGATGCCGGGCGTTCCGGCCCTGGGCGACGGACCCGACGTACAGCTGTGGCCGCATCTGCACGGGACGGACGCGATGTACCTGGCACTGATCCGGCGTACTGCCTGACGGCTGTAGGGCGTCGACGTCCTGCCGGATCGGGCAGCGGCGGACACACACGTCAGTGCTTTTCGGGGGCGGGCTCGTCCGTGCCCGTGTGGGTCGTCGTGTCGTTAACCCGGTGGCCCCGTCTCGGGACCGATCTCCGGCCCGACGAAAGGCCCCAGCATGACGTGCGCCGACACGGCCGGGCACAGCCAGGACGGCGGCCCGGACACCACCACGACCGCCTCTGCCGGGCCGGACCGGGGCTGTGGCCCAGGGGCATCTTGAGTACCCGCCGCGCGGTGGTCCTGGGCGGCGGGCCGGCCGGGACGCTCGCTGCCCACGTGCTCGCCGAGCGGTACGGCGAGGTGGTCGTCGTCGAGCGTGACCGGTTGCCCGCCGGACCAGCCGACCGGAAGGGCGTGCCCCAGGGCAGGCATGCGCATGTGCTGGGGCACGGAGGCGCCCTCGCCATCGAGGCACTGCTGCCGGGCATCCTCGACGAGATGGTGGCCGCGGGAGCTCATCGGTTCGGGATCCCCGATGGTGTGGTCACCCGAACAGGTGCTGGGTGGGTCGAAAGACTTCCACGCCACCTGTTCGTCATGACGGCATCGAGGCCGCTGATGGACTGGGTGGTTCGCTCGCGGGTGCTCGGTGCCGGCCGTGTGCGGGTCCTCGACGGCACAGAGGTCGTGGGTCTCGTAGGCGACCGCGTCCGTGTGCGCGGTGTGCGGGTCCGGCCGCGGCCGGAAGGCCGTGAGCGGGTGCTGGACGCGGATGCCGTGGTCGACGCGCGAGGCCGGGGATCGACCGCCGTCCGATTCCTCGCCGACCTGGGCGTCGGCCAGGTGGCGGTCCGGAGCGTCGACTCGGGTCTGGCCTACAGCACGCGCGTGTACCAGGCCCCTGACGGAGCCGGGCGGTTCCCGTTGGTCTATGTCCAACCGGACCTGTGCCTGGAGCGGCCAGGCGTGGGCGGGGTGGCCCTGCGGGTGGAAAACGGGCGCTGGATGATCACGCTGTGCGGCACGCGTGGCGCCGAACCTCCCACGGACGAGGTCGGGTTCGCCGCGTTCGCGCGATCCCTGCCCGACCCGGTCATCAGCCGTCTGATGGCGGTGGGCACCCCGCTGACCGCTCCACGGGGATACAGATCCACTGCCAATGTGCGCCACTACTTCGAGCGCGCCCGTCACTGGCCGGGCGGGTTCGTGGTGGTGGGCGACGCCGTCGCCCGGTTCAACCCCGTCTACGCGCAGGGCATGTCCACGGCCATCCGTTCGGTGGTGGCCCTGCGGGCCGGCATGGAGCGGGACGGCCTCGAGGGGGACGGCGCCCGGCGCTGCCAGCGGGTGGTGAGCCGGGAATTCCGCCAGGCATGGCGGCTCTCGACCGCGCTGGACGCGCTCTACCCGGACGTGATCGGCACCCGCCGCCCGTATGGAGCCAAAGCGTGGCTACGGATCTACGACCGGCTGCTGCTGGTCGCCCACAGCGACCCCTCCGTGCTCTACCCCGTCCTGGAGATGCACTCGCTGCTGCGCCCGCGCAGCTCGCTGTTCACCGCGAAGGTGCTGGCCGCGGCCGTGCGCGGACCGCTGCGTCCCCCGCTGACACAGCCGCCGTTCACGGCGGCGGAACTCTGCGTTCTGCGGGGCGCTCCGCACTGAGGACGCAATCGGACGACGCGCCGCACCAGCGGAGAGAGGGGATGGCAATGACCGTTCACACCACACGGCTGCCCCACAGGGGCATGCCCGCGGACGGCCTCACACGGGCTCTGCGCGCGGAGTTCGCAGCCCGCTGGCCGGGCGGTGCACCTGGACTGGATGCGATCGTGCGCTACGCGCTGGTCCCGGCGGGCAAGCTCCTGCGCCCCCGGCTGGTCGCGCTCAGCGCGCTCGCGGTGGGCGGCTCGCTGGAACGTGTCCTGCCGGCGGCTGTCGGGTTCGAGTGCGCGCACGTGGGCAGCGTGGTGCACGACGACATCATCGACCAGGACGCGGTACGCCGGGGCAGACCTGCCACGCACACCCGGTTCGGAACGAGCCGGGCCATCATCGCGGGCAACGCCTTGTACTTCGCGTGGTTCTCGGCACTGGCCGAATGCGGTGCACGCGGAGCGGCACCCCACCGGGTCGCGCGGTCCCTGGCCATCCAGGCCGAAGCCGCGCAGGAGGCGTGCCGAGGGGCGGCCGAGGAGATCGCCATGTCCGGTGACCTGACGTGCGGTACGAGCCGCTGGACGCGGATGGCGCGCCGGAAGACCGCGGTACTCATCTCTGCCGCATGCCAGGTCGGCGCGGTCCTCTCCGGCGCGGGTGACGTCCACACCGCCGCGCTCGCGAAGTTCGGCGAACACCTCGGGCTGGCCTTCCAGATGCGCGACGACCTCCTGCCCTACGACCGCGGCACGCTCACGGTCATGGGCAAGCCTGCCGACAGCGACATCCGAAACCACCGCCCCACGTATCCGCTCCTGCTGGCCTGGGAGCGGGCCGGCGCCCCGCAACGCGACCGCCTGGTCCAGGCTTTGACGACCACGACAGACCCCGCCCGCGCCTCCACGCGCCTGCGGACCCTGCTCCGTACGACCGGAGCCCTGGCCACCGCGCACGAGATCGCCGACCGGCACGAGCAACTGGCCCGCGACGCTCTCGACGGCCTGCCGCGGGGACCCCATACCGATGCCCTGGCCCGACTCGCCCACCCCACAGGAAGGAAGGCCTGAGAGTGCGACTCGAACTCCGCGGCGACACCCTGCTGGAACGCTTCGCTCTGCGCACACCCCTCCTCCCGCTCCCCGCCGTCCACACCGTCGCAGGCATGGCTCTGTCGGGGGCACTGATCGCCGGCGCCAGACTGGGGCTGGCCGAGGAACTCGCCCGCCGCCCCGCGACCGCGGAGGAACTCGCGTCCCGACTCACGCTGCGCACCGACACCGCCCGGCTTCTGCTGGACGCCCTTCGGTCCCTCGGATACCTGAAAATCCGCCGCGGCCGGTACACGCTCACCAGACGTGCGGAGCGATGGCTGCTCACGTCGTCCAACGTCTCGGTCAACCACGTGATGACCAGCATGAAGAACCTGTGGCCGCTGTGGATGGGCCTGCCCGAGGTAGCACGCGGCAAGGAGATCCTCGATCACCACGCCTGCGCACCCGACGACGAGTACTGGCACGACTACATCACCGGCCAGTACGAGATGGCGCGGCTCACCGCGCCCGAGACCGTGGCAGCCATCCGGGTTCCTCCCCGAGCACGCACCGTCCTCGACATCGCCGGCGGACACGGGCATTTCGCGACCGAACTCTGCCGACGACACCCCGCGCTGCGGGCCACGATCCTCGACCTCCCAGGCAGTGCGGCCGTCGGCAGGGACATCGTCCGCCAAGCCGGAGCCGACCACCTGGTGACCTACCGCGAAGGCGACGCCCGCACCGCCGACCTCGGTACGAACCACGACGTGGTCCTGTGCTTCAACCTCATCCACCACCTCCAGCCCGACGAGATCCCCGCCCTCTTCCGCAGGGTTCACACCGCGCTGCGGCCAGGCGGCACCTTCGCCGTACTCGGCATGTTCCTCGAACCCGGAACCCGCCGCCGCCCACGCGCCGATGAATGCGCCCGCGAACTCCTCTTCCACCTCACGTCCAACGGCACCCTCTACAGCCCCGCACAGCTGACCCGATGCCTCACCGAAGCCGGGTTCGCCACCCCACGCCGCACACGCCTGCGCCGCTCGGTCGGCCAGTGGCTCTACCAGACCACAGCCCTGCGTTGAGCTGCCCGAAGGGCCGTCGAGGAATCCGGGCGTACGTCTCACCCTCCCTCGGACGGCTGACCGCACGGGCGCGGCTGGCGCGTCCGCCGTGTGCGGGTCCTTCGCCGTCCTAGAGTCTCCGTTCGTCACCCGGTTCCACCGCACCGGGACCGCGTGCTTCGGAGGGGCGGGGAGTGAAGCCGGTCAGCGCGGCGCCGCCGGATCCGACGGAGCCACGGCCCGACGTACGGGCCACGTGGCGGGCCCGGCTGCGCGAGGCCGTCGTGCCGCTCGCCCGGCGCGGCTTCCGGCTGCACTGGTGCGGCTACCTGCTGTCGTGGGCGGGATCGGCCGTCGCCCCGCTGGCTCTCGCGTTCGCCGCGCTCTCCACCGGCGGCGGCCCGCAGACCCTGGGGATCGTGCTCGCGGCCGGTGTCCTCCCGCAGATCGTCCTGCTGCCGGTCGGCGGCGTGATCGCCGACCGGTACCGCCGTATCAGGGTGATGGTGTGGTCCAACGTCGTCTGCGCGCTCGCGGAGACGGCGGCCGCGTGTCTGATCTGGTCCGGCGCCGTCCACACGTGGCAGCTCGCGGTCACGTCGGGGGTGTGCGGTGCCGCGGGAGCCTTCTTCGCCCCGGCGGCGGACGGCGCCGTCGTCCAGGTGGTACCGGCCGGGCAGCGGCGCACGGCCAACGCGCTCCTGAAGTTCGGGCAGAACGTGGGGAAGCTGGCCGGCCCGGCGCTGGGCGGTGTGCTCATCGCCGCGGCGGGCCCGGCCCTGGCACTGGTCTGGGACGCGGTCACCTTCGCGGTGTCGGCGGTGCTGTTCGCGCGGATCAAGGTGCCCCGGACGGTGACGCGCCCGGACTCCGCGGCACCCCGGGAGGGGAGGCCGGGCTCGGGTCTGTGCGGCGAGATGGGCCGCGGCTGGCAGGAGGTGTGGCGGCGGCGCTGGCTGGCGGTGATGGTGTGCCAGGCCGCCGTGACCGGTTCCGCCTGGCTGGCCGGCTATCAGGTGCTGGGGCCCCTGTACGGGCAACGGGTCCTCGGCGGGGCCGCACTGTGGGGTGTGGTCGTGTCCGCCTTCACCGGCGGCCTGCTCGCGGGTGCCGCACTGGCACTGGCGTGGCGGCCGTCCGCGGCCGGTGCCGTCGTGTGCGGCGGGACCGTGGCCCTGGCCCTGCCCCTCGCGGCGATGGCCGTCCGCGCCCCGCTGCCCGCGCTCGTGGCCGCCTTCGTCGTGGCGGGCGCGGGCCTGGAGCTCGCCATGGTCGTATGGCTCTCGCTCCTGCAGGAACGCATCCCAGGCGACCGCCTCAGCCGGGTCCTCTCGTACTCGACACTCGGGCAGATACTGCCCGTCCCGGTCGCCTACCTCCTCACCGGACCCGTCACCGAGAGGCTCGGGCTGCACACCACCCTCGCGTGGGCCGCGGCCCTCGTCACGGCCGCGGCGCTGCTCCCGCTGCTCCTGCCGCAGGTACGCCACCTCGCCATCACTCCGGCGACGAGGACGAAGGCGGCCTAGGGCCCGTCCGGCCCCGGTCCTCCGGGCGGCGCGCCAGCGGGTGTGGCCACCAGACCTTCGGGCCGATGTCCAGGAACAGTGCCGTCACCAGGACCGAGCGGACGATGAAGGTGTCGAGCAGTACGCCGAGCGCCACCGCGAAGCCGATCTCGGCGAACGCCACCATCGGGAGCGTGCCGAGCGCGGCGAAGGTGCCCGCGAGGACCAGGCCCGCCGACGTGATCACCGCGCCGGTCGCGGCGAGACCGGTCAGGACGCCCGCGCGCGTGCCCTGGTGGCCCGCCTCCTCACGGATGCGGGTGGACAGGAAGATGTTGTAGTCGATGCCGAGTGCCACCAGGAACACGAAGACGAAGAGCGGGAAGTCCGTCGGCTCGCCCGCGTAGTCGAAGAGGTGGCGGAAGGCCAGCGCGCTGAGGCCGAGGGCCGTCGCGAAGGACAGGACCACCGTCGCGACGAGGAGCAGCGGGGCCACCACCGCGCGCAGCAGCACGGCGAGGGTCAGCAGGACCACGGCCAGGACCAGCGGAATGATCAGTTTGTTGTCGTGGGCCGTGGCGCGGTCCATGTCGAGCAGGGCCGCCGTGCCGCCGCCCGCCTGCGCGCCCGCGTCGGGTACGGCGTGCACGGCGTCGCGCACCCGCTCCACCGTCCGCTTGGCGGCCGCGCTGTCGGACGGGTCGGTCAGTGTCGCCTCGAACAGCACCTTGCCGTCGTGCTCGGCCTTCGTCCCCGGCGGCCGCGTGACACTCGTGGGCACCACGCCACGGGTGTTCCGTACGACGCGGGCGACGGCGTCGTTCTGCGCCTCACCCGCCACGATCACCAGCGGATCGCCCGAGCCCGCGGGGAAGTGCCGTGCGAGCACCTCCTGGCCGGTGATCGAGTCCGGCTTCTCGGTGAAGGCGTCGGCGTTGCTGAGGCCCTCGGCCCGCAGCTGCAGGAGCCCGAGCGAGAGCAGGGCGAGGGCCGCCGCCGTGACGCCCCAGATCAGCCGCGGGCGGCGGTCGATGCGCCGGCCCGTGCGCGCCCACAGGCCGCGCTCGGTCGGCTCGGGCGAGCCGAAGTGCGGGATCAGCGGCCAGAAGAACCACCGGCCGAAGATGACGAGGAGGGCGGGGAAGAGCGAGAGCATCGCAAGGAGCCCCACCGTGACGCCGATCGCGGCGACCGGGCCGAGGCCGCTCGTCGAGTTCATCTCGGCGGCCAGCAGCATCAGCATGCTCAGAACGACCGTCGCGCCCGACGCGAGGACCGCGGGGCCCGCCCGGTGCAGGGCGAGGGCCATCGCCTCGTGACGGTCCTCGTGCCGGCGCAGTTCTTCGCGATAGCGAGCGACCAGGAGCAGCGCGTAGTCGGTGCCCGCGCCGAAGACGAGGACCGTCAGGATGCCCGCGCTCTGGCCGTTGACGGTGAGGTCCGCGTGCTCGGCGAGGAGGTAGATGAGGGCCTGGGCCGTGAACAGGGCGGTGACCACGGCGAGCAGCGGGGCGATCAGCAGCGTCGGACTGCGGTAGGTGAACAGCAGGATGACGATCACGATGCCGGCCGCCGCGAGCAGCAGCGTCGAGTCGATGCCCTCGAAGGCCTCGGCGGAGTCCGCGCCCGTGCCGCCGGGCCCGGTGATGTGCACGGCGAGGCCGTCGCCGCCGTCCCCGACCCGCTCCCGGATGCTGTCGACGGCGGGCCCGATGCGCTCCCAGCCCTCCGCGTCCATGGTGATCGGGACGTACACCTGGGCCGCCTCCGCGCCCGCCTTCTCGTCGTACAGAGGACCGCGGGTCTCGGCGCCGCGGATGCCGTGGGCGCGCAATTCCCTGGCCTGACGGACGTCCTTGGCGATCCGGACGCGGTCCGCCGCGGTGAGGCCGCCTTCGCGGGCGTACACGACGATCGCGGGGATCACCTCGGGCCTGAACTCGGCCGAGATGTCCAGGACTTGGGTGGATTCGGCGGAGCCGGGCAGCCAGGACTCCGCGTCGTTCTCCTGGGCGTCGGTGAGCTTCTGGGCCAGGGGCGCCGCGACGATGATCACCACCAGCCAGAACAGCACCACCAGCCACTTGGTGCGCCGCCCGCACACCAGCCACGCGACGCCGCGCCGCTCCTGCCGCCGTTCCTCCGCCATGGCTTCCCCCCGCTCGCCGTGCGCGGTGCCGCTGGACCGTCCAGCATGGCACTCGGCACGCGGCCGCGGGAGCCACCGTGCCCATGCGGTGGACTGCGGTCAGCAACGAGCGCCGGGCATGGCAGGCTTGGGGCATGGCCGTGCAGATCAACCCCAGCATCCTGTCCGCGGACTTCGCCCGTCTTGCCGAGGAGGCAAAGGCCGTCGAAGGCGCCGACTGGCTCCACGTCGACGTGATGGACAACCACTTCGTCCCGAACCTCACCCTCGGGGTGCCGGTCGTAGAGTCCCTGGCCCGTGCGACGGACACGCCTCTGGACTGCCATCTGATGATCGAGGACCCCGATCGCTGGGCCCCGCAGTACGTCGAGGCGGGCGCCGGATCCGTCACGTTCCACGCGGAGGCGGCCGCCGCGCCGGTCCGGCTCGCGCGCGAGATCCGCGCCAAGGGCGCCCGCGCCTCGATGGCGCTGAAGCCCGCGACCCCCATCGAGCCGTTCGAGGACCTGCTCCCCGAGCTCGACATGCTGCTCATCATGACGGTGGAGCCCGGCTTCGGCGGCCAGGCGTTCCTCGACATCATGCTGCCCAAGATCCGCCGCACCCGTGAGCTGATCGCCAAGCACGGCCTGGAGATGTGGCTGCAGGTCGACGGCGGTGTCTCGGCCGAGACCATCGAGCGCTGTGCCGAGGCCGGAGCCGATGTCTTCGTCGCCGGCTCCGCCGTCTACGGCGCCAAGGATCCCGCGGACGCGGTACGTTCATTGCGCACCCAAGCCGAGGCAAAGACCGCGTCAAGCGGCTGGGCGTGCGACCACTGAGCCACGGGAACGTGAACGCAGTCCGCCAGGGCTGATCAACCAGGCCGGATCTGCAAGGATGAACGGCGAATCCAGTTGTGAACAGCAGTGAGGAGAGCGCCGTGTCGGCCATGTCGGCGGGTCGGTCAGCCATGCGGATGGGACCCGCGGAGCTGGTGCAGGCGGCGGCCATGGCCCGCCGCTTCTACCTCGAGGGCAAGTCCAAGATCCAGATCGCCGAGGAGTTCGGCGTCAGCCGCTTCAAGGTGGCCCGGGTCCTGGAGACCGCCCTGGAGCGTGATCTCGTGCGCATCGAGATCCGGGTGCCCGCCGAGCTGGACGCGGAGCGCTCGGACGCGCTGCGCGCCCGCTACGGCCTGCGGCACGCCGTCGTCGTGGAGTCGCCGGCGCCCGCCGACGAGATCGACGAGTCGCCCGACCCGGAGAACCTCGGGGAGGTGGCGGCGGACCTCCTCGGCGAGCTGGTCACCGAGGGCGACGTGCTCGGCCTGGCCTGGGGCCGCTCCACGATCCACATGGCGGCCGCGCTGGATCAGCTGCCGCCGTGCACGGTTGTGCAGCTGACGGGGGTGTACGACGCAGGGACCGCGGAGCGCGGATCCGTCGAGGCCGTCCGCCGCGCCGCCCAGGTGTCCGGTGGCGAGGCCCACCCCATCTACGCGCCGATGCTGCTGCCCGACCCCGCGACGGCGGCGGCGCTGCGCAATCAGACGGGCATCGCCCGCGCCTTCGAGTACTTCGACAAGGTCACGGTCGCGTGCGTCTCCATCGGCTCCTGGGAGCCGGGCATCTCCACCGTCCACGACATGCTCAGCGACGAGGAGCGGGCGCATTACGCCTCGCTGGGAGTCGCCGCGGAGATGTCTGCCCACTTGTTCGACGCCGAGGGGCGTCGGGTGGGGCGGGACCTCGGGGAGCGGTGCATCACCGTCGAGGCGGATCGGCTTCGTCGGATTCCTGAGGTCGTCGCCATCGCCGGCGGGCAGCGGAAGGCCGCGGCCATCGACGCGGTGCTGAGGTCCGGGCTCGTCACCAGCCTTGTGACGGACACGGCTGCTGCCGACCAGTTGCTCGTCGCCGGGGCCGCGCCCCGGCCCGCGCTGAACCGGGCGGACCCGGACGGTAGCTGAGTCCCCTGCGGGTCGTGGGGGGGGCTGGTCGCGCGGTTCCCCGCGCCCCTGGAGGGGCGCCATGGCAAGGTCTGACGCATGGTGCACCGGTTTGCTCCCCGCGTCGTGGGGGCTCTGCTCGTCTGCTTCGCGGTCTTCGTCGCCGGGTGCTCGTCCGGGGGCGGTGACCGGGACGCCCCCGCCTGGGCCCGCGGCATGGCCACCGTCCGGGCCGACCGGCTGCCCGCCGAGGCGCGGAAGACGCTGCGCCTCATCGACGACGGGGGCCCCTTCCCGTACCCGAAGGACGGCACCGTCTTCGGCAACTTCGAGCGTGAGCTGCCACGGCAGAAGCGTGGCTACTACCACGAGTACACCGTCCGCACGCCCGGCGAGCGGGACCGCGGGGCCCGGCGGATCGTCACCGGCAGCCACGACGAGGTCTACTACACCGACGACCACTACGCGTCCTTCAAGGCGGTGCTGAGGTAATGACCCACGACGTCGGCGGAGATCCGTTCGCGCCCGTGCTCGAGGCCGCGCGCGGCGCGGGCTGGGCCACCACGGAACTCTCCCTCTCGGGAGTGACGGACAAGGCCGCCTTCATGGAGCGCTGCGCCCGCGGGCTCGGGCTGCCCGACTGGTTCGGGCGCAACTGGGACGCGCTCGCCGACTGCCTCACCGACCTCTCGTGGGCGCCCCCCACGCGCGGGAGGCTGCTCGTCGTCTCCGGATGGCAGGAGTACGCGGACGCGGCGCCGGGGGAGTGGCGGATCGCCCAGGAGGTGTTCTCCTCGGCCGTCGAGCACGGGCGGGGCGCGGAGGAGGCCGGCCTCGAGATCGTTCTCGCGCTCGGTCCCGCCGACACGGAGCGTGGCGCCGACTGAACCGACTGTTCCGTCGCGGAGTGGCTCTTGGATGATCGGACCAGGCCTCCACCGTGGTGCCTGGGTGATCGTCCCAGGCGGCACAACCGCGGCGGCATGGGAGAATGAAGTACGTGCTTTTCCCCCGGCTACCTGTCCGGGGGCCACCTCTGATCGACTGGGATGAGCAGCACGTGCGCTTCCTCAATGACATCCAGCCTGCGTACGACCTGACGTACGACGACGTCTTCATGGTCCCGAGGCGCTCCGCCGTCGGATCCCGCCAGGGCGTGGACCTCTCGTCGCCCGACGGCACCGGCACCACGATCCCGCTGGTCGTCGCCAACATGACCGCGATCGCCGGCCGGCGCATGGCCGAGACCGTCGCCCGCCGCGGCGGCCTCGTCGTCATCCCCCAGGACATCCCGATCGAGGTCGTCACCGAGGTCGTCTCCTGGGTCAAGACGCGCCACCAGGTCCTGGACACCCCCATCGTCCTGGCCCCGACGCAGACCGTCGCGGACGCGCTCGCCCTGCTCCCGAAGCGCGCGCACGACGCCGGCGTCGTCGTCGACGCCGACCAGAAGCCCGTCGGTGTCGTCACGGACGCCGACCTCACCGGCGTCGACCGCTTCACGCAGCTCTCCGAGGTCATGTCCAGGGACCTGCTGCTCCTGGACGCCGACATCGACCCGCGCGACGCCTTCAACAAGCTGGACGCCGCCAACCGGCGCTACGCCCCCGCCGTGGACAAGGACGGCCGCCTCGCCGGCATCCTCACCCGTACGGGCGCCCTGCGCGCGACGCTCTACACCCCGGCCGTCGACGCCAACGGCGGCCTGCGCATCGCCGCGGCCGTCGGCATCAACGGCGACGTGGCGGGCAAGGCCAAGCAGCTCCTCGACGCGGGCGTCGACACGCTCGTCGTGGACACCGCGCACGGCCACCAGGAGTCGATGATCGCCGCGGTGAAGGCCGTGCGCGCGCTCGACCCGCGGGTCCCGATCGTGGCCGGCAACATCGTCGCCGCCGAGGGCGTCCGCGACCTCATCGAGGCCGGCGCCGACATCATCAAGGTGGGTGTCGGCCCCGGCGCCATGTGCACCACCCGGATGATGACCGGCGTGGGCCGCCCGCAGTTCTCCGCGGTGCTCGAATGCGCCGCCGAGGCCAAGAAGTTCGGCAAGCACGTCTGGGCCGACGGCGGTGTCCGGCACCCGCGCGACGTCGCCATGGCGCTCGCCGCGGGCGCCTCGAACGTCATGGTCGGCTCCTGGTTCGCGGGCACCTACGAGTCCCCGGGCGACCTCCAGCACGACGCCCAGGGCCGTGCCTACAAGGAGTCGTTCGGCATGGCCTCCGCCCGTGCCGTGCGCAACCGCACCTCCGAGGAGTCCGCGTACGACCGCGCCCGCAAGGCGCTCTTCGAGGAGGGCATCTCGACCTCCCGCATGTTCCTCGACCCGGCGCGCCCCGGCGTCGAGGACCTGATCGACTCGATCATCGCGGGCGTCCGCTCGTCCTGCACGTACGCGGGTGCGGCGTCTCTCGAGGAGTTCGCCGAGAAGGCCACGGTCGGCGTCCAGAGCGCCGCAGGCTACGCGGAGGGCAAGCCCCTGCACGCCAGCTGGAGCTAACCTCTCCGACCTGCACGAAGGCCCCCGCGGTGCGTCCGCGGGGGCCTTCGTCGTTCCCGTGGCGAGCACCGGAACGCAACGGACGAAACGGACCGCGCAACGAAGAGACGCATATGACGGAAGTGCGCAATGATCATTCGGCGGTACGCAAGGTTGCTGCATTACGGTCGGGAAGGCCGGGACTCTAGAGTCAGGCGCTGAACGTGGTGTGGCGGGGACTGCCTGCTCGGTGGTTCCCGTCGCCAAGCGCGGGTGCCGTGGGTCCTCGCCGCTCTGACCGGCAGCGATGAAGGAGCCAGCGCGTGCTCGACCAAGGCGCACCCCCGCAGAACAGCCCACGCCCCCCGGGCGGCCCTGGCCTCGGCAGCCGTCTCATGCGCCGCAAGCCGGTGGAACGCCTGATCGAGGAGGGTGGGCAGGGCGAGGGAGGATCGCTGCGCCGCTCCCTCGGCATGTGGCAGCTGACCATGATCAGCATCGGTGCCACGCTCGGCACCGGCATCTTCGTCGTCCTCGGCGAGAGCGTCCCCAAGGCCGGCCCGGCCGTCACCATCTCCTTCGTGATCGCCGGACTCACCGCGCTCTTCTCCGCGCTGTCGTACGCGGAGCTGGCCGGCTCCATCCCGGTGGCCGGCTCCTCGTACTCGTACGCGTACGCAACGATGGGCGAACTCGTCGCCTGGGTCTGCGGCTGGTGCCTGGTCCTGGAGTACGGCGTCTCGGTCGCCGCGGTCGCGGTCGGCTGGGGCGAGTACCTCAACGAGCTGCTCGACGGGACGATCGGCGTCACCATCCCCGACGCGCTCTCCGCGGCGCCCGGCGAGGTCGACGGCGCGATCATCAACCTGCCCGGCCTGATCGTCGTACTGCTCGCCATGGTGTTCCTCCTCGGCGGCGCCAAGGAGTCGGCGACGGCCAACACGATCATGGTCATCGTGAAGATCGCCGCGCTCGTGCTCTTCTGCACCATCGGCTTCATGGGCTTCAAGTCCGGCAACTACTCGGACTTCATGCCGCTCGGCACGGCCGGCGTCAGCGCCGCCGCCGCGAGCCTCTTCTTCTCCTACATCGGCTTCGACGCCGCCTCGACCGCCGGTGAGGAGGCGAAGAACCCGCAGCGCGACCTGCCCCGCGCGATCATGCTGTCGCTGGTCATCGTCACCGCCCTCTACGTCCTGGTCGCCGCCGTCGCCGTCGGCGCCTGGAACTGGAAGGACTTCGAGGGCTCCGAGGCCACGCTCGCCGCGATCATGAACGACGTCAGCGGCCAGAGCTTCTGGGGCACGCTGCTCGCCGCGGGCGCGGTCATCTCCATCGCCTCCGTCGTCCTCACCGTCCTCTACGGCCAGACCCGCGTCCTGTTCGCCATGTCCCGCGACGGCCTGGTCCCCAAGGCGTTC
The DNA here is from genome assembly GCF_056432085.1 of Streptomyces sp. NPDC045678. Classification (NCBI taxonomy): domain Bacteria; kingdom Bacillati; phylum Actinomycetota; class Actinomycetes; order Kitasatosporales; family Streptomycetaceae; genus Streptomyces; species Streptomyces sp. NPDC045678. The sequence continues at coordinate 473,909 of NZ_JBWKJS010000007.1, forward strand.
GGCAAGGTCAGCAAGAAGACGGGCACGCCCCGCGTGAACACGGTCATCGTGTCGCTGTTCTGCGGAGCCCTCGCCTCCGTCATCCCGCTCGGCAAGCTCGTCGACGCCACCAGCATCGGCACCCTGTTCGCCTTCGGTCTGGTCAACATCGCCGTCATTGTGCTGCGCAGGACCCGCCCGGACATGCCGCGCACCTTCCGGGTGCCGCTCGGCTGGCTCTTCCCGGTGCTCGGCTTCGGCTTCTGCGCGTACAACATGTTCAGCCTCGACACCGTGACCTGGGTCGTGTTCGGTGTCTGGATGGCCGTCGGCCTCGTGTTCTACTTCCTGTACGGCATGAGCCGCTCCCGATTGGCCACAGCAGAGAAGTGATCCACCCCCCGTGCGACTGAACGATCTCGACGAACGCATCGTGCACGCCCTCGCCGAGGACGCCCGCCGCTCCTACGCCGACATCGGCCAGCTGGTCGGACTCTCCGCGCCCGCCGTGAAGCGGCGCGTGGACCGGCTGCGGGCCACCGGAGCCATCACCGGCTTCACGGTCCGCGTGGACCCGGCGGCCCTCGGCTGGGAGACCGAGGGGTTCATCGAGATCTACTGTCGCCGCAACACCTCACCGGAAGCGATCCAGCGAGGCCTGGAGCGCTACCCGGAGATCGCGTCCGCGTCCACCGTCACCGGTGACGCGGACGCGATCGTCCAGGTCTTCGCCGCGGACATGCGGCACTTCGAACGGGTCCTCGAGCGCATCGCGGGAGAGCCGTTCGTGGAGCGCACGAAGTCCGTGCTCGTGCTCTCGCCCCTGATGCGCCGCTTCTCCTCGGGCTCGCCCGCCTAGCCCTGGGTCCGGGGCACCCCGGCTTCCCGCGGCTCCGGGTACGGGACCTTCCACGGGACGACGTCGAAGTCGCCCGTGCCCTTCCTGACCTTCTCGTACGGTGCCGAGCTCGCGCACTTGGCCAGGGTGTCGGGCTGACCCTGCGTGGCTCCGTAGGCCGCCCAGCTGTATCCGACGCGGTCCTGTCGGCCCCGGTCGTCGACGGTGAAGCCGACCCGTTTGCCCTTGATCTCCTTGAGGTTGGTGTCGGTGACGACGCCGGTGGCCGTGGCGACCTTGCCGCCCGTCATCAGGCAGTCGATACGGCCCTTCGCCCAGCCTCCCTCGCCGCCCGGCGCGTCGAGGTGGACGAAGCGGAAGGTGCCGGTCGCCTTCGAGGGGTCCTTGATGTCCTCGGCCGCCAGGTGCGCGTCGAACGTGAACGTCACGTCCTCGGGCGTCTTGCGGTACATCTGCGCCGAGCCGGTGAGGGCGGCGGCCTCGCGCTTCCCGGCCTGCTCCCCGGCGTGTGCCCGCTTCCCGGCGTGCGACGCCGCGGGGCGTGTCCCTCCGTCGGCCGACGCGACGGCCGCGCCCGCGGCCCCCACGGTCAGCAGCAACGCGGCCGCCACGGCGATGGCGCGGGGGTGCGGGGTGGCTGTGCGGCTCATGGAAAGCCTCCGTTCTCGAGTCCGTGCACCCGGTCCGTCCGGGCGTGATCACGTTCTCGCGGAAGGGGGGCCCGGCACGTCCGGCCACGGGCCGCACTCCTGTTCCGCCGCACGGCGGGGAACCTCATCCGCACCCTGCGCCTCCAGGAGGACACCCCTGATACCCGGGGCCCATGCGTCCGCGCAACGAATCGCCGCGCACGCCCCGTCACGCGCAACGGATCACGCAGCTGCCCGCAACGGTCGCGCCTTGTCCGGGCACAGCCGCCGACCGTACCGTCATACCGACCCCGCCTTCCCCTTCGTACGCCCCGAGGATCCGCCATGCCTGCGCTGCGCACCGCCCTGCTCCAGAGCTCCGGGCAGCCCGGATCCGTCGACGCGAACCTCGCGGCCCTCGACGAGGCCGCCGGACGCGCCGCCGCGGCGGACGCCGGGCTGCTCGTGGCGCCCGAGCTGTACCTCACGGGGTACGCGATCGGCGACGACATCGCCCGGCTCGCCGAGCCCGTCGACGGGGAGTCCGCGAAGAGCGTCGCCGAGATCGCGGCACGCCACCGGGTCGGCATCGCCTACGGCTACCCGGAGCGCGAGGGCGACCTCGTCTTCAACTCCGTCCAGCTGATCGGCCCGGACGGGTCCCGCCTCGCGAACTACCGCAAGACCCACCTCTTCGGCGGCTTCGAGCGCGACTCCTTCACCCCCGGCGAGCAGCCCGTCGTACAGGCCGAGCTGGGCGGCGTCCGGGTCGGCCTGATGATCTGCTACGACGTGGAGTTCCCGGAGAACGTCCGCGCCCACGCCCTCGTCGGCACCGACCTGCTCGTCGTGCCGACCGCGCAGATGCACCCCTTCCAGTTCGTCGCCGAGTCCCTCGTGCCGGTGCGCGCCTTCGAGAACCAGCTGTACGTCGCGTACGTCAACCGGGTCGGCCCCGAGGGGGAGTTCGAGTTCGTCGGGCTCTCCACCCTGGTCGGTCCCGACGGAGTGGCGCGCGCCCGTGCGGGCCGCGGCGAGGAACTCGTCCTCGGCGACGTCGACCCGGAGTTCCTGAGCTCCTCCCGCGAGAACAACCCGTACCTGCGCGACCGCCGCCCCGGCCTGTACGCGTCCCTCGTCTGAGCCCCCGTAGCCCCCCAGCCTTCTGCTCCAGTTCCCCCGCAAGGAGTCCGTACCCCATGACGTCCACTGTGCCCACGGCCATCCAGCACACCGACGCGCAGCCGCCGATCACCATGTTCGGTCCGGACTTCCCGTACGCCTACGACGACTTCCTCGCCCACCCCGCGGGCCTGGGCCAGATACCCGCGACCGAGCACGGCACCGAGGTCGCCGTCATCGGCGGCGGTCTCTCCGGCATCATCGCCGCGTACGAGCTGATGAAGATGGGCCTCAAGCCCGTCGTCTACGAGGCCGACCAGATCGGCGGCCGGCTGCGCACCGTCGGCTTCGAGGGCTGCGACGCCGACCTGACCGCCGAGATGGGCGCGATGCGCTTCCCGCCGTCGTCGACGGCGCTGCAGCACTACATCGACCTGGTGGGCCTGAAGACCAGCCCCTTCCCCAACCCGCTCGCCGAGTCGACCCCCTCCACGGTCGTGGACCTCAAGGGCGAGTCGCACTACGCCGAGACCGTCGAGGACCTGCCGCAGGTCTACCGCGACGTCGCGAAGGCGTGGAACGACTGCCTCGAAGAGGGCGCGGACTTCTCCGACATGAACCGCGCCCTGCGCGAGCGCGACGTACCGAAGATCCGTGAGATCTGGTCGAAGCTCGTCGAGAAGCTCGACAACCAGACGTTCTACGGCTTCCTCTGCGACTCCGAGGCGTTCAAGTCCTTCCGGCACCGCGAGATCTTCGGCCAGGTCGGCTTCGGCACGGGAGGCTGGGACACCGACTTCCCCAACTCCATCCTGGAGATCCTGCGCGTCGTCTACACCGAGGCGGACGACCACCACCGCGGCATCGTCGGCGGCAGCCAGCAGCTTCCGCTGCGCCTGTGGGACCGCGAGCCGCAGAAGATCGTGCACTGGCAGCCGGGTACCTCCCTCTCCTCGCTGCACGAGGGCGGCACGCCGAAGCCCGCCGTGACCCGCCTCAACCGCACCGCCGGGAACCGCGTGACGGTCACCGACGCCTCCGGCGACATCCGCACCTACCAGGCCGCGATCTTCACCGCCCAGTCGTGGCTGCTGCTCTCGAAGATCGAGTGCGACGACTCGCTCTTCCCCATCGACCACTGGACGGCGATGGAGCGGACCCACTACATGGAGAGCTCGAAGCTCTTCGTGCCGGTGGACCGGCCGTTCTGGCTGGACAAGGCCGTCGACGACAAGGGGAACCCGACCGGCCGTGACGTCATGTCGATGACGCTCACCGACCGGATGACGCGCGGCACGTACCTGCTCGACGACGGGCCCGACAAGCCCGCCGTCATCTGCCTCTCCTACACCTGGTGCGACGACAGCCTGAAGTGGCTGCCGCTGTCGGCGAACGAGCGCATGGAGGTCATGCTCAAGTCGCTCGGCGAGATCTACCCGAAGGTCGACATCCGGAAGCACATCATCGGCAACCCGGTGACGGTGTCCTGGGAGAACGAGCCCTACTTCATGGGCGCGTTCAAGGCGAACCTGCCGGGCCACTACCGCTACCAGCGGCGCCTGTTCACCCACTTCATGCAGGAGGACCTGCCCGAGGACAAGCGCGGCATCTTCCTCGCGGGCGACGACATCTCCTGGACCGCGGGATGGGCCGAGGGTGCGGTGCAGACCGCGCTCAACGCCGTGTGGGGCGTGATGCACCACTTCGGCGGGGCGACGGACGCGACGAACCCCGGTCCGGGGGATGTGTACGACGAGATCGCTCCCGTCGAGCTGCCGGAAGACTGATCGCGCCGTTTCACCCCGGGCGTGCGGGAATCCGACGGCCCGTCGTGGCCGGTCGCGCAGTTCCCCGCGCCTCTGGGCCGGCCCCAGCGCCTATACCCCCGCCGCCCGTGCCGTCTCGTACACCTCCGCCGCCACGTCCCTCAGCTCCTCCGCGTCCCTCGTGCTGCCCGCGAGTTCGACGAGGATCTCGTCCACCACGCCCGTGGCGGTGTGTGCTTCGAGGTCCTCGACGATCTGGGTGACGTCGCCCTGGAAGGGGGCGCGCCGGTCGCCCTCGTACGCCTTGGGCGTGTAGCGCGTGTTGGCCCGCAGGACGGTCAGGACCGGCCGGGTGCGCCCCCGCTCGGCGGCCAGCTCCTTCAGGGACCGGGCCTGCTCGGCGAGTGCTTCGGGGCCCGCGGCCACCGGCATCCAGCCGTCCGCGCGGTCCACGAGCCTGCGCAGGGCGCGGGGGCTGCCGGCGGGCAGCAGGACCGGGATCGGCCGGGTGGGCTTGGGCCGCACGACGGACGGCGCGATGGTGGTCAGCTCCCCTTCGTACGCCACCGGGTCGGGACCCCACACCGCACGGCAGACGTCGAGCAGCTCGTCCAGGACCTTGCCGCGCCGTTCGTAGGGGGCGACGGAGGCGGCCGCGTACTCGTCGCGGGACCAGCCCGTGCCGAAGCCCGCGACGACCCGGCCGCCGCTCGCCGCGTCCAACGAGGCCAGCGAGCGGGCGAGTTGGAAGGGGATGTGGAGCGGGGCGACCAGCACGCTGGTGCCCAGGCGCGCCCGCTCCGTGGCCGCCGCGGCGAGCGTCAGGGTGACCAGCGGATCGGCGACCGAGCGGTACGCGTCGGGCCAGGGGCGGCCCGGGATCCCGTACAGGCCCTCCGTGGCGGGCTCGGGATAGAGGACGCGCTCGTACACCCACAGGCTTTCGTAGCCCATGTCCTCGGCGGCCCGGGCCACCGCGGGGACGTCGCGTCCGATGGCGTACTGACTGCCCTGCGGAAGGCTCAGTCCCAGTGGCGTCGCCATACCGGTGCTCCTTTGCGTCGGGTACGTCGAGAACGGTCGTTTCAACGTACAACGATCGCCGTCACTCCGGCAGCGGCGTGAGCAGGATCCGGCCCACCAGACCCACCGCCCCGTCGAGGCGATCCCCGAACTCCGCCGCCACGTACGGGAGTTCCCGCAGCGCCCACAGGGCCCGCCCCGACGCCCAGGCGCCGTCCCTGGCCCGCTCCAGGCTCCAGGAACCTGCCAGATGCGTCAGCGGATCGCCGACCTGGAGGAGGTCGGGGCCGGGCATCAGCTCTTCGCGGATGCGCTCCTCCAGGGAGACGAGGGAGTCGCCCACGCGGTCGAACTCGTCCTCCAGATCGGCCGGTTCGCACCCGAGCGCACGGCAGCTCTCGACGACGGCGAGGGCGAGGTCGTGCCCGATGTGCGCGTTGATGCCCGCGAGCGCGAACTGCAGTGGGTGGATGCCGGGGTGGCGCCGGTACTGGAACAGCGGGCGCCAGCAGGCGGGCGGGCGGCGCCCCTCGGCCGCCGCGTCGACGGCCGCGAGGTACCGCCGCGCGAAGCGGACGGCCAGGGTGGCCGCCGCGTCCGTGTCGGGGAAGACGCCCCGGCCGAGGCGCCGGGCGACCTCCTCGGTCACCGTGAGGTAGACGCGGTTGAAGACGGCGACGCCGTCACGCGGTGGCCAGTCGGCGCCGAGCGCCCGCATCCGCGCCAGCACGCCGTCGACGTCGTCGGTCCCACGGGCCGGGGCCCCGAACTCTGCGAAACGCTCCACCTGCGCCATGGGGGCAGGTTCCCAGCCCCGGCCCGCGCCGGACGCCAGCGCACCGGGCACTTCCCCGAAACGAGGGAACGGACGGCGTGCGGGGCGGGCAGGAAGTGGACGCGCGCCCGGCACGCTCACTCCCGCGTACGCCTGGTCCAACCGACGACAACGCCCCAGAGGGGCATGCCAGACCCCGTGTCCACGCCTCTGAACCGCCGGACAGGCCCTACGAGCGGGCGCGGGACTCGGTCGACTCCGCAGCCGGTGCCGGGGCCTCGGCCGACGGCGGGACCCGCACGGGACGGCCTCCGCCGAGCCCGAGCGCCGTCCCCGCGATGACCAGCGCCGCCGCCACCAGCGCCGCGCTGAGCCAGAGCGGTGAGCGGTAGCCCAGCCCCGCGGAGATCGTGAGGCCGCCCAGCCACGGGCCGAGGGCGCCGCCCACGTTGAACGCGGCCGTCGCGAACCCGCCCGCCAGGTGGGGCGCCTCGGTCGCCGCGTACAGCGCCCGTGCGATCAGCGTGGAACCGACGCCGAACGACAGCGCCCCCTGGACGAGGACCAGCACGACCACCGCCACCGGATGAGCCGCCGACACGGCGAACAGGACCCACCCGGCGAGCAGCGCGAGCGAGCCGAACACCAGGACAGGCAGCGGCCGTACGTCGGCGAGGCGCCCGGCCACGCCGACGCCCACGAAGGAGCCGACGCCGAACAGCGCGAGCATCGCGGGGACCCAGCCGGAGCCGAGACCGGTGACGTGGGTGACGACGGGGGAGAGGTAGGTGAACGTGCAGAACGTCGCGCCGTTGACCAGCGCGCCGAGCAGCAGCGTCACCAGGAGCCGCGGACCGCGCAGCGCGCGCAGTTCCCCGAGCGCACTCGCTCCGTCGCTCTCGGGCGCCCCCGCCGGCACGGCCCGCGCGATGGCGAGCACGGCAGGGAGCGAGAGGAGAGCCACCGCCCAGAACGCCGAGCGCCAGCCCCACGCCTCGCCGAGCAGCGCGCCCGCGGGCACGCCCGCGACACAGGCGACGGTCACGCCGCCCAGCAGCGCGGACGTGGCGCGCCCCTTGGCGCCGGGCTCGACCATGCCCGTGGCGGTGACCAGCGCGACGGCGAGGAAGCCCGCGTTGGCGAGGGCGCCGACGACGCGGGTCACGAGGAGCACGGCGAAGCTCGTGGTGAGCGCGCCGACGACATGGACGAGCAGGAAGGTGACGAGGAAGACCAGGAGCGCGCTCCGGCGGGAGAAGCGGCGGCTCAGGACGGCCATGAGGGGCGCACCGACGATCATGCCCACGGCGAAAGCCGAGGTCAGATGGCCCGCGGCCGGAACGGTGACGGACAGGTCGCGCGCGATGTCGGGGATCAGCCCCGACAGCATGAACTCGGAGGTTCCTTGCGCGAAAACGGCAAGCCCGAGGAGGTACAGGGCAAAGGGCACAGCAGGACTCCGCAACCACGATGTGGATCGAAAGGATCAGGGCACGGGGCGGTGATCCGGTGGCGGCGGCGGCCCGGGGGGCCGGCACGTCAGCGCTGCGGCGCGAGAAGCCACCGGACGACCGGTGGCGTGAGTCTGTCGGACTCGGGAGTGGACATGGTGCGCACCCTAATCAGGCGTGACGCACCACGTCCAACGGTTTCAGCCGCGCTCGCGGTCCTCTTCGTCGTACGTCGACGTGCCCGAATCCAGGAGCGGTTCCTGGGACTTGAGGTGGGCGGGGGCGAAGGCGCGCAGCACGTGGTAGCCCGTGATGACGACGATCGTGCCGAGCGCGATTCCGCTCAGCTGGAAGTTGTCGGTGAACTCCAGGGAGACGCCGCCGACGCCGATGATGATGCCCGCCGCGGCCGGCACGAGGTTCAGCGGATTGCGCAGGTCGACCTTGGCGTTGATCCAGATCTGGGCACCGAGCAGGCCGATCATGCCGTACAGGATGACGGTGATGCCGCCGAGCACGCCGCCGGGGATCGCGGCCACGACCGCGCCGAACTTGGGGCAGAGCCCGAAGAGCAGGGCGAAGCAGGCCGCCGCCCAGTACGCGGCCGTGGAGTAGACGCGCGTCGCGGCCATCACGCCGATGTTCTCGGAGTACGTGGTGTTGGGCGGGCCGCCGACCGCGGTGGAGAGCACGGACGCGGCGCCGTCGGCGGAGATCGCCGTGCCGAGCCTGTCGTCGAGGTTGTCGCCGGTCATCTCGCCGACGGCCTTCACATGGCCCGCGTTCTCGGCGATCAGCGCGATGACGACGGGCAGCGCGACGAGGACCGCCGACCACTCGAAGCTCGGCGCGTGGAAGGACGGCAGGCCGATCCAGTCGGCGTCGCCCACGGCGGACAGGTCGAGGCGCCAGTGGTCGACGACCTTGCCCGAGGCGTCCGCCGAGTGGATCTTGCCGAAGACCTGGTCGAAGACCCACGAGATGCCGTACCCGAAGATCAGGCCCAGGAAGATCGCGACGCGCGACCAGAAGCCGCGCAGACACACCACGGCGAGGCCGGTGAACAGCATCACCAGAAGCGCCGTCCACTGGTCCTGCGGCCAGTACGTCGACGCCGTGACCGGCGCCAGATTGAAGCCGATCAGCATGACGACCGCGCCGGTCACGATCGGCGGCATCGCGGCGTGGATGATCCGCGCCCCGAACTTCTGCACGGCGAGGCCCACCACGAACAGCGCGGCGCCGACCACGAGGACCGCGCCGGTCACCGTCGCGCTGGAGCCGCCCTGCGCGCGGATGACCGCCGCGACGCCCACGAAGGAGAGCGAACAGCCCAGATAGCTGGGCACCCGCCCGCGCGTGGCGAGCAGGAAGATGACGGTCGCGACGCCCGACATCATGATCGCGAGGTTCGGGTCGAGCCCCATGAGCACGGGGGCCACGAAGGACGCACCGAACATCGCGACCACGTGCTGGGCGCCGAGCCCGAAGGTGCGCGGCCAGGAGAGCCGCTCGTCGGGACGGACGACGGCTCCGGGCGCGGGGGTGCGCCCGTCGCCGTGCAGCTTCCAGCGCACGCCGAGATCCATGGTGAGTTAGTCGCTTTCTGTGCGCCGAACCGGGGCCAGCCGGGTGGCCGGAAATGATCGACGCCATGTTAGTGCGACGTAAGTGCGGCTTCTCGCGCGCGAGGGCCGTTGCCGCCCGGATCGGGACGTACGCCTCGGCGGGTCAGGACCTCGGTCCGTGGGCCGCCTTGTCCGCGGGTGCTGCCTGCGCTGCCGTGCGGCCGCCCGTGCGCAGGACGCCCGCGAAGACCGTGAGGCCGCAGGCCAGCAGCGTCACCAGGCCGAAGGAGGCCACGAGGCTCGTGGCCTGGGCGAGGGCGCCGATCGCTGAGGGGGCGATCAGGCTCGAGGTGTACGTGATGGTGGCGACGCCCGCGATGGCCTGGCTGGGGTTGGGGCCGCTGTGCCCGGCCGCGGCGAAGGCGAGCGGGACGACGACCGCGATGCCGAGGCCCATCAGGGCGAACCCGCCCATGGCCATCACGGGATGCGTGGCGAGGACGACGAGGAGGCCGCCGAGCGCCGCGAGGACGCCGCCGGCCCGCACCGTGCGCACCGCCCCGAACCGGTCGACCACCGAGTCGCCCACGAGCCGCGCGACGGCCATGGTGAGCGTGAAGCCGGTGGTGGAGGCCGCGGCGACACCGGCTGACGAGTCCAGGACGTCCCGCAGGTAGACCGCCGACCAGTCCAGGCTCGCGCCCTCCGCGAAGACCGCGCAGAAGCCGACGGCACCGATGAGCAGCGACGACTTGGGCGGCAGCGAGAACCGCGGCGGCGCCTCCTCCTCGGGCTCCGGTTGCAGGTCGAGGACGCCCTGGCAGGCGAGGAGGCCGAGCGCGGTGAGTGTGGCGGCGGCGAGTACGTGGTGCAGGCGGGCGTCCGAGCCGAGGTGGGCCGCGACCGTGCCGGCGGCGGAACCGATCAGGGCGCCGACGCTCCACATGCCGTGCAGGCCCGACATGATCGACTTCCGCATGCGGGCCTCGGTCTCGACGCCGAGCGCGTTCATCGCCACGTCGGACATGCCGGAGGTCGCGCCGTACACGAAGAGCGCCAGACAGAGCGTGGGCAGGTTCGGCGCGAGGGACGGCAGGGTCAGGGCGAGCGTCCACATGACGAGGAGGCCGCGCAGGGCGTTGCGGGCCCCGAAGCGGTGGCTGATGCGGCTCGCGAGCGGCATCGCGACGGACGCGCCGATCGCGGGGAAGGCCAGGGCGAGGCCGAGCATGCCCGCGCTGACGTCGGCGTGGTCCTGGATCCAGGGCACCCGGGTCGCGAAGGATCCCGCGACCGCGCCGTGCACGCAGAAGACGGCCGCGACGGCGATCCGCGCCCGCTTCAACCGCTGTTCGTCGTAGACCACTTCACTCATCCGTTCCGCCCCTCCCGAGCGCTGTCCCGATCCGGCGACGTAAACTATCAGGAACCCTGCCTGATAAATAGAAGGTTCCTGTGGGAGGATCCGGCCATGCCTGTGTCGCCTGCCTCACCGAGTACCGCCCGAGCCATCAACGACCGGCTCGCGCTGGGGCTCCTGCAGAGCGAAGGGCCGCTCACGGCGAACCAGTTGAAGCAGCTCACCGGCCTGTCGCGGCCCTCGGTCGCCGATCTCGTCGAGCGGCTCCAGGGCTCCGGGCTCATCACGGTCGTCGGCGAGGCGGGTGCCCAGCGGCGCGGCCCGAATGCCCGCCTGTACGGGATAGTCGCCGACCGCGCCCACCTCGCCGCGCTCGACGTGCGCACCGAGAGCGTCTCCGTCGTCGTCACCGACCTGCTGGGCGCGGTGCTCGCCGAGGCCTCCGCGCCCATCGGTGGCGGCACGGACACCGCACCCGCCGTCGAGCGCGCCGTCGCCCTCGTCGAGCGCACGGCCGCGGAGGGCGGCGTGCGGCAGCTGCACACCGTCGGCATCGGCGCCCCGGGACTCATCGACCCCGCCACCGGCGACCTGCACGACACGTCCTCGCTGCCCGCCTGGCACCGCCGCCTCGCGGGCGCCCTCCACGAGCGGCTCGGCGCCCGGGTCCTGGTGGAGAACGAGACCAATCTCGCGGCCCGCGCCGAACGCAGGGACGGCGCCGCGCACGACCGCGACACGTTCGTGCTGCTCTGGCTCGGCGACGGCGTCGGCGCGGCCGTCGTGCTCGACGGCGTGCTGCGCAGGGGCGCCTCGGGCGGCACCGGCGAGATCGGCTTCCTGCCGGTACCGGGCACGCCCACCCTGCCCTCGGCCACCAGCTGCGACGGCGGCTTCCACTCGCTGGCCTGCGCGGCGGCCCTGCGCGAACTCGGCGCGGCGCACGGCATCCTGGAGCCCGGCATGTCCGGCGCCGACGTGGTGCGGCGCGCCGTCGAGAGCGGCGAGGACGCCTTTCTGGACGCCGTCGCCGACCGGGTGGCCGTCGGCGCGGCGGCGATGGCCGCGATCCTCGACCCCGGCTGCGTGGTGCTCGGCGGCGAGGTGGGCCGCGCGGGCGGCGCCGAGCTCGCCGCCCGCGTCACGGACCGCCTCGCGGCCATGTCGCCCCTGCGCACGGAGGTGCGGGCCGGCACGCTGGGCGGGGCCGCGGTGCTGCGCGGTGCGCTGCTCGCGGCGCGGGACGCCGCGCAGGACGAGCTGTTCGGGCCGCGGACGGGTCACTGAGCCCCGCGGCGCGGCCTCACCGGCGTACGCCTCCGGACCGCACCGACAGGTACTCTTCGAACGTCCGCTTGCCCACGGCCTGGTCCGGCGCCAGGTGGCCGCCCGCCCGTGCCGCACGGAAGGCGCGGCCCGCGAGCGGCACCGGCAGCACCGCGCGCCGCTTCCCGCTCGCCCGCAGGTAGGCGCGGGCCAGGTCCGGGAAGGTGCGGACCTCGGGGCCTCCCATGTCCTCGACGCGCCCGGCCGGAGGCGCCGCCGCCAGCTGCGCGAGGCGGTCCGCGACCTCGCCGACCTCGATCGGCTGGTCGCTGACCCCGCCGGGCAGCAGCATGACGGGAAGCTTCGCCGACGACTCCAGGATCCGCAGGACCAGATCGTGGAACTGGGTGGCCCGCAGCACGGTCCAGCCGAGCCCGGACTCCTCGATGAGCCGCTCCACCGCGAGCTTCGTCCTGTAGTAGCCGAGCGGCACCCGGTCGATGCCGACGATCGAGATGTAGACCAGGTGGGGGACGCCGGCCTTCTCGGCCGCCGCGATCAGGTTCCGGGCGGCGTCCTCGTCGCCGCCGCGCGGATTGGTCGCGCAGTGCACGATCACGTCCACGCCGCTGACGGCCGCGTCCAGACCCGTGCCCTCGCGCAGGTCCACGGCGTACGGCTGGGTGTGCCGGCTGAGCACCCGCACCTCGTGACCGTCCGCGCGCAGCCGCTCCGTCACGAGGCGGCCGAGGGTTCCCGTACCACCGGTCACCAGCATCGTGCTCATCACAGGGCTCCTTCGTCGTCGTGCGGCGGCCGACCGACGTCCCAAGAACGCCAGCCCGTCCGGAACGACGACCGACCGTACCCGGTGACCGCCCCGCTCCTTCGAACGGGGCGAAGCGCGCCGTGACGGGCCGCTGCGGTGCTCACGCCCGTAGGGTGCCAGATCCCGCGGGCGTGAGCACTCCGGAAGGTCAGCAGGCGCCGAGATCCTGCCAAACCCCCCACTGGCCGCCGGCGCCGGGCTCATCGCCCTTCGTCCACCACTTGGCCTTCCACGTGTGGGACTTGTGGGACACGGTGGATCCGCTGCCGTACTCGGTGCCCGAACCCCAGGCGGGCGCCGTGCACTTGCCCGGCGTCGGCGGGTCGGTCGGGTCCGGCGGGTCGGTCGGACCCGTGCCGCCGCCCGGCTCGACGACCGTGGTGCCGCGCGCCAGGTCACCGGCGAGCGCGTACGTCGTGCCGCTGATGTTCACCGTCCAGTTCCACGGGGTGGACACCGGCAGGTAGTAGTTGAAGGAGAGGTCCACGGAGGCGCCGGGTGCCAGGGACTGCCAGGCGGGCAGCTTCAGCGACACCCGGTGGAAGTCGCCCTTCAGGCCGCCGACGTTGCTTCCCGTGTGGTCGCTGCTGATCACCTTCGTACCGAAGCCGGACTGGTCGGAGGCGTTGCCCGGGGCCGCGGTGGAGTAGTCGAACTGGAACTCGGTGCCGCCGGGCAGCGCCGTCTTCGTGTTGTTGGTGATCTTCACCTTTGGCGTGATCGGGTAGTTGGAGTCGCCCAGCTTGAAGTCGCCGAACTCCACACCGATGTCGACGGCCTTGGCCGGCAGCTCCTTGTTGGAGACCTTCGCGCCGTACGGCTTCGCGTTCTTGAACTTGTCGTGCATCAGCGAGGTGAGCGTGTCGCCCATCTCGTACTGGCCCTTGGTGGCGTTCCAGCGGTAGTCGCCCGCCATCTCCCAGATCATCGTGCCGCCGATGCCCCGGTCGACCACGTAGTCGGCCTTCTTCGCCACCGACTCCTCGTCCTCCGTCGACAGGAAGACCTTCTTGTCCGCGTTCCACAGCCACGGCGCGACCAGCGTGGAGCTGTACTTGCGGGCGTAGGTGCCGGTCAGCTTGGTGTCCGCGGGGAAGCCGTACTTGGTGACGTAGTCGCCGACGATCCCCTTCTCCAGGTTCTTGGCGTGCCACATCGGGTTGGAGCCCGCCGGGGACTCCTTGCCGTTGTCGTCCTTGTCGTGCCAGAGGTTGTCGATGCCGACCGCGCCGTCACCGCACTTGGTCAGGCCGGACCCCGCCGGGCAGCTGGTCGCGGCCGCCTTGCCCCACAGCCCGTCGGTGCCGCCCTGCACGTTCTTGAACCCGCGGGTGTAGTACGGCAGGCCGATGTTGATGCGGCCCGCCGGCATCGAGCCGCGGAAGTAGTGGTAGGCCCAGTCGGTGTTCAGGTAGCCGATGCCGCCGTACTGGGAGCTGCCGTAGACGTTGGCGGCCGCGAGCTCGGCGTCCTTGCCGTCGTCGAAGAGTGAGGCGTTGGGACCCACGTACTCGTTCCAGGCGCCGTGCAGGTCGTACGACATGATGTTGACGTAGTCCAGGTACTTCTGGACCTGGAAGGTCTCCATGCCGCGCAGCAGATAGCCGGAGGAGGGGGCCGCCACCGTCAGCATGTAGTGCTTGCCGTCGGCCGCGCCCGCCTTGTCGAGCTTCTGGCGCAGGGACTTCATGAGCGCCGCGTAGCCCTTGACGAGGCCGCCGCGGCGGGCGTTGGAGATCGAGTAGTCGAGCGGGTTGCCCGCGTCCTTCATCGTGGTCGGGTACTCGTAGTCGACGTCGACGCCGTTGAAGCCGTACTTCTTGATGAAGGCGACCGCCGAGTCGGCGAACGTGTCGATGCCCGCCTGGTTGACGGAGCCGTCCGCGTTGGTGGCCATCGAGTAGAAGCCGCCGGAGCCCACGCGCTTGCCGTCGTCACCGAAGTAGCCGCCGGTCTCGGCCCAGCCGCCCACCGAGATCAGCGTCTTGACGTTCGGATGCTGCTTCTTGAACTTGTTGAGCAGGTTGAAGTGGCCCTTGTAGGGCAGCGCCGGGTCCATCTCGGCGCCCGCGACGCCGGGCCACGTCATGCCGGTGGCGGCGTTCTTCTCGCCGTCGGAGCCGACGGAGAGCTTGTTGTCCTTGTCGACGTGCGCGAAGGCGTAGTTGATGTGGGTGATCTTGTCCCACGGGATGTCGTCGGCGAGGTAGGCGGGCTCGCCGTTCTTGCCGGTGCGCCAGCCGGTGAAGTAGCCGATGGTGCGGCGCTGGTGGTCGGCGCCCATCTTCTCGCGGCCGTCGCTGTCGTAGACGGAGCAGTAGGGGACGTTCACCCCGGGCGTCTGGTAGAGGCCGTCGGGGCGACAGGACGCGTCGTCGGCGGCGGCGGCCGGGGCGGCGCCGCCGGAGACCAGACCGAGCAGCAGCCCTGCGACGGCTGCGCCGGACGCGAGCAGCGTGGGTCTCGCGCGGTTGAGGGACGACAAGGGAGCCTCCTGGGCGGATGCGGGACACGAGCGGGGCGGAACAGCACAACTGGCAGAGATGTGGATCGTTCTGGGGCCCCGGGCGTGCACGCCGTCGGCTCCGGCTCCTCGGAGGTGACGGTGAGATTAAGAGGACTAGACCAGTGCGTCAATAGGTCTGGACCAACTTGGTTGAAAGTGATGTTGAACCATCATGCTGTGAGCCAGCCCACAACCGTTCACCCGTATGGCCCGCATCCGGCCATGGCACACTGGCCTCGTACCAGAAGCAGCGCACTCCGGGGTCGGTGTAATTCCGAACCGGCGGTTACAGTCCGCGACCCGGTCACCTCCAGTGGCCGGTTGACCAGGTGAAATTCCTGGACCGACGGTGAAAGTCCGGATGGGAGGCAGTGCGCGGCGGGCGGGCATCCTTGCACGCCGCCGTAATGGCTCGTTCCTGGCCTCGGCCCGGAACGGTTTCCGGGTTTCCCGGGGACAGGTGTCATCCGGCGCAGGCGTCGCTCCAGGTGTCTCCGTCCGTACGTTCTGTCGTCATCGACAGCGCCCCGGAGTCCGTGCCCGAAGAGGCAGGAGGACCCGGTGGCCACCGCCGTAGCCGAAGCAGCCGCCATGCGGCGCGCCATCACGCTGGCCGCCCGCGGTCTCGGCGCCACCAGCCCCAACCCCGTCGTCGGCTGCGTCGTCCTCGACGCCGCGGGCGAGAGCGTCGGCGAAGGCTGGCACCAGCGCGCGGGCGGCCCCCACGCCGAGGTCCACGCCCTGCGCGCGGCCGGCGAGCGGGCCCGCGGCGGCACCGCCCTCGTCACCCTCGAACCCTGCAACCACACCGGCCGCACAGGACCGTGCGCGCAGGCCCTCATCGACGCCGGCATCACCCGTGTCGTCTACGCGGTCGGTGACCCCGACCCCGCCGCGACCGGCGGCGCGCAGACCCTGCGTGCGGCCGGGATCGCGGTGGAGCAGGGCCTGCTGGAGGCCGAGGCCGCCGAGGGGAACGCCGCCTGGCTGACCTCGGTCCGGCTCGGCCGCCCGCACGTCACCTGGAAGTACGCCGCCACGCTCGACGGCCGCATCGCCGCCGCCGACGGCACCAGCCGCTGGATCACCTCCGCCGAGTCCCGCGCCGACGTCCACCGGCTGCGCGCCGAGTGCGACGCCGTCGTCGTCGGCTCCGGCACCCAGCGCGCCGACGACCCCCACCTCGCCGTGCGCGGCGTCGAAGGTGCCGTACAGCCGCTGCGCGTCGTCGTCGACACGAACGGCACCGCCGTCACGCCGGACGCCCGCGTCCTCGACGACGCGGCGCCCACCCTCGTCGCCGTCGCCGACGACAGCACCCCCGCCCATGAGGGCGAGACCGTCCGACTCCCGCGCGCGGAAGGCGGGCTGGACATCCGAGCCCTCCTCGACGAGCTCCACGCGCGCGGCGTGCGGTCCGTCCTCCTCGAGGGCGGCCCGACCCTCGCCGGGGCCTTCGTCGCCGCCGGCCGCGTCGACCGCGTCGTCGGCTACCTCGCCCCCGTCCTCCTCGGCGCGGGCCCCGCCGCCCTGGACGGCGGCGGAATCACGACCATCACCCAAGCGTTGCGGCTCGACGTGAGCGAGACCGTCCGCATCGGCCCCGACCTGCGCATCACCGCGACCCTCGTAGCGAAGGAGCACTGAAGTGTTCACCGGAATCGTCGAAGAGCTGGGCGAGATCACCGCCGTCGAGAACCTCCCCGACGCCTCCCGCTTCCGCCTGCGCGGCCCCGTCGTCACCGAGGGCGCCAAGCACGGCGACTCCATCGCGGTCAACGGCGTCTGTCTGACGGTCGTGGAGCACGAGGGCGACGAATTCACCGCCGACGTGATGGCCGAGACCCTGAACCGCTCCAGCCTCGGGGCGCTCGCGGTCGGCTCCCGCGTCAACCTGGAGCGCCCCACGTCGGTGGGCGCCCGCCTCGGCGGACACATCGTGCAGGGGCACGTCGACGGCACCGGCGAGATCGTCGAGCGCAAGCCGTCCGACAACTGGGAGATCGTCAAGATCGCGCTCCCCGCCGGCCTCTCCCGCTACGTGGTCGAGAAGGGCTCCATCACCGTCGACGGCGTCAGCCTCACGGTGGTCGACGCGGGCCCCGACTTCTTCACCATCAGCCTCATCCCCACGACCCTCGCGCTGACCACGCTCGGCATCAAGCAGCCCGGCGACCCGGTCAACCTCGAGGTCGACATCATCGCCAAGTACGTCGAGCGCCTGCTCGGCGACCGTGCACACCAGCAGGGGGCCGCACAGTGAACTGGCTGAACTCCGAAGCCTTCACGGCCTTCGACCAGCACATCCTCTGGTCCGACATGATCGGCAACACCGTCGGCCTGATCGCCCTCGCGCTCGGCTGGCGGCGCTCCATCTGGACCTGGCCCGCCCAGTTCCTGTCCGGCGTCATCCTCGTCGCCGCGTACGCCTCCGCGCACCTCTCCGGCGGCGTCGGCAAGCAGCTCCTCGTCATCGGCGTCGCGGTGTGGGGCTGGCGGCAGTGGACGCGCGGCAGGCAGCAGGCGCAGGACGGCTCCATCGCCATCCGGTTCGCCACCTGGAAGGAGCGGGGCGTCCTCGTCGCGGGCACCGCGGTCGGCACCCTCGCCGTCGGCGCCCTCTTCAGCGCCGTCCCCGACCTCTCCTGGAACCCCTGGCCCGACGCGTACATATTCGTCGGCACGCTCGCCGCGATGGTCGCCCAGGCCCGCGGGCTCGTCGAGTTCTGGTTCGCCTGGCTGCTCGTCGACGTGGTCGGCGTGCCGCTCGCCTTCAGCAGTGGCCTCGCCTTCTCCGGACTCGTGTACGTCGTCTACCTCGCCCTCGTCCTCTGGGGCCTGCGCGACTGGTGGCTGCGCTCCCGCACCGCCGCCTCGCAGCCCGTCATGGAAGGAGCCCCGGCATGACTGTGGCACCCGTCTGGCACGGCACCGCCAGTGAAGAAGACACCCTCGACCTCTCCCTCGACCCCGTCGAGCAGGCCGTCCGCGACATCGCCGCGGGCCGCCCCGTCGTGGTCGTCGACGACGAGGACCGCGAGAACGAGGGCGACCTCGTCGTCGCCGCCGAGAAGGCGACCCCCGAGATCGTCGCGTTCATGATGAGCGAGTGCCGCGGCCTGATCTGCGCGCCCATGGAGGCCGAGGAGCTCGACCGCCTCCGGCTCCCGCAGATGGTCGAGCACAACACCGAGTCGATGAGCACGGCCTTCACCGTCTCCGTCGACGCGTCCGCCGCGCACGGCGTGAGCACCGGCATCTCGGCCGACGACCGCGCCACCACGCTCCAGCTCCTCGCGGGCGGCGCGGCGACCGCCGACGACTTCGTGCGCCCCGGGCACATCTTCCCGCTGCGCGCCAAGTCCGGCGGCGTTCTCACGCGCGACGGCCACACCGAGGCCGCCGTCGACCTCGCCCGGCTCGCCGGACTGCGCCCCGCCGGGGCCATCGTGGAGATCGCCGGCGAGGACGGCAAGATGCTCCGCCTGCCCGAGCTGATCCCCTTCGCCCGCAAGCACGGCCTGACGATCATCTCCATCGAGGACCTCATCGCCTACCGACGCTCCGCGGAGCCCACCGTCCGCCGCGAGGCCGAGGTCAGCCTGCCCACCGCCTTCGGCGACTTCACGGCGCACGGCTACCGCTCCACCGTCGACGGCGTCGAGCACGTCGCCCTCGTCCACGGCGACCTCGGCGACGGCGAGGACGTCCTGGTCCGCCTCCACTCCGAGTGCCTCACCGGCGACGTCTTCCATTCCCTGCGCTGCGACTGCGGCCCGCAGCTGGAGGCGTCCATGAAGCGCATCACCGACGAGGGCCGCGGCGTCGTCGTCTACCTGCGCGGACACGAGGGCCGCGGCATCGGCCTGCTGTCCAAGCTGCGCGCGTACGCCCTCCAGGAGCAGGGCAGCGACACCCTCGACGCCAACCTGGAGCTCGGCCTGCCCGCCGACGCCCGGGACTACGGCGCGGGCGCGCAGATCCTGCGCGACCTCGGTGTCCGCGGCGTCCGGCTGATGACCAACAACCCCGACAAGACCGACGCGGTCCTGCGGCACGGCCTCAAGGTCACCGGGCGCGAGCCCATGCCCGTCGAGGCCGGCGAACACAATCTTCGGTACCTGCGCACCAAGCGGGACCGGATGGGGCACGACCTGCCCTGGCTGGACACCACCGACGTGTCCGCCTGCGGCAACCAGTAAGCACCGACCACCGAGCACCGACCACGGTCGGAAGATCCTGAGGAGAAGCGCGTGAGCGGCAAGGGTGCACCCGAACTGAGTGTGAAGAACTGCGGCGATCTGCGGGTCGCGGTCATCGCGGCGCAGTGGCACGACAAGGTCATGGACGGCCTCGTCGACGGCGCCCTGCGCGCCCTGACCGAGCTCGGCATCAGCGAGCCGACCGTGCTGCGCGTTCCCGGCAGCTTCGAGCTGCCCGTCGTGGCCAAGGTCCTCGCCGGACGCGGATACGACGCGATCGTCGCGCTCGGCGTCGTCATCCGCGGCGGCACCCCGCACTTCGAGTACGTGTGCCAGGGCGTCACCCAGGGCCTCGTCCAGGTCTCCGTCGACACCGGAGTCCCGATCGGTTTCGGCGTGCTGACCTGCGACACCGAGGAGCAGGCACTGGACCGCGCGGGCATCGAGGGCTCCAGCGAGGACAAGGGCCACGAAGCGGTCACCGCGGCCGTCGCCACCGCCACCACGCTCCGTACCGTCTCCGAACCCTGGCGCTGAGGGGGACCGCCCGGCCGCGTAGAGTGGCGACCATCATGTCCAAGAAGACTTTCGAGGAGCTCTTCACCGAGCTCCAGCACAAGGCCGCCAACGGCGACCCCGCGACCTCCCGCACCGCCGAGCTGGTCGACAAGGGCGTCCATGCCATCGGCAAGAAGGTCGTCGAAGAGGCCGCCGAGGTGTGGATGGCCGCCGAGCACGAGGGCAAGGAAGCCGCCGCCGAGGAGATCTCGCAGCTCCTGTACCACGTACAGGTGATGATGGTCGCCCGCGGCATCTCCCTCGACGACGTCTACGCCCACCTCTGAGCCGTACGTCCAGTAAGCCAGCTCAACCCACCCATCACGCAAAGGAATCCCGCCTCATGCTGCGCATCGCCGTCCCCAACAAGGGTTCACTGTCCGGACCTGCGTCGGCGATGCTCCATGAGGCCGGATACCAGCAGCGCAAGGAGTCGAAGGAGCTCGTCCTCGTCGACCCCGACAACGAGGTCGAGTTCTTCTACCTGCGGCCCAAGGACATCGCGATCTACGTCGCGACCGGCAGGCTCGACATCGGCATCACGGGTGAGGACCTGCTGATCGACTCCGGGGCCGACGCCGAGGCGATCCTGCCGCTCGGCTTCGCCCGCTCCACCTTCCGCTTCGCCGCGAAGCCCGGAACGGCGAGCGACATCAAGGACCTCGCGGGCAAGACCGTCGCTACCTCCTACGAGGGCATCGTCGCCAAGCACCTCGCCGAGCAGGGCGTCGACGCCTCCGTCGTGCACCTGGACGGCGCCGTCGAGACCGCCATCGAGCTGGGCGTCGCCCAGGTCATCGCGGACGTCGTCGAGACCGGCACCTCCCTGCGCAACGCCGGCCTCGAGGTCTTCGGCGACCCGATCATGAAGTCCGAGGCCGTCGTCATCCGGCGCACCGGCGCCGACACCGACAACCCGAAGGTGCAGCAGTTCCTGCGCCGCCTCCAGGGCGTCCTCGTCGCCAGGTCGTACGTGATGATGGACTACGACTGCCGCGCCGAGCACCTGGAGCAGGCCGTCGCCCTCACCCCCGGCCTCGAGTCGCCGACGATCTCTCCGCTGCACAACGAGGGCTGGGTCGCCGTCCGCTCGATGGTCCCCGCCAAGGAGGCCCAGCGGATCATGGACGACCTGTACGCCATCGGCGCGCGGGCCATCCTGACCACGGCCATCCACGCCTGCCGCCTCTGACCGGCCCCGACCCGGCAGGAGCACCCGCCGCATGTCCGACAGCCCCGCCGCCCCCGCCCTCCCCGTCACCTTCCGGCCGACGCGGACCCGGGCCGTCCTGCTCACCGCGGGCGTCGCGATCTTCGTGGTCATCACGGCGATCGCGTTCCTGCTGCCCACGCTCAGCCCGGGGGAGCGGGCCAGCTTCGTCTTCACCGGCGCGCTGCTCTGCGGCGTGCTCGTGCTGCTCAGCAGGCCCAAGGTCGTCGCCGACGAGTCCGGCGTCACCGTCGTCAACATCGCGACGAGCCGCCGCCTCGCCTGGGCCGAGATCGTGCAGGTCAACCTCCGTCCCGGCGACCCCTGGGTGTTCCTGAACCTCAGCGACGGCACCAGCCTGCCCGCCATGGGCATCCAGCCGGGCATCGGCAAGCAGCAGGCCATCGGCGACGCCCGCGCCCTGCGTGCCCTCGCGGACGCCCGCACGACTGGACGTTCCGCGCCCGGTCTTGATTAACCTGGTGGCGGGGCGTGCATGAAGTGCCGCCCCGCCCCTGACGGGCCCGCCCGGCTCCCAGGGGCTCCTGCTACCCGAGGAGTGACTCCCTCCGGCGATGGACGGATCGTCCTGTAGTACCTGCGCCGCCCCCTCCCGACATACCGGGACCGGCACGACCGGAGAGGCGGCGGCATGACAGTGCCCCTGCTGCTTCTCGGTGCGGCATTCCTGCTGATTCTCGCCAACGGCTTCTTCGTGGCGGCCGAGTTCGGCCTCGTCACCGTGGAGCGGCCGGACGCGGAGAAGGCCGCGGCGGACGGCGACCGAAGGGCCCGTACGGTCGTCGACGCCCTCAAGGAGCTGTCCTTCCAGCTCTCCGGCACCCAGCTCGGCATCACCATCACCTCGCTCGTCGTCGGCATGCTCGCCGAACCGGCCCTCGCGCACCTGCTCGCGGGCCCGTTCACGGCCGTCGGCGTCCCCGGGGGAGCCGTCGGCGGTGTCTCCGTGGTGGTCGGCATGCTGCTCGCGTCCGCCGTGCAGATGGTGGTCGGCGAGCTCGTGCCCAAGAACTGGGCCGTGTCGAGGCCGCTCCAGGTCGCGCGGTTCGTCGCGGGCCCGCAGCACGTGTTCGCGCGGCTCTTCCGGCCCGTGATCGCCCTCCTGAACGCCGTGGCCAACCGTCTGGTGCGCACGCTCGGCGTCGAGCCCGCCGAGGAGCTGGCGTCGGCCCGCACCCCCGGCGAACTGGTCTCCCTGGCCAGGCATTCGGCCCAGGCCGGTGCCCTGGAACAGGACACCGCCGACCTGTTCGTGCGGACCCTCTCCCTCGCGGAGCTGACCGCGCAGCACGTCATGACGCCGCGCGTGAAGGTCAGCGCGCTGCAGTCGTCGGCGACCGCCGAGGACGTCGTGAACCTGACCCGCGCCACCGGCCTGTCCCGCTTCCCGGTCTACACCGAACGGATCGACGAAATCGTCGGCATGGTCCACCTCAAGGACGCCCTCGCGGTGGCCGCCCACGCACGCCTCAGGACGCCCGTGGGCCGCATCGCGAAGTCCCCGCTGCTCGTCCCGGAGACCCTGCCGGTGCAGCCCCTCCTGGAGCGGCTGCGCAGCGAGCAGCCCATCGCCGTCGTCGTCGACGAGTACGGCGGCACGGCGGGCGTCGTCACCCTGGAGGACATCGTCGAGGAACTCGTCGGCGAGGTCCGCGACGAGCACGACCACCTCGACCTGCCCGAGCTCTGCCCGGTGCCGGCCGAGGACGGCAGAGCGGCCTGGGACGCCGACGGCAGCTGCCGCGTCGACACGCTCCGGCGCACGGGCCTCGACGTGCCCGAGGGCCCATACGAAACGGTGGCCGGACTCGTCGCCGACCTGCTCGGGCGCATCCCGGCCCCCGGCGACCGGGCCGAACTCCCGGGCCTGCGGCTCTCGGTGCGCCAGGTCGGGCACTACCGCGCGGAGCGGGTGCGGATCGTCCGCACCCAGGAGGCCTTCGCCGTCATGGAAGCCGCGGAGGCGCTCCGATGAGTCTGCTGCAACTCCTCTTCGCCGTCCTCCTCGTGCTCGCCAACGGCTTCTTCGTGGGGGCCGAGTTCGCGCTCGTGTCCGTGCGCCGCAGCCAGATCGAGCCCCTGGGCACCAAGCGGTCCCGCCAGGTCCTGTACGGCCTGGAGCATCTGCCGCAGATGATGGCGGCCGCCCAGTTCGGCATCACCGTCTGCTCGCTGACGCTCGGCGCGGTCGCCGAGCCGACCGTGGCCCACCTCCTGGAGCCGGTCTTCGAGGCGGTCCACCTGCCCGAGGGCATGATCCACCCCCTCGGCTACGTGATCGCGCTCGCCGTCGTCGTCTTCCTCCACCTCGTCATCGGCGAGATGGTCCCGAAGAACCTCGCGATGGCGGCGCCCGAGAAGACCGCCCTCTGGTTCAGCCCGGGCCTGGTCGCCTTCGCGCGGCTGTGCCGGCCGGTGACCGTGGCGCTCGGCGCGTGCGCCCGGGTCGTCCTTCGGCTCTTCGGGGTGGAGCCCAAGGACGAGGTCGAGGCGGTGTTCACCAGTGTGCAGCTGGGCCGCCTCGTCGAGGACTCGGGTCAGGCGGGACTGCTCGACCCCGTCGAGCAGGAGCGCCTGGAGGACGCCCTCGAGCTGGGCTCGCGCCCGGTCACCGACGTCCTGCTCGACCCGGTGTCGCTGGTCACCGTCGGTCCCTCGGTCACCCCGGCCGGGGTCATCGAACTCACCGGCCGCACCGGCTACTCGCGCTTCCCGGTCCGCGCGGAGAACGGCGCGTTCATGGGCTACCTCCACGTCAAGGACGTACTGGACCTGGAGGAGACCGAGCGTGCCGTGCCGCAGCAGGTGTGGCGCCCGATGACCACGCTGGGCGCCGAGCTCCCGCTGGACGACGCCCTGACCGTGATGCGCCGCGCCGCGGCACACCTGGCGCAGGTCGCCGACGCGTCGGGGAAGGTGCTCGGCCTGGTGGCCCTCGAGGACGTCCTCGAGCTCCTGGTGGGGGAGGTCCGTGACCCGGCGCACCGGGTCACGGTGCCGAGGACACCGCCGGAGGACTCCAGGGATCCCGCGCTCGCCGTCAGCCGCGCGGGCTGATCAGGACCGGGGCCCCCCGGGGGCCGTCAGATCCCCGGGGTGTCCTGCGGTCCGCGGCCCGAGAGCACTTCGCCGTACGCCTGCATCAGGTCGGGCAGCCGCAGGGTCGACAGGTCGTCGCGGCCCGGTTCGCCGGGGTAGCCGGAGAGCCGCAGGTCGCGGTAGGCGCAGCTCTTCTCGTACAGCGTGCGCAGGAAGCGGCCGTTGCCGAGCTCGTCGATCCAGGACTGGTCGACGACGTGCCCGGCGATGGAGCGCAGCTCTTCGAGCGCCTCCTCGTCCCACACGTCGCCGTTGTCCGCCGCGAGGACCTCGCCGATGGCGGTGAGTTCGAGCGGGCGGTACGAGGGGAAGTCGACGCGCGTCGTGAAGCGGGAGGAGAGCCCGGGGTTGGCGGCGAGGAGCCGGTCCATGCCCTCGGGGTACCCGGCGAGGATCACGACGAGGTGGTCGCGGTTGTCCTCGGCGCGCTTGAGGAGGACTTGCAGGGCCTCGTCCCCGTAGGCGTCGCCCTTGCCGTAGCCGGAGTTGGAGAGCGAGTACGCCTCGTCGACGAAGAGGACCCCGCCGATCGCCGAGTCGATCAGTTCGTTGGCCTTCACGGCGGTCTGGCCCAGGTACTCGCCGACGAGATCGGCGCGCTGCGCCTCCACGAGGTGGTCGCCGCCGAGCAGGCCGAGCGCGTAGAAGACCCGGCCGAGGATGCGGGCCACGGTGGTCTTGCCGGTGCCCGAGGGGCCGGAGAAGACGAAGTGTCGTTTCGGCGGCTGCACGGGAAGCCCCTGCGCGGCCCGCAGACGGGCCATGTTCAGCTGCGCCGAGAGCGCCTTGACCTGCCGTTTCACCGGCTCCATGCCGACCATGCCCTCCAGCTCGGAGAGCGCGGCCTCCAGGAGCGCCGGGTCGGTGGGGCCCGGGGGCAGCTGCGGCGGGCCTGCCTTGATCGGGATGATCGCCTTCTCGCGGACGGCGTCGGGGTCGGGAGGCACCGAGGACCCGGAGGCTCCCGGGGAGCCCGCGGGGCCGGTGGTGCCCGGCGGCGCGCCGGGACCGTTGGGGGCCGAAGGGCCGCCGTTCGACGGCGGTTCGGGGCCGGTGACCTTCACGTCACGTCCCTCGGGGCCGAACAGCACGTCGATGCCGTCGGGCCCCTCCAGCACGTCCTGGCCCGCGCCGGTGAGGCTGATCGCGGCGGCGAGGTCGGCCGCCTCGTCGTACCCGTCGCCCTCGGAGATCGCCGCGAGCCGCGCGGAGGTGTCCATGAAGGAGGCGTCGACCCGGTGCACCGCGCGGTACAGCGGCAGGGCGGCGGCCGAGCGTCCTGTGCCCTCGTGCGCGCGGGCCAGCCAGTAGCGCAGCTCCTTGCGCTGCGGCTGTTCGCTGCGGCAGCGCATGAGGGCGGCGGACAACAGCGGTTCGGCCTGCCCGTACGTCTCCAGGCGGACCCGTGCCATGCCGCCGAAGAGCCCGGCCTCGATGCCCAGCAACGGGTCGTCGATCAGCGGGTCCGTGTGCCGCACCAACTGCTCCCAGTCCTTGACCAGGTAGGAGCGGCAGGCGTGCAGGAAGCGCACCTGCGGGTCCGTGTCGACCGGCGGAAGCCCCGCCAGCGCCCGGTCGAGCTCCGGGACGTGGCGGCCGTCGAGCCAGTGCGAGGCGTGCGCGAGCAGCAGGTCGCGGGTGCTCTCCAGGACGGGCTGCACCCACCAGCCCAGCCAGTACCAGGAGTTGAGGGCGCGGCCGTGCCGCGTGCGCTGTTCCCCGAACCGGCCCCGGTGCTGGAACATCCGCAGCAGCGCCGTCGTCGTGTCGATGCGCAGCGCGTGCAGCCCGAGCCAGCCGTCGGCCATCCCGGGATCCATCCGTACCGCCGTCCGGAACTCGTCCTCCGCCTGCGGATAGGCGCCCATCGTGTAGGCGTCGACGCCCCTCAGCCAGGCGAGGTCGGCCGGGGCGGGTGAGCCCACCGCGTCGAAGTCCATCAGGTCCCCCACAAACCGTGCCCCCGTTTGCGTACCGCCGGACCGGTGCCCGCCGGCGACTGCGCTGAACCATCGTGCTGCGGACGGGAGTTGTTCCGATGCGCAGAGCACTCGTCCGAAAAGGCGCACCGAGATGCATCGTACCTGCGGGGGAGCGGTCGGCCGTAGGGTGCCGCACCGGACGATCGGCCGGAAAGCGTCGATGGAGGGGCTGCCCGTCGGTCACCGACGGTGAGCGAATGAGGGCGCGCAGCACCCGGAATCCGGGCCCGGAGGGCAGAACGAAGCCCCCGATCACGGGGGAACAATCGGGGGCTTCGCGTTTGTGGGCGGCGTCGCAAGACCGCACATTCAGAACGTAAGTCCTGTAAGGGCCCTGGGTCAAGCAGAGTTGGGGCACTCGCCGAAACTCGTCGGGCCAAGTGGAAATGGATTCCCGGGGGTTCAGCGGACCGCCGATGATCGCTCACTCAGCGTGATGATTCAGGCCTCTGTAAGTGTCACATTGGGCCCCGGAAGTACCTCGTACCCCTCCGGACACTGGCGCACCAAAAGGTGCGCGAAGGGCCGCGTGGGGTCCCCGGTGAAGTGCTTGAGTTCCTCCGGCTCCCACCCGTCCCAGAAATCACGCTGGACCGCTCCGTCCCGCCGGCGCCCCCGCTGCCATGCCTCCTCGTGCGGCACGTCCATCCACAGCACGGCGGCGAGGTGCGGGCGCAGCGCGAGCCGGCCGGCGCCGACGCCCTCGACGATCACCACGGGGGCGGGCGGCAGGGGCCGGTCGGCGGGGCCGAAGCGGCGCGCGTTCCAGTCGTACGTCGCGTAGTGCGCGGTCCCGCCCCGGGAGAGCGGTTCGAGGGCCTGCTCCCACAGCCGCTGCGTCCAGTCGAAGAGCCGGTCGTGGCTCGCGATGTCGTCGAGGCGCAGGACGGGCGCGCCGCCGAGCGCCTCGGCCAGACGGCCGGCGAACGTCGACTTGCCGGAGCCCGCGTGTCCGTCCACGGCGACGAGCCGGACGGGGCCGCAGGAGGGCGGCAGGCGGCGCAGGGTGTCGGCGAGGCGGGAGAGCGGGGTGTGCGGATGCGCGGTCATCACGGCAAGGGTACGGCGCACGGAACAATGTGTTCCGCGCGCCGTCGCAGGTCATGCCATTGGTTGAGGCCAATATTGATGCGTACGGCGGTGTCCGAAGCGCTGGCAGAAGTCGGCGGGGACCGGCCATAGTTGGCCCACTTCCGTGCACCTGACCCGACTTTCCGGATCCCGCCGGAAACCATGTCGACTGGGGGTCCCCTCCATGGACCGAGCTGACCGAACCGACTGCACCGGACAGACCGACTGCACCGGACAGACCGACCGCACCGGACAGACCGACCGCACGGGCCGCACCGACCGGCCGCGGCGATCGGACCGAGCTGATGACATGACCCGCAGAACCGTGCTCGCCGCCACCGCGGCCGCGGCAGCCGCCCTCGCGGTCACCGCCGCCGCGCCCGCCCTGGCCGCCACCGGCTCAGCGCCCCGCAGGCCCAGGGCGGACCGTCTCGTGGACAACCGCTTCTGGACCTCGCACAAGGACTGGAGCTCCGGCACCCACCAGGGCACGGCCGCCGTCGCGGGCGCCCGCCCCGGCCTGCGGATCGCACGGCCCGCGGGCCGCACCGACTACGCGGACCCGCACACCGGCAAGACCGCCACCTGGGAGTACGCCAGCTGGACCACGCCCGCGCACCGCTCCACCGTCCCCGCCACGGAGCTGATCGCCTCCTGGAACGCGCGCACCCCGGCCGGCACCTGGCTCCAGGTCGAGCTGCGCGGCACGTACTCGGACGGGACGGCGTCCCCCTGGTACGTCATGGGCCGCTGGACCTCCGGGGACGACAAGGAGACCGACATCCGGCGCACCTCGGTCGACGACCAGACCGACGGAAAGTCCACGGTCTGGACGGACACGCTCTCCCTCGACGACACGACCACTGGCCCGCGCGTCGCCTCGTACCAGCTGCGCCTGACCCTCTACCGCAAGCCCGGCACCACCAGGACCCCCACGGTCTGGCGCATCGGCGCGATGGCCTCCGCGGTCCCCGACCGCTTCACGGTCCCGGCGTCGAAGCCGGGCCCGGCCAAGGAGCTGACGGTCCCGCGGTACTCGCAGGAGATCCACGCGGGCCAGTACCCGGAGTACGACAACGGGGGCGAGGCCTGGTGCAGCCCCACGTCCTCGCAGATGATCATCGAGTTCTGGGGACGTGAGCCGACGGCGGAGGACCTGGCCTGGGTCGACCCCTCCTACGAGGACCCGCAGGTGTGCCACGCGGCCCGCTACACGTTCGACTACCAGTACAACGGCTGCGGCAACTGGCCCTTCAACGCCGCGTACGCGTCGACGTACAAGGACCTCCAGGGCGTGGTGACCCGCCTCGCCTCGCTCACGGAGCTGGAGTCGCTGATCGCCGCGGGCATCCCGGCCATAACGTCCCAGTCGTTCCTCAAGGCGGAGCTGACCGGCGCGGGCTACGGCACGGCGGGCCACCTGATGACGGTCATTGGGTTCACGGCGGACGGCGACGTGATCGCCAACGACCCGGCGTCGCCGAGCAACGCGGCGGTGCGACGCGTCTACAAGCGGCGCGAGTGGGAGAACATCTGGCTCCGGACGAAGCGCTACAACGCCTCGGGGAAGGTCGTCTCGGGCACGGGCGGCGTCTGCTACCTGTACTTCCCGACGAAACTCTCCGAGCGGCAGCGCGCCGCGCTGGCCGCGGTCGGGATCCGCTGATCGCCCCGGTCGTGCCGAGGGCGTCCGTCAGCGGGCGTTCGTGCTCAGCGGCGGTGCCTGGTGCGGGCGGACCTCGCCCGGCCGGTACTGCATCATCACGAGCATGGCGTCGATCGCGGGAAGCGGGCTCGCGGCGGACGCGATCACCCAACCGGGCCCCTTCTTCGGGTGGTTCACCTGCCGCACGACGCCGTCGGGGTGCAGGGCGTGGGAGCTCGCGGTCGCCAGATAGATGGGGCCCGCGAGCGGATCGCTCCGCACGTCGCTCGCCAGGTCGATGAGCGCGGGGTCGGCCGGGTGGTTCGTGACGGCGCGCCGCAGGGCCGGGCAGGCGCCGCGCGCCCAGTCCTCGGTCCAGTTCATCAGGACGTCGTGGCGGGCCCGGTCGTCGAGGAGCATCCACCGCATGATGTTGGACGGCGGTTCGCCGTCCGGGATGAGCGCTCTGAACTCGTCGTTGCACGCCACGACGTTCCAGTGCTTGTCGGCGATGTAGGCCATCGAGCCGGTGACTCCTTCGACGACCGTCCGCCAGACCGCACCCATCGGCGTCCACCCGTCCAAGTCCCGCTCGTCCGGCTGCACTTGCGCGTCCCCTTCGTGTCGCCCGCAGGTCGGCCCCCCCCCACGCGATCACAGCGTGTGGCGCAAGCCTAACCAGCGTTCTCGACGAGGTGACCGGTGCCGTGACAGGCGCTCCACCGCATCTGTAGGGCATGTGGAGTTGCCCTGGATTTCCCCTGTAGGGGTTCTTGTGCACGGTACGCGCGTGTGCCCGCCCCCTCGTGGGAGGGCGGGCACACAGCGTGGGGTCAGCGGTCCTCGCGGAACGAGTCGCGCACGCCCTCGGCCTTGTCGCGCATGTCGTCCGCGGCGTCCTTCGCCTTGCCCTTGGCCTGATCGGTCTTGCCCTCGGCCGACATACGGTCGTTGCCGGAGGCCTTGCCCATCATCTCTTTGGCCTTGCCCTTTGCCTTGTCCATGGCGTTCTCGCCCATGACGGCTCCTTCGGTAGGAATGCCTCCACGCTATGAGCGGTGGACGAAGGCCGCATCTCGGACGCTTCGCGGGGTCACCTGGCCGGGTCCACCACCCAGTCGGGGTGTCCGGGCATCGGGGGCGTCCTGCTTCCGTACAGCCAGGGGTGAAGGAAGCCCTCCAGGTCCTCGCCCGCGACCTTCGACGCCAGGTCGACGAACTGCCGTGTGCTCGCCGTGCGTCCCTTGAACCCGTTCACCCAGGCGCGTTCGATCTTCCGGAACGTCGCGTCGCCAACCTCCTCGCGCAGCGCGTACAGGACCAGGGCCGAGCCGTCATACCGCATGCGCTTGAAGAGGTTCGGCTCGGTCGGCTCCGCGGGGGCGCCGTAGTCCCTGCGCCACTGGTCGTGGGCCTGGTAGGCGGTCTTCATGGCGGCCTCGAAGCTGTCCCCGCCGTGCTGCTCGGAGTACTCCCTCTCGTAGAAGCGGGCGTGCCCCTCGCTCAGCCACAGATCGGACCAGCTCTTGAGGGCCACGCTGTCGCCGAACCACTGGTGGGTCAGTTCGTGCACCATGTTCCGCTCGGCGTCGACCTTCGTGCCGAGCAGGTCCGCCTTGGGGACGAGCGACAGGGTCTGCGTCTCCAGGGCCACGCCGAGGTCGGTGTCGCCGACCAGCAGGCCGTAGCGGTTGAAGGGGTACGGGCCGAGCCTGTCCTGCAGCCACTTCAGATGGTCCGGGGTGAGCTTGCGGTAGGCGGCCGTCGGCTCGACCAGTGCGTCGGGGACGACGTCGCGCAGCGGGATGCCGCCGGGACCCTCGTCGTCGACCAGCTGGAACTTGCCGACGGCCAGCTGTACCAGCTGCGTGGAGAGCGGCTGTTCGGAGTCGTACGTCCAGCGCACCCGGCCGTCGGGGCGCTCGGCGCGCGAGACCAGCTTCCCGTTGGCGACGGCCGTGCGGTCGGCGGGAGTCGTGATGCGGAAGGTGACCGGCGCCCGTTGGCTGGGGTGGTCGTTGGCCGGGAAGATCAGCCGCGCGCCGTTCGGCTGCGGGTAGACCACCGTGCCGTCGGGCGTGGGTATCCAGCCGTAGTCCTCTATCGCGTCGTCGCGGTGCCGGGTCTGGGTCGGGTCGGCGGTGTAGGTGACCTTGACGGTGAAGGAACTGTCCTTGGCGATGGGCGCCTTGGGCGTGACCGTCAGCTCGTCGCCCTCGCGCGACGCGTCGGCCGCGGAGCCGTTCACCGTGACCTTGTGCAGGGTGTTGCCGCCGAAGTCCAGGTTGAAGCGCGAGAGCGCCTGGGTGGACCGCGCCTTGATCGTCGTCGTCGCCCCGAAGGGCGTCTTGGGTGCCTGCCAGTCGAAGTCCAGGTAGTAGCGCTCCACCTGATATCCGCCGTTCCCGTCCAGCGGGAACATCGGGTCGCCGAGTCCGGGCGCACCCGGGGACGGCTTCTCCTCGGGGGCCGGGGCGGCCTGCGAGACCGGGGCGCTCAGGGCGACCGTCGCGGTGATCGCGGCGGCGAGGGCGAGCCGCGCCCTGCGGCGGGGCATCGTCCGGTTCGTGCTCATCGGAAACCTCTCGGTCGTACGGTGCACGGGCGGACGGACGGGGTGAGACCCCGCCGTCGGTACTTAGACGCGCAGCGTGACGCCGTAGTTGTGGGGTGACCAAGGTCTCGCCCGCAAGAGCACTTCCTGCTGGCAAGGTAGAGGGGTCCCGAGGGGTGGAGTCGTCACCGGGACCTCGTGGGGGAGCCCTGCCGGACGAACGTCAGTGAGAAAGACATGACCGCGACCTCTGCCACCGCCGTCCGCGCGAAGGCCCGCACCGGCGGCCCCAAGGACGACGGACCGAATCTGCTGGAGCACTTCGCCGGCTGGACCCTCGTCGTCGTCCTCGCGATGCTCGTCACGCAGACCGGTCTGTTGTGACGCCGCTCTCCTGACCGCGGCCGGTCTCGTCGAGGCCGGCCCGCCAGTGCCGTCCGGGCACGCCCACCAGGCCGTACAGCCACCGCACCGGCGAGCGCCCGTGCAGCAGCGCGAGGCCCGCCACGACCGCGAACAGCGGGAGCCCGAGCCACCCGCCGGCCAGGCGCACCAGGACGCTCGCGAAGAGCGCGCCCACGAACGGCAGGCCGTACACCCCCGCCGCCGCGATGGCGACGGCGAGCAGCCGCGGCACCTTGCGGTCCTCGTCCGCGCCGGGCAGTGACCAGCCCTCCATGAGCCAGCCGATCTCCGTCATCAGCATGACGCCGATCACAGCGGCCCCGAAGAGCAGCAGCGCGAGGAACGTCCCGGACGTCACGAAGTCCAGGACGTGGTTGACGACGCTGTCCCGCCGCCAGCCGGCGAACTCCCCGGAGCCGGACGAGAGGAACCGCTCGTACCCCCTGCCGTCCCACCCGTGGATCAGCGTCCCGAACAGCAGGAAGTACCCTCCGACGCAGTTCAGGTACGCCCAGTAGCCGGCGCCCACGAGCACGAGGCCCTGCGCCAGGAGGAACCCGAGGATCGCGGCGACCGGGATCCCGCCCGCGTAGAAGAGGACGAACCCCGCCCACACGCCGTCGTGGCCGTCCGCCACGTGCATGGTCGACCAGGACGGGTTCTGCCAGAGCAGGAAGAGCCCCGTCGGCACCATGAGGACGGAGGCGAAGAGCGCCGTGAGCGCCAGGTACGGGTTGGCGGCGCGGCTGCGGGTGCGCGGGCCCTCGCCCGCGTTGATCTGCTCCCACACCTGCAGCTGCCGCCCGGCGGAGAGGGCGAACGTCGCGCCGATCGCGTACGCCCAGAACAGCGCCGCCTGAATCTGGATCATGCCGCGCCCCTCATGCCGCGCCCCTCACGCCGAGGCCCGCAGGTCGAGACCGCCCGCCACGATCGAGTCCGAGGTGACCAGGGCCTGCTCGGCGCTCACGTCCGTCATGAAGACGAAGGGCGGCACCACGGGCGGCACCGGCAGCTTGTCGGGCGTGAAGGTCAGACAGAGGATGCCCTCCAGACACCCCTTGAACTTGGTCAGGTAGAGGGTGACCTCGCCGCTCAGGTCCAACGTGTCGGCGCCGAGGGCCAGTTCGTTGCCGCCGTCGCGGGTCTTGAGCCGGTAGTCGGTGAGTGAGGCGGCCTTCATCCGCAGCACCATGACCTTCAGCGGCCCGTCCGCGGTCGGGATCTCCCGGACCCCGGCCAGGAGGAAGCCCTGCGGCGCGAAGAGCGTGGTGGTGACGGTCGGCGGCACCCGCGGCGCCACGATCGCGTCCGCGGGGGCCGCCGCCGGGAGCGCCTCCGCCCGGCCGCCGTGCGCGATCAGCCCGGCGGTCATCGCCACGGGCAGCAGTACGGCCAGCGTCCGCGTGCCCTGCCCGTCGCGCACCCTGGGGCGCGCCGGATCCTCCTCGGCGTCCCGCGGCACCGGGGTCCAGGCGAACCCCATGGCGCTCCCCGCGATGCCGAGCAGCATGCCGACGAGGAACCCGCCGAGGTTCGTCGCGGCGAACGAGAGCACCGAGAGGATCATGGCGTTGACGCTCACGTAGTGGTGCGTGTGCGGCAGCAGCCACAGGAAGAGGCCCGCCACGACCAGCGCGATCCCGATGCCGAGGGCCGCGATGCCGCCGAGCCCCAGGCTGACGAGCACGGTCAGCGGGGAGAGCGGGATCAGGAGGAGCTCGGCGCCGCCGAGGAGCAGCAGCAGGCCCGCCCAGAATGGGCGGGTGCGGCGCCATCTGCGGACGACACGGCGCTGGTCGGGCCACGGCAGCCGTCGGTCGAGCCAGCCGCCGCCGTCGGTGCGGAACGGCCTGACGCCGCTTCTGCCGCCGCCGGTCAGAAGCACTTCTTGCCATCCAGGCTGACGTCGAGCCGCATGCCCTTGAGCCGGAAGTTGCCGCCGGTCGCCGACCAGGCGTGCGACTTCACGCCGGAGACCGTGATGTCCCCGGCCTGCAGTCCGAACTTGCCCTTCTCGCCCTTGACGCCCGGCACTTCGTCGAGCGTCGAGGCGTCCCTGCCGATCTGCGCGGTACCGAAGCGGGCGTCGCCCACCAGGTCCTCGCCGTCGATGACGAGGTTGCTCGCGGTGACGTTGCCCGCGTCGCCGCCCGCGGTCAGCTTGAACACGACGGTGCCCACCGGCGTCTTGACCTCGGCGGCCTGGCAGATGTCGGAGAGGGTCGCGTCACCGATCCCGAGGAGCGCCACCGGGTGCCCCTTGCCGTCGATGTCCCGGTCCGTCTGTACGTAGGAGGAGAGGCCCTGGCTGGTCAGTTTCCCGGAGGACACCTGGAAGCTGGTCCCGGAGACCGCGAAGGACGCGGCGAGCGCGCCCTCGGCCATCACGGAGGCCATCACACCGACGGCCAGGACGGCCGGCAGGGCCATCGCCGCCGTCTTCTTCCAGGAGGTTCTGCCCTCGCGTAACGCGGTGCGTGCTGCGCTCACTGTCTTCCTCCCGTACGTCGTTCCGCGTCGCCAAGCGTGCGTAAGGGGAGTGCGTGAAGAGCCGTCGGGAGCCGACCGGCAGGTGGCGGCGTTCTGCCATACTGCGGACGATTCCGAGGCAGTTGGAGACTAGGGCCGAAATTGAATAATAGTCAACAGCGCGGCAGCGACCGCTCGGCGGCGCGCCGTGCCGAACTCATCGCCATCGGCCGGAAGTTGTTCGCCGACACGTCCTACGACGCGCTGTCGATGGACGACATCGCCAAGCACGCGGGCGTCGCCAAGGGGCTGATCTACTACTACTTCAAGTCCAAGCGCGGCTACTACCTGGCGATCATCGAGGATTCCGTCGCCGACCTGGTGGCCCGTGCCGGACGCCACGACAACCTGCCGCCCGTGGAGCGGGTGCAGCGCACCGTCGACGGCTACCTCCGCTACGCGGAACACCACCAGGCGGCGTACCGCACGATCATCAGCGGCGGCGTCGGCTTCGACGCCGAGGTGTACGCGATACGGGACGGGGTGCGCGAGGCGCTGATCGGGGCGATCGCCGAGGGGGCGTACGGCCGCAAGGACATACCTCAGCTGGCGCGCACCGCGTTGATCGGCTGGCTGTGCAGCGTGGAGGGCATCACGCTGGACTGGATCGACCGCCCCGGCCTGGCGCGGGAGACGGTCGGCTCGCTCCTGGTGCGCACGCTCGGGGACACGCTGCGGGTGATCGAGGACTTCGAGCCGTCGTACCCGGCGCCCGCGCGGCCTTGAACGGACGTACGCGAAGGGGCGGGAGCCGCATCGGCCCCCGCCCCTTCTGCCGTGCACGGAACGTCAGTTGATGGCCTTGATCAGCTCACCGTTGGACGTGTCGCCGCTGAGCTCCCAGAAGAACGTGCCGCCGAGGCCCTGCTGGTTCTTGTAGTTCATCTTGCCCGCGATGGTCGCCGGGGTGTCGTAGCTCCACCAGTTGTTGCCGCAGTGCGCGTACGCGGTCCCGCCGACCGTGCCGTTGGCCGGGCACTTGGTCTTCAGCACCTTGTAGTCGTCGATGCCCTGCTCGTACTTGCCCGCCGCCGGGCCCGTCGCGGTGCCGCCGGGCGCCTTCTGCGTGACGCCCGTCCAGCCGCGGCCGTAGAAGCCGATGCCGAGCAGCAGCTTGTTCGACGGGATGCCGAGGCCCTTGAGCTTCTTGATGGTGGCGTCGGAGTTGTAGCCGTCCTTCGGTATGCCGGTGTAGGACGTGAGCGGCGAGTGCGGGGCGGTCGGCCCCTTCGCGTCCCAGGCGCCGAAGTAGTCGTACGTCATCGGGTTGTACCAGTCGACGTACTGGGCGGCGCCCGCGTAGTCGGTGGCGTCGAGCTTGCCGCCCGCGGAGGCGTCGGCCGGGATCGCCGAGGTCACCAGGTTGCCGCTGCCGAACTTCGAACGGACCGCGGACATCAGCTTCTTGTACGCGTCACGGCCGCTGGTGTCACAGGTCAGACCGCAGGTGTTGGGGTACTCCCAGTCGATGTCGATGCCGTCGAAGACGTCGGCCCACTTGGAGTTCTCGACCAGGTCGTAGCAGGACTGGGCGAAGGCCGCGGGGTTCTTCGCCGCCTCGGTGAACCCGCCCGACCAGGTCCAGCCGCCGAAGGACCACAGGACCTTGAGATTCGGGTGCTTCTTCTTCAGCTTGCGGAGCTGGTTGAAGTTGCCGCGCAGGGGCTGGTCCCAGGTGTCCGCCACGCCGTCCACGGACTGGTCGGCGGTATAGGCCTTGTCCGTGGCCGCGTAGGCGTCGCCCATCGCGCACTTGCCGCCCTGGACGTTGCCGAAGGAGTAGTTGATGTGCGTCAGCTTGTTGGCCGAACCCGACGTCTCGATGTTCTTGACGTGGTAGTTCCGGTCGTAGACGCCCCATTCGGTGAAGTAGCCGACGACCTTGGAGCCGGCGGCGGCCTTCGGTGCGGCGCCCTTGTCCTGTCCGGCGGAAGCGGTGCCCGCGCCGGCCAGCAGACCGGCGCCGAGTACGGCGCAACAGGTGGTGGCGACGAGCGCCCGGAAGGAGGCGCGGGAGGTGTGCGGTCTGAGCATCGTGACTCCTCGTGGGGGGACCGGGAGGGGGAAAGTGCTGCTGAGGACCTGCGGGTGTGACTTGGCATGAACGCGTTAAGACGTTCGGGGGAACAGTAGGAGGACTAGACCAGTGCGGTCAATGGTTCGTACCAATCCGCCGCGCCCGTCGCCGGTCACCAGCGATCTTCAGCTATCTTTCGAGTAAGCGGTCGTTAACTAGTGACGGGCCGCCGCCGATCGGGCATACTCAACGCGCCGGAGCCGCTGGTCAGCAGCTTTCGTGACCCGGAAGACCACCACGGTTCGGCACGTTTCCCGGCGGCGCCGCCCCTACCCAGCGCGGGCGTCCGCCGCAGCCCCACAGGGAGGAGAGCGTCATGCCCGACCACATCACGCAGTCGGTGGAGCGTCAGCTGCCCACGGATGAGGCCAGGGATCTGCTCTCGCTGGTCCGGGACATCGCCCAGCGCGAGATCGCCCCGAAGACGGCCGAGGAAGAGGACGCGGGGTGCTTCCCGCGCGAGGTCTTCACGCTGCTCTCCGAGTCGGGCCTGCTCGGACTGCCCTACGCCTCCGAGTTCGGCGGCGGCGACCAGCCGTACGAGGTCTACCTCCAGGTCCTGGAGGAGCTCGCCGCCGCGCGTCTCACCGTCGGTCTCGGCGTCAGCGTCCACTCCCTCTCCTGCCACGCCCTCGCCGGGTACGGCACCAAGGAGCAGCAGAGCGACCACCTGCCCGCCATGCTCGGCGGCGGCCTCCTCGGCGCGTACTGCCTCTCCGAGCCCGCGGCCGGATCGGACGCGGCGTCCCTGCGCACGAAGGCCGTCAGGGACGGCGACGACTGGGTCATCAGCGGCACCAAGGCCTGGATCACGCACGGCGGCGTCGCCGACTTCTACACCGTGCTGGCCCGCACGGGCGCGGACGGCGCCCGCGGCATCACGGCCTTCCTGGTGCCGGGCGACGCGGCGGGGCTGAGCGCCGCGGTGCCGGAGAAGAAGATGGGCATGAAGGGCTCGCCCACCGCGCAGATCAACTTCGACGGCGTGCGCATCCCCGACTCCCGCCGCATCGGTGACGAGGGCCAGGGCTTCGCCATCGCGCTGTCCGCGCTCGACTCGGGGCGCCTCGGGATAGCGGCCTGCGCGATCGGGGTGGCCCAGGCTGCTCTCGACGAGGCCGTCGGGTACGCGACCGAGCGTCGCCAGTTCGGCAGGCCCATCGCGGACTTCCAGGGCCTGCGCTTCATGCTCGCGGACATGGCGACGCAGATCGAGGCGGGCCGGGCGCTCTATCTCTCCGCGGCCCGGCTCCGGGACGCGGGCCGGCCGTTCGCCAAGCAGGCGGCCATGGCCAAGCTGCTGTGCACGGACGCCGCGATGAAGGTGACGACGGACGCCGTGCAGGTCCTCGGGGGGTACGGCTACACGGCGGACTTCCCGGTGGAGCGCCTCATGCGCGAGGCCAAGGTGCTGCAGATCGTCGAGGGTACGAATCAGATCCAGCGCATGGTCATCGCACGTCACCTCGCGGGTCCCGACTCGCGCTGAACTGGCCGTGGCGCACCGGCGGCGCCGCGAGCCTGACCCACTCCGCGTCGTGGTGCCCCGGCAGCGTCCGGCCGCGGTCCGCCCAGTGGCGGATCAGGGCGCGGTAGATCGGCGGGTCCTGGACGTGGGGCTGCTGGTAGGGCGCGGGGGGCTGCTGGTACGGCTGTGGCTGCGGGTAGGCCTGGTGCGGCTGCTGGCGCAGGGGCTGTTGGTACTGCTGGGGCGCGAGGTGCTGAGGCGTGGGCTGCTGGTGCAGGGGCTGCTGATGTGCCTGCTGCTGGTGCACGGGTTGGTGTGCGTGCGGCTGTACGTGGGGCTGTACGGGCTGGAGGGGAGCCTGGTGCTGCGGAGGCTCCTGCGGCCGCTGGGCAACCGATTCTGCGGAGGCGGGCACCGTCATCAGGGTGCGTCGCCGACGCCCGGTGGGGAAGTGCGCCGGGCCCATGTCCGTGCCCATGTCCGTGGGGGTCATACAAGGCCAACGCCCGCCGCCGTGCGGAAGTCACCGCCCCGGAGAATCGAGCGTCTGTTCCTGACCCGCCCGCGCCTGTTTCCGGCCGGTCCGTGGCGGCGGCGCGGTGAGGTACCCGGCCCCGCAGGTGTCTGGCTCCGCCTCGCGAACTGACGTACCGTCAACTCCGCGCCGGA
The DNA here is from genome assembly GCF_056432085.1 of Streptomyces sp. NPDC045678. Classification (NCBI taxonomy): domain Bacteria; kingdom Bacillati; phylum Actinomycetota; class Actinomycetes; order Kitasatosporales; family Streptomycetaceae; genus Streptomyces; species Streptomyces sp. NPDC045678. The sequence goes on from NZ_JBWKJS010000007.1 coordinate 512,535, forward strand.
GGGCCCCCGCCCTCCGCCACCCTGAACTGCCGTGCGACCAGGGAGGTTTGCCGTGGCAGACGACCGTCCGGTCCCGCTCGACGAGTACCCCGTGCACCAGGTCCCCCTCTCGATGAAGTACGTCGCGACAGGCGACCGCAACGCCTACGACCGGTGCATCTTCCACCTCTTCGACCACCAGGGCCGCGCCCTGCTCATCCTCGGGCTCGGCGTCTACCCGAACCTCGGCGTCATCGACGTGTACGCCACTCTGCGCATCGGGGACACGCTCCACGCCGTACGCGCCAGCGACGCCCTGGGCGAGGACCGGATGAACCTCGGCGTCGGCCCGCTGCGCATCACCGTGGACGAACCACTGCATCGCATCCGCCTCACGTGCGCCGCCGACCCCGACGACCCCGCGTCCCTCTCGTACGACCTGGCGTGGACTGCCGGCTTCCCCGCCCTGTGGGAGCCGCACCACACCCAGCGCCGCGGCGACCGGCTCACTCTCGAAGGGCGCCGCTTCGTGCAGGCGGGTCGGCCCGCCGGAACGATCCGCGCGGGCGGCGAGGAGATCGCCGTGACGGCGGGGGAGTGGACCGCGACCCGCGACCGCAGCTGGGGCGTGCGGCCCGTCCCCGGCGAGGAACGCGGGCGTCTGGAGGAGGAGTTCGCCACCGAGGGCTTCCACTGGATCTGGTGCCCGGTCCGCTTCGACGACCGTTTCCTCATGGTCATCGCCCAGGAGGACGCGGACGGCTACCGCACCCTCAACGACGCCACTCTCGTCCGGCCCGGCCGGCCCGACCGCCAACTCGGCTGGCCGCGCACCGACATCACCTACCGCTCCGGCACCCGCCACCCCGAGCGCGCCGTCATCCACCTCACCGACCCGGACGGCCACAAGCCCCTGGAGGTCGGCGTACAGGTGCTGGTCTCGCTGCCCCTGGCCGTGGGCGCCGGATACCCGCCCGCCGACGACTGGCAGCACGGCACCTGGCGCGGCCGCGACTGGACCGACCGCCGCAGCTACGACCTGTCGGACCCCGCGGCCCACCCCCTGGCCGCGTACGGCGTCATCGACCACGCCGCGCGCTTCACCCTCGAAGGCCGCACCGGCTACGGCATCTTCGAGCACGGCAGCTTCGGCCGCCACGACCCGAGCGGCTTCACCGGATTCGACTCCGTGGCGCCCTGAGAGCGCGGCCTGCCCGGAGGAAGGAGCACGGAGATGGCAACGGCACCCCGCCCCCGCACCACCACGCGCGACCCGGAAGACCTCGCCCGCCGACTCAGCGCCTGGCTCGACACCCGGCTGCCCGGCGCCAAAGCGGCCGACGTGACCGTCCCCGAGTCCAACGGTATGTCCAGCGAGACCCTGCTCTTCACCGTCGAGCACCCCGAACCGCCGTTCGTGGGCTGCGCGTTGCGTCTCGCGGCGGATCCGGCGGCGTACACGATCTTCCCCGTCTACGACATGCCGCGTCAGTACCGCACGATGCGACTCGTCGTCGAACACACCGACGTGCCGGTGCCGCGGGTGCTGTGGCTGGAGGAGGACCCGGGCCCGCTCGGGGCGCCGTTCTTCGTCATGGAGCGGGTCGAGGGACGCGTTCCACCGGACGTCATGCCCTATACGTACGAGGGCAGTTGGCTGCATGCGGCGACCGACGCCGAACGCGCGCACCTCGAAGAGGCCTCGGTCCGCATCCTCGCGCACCTGCATGATCAAGTGCCTCCGGAAGCGGCGGAGTTCCTCGCGCTGCCGGGCGAGGGCAGCCCGCTACGACGTCATGTGGCCGCCCAACACGCCTACTACGCATGGGTGGTGGACGGACTGCCCCGCTCGCCCGTCATCGAGAGCGCCTTCGCGCGCCTCGAGGAACTGTGGCCCCGTCACGAGGGCGACGCCGTGCTCAACTGGGGCGACGCGCGCATCGGGAACATCGTCTACGACGGCTTCGAACCCGCGGCCGTCCTGGACTGGGAGATGGCGGCGCTCGCCCCGCGCGAGGTCGACCTCGGCTGGACGGTCTACCTCCACCGCTTCTTCCAGGACCTGACGGTGAGCTTCGGTCAGCCGGGGCTGCCGCTGTTCCAGCGCCGCGACCACGTCGAGGCGGCGTACGCCCGGCTCACCGGACACACACCGCGCGACATGGACTTCTACACGCTCTACGCGGCCCTGCGGCACGCGATCGTCATGCTGCGCGTCGCCTACCGGCAGGTCCACTTCGGCGAGGCGGCGGTGCCCGCGGACGCGGAGGCCGCGGACGCGCTGATCCTGCACCACGACAGCCTGGCCGCCATGGTGCAGGGCGCCTACTGGTGAATCAGGCGGCGGGCCGGTGCTGCTGCGGCACCCGGAAGGGGCGCGAGCCGGGACCGCCCACGTGCGAGAAGGGCTGCGTCCGCCAGTCGAGCCCCTGAGGGAGCGTCAGGAGCAGGGCGGTGTCCTGTTCCTGAGCCTCCATCGACTCGTCGGTGGGCGCGGCGTCCGTGGCCGCGCGGCCGGTGCCCGCACAGACCGTGAGGCCGAACGGGTTCCAGGGCGTGGGGCACAGCGCGTGCTCGGGCAGCACGTCCTCGTCCGCGAGGAGCGCGATGGGCTGCCCGCAGTCGGGGCAGTTCACCCGGTACATCTCAAAAGTGTCGTAGGAGTCGAGAAAGGCGTCAGCCGGTTCGACGCCCTCCGGCTCGGGCTCGGCGACCGGCTGCTGCTTGGCGCGGGCAGACCGGCCGGGGCGCTTCAAATTCTGCATGGGAATCTCCCCCTCGGGTGGGCCGACAAGGCGCTGCGGCCTCGACCACAGCAAGCACTTCCCGTCCCGTCGTGGAGGTAATCGTTGCATCTTGTCGGACACGGTCACAGAGGTGTGTCGTTCGTCACATGCCAAATAAAGTTGCCCTCGAGCGGGGAGACGAGTCGGCTATCCGATCGGATCAAGAGCCCTGTAGGTTCGGCGCATGGAGGAGCTGGACCGACAGATCGTGCAGCTGCTCGTCAAGGACGGGCGGATGAGCTACACCGACCTGGGCAAGGCCACGGGCCTGTCCACCTCGGCCGTGCACCAGCGGGTGCGCAGGCTGGAGCAGCGGGGTGTCATCCGCGGCTATGCCGCGGTGGTCGACCCCGAGGCCGTCGGGCTGCCGCTCACGGCCTTCATCTCGGTGAAACCGTTCGACCCCAGCGCCCCCGACGACATCGCCGAACGACTCGCGGGCGTCCCGGAGATCGAGGCGTGCCACAGCGTCGCCGGTGACGAGAACTACATCCTCAAGGTCCGCGTCGCCACGCCGCTGGAGCTGGAGCACCTGCTCAGCCGGTTGCGGGCGCTCGCCGGTGTCTCCACGCGCACGACCGTCGTCCTCTCCACTCCGTACGAGGCGCGCCCGCCCCAGGTGTGACCCCCGCGCCTGCCGCCCGACGGCAGGGGCGAGACTGGTCCCATGAGCCAGAGCACCGCCCCCGGGAACGACTCCCAGGATCCATCGAACCACCGCACCGTGCTGCTGCGCGGCGGCGACGTCCACAGCCCCGCCGACCCGTTCGCCACCGCAATGGTCGTCGAGCGCGGACATGTCGCCTGGGTCGGCTCCGAGGGCGCGGCCGACGCCTTCGCCGACGGTGTCGACGATGTGGTCGATCTCGAAGGAGCACTGGTCACCCCGGCGTTCACGGACGCCCACGTGCACACCACGGCCACCGGCCTCGCCCTGACGGGACTGGACCTCACCCGCGCCCGCTCGCTGGCCGACGCACTCGTTCTCGTACGCGAACACGCCGCCGCGCGACCGCACGACACCGTCCTCCTCGGCCACGGCTGGGACGCGGCCCGCTGGCCCGGCGGCCGCCCGCCCACGCGCGCGGAACTCGACGAGGCGGCCGGCGGCAGGCCCCTCTACCTCTCCCGCATCGACGTCCACTCGGCGGTCGTCACGACCGCGCTGCTCGACCTGGTGCCCGGCGTCACCGACCGCGCCGGATACCACCCGGACGCCCCCCTGACCGCCGACGCCCACCACGGCGTGCGCGCCGCGGCGCTCGGCGCGATCACCCCGCGGCAGCGCACCGAGGCCCAGCGCGCCGCGCTCCGCCACGCCGCCTCGCTCGGCATCGGCTCCGTGCACGAGTGCGCGGGCCCCGAGATCTCCGACGAGGACGACTTCACCGGGCTGCTGCGGCTCGCCGCCGACGAGCCGGGCCCGCGCGTCGTCGGCTACTGGGCCGAACAGGACGTGCGGCGCGCGAAGGAACTCGGCGCGATCGGCGCCGCCGGTGACCTCTTCGTCGACGGCGCCCTCGGCTCGCACACCGCCTGCCTGCACGAGCCGTACGCCGACGCGGCGCACACAGGCACCGCGTACCTGGACGCGGCGGCCGTCGCCGCGCACGTCGTGGCGTGCACGGAGGAAGGCCTCCAGGCGGGCTTCCACGCCATCGGGGACGCCGCGGTGGCCTCTGTGGTCGACGGCGTGCGCCAGGCCGCCGAGAAGGTCGGTGCGGCCCGCGTCCGCGCCGCACGGCACCGTGTCGAGCACGCCGAGATGCTCACCCCGGAGACGATCGCCGCCTTCGCCGAGTTCGGCCTCACCGCGTCCGTCCAGCCCGTCTTCGACGCGCTGTGGGGCGGCGAGGACGGCATGTACGCCCAGCGCCTCGGCGCCGAACGCGCCCGGACCCTCAACCCGTACGCGGCCCTCCTGCGCGCCGGCGTGCCGCTGGCCTTCGGCTCCGACAGCCCCGTGACGCCGCTCGACCCCTGGGGCACCGTCCGCGCCGCCGCCTTCCACCGCACGCCGGAGCACCGGGTCTCCGTGCGCGCGGCGTTCACCGCCCACACCCGCGGCGGCTGGCGCGCCGTCGGCCGTGACGACGCGGGCGTCCTGGTGCCGGGCGCGCCCGCGGACTACGCCGTGTGGCGCACCTCCGATCTGGTGGTGCAGGCCCCGGACGACCGCGTGGCCCGCTGGTCGACCGATCCGCGGTCCGGCACGCCCGGCCTGCCGGACCTCTCGCCGGGCGTCGAACTCCCCGTCTGCCTGCGCACGGTGGTGGGCGGAAGGACCGTGTTCGTGGGGCCGGACGAGTGATGTCCCGGCGGTGCGCGCCGCCGATCGTGGCCGGTCGCGGCTCCGTACGACCTGGGAATCCTCGGCACTGACCTGGCGGTCCGTTAAGTCGCCGCAGCTCAGCCGGGTATTGACAGAGAGCCGCCGTTGGCCGGTAGGTTCGGCCGGGTCCACCACAGGACGTCCGACCGGCGAACCTCCACGCAGTCGTCGAACGCCGCTGGATCACGGGTGGTGTGCCGCACCGGCGCACCACCACTGGGAGCCAGGTCCAGCGCCCGCGACGCGGAGGCGAGGGAACGTATCAGCCGAATCGGCAGGTGTGACCCGGGTGGGGCCCGGACGCTCAGTAGACAACGGCTTTCGGTCGATCCGCAGCCAGCGGGTCCCGGGCCGGCCCGAAGGGTGCCGGGCCCCGATCCGCAGTACGTCCCGTGCCGTCGTGGCGTCGCAGGCAGCGGCCATTATGGTGGTCCTCTGCGTACGAACGAAGGGGCATTAGTGAACGACGGCGGCGGGGTCTCCGAAGCAGGGGACCAGGGGAGGCAGTTCGGCTCGCTCGGCACGGCCTTGGTGATCATTCCGACCTACAACGAGGCGGAGAACATCCAGTCCATCGTCGGCCGGGTGCGCGCCTCCGTGCCGGACGCGCACATCCTGGTCGCCGACGACAACAGCCCCGACGGCACCGGCAAGATCGCCGACGAGCTCGCCGCCGAGGACGAGCAGGTCCACGTCCTGCACCGCAAGGGCAAGGAAGGGCTCGGCGCGGCCTATCTCGCGGGCTTCCGCTGGGGTCTCGACCACGACTACGGCGTGCTCGTCGAGATGGACGCGGACGGCTCCCACCAGCCGGAGGAGCTGCCCCGGCTGCTCACCGCCCTGAAGGGCGCCGACCTCGTGCTCGGCTCCCGCTGGGTGCCGGGCGGCCGGGTCGTCAACTGGCCCAAGCACCGCGAGTTCATCTCCCGCGGCGGCAGCACGTACTCGCGCCTCCTGCTCGACGTGCCGATCCGCGACGTGACGGGCGGCTACCGCGCCTTCCGCCGCGAGACCCTCGAAGGCCTCGGACTCGGCGAGGTCGAGTCGCAGGGGTACTGCTTCCAGGTCGACCTCGCGCGGCGCGCGGTCAAGGCTGGCTACCACGTCGTCGAGGTGCCCATCACCTTCGTCGAGCGGGAGCTCGGCGACAGCAAGATGAGCCAGAACATCGTCGTCGAGGCGCTGTGGCGGGTCACGGCCTGGGGCGTGGGCGAGCGGGTCGGCAAGGTCGGCAAGGCCATCGGGCGCAAGCAGGACTGAACCGCCGGACTCGTTCTTGATCATCCCCTTATGCCGGACTGAGGTGGGTCCAGGCACACTGGGAGCATGACGACTGGCGCACCGCCTCCCATCCGACCCGCCCGGCCCCGGCGCTCCGGGCCACTGAGGTTCCTGCCGCTCGGCATCGCCGCGTGGCTGGTCCTGGAAATCTGGCTGCTCACCGTCGTGGCGGGAGCCACGAGCGGGCTCGTGGTCTTCCTGCTCCTGGTGGGCGGCCTCCTGCTCGGCTCCGCGGTGATCAAGCGCGCGGGGCGCCGGGCGTTCCGCAAGCTCCAAGAGGCGGTGCAACAGCAGCAGAGCGGTGTGACGCCCGCCCGGGAGACCGGGGGAGGCGGCGCCCTGACGATGCTGGGTGGCCTGCTGATCATCCTGCCCGGGCTCATCTCGGACGCCCTGGGTCTGATCCTGCTGGTCCCGCCGGTCCAGAAGGCCCTGGGGAAGTACGCGGAGCGGACCTTCGAGCGCAAGGTGCGCGAGGCGACGCCCGGCGGCTTGGGGGACGCCTATCAGCAGGCGCGGATGCACCGCCCCGACGGCAAGGTCGTGCAGGGCGAGGTCATCAGGGACGACGAGCCGCCCATGCGCGGCCCGCGTCCGGACGATCCGCAGCTGCCGCGCTGAGAGCGAGCGGGCCGAGACGCCAGGGGAAGAGACGCAAAAGGGCCGGGTCCACTGTCGAGCAGTGGACCCGGCCCTTTTCGTACTGCGTTGTGCGGTGTGCCGCAGCGTTCGCCGTCAGGCGGACTTGCGGCTGTCACGCGGGTGCACCGCGATGTTCATGGCGCCGGACCGGAGAACCGCGAGACGCTCCTCGAGGACCTCTTCGAGCTCCTCTCGGGTGCGGCGCTCCATGAGCATGTCCCAGTGCGTACGCGCCGGCTTGCCCTTCTTCTCCTCAGGTCCGTCGCCGTCCACGAGGAGTGCCTGGGCCCCGCAGACCTTGCACTCCCACTCCGGCGGGATCTCCGCCTCGACCGAGAACGGCATCTCGAAACGATGTCCGTTCTGGCATGCGTACTCCACGGCCTGGCGAGGTGCCAGGTCGATGCCGCGGTCGGTCTCGTAGCTTGTCACCACGAGGCGCGTGCCGCGAAGAGCTCGCTCACTCATGAATCGTGCCTCCCGGGCTTTGTCGCCCACAGGACAGGTGTCGCTGTCGTCGTCATCCGGTCAACGTCCGGTCGGCGGTAAAGATTCCCGTTCAGGGTTATGCGTCGCCGTCGTATGCCGCCCCTTGTTGTACCCACCAGTGCCCGGTTTGTCACATCTGGCAGCAGATGTCACCCAGCGTTTCTGATTCTTCAGCTCGCAGTAACGGTCCGCCTGGCAGGCCAAAGGCGTACACTACCGGCCTTTGGCTTCAGTTGCTAAATCCTGTCGGGTACGGGATTGCCCGCGTCGCGCACCGCACGCCGTACGGGTACCCGTACGAGCAGGGCGAAACCGAGCAAAAAGAACGCCACGAGCGACACGATCGCATCCCGGTAACTTCCCGTGAGCTGATACGTGAGGCCGAAGATCAACGGTCCCAGCCAGGCCATCCCGCGGTCACTGATCTCGTACGCGGAGAAGTACTCGGCCTCCTTCCCGCGCGGCACCAGGTGCGAGAAGAGCGAGCGGGACAGGGCCTGGGTGCCGCCGAGCACCAGGCCGATCCCCGCGGCCAGGACGAAGAACCACGCGGGCGCGCCGGCGGGCAGGAAGTACCCGGCCCCGATCGTCACCGTCCAGGCCACGAGCGATCCGAGAATGGTCCGCTTGGCGCCGTACGTCCGGGCGAGTCGCCCCATGGCGAGGGCGCCCGCGACCGCGAGCACCTGGACCAGCAGGACCGCGACGATCAGCGTGGACTGACCGAGGCCGAGCTCCTCGGAACCGTAGACGGACGCCTGGGAGATCACCGTCTGGACCCCGTCGTTGTAGACCAGGTAGGCGAGCAGGAACGCGAGTGTGTGGGGGTGGCGCCGCATGTCCCGCGCGGTCGACCGCAGCTGCCGCCACCCGCCCCGGGCCGCCGTGTCGGCCTCGCGCGCGGGCGTCCGGCGGTCCCGCAGCCGCTTCAGCGGTACGACGGTGAAGGCGCCCCACCAGAGACCCGCCGACGCGAGGCAGATGCGGACCGCGGTCGACTCGGAGACGCCGAAGCTGTCGTGGGCCAGGAACAGGACGAGGTTCGCCACCAGGACCAGGGCGCCCGACGCGTATCCGAAGGCCCAGCCGCGCGAGGAGACCGCGTCACGCTCCTCCGGAGGGGCGATCTGTGGCAGGTAGGAGTTGTAGAGCACCATCGAGACCGCGAGCGAGGCGTTGGCGACGATCAGCAGGAGACCGCCGAGGAGATAGCGCTCCCCTTCAAGGAAGAACATGCCCGCGGTGGCGGCCGCCCCCAGGTACGCGGCGACCGCGAGGAGGGGCTTCTTGCGGCCCGTGCGGTCGGCGGCCGCTGCCGCCAGCGGCATGACGAAGACCGACACGATCACCGACACGGAGACCGTGTACGCGAAGAACGAGCCCGCGCGGACGGGGATGCCCAGCGGATGCACATATCCGTCGGGGCCCGCGGCCGCCTTCGCGATCTCCGTGAGGTACGGCCCGAGGAACACGGTCAGGACGCTCGTCGAATAGACCGAGCACGCCCAGTCGTAGACGTACCAGCCGCGCTGCTCGCGCCGCCGCTCCACGGCCTCGGAGTCGTCGGCCGCTGTTCTCTTCACGGTGTCGGTGCTCACCCGTGACCTCGCTGTTCCCCGTGGTGCGACGCCGCCACGGGATGGTCAGACCCAGGTCCCCCGGTCCTTCAGCACCCCGCGCAGCGTCTCGATTTGATCGGAAACTATGCCATCCACCCCGAGGTCGAGCAGGGCGCTCATCCGGTCCGCGTCATTGACCGTCCACACGTGGACCTGCAGCCCGCGCGCGTGGGCGGCACGCACGAAGCGGTGGTCCACCACCCGGATCCTTCCGTGCGTCTCGGGCACCTGGGCGCAGACCGCGGAACGGCGCAGGGCGGCGGGCACTCCGTAGGACAGCATGCGCAGCGCCGCCACGCCCCGGGTGCCCAGGGACGTGGCCAGGCGCGGGCCACCGAGGCGCTGGGCCCTGGCCACGCGCGCCTCGGAGAACGAGCCGACGCACACGCGGTCCCACGAGCCGGTGCGGCGGATCAGGTCGAGCAGCGGCAGAAGCGCGGGCTCCGCCTTCACGTCCACGTTCCAGCGCACGTCGGGGAAGGCTTCGAGGCACTCCTCGAAGAGGGGCACCGGTTCGCTGCCCGCCACGCGTGCGTGGCGCACCTCGCTCCACGGCAGGTCGATGATGCGTCCCACCGCGTCGGTCACCCGGTCCAGCGTCGTGTCGTGGAAGGCGACTAGGCGGCCGTCGGCGGTGGCGTGCACATCGGTCTCGATGTAGCGGTAGCCGAGGTCGACGGCGCGCCGGAAGGCCGCGGCGGTGTTCTCCAGACCGTCCGCCGCGCCGCCCCGGTGGGCGAGGGCGAGCGGCCCCGGATGATCGAGGTAGGGGTGGCGTACGCGCGTGGTCACGGCTGCAGTATCGCCTGCTCAGGCGGACCGCCGGACGCCACGACGCCACCCGTGGTGGGCGCGGGGACGGCGAAGCGGCGCAGGAAGAACTGGGCGAGCGGACCGATCGTCAGCGCGTAGAGGACCGTGCCGACCCCCACGGTGCCGCCGAGCGCGAAGCCGGTCACGACCACCGCCACCTCGATGAGCGTCCGCATCAGCCGGATGGAGCGCCCGGTCCGCCGGTGCAGGCCCGTCATCAGGCCGTCCCGGGGGCCGGGGCCGAACACGGCCGCGATGTACAGGCCGGTCGCCGCGCCGTTCAGGACGATCCCCGACACCATCAGCGGGATGCGCACGGCCCAGCCCTGCGCATCCGGGAGCAGCGCCAGCGCGGCGTCCATCGCCAGGCCGACGACGAAGACGTTGGAGACCGTACCGAGGCCGGGGCGCTGCCTCAGCGGGATCCACAGCAGCAGGACCGCGGCGCCCACGACGATGGACACGGCGCCGATCGACAGGCCGGTGAGCTCGGCGAGCCCCTGGTGCAGCACGTTCCACGGCTCCAGGCCGAGGCCGGACACCACGAGGAGCGCGGAGCTCACGCCGTACAGGGTGAGGCCCGCGTAGAGCTGCGTGAGTCGCCGCGGCAGCTGCCGCCGTGTCGCCCCGGGTGTCGTGCCGGACAAGAGGTGCCCCCGTTGGTGGTGGTAGTGGCCTGACACATGACACTCTGTGGCTTGTACAGAGACGCCAACCATGGCCAATTCGAGGAAGGTGGACTGGGAATCATGGCTCAGTGGACTTCGGCAATGGGGTCGACGCAGCTCGCCCGTCTCCTCGCCTCCCAGCAGGACCGCTCCGTGGGCACGGGCACGCGCCGCCCACCCGCCTACCGCGCCCTCGCCGACGGCATCCGGCTGCTCGTGCTCGAAGGGCGCGTACCGGTCGCCGCGCGCCTGCCCGCCGAGCGCGAACTCGCGGTCGCCCTCGCCGTCAGCCGCACCACCGTCGCCGCCGCCTACGAAGCGCTGCGCACCGAAGGGTTCCTGGAGTCCCGCAGGGGAGCGGGCAGCTGGACCGCAGTCCCCGCCGGAAACCCCCTCCCCGCGCGCGGTCTCGAACCGCTGCCCCCCGAGGCGCTCGGTTCCATGATCGACCTCGGCTGCGCCGCGCTGCCCGCGCCCGAACCCTGGCTCACCCGCGCCGTCCAGGGCGCCCTCGAAGCCCTCCCGCCGTACGCCCACACGCACGGCGACTACCCCGCGGGCCTGCCCGCCCTGCGCGAGATGCTCGCCGAGCGCTACACCGCGCGCGGGATCCCCACCATGCCCGAACAGATCATGGTGACCACCGGCGCGATGGGCGCCATCGACGCCATCTGCCACCTCTTCGCGGGCCGCGGCGAACGCATCGCCGTGGAGTCGCCGTCGTACGCCAACATCCTCCAGCTGATGCGCGAGGCGGGCGCCCGCCTCGTCCCCGTCGCCATGGCCGAAGGTCTCCGGGGATGGGACATGGACCGCTGGCGCCAGGTCCTGCGCGACGCCGCGCCCCGGCTCGCGTACGTCGTCGCGGACTTCCACAACCCCACGGGCGCGCTCGCCGACGAGGACCAGCGCAGGCAGCTCGTCGAGGCGGCCCGGTCCGCGGGCACCGTCCTCGTCGTCGACGAGACGATGAGCGAGCTCGGCCTCGACGAGGACCTCGCCGTGCCGCGCCCGGTCTGCGGCTTCGATCCCGCGGGCTCCACCGTCATCACCGTCGGCTCGGCCAGCAAGGCCTTCTGGGCCGGCATGCGCATCGGCTGGGTGCGGGCCGCGCCCGACGTGATCCGCAGCCTCGTCGCCGCGCGCGCGTACGCCGACCTCGGCACCCCGGTCCTCGAACAGCTGGCCGTGAACTGGCTCCTGAACACCGGTGGCTGGCAGGCCGCCGTGGACGTGCGCAGGGAGCAGGCCAGGGAGAACCGCGACGCGCTCGTCACCGCGGTCCGCCGCGAGCTGCCCGACTGGGAGTTCGAGGTGCCGCGCGGCGGTCTCACCCTGTGGGTGCGCACCGGAGGCGTGTCCGGGTCGCGGCTCGCCGAGGTGGGCGAGCGGGTGGGCGTGCGGGTGCCTTCCGGGCCGCGCTTCGGAGTGGACGGCGCGTTCGAGGGGTACGTGCGGCTGCCGTTCACCGTGGGGGGCGCGGTCGCCGATGAGGCGGCGGTGCGGTTGGCCGCGGCGGCCCGGCTGGTCGAGACGGGCGTCGGCGCGGGGGCGCAGGCAGCACACCCGTTCGTCGCCTGACGCGCCTCTACGGAGTGGGGTGTTTGCTGTCGGCGGGGCGTTGGCTCTCGGCCCGCTATGTGGCCGGGTGTCTGCTGTCGGCCCTCTACGTGGTCGGGTATCGGTTCTCGGCGTCGGAGGTCAGCTCTCGGCGGGGACCGGTTCCGCCTCCGTGGCCTCCGCGGCCTCCGGGGCTTCCGGGGCGGCGGCCTCCGTCTCGTCCGGCGGGGTGCTCCGCTCCGGCAGCAGCTCCATGACGGCCTTGCGGTGGGCCTCGCTGGTCGCGTCGTCGTACGGATCGGGGGTCGCCGGCACCTGGAGGCGGTGCACCTGGCCCGCGCCGAGCCGGGCATAGCCGCGGCCGGGCGGGACGTCCGTCGTGGGCGTCGTGTGGGGAGGTGTTCCGAGGACGTCCTCCAGCTGGTCGACCGTGGCGTAACCCAGCACCACGCGCGCGCGGGTGTGCTGGTGCACGGCTTCGCTCAGCGCGTCGAGGCCGTCCAGCTGGTCGGCGACCACGACCGTCACGTTCGCCGCCCTGCCGTGCCGCAGCGGGACCTGCAGCAGCGACTGGGGGTCCGTGCGCCCGTCGGCCGCGGCGAGGTGACCGAGCGCGCTCGGGCGGTCGAGCAGGAGCCACAGGGGGCGCTTGGTGTCCTCCGGCGGCGGATGGCCCGCCTGCCGCGCGCGGTTCGCCGCGATGAGCCTGCGCTCGGTCTCGTGCGCCGCCCATTCGAGGCTCGCGAGCGCACCGGTGAGCCCGCACTCGATGGCGAGGACACCGTCACGGCCGGTCAGGCAGGCGTAGTCGCCGGTGCCGCTGCCCTCGACGATGAGCACGTCGCCGTACTGCAAGGCCTGGAGGGCGATGGAGCGCAGCAGTGTCGTCGTGCCGCTGCCGGGCTGACCGGCGATCAGCAGGTGGGGCTCGGTGGAGCGGATGCCGGTGCGCCACACGACGGGGGGTACGTCGCGCTGTTCCGCGCCGTCGGACAGCGGCAGGGTGCGCTGGACGCCGGTCTCGTCGGTGAAGCCGAGGACGGTCTCTCCCGGAGCGGTGACGAATCGCTGGGCGGCGATATCGGTGGGGAGCGGGGAGAGCACCGTGACGGTGAGCTGATTGCCCTCCTCGTCCCACATGAAGTGGTACTCGCGGCCGCGCCCCGCCTTGGCGTGCAGGAGCTGTTCGATCCGCGCGCGGGACTCGGCCTCGCCGTCCGTGAAGTACGCGGGGTAGCGCACCACGAGCCGGGAGATCCGCCCGGTCTCGTCGAAGTCGTGCTCGACGAACGCCTTGTCCCATTCACCGCCGTGCGCGAAGAGCGGGGCGGGGTCCTCGGGGACCGAGAAGTACGGAACGAGGGCTTCGTAGAGGGACTGCAGCCGCTGCACCTGCGCCTCGTCCGGTCCTGTCGGCTCCGGAGCGGTGCGCTCGCGGCCCGTCCAGGCCGCCGCCGCCATCAGGGAGATGAGGGCGAGCAGCGGTCCGTACGGCACGAGCGCCACGACCAGGACCACGGAGGCCGCGAGGAACAGCAGCGGCCCGCGCTTGTCCTTGGGGGTGTCGGCCCACCTGCGCCGCCCGGCGGCAGCCAGCCGGCGCAGTCCGCGGGTGATCGTGATCAGCGGATGGAGAACATCCGTGGCGCTGTCGGCCGCCGACCGTGCCAGTTCCCTGCTCCGGGCGATGGATGCGGTGCCGTTGCTCAGAATGCGGGGGAGTGGGCGCCTGGCCACGTCTGTCTCCTGGAGGTGCGTACGAGAGCGGGACGGTCAGAATTTGATCCCGCCGAGGAGGCTCGCCAGGCTCGCGCTGCCGGCCTTGATGCTCGGGGCGATCGCCGTGCCCGCCATGAAGAAGCCGAAGAGGGCGCAGACCACCGCGTGCGACGCCTTGAGTCCGTCCTTGCGGAAGAAGAGGAAGACGATGATTCCGAGCAGTACGACGCCCGAGATGGAAAGGACCATGACGGTTCTCCTGGTTTGGTGGGGACAGTCACCATGAGTTCTTCCAGGTTCACAGCATGTATCCATACGATAAAAGGTGCAAATGGGTTAATTTCTCAGGATTTCCCTCTACTGGCGGAGCCCAGGTGGGCCATGGCGACGGTTCCGGGTGGCCTCCGCGCCTCTGGGTGATCTTTGCCTCGGGCGGTCCGGGTCATGTGCCCGGCGGGGCAGTACCCTGTCGATTCACTCGTACGGCTGCACAGGCAGACGCACCCGGAAAGCCAGAAAGGCGGAACGCCCCCATGAGCGAAGCCCCCGACCCCGAGGTCGTGGAGCTGGCGACCAAGATCTTCGATCTGGCACGTCAGGGCGACGCCGCGGCGCTCGCCGCCTACGTGGACGCGGGCGTCCCCGCGAACCTCACGAACGACAGCGGCGACTCGCTGGTGATGCTGGCGGCCTACCACGGGCACGCCGACGCGGTCCGCGCCCTCGTGGAGCGCGGCGCCGACACCAACCGCGCCAACGACCGGGGCCAGACCCCGCTCGCCGGAGCCGTCTTCAAGGGCGAGGACGCGGTGATCCGGGCCCTCCTGGACGGTGGCGCTGATCCCGCCGCCGGCACTCCGTCGGCGGTCGACACGGCCCGGATGTTCGGAAAGGCGGAGCTGCTGCAGCTGTTCGGGGCCGCCTGAACCGGGTACCTGACCAGCAACAACGGGGGCGCTGGAAATGTGGTCGCGGCGGACCTGACCGCCGGGTCATCATGACGACGTGATTCACGGACGCGACGGTGGGGCAGATGTTGCCGCACCGCGTGGACCGTGAGCGGCCCGCCCCCGGACCTCCCGTCCGGGAACCCCTGGGCCACCGACGAGAGGCAGAGGAAGATGGTCTTCGACAAGCAAGAGACGGCGGGCGGCCCGACGTGTTGGCGCACGGCCAGGTAATGCGTGATTCCCGGTTGCGTCGACGCTTGATGTGAGGCTGTTTCCCATGTTCGATCCGGTCATAGCGCCCAGCGGTACGCTGCTCGGCCTGCTGCAGAGGGGCCGCGGCGACGGCACCCTGCACGCGCTCACCGCCCCACGCTCCGAGGCGCTCACCGCCCTCGACCACTGCGTGCTCAACGATCCCCGCCACGACTGGCAGGTGGAGAACCGGTCGCTGTACTACGCCCGGCTCTACCTCGACCTGCACGGCGGGCTCGGCGAGATCGAGCGGCACCTCTTCGATGCCGAGGACGTCCTGAACACGGACGACTCGCGCACCGGACTCGCCCTCGCCGTCCTCGGGCACCTCGCCTCGTACGGCAGGCAGGACGCCCTGGAACTCCTTCGGAGGTACGCGGCGTTCGGCTCCAACTGGGCCTGGGCCCTCGACGAGCTGGCGCTGCGCGACGACGACGCGGGCCTGCGGGCCCTCGCGGCCCCCGTGCTCGCCAGGTTCGCCCCCGACGCGGAGGGCGAGGCCGAGCTGGCCGCCGCCGTCCGCGACGCCTACGAACCGAGGCCCTGGCGCCTCTGGGAAGAGGACCCCCGCGCCGATGTCGGCGCCCGCGTGCGAGCCGCACGGGAACAGGGCTCCTTCGACCGGTGGCAGCGCCAGATGCGGCCCTCGGGGCCGCGCCCCGGCTGGAGCGTCCAGGCCGTCTTCGACTGGGCGCAGGAGGGCCTCGAGCGGGGCACCGTCCTGTACGTGCCCGCGGCCCGCTGCCTGACCGCGGTCGCCGGACCCGAAGACCGCGCCGAGATCGTCGAGGCCGCCCGCAGCGGCTCGGACGGGGCGCGCGGCACCGCCCTGCGCTACCTCGCGGACACCCACGACCCCGCCGTCCTCGACCTCATCGAGTACGCCGCGGAAGGCCCCTCACAGATCGTGGTGGACGCCGCCACCGACGCCTTCGAACGGATGCGCAGCGTCGCCGCCGTGGAGCGCGCCCGACGCTGGGCCTACCGGCCCGACGACCTGGGCGCGGCCGCCGGCCGCATGCTCGCCTGCCGGGGCGGCGCACAGGACAGCAAGCCGGTCCTCGCCGCACTCCGCGAGGCCGTCCGCGGCGAGGGCCCGGACGCGCCGACGCTGTGGACCCTCGTCGACGGCGCGGGACGCCTCTGCATCGCCTGCGCCGCCCCCGTGCTGCGGCACGTCTACAGAGAAACCGCCTCCTCCCACCTCCGCGGCCGCGCCGCACGCGCGCTGGCCGCCACCGACCCCTCCTTCGCCTCCGGCTTCGCCGTCGAGTGCCTCTGGGACTGCGAGGAGTCCACCCGCGAAGTCGCCGCACGACACGCCGAGACCGGTGACGCCCGCGTCGTCAACCGGCTCAGGAGGCTCGCCGCGGACCCCGCCGAGGAGGACGAGGTACAGACCGCGGTGCGCAGCAGGATCGGCCCGGACGCGGCCGTGTAGCGGGCGGTCTAGGGAACCGGTCGGCGCCGCCGCCGGCTGGCGGCGACGAACCGAACGGGCGTGCCCGGCCGGGCCTGGGCCGCCGCGGCCAGGTCGCTCTCGCGGACCACGGCGACCACCGGGTAGCCCCCGGTGGTCGGGTGGTCGGCCAGGAAGACGACGGGCCGGCCGTCCGGCGGGACCTGCACGGCGCCGAGCACCATGCCCTCACTGGGCAGTTCACCCTCGAACGCCCGCTCCAGGGCCGGTCCCTCGGTGCGCAGCCCGATGCGGTTGCTCGCAGAGGACACCGTGTACGCGCGCGTGGTGAGGGTGTCCAGCGCCGCTGCCGTGAACCAGTCCGCGCGCGGCCCGAGCGTCACCCGGAGCACCAGCTCCTGGGGCGGCGCGGGCTGCGGAACGACGTCCACGCGTGCGTGGCTGTGGCCCGGGCGTCCCAGGGGGAGGACGGCTCCGGTCGCGAGCGGGGGCGGGCCGAGGCCGGACAGCAGGTCGGTGGAGCGGCTGCCGAGCACCGGTTCGACGGTGACCCCACCGTCGAACGCGACGTAGCTGCGTACTCCGGAGACGGCCGGTCCGATGTCGAGGAGCGCTCCCCCGGGCACCCGCACCGGCGCTCCCCAGGGCGCGGGCCTGCCGCCCACGGTCACGGGGCAGGGCGCGCCGCCGACGGCGACCGTCACGGTCCTGCGCGGACGTACGCCACACCCGTCGAGGGTGGTCTCCAGGACGGCCGCGTCGGGCGGGTTGCCCACCAGGCGATTGACCAGGCGGGCCGCGGGCGGGTCGAGGGCGCCGGAGCGCGGCACCCCGAGATGGGCGTGCCCGGGGCGCCCGAGGTCCTGCACGGTAGTCAGGGCTCCGGCGCGTACGACGGCGAGGGCGTGGTCGGTCATCACGTCCCCGCTGCCGGGTGGGGCATGAAGCGGACGCGGACGCCGGGTGAGAGCAGTGCGGCGGGCACGCGCGCGTGGTCCCACAGCACGATGTCCGTGGAACCGATGAGCTGCCAGCCACCGGGCGACGCACGCGGGTAGACGCCCGTGTACGGGCCCGCCAGGGCGACGCTGCCCCGGGGGACGCCGGTGCGGGGTGTGGCCCGGCGCGGCACTTCGTAGCGCTCGGGCAGGCCCGTCAGATAGCCGAAGCCGGGTGCGAACCCGCAGAAGGCGACGCGGAATTCCGCGGCGGAGTGGATCCGCGCCACCTCGGCCACGGGCACGCCCCAGTGCGACGCCACGTCCGCGAGGTCCGGTCCGTCGTACCGCACCGGAATGTCCAGGACCGTCCCCGCGCGCGGGGGCAGCGGCGGGATCTCCCAGCCGGGCAGCTCGGCTCCGATGCGGCCGGGCTCGTCGAGGCCGTCGAGGAGCACCGTACGGGCCGCGGGAACGATCTCCCGGACCCGCAGGTCGCCCGACGCGCGGCGGCGCAGCAGCTCGGCGTGGAGGGCCTGGGCCGCGGTGCCGTCGGAGAGCTCGACGAGCAGGGCTCGCTCGCCGACCGGCAGGGCCCTCATGCGAACGCCGCCACGCGCACGCCCGCGGCCTCCAGCTCGGCCCGCACCCGGCGGGCCAGATCCACCGCCCCCTGGGTGTCGCCGTGCAGGCACAGCGACCGCGCGCGGACGCTGATCTCGCGACCCCCGAGCGAGGTGACGACACCGGACCGGGCCATCCCGACGGACCGCGCGACGACGGCGTCCGCCTCCGTGACGACCGCTCCTTCACGGCTGCGTGGAACCAGAGTGCCCTCGTCGGTGTAGGCGCGGTCTGCGAACGCCTCCGTGACGACGGGGAGCCCGGCCTTGCCCGCCGTCTTCAGGAGGGCCGATCCGGGCAGCCCCAGGACGGGCAGCTCGGCGTCGGCGAGCAGTACGCCCTCGACGACCGCGCGGGCCTGCTCCTCGTCGTGGACGACGCGGTTGTAGAGCGCGCCGTGCGGCTTCACGTACGACACGCGCGTGCCCGCCGCGCGGGCGAACACCTCCAAGGCGCCGATCTGGTACGCCACTTCGGCCGCCAGCTCCGCGGGCGGCACGTCCATGGCGCGCCGCCCGAAGCCCGCCAGGTCCCGGTAGGACACCTGCGCGCCGACCCGCACCCCGCGCTCGGCGGCGCGGTCGCACACGCGGCGCATGGTGGCCGGGTCCCCGGCGTGGAACCCGCAGGCCACGTTGGCGCTGGTGACGATGGACAGCAGCTCCTCGTCGTCGGTCAGGTGCCAGCGGCCGAAGCCCTCGCCGAGGTCGGCGTTGAGATCGATCAGGGACGCGCTCATCAACGTAAGCCTCCAGTGCTCAACGTAAGCCTCCAGTGCTTTGGGCGGTCACACCACGCGGTACTGCTCGTCCCGGGCGTCGGTGACGAACATCCGGCCCGGCGCGTGCGTGATCGCGAAGGGTGGCCGTGATGCCGTCACCGCCGCCTGAGGGGTCACCCCGCACGCCCAGAACACCGGAATGTCGTCGGGTTCGACGGTCACCGCGTCGCCGAAGTCGGGACGGTCCAGGTGTGCGATGCCGAGCCCGGCGGGGTCGCCGCAGTGCACCGGGCTGCCGTGCACCGCCGGCATCAGCGAGCTCTCCCTGATGGCGGCGGCGAGCCGGCCGGGCGGCACGGGACGCATCGACACCACCATCGGGCCGTGCAGGCGGCCCGCGGGGCGGCAGGGGCGGTCGGTGACGTACATGGGCACGTTGCGGCCCTGCTCGATGTGGCGCAGCGGGACGCCGGCGTCGGCGAGCGCCCACTCGAAGGTGAAGCTGCAGCCGATGAGGAACGTCACCAGGTCGTCGCGCCAGTGGTCGACCACGTCCGTGGGCTCGGCGGTCATCTCGCCGTGCTCCCACACCCGGTAGAGCGGCAGGTCGGTGCGGAGATCGGCGCCGGGGGCGAGGGGAGTGGCCCAGGAACCCGCGTCCGTGACGTCGAGGACCGGGCACGGTTTCGGGTTGCGCTGGCAGAACAGGAGCATCTCGTAGGCCCAGTCGGCGGGCACCGAGATGAGGTTGGCCTGGGTGAAGCCGGC
This sequence comes from Streptomyces sp. NPDC045678, assembly GCF_056432085.1. Taxonomy (NCBI): domain Bacteria; kingdom Bacillati; phylum Actinomycetota; class Actinomycetes; order Kitasatosporales; family Streptomycetaceae; genus Streptomyces; species Streptomyces sp. NPDC045678. Next base: position 532,096 of record NZ_JBWKJS010000007.1, read on the forward strand.
GGCCCATCCCGCGGTGGCGCACGTCTCGCCCGCGCGGAAGGCGGCGCGTGCCTTCCTGGCGCTGCGGATCGAGGGCGTGGTACGCGTCTCGCGGCTCACAGGAGTTCCCTTCCGCGCGTCTCCGGCAGACCGAGGAGCGCCAGGACGGCGAGTCCGTAACCGATGGCTCCGAAGACCAGCGCTCCGCCGACGCCCCAGCTGTCGGCGAGGAATCCGACCATGGTGGGGAAGACGGCGCCGATCGCGCGCCCCGTGTTGTACGTGAAGCCCTGCCCGGTGCCGCGGACAGCGGCCGGGTACAGCTCGCTGAGGAACGAGCCGAAGCCGCTGAAAATCGCCGACATACAGAAGCCCAGCGGAAAACCGAGCACAAGGAGAAGGCCGTTGGCGCCGTCCGGGATGTTCGTGTAGGCGAGGATGCTGGCCGCGGAGAGGAAGGCGAAGAGCGTGATGTTCCGCTTCCTGCCGAGCCTGTCGGTGAGATAGCCGCCGGTCAGGTAGCCGATGAAGGCGCCGGAGATCAGGAAGGCCAGATAGCCGCCGGTGCCGACGACGGTGAGGCCGCGATCGCTCTTGAGGTAGGTGGGCACCCAGGTGGCCAGCGTGTAATAGCCGCCCTGCACACCGGTGGACAGGAGCACCGCGAAGAACGTGGTGCGCAGCATCCCCGGCTTGAAGATGGCCGTGAAGGAGCCCTTGTTCGCGCTCTTGCGCCGCTCCTCTGCGGCTTCGGGCGCGTCGTGCACATTGCGCCGTACGTAGATCACGAGCAGCGCGGGCAGCGCACCGGTCCAGAACATCACGCGCCAGGCGACGTCGTCGTCCAGGAACTGGAACACCAGGGTGTAGACGATCACCGCGAGGCCCCAGCCCACGGCCCAGGAGCTCTGGATCGCGCCCAGGGTGCGGCCGCGGTTCTTGGCGGTGGCGTACTCGGCGACGAGGATCGCCCCGACCGCCCACTCGCCGCCGAACCCGAGCCCCTGGAGGGCGCGGAAAACGAGCAGCGTCTCGTAGTTGGGCGCGAAGCCGCAGGCGACGGTGAAGACGGCGTACGTGACGACCGTGATCATCAGAGCCTTGACCCGGCCGATCCGGTCGGCGACCACCCCCGCGATGGCGCCGCCCACGGCGGAGACGACGAGGGTGACGGTGGTGAAGAGCCCGGTCTGGCCGCTGTCGAGGCCGAAGTACGCGGCGAGCGCCACCATGCTCAACGGCAGCGTGAAGTAGTCGTAGGAGTCGAGGGCGTAGCCCCCGAAGGCGCCGGCGAAGGCGCGGCGCCCACGGGGGCCGAGGGCGCGCAGCCAGCCGAACGCGCCGCTGTCGTCGGGGAGTTCGCCCTCTTCAGGGCGTGAGGCGGCCGGAGCGGCAGTCCGGGGCGGTGGGGTCGTGCTCATGGGCACCTCGCAGGTGAGGGACGGAGGGTGCTGGAGCGGGCGTGGTGCGGTTGTGCGGTGGGGGGACGGGGGACGGAGCGGTGAGCCGTGCCCGACAACGTAGAGGATCGTTGAACGATCCCTCAATACCCCTGTTGTTTCGTTCTCGCATCTGCGATTGAATCCGGGCATGGCGGAGGGGATGGCTGACGTGAACGGACTGGCCGACGACCGCGCGCTCCTGGGGCGCACGAGTACGGCGGAGCGGGTCTCGGACATCCTGCGGAGCCGCATCGCAGCGGGCTTCTTCCCGCCCGGGACACGGCTCTCCGAGGACAGCATCGGCGGGGCGCTGGGCGTCTCCCGCAACACGCTGCGGGAGGCGTTCCGGCTGCTCACGCACGAGCGGCTCCTTGAGCACCAGCTCAACCGCGGCGTCTTCGTGCGGATGCTGACCGATGAGGATGTGGGGGACATCTACCGCACCCGCGCTCTCGTCGAGTGCGCGGTCGTACGTGGGCTCGGCGAGCCGCCGTACGCCGTGGACGGACTGGCCGACGCCGTCTCCGAGGGGCGGCGGGCCGCGCGGGCGGGCGACTGGAAAGGTGTGTCCACCGCCAACATCGACTTCCACCGGGAGCTCGTCGCCCTCGCCGGGAGCGAGCGCACCGACGAGCTGATGCGCAGCGTCTTCGCCGAACTGCGCCTGGCCTTCCACGTGGTGGACGACCCCCGGCGGCTCCACGAGCCCTACATCGCCCGCAACGGACAGATCCTGGAGGCGCTCCAGGAAGGCAGGCGCGACGACGCGGAAGCGCTGCTCGTCGAGTACCTCGACGACTCGCGCCGGCGGGTGGTCGACGCGTACGGGACGCGAGGGGCGGCGGGCGAGCGAAGGGTCTGAACCAGGCATCGGCGTGTTTGTCACGGGCGAGCGGCGCGCCTGAACCCGGCGAGCGGCGCGGCGGCCGGGCGCTGTCAGATCTGCGCCGTTTCGACCGTTGTCAGACCGAGGATCTAGTCTGTGCACCGTGACTTCGCCTGCCGTTACGGACACCGCTCCGCCCCAGCTCAGCGCGGGGCCGCGGCCCGCACTGGGCCCGGCCGCCGACGAGGGCCTGGCGCGCCGCCTGCGCGCCCTCGCCTGCACGGCTCCGCTGCACGACCTCGACGCGCGCAAGGCCAACCTCGCGGGCGAGTACTCGGTGTACGCGATGGCGGAGGTGGCCCTGTCCGCCATCGACCTCGTCACGTTGAACATGGACTTCGACACCGGCGCCGACCACGAGCAGATCGTCGTCCGGCTGCTCCCGCGCGTCGCCGCCCAGGCGCCCGCGCGCCCGGCCGCCGAGCACGAGCGCGTGGCCCGCTGGGTCCTGGAGAACCTGATCAACGTCGGCAGCGTCGACCGCGGCTTCCGCGCCGTGTACGGCACCTTCGCCCCGGACGGGACGTATGTCCGCAGGGACTACGACTTCAAGCTCCTCGAAGAGGTCCCCGGCCACGGCGGCAGTGTCTACCTGCGTACGACCGACGAAGCGGTCAACGTCCTGGTGGGCGCCCTCGACACCGACGTCACCAGCGCGCAGATCGCCGCCGAGGTGAAGCTCGAGGTGCTGATCAGCCGCGGCAGGCTCGCCGACGCCCAGCTCGCCGCGGAGCAGGCGCGCTACCGCACCGTCCAGTACTCGGAAACCCTGCGCAAGGCCCTCGACGCGACCCGGCGCAACGTCCGCGCGGTGGACTGGCTCAAGGCCGTCCCCGACATGATCGCCGAAGCGCTCGACCACGTCGCGGACCGGTACCGCCACGAGAACGCCATCCTGACCAACATCCGCAAGGCCCGCGACGAGTCCGAGGACCCCGAGCAGAAGCGCCGCGCCGCCGAGCTGGTCGACATCGTCAAGGACTGCATCCGCCGCCACACCCAGCTGCAGTCCCGCCTTCTGGAGGCCGGCCCGCTCTTCCGCGCCGAGCAGGACCGGCAGGCGTTCGCCACCCCCACCGCACGCACGGGCCTCGACCTGTACGGGCAGCTGGTCTCCCCCCTCCTGCCGCTCCCCGCCGAGCAGGCGATCCGCGTGACGGACGCCTACTTCGCGCGCGGCACCGGACTGCGCACGCCCGTCTCCGTCCGCGTCGGCGACCTCGTCGACATACTGCTCACGCCCCCCATGGAGCGCGAGCACCTCGGCGCGGAGATGCCAGAGCCCGACCTCATCGCCACCCCGGACGACAGCCGCTTCAGCGAGGAGCAGCTCGCGAGCGCCATGGAGCTGCTCGACCTGCCCGCCGACGCGCCGCGCAGACTCTCCGGCCTCCTTGCCGACGCCCGGCGCCGCGACCCCGAACTGCCCTACCTGGTCGCCCTGCTGGCCGTGCACGCGGCCAGCCCGCCCGTCGGCACCGCCTACCGCCAGGGCGAGGAGAAGCTGCTCTTCGCCGTCGACGACGGCACGGAACTCGACGACGAGGAGTTCGGCGGCGCGGACCTCGTCGTCGGCACCGCCCTCCTGGACGCCGTCGGCATGGCGGCCGACCGGACGGAGGCGGCATGACCGTGACCGACCCCCACCACCACCCCGCCCTCAAGGAGCACACGCCGTGACCGACCACCCCGCAGAGCACGCCGCGTGGGGCGAGCCGGACTCCACGGCGGCACCCGCCGCGCCGGCGCCCGTCACCCCGGCCGACGCCGCCGACGCCGCACGGCTCGTCGCCTTCGGACTCCAGCCCAAGCTGCAGCCCGCCCGCGACCAGGAGTACGCCGAACTGCTCCGCCGCTACCGCGAGGACCCGCCCTTCGCCCGCCTCGCCGACGCCGTCGCCACCGGACTCGGGCTCGTCGTCCTCGAGGTGTCCCCGCGCGCGGGCATGGCCGTGACCGCCGCGGAGGACTCCGTCTTCGCCGTCCGCATGGGTGACTACGCCCGCCGCGCGGCGACCGACTCGACCGACCGCTTCCTCCACGGCCTCGCCCACCTCGCCATCGCGGCCATGGCGTTCCCGCGCCCCGAGGACCTCGCCGACGACGGCTACATCGGCCGGGTCACCGTCAACGGAGTGGACGCGTTCGTGCGCCAGGCCTGCCACCGCCTGGAGGAGCGCGCCGAGGAACACGGCGACAACACCGACCCCGCCACCGACGCCCCCGGCCTCGAGGCCGCCTGGCGGATCTGGGCCCGCCGCAGCTCGACCGGTGCCACCAAGGACGCCCGCCGCCTCGCAGGTTCCACCACCGGCATCGTCGGCAAGGCCGCCGCCTTCCTCACCGACTCGGGGTTCCTGCAGCGCACGGGCGACGACTCCGGAGGGACGTACCGCACCACGGCCCGCTACCAGCTCCAGGTCCGCGACATGGCGGGCACCGCGGCCATGGCGGAGCTCCTCGAACTCGGCGTCGTCCCGATCACGGACGGCTCGGCGACGCTGCTGCCGCCCGAGGAGACCGACGACCTGGAACTGGCCGCCGACGCGGGACTGCCGTTCCACTCCTGACGACGCCCCGCCCGGGCTCCGGCCCCCGCCCCCACCTTTCTGCCGCCCCCACGACTTACGACGAGAGTCCGCCGCCATGTACGAGCTGTCCCGGATCCGCCTCTACTCCATCGGGCCGGCCGGTGCGCGCTACGCCGACACCGTGCTCGACCTGCGCGGCGTCGGCGCGGAGGTGCCCGACCCCGCGCCCACCCAGGCGGAGTTCTTCGAGGACGAGCCGGTCGGCCCGCCGCGCCGCCCCGCGCCCGCCGGCGTGCTCTTCCTGGAGAACGGCGGCGGAAAGTCCGTCCTGCTCAAGCTGATCTTCTCGGTGATGCTGCCCGGCCACCGGAACACGCTCGGCGGCGCCAGCTCCGGTGTGCTGCGCAAGTTCCTGCTCGCCGACGACTGCGGGCACGTCGCCCTGGAGTGGCAGCACACCCTGACCGGCGAGTGCGTGGTCGTCGGCAAGGTCAGCGAGTGGCGGGGCCGGCAGGTCTCCAACGACCCGCGGAAGTTCGCCGAGGCCTGGTACTCCTTCCGTCCGGGCCCGGGCATGAGCCTGGATTCGCTGCCCGTCGCCGAGTCCACCGCCGTGCGGCCGTCGGTGGAGGGCGCGTCCGGCGCCCAGGGGCGGCGGCGCACCATGAAGGGCTTCCGCGACGCCATGACCGAGGCGGTCAGGGCGTACCCGCACCTGGAAGTGCACTGGGAAGAGATCCACGACCGCTGGAACGAACACCTCGGCGACCTCGGGCTCGACCCCGAACTCTTCCGCTACCAGCGGGAGATGAACGCCGACGAGGGCGAGGCCGCGGGCCTCTTCGCCGTCAAGAAGGACTCCGACTTCACCGACCTCCTGCTGCGCGCCGTCACCGACACACGCGACACGGACGGCCTCGCCGACCTCGTCCACGGCTTCGGCAACAAGCTCGGCCGCCGCGCCGAGCTGATGGCCGAACGCGACTTCACCGCGGGCTCCGTGGACCTGCTGAATCGCATCGTCGACGCCGCCGACACCCGGGCACGCGCGCGTGACGTGCACGCGGGCGCCGAGCACCGCACCCGGACCCTGGCACGCAGACTCTCCGCGCGCGCCGTCGAGGAGCGGGGCCGCGCCGCCGACCTGGCCGAGCAGGTCACCGCCGCCGCCCACACCGTGACCGAGGCCGAGCGGGCCCGCGGCAAGAGCGCCCTGATCTCCGCCGAACTGGCCTACCGGCACGCCTCCCTGGCGCTCACCGTCGCCGAGAAGGCCGCCGCCGCCCAGCGCCGCGAACTCGCCGACGCCCGCACCCTGCACTCCGCCTGGCAGGCCGCGGAGGCCGTCCTGAGGCACCGCGCCGCCGCCGACCGCTCCGCGCGCGTGGCCGTCGCCATCCGTGAGGCCGAGCGCGACGCGGCACCCGCGCTCGCAGCCCGCGCCAAGGCCGCGTCCGACCTCGTCCGCGCCCTGCACACCGCCGCCGAAGGCGCGGAGAACCTCGCCAACGAAGAGGAGGAGCGTTCCGCCGCCCTCCAGGAGACCGGCGAGGCCGCGCACCGGGACGCCACGGTCGCTGCCACCGAGGCGCAGCGCGCCCGCAGCGAGGTGGGACACCTCAAGCAGCGCCTCGCCGAGGTCGAGCAGGAGACCGCCGAGGCCGTCCGCGCGGGATGGCTCGACGACACCGCCCCCGACGCCGACCCGGCCCGCGCCGCTCTCGCCGCGAGCGACGCCGAGAAGACCACCGTCGCCGCGTGGGACGCCGCTCGCGAGGCCGCGGGGCGCGCCGCCGACCACGCCAAGGAGACGGCCGCGGCCGAGGCCCGCGCCGAACTCACCGCCGCCCGCGCCTCCGACGCCGCGACCGCCGCCGAGGCCGCCCACGACGCGGAGCGCCGCGCCGCCGAGTCCATCGCGGGGAACCAGCGGCTCGCCGAGCTCCTGAGCCTGCCGGGCGGGAGCGACGGGGTGCCGCTGCCCCGCCAGGGAGGCACCCACCCCGAAAGTGCCCGCACTGAAGACGCCCTCACCCAAAGCGCCCTCTCCGTAGAGGAGCTGGACCGCTCCGCGGACGACCTGCGCACCCTCCTCGACGACGGTGTCGCCTCCGCCGAGCGTCAGCTCTTCGACCTGCGCACCGCGGCCGCCGACGACTCCCGCATCCTCGGCGCCCTCGGCGACGGCGGTCTGCTCCCGCCGGGCCCCGACGTCCTGGCCACCGTCGAGTTCCTCGGCGAGCACGGCATCCCCGCCCTGCCCGGCTGGCGCTACCTCGCCCAGGCCGTCGACCCCGCCGACCACGCGCGCGTGCTCGCCGCCCGCCCCGAGCTCGTCGACGGCGTCGTCATCACCGACCCCGACACGCACGCCCGCGCCCGCGACGCCCTCGCCGACGCCGCCCTGCTGCCCCGCTCCGCCGTCGCCGTGGGCACCGCGGCCGCCCTCCTCGCGCCCACGCCGGGCGAGCAGTCCTCGGACAGCGGCGTCTTCCTCGTACCGCCGAACCCGGCCATGCACGACGAGCACGCCGCCGACGAGGAGCGGCAGGCGCTGCGCGCACGGGCCGCGCGGCGCGACGAGGAGATCCGCGCGCTCGCCGTCCGCCTCGCCAAGGACCGGGAACTCGCCGCCCGCCTCGCCTCCTGGCGCTCCGGCTGCCCCAGCGGCCGCCTCGCCGAACTCGCCACCGCCGCGGAGGAGGCGCGCGCCTTCGCGGCGGAGGCCGAGGCCGAGCTCGCCGAGGCCCGCACGGCCCGCGCCGAGGCCGACGAGGCCGCGAGCGAGGCGGCACGCGTACGTGACGAACGCCAGGAGGCCGCCCAGCGCGCCCGGCGCGTCGCCGACGCCCTCGCAGGACTCGCCTTCCGGCTCCGTGAGCGGGCGGGCTGGCAGGCCAAGCTCCGCGAACTCGCCGACGACGCCGTGGAGTCCGAGGCCCGCGCCCAGACCTGCCTGGACCGGGCCCGCGCCGCCGACGAGGACCGCCGCGCAGCCCAGCGCGCCGCCGACGACGCGCGCCGCACCGCCCGCGCGCTGCGCGCCGAGCGTGCCGAGATCGCCGGCGCCCCCGAGGACGTACCGGAGGAGAGCGAGGCCCCCAAGTCGTCGCTGCCCGCCCTGCGCGAGGCCTACCGCGCGGCGTCCCAGCTCTACGAGAAGGTGGGCGTCGGCGCCGACCTCCGTGCCGAGCAGGCCCGTGCCGAGAGCGACGAGAGCGCCGCCCTCGCCGAGCTCAACCGGCTCAGCAACAAGGTCCGCACCCGCGCCGCCCTGCTCCTCGAAGGCACCGACGGCTCCGACGGGCCCTCCCGGCAGGCCGCCGCCGCCCGCGCGGAGGCCCAGGTCCAGCTGATCGAGGCCCGCGCGTCCACCGCGAGCGAGCAGCTCGGCCGGCTGCGCGGCGAGGCCGAACGCCACGCGCCCGAGGACGGCGACGCCCACACCGAACTCCCCGACGATCTTGTCCCCACCGACGCCGAGCAGGCCCAGACGCTCCTGCGCACCGCCACCGGCGAACTGGCCGCGCACACCGAGGCGCTGAGCCGCGCCAAGGAAGCGCACGCCGCCCTGCTGCACACCCACCGCGTCACCGAGGACGCGGCCGGCGGCTTCGACGAGACCGCGGCCCTGCTCCGCGACCTGCTGCGCGAACACCACGAAGAGGACACCGAAGACACCCCCGAGGCCTACCCGGGCACCCTGGAGGAGGCCCGCCAGGCCGCCGCAGAGACGCGCCGCTCCCTGCGCGGCTGCGCCGCCGACCTGTCGACGGCCGAGTCCGCCGTCCGGGAGGCCAGCGACATCCTCGTGCGCCACGCGAACGCGACGCGGTACGAGCAGGTGCGCACCCCCGCCCGCCAGCAGATCCGCGAACTGCCCGCGTCCGCGCTGCCCGAGCACGCCAAGAAGTGGGCCGACGCCTTCGCGCCCAGGCTCCGCGTCCTCACCGACGAGCTGGAGCAGCTGGAGCGCAACCGCGACAGCATCGTCGACCGGCTGCGCGGCCTCGTGGAGTCCGCGCTCGCCACCCTCAGGTCCGCGCAGCGCCTCTCCCGCCTGCCCGAGGGCCTGGGGGAGTGGTCGGGACAGGAGTTCCTGCGGGTCCGCTTCGAGGAGCCCGACCAGGCCACCCTCGTCGAGCGGCTCGGCGAGGTCATCGACGAGGCGACCCGTGCCGCCGTGAAGAAGAACTCGGACATGCGGCGCGACGGAATGTCCCTGCTGCTGCGCGGCGTCCAGGCCGCTCTCGAACCGCGCGGCGTGGCCGTCGAGATCCTCAAGCCGGACGCCGTGCTGCGCGCCGAGCGCGTCCCCGTCGGACAGATGGGCGACGTGTTCTCCGGAGGACAGCTGCTCACCGCGGCCATCGCCCTGTACTGCACGATGGCCGCGCTGCGCAGCAACGACCGGGGCCGCGACAAGCACCGGCACGCCGGCACGCTCTTCCTGGACAACCCCATCGGCCGCGCCAACGCGACGTATCTGTTGGAGCTCCAGCGGGCCGTCTCGGACGCGCTCGGCGTGCAGCTGCTCTACACGACCGGCCTGTTCGACACGACCGCGCTCGCGGAGTTCCCACTGGTCATCCGGTTGCGGAACGACGCGGACCTGCGTGCGGGACTGAAGTACATCAGCGTCGAGGAGCACCTGCGCCCGGGCCTGCCGCAGCAGGACCCCGACGGCGAGACGGTGCACGGGGAGATCACCGCGACGCGCATGTACAAGCGGCCCACCGCCCAGGAGCAGCCTGCACCGGCTCAGGCGTCCGCTACGTAGCGAGCTGTTTCGTCAGCCAGTCGTGGAAGAGCCCGATGTGGTGCTCGGTCGGCACCAGCACCCCGCCCTCGCGGTAGGCGCGTGACGCCATCGCGGGCTGGGTGCGCTCGCAGGCCGCGAAGTCCTGCTCGTTGACGCGGTGGAAGAGCTCCACGGAGCGCGTGAGATCCGCGCCGGAGGTGACGACGTCGGGTGCGTACAGCCAGTCGCACTCGACGACCGTACGGTCCTCGGCCAGCGGGAACATCCGGTGCAGGATCACGTGGTCGGGGACGAGGTTGATGAACACGGTCGGTTTCACGGTGATCGCGTAGTACCGGCGGTCCTGGTCCTGGGAGACCTCGGGGAGCCGGTCGAAGCCCGCGCTGCCGTCGACCGTGAACCCGCCGACCTCCTTCCCGAACGCGGCGCCGTGCCCCACGTAGTACTGCGTGGCGAAACCGTCCGCGAACTCCGGGAGGACGTCGGTCAGCTCGGGGTGGATCGTCGCACAGTGGTAGCACTCCATGAAGTTCTCGACGATCAGCTTCCAGTTGGCGCGCACGTCGTAGGAGACGCGCTTGCCGAGCGCGAGACGCTCGGTGCCGTAGCGGTCGATGGCCGCCGCGTCGCCGAGCCGCTCGACCGCCGCGCCCATGACGGTCTCTTCGAAGGAGGGCGGTTCGTCGGCCAGGCACACCCACGCGTAGCCGAGCCACTCCCGCAGGGCCACCTTGATCAGGCCGTGGGCGGTGCGGTCCACGTCCGGCATCTTCACCAGGTTGGGCGCGGCGACGAGCCGTCCTTCCAGGTCGTAGGTCCAGGCGTGGTACGGGCATTGGAGGGCGCGCCGCACCTGCCCGGACTCCTCGGTGCACAGGCGGGCGCCGCGGTGCCGGCAGACGTTCAGGAAGGCGCGCAGTTCGCCGGTGCGGGAGCGCGTGACCAGGACGCTCTCGCGCCCCACCTGCACGGTGCGGAAAGCGCCCGGCCGGTCGAGGTCGGCGGCGCGCACGGCGCAGAACCAGAGCGCTTCGAAGACGCGCTCCTGTTCCTGCCGGAAGATCTCCGGGTCGGTGTAGTAGCGGCCGGGGAGGGTCGGGGTGAGGCTCGGCGGCAACGGGGTCGTCGTCACGGTTCTCGTACTCCTCAGGCAGGCGTGGCGGCGAGGCGGCTCGGGTCGAAGAGCTCGATGGGGTGCCCGGTGGCGCCGTCGAGCGCCAGATCGGCGAGGATCTCGCCGACCACGGGCACGAACTTGAAGCCGTGTCCCGAGAAGCCGGCCGCGACGGTCACCGAACCGGGGTGCTCCGGATGGCGGGCGATCACGAAGTGCTCGTCGGGAGTGTTGGAGTACATGCAGGTGGCGGCCTTGATGAAGCCGCCGGGGAGGCCCGGGATCACCCGTCCGACCTGCTCGGCCATGGCGAGGATCTCGTCGTCGTGGACCGATCGGTCGATGGTCTCCGGAGTGCAGGGCGTGCCCTTGCGGAAGAAGGCCACCTTCGCCCCCAGGGCGGGCCCGTCGATGGCGGGGAAACCGTAGACCTGGACGCCCTCCGTGTCCTCCCAGATGTAGATCGGGTGGTTCTCGGGGAGGAAGGGGCCGACCCCGCCGGAGGGCTGGAACCAGTACATGACCTGCCGTTCGATGGTGAACGGCACGCCCAGGTCGGTCAGCAGCGCGGGTGCCCACGCGCCCGGGCAGAGCACCAGCTGTCCCGCGGTGTAGGTGTCCTCCGCGGTGTGGACGCGCACTCCGTCCCGGTAGGGCTCCCACCGGGTCATGGGCTCCTCGAAGTGCAGGTCGGCGCCGTTCCGCACGGCCAGCTGGAGGTGTGCGGCCACGGTGTTCTCGGGGCGCACGAGGCCCGCCCGCGCCTCGTACAGGGCCACCTCGTCGTCATCCGGGGTGAGTGTCGGGAAGCGGCGGCGGATTTCCTTCGCGTCGAGCATCTCGTGAGGCAGGCCCCACTGTTCGGCGGAGAGGCGTGAACCGGAGACCGTGCGGCTGTCGGGGTGCCCGAGCATCACGCCGCCGCACAGGGTGGCGATGTCGCGGCCCGTGTCGCGTTCGAGGCGGTCGTACAGCTCGTACGCGCGCAGCAGCAGCGGTACGTACGCGGGGTCCTCGAAGTAGGACTGCCGGGTGATGCGCGAACCGCCGTGACTGGAGCCACGGGCGTGCACCGGGCCGAACTTCTCCAGGCCCAGGACGCGGGACCCGCGCGCGGAGAGGTGGTGGGCGGCGGCGCTGCCCATGCCGCCGAGGCCGATCACGATCACGTCATAGGTGGGGGACACCGGTGCCTCCTGGCGGCTAGCGGCGGATGCGGGCCATCTCCGGGTCGAACAGGGGCTCTTCGGTAACCGTCGCGGGAACCTTCTCGCCGAAGTACTCGATGTGGACGCCGGTGCCCGTCTCCAGGGGCGGCAACCAGGCGTAGGCGACGCAGCGGCCCAGGGTGTACCCGTACGAGGCGCTGGTGACGTACCCGGAGGGGGTGCCGTCGACGTACACGGGTTCCTTGCCGAGGACGACCGCGGCGGGGTCGTCGAGAAGCAGCGCGGTGAGCCTCCGTGTGGGCTGCTCCAGCCTTTCGAGCGCCGAACGCCCCACGAAGTCACCCTTGTTCATGCGGACCGCGAAGCCGACGCCCGCCTCGTAGGGGTTGTGCTCGGTGGTCATGTCGTGGCCCCACGCGCGGTACCCCTTCTCCAGGCGCAGGCTGTTGAAGGCGGAGCGGCCGGCCGCGATCACACCGTGGGCCTGCCCCGCCTCCCACAGCGTGTCCCAGAGCCGGAGCCCCAGATCGGCGGTGGTGTACAGCTCCCAGCCCAGTTCACCGACGTACGACAGGCGCATCGCGGTCACCGGGACGTGCCCGATGTACGTCTCCTTGGCCTTGAAGTAGCCGAACGCCTCGTGCGAGAAGTCGTCGCGGGTGAGGGGCTGGACGAGCGCGCGGGCCAGCGGCCCCCACACACCGATGCAGCAGGTCCCCGAGGTGATGTCCCTGAGATGGACGTCGTCGGGGGCGTGGCGGAGCAGCCAGTCGAGGTCGGCGGGGGAGTTCGCGCCCACCTGGAAACGGTCGGGGGCGAGCCGCGCGACGGTCAGGTCGGAACGGATGCCGCCCGCCGCGTCGAGGAGGAGGGTGTACGTGACCGCACCGGGCCTCTTGGCGAGGTTGTTGGAGGTCATGCGCTGCAGGAAAGCGAGGGCGCCGCGCCCGGTGACCTCCAGGCGGCGCAGCGGCGTCATGTCGTAGAGGGCGACGCGCTCGCGGGTGGCGCGCGCCTCGGCCGCCGCCACGGGCGACCAGTGGCGGGCCGCCCAGGCGTCACGAACATGCCCCTGGAAGCCTTCTGCCAGCGGGGCGTTGGCCTCGTACCAGTGCGGACGCTCCCAGCCGCCGCCCTCGAGGAAGACCGCCCCCAGCTCCTGCTGGCGGACGTGGAAGGGGCTGACCCGTAGGGGCCGTGGCCGGTCCATCGGCTGGAGCGGATGGATGACGTCGTAGACCTCGACGAACTGCTGTGCCCCGCGCTCCGCCACGTACGCGGGGGAGCGCTGGGCGTCCTCGAAGCGCGTCAGCTCGCAGTCGTGCACGTCGAGTGAGGGCCGTCCATCCACCATCCACTCGGCGACCGCCTTGGCGACGCCCGCCGAGTGCGTCACCCACACGGCCTCGGCCAGCCAGAAGCCCCGCAGCGCACGGGCCTCCCCGAGCACGGGCATGCCGTCGGGCGTGAACGAGAAGACGCCGTTGAAGCCTTCCGCGATCTCCGCCGCCTTCAGCGCGGGAAGGAGCTGTCGGCACTCCTCCCAGCTGGGCGCGAAGTCCTCCTCGGTGAAGGGGTACGAGGACGGCATGTCCTCGGCGTCGTCGTACGCGGGGACGGTGAACGGGTCGACGGGCAGCGGGCGGTGGGCGTACGAGCCGATGCCGATGCGGTCGGTGTGCTCACGGAAGTACAGGTCGCGGTCCTGATGGCGGAGGATCGGCCGGGAGGCCTCGGTGCGCGGGTCGTTGAGGCCCGCGAGCTCGGGCAGGGGCGCGGTCTTCACGTACTGGTGGGCGAGCGGCAGCAGCGGAACGTCGACGCCCGCCATCCGGCCGATCACCGGCCCCCAGAATCCGGCGGCCGAGACGACGTGGTCGGCGGGGAAGGTGCCGCGGTCCGTGACGACGGCGGTGACGCGGCCACCGTCCTGTTCGATGGCCGTCACGGTGTGCCGCTCGAGAAAACGTGCTCCACGCGCGCGTGCCCGTTCCCTCTGCGCGCGGCAGGCGGGCACGGCACGGGCCAGGCCGTCCCCGGGTGTGTACAGCCCTCCGTACACCAGGGTCTCGTCGATGAGCGGCCACAGCTCCTTGCAGCGCGCCGGGCCGACGAGCTCGGCGCGCACGCCCCAGGACGCGGCGAAACCGGCCTTGCGGTGCAGGTCGGCCCAGCGCTCGGGCGTGGTGGCGAGCTCCAGACCGCCGACGGCGTGGAAGCAGGAGAGGCCGTCCACCTCAAGGGCGTTGAACTTCTCGACGGTGTACTCGGCGAACGCGGTGAGGGTCTTCGAAGGGCCCGTCCTGAAGACGAGGCCGGGTGCGTGCGAGGTGGAGCCGCCGGGCGCGGGCAGCGGCCCCTGGTCGAGGACGGTGACGTCGGTCCAGCCGCGGGCGGTCAGCTCGTCGGCGAGCGAACAGCCGACGATGCCGGCGCCGACGACGACCACGCGGGGCCCTCCGGCCCGGTCGGGGCTCACAGGACCACCACCGATCGCAGCACCTCGCCCCGCTGCATCCTCGTGAACGCCTCCTCCACCTCGTCGAGCGTGACGGTCTCGGAGACGAAGCCGCCGAGGTCGAGGCGGCGGGTGAGGTACTGGTCGACGAGGATCGGGAAGTCCCTGGTGGGCAGGGAGTCGCCGTACCAGGACGACTTGAGGGCCCCACCGCGCGAGAAGAGGTCGATCAGCGGCAGGTCGATCGTCATCTCCGGGTCGGGCACGCCGACCTGGACGAGCACGCCCGCGTGATCACGCATGTAGAAGGCCTGTTTGTACGTCGCCGGGGTGCCGACGGCGTCGATGGCGACGTCGACTCCGTGGCCGCCGGTCAGCTCACGGACCGCCGCGACGGGGTCCGTGCCACGCGAGTTGACGGTGTGCGTCGCGCCGAACCGGGTGGCCCCGTCCAGCTTGGCGTCGTCGATGTCGACGGCGATGACGCGGCGGGCTCCGGCCAGGGATGCTCCGGCGACCGCCGCGTTCCCGACGCCGCCGCAGCCGATGACGGCGACGGTGTCACCGCGGCCCACCCCGCCGGTGTTCACCGCGGCCCCGTACCCCGCCATCACGCCGCAGCCGATGAGGGCGACGGCCTCGGGTCGGGCCGCCGGGTCGACCTTCACGGCCTGCCCGGCGGCGACCAGTGTCTTCTCGGCGAAGGCACCGATTCCGAGGGTGGGGGTCAGCGGCGTGCCGTCGAGCAGCGTCATGGGCCGGGCGGCGTTGCGCGAGTCGAAGCAGTACCAAGGGCGGCCGCGCAGACAGGAGCGGCAGGCCCCGCAGGGGGCGCGCCAGGCGATCACGACGCAGTCGCCGGGGACGAGGCCGTCGACGTCGGTGCCGACCGCTTCGACGGTGCCGGCCGCCTCGTGGCCGAGCAGGAACGGGAAGTCGTCGTTGATCGCGCCCTCCCGGTAGTGCAGATCCGTGTGGCAGACCCCGCAGGCCTGTACGGAGAGGAGCACCTCTCCGGGGCCGGGATCTGGCACGACGATCGTCTGCACCTCGACGGGTGCGCCCTTCTTCGGGGCGACGACGGCACGGACCTCGTGGGGCACGGCCAGACTCCTCTGCTGTTGCGCACGGCGTGACGGTGTTGTTGCGTCCTGCACGTTCGGTTGCGCTATGAGAGACATAGTGAGAATGCCATCAAGAGGCCGTCAAGGGGGTGGAGCCAAGCCGTTCGCCGCTCCTGGGAGCGCAGGGGGGGGCGCGCACGCGTGCGTGAGGGCGGAGCCGTGAACTCCCGGCTCCGCCCTCACGAGTTCGTACGCTGCGGCGCTGCGTCCGCGACCCCGTGTCCGGCCCGCGCACCGGCCGTGCCACGGTCCGGCGGGGTGCGGTCCGGGCGGGGTGCGGTTCGGGCGCGGGAAATCTCAGAAGCCGTACCCCATCCGCCGGGAGAGCTCGACGGCGGCGGCGACGGTGCGCTTGCCGAGCTCGGTCAGGCGGTCCTCGGTCAGCCGGTAGACGGGGCCGGAGGCGCTGAGGGCGCCGATCACCTTGCCGTCGTGCGCGCGCACCGGCGCGGCGACGGCGGCGAGGCCCACCTCCAGCTCCTCGACGGCCACGGCGAAGCCCTGCTCGACCACGGCGTCCAGCTCCCCGCGCAGCGCCACGGTGCCGGTCACCGTGTGCTCGGTCAGGCGCGGCAGGGTACGGGCCATCAGGCCTTCGCGCAGGGTGGTCGGCAGATGGGCCAGGAGCACCTTTCCGCTGGAGGTGGCGTGCAGCGGGGTGCGCCGGCCCAGCCAGTTCTGCGCCGTCACCGACGCCGGGCCGCGGGCCTGCATGATGTTGACGGCGGCGTCGTCGTCCAGGACCGCGATGTTGACCGTCTCGCCCAGCTCGTCCGCGAGCTCGCGGCAGACCGGGCCGCCCTCCTGGGAGATGTCCATGCGTACTGCCGCCGCCCCCGCGAGGCGGAGTATCCCCGCACCCAGGAAGTACTTCCCACGGTCCTTCGCCTGGCCGACCAGACCCCGGTTCTCCAGGACGCCGAGCAACCGGAAGGCCGTCGACTTGTGGACGCCCAGCTCGTCGGCGATCTCGGTGACTCCGGCCTCGCCGTGCCGCGCGAGGATCTCCAGGACGCTCACCGCGCGGTCCACGGACTGGACGGATCCGGCCGCCCCCTTCGGCTGTTTCTCCCGCGGCTCACCGCGGGATGCGCTGTCCTGATCAGCCTGTTTCCGGTCGCCCGTCATATCTGAACTCTCACCACCTGGCGGCCTGTTGAAGCCGCGTCTTCGGGAAGCCCTTGACGCGATGGGCGCCCCACCCGGATTCTGTTGCGCATAGCGCTCCCTCGTGCGCCATGCGAAACATCATGTTACCGAAGGGTCTTGGCCCACCAGAGGCCGAGGACCGGGCCGAATCACACCCAGAGGGGGGCCCATGATCCCCGTATGCCGCCTTGAAGACCTCCCCGCAGGCGACTCCGTCCGTCTCGACACCACACCGCCCGTCGCGGTGTTCAACGCCGACGGTGAGCTCTACGCCATCGACGACACGTGCAGCCACCAGGATGCCTCCCTCTCGGAGGGATGGCTGGAGGGCTGTCTGATCGAGTGCCCCCTGCACGCCGCGACCTTCGACCTTCGCTCCGGCTGGCCGACGTGCCTGCCCGCCCGCCGCCCCGTCCGTACCCACCAGGTGTACGTGGAGGACGGTGTCATCCATGTGCTCGTCGCCTCCGACGCGGGAGCCGCGGGTGACGGCGGCGCGGACGCCGCGGAGAAGGGATCCGCGGCATGAGGACCGTCGTCGTGGTGGGTGCCTCGCTCGCCGGTCTGTACGCGGCCAGGGAGCTGCGCGCCCAGGGATTCGACGGCCGCCTGATCGTCATCGGCGCCGAACCGCACCTGCCGTACGACCGGCCTCCCTTGTCCAAGAGCATTCTCACCGGCGCCGCGGACGAGGAGCAACTCGCCCTCGCCGACGAGGAGGAGACGGCCGAACTCGCCGCCGAGTGGCTGCTCGGCGCGCGGGCCAGGTCCCTCGACGCACGCGGCCGCACGGTCGTCCTCGACGACGGCCGCACCGTGGCGGGCGACGGCGTCGTCATCGCCACCGGTGCGTCGGCGCGGCGCCTCCCCGGGCCTCCGCTCGCGGGCGTCCACACCCTGCGCACGCTGGACGACGCCCGGGCACTGCGGGCGGAGCTGACGCGCGAGCCGCGTCGTGTCGTGGTGATCGGCGGTGGCTTCATCGGCGCCGAGACCGCGTCCTCCTGCGTGGCCCTCGGCCATGACGTCACCGTCGTCGAGGCCGCACCGCTGCCCCTCGTGGCCCAACTCGGCCCCGACATGGCCTCCATGTGCGCGGGGCTGCATGCGCGCGGTGGGGCCAGGCTGCTGACAGGGGTGGGCGTGGCGGGGCTCCGAGGTGCGAAGGGGCTGGACGCGTCCGCCGCGTGGACGGCTGATGCGCGTACCACGGAAGCCGCTGAGGCCGCTCGCTCCGTCACCACCGTCGAACTGACCGACGGGCGGCTGCTGCCCGCCGACGTGGTCGTCGTCGGCATCGGGGCAACCCCCAACACGCGCTGGCTCGCCGGCTCTCCTCTCGTGGTGGACGACGGTGTCCTGTGTGACGACGGTTGTGTGACGGCGCTGCCCCAGGTCGTCGCGGTGGGCGATGTCGCCAGGGTGTGCGGGGTCCGCGCCGAGCACTGGACGAGTGCCACGGAGCAACCCCGCTCAGCCGTACGCAACTTGCTCGCCGGACGCACGGTCGACACGGTGCACTCTCTGCCCTACTTCTGGTCGGACCAGTACGGCTCCCGCATCCAGTTCGCCGGCCACCGGAGCAACGGCGACACCGTACGCATCGTCGAGGGCTCGCCGGACGGTCTGGGCGACGACCCGGCGGCGGGCGCGCGTGGAGAAGGGCTCCTTGCCGTCTACGAACGCGCGGGACGGACCACGGCGGTCCTCGCGGTCGACCGCGCCCGTCCCTTCATGAAGGTGCGCAGGGGCCTGGCCGCCGATCGGGCGGCAGAGCTCGCCGGAGTCTGAGGCCGCCCACGAGCAGCCGTCGGCCTGTCCAGCGGTGCCCAGCCGTACTGTTCGGCGGCGCCCAGTCGTCGGCCCGTATCGCCGCCGCTCAGGAGTGGGACAACCGCCCAGGCCCGCTGTGCCCGTGTATGCGTCCCTTCCCGCGCGCCACGGCCCGCGCCTCACGACGGGCCCGGCGCCGCTCGCGCCGCAGCCGCCGCGCCGTGCTGCTCGGCATCGACACCACTCCGTTGCGCTGGTTCCAGACCTGGCGGGTCACCCACACGTCCAGCACGCCCCACGTGGCGACGACCGTGCTGGCCACGCTGCTCAGCACCATGGGGAAGGAGAGCCACGACCCGGCGAGGGCGGCGAGGAAGGCGACCATGGCCTGCACGAGCGTGAGCGCCACTATGATCACCGCCCGCACCGCGGCCGTCCGCACCGGATCGGGCAGCCGTCGTCTGCGCGCGGGCTCCTCGACCCACAACGGCGGCCGCTCCTCCGCCAATTCACGGTGCTGCTGCCCGCCCCCGGACTCCCTGTGGCGCTCTGCCGTACCCATCATTCCGTCTCTCCCCCCGATGCTCGCGGCCGTTCACGGGTCACCCTCCGGACTGCCCGTTATGCCGCGCTTCATGTCGCCCGCCCCGTCACGCGCCCGAGGCGTGCCGGTGACCTGACCGCGGCCCGCGGCTCTCTTCCTCAAGGACGAACGAGAGATCCGAAAGATTCCCGCTCCGCTTCCGGGGAGCGAAGGAATTCGGCCAACTGGCGTGCGTACAACGGCGGATGAGCCCCGGTAAGAGCCGCCACATGCTGGGACGCAAAGTCCCGTAATGGAGGGACAACTGCGGACGTCCCTTTCGCGTCACGGCCGAAAAGCGTTCGGATGCGCCTTCGAGTTGTCCGTGAGTCAGTAGTAGGCTCGCGCCGTTTGTTGACGCACATGTGTGCCCCTGGCCCGTGCAACGGCCGCAGGGGGCCGATCTGGGGGAGGCCATGCGCTTTCGCGGGAAGTCCATCCGCAGGAAGATCGTGGCGCTGCTGCTCGTGCCGCTGTTCTCCCTCACGGCGATCTGGGCCTTCACCACCGTGATCACGGGTCGCCAGGCGCTGGACCTCGTCGACTCGGTCAACGTGGTCGATAAGCTCGCCTATCCGGTCGAGGACACGGCGCGCGTGATCCAGCAGGAGCGGCGCCAGACCCTCGTCTACCTCGCCGACCCACGGGCCTCGGACGCCATGTCCGCGCTGCGCCGCAGCCGCACGGCGACCGACGGGATGATCGACAAGATCCGGGCCAACGCCCGGCACCCGGACGTCCGCGACGGCGTCAGCGGGGAATCGCGCAAGCGGCTCAACGAGCTCGTCGAAGCCTTCGACAGCATCGACCCACTGCGCCGCAGCGTCGAAGAGGGCACGATCACCCGGGCCGGCGCCCTGAAGAGGTACACCGAGCTGATCAACCCCTACTTCGACCTGTTGAGCACGCTCAACGGCTTCTCCGGCCTCGACGACATGCAGTACGACCAGCAGGGCCGTGCGCTCGTCGGCGCCACCCGCGCGCGCGAACTGCTGTCCCGCGAGGACGCGCTGATCGGCTCGGCGCTCGTCGCGGGACGGATCACCAAGTCCGAGATCCGCCAGGCCACCGAGCTGCGGGCCCAGCGCGGACTCCTCGCCGAAGTCAACTTCGCCCAGGTCCCCGAGGACGAACGCGTCCGCTACGAGCGCTACTGGAACGGCACCGAGGCCACCCAGCTGCGCAAGGCCGAGCAGGCCATCATCGAGTCCGGGGCAGGCACCCCGCGCGCGGTCACCTCAGCCCACTGGGACACGGCCGCGGGGCGCGTCCTCAAGCACCTCTCCGAGAGCAACATGGAGGCGACCGACCGCTTCCAGGACCGCGTCGAGCCCGCGGCCGTCCGTGTGATCATCCGCGTCATCGCGGCCGGCGTGCTCGGCCTGCTCGCCCTGCTGGTCTCCCTCTTCCTGTCCGTACGCATCGGCCGCGGCCTCATCAGGGACCTGCGCCGCCTGCGACTGGAGGCCCACGAGGCGTCCGGCGTCCGGCTGCCCGGAGTGCTGCGTCGCCTGGCGGCCGGCGAGCAGGTCGACGTGGAGACCGAGGCGCCCCGCCTGACGTACGGCAAGGACGAGATCGGTCAGGTCGGCCAGGCACTCAACACCCTGCAGCGCGCCGCGGTCGAGGCCACCGTCAAACAGGCCGACCTGCGCCGCGGCGTCTCCGAGGTCTTCGTCAACCTCGCCCGCCGCAGTCAGGTCCTGCTGCACAAGCAGCTCACGCTCCTGGACACCATGGAGCGCAGGACCGAGGACACCGACGAGCTCGCCGACCTGTTCCGGCTCGACCACCTGACCACCCGCATGCGGCGGCACGCCGAGGGCCTCGTCATCCTGTCCGGCGCCGCCCCTTCACGGCAGTGGCGCAAGCCCGTCCAGCTCATGGACGTCGTCCGCGCGGCCGTCGCCGAGGTCGAGGACTACGAGCGCATCGAGGTGCGCCGCCTGCCCCGCATCGCGGTCACCGGGCCCGCGGTCGCCGACCTCACGCACCTCATGGCCGAACTCCTGGAGAACGCCACGGTGTTCTCGCCTCCGCACACCGCCGTACAGGTGCACGGTGAGCACGTGGCAAACGGCTTCACCCTGGAGATCCACGACCGGGGCCTCGGAATGACCCCCGACGCCCTCCTGGACGCCAACCTACGCCTCGCGGAGACCCCCGAGTTCGAGCTCTCCGACACCGACCGGCTCGGCCTGTTCGTGGTCAGCAGGCTCGCGCAGCGCCAGCGTGTCCGCGTCTCGCTGCAGCCCTCGCCGTACGGCGGCACGACCGCCGTCGTGTTCATCCCCGAGACCTTGCTCACCGACGACGTGCCGGACACCGACGGAGCGGGCTTCCGGATCGACAGGGAACGGACCAGGGGCGCCGACCAGGGCGTCGACCGTGCCGCGGCCCTCGCCCAGGTGCCCGTACAGCTGCCGGGCCTGCCCGCGTCCGTCCTCGACGGCCCCGTCGAGCTGGAGGCGCCCGTCGGCATGGCGGAACTCGGCGGCTTCCCCGGCTCCCTCGACGACGAGGACAGCGAGCGCGGCGGCCTCTTCCGGCCCCGCCGCCGGGTGGCGGGCACGTCCGGTGAACAGCACCAGCAGGCCCGCGACGACCGCGAGGCGGGCCGCGCGGAGCCGACCCGCCGCGACACCGCGCCCGCCGACGACGACCCCGCCGAGGACACCCACTCCGGAGGCCCCGTTCCGCTGCCGCGCCGAAGGACCCCGAAACTGGTCCGCTCCAACGGCCGCCCGGTGACGCACACCAAGCCCCAGGACAGCCGTTTCCCCGACGACAGGTCGAAGGAAAGCCGCTTCTCCGGAGACGGGGTCCGGGAAAGCGACTCCTCCGAGGACAGTCGATTCCCGACGGACAACCGCTTGCAATCGGAAACCCGCTTGCAGTCGGACAGTCGCTTCCAGACGGACCGCCGCTTCCAGGAGGACAGCTCCGCGGAGAGCAGGCCGCTGGACCCGGCCGCCGAGGACGAGATCCCGTCCCCGCAGCGCCGGCAGCAGCCCACATGGCCCGGCCTGGCGCCTCCGCACCGCGATGTCACGGCCGTCGACGCCGCGCCGACCGACCTCCCGTCACGTAGTCGCCGCGCCGCGGCCGAGGGCCGTGCCGGGGACCGGACCACCACGACCACCGTGGGCGGGCTGCCCCGCCGCGTACGGCAGGCCAACCTGGCCCCGCAGTTGAAGGACGGACCCGACCACCGCCCCCCACGCGCCGAGACCGGGCCGGAGGAGCGGGACGCCGAAGAGGTACGCAGCCGCATGGCATCGCTCCAGCGGGGCTGGCAGCGCGGCCGCGACGAAAATGCCGCGGGCGACGACGCCACGGACGGCACAGCACCAGGAACGACACCCGAGGGGGACGGTCGATGACCGCACCGAATGCCGACGCACGCACCACCACCACGACCGGGGGACGGGGTGAGCTGAACTGGCTCCTCGACGATCTGGTGCAGCGCGTCGCCAGCATCCGCAAGGCACTCGTGCTCTCCGGAGACGGCCTGCCGACCGGCGTGTCGAAGAATCTGACCAGGGAGGACAGCGAGCACCTCGCCGCCGTCGCCTCCGGGTTCCACAGCCTCGCCAAGGGCGTGGGCCGGCACTTCGAGGCGGGCCGGGTCCGCCAGACCGTGGTCGAACTCGACGACGCCTTCCTCTTCGTCACGGCCGCGGGTGACGGCAGCTGCCTCGCCGTCCTCGCGGACGCAGATTCCGACGTCGGTCTGGTCGCGTACGAAATGACGCTGCTGGTCAAGCGGGTGGGCGTGCATCTGGGTACGGCACCGCGCACGGATCTGCCCGCCGGGGGGTAGTGGGAGGTCATGAGCGAAGACGGTCGAGGGACGCAGAGAACCACAACGACGCGGAAATTATCGCGGGCGCAGGAGCCGCCCCGCTGGTTCGACGACGACGCGGGCCCCGTAGTGCGGCCGTACGCCATGACGCGCGGCCGCACCACGAGCAACGGACAGCACCGGCTCGACCTGATCGCGGTCGTCGTCACCGAGGCCCATGCGTACGACGTCCCGGAAACCGACCGGACGCTGTCTCCGGAGCACGTGGACATCGTTGGGCTGTGCCGTGACACGCCTCAGTCGGTCGCCGAGCTGGCGGCCGAACTCGACCTGCCCATCGGCGTGGTCCGCGTCCTCATAGGGGACCTCGTCGACGACGAACTGGTGCACGTGACCCGTCCCGTGCCCCCCGCCGAGCTGCCGGACGAGAGCATTCTGCGCGATGTGATCAGCGGCCTCCGGGCGCTCTGAGCGGCGTGGCGGCGCCCCCGGCGATGTACTCGTGATCGAACCCCCTTGGCGGCGGCGGATACGGACCGGCCCCGCGCGACACCACCGATGCAGGAGAAGTGAGCGATGATCTTCAAGCGCACTGAGCGCGACAAGGCCCCCGTCGAGCCGGTCACGCTGAAGATCCTCGTGGCCGGCGGCTTCGGCGTCGGCAAGACGACGCTGGTCGGCGCGGTCAGCGAGATCAAGCCGCTGCGCACCGAGGAGACCCTCAGCGAGGCAGGCAGGCCCATCGACGACACCAGCGGCGTCGAGGGCAAGCACACCACCACGGTGGCCATGGACTTCGGCCGCATCACGCTCCGCGAGGACCTGGTCCTGTACCTCTTCGGTACGCCGGGACAGGACCGTTTCTGGTTCCTCTGGGACGAGCTGGCGACCGGCGCGCTGGGCGCCGTCGTCCTCGCCGACACGCGACGCCTTGAGGACTGCTTCGCCGCCGTGGACTACTTCGAACGACGCTCCATCCCCTTCGTCGTCGGCGTCAACTGCTTCGACGGCGCCAACCGTTACCCGGCCGACGTCGTGCGCCAGGCCCTCGATCTCGACACCCACGTGCCCGTGGTGATGTGCGACGCGCGTGACCGCGAGACGGTCAAGGAAGTCCTCATCGACGTCGTCGAACACGCGATGGCGGCGGCCGCGGCGGCTCGGGAACCCGTCACTACGTAGCGCGCTTTCGGCTCGCGGTCACCGCTGCGGCCCGTACCCCCGCCGACTGGGGTACGGGCCGCAGTTCCGTTCGGCCCGGCCGTCAGCCCTCGCCCTCCTCCAGCCAGCCGAAGCTCCGCTCCACCGCCTTGCGCCAGTTGTGGAACTCGCGGTCCCGCGACGTCGCGTCCATGCGCGGGGTCCACTCGACGTCCTGCTGCCAGTGGGCCTTCAGCTCGTCCAGGTCGTTCCACACGCCGGTCGCGAGTCCGGCCGCGTACGCGGCGCCCAGACAGGTCGTCTCGGAGACCTTGGGACGGATCACCGGCACACCCAGGACGTCCGCCTGGTGCTGCATCAGGAGGTTGTTCTTGGTCATGCCGCCGTCCACCTTGAGGGTGGTGATCCGCACCCCGGAGTCCTGGTACATGGTGTCCACGACCTCGCGCGTCTGCCAGCTCGTCGCCTCCAGGACGGCACGCGCGAGGTGTGCCTTGGTGACGTACCGGGTGAGTCCGGTGACGACGCCGCGTGCGTCGGAGCGCCAGTAGGGCGCGTACAGGCCGGAGAACGCCGGCACGATGTACGCCCCGCCGTTGTCGTCGACGCTCGCCGCGAGAGTCTCGATCTCGTCAGCATTGCGGATGATGCCGAGCTGGTCCCGGAACCACTGCACCAGGGCGCCGGTGATCGCGATCGACCCCTCCAGGCAGTACACCGGCGCTTCGGAGCCGATTTTGTAGCCCATCGTTGTGAGCAGGCCGTTCTTGGAGGGGACGGGCCGGTTGCCGGTGTTGAGCAGGAGGAAACTGCCCGTCCCGTATGTGTTCTTGGCCGTCCCCGTGTCGTAGCAGGCCTGCCCGAAGACAGCCGCCTGCTGGTCGCCCAGGGCGGAGGCGACGGGTACTCCGGAGAGCTGGCCCACCGCCGTTCCGTACACCTCGGCCGACGACCTGATCTCCGGCAGGACCGCTTCGGGGACGTTCATCGCCGAAAGGATCGACTGGTCCCACTGGAGCGTCTCCAGGTTCATCAGCATGGTGCGGCCAGCGTTGGTGACGTCGGTGACGTGCTTGCCGCCGTCGGTGCCGCCCGTGAGGTTCCAGATCAGCCAGGAGTCGATGGTCCCGAAGGCTATCTCGCCCCGTTCGGCGCGGGCCCTGAGCCCCGGCACGTTGTCGAGCAGCCAGGCGGCCTTGGGGCCGGAGAAGTAGCTCGCCAGGGGCAGGCCCGTCTGTTCGCGGAAGCGGTCCTGGCCGTCCGCGCCCCCCAGTTCGTTGCAGAGCGCCGAAGTGCGGGTGTCCTGCCAGACGATCGCGTTGTGCACGGGCTTGCCGGTCGCGCGGTCCCACAGGACAGTGGTCTCCCGCTGGTTGGTGATGCCCAGCGCGCTCAGCTGGTCGGCGCGGAGCCCGGCCTTGGCGATCGCCCCTGCGACCACCGCCTGCACCTTGGACCAGATCTCGGTGGCGTCGTGCTCCACCCAGCCGGGCTTGGGGAATATCTGGCGGTGCTCGCGCTGGTCCACGGCGACGATCGCGCCGTCCTGGTTGAAGATGATGCAACGGCTCGACGTGGTGCCCTGATCGATGGCGGCGACGAATTTCTCGGAGCTGTCCGGCATGGCTACCCCTTGATGACCTTGGTGAGAAGACTCAGAAGGCTGCGCAGACTCAGAAGGCTGCGTTGTAGATGAGGCCCGCGAGAGCCCCGCCGATCAGCGGTCCCGCCACCGGAACCCAGGCGTAGCTCCAGTCGGACGTGCCCTTGTTGGGGATCGGCAGGAACGTGTGCACGATGCGCGGACCGAGGTCGCGCGCCGGGTTGATGGCGTACCCCGTCGGACCACCGAGGGAGAGACCGATGCCGACGACAAGGAAGGCCACGATCAGTGTCTGTGTGCCGGATTCGCCGAGCCCCTTCGTGAGGCCGAAGGCCAGGATGGGCAGCACCAGGGCGACGGTGGCGATGACCTCGGTGATGATGTTGGCGACCGGGTTCCGGATCTCCGGGATGGTGGAGAAGATCCCGAGCGTCGGCGTCGGCACGTGCACGCCCTCCGAGTCGCCCTTCGCGCCCCGCGTGACGTTGGCGTTGAACTGCGCCAGGTACACGAGGTAGGCGAGGACGGCACCCAGCATCGCGCCGACCATCTGCCCGAGGACGTAGATCCAGGTCTTGTCCCACTCCCCGGTGCGGATCGCGATGCCGAGCGTGACGGCCGGGTTGAGGTGACCGCCGGAGAGCGGGCCCGCGGTGTACGCGCCGGCGAGCACGCCGAAGCCCCATCCGAAGGCGATGACGACCCACCCGGAGGCCTTCGCCTTCGAATGGCTGAGTGTGACGGCGGCGCAGACGCCTGCGCCGAGAAGAATCAGAATCGCGGTGCCGATGACCTCACCGACGAAGATGTCCCCGTTCGAGTACATGGCGGCTCCTAGGACCTCGCCCGGGGCAGTGCGCCCCGGTCCTCCGTGCAGGGTGCGTTCCCACGACTACCGCCTGGATACGCCCGGCTGACGCAGCCGGAGGCAGAGGTCTCCCGAACCTCGCCCGGCGCCCATGGCGAGCGTGCCGTCACAGTCGGATCGCCGATGGGGGATGACCTGTTGAAGAGGCTGGACAGGCCCTTGGTGCCGACCCTGCACGCGCGCAGAAACATCTGTGCGCGGGGAGCCGAGGTGCGGCGACGCCGACTGACACCCGGAAGTGTTCACCGATGGTGATGGAGCGTCAAGGTCGCGGGCGGCACCGGTTAACCGGCGTGTGAGCTTCCTCAGCGGCGCCCGTGACGGGCCCTCAGGCGCCCTCTGCCGCCCGAGGAGCCCCGCGTCCGCGCCAGAGCCGTCCCGCGGCTCCGTGGAGGGCTTCAGCGCACCGCCACGACCGACGACCCGTGCCCGAACAGCCCCTGGTTCGCGGTGACCCCCACCCGCGCCCCTTCGATCTGCCGGGCCCCTGCCGCCCCTCTCAACTGCCACGTCACTTCGCATACTTGAGCGATGGCCTGGGCCGGCACCGCCTCCCCGAAGGAAGCGAGGCCCCCACTGGTGTTCACGGGTACGCGTCCGCCGGGCGCCGTCACTCCGTCGCGCAGCAGCTTGGCGCCCTCGCCCTCGCCGCACAGCCCCAGGTCCTCGTACCACTGCAGTTCCAGAGCGGTCGACAGGTCGTAGACCTCCGCCAGCGATATGTCCTCGGGACCTATGCCCGCTTCTTCGTACGCCGCTCGCGCGATGGACGCCCGGAACGTCCCGTCGCCGGGGTCCACGCCCGCGGCCGAGTCCGTCGCGATGTCCGGCAGGTCGAGCACCGTCGTCGGATACGTCGGGGTGACGGTGGACACCGCGCGGATGCGCACCGGGTCCACCGCTCCGTGCCGGCGTGCGAACGCCATGCTGGAGAGCACGAGGGCCGCGGCGCCGTCCGAGGTGGCGCAGATGTCGAGCAGCCGCAGCGGATCGGCCACGACGGCGGACGCGGCGACCTCCTCGGTGGTGACCGTTTTGCGGTAGCGCGCGTTCGCGTTGAGTGCGCCGGCCGCGGCGTTCTTCACCTTGACCTGGGCGAAGTCCTCCAGGGTGTCGCCGTGCACGGCCATCCGGCGGCGCGCGTACAGGCCGAAGTAGGCCGGATTGGTCGCTCCGAGGACACGGAACCGCAGCCAGTCGGGGTCGTCGGGCCGGTCCCCGCCCGCCGGACGGAAGAACCCCTTCGGTGCCGCGTCGGCGCCCACCACCAGGACCACGTCGGCCATGCCTGCGAGGATCTGCGTCCGTGCCGTGTTGATCGCCTGGGCGCCGGACGCGCAGGCCGCGTACACACTCGCCACGCGTGCGCCCTGCCAGCCGAGCGCCTTGGCGAACGTGGCCCCCGCGACGTACCCCGGATAGCCGCCGCGCACCGTGTCGGCGCCGACGATCGAGCCCACGTCCCGCCACTCGACCCCGGCGTCCGCGAGCGCCGCGCGTGCCGCCGCCACTCCGTACTCGACGAAACCTCGCCCCCACTTGCCCCAGGGGTGCATCCCCGCGCCGAGCACGGCCACCTCTGTCGTCATGCGCCCACCCCCACGGGCCGCCAGTGCCAGGTCGTCCATGTCGTCCCGCTGTCCTCGTTCAGGACCCCCGGGACGACCTCCACCTCCATGCCGACCTCCAGATCGGCCACGGAGATCCCGGGCACCGCCTGCCCGAGCACCACCATCCGCTCCGCTTCCAGCTCCACAGCGATCAACGTGTAGGGCTCCCAGGGAAGTTCCGGGTCGGAGGCATAGGGGGCGGGGGGTCGATAGCGGCCGTCGGTGTACGACCAGACGCGGCCGCGCCGCGACAGCGGCACCTCGGCCAGCTCGCCGCCCGCACAACCGGGATTGCGGCAGAACCTGTCCTCGCGCGGAAAGAAGACACAGGCGCACGCAGTGCAGCGCGTGCCCAGCAGACGGAAGTCGTCACCCTCCCCGGCGAACCAGTTGGCCACTACGGGTGTGCGCGTTCGCGACAAGGCCCCTCCAGAGCACTGGATCTGACGGAACGTCAGAAGTGTGCCACGGTCAACCGGCTTTCGTCAGGGGGCGCCGGAATCCGCCACGGGGCGGCCGGCCTTCGCCGAAGGAGTGAAATCCGGGAGACGCGGTGAACCGGATGGCCTCCTTTCGCGTCCGAGTATCGGTAGGGGGTGTCCGGGGCCGACGGGGGTGGTCCCGGACACCCCCTGCGTCACCTGTGCCGCCGGTGGCCTCACTTCCCCCGCAACGACTTCCGGGAGACAGGGAAGTCGAAGTAGGTGTCGGGGAACGTCTCGGGCTTGTACGTGTAGTGCCACCACTCTTCGGGGAGGTTGACGAAGCCCTCCTTGCCGAGCGCGTTGCGCAGGAGATCGCGGTTTGTGCGCTGCTTCCCCTTGATCCGGGGGTCATCCGTGTGCGAAAGGGTGTCGAAGCAGTCGAATCCCGTCCCCATGTCCACGGAGTTGTCGGGGAAACGCTCGCCGCGCGGCCCGAAGCAGGGCTTGAGTGGCTCTCCGGGAATGTACGGCCGGGTAGGCGCGGCCGGCAGCCGCACCACCGTCAGATCCACCGTCGAGCCCCGGCTGTGCCCGGACTTCTCCGCGATGTACCCGTCCGCGAAGAGCCGCGACTTGTCGACATGGGGATAGAACTCCGCCTTCATGCGCTCATCGGCGAGGTCCTCGGCCCAGCGTACGAAGTGGTCGACGGCCCGCTGCGGCCGGTAGCAGTCGTACACCTTCAGGGAGTAGCCCGTGCGCAGCAGCTTGCGCTGCGCCTTGTGCAGGGCCTTCGCCGCGGGCTCGGTGACGATGCACATCGGCTTTCTGTAGCCGTCTACTGGCTCACCCACGAAGTTGTGCGGCGTGAAGTAACGCATCTCCTGGATGATCGTGGGGTCGATGTCGCGCAGCGCGACGAACTCCGGAGGAGCCTTCGGCTCGGCACGCGCGTGCGCGGGGGAGGGGACGGCGGCCACGGAGAGCAGAGCCGCGGCACAGAGGGCGAGATTCCGCAGGGCGGGGACAAGTCCTGTCATGTCCCAGCGTCTATCAGGATCACCGCCACCCGCGAAAGACCGGCGCGACAGGGATCGGATACAGTCCGCGGCGTGTCCGCATCCCCACACCTCACCAACTCCGTTCCGGGCTCCCACTGTTCGAGCTGCGGAACGTCCTACGAGGACCAGCCCGTGAGCTGGCCCCGCACCTGCGCCCACTGCGGCGCGGTGGCCCATCGCAACCCGCTGCCCGTCGCGGTCGCGCTCCAGCCCGTGTACGACACCCAGGGCACCGGCCTGGTCGTCATCACCCGCACCATCGCTCCCGCGCGGGGAGGCATCGCACTGCCCGGCGGGTTCATCGACGACCGCGAGGACTGGCGCGACGCGGTCGTGCGCGAGCTGAAGGAAGAGACCGGCATCGGAGCGGAGAGCCGCGACGTGCGCCTGGTCGACGCCATGAGCGCAACCGACGGCTACCTCCTGCTCTTCGGCCTCCTCCCCGCACGGCCTGCCGCAGATCTCCCGCGGTCCGCCCCGACGGACGAGACCGACGGCTGGGACCTGCTGCGCCGCCCCGAAGAACTCGCCTTCCCGCTGCACACACTGGCGGCGCGCGCATGGTTCGAGGGCCGCTACTGACCGGCAACCGCCACCGGCCCCCGGCGGGCCACGCCACACCCCTCAGCCGCAGTCGGCCCCCGCGTCGCGGTTGACCCTCACCCGTCCACTCCCCGCACCCGCACCGGGCGCTCCGGTGCGGGCCCGCCCTCGTTACCCTCCCGCTCGACGACGACCCGCCCCTCGCTCCACCGCGTCGTGAACCGTTCGAGCTCCGCCTCCGCCCACCCGTCACCCGCGTCGGCCACCACGAGGCCGCCCCCGGAACGCCCCCGGGCGGGCGCCCACGCCTCCAACTCGATGCCACCCTCGCACCCGCGCACGGGCAGCACCGAGCCCGCGCGTGCGAACACAGGGACGCGCGACAACGGAGCGTCCACCAGCACCTTCCCCGGCCCCTCGTAGGCCCGGCCGGTCGCCGTGTCGTACCAGCGCCCCCGCGGCAGCCGCACCGCCCGCCGCACCGCACCGCTCTCCAGCACCGGTGCCACCAACAAGGAGTCGCCGAGCAAGAACGCGTCCTCACAGTCCCGCAACGCCCTGTCCTCCGGATTCCCCCACCACAGGGGCCGCACATAAGGAGCGCCGGTACGCCGCGCGAGGTGGGCGAGCGTCACGAAGTACGGCAACAGCCGCCTGCGCTCCACGAGCACCTCGCGCGCGTGCCCCAGCACCTCGTCGCCGAACTCCCACGGCTCACGCCGCCCCGCCCCGATCGCCGCATGCGTACGGAACAGCGGCAGATACGCCCCCAGTTGGAACCACCGCAGAAACAGCTCCGGAGACGGACTGCCGTCGAAACCGCCCACATCAGGACCCGAGTACGGCACACCGCACAACCCGAGCCCCAGCACCAGCGACAACGACGCCCGAAGCCCCGGCCAGCCCGTGGACACGTCCCCGGACCACGTCCCTCCGTAGCGCTGCATCCCCGCCCACCCGGAACGCGAGAACAAGAAGGGCCGCTCCTCGGGGTGCAGCGCACGCACCGCTTCGTACCCGGCACGGGCCATCGCAAGGCCGTAGACATTGTGGGCCTCACGATGGTCACCGCCACGCCCCTCCAGGGAGTGCCGCGCCGACCGCGGCAGCGTCGCCTCGCCGAACGCGGCGAATGACACCGGCTCGTTCATGTCGTGCCAGAAACCCGAGAAACCCTGATCGAGACGCTCCTTGTAGAGCGTGCCCCACCACTTACGCGCGCGTGGGTCGGTGAAATCGGGAAACACCGCCTCCCCGGGCCACACGACGCCACGCACAGGACGCCCCGAGGCATCCCGCACGAAGACATCGGCGGCCATTCCACTGTCGTACGCCTCCACCCCCTGCTCGGACTTCACCGCCGGATCGACGATCGACACGAGCCGGATCCCGCCCTTGCGCAGCTCGTCCGCGAGCTGCGGCAGCTTGGGAAACCGCTCCCTGTCGACGGTGAACACCTGGTGCGCTTCGTAGTGATCGATGTCCAGGTGCACCGCATCCAGCGGCAGCCCGCGCTCCTGATAGCCGGCGACGATCCGCCGCACCTCCTGTTCGCTGCCGAAGCCCCACCGCGCGTGATGGTGCCCGAGCGCCCACGAGGGCGGCAGCGCCGGCGGACCGGTCAGCGACGCCCACGAGTGCAGCACGCGCGCGGGAGTGCCGACCATCGCCCAGTACCGCAGCGGACCACCACTCATCCGCACCTCGCACGAACCGGCCCTGTCATGGCCGGAACCGGCACCTTCCACGCCCTCGTGGAGGGAGACAGCGCCCTCCCACGTGTTGTCGTGGAACACCAGATGCGTGGCGGCGTCGGCCACCACCATCTGCACCGGCATGGTGATGTACAGCGGATCGTCGCCCGGCCCGAAGGACCCACCCGGATCCGTGTTCCACAGCCGGTACGTCCCGTTCCGCAGCCGGGGCCCCGAGGACCGGCCGCCGAGACCGAAGAACCGCGCCTCCGCAGGCACCTCCGACCGCTGCACCCACCGCCCCGCGCCACCATCGGCCCGCTCCCACCACCGGGGCGGCAGATCTCGCCGCAACGCCACACCGCCTGGCGTGCGCAGCTCCACCGCCCCGTACCGCGAGACGACCACCGTCACGCGCTCCGAGACCACCCGCCAGCCGCCCTCCGTGTCGGGCTCCAGCACGGCCCGCGGATCCGGCTCGGGGCTCCGGCCCGCCAACGCGTACGACGGCTCCGGCTCCGCCCCGTCCCACCCCAGGAAGACCGCTCCGCCGACGGTCACCCGCACCCGCAGCTCGGCGCGGGCGAACCGCACCACACCACCGCCCGGCTCCTGCTCCATCCCCGTCACGGGCCCCGGCACCCGCGCGCGCTCCGCGCCCAGCGGCACGACCGCCGCCGCGTCCGCCCGCCATCTGCGCCACGAGGAGCGCACCGTGCGCAACCCCTGCGCCGTGCCGACCATGCCGACCACCTTCACCGAACGCACCAGGTCACGACCGTTCATGCTGCTCACCCTGCCACCGAAGAAGCCATATGTGTGCCCCGTTCATTGGCCGTTCACCTGGGGCGACGCCACACAGCCGCGAGGCCGACTGTGTGGGGCACACCCTGGTGCGGAAGTCGATCACATGGCATCGTCCTTGCAGCCGTGTTCACGCGCACACCCAGCACGTGCGCACTCCACACGCATACGACGCGTACAGTCCGGGAGCCGCCCCATGACGTCCTCAGCGAACCCTGCGCCGCTCTGGCAGCCGAGCCCGGAGAGGATCGCCGGAGCGCAGGTCACCCGGTTCCAGGCCTGGGCCGCCGAGCACTACGGAGCCCCGGCCGACGGAGGCTACGAAGCGCTGCACCACTGGTCGGTGACCGAGCTCGAGACGTTCTGGAAGGCCGTCACCGACTGGTTCGACGTCCGCTTCACCACCCCCTACGCGCGCGTACTCGGCGACCGCACCATGCCCGGGGCCGAGTGGTTTCCCGGAGCGACCCTCAACTACGCCGAACACGCACTGCGCGCCGCCGACGACCCCACGCGCGCGGACACCCCCGCTCTCCTCCACGTGAACGAGAGCCACGACCCCCAACCCGTCACCTGGGCCGAGCTGAGCCGTCAGGTCGGCTCCCTGACGGCGGAACTGCGCGCCCTCGGCGTACGCCCCGGAGACCGCGTCAGCGGTTACCTGCCGAACATCCCGCAGGCCGTCGTCGCCCTCCTGGCCACCGCCGCTGTCGGCGCCGTCTGGACCTCCTGCGCCCCCGACTTCGGCGCCCGCAGCGTCCTCGACCGCTTCCAGCAGGTCGAACCGGTCGTCCTGTTCACCGTCGACGGCTACCGCTACGGAGGCAAGGAGCACGACCGCCGCGACACCGTCGCCGAACTCCGCTCCGAACTGCCCAGCCTCCGCGCGGTCGTCCACATTCCGCTGCTCGGCACCGAGGCCCCCGAAGGCGCCCTGGAATGGTCGGCCCTCACCACAGGGGACACCGCCCCCACCTACGAGGCCGTACCTTTCGACCACCCACTGTGGGTGCTCTACTCGTCCGGCACCACAGGCCTGCCCAAGGCGATCGTCCAGTCCCAGGGCGGCATCCTCGTCGAACACCTCAAGCAGCTCGGCCTGCACTGCGACCTCGGCCCCGACGACCGCTTCTTCTGGTACACCTCGACGGGCTGGATGATGTGGAACTTCCTCGTCTCCGGCCTTCTCACGGGCACCACGATCGTCCTGTACGACGGCAGCCCCGGCCACCCCGACACCGCGGCCCAGTGGCGCATCGCCGAACGCACCGGAGCCACCCTCTTCGGCACCTCGGCCGCGTACGTCATGGCCTGCCGCAAGGCCGAAGTCCACCCCGCCCGCGACTTCGACCTCTCCCGCGTCACCTGCGTCGCCACGACCGGCTCCCCGCTGCCCCCGGACGGCTTCCGCTGGCTCCACGACGAGTTCGTCGACACCCCGGGCGGACTGTGGACGGCCTCGGTCAGCGGCGGCACCGACGTCTGCTCCTGCTTCGCCGGAGCCGTCCCGACGCTTCCCGTGCACATCGGAGAACTCCAGGCACCCTGCCTCGGTACGGACCTCCAGTCCTGGGACCTCCACGGCAAACCGCTCACCGACGAGGTCGGCGAACTGGTCGTCACCAACCCCATGCCGTCCATGCCGATCCACTTCTGGAACGACCCGGACGGCGCCCGCTACCACGACAGCTACTTCGACACCTACCCCGGCGTCTGGCGGCACGGCGACTGGATCACCGTCACCTCACGAGGCTCGGTGGTCATCCACGGCCGCTCCGACTCCACGCTCAACCGCCAGGGCGTCCGCATGGGATCCGCCGACATCTACGAAGCCGTCGAGCGCCTCCCGGAGATTCGCGAATCCCTCGTCATCGGCGTCGAACAGCCCGACGGCGGCTACTGGATGCCGCTCTTCGTCCACCTCGCCGAAGGTGCCGCCCTCGACGACACCCTCCGCGACCGGATCAAGCGGACGATCCGCGAGCAGCTCTCCCCGCGCCATGTCCCCGACGAGGTCATCGAGGTCCCCGGCATCCCGCACACCCTCACCGGCAAGCGCATCGAGGTCCCGGTCAAGCGCCTCCTGCAAGGGTCACCTCTGGACAAGGCAGTCAATCCGGGCTCCGTCGACCGCCTCGAACTCCTCGACTTCTACTCGGACCTGGCCCGCGAGCGCGCCTGAGATCCGAGCCTTTCCCCAGCTCAGCGGCGATTGTCAGTGGCGCTCGTTACTGTGAGTGAGCATTGATCGACCGAGTGCAGGGGGAAAGTCATGGCGGACACCCGAAACGACACGATGCGACGTGCACTGCGCCGCGAAGTCGCCGGAACCATCGGCCTGCTGGCCGACGAGGAGGACTTCGCGGCCATGCGCCGCTACCGCACCTTCACCTTCGACGACCACGAGACCTACCTCCAGCAGGTCGAAGGCCTCCTCAGAACTCTCGCCTCCCAGGGGCGGCACACCACCATCGCGCTCTTCGACCCCGAGGAGTTCCAGGACTACTGCGCGGAGACCGGCCTGAACCCGGACACCTCCGACAGTCGCAGCCGCTTCACCGCGGCACTCGCCTCCGGCGGCCCCACCGTTCCGTACGAGGGACAGCCCCTCGCCGACCTCGTCCCCGACCTCGTCGACGAGGCGGTCCGCCGCGCCACCTGGGAGTACGCGACCGTCGTCCTCGCCCGCGCGGGCACCTGCGCAACCTGCGGCGAGGACATCGGGCAAGCCGCCTTCAACCGGGCCTCCGCACTCATCACCCAGGCCCTCGACACCACCCGCCCCGGCACCCGCCACCTCGTGTGCAGCGTGCCCTCCGACCCCGAAACCCTCCTCGCCGCACTCCACGCCGAGGTGGACACCGAAGGGCGCGCCCTGCTCGACCACACCGAGGCCCTCGAATTCGCGACGGTCCTCGCCGTCGGCATCGCGACCCATCGCGCCGCCGGCATGGTGCTGCGCTCCAGCGCCGAAGGCACCCGCGACCGCGTCCAGGGCTGGCGCATGAGCGCCGGCCGACTCCAGCCCCTCACCGAAGCCGAAGTCTTCGACGCCTACTGCACCGACGCCATCACGGGTGAACTCGTAGCCCCCGAATCCGACGTCGACTACTGCGCCGCACCCAGCCTCGAAGCAGACGATGCCGAAGGGGACCACACGCACTGAACACACGAGGGCCGCCCCACCGAACGGTGGGGCGGCCCTCGAAACCAAGCACGCGTCGGCTACTCGCCGGAGAGCACCGCCTGCGCGGCCTTGCGAGCCTCTTCCGCACTGTCCGCGGCACGGGCGGCCGACGCGGCACGCTCGCACTGGGCCAGCGTGTACTTGCCGAGCGTCGCACGCACGTAAGGAATGGACGCGGCACCCATCGACAGGGAGGTGACACCCAGACCGGTCAGCACACACGCGAGCAACGGGTCGGAAGCCGCCTCGCCACACACGCCACAGCTCTTGCCCTCGGCGCTCGCCGCCTCGGCGGACAGCGCGACAAGGTCGAGCAGCGCGGGCTGCCACGGGTCCTGCAGCCGGGACACCGCACCCACCTGCCGGTCGGCGGCGAAGGCGTACTGGGCGAGGTCATTGGTGCCCAGCGAGAGGAACTCGACTTCCTGAAGGATCGAGCGCGCCCGCAGCGCGGCCGACGGAATCTCGACCATCGCACCGAACTTCGCCCGCAGCCCCGCCTCACGGCACGCGTCCGCGAACGCCTTGGCGTCGGTACGGTCCGCCACCATCGGCGCCATGACCTCGAGGTAGACGGGCAGACCCTCGGCGGCCTTGGCCAGCGCGGTCAGCTGCGTCCGCAGCACCTCGGGGTGGTCGAGCAGCGCCCGCAGCCCGCGCACGCCGAGCGCCGGGTTCGGCTCGTCGGCCGGCGTCAGGAAGTCCAGCGGCTTGTCGGCACCGGCGTCCAGGACACGCACGACGACACGGCCCTCGGGGAAGGCCTCGAGCACCTTGCGGTACGCCTCGACCTGCTTCTCCTCGGACGGCGCCTTGGTGCTGTCGTCAAGGAACAGGAACTCGGTACGGAACAGGCCGACACCCTCGGCCCCCGCCTCGACGGCGGCCGGTACATCGGCGGGACCGCCGACGTTCGCGAGCAGCGGCACCTTGTGTCCGTCGGACGTCGCGCCCGGACCGGACGACGCGGCCAGCGCGGCCTTGCGCTCGGCGGCGGCAGCCTCGAGCTGCTCCCGCTTCTCCGCGCTCGGGTCCACGAAGATCTCACCGGTGCTGCCGTCCACGGCCACGACCGTGCCCTCGACGAGCTCACCGGCGCCCGGCAGCGCGACCACGGCCGGTACACCGAGGGCACGCGCGAGGATCGCGCTGTGACTGGTCGGGCCGCCCTCTTCGGTGACGAAGCCGAGCACCAGCGCGGGGTCGAGCAGCGCGGTGTCCGCAGGCGCGAGGTCACGCGCGATCAGTACGTACGGCTGGTCGCTGTCCGGAACACCCGGCATCGGAACGCCCAGCAGGCGCGCGACGATGCGGTTGCGCACGTCATCGAGGTCCGCCACCCGACCGGCCATGTACTCACCGGCACCGGCCAGCAGTTCGCGGTAGTGGGAGAACGCGTCGTAGACAGCGCGCTCGGCCGTGCTGCCGACGGTGATGCGCCGGTCGACGTCGGACATGAGCTCCGGGTCCTGAGCGATCATGGCCTGCGCCTCGAGCACCGCCTGGGCCTCGCCACCGGCCAGGTTGCCGCGCGCATTCAGGTCGGCCGCCACAGCTTCCACGGCCTGGCGAGCACGCCCCTGTTCGCGCTCGGCCTCCTCCGCGGGAATCTGCTTGGCCGGCGGCTCGAGAACCGCCGTGCCCATGTGCCGGACCTCGCCGACCGCCACTCCGTGGCTGACACCGACGCCTCGCAGCGTTGTCTCCATTTCACCCGTCTCCGGTAGTGCGACGGGCCCAGCCGTCGCGGTGGTTGTCCTGCGTGCCGTCAGTGACGGCGATGACGTCACTTCCAGCTGAAGAGAGCGTCGCCGGCCTTCACTTCGCCGTCCTCGACGAGGTCGGAGAGAGACTCGGCGGTGGCCTCGAGGGCCACGATGGGGCACACCGGAGACTTGCCGGCGGCCTCGACGGCCGACGGGTCCCAGCGCACGACGGCCTGGCCGCGCTGCACGGTGTCACCCTTGTTGACGAGGAGCTCGAAGCCCTCGCCGTTGAGCTGGACGGTGTCGATACCGAGGTGCGTCAGCACGCCGTGACCCTGGTCGTCGACCACCACGAAGGCGTGGGGGTGAAGAGAGACGACGATGCCGTCCACGGGAGAGACGGCCTCAGAGGGCTCACGCGCGGGATCGATGGCCGTGCCGGGCCCGACCATGGCGCCTGAGAACACGGGATCCGGTACAGCGGAGAGCCCAATGGCACGTCCTGCGAGCGGGGACGAAACACTGGTCATGGCAAGCCTCCCAGGGGGTGGAGATTCATAGCCGCCGTCACTACCTGTCCTGGACGACGCACTGTTCAGAAGCGTAAGTCATAAGAAGTCCCGGTTCCGCATGAGTGGTCCCGGTTGGCGGGAGTAGAGGCAGTGCACAAGCGATTTGCGCCCGCCCGGACCCCGATGTACAGTCGTACTCCTGCCTGGGGCCGTGGGACGCAGCAAGCGTCCGGCTCCCGGCGGCATCCTTCAGATCAGATCCTATCCCTGGGTCCGGTTCCGCATGTCTGCGGTGACCGTGGTCAGAGAGACGAATGAGACCTGATAAAGTCGGAGCCGCCGGAAAGGGAAACGCGAAAGCCGAAAGGCCGGAGCGGGAACCGGAAAGGCACCGAGGAAATCGGACACGAAAGAGTCTGATAG
>NZ_JBWKJS010000008.1:0-66944 GCF_056432085.1 Streptomyces sp. NPDC045678
AACGAAGAACTCATCGTCAACGGCGAGGACCCCGTCGCCTTCGACCACGACTGCCGCGAGGGCATCTGCGGCGCCTGCTCCCTGGTCATCAACGGCGACGCGCACGGACCCGAGCGCACCACCACCTGCCAGCTGCACATGCGCTCCTTCCACGACGGCGACACCATCGACATCGAGCCCTGGCGCGCGGCGGCCTTCCCCGTCGTCAAGGACCTGGTCGTGGACCGCTCCTCCTTCGACCGGATCATCCAGTCCGGCGGCTACATCAGCGCCAACACCGGCTCCGCCCCCGAAGCCCACGCCGCACCCGTGCCCAAGCCGGACGCCGACTACGCCTTCGAGCACGCCGAGTGCATCGGCTGCGGCGCGTGCGTGGCGGCCTGCCCCAACGGCTCGGCGATGCTGTTCACCTCCGCCAAGGTCAACCACCTCAACGTCCTGCCCCAGGGCGCACCCGAACGCGAGACCCGCGTCCTGGACATGGTCGCCCAGATGGACGCCGAAGGCTTCGGCGGCTGCACCCTCACCGGCGAATGCGCCACCGCCTGCCCCAAGGGCATCCCCCTCTTCTCCATCACCGGCATGAACAAGGAATGGCTCCGCGCCACC
Organism: Streptomyces sp. NPDC045678; assembly: GCF_056432085.1. Taxonomy (NCBI): domain Bacteria; kingdom Bacillati; phylum Actinomycetota; class Actinomycetes; order Kitasatosporales; family Streptomycetaceae; genus Streptomyces; species Streptomyces sp. NPDC045678. The sequence goes on from NZ_JBWKJS010000008.1 coordinate 610, forward strand.
CGCAAGGAGAAGAAGGCCGCTTCGTAGCGGGCAGTTCGAACCGAAGGACATCAGACGGGGCCGGGAACTCTCCCGGCCCCGTTCTTTTCTGTCCGGAGCCGTGTCCGCTCTCCGCCACCGGACGACCTCTTCATGATGATCGCTTGCCTCGCCCCCACCCGCCCGAAACGATGGAAGAACGATATTCCAGTGTCCTCTTTATCAGTGCCGACGTTGAGGAAGTCCGTGCGCCATGCGCTTTCCCCGCTCTTCTGACCTGTTGTTCGGCCAACTCGATTCCGCCGCCGCGGAGGTCACCCTTCCCTGGGGCACGGACCACGAGTCGGTCGCGGTCACCGTCAAGGACGGCGGGCTCGCCCTCTCCGAACTCGCCCAGGCATCGCGCCGGTTGGCACAGTCCGCCGCCGCCGCCGGGCTGAAGGAGGGTGACTGGTGCGTGGTGCGGCTCGACCAGCCGCTCGACATCGTGGTCGCGGTGGCCGGCCTCACGGCCGTGGGCGTGGTCCCGGTGCTGCTCAGCGCCAAGCTCGACGTGGCGTCGGCCGCCGCGGCCCTCGCGCCCGTCACCGTGCCGCTGCACCTGCTCATCGCCCAGCGGCGCACGGCGGAGATCCCCCGCCTCGCGCTCGCCGGCGGGATGAGCCTGGTGTGGGAGGACGTCGTGTCCGACCCGCACGCGGGCGCCGGGGACCAGGTGCCCCCGCACGGGGTCGAGCGCCCCGCGGACGCCCCGTACCTGGTCACACACACCTCGGGCACCACAGGGGTGCCCAAGCTCGCGGTGCACACCCGCAACAGCTTCTACCAGCAGTCCGTCGTGCAGGCCCGCATGCTGCGCACGGTGCGCCTGCGGGGCTACCTCGCGGCCGCCATCTCCCCCGTGCACGTACGCACCCTGTCCGGCCTGCTCAGCGCGTTGCGCCTCAGGCTCTCCGTCCTGCTGCTCGCCTCCGAGGAGCCCGACGCCGTGGCCGAGCAGCTGGAGCGCTGGCGTCCGCACTACCTGGAGACGCACCCCAACACGTTCGTCCGCTGGGAAGAGCTCGCCGACACCGGGGTGCTGTCCCCGGTCCGGCTGTTCCTCGGCACGTTCGACGCCATGCACCCCCCGACGATGGAGCGCCTGCTCGCGGGATCGCGCCGCAGAATGCCGCTCTTCGCCGAGGTCTACGCCCAGTCCGAACTCGGCCCCGTCGCCTTCAGAATGAAATGGAGACGGGGCGGCCGAAGAGAATCCGTCACCTCCGAACTGGCCGGCCACCGCGTCGGCAGGTCCCTCCCCGGATACAGCCGTATCCGAATAGTGGACGAGGCGGGCAATCCGCTGGGAGCGCACCAGCCGGGCCGCATTCAAGTGCGGTCCAAGGGATTCTTCGCCGGTTATCTGAACTTCCCGGAGAAATTCGAGGAGAACCGGGCGGACGACGGCTGGTGGGATTCCGGCGACTGGGGCGCCAAGTCCCGTTTCGGGAACCTCCGGCTGCTCGACCGCCAGGTGGAACGCCTGGACGGGGCGGCCAGCGGCATCGCCCTGGAGGACGTCCTGCTGGGCCGCCTCCCGGAGGCCGCGGAGGTCGTCGTCCTGGAGGCACACGGCGCGCTGGTGCCCGTCGTGGCCACCCGGACGGGGATAGCGGTGTCGTCACGGCGCTGGGCGGAGGCGGTCGACGGACTGCCCGAGCTGGCATCGCCGCGGCACGCGTCCTGGAGCGCACTGCCCAGGACCGCCACCGGCAAGGTCAGGCGCGAACTCCTGCGTCAGCAGCTGGGGTTCTAGAACGTGTTTTCACTGGTGTCTATAGAGATGGTTGGCCATGTTGGAGAAGAAAGTCGTGCTGCGCGCCAAGGACGTACGACGCGAGTTCACGAGTGGTGACACGGTGGTCGAGGCCCTCAAAGGGTGCAGTCTCGAGGTGAGTTCGGGCGAACTCGTCGCCATCGTGGGCAAGAGCGGCAGCGGCAAGTCGACCTTCGCCAACATCCTCTCCGGCCTCGACCGGCCCACCTCGGGGACCGTCACACTCATGGACCGCGATCTCGCGGAGCTCGACGAGACGGAAGCGGCCCGGATGCGGGCGCAGGAGATCGGCTTCGTCCTGCAGAAGGACAACCTCGTACCGTCGCTGACCATCGCGGAGAACGTCGCCGCCCCCCTCGTCATGGGCGGCATGAAGCTCAGCGCCGCGCTGGAGAAGGCCCGTCGCGCGCTCGACGAGGTCGGCCTCGGCCACCGGGCCGAGCAGTGGCCGGCCCAGGTGTCCGGCGGTGAGGCCCAGCGCGCGGCCGTCGCCCGCGCCTGTGTGAGCGAGCCCGCGATCGTCTTCGCCGACGAGCCCACGGGCGCCCTCGACGAGGAGAACGGCCGCCAGGTCCAGGAGATATTCCGCAAGCTCGTGCTCACCACGGGCGCCGCGGGCGTCATCATCACCCACGACCTCGACCTGGCCGCGGGCGCGGACGTGGTCGTCACGGTCGCCGACGGCGTCGTCGTCAGCACCGAGAGGAAAGCGTGATGGCGCTCGATCCCTACCGCCTCGTCTTCCGTTCGCTGGGCCGCAGTTGGCGGCAGCGGCCGACACGCATGGTGTCCGCCATCGCCGCGGGCATCGGCGGTGTCCTGCTGACGACGGCGATGCTCCTCGTCTCCTTCTCCGTCCTCGACGCCATCAAGGGCGCCTCCATCGGCGGCATCCGCGACGACGTGGTGGCCGTGGAGGCCAGGGCCCCCGGCGGCATCACCTCGGACGTCGCGGACCGGGCCGAGCAGCGGACCGGCGTCGAGGCCTCCCGCGTCTCGGTGATCAGCACCCGCGCCTCCCGGGCGGACCAGGACAGCGACCCGGTCATCGTCTTCGGCATCGACCAGCGCCTCGCCGACCTCACCGACAAGGACCTCGCGCGACAGATCGAGCGCACCGAACTCGGCGCGGGCGACGTCTTCCTGACCGAGGAGTGGGCCGACGACCACGGCCTGCGCAAGGGCGACAAGGTCTCCGTCACCTCGCCCGAGGGCGTGCAGAAGTGGCGGATCGCGGCCCTGCTCAAGGGCGACGTCGCCAACCGCGGCGCCGTGGTCATCGCACCGCAGCCGGCCGTCGCCACCGCGTTCGCCCGCGGCACCCACAGCGACGTCCTGCTCTTCGACACCAAGGGCAAGGACCGGGCGGACGTCGAGGCGAGCCTCGTCAAGGCCGTCGACGGCGCGGCGGACGTCAAGAAGCCGACGGAGGTGCTCTCCGGCTACAGCAAGACGTTCCGCACGTCGCTGACGATCCTCGGCATGTTCGCCGCCATCGCCGTCATCACGGCGGGCGTGGTGCTCTTCCTGACCTGGCGCCTCGCCCTCGACGACGCACGGACGACGCTGGCGCGGATGCGGCTCGTCGGCGTACGGACCCGTCATCTGACGTTCGGCTCCGCCGCCGTGATGGTGCCCCTCCTGCTCGGCACGTACGTCATCGGCGCGGGTCTCGGCATCTGGGTCGGGACCATGCTCAGCGCGTTCACCAAGCAGATCACGGACCTCACCCAGCAGGCCTTCACCCCGGGGCTGCCCTGGCAGTGGCCCGTCGTCGGATCGTTCGTCGCCGTCGTGGTGATGTTCGCCCTGGCGTGGCTGTCCGGCGTCCGCAGGTTCACGAAGATCACCGCCATCGAGGCGGTCACCGGACGTGACCAGGTCGCGCTGGTGCCGGGCGGCGTGCGCCGCCCCCTGCTCGGCGGGCTCGGCGCCGTGGCCGTGGGCGTGCTGCTCGTGGTCTTCGGCGGCGCCATGATCAAGTCCGTGAGCCTGCTGTTCCTGTTCATCGGCGCGGCACTGCTGAGCATGGCGCTGCCCGTCGTGATCGGCATGGTCATGCGCCGGGGAGAGCCCGGTCCGGTCCGGCTGGCGGCCGCCCGGCAGCTCCAGCTCGGCTGGCGGCGCAACGCCGCGCTCGCCATCACCTTCACCGTGGCGATCGTGGCCTCGCTGTCCATGGCCGGCGTCTCCAGCAGCATCAAGGACGAGGTCGCCGGGTCCGTGGAACGCTGGACCCGCGGCGAGCTCTACGTGCAGGCCGCCGAGGTGGGACACAACCTGCAGAACGAGAAGTTCCCGCTGTCCCTGGAGAAGGAGCTGCACGATGTCGACGGCGTGGCCGCCGTGACGTCGTTCACCTACTCGAGCGTGACCCACGACGGACGCAAGGTCCAGGTGTGGAACTGGGGCAAGGGCGACTCGGAGAAGCTCACCGACCTGAAGACCACCAAGGGCGACCCGGACTTCGTCCGCACGCTGAAGGACGACGAGATCGTGATCTCGTCGAACTTCGCCCGCACGCAGAAGCTCGACGTCGGCGACACGATGGACATGCCGCTGCCCTCGGGTCACCGCGAGGTGCGCGTGAAGTCGGTGCTGGACGACTCCGCGTCCGACGGCGGCATGATCGTCGCGGGCAGCGGCCTCTACCGTGAACTCACCGCCTCCCAGGGCGTCTACGAGTACTACATCGGCGTCAAGGACGGTGCCGACGTCGGCACGGTGCAGAAGGCCCTGGAGCGGAAGATCGGCGAGCGCTACCCCGAGGCGGTCGTGCTCGACCAGAAGGGGATGCGGGACGCCTTCGCGGGCATCACCGCCCGGCTCGTCAGCTCCTTCGAGGCCTTCGCCTACGTCATGTTCGTGCTGGCCGTCCTGGTGGGCGGGGCCACCCTCGCCTCCGGACTGGTGGAGCGGCAGCGGGCCCTGGGCCTGACCAGGCTCGCCGGCGCCACCCGCCGCATGATCAGCCGTCAGCTCGTCCTGGAATCGGTGGTCGTCGCGGCCGGCAGCTGGCTCGTGGCACTGCCGGTCGGCATCCTCGCCATCCCCGGGATGATCGACGCCCAGGCCGGCCAGAGCGGCCTGGTACCGCCGCTGAGCGTGCCTCTCGTGCTCAGCGTCATCAGCCTTCCGCTGGTGATCCTGTGCATGCTGCTCGCCCTCGCGCTCGGCAACCCCCGCCGCGCCAACCCGCCGTTGCGCGTCCTGCTCGCGCAGGAGTGACGACGGCTGCCCCATCCACGCGGGTGCTCCGCCGTCGCGGAGCACCCGCCCCCAGGAGAACGGAAGCAGCACAATGATCCATGGAAAAGAGCGCCGGATGCGGCGCCTGCTCGGAGCCGACGGCCGGTCCCTGCTGATCGCCGTCGACCACGCGCTGACGACGGGCGGAGCCGGTGGGCTCTCCCGGATGAGCGACGTCCTCGGCGCGGTGGTCGAGGGAGGAGCCGACGGCGTCGTCGTGCACCGCGGGTCCGCCGCCCACTCCATGCCGACGCAGCGCGGCACGGCCATGATCGTCCACCTCTCCGGCAACACCCGGCTGAGCCCCGGCGGCGAGCTGAAGACCCGGGTGTGCGACCCGGAGTCGGCGGTCGCGCTCGGTGCCGACGCGGTCTCCGTGCACGTCACCTTCGGCGGCGGCAGCCAGGAGGACCGGGCGGCCCTCGCCGACCTGGCCAAGGTGGCCGCCGACTGCGACCGGCTCGGGCTGCCCCTGCTCGTCATGACGTACGCGGCCGGGAACTACGAGACGGAGCCGCAGCGCGCCGAGGCCGTGATCCACGCCGGCCGCGCCGTCGCCGAACTGGGCGCGGACATCGTCAAGACCGCTCACCCGGGTGACGAGTTCATCGCCGAACTCGCGGCGTCCATCGAGGTTCCCGTGGTGATCGCGGGCGGCGAGGCGGAGGGCGGCTGGGAGTCGTACGTCGCCTCCGCCAAGGACGCCATCGGCCAGGGTGTGGCCGGACTCTGCGTGGGCCGCCGGGTGTTCGGCAGCCCCGACGTCGCCCAGGCGGTGGCGCGACTGCGTTCCGTCGTCCACGGCGAGCAGGCCTCCTGACCCGAGCCGCCCGCGAGCGCCCCGCCCTCCTCTCACATGTCACGCCTCTGATACCTCACGCCTCTGACACCCCACGCCTCTCACACCCCCTCCCCCCACAGCACTTCCCCTGTGCGACCCCTGTCCTTTCACAGTCGCTTTATTAGCAAAAAGGGAGATTTTTAGATGTCTTCGTCGCCGCAGACGGCGCTCTGGGTGGACGCCACCACCCTCACCCCGGGCGAGACGCCCGACGCCCTCGCCTACCTCCGCTCGTCCGCGGCCTCCTACCTGGTCGTACGCCACGACCAGCTGGCGGAGTGGCAGCCCATCGACCGTCTCCGGACGGCCCTGCTCGTCGGAGCCGGGGACGAGTCGCTCGCGGAGCAGATAGCCGCCGACGAGCGCATCCACATGGTCATCGCCCGCACCCCCGCCGACCTGCCGGTGGCCCGGGCCCTGGCCGGCTCGCGCGGCGTCGGGGCGCGCTGCGAGATCGTCGACGGCGACACGATGAACGAGGCCGCCGACCTCAGCGGCAAGGTCGACGTCGTCCTCGCCGTCTTCGCCGACGAGACCAACATCCCGCTGGAGCTGCTGCTCGCCAAGGCGCAGAGCACCAGGACCGACGTGGTCAAGCAGCTCCTCAACACGGCCGAGGCGCACACCGTGGCGGGCGTCCTCGAGTCGGGCCCGGCCGGGCTCATGGTCTCCGCGGAGCACCTCTCGGCCGTGGACCTGGTCACGCAGGTCGTCAAGGAGCACGGTCAGATCCGCAAGGACCTGGTCGAGCTGGAGGTCCTGCGCGCCGAGCCCATCGGCATGGGCCACCGCGGGTGCATCGACACGACGACCCTGTTCGGCGAGGACGAGGGGATGATCATCGGCTCCACGTCGTCCGGCGGCATCCTGGTCTGCGCCGAGGTGCACTACCTGCCCTACATGAAGCTCCGGCCGTTCCGCGTCAACGCGGGCGCCGTGCACTCGTACGTCTTCGGCGCCGAGGACACCGCGTACATCTCCGACCTCGAGGCCGGCGAGCGCGCGCACGCGGTGGCCGCCGACGGCACCTTCCGCGAGGTCGGCATCGGCCGGATCAAGACCGAGGTGCGTCCGCTGCGGCTGATCGAGGCCCGGCACGGCGACGTCACGGTCAACGTCATCCTCCAGGACGACTGGCACGTCCGCGTCATGGGCGGGGACGGCAAGCCCAAGAACCTGACGGACGTCACGCCGGGCAGCACCCTGCTGGGCCTCGTCACGGAGCCGGGACGCCACGTCGGCATCAAGGTGTCCGAGCACATCGATGAGCACTGAGGCCGACACGAGGGGCGCGCGGCGGCACCGGCCCGACCGGTCCGCCGGCTCCGTCGCACGGGCCTTCGTGCGGCTCTCCAAGGTCACCGTCTACCAGCACTTCTTCCCCTGGGCACTGGCCTTCGCGCTGCTGAGCGGGGAAGCGCTCGACCGGTCGGGCGCCGTGCAGGCCCTGGTGTGGTTCCTGGTCGCCTCCGCGGCGATCGTGGCCTGCACCTCCGCGGTGGACGACGTCATCGGGTACGGGAACGGCAGCGACGCCGCGAACTACCAGGAGGGCGACCTCGGCAGGGACATCCGGCGCAAGCCGTTGCTGAGCGGGGCGATCACGGTGCGGGAGGCCAAGGTGTTCGCCGCGGCCACCGCGGCCGTCGCCCTGGTCACCGGGGCCGCCGGATTCACGGCTCTGGGCTGGGACGTCCCGGTCGAGTCGGTGCTCGTCTTCGTCGCGGTGGCGGTCTGCTCCGTGCAGTACTCGGGCGGCTTCAAGTTCAGCTTCCGCACCGGTGGTTCGGAGACGATGCTCGGCCTGGTCACCGCGGGCGGGCTGATCTTCCCCTACGTGGCGCTGGAGCGCGCGTGGTCGACGGCCGCGGTGCTCGAGGCGCTGATCATGGGCCTGTGGCTGGTCATGGTCATCTCGTACTCCAACGTCAACGACAAGGAGGGCGATGCGGCCGTCGGCCGCAAGACCCTGGCGGTGGTGAGCGGCCCGCGCGTGTTCAAGGGCGCCATGGTGGCGTTCTTCGTCGCGGACGTCGCCCTGCTCGCGGCCCTCCTGGCCGTGCCGGCGATGCCCTGGTGGGGCGCGCTGACCCTGCTGCCCGCGGTGGCGCTCCACGCGTCCCAGCTCTGGTTCGGAGTGGGGCACGACAACTGGCTCAAGGCCCGGCTGTGCGGCTTCATCGCCTACGACCTGGGTTTCCTGGGGCTCCTCGCCCCGACGCTCGGCATGTCCTGACGTCGCAGTCCGGCACCCGGCACCTGTCCAACTCATCACTCGGTATGCCCGTTCCAAGGGTCTGGGGGAAACATGGCCGTCGACACCGACGCCACTCAAGTCCATCTGTCCGTACCGCTCGGCGACGCCGTCCGGGAGGCGCTCGCCGACGTCGAGGACGTGTCCGCGCTCAGCCGCTTCCCACGCGGCGTCCTGGAGAGGCTGGGCAAGCTCGGCGTGCTGCGCCGCCGCTGGCAGGGGCCCTTCCCCGGGGACGTCGTCTTCGGGGCCCGGCTCGCGGAGGAGGTCGCCCGGCACGCGCCGACCGGTGTCGCCGTCGGCGTGAGCCTGCACACGGAATCCGTCCTGTCGCTCCTGCACCGTTTCGCCGGTGACTCCGAGTACCTCGTCAACCTGCGCGAACAGGCCCTGGACGGCACGGCGATCGGGGCGCTCGCCGCCAGCGAGCCGACCGGCGGCAGCGACCTGTCCGCCATCAGGACCCTGGCCGTCCCGACCGAGAACGGCTGGTGCGTCAGGGGCAGCAAGAAGTACGTGTCCCTGGGCGCGGTGGGCGATTTCGTCATCGTGCTGTGCCGGATAGCGACGGCGGACGGCACCCCCACCGAGCGGCTGGCCACCGTGGTCGTGCCGCTGGACCGCGCGACCGTGATCCGTGAGCACGAGAAGCTCGGCACCCACGCGCTGGACACCGTCGCCGTCGAGTTCCGCGACGTCCACGTACCGGCCGACGCCATGCTCGGCAGGCCCGGCCTCGGACTCGCGAACGTCAGCTACGGCCTGAGCTTCGAGCGGCTCGCCGTCGGCGCGCAGGTCGTCGGCGCGGTGGGCCGGGCCCTCGCCCTGGCCGTCGAACACAGCGAGCGCCGCGTGCAGTTCGGCGCCCCGCTCCGCTCCCACCAGCACATCGAGTTCAAGCTCGCCGACGTGCTCGTGGAGCTCGAGGTCCTGCGGGCGGCGGTGCACGAGGTGGCCCGCCAGACGATGGACAGCCCGATGGGCCGCCCCCTGGTGGCCCGGGTGGCCGCGGTCAAGGTGCACGCGGCCCGCTCCGCCGAGCGCCTCGTCAGCGAGTGCATGCAGGTCTTCGGCGGCGCCGGATACCTCACCCAGGAGACACCGCTGGGCCAGATCTGGCGGGACATCCGCCTCGCCCGCATCGGCGGCGGCACCGACGAGATGATGCTCGCCCTGGTCGCCGGCGAACTGACCGGCTCCCCCGCCGAGTACGACGCCACCGTCAGGATCTCGGCATGACCGGGGCAGGAGGCACGGAACCTCAGTACGGGAACGGCTGGTCCTCGTACCCCGGCGGCCGGCCGGCCGGGCCCCCCGGGACGCGCGGCCTGCGGATCCTGGTGGCGGGGCTCACCGGACAGGTGGGCCAGGGCCTCCTCGAGGCATGCGGGGACGCCGGCGAGGACGCGCCGGAAGTGATCGCCCTGGTGCGGCGCCGCCCCCGGGCCGCGCAGGTCTTCGGGCCCGCGGTGACCCAGCAGGTGGTCGGCGACGTGTGCGCCGCCGGGTGGGGGATCGGCGGCGCCGATCTCGAGGCCCTCGGCCGGATCGACGCGGTGATCGACCTGGCCGGGGCGACGGACTGGACGGCGAGCCACGCCACGCTGGACCGCGTCAACGTCCTCGGCGCCTCGCACGGCCTGGAGCTCGCCCGGCTCCTGTCCGAACGGCTCGGCGCCACGGTCCCCTACCTCTACGCGAGTTCGGTCTTCGTCGCGGGCCTGACCGAAGGCGTCGTCACCGAGGACCTGTTGACGCCGGAGGCCGACCGCACGCCGTACGAGCTCAGCAAGTGGACCGCCGAGCGGGCCCTGATGACCCGCGCCCGCCGCTCCGGCCAGCCGCTCTTCGTGGCGCGCATCGGCGGCGTCGTCGGCAACTCGCGCACCGGGCGCACCACCCGGCGCAGCTCGCTCTACCAGCTCGTCTCCCGGCGCGACGAGGACAAGGCCCTGCGGGTGCTGCCCGCACAACGCGGCGCCCGGGTCGACACCCTGCCGCGCGACGTGATCGGCGAGAGCCTGCTGCGCGTCCTCGGGCACGGCAGGACCACGGACTTCGCCGCCTGGCGCGCCGGGGTCATCGCCCAGGTCGCCGCGGGCGAGCGGGCTCCGACGCTCGCGGCGATCCTCGCCCAGCTGGAATCCGTGGACGAGGGATCGCGGTACCACGTGCCGCGGCTCGTCCCGGTCTCGCACCGGACGCTGGGGACGGTGACCCGGGCGGGCACCCGCTACGTGCGCTGGAGCAGGCAGGCCGGCAACCGGCTGCACGGACTGCGCTACACCTCGGTCAACCGGATCTTCGAGCGCAACCGGCTCGCCGGGCTGACCGGCGGCTGGCTGCCCGCCGTGCCGCTGGAGACGGTGCTGCGCGTCACCTTCGACCTCGCGGAGCGGCCGGTCGCCGCTCCCACCGCAGAGCTGCCCCTCGGGAGGTTCCAGTGAAGGTCCTCGTAGCGGGAGCCGGTGGCTACCTCGGCTACTGGGTGACCCGGCTGCTCACGGAGTCCGGCGCCGACGTCGTCGAGCTGAACCGCCGCGGTGTGGCACACCACGGGCAGGCCCTCGCCGGTGACGTCACCTCGGCGAAGCTGGGGCTCGGCCCCGAAGCGCTGGAGAAGCTGGCCGACGTCGAGGCCGTGGTCTCCTGTTTCGGCTCCGTGGACTGGGAAGCGGACCCCGCCTCCCTCGTCAACCTGCACGTCAGCGGCGTGCGCAACGTCCTCAACACGGCGGCGGCCCTGCCGTCCGTGCGCCGGGTGGTCCACACGTCGTCGCTCCTCGCCCTCGGCCGCGCCGAGGGGACGGTCGGCAACCGGGAGCTCTCGGTCGGGCAGACGTTCCGCAACTGGTACGAGTACGCCAAGTACCGCGCGGAGGCGGTGGCCCGGCGCGAACAGCGCGTCCCGGTGAGCATCGTGCGGTTCGGGCCGCTGCTCGGCCCGGCCCCGGCCGATCTGGTGCCGCTGACCGGCGGGCCGCTGCAGGCCCTGCCCCAGCTGCTCCAGGGCATGCCCCTGCTGCTCGAGCACTCCGGCCGGTTCCCCGTGTACGCGGGTGACGTGGCCGTGGCCGGGCAGGTGATCGCGGATCTCGTCCGCGCCGAGGACGCGCCCGCGGTCTGCACGTACTACGACCCGGCCCGGCCGACGCTCGCCCGGATCCTGCACGAGCTCTGCCAGCCGTACGGAACCCTGCCCCGGATCGTCCAGGGCGGCCGGCGCGCACGGGTCGCCCAGCGGTTCGCCGCGAGCAGGCTCGGGCTCGCCAAGGAGAGCCTGGAGTACACCGCTCCGCTGCCGGACCTCGACCCCGACGTCCTGGCCGCGCTGCCCCGGCCGGTACGAGCCGAACGCCCCGGATACATCGCGGAGACCGCCGAAGTCCTGCGCGACGCGCGGCGCGTGTTGTCCTCTGTGACGGAAGTGAGCACGTCATGACTGCTGTTGCCCCTGTGGCCTCCGAAGACGGCACCGAGGAGAGAGGGCAGGCCCCGTTCAGCCGGGTCGACACGAGCGTCCATCCCACGCTGCGCGTCTACTCCGCGGGCAACTTCGGCGAGGTGGCGCCCGAGCGTCTTTCCCCGATGTCCTGGTCGCTTGTGGGGCGGCCGATGGAGCTCGGCACGCGCCGGTTCATCGGCCGGGTCCTCGGCAAGCCGCGCTGGACGACCGGTTCGACGTACATCTTCACGGGCTATCTGGGCCTGCGGCCGTACCACAACCTGACGGCGTACTGCCATGTCGCCGACGAGGTGGCGCTGACCGAGCCCGAGGACGTCACCGAGGCGTACTTCGAAGGCGTCACGCCCCCGCCGCCCAGCGACGTAGAGCGCGTCATGGGCTGGCGGAAGGTCATGGTCGGCCCGCGCATGCTCAACGAGCTGCTCAGGCTGCGCACCCGCAACGCCAAGCTGGAACAGCAGGTGTTCGCGTTCGAGCAGGACGTGCGCGAGGCCCGCGAGAACGGCATCGACTGGCGGCTCGGCGAGTTCGCGGTCCGCGGCAAGAAGCTGCTGGAGATCGCCTGGGAGGTGCACATCACGTGCACCTCGGGCGCGGTGGCGGCGGAGGTGATCCGCCGCAAGGTGACCGACCGTCTTGTGCCGCAGGCCTCGTCGGTGGCCGGCTGGCTGCGTGAGCCGTCCGAGCTGCCGTGGAACCGTCTGTTCGGCATGACGGGCATGCAGAGCGGCCCCTCCGACTTCCTGGAGAAGGTATTCTACGAGGTCGCCGACGACCACCTGCCCTGGGCGGACTACGCGATCCGGCCCATGGCCAAGCCCGCGGAGGGCGGCGAGAGCGTCTCGGACGTCAGTCCGCGCGAGGCCCTGATCGGCATGAAGTCCGCCCTGCGCGGCCGGGCGGTGGACGCCTCGGTGCTGTTCCTCGGCGACATGATGTCCGTCAGGGAGCAGAGCAAGTCCCTCGCGATGCGGCTGCTGCACGTCCATCGCACGCTCGCCCGCGAGCTGGCCAGGGCGCGCGGCGTCGCCGACGCGGACTGGCCGTACCTGTCGATGGACGAACTCGCCGGGGCCGCGGTGCCGGGCCCGGCCGAGGTCGAGGAGCGGCGCGAGTCGTGCGCGGAGGCGCTCGCGCTGGCCATGCCCGACTACCTCGACCTGCGCCCCGGCGCCTCGTCCGCGACGGCCCCCAAGCGGCGCCCGGCGGGCGTGTCCCCGGGTGTCTGCGAGGGACCGGTCATCGGCATCGAGGACATGCCGACGGAGGAGGGCGCCGTCCTCGTCTGTGAGAGCGCCGACGCCAACATCATGCCCATCCTGCCCTTTGTCGGTGCCGTGGTGACGGCCCGCGGCAGTCAGTACTCGCACGTGGCCATCCTCTGCCGGGAGATGGGGGTGCCCGCTGTGGTCTCGCACCCGCTGGCCACCCAGCTCACGCCGGGGCGCCGCGTGCACGTGAACGGTGATACGGGAGAAGTGAGGACCCTTGACTGAGAACACTGTGACCCAGACCGCGAAGGACCGGCTGAGCACCGAGGCGGTCGTACGCACCCTCGAGGACGCGGTGGCCGTGGACCGGCCCCGCCGGGACCTGCGGCTCACCGACTCCATCAGCCAGGACATCCGGCTCGACTCGCTGGCGCTCCTGGAGGTGCTCACCCGGGTCGAGGAGGCCTTCGACATCGAGCTGATCGACGCCCCCGAGATCTACTCGGCCGCCACGGTCGGTGAGCTCGTCGCCGTGGTCCAGGCACGGGCCGCGCAGCCGGAGACCGCACCGACGCCGGAGACGCCCTGATGCGCGACCTGACGAGCTGGCTGCTCGAACCACGCCCCGACGCGGGCATCAACTACTACGACGGAAAGCGCTGGGCCCGCACCCCCTACCCCGAGTTCGCCCGGGAGGTGCTGGCGAGCGCCGCCGTCCTGCGGGCCAACGGCCTGGGCGCCGACGACCGGATAGCCCTGGTCCTTCGCTCGGGGCCCGCGTTCGCCCGGTACTTCTTCGCGGCCATCGCCATCGGGGCGACGCCGACCCCGCTGGCCCCCGAGGGCTACCAGGGCCCGATGGACTACGCGACGTTCGCGGCGCAGCGCTTCGAGGCGCTGCGCCCCACGGGCGTCGTCAGCGAGGGCGGCGCCCTCGCGCTGCTCGCCGGCCTGCCCGCCCCCGAGGACGGCACGCGTCCGGTCCTCGTGGACGCCGCCGCGCCCCTGCCTGCCGACGGCGACCGCACCCGGGCCGTCCTCGCCAAGGACGACCTGGCGCTCATCCAGTTCACCTCGGGCTCCTCGAGCGCGCCGCGCGGTGTGACGCTGACCAGCGAGGCGGTGCTCTCCCAGGTCGACCTGTTGCAGGACAAGTACGCCATCGACGACGACTGCGTCTTCGGGTCCTGGCTCCCCGTCCACCACGACATGGGTCTCATCGGCCTGTTCGTCACCCCGATCGTGCTCGGCTGCGAGCTCTGGCTCATGCGGCCCGAGCACTTCGTGCGCAGCCCGCTGGAATGGCTGCGCATCTTCGGCGAGCACCGGGGCACCCATGCGGCCATCCCCAACTTCGCGCTGGACCGCGTGCTGCGGCGGGTGAAGCCGGAGCACCTCCAGGGCATGGACTTCTCCCGGTGGAAGTCGCTCATCGTCGGCTCCGACCGGGTCAGCATGCCGATGCTCGGTGGGTTCCACGCGCTGCTCTCGCCGTTCGGTCTGCCCGCCCACGGCCTCTCGCCGTCGTACGGGATGGCCGAGGCCACGCTCGCCGTCTCCGGCGTCGGCGTCGGCGAGGAGCCGCACGAACTCCTGGTCCGCTCCCCCGAGTTCAGTCCGGGGCACCCGGTGGACATCGTGGAGCGCCGGATGCTCACCGACACCCGGCCGCGCCCGGAGGGGCTGCACAGCATCGTGTCGTGCGGCACCGAACTGCTCGGGGCCGACCTGACCGTCACCGGCGAGGACGGCCGCGGTCTGCCCGACGGGCACGTCGGTGAGCTGCTCGTGCGCTCCCCCGCCCTGTCCCGGGGGTACTTCGGCGCGCCGCCGGAGGACGAGCGGTTCACCACGGGCGGTTACCGCACCGGAGACCTCGGCTTCCGCCACGAGGACGAGATCTACGTCCTCGGCCGGCTGGGCGACTCCGTCAAGGTGAACGGCCGGTACGTGACCGCGGAGGACGTGGAGCTGGCCCTCAGCCGGGCGTTCGGCCTGCCCCAGGACAAGATCACGGTGGTCCTGAACTCGCAGAGCGGCGTCCCCGTCACCCTGACGACGGTGCAGCGCCGCGCGGCGGACGTGGACGAGGAGCGGTTCGCCGACGTCCTCGAACCGTTCGGTCTCGGCGCCGGCCGGTCGCTGCTCCTGCACGTGGGCGCACTCGCCGTCCCGCGCACCACCAGCGGCAAGCCCCAACGCGGCCTGATGTGGCGGACGTTCGCATCCGGCGAGATGACGGGCACGGTCCTGTTCCGGGGCGCCGACTTCCCGTACGCGCTGGTGACGGACGCCGATTCGGGACGGTCCCGGGTCGCCCCGGCGGGACCTGGCCTCACGGCGGGACCTGGCGTCACGGCCGGACCCGGCGTCACGGCCGGACCTGGCGTCACGGCCGGGCCTGGCGTCGCGGCCGAGCCCGCAGACACAGCCGGACCTGGCGACACAGCCGGACCTGACGTCACAGCCGGACCTGGCGTCGCGGCCGGGCCTGGCGTCGCGGCCGGGCCTGGCGTCGCGGCCGGGCCTGGCGTCGCGGCCGGGCCTGGCGTCGCGGCCGGGCCTGGCGTCGCGGCCGAGCCTGGCGTCGCGGCCGAGCCCGCAGACACAGCCGGACCTGGCGACACAGCCGGACCTGACGTCACAGCCGGACCTGGCGACACGGCCGGACCTGGCGACACGGCCGGACCTGACGTCACGGCCGAACCTGTCGTCACAGCCGAACCCGCAGACACAGCCGGACCTCGCGGCACAGCCGGACCTGTCGTCACAGCCGGGCCCGCAGACACGGCCGGACCCACCGACACGGCCAGCCCTGATGTCACGGCCAGTCCCACCGACACGGCCAGTCCTGATGTCACGGCCGGTCCGGTGCCCGAGCCCCAACTCGGTGGCAAGGGGCGCAATCTGCGGCTGATGGCGGAGCGCGGGCTACCGGTGCCCCCGTTCCGGGTCTTCGACGCGGTGGAGACGGCGGGCGGTGTCGACGAGGCCTCCGTGCGTGCCGTCCTCGCCGAGCTGACCGGCGCCGCGACCGACACGATGGCGGCGCCGGCCGCCACGGTCGGCTTCGCGGTCCGCTCCAGCCCGCCGCGCAGCATGCCCGGCATGATGGACACCCTGCTCGGCATCGGCCTCACCCCCGACGACGTGGGGCCGCTCGCCCGCCGCCTCGGCTCCGAGCGGGCGGCGTGGAACGTGCTGGTCACCCAGGCCAAGCACCTGGCCCGGTACGTCGGCGGTGCGGGCGCCGCCCGGCTCGTCGAGGCGGAGAGCGCGCACGAGGCGCCCCAGCGGTTCGAGCAGCTGTGCGCGCTGTACACCGACCTGACCGGGCAGCCCTACCCCACCGATCCGTCGGCGCAGGTCAGGGTGGCGCTGGAGGCGGTGCGCGCGTCGTGGAACTCGGCGCGGGCGATCGAGTACCGCAGGGTCAACCGCATCCCCGACGAGCCGGGGCCCGCCGTCGTGGTGCAGGCCCTCTCCTACGGCATGGCCGACGGGGTCTCCGGCAGCGGGGTCGTCTTCAGCCACAACCCGGTCAACGGCGACTCCGGGCTCTTCGGCGAGTACCTGGCGGGCAGCACCGGCGAGGACCTCGTGTCGGGCACCCGGACGCCGATGCCGATCGCCGTGCTCAAGGACCGCGACGACGTGGTGTTCGGGCAGCTGTCCCGCATGGTCACCGACCTGCACCACGTCCTCGGGGCCATGGTCGAGGTCGAGTTCGTGGTCGAGCGCGGACGCCTCTGGCTGGTCCAGGTGCGCGCCGCCGCGGCCGCGCCGCACGTGCTCAACCGCGTCACCCGGACCATGTGGCAGGAGAGCCGCCTCGACGCCCGCAGGGCGCTGGCCCGCCTCGACGTCGACGCGCTGTTCAGGCCGCTGCCTGCGGCCGTCACCGGCGACCACGGCGAGCCGCTCGCGACCGGCCTCTCCGCCTGCGCGGGCGTCGGGTACGGGCAGCTGGTCAGGAGCGTCGAGGAGGTCCTCGAACACCCGCCGGGGCACACGGTGCTGCTGCGGCCCGCGACCGAGCCCGAGGACTTCGTGGGGATGAGCCAGGCGGCCGCCGTGGTCACCCTTCAGGGCGGCGGCACCTCGCACGCGGCCGTGGTCGCACGGGAGTTGAACGTGCCCACCGTGGTGGGCGTCCAGCTCTCGGCGGACGCGGCCGACGTCCTGCTGGGGGAGGACGCGGACCCGGTCGACGCGGACGAGCCCCTGCCCGAGGTGACGGTCTGCGGCACGTCCGGGCGCGTGTGGTGGGGGCGGCTGCCGGCCACGGTGCCGCCACCGGACAGCACGGGCGCGGAGGAGCTGCTCCACGCGTCCGCGGGCACCACCGCCGTCTGCCTCGCCGCCGACGCGGCGGAAGGCGGGGCACCGGTCCTGCTCGACGCGGTCTACGGCACCCCCCTGGCCCTGGCCGCGCCCGAGGGTTCGGCCGCGCCGGAGGCCGGTCCGGTGCGGGCCGTGCGGTGCGCGACGACGGACGAGCTGCGGACCCTGGCCGACGACACGCTCGTGGCCACCGACGCCGCCGACGTGGCCGAGGAGTGGACCCGCCGCGGCGGCCGCGCCGCCTACCTGCACACCGCCGTCGACGCGGAACGGCCGTGGCGTACGGAACTGCCGTCCGTCCCGCCGGCCTTCGTCGTCCTCGCGGACTCCCGGCAGGTGCCGCACGCCCGCTGGTCGCTCGCGGTGGCGTGGGCGAGGCAGGAGTGACGACCACGGCCACGGCCACGGCCACCGGCACGGCCACCGGCACGGCCACCGGCACGGAACTGCGGGACCTGGCGGCCCAGTTCCGTGCGGTGCGCGCGCTCCTGGCCGAGGTCACGGACCAGGACCTGGACCTGCCCACACCCGCCGCGGGGTGGGCGGTCCGGGACCAGATCGCCCACCTGGCCGACACCGAGGAGGTCGCGGCGGACACGGTTCTCGGCGGGCCGCGGACCTTCGCCGACGCGGTGCGGCCGTACCGGAACGCCGACGACTTCACGGCCGCGGGTGTCGCACGGGCCGAGGGAAGGGACCGGGACGCCCTGCTGGCGTGGCTGGTGCGCGGGCAGGACGCCACCCTCGCGGCGCTGGAGAGCGTGGGGCCCGACGCCAGGGTGCCCTGGGCACTCGGGCTCTCCGCCCGGGACTTCGCGCGGGCCCGGCTGATGGAGAGCTGGGCCCACGCCTGGGACCTGGAACGGGCGCTCGGACTGCCCGAGCGGCCGGCGCCGCAGAGCCGCCACGTGGCCTCCCTCGGCTACGACACCCTGCCCTTCGCCCTGCGCAGGGCCAGGGTCCGGGCGCCCGCCGCCCACACCCTCCGCCTCGAACTGGACGCGGGACCGCTCGGCCGGTGGGTCTTCGGCCCCGCCGACGCCACCGACCTCGTGACCGGGCCCGCCGAGGCATGGCTGAAGACGGCGACCCGGCGCGACCTGCCCGCCGCGCCCCGGCGCCTGCGGGCGCAGGGCCCGTTGGCGGAGCTGGCCGTCGCCCATGCCAAGGCCTTCCTGTGAGGCGCTGACCCGCAGCCCGCACGCCACCGGGTGGGCGCCCATTTCCCCGTACGACGCACAAAGGACGAGCACCATGACGACTTCTCTGCACCTGCCCGGCCACGCCGACGAGGCCCTGGCCGGCCCCGGCACCCGCGTGCTGCACGCGCTGCACGTGGCGGGCTGGCTCGCCACGGAACGCTTCGAGGCGTGGGGCGTGGCGGACGCCGGGGCGACCCTGGCCCGGCTCCAGGACGACGGCCTGGTCCGTCTGGTGAAGAGCCCCCGCGGGGAGCTGTACGGCCTCACGCCGGACGGCACGCAGCGGGCCAAGGACCTGCTGGCCGCGTGGCGGAAGGACGCCTCCCCCGAGGAGCGCGCCGGGGCCCGAGCGGCGCTGGCCGGCTTCGAGGCCCACGACTCCTCGCTCAAGTACCTGGTGACGGACTACCAGCGCCAGGGCGACGGCATCGGCGAGAAGCTCGCCGCGTTCGACGCGGACGCGGCCGCCGCCGTCGACGCGGTCGGCGCCGCCCACCCGCTCTGGGAGAGCTACCCGGCCCGGCTGCGGTCCGCGCTGGACCGGGTGCGGGGCGGCGACCCGACCTATGTGACCTCGCCGCTGGTCGAGAGCTACCACACGGTGTGGCACCTGGCCCACCGCGATATGCGCCTGCTGTGCGCGGACTTGACGTGACAGCCGCGCCGCTCCCGCCCGTCGGACCCGGTGGCGCGCACAAGACGGTGTGCGTCGTCGGAGCCGGTCCGCGCGGGCTCTCCGTGCTCGAACGGCTGCTGGCCCGGGAGCGGCACGATCCGGCGCACGGCTCACTGACCGTGCATCTGGTGGATCCGGGGGAACCGGGCGCGGGCGCCGTCTGGCGCACCGACCAGCCCCCGCAGCTCCTGATGAACACCGTGGCCTCGCAGATCACCCTGTACACCGACGACAGCTGTGACCTGCGAGGGCCGGTGGAGCCCGGGCCGAGCCTGTACGAGTGGGCGGTGCGGGTGGCCGCCGGCGACGGCACGGACCCCGACGACGCGACGCGTGCCGCCGCCGGGGCGCTGGGTCCTGACACGTACCCGACCCGCGCCCTGTACGGCCGCTACCTGCGCGCCGCGTTCCGGCGCGTCGTGGACCGCGCTCCCGCACACGTCTGCGTGGAGGTGCACAGGACGCGGGCCGTCGCCCTGCTGGACACCGGGGAGACCCAGAGCGTCTGTCTGGAGGACGGCACCTGGCTCGGGGGCCTGGACGCGGTGGTGCTCGCCCAGGGGCACACCCCGGTGCGTCCGCTCGCGCGCGAGCTGCGGACCACGTACCTGGCACGCCGCCACGGCCTCACCCATGTGCTCCCCGCCAACCCCGCCGACGTCGACCTCGGCGCCGTCCGGCCCGGCGACGAGGTGCTGCTGCGCGGTCTCGGGCTGTGCTTCTTCGACCATCTGGCGCTGCTGACCACCGGCCGGGGCGGCACGTTCGTCCAGGACCGCGAGCGGCTGGTGTACCGGCCGTCGGGCCGGGAGCCGCGGATGTACGCGACCTCCCGGCGCGGCATCCCGTACCACGCGCGCGGCGAGAACCAGAAGGGCGTGTCCGAGCGGCACCGGCCGAGGCTGCTGACGCCGGAGGTGATCGCCGGGTTCCGCGAGCGGGCCCGCCTCGGCAGGCGGGTGCGGTTCGGCGAGGAGCTGTGGCCGCTCGTCGCCGCCGAGGTGGAGAGCGTCTACTACGCCGCGCTGCTCAGGGAGTCGGGGCGCGGCGCCGAGGAAGCCGCCTTCCTCGACCGCTACGCGGCCGCCGCGGGCCCCGGGGAGCGCGAGGCGCTGCTCGACGCCCTCGGTGTCCGGGAGCGGCTGCGCTGGGACGAGCTCGCGCAACCGTACCGGGACCGCGAGTTCGCCGACCGGGAAGACTTCGGCGCCTGGGCGCGGGACCACCTGGCACGGGACGTCGCCGAGGCGCGCAAGGGCAACCGCGACGGCCCGCTGAAGGCGGCACTCGACGTGCTGCGGGACCTGCGCAACGAGGTGCGTCTCGTGGTGGACCACGCGGGCCTCGACGGCGCCTCCCACCGGCACGAACTGAGCGAGTGGTACACGCCGTTCAACGGCTTCCTGTCCATCGGGCCGCCGGTCTCCCGGATCGAGGAACTGATCGCCCTGATGGACGCCGGGGTCGTCGAACTGCTCGGTCCCGGCACCGAGATACGCGTCGAGACGTCGGGGCGGGAAGCCGCGTTCACCGCCCGCTCGGCACGGGTGCCGGGGCCGCCCGTGCGCGCCCGGGTGCTCATCGAGGCCCGGCTCCAGGAGCCCGACCTGCGCCGCAGCGCGGACCCCCTCCTGTCGTACCTGCTCGGCTCCGGCCAGGCCGCGCCGTACCGGATACCGGAGGAAGGGGGCGGCCACCACGAGACGGGCGGCCTCGCGGTGACGGAACGGCCCTACCACGTGGTGGACGCCGAGGGCCGGGCCCATCCGCGCCGGTTCGCCTACGGGGTGCCCACCGAGGGCGTGCACTGGGTGACCGCGGCCGGCATCCGGCCAGGGGTGGACTCGGTGACCCTCGCGGACTCCGACGCCATCGCCGCCGCCCTGCACGCGCTGCCGCCCGTCGCGGCCCCCGGTGCCGACGACGTGCACGAGCCGATCGGAGTCCTCGCATGACCGACGCCCCCCACCTGCCGCACGCCGCGCAGGACGCGGGGCTGCTGTCCCCGGTGCGGGCCGGCACCCCCGTCGAGGCGGTGGTGGCCGACCCGGCGTGGCTCCAGGCGATGCTGGACGCCGAGGCGGCCCTCGCCCGCGCCCAGGCCCGTCTCGGCACGGTTCCGGAGCGGGCCGCGCGGATCATCACCGGGGCGGCCCGCGCCGAACTCCTCGACCTGCGCGCCCTGTCCGTCGCCGCCCGCGAGGCCGCCAACCCCGTCGTGGGCCTGGTGCCCGCCTTCACCCGGGTGGTGGCCGCGGTCGACGAGGAGGCGGCCGAGTACGTCCACCGCGGCTCGACCAGCCAGGACATCCTGGACACCGCGGCGATGCTCGTCGCCGACCGGGCGCTGCGCCTGATCCGCGACGACCTCGGGGCGACGGCGCGGGCGCTGGCCCGCCTCGCCGAGGAGCACCGCGACACCGTCATGCCGGGGCGCACCCTCGCGCTGCACGCCGTGCCGACCACGTTCGGCCTGAAGGCGGCGGGGTGGCGCCAGCTGGTCCTGGACGCCCTCGACCGGCTCGAGCGGGTGCGGGAGAACGGGCTGCCCGTCTCCCTGGGCGGCGCGGCGGGGACGCTGGCCGGATACCTGGAGTACGCGGGGCCGACCGCGCCGGACACCGACTACGTCCACCGGCTGACCGAGGCGTTCGCCGCGGAGACCGGCCTGGCCCGCCCCGCCCTGCCGTGGCACGCGCTGCGCACCCCGGTCGCCGACCTCGCGTCCCTGCTCGCCTTCGTCACGGGCGCGCTGGGCAAACTGGCGGTGGACGTGCAGACGTTGGCCAGGACCGAGATCGGTGAGCTCGCCGAACCGGGCGGGGCCGGGCGGGGCAGCTCCTCGGCCATGCCGCACAAGCGCAACCCCGTGCTGGCCACGCTGATCCGCAGCGCCGCCCTGCAAGTGCCCGCCCTTGCGGGCGGGTTGACGCAGTCGATGCTGGGCGAGGACGAGCGTTCGGCGGGGGCCTGGCACGCGGAGTGGCAGCCGCTGCGCGAATGCCTGCGGCTGACGGGCGGCGCGTCCTGGACGGCGCGGGAGCTCGCCGAGGGGCTCCGGGTGCATCCGGAGCGCATGCGCGAGAACCTGGCGCTCACCGGCGGCCGGATCGTCTCGGAGCGGCTCACCGCCGTGCTCGCACCCCGTCTCGGCAAGGCCGGGGCCCGGCGGTTGCTCACCCGGGCCGCGGACCGCTCCCGGAGCACCGGTGAACCCCTGGAGAAGGCGCTCGGCGCCCTCGCGGACGCCGACTTCGCCCCCGGCGAGCTGGCCGCATTGTGCGACCCGGCCGGCTACGTCGGCGCCGCGGGAGCCCTCACCGATGCGGCCCTGCGGAACGCCAACACGCCTGCCTGAGCAGCCACTTGACGGCCGCTGGCCACAGGGTGCCAGCGGCTGTCGTCTTGCTGCCATGCGGTTGTTCCGGCACCCGGGGTGCCGGAAGCATGGCTGAAAGTGATCCTGTGGCTCGCCCTCTTCCGGAGTCTTCCGGGCGCGCTGAGCCGACGTATTCCTGGAGGGGTACCCCGTGCAGTTCATGATTCTCGCCCGTTACACGCAGGACGTGGTCAAGACCATCCTGGAGGACCCGCAGGCGGTCATCGCCCGCGACGAGCACGCCTTCAAGTTCTACGGCGCGCTCGGCGGCACCGTCGTGAACTACTGGTTCACCCGCGACATCGAGTACAACTTCGCGGTCGTCGTGGACTTCCCGGACGCCGAGGCCGCCCACGCGGCCGTACTGACCGGCTACTCCACGGGCGCCTTCGAAGAGGGCAAGGTCATCCCGCTCGCCTCGGCGGAGGAGATGGTCGGCGCGCTCAAGCGGGCCGCCCCGGCCGTCCACCTGTTCTACCCGCCGCAGCCCGCGACCGCCGAGTAACACACGCGCCGCGTGCGGCGGCTCCGGCGCCGGGCGGTGCTCTCCCACCGCCTGGCGCCCGGCATCTTCCGAGGTTCCGAGAGAGGCAGAAGTGAGCGGTATACCCCAGTCAGTGCCATCGGCCCCGTCGGCCCGTACCTTGGTGGACCTCCTCAGGGCACGCAGCACCGAGCACCCCGAGCGGACGGCGTTCACCTTCCTCGCCGACGGCACGCGGGTCACGGAGGAACTCACCTTCGCCGACCTGGACCTCCGCGCCCGGGCCCTCGCGGCCCGGCTGCGGGAGATCGCGGGCCCCGGGGACCGCGTGCTCATGCTCTGCCCCTCGGGCCCCGAGTTCGCCGTCGCCTTCTACGGCTGCCTGTACGCGGGCATGGTGGCGGTGCCCGCCTACCCGCCGCGCTCCGACAAACACGCGGCCCGTCTCTACGCGGTGGCCGAGGACTGCGGCGCCGCCGTGATCGCGGCCCCGGCCGCGCTGCACGACCGGCTGGCCGCCACCAGCGCCTTCACCGCACGCTGGATCGCCACCGACTCGGTTCCCCCGGAGGCCGCCGAGGCCTGGCGCGCCCCCGACGACGACCCCGACCGGCTGGCCTTCCTCCAGTACACGTCCGGGTCCACCGGCGCGCCCAAGGGCGTGATGCTCAGCCACGCCAACCTGCTGCACAACCTCGGCATGATGGCGCACGCCATGGACCACGCCGAGCAGCCAGTGCTGGTCTCCTGGCTTCCGCTCTTCCACGACATGGGCCTGATCGCGAACCTGCTGCTCTCCCTGAACTGGGGCGCCCGGCTCGTGTACATGCCGCCCGAGGCGTTCCTCCAGGACCCGGTCCGCTGGCTGCGCGCCCTGTCCGACTTCGGCGGCACCTTCTCCTGCGCCCCCAACTTCGCCTACGAGCTGTGCGTGCGCCGCACCCGGCCCGAGGACCGCGCGGGCCTGGACCTGAGCGGCTGGCGCATCGCCCTCAACGCGGCCGAGCCGATCCGCGCCGACACCCTGGAGCGCTTCGCCGGCCTCTACGCGGACCACGGCTTCCGCCCCGACGCCTGGTACCCGGCCTACGGCCTCGCCGAGAACTCCGTCTTCGTCACCTCCGGATACGCCGGAGAGGGCGCCCGCGTGCAGCACCTGGACGGCACCGGGCTCGAACAGGACCGGGCCGCCCCCGCGGACCCCGGCGCCCCGGACACGCACGCCGTACTCGCCTGCGGACGCGCCCACCTCGACCAGGAACTGCTCGTCGTCGACCCGGAGACCCTGCGGCCCCTGGAGCCCGGCGCCATCGGCGAGATCTGGCTGCGCGGCCCCAGCGCGGGAAGCGGCTACTGGCAGCGGCCCGAGGAGACCCGCACCGCCTTCGGCAACCGGCTCGCCGGCGAACCGGACGACGCCCTGCCGTGGCTCGCCACCGGCGACAAGGGCTTCCTCACCGCCGACGGACAGCTGTGCATCACGGGCCGCATCAAGGACCTGATCATCGTCCGCGGACGCAACCTCTACCCCCAGGACATCGAGCGCACCGTCGAGGACGTGGACCCGGTCTTCCGGCCCGGCTGCACGGCCGCCTTCGCCGTCGAGTCCGACGGCCAGGAGCGCGTCGTGGTCGTCCAGGAGGTGCGCCACGAGGACGTCGACGCCGACGCGCTCGGGTCCGCCGTGGCCGCCGTCCTCGCCGCCGAGCACGAGGTGACGCTGGACGCCCTCGTCCTGCTGCGGAACCGTGCCGTCCCCAAGACGTCGAGCGGGAAGATCGCCCGCCGCGCCGCCCGGAGCGGCTACCTCGACGGCACCCTGGACACGGTCGCGGTCTGGCGCTCCGCCCGACGCCCGGCCCCCGCGCGCCGGGCCCCGGAGGACGCGGCCCCGGCCTCGGCCGCCGCCCCCGCCTCCGTCTCCGCCTCGGAGGCGCGCTACGTCGACGCCGTGGTCGCGGCCGTCGCCGAGCACCTGGAGATGTCCCCCGAGGACATCGCGCCCGACGAGAACTTCGCGGCGTACGGCCTGGACTCCGCCGCCACCGTGGCCATTTCGGGCGCCCTCCAGCGCACCCTGGGCCGCCGGCTGCCCGCCGCGCTCCTCTACCGGTTCCAGACCGCCGAGGACGTCGCACGGCACCTCGCCCGGGAGGGCGGGGAGGCCGGGGTGACCGGGGAGGCCGCGCCCACGGCCGCTCCGACGGGGGCCGACGAGCCGATCGCCGTGGTGGGGATGGCCTGCCGGTTCCCCGGCGCCGAGGACACGGAGGCGTACTGGCGCCTCGTGCGGGACGGCGGCGACGCCATCGTGGAGGTGCCGGCCGACCGCTGGGACGCCGACGCGCTCTACGACCCGCAGCTGCGCGTCCCGGGCGCCGTCAGCACCCGGTGGGGCGGCTTCCTCGACCAGGTCGACGGCTTCGAACCGGAGTTCTTCGGCATCTCGCCGACCGAGGCCGCCGCCATCGACCCGCAGCACCGGCTGCTGCTCGAAGTGGCGTCGGAGGCCCTGGAGAACGCCGCGATCCACCCCGACACCCTGGCCGGCAGCGCCACCGGCGTCTACGTCGGCATCAGCAACAACGACTACTCCCGTCTGACCGCGGGCACGGACTCCGCGCTCGACGCGTACTACGGGACGGGCAACGCGCTGAGCGTGGCCGCGGCCAGGCTCTCGTACCTGTGGGACCTGCGCGGCCCCAGCCTCGCGGTGGACACCGCCTGTTCCTCGTCCCTGCTCGCGGTGCACCAGGCGTGCGAGTCACTGCGCCGCGGCGAGACGACCACGGCGCTCGCGGCGGGCGTCAACCTCATCCTGTCCCCGGAGCTGACCGCCGTCTTCTCCCGCGCCAACATGATGGCCGCGGACGGCCGTTGCAAGGTCTTCGACGAGCGGGCCGACGGATACGTGCGGTCGGAGGGCTGCGGCGTCGTCGTCCTCAAGCCCCTGTCCCGGGCCCGCGCGGACGGCGACGAGGTGCTCGCCGTCATCCCCGGCTCGGCCGCGAACCAGGACGGCCGGTCCAACGGGCTGACCGCGCCGCACGGCCGGGCGCAGGTGGACGTCGTGCGCACCGCGTGGGCGGCGGCCGGCCTCGACCGCGACCGGCTCGGCTACATCGAGGCGCACGGCACCGGCACCGCGCTCGGCGACCCCATCGAGTTCGAGGCGCTGACCGAGGCGCTGGGCGACGGCAGGGACGGGGCCCTCACGCCGGTCCACGTCGGCTCGGTGAAGGCGAACATCGGCCACACCGAGTCCGCCGCGGGCATCGCCGGCCTCATCAAGGTGGTGCTCGCCCTGCGGCACGCCACCATCCCGGGCCAGATCCACCTGACGCGGCTCAACCCGCACATCGCGGACCTGGAGTCGCCGCTGACCGTGCCCACCGCCCCGCGGGAGTGGCCGGCGGAGCGGCGCACCGCGGGTGTCAGCGCCTTCGGGTTCGGCGGCACCAACGTGCACGTCGTCGTCGGCGAGGCTCCCGTCGAGGAGACCCCGGCCGCGGCCAGTGCCACGGAGGGCTCCCCGGACGGCCAACGGCCCGTGTCCGAAGCCCTGTTGCTGTCGGCGCGGACGCCCGAAGCGCTGCGCGGCCTGGCCGGGCGCTACGCGAACGCCCTGGACGGTACGACGGTCACCTGGGCGGACGCCGTCCACACCGCGTCGACCGCCCGCACCCTGCGGCCGCACCGGCTGGCCGTGACCGCGTCCGACGCGGCGCAGGCGCGGCAGGTCCTGGCCCGCTTCGCCGAGACCGGCCGTCCGGCGTCCGACGCGCTGGCCGGCCACGCGCCGCGCCGCCGCGGCCCGCTCGCCTTCCTCTTCACCGGGCAGGGGGCCCAGCGCCCCGGCATGGGCACGGAGTCGTACGAGAGCCGGCCGGCGTACCGGGAGGCCTTCGACGACTGCGCCCGGGTGATCGAGCGGCACTTCGGCTGGGATCTGCACGCGGTCGTCACGGACGCCGACGCGCTGGCACGGACCGAGTACGCCCAGCCCGCGATCTTCGCCGTGGAGTACGCCCTGGCCGCCCTGTGGCGCTCGTTCGGGGTGACCCCGGACCGCATGTTCGGGCACAGCGTCGGCGAATACGTCGCCGCGTGCCTGGCCGGGGTGTTCGAGCTGGAGGACGCGCTGGTCCTGCTAGGCACCCGGGCCCGCCTCACCCAGGGCCTGCCGGCCGGTGGGGCCATGCGCGCCGTGCGGGCCGGGGAGGACATCGTCCGCGACGCGCTGGCTCCGTACGCCGACCGGGCCGCCGTGGCCGCGGTCAACGGACCGGACGAGACGGTGATCTCGGGGTCGGCCGAGGCGCTGGACGCCGTCGCCGAGGTGCTGCGCGAGCGCGGCCACCAGTCCGCGCCGGTCCGCACCTCGCACGCCTTCCACTCGCCGCTCGTCGAGCCCGTCCTCGACGAGTTCCGCGCGGCGCTCGCCCGGGTGACGCTGCGGCCGCCCCGGACGCCCCTGGTGTCCTCGGTGACGGGCCGCGAGGAGGACGAGCTGTTCGCCACCCCCGACTACTGGGTGGACCAGCTGCGCCGGGCCGTGCGCTTCGCCGACGGCGTGGCGACGCTCGTGGCGGACGGCTGCGTCACCGGCGTGGAGATCGGTCCGGACGCGGTCCTCGCCCCGCTGGCCCGGCGGATCACCAAGAACACCGCGGGCGGCCTCTGGGTCTCCTCGCTGCGCGGCGGCACACCGGAGGAGCTGTCCCTGACGCGCGCGGCGGGCGCCGTGTGGAGCGCGGGCTTCGAGCCGGACTGGACGGCCGTGCGCCGGGGCCGCCCCGGCCGCCGCAGGCCGCTGCCCTCCGCCCCCTTCCTGCGCAGCCGGTACTGGCTGCCCGACCAGGTGTCGCCCGGCGGCACGGCCGCGCAGGACCGGCGCCGCTCCCCCGCCGACGAGCCCTCCCCCGACGTCTCCTGGCACCCGCTCCTCGGGCGGCCGCTGCCGTCGGTGGCGGCGGAGCCCGGACGTCATGTGTGGCAACGGGTGCTGGCCCAGGGGCAGGTGGCGGTCCTCGACGACCACCGGATCCAGGGGCGGGTGGTCGCACCCGGCACCAGCTACATCGAACTGGCCCTGGCCGCCGCCCGCGAGCTGGACCCGGAGGGCCGCTACGTCCTGCGCGACGTGCGCTACCAGAGCATGCTCAGCGTCCCGCGGGACGGGGCGCGCGTGGTGCAGGCCGCCCTCCACCGGCGTACGGACGGATCCCTGTCCTTCAGCGTGCACAGCCGGGACGAGACCGGGGGCCCCGAGTGGACCGAGCACGCCAGTGCTCGGCTGGTCGGCGCCCTGCCCAGCAACGAGGGCGCCCGCGAGGCGGCCGCCCTCACGACCGACGCGGAGGGTGCGGCATGAAGTTCAGCCTGATGTTCTTCGCCAGCGACGAGAACGCGCTGGCCGGGGCGGACCGTTACGACCTGCTCGTGCGCAGCGCCCGCTTCGGCGACGAGCACGACTTCCACAGCGTGTGGGTGCCGGAGCGGCACTTCACCCCGCTCGGCTCGCTCTACCCGAACCCCGCACTGCTGCACGCGGCCCTCGCCAGGGAGACCCGGCGCATCGGGCTGCGGGCGGGCAGCGTGGTGGCGCCGCTGCACGATCCGCTGCGCACCGCGGAGGAGTGGGCCGTCGTCGACCACCTGTCGGGCGGCCGGGTGGGCATCTCCCTCGCCTCCGGCTGGAACCCGGACGACTTCGCGTTCTTCCCCGAGCGCTACGCGACGCGCAACACCTACCTGGCCGAGGCGGTGCCGACCCTGCGCGCCCTGTGGCGGGGCGAGCAGGTGCCCGCGACCAGCGGCACGGGCGCGCCGATCCGCGTGCGCACCTATCCGCGCCCCGTGCAGCCGGAGCTGCCGCTCTGGCTGACCGCCGCCAGCTCGCCCGAGAGCTTCGAGCGGGCCGGGCGGGCCGGCGCGAACCTGCTTACGCACCTGCTCGACCAGGGCGTGGAGGGGCTCGCCGAGAACATCGCCCGGTACCGGGCCGCCCGCGCCGAGGCCGGGTTCGATCCGGCCGAGGGGTGCGTGACGGTCATGCTGCACACCTTCGTCGGCGCGGACGCGGACACCGCCGTGGGCCGGGCGAAGGACCCGTACTGCACGTATCTGAAGGCGAACCTGGGCCTGCTCAAGGGGCTGGCCCGCAGCCGCGGGCACGGCGAGGACGTCGACATCAGCACGCTGCCGGACGAGGAGCTGACCCGCTTCGTCTCCTTCCTCTACGACCGGTTCGCCGCCGAGAGGTCGCTCATCGGCTCCCCGGAGTCCTGCCTGCCGCTGGTGCGGCGGCTCGCGGACGTGGGCGCCGACGAGCTCGCCTGCCTCCTCGACTTCGGGCCCGCCCCCGACGAGGTGCTGGACGGGCTGCCCCAGTTGGACCGGCTGCGGGAGATCGCCGCGGCGGACCCGGCGGTGCGCGAGCCGCGTGCGGACCGCGTCACGATCCGCCCCGCGGCGGACGCGGCGGACGCGGCGGCGCCCGGCACGGGCCGGGAAACCGCGGCCGACGCGCTGGACGCCGACGCCGAGTCCCTCCTCGCCCGGGGCCTCGCGGAGTTCGACGTGGCGGAGTTCTTCGGCCGGATCGAGGCCGCGGGCGCCGCCTACGGACCCGCCATGCGGTGCCTGGAGAACGTCTGGGTCGGCGAGCGCGAGGTGCTCGGCCGCCTCTCGGTGCCGGAGGGCCCCGCGGAGGAGGCCTACCAGTTCCACCCCGCGCTGCTCGACAACGCGTTCCTGCTGCTCGGCGCGTTGGCTCCCGGCGCGCTCAGCGGCTCGGAGGCGCTCGCCCTGCCCAGCGGTGTGGGTTCCTTCGAGATCCTGCGCTCCCCCCGGGGCACGATCCACTCCCACGTGGTGCGCACGCCCCTGGCCGAGGGCGCCGACGAACTCGTCGCCGACGTACGCCTCTTCGACGACGCGGGCACGGTCGCCCGCGCCGAGGGCCTGCGCATGCGTCTGGTGGAGGCGGACGGCGAGCACGCGGACGCCGGCGCGGAGCTCTGCTACCGCACCGAGTGGGCCGACACGGACGGGCCCGCGGCCACCGAGCTGAGCCCGGGACGCTGGCTCGTCCTCGCCGACTCCCACGGGTACGGCGACGCGGTGGCCGACGAGCTGCGGGCCGCGGGCCACACCGCGGACGTGGTCCACGCCGCCGGGGAGCCGGACGCCACGGCGGTGCGGCGCGCGCTCTACCGGGCCGTCGCCGAGGGCCCGTTGCACGGCGTCGCCCTGCTGTGGCCGCTGGACGCCGCGGGGGCCGCCGACACCGCCGGGTCCGTTACGGACGACGTGCCGACGACCGAGGCCGTGGAGGACTCCCAGCGCCACGGCAGCGAGGCGGCGCTCGCGCTGGTCCGGGCCGCCCTGGAGCTGGACGACCCCACGCGCTGCGGACGGCTGTGGCTGGTGACCCGCGGCGCGCAGCCCGCCCGCGACGACGTCACCCTGCCGGGCGTGCTGCAGGCCCCCGTCTGGGGGCTCGGCAGGGTGCTCGCCGCCGAACAGCCCGACATCTGGGGCGGCCTCGTCGACCTGGACCCCGCCGGGGAGGCGGACCGACCGACCGGCCGGCGCCTGGCGTCCGTGCTGCTCGCCCCGCGTGACGGCACGGCCGACCAACTGGCGCTGCGCGGCGAACGGTTGCTCGCGCCCCGGCTGGTGCGCGACACCGTGCTGGCCCGCCCGGCCGACGTGCTGCCGCGGCTCGACCCGACCGGCACGTATCTGCTCACCGGCGGCCTCGGCGACCTCGGGCTCGCCGTCGCCGGGCGCATGGTGCAGCGCGGCGCCCGCCACCTGGTCCTGACCAGCAGGCGCGGCCTGAGCACCGACGCGCAGCGTGCCGCGGTGGACGAGCTGACAGCGCTGGGCGCGCGGGTCACCACCCTGGCGGTGGACGTGGCGTCCGCGCCGGCGGTCCGGGCCCTGCCGGAGCAGCTCGCGCTCCTCGGGCTGCCCGAGGTGGTCGGCGTGGTCCACCTGGCGGGGGTCGTGAACGGCGCGCTCCTCGCCGACCTGAGCGTGGAGCGGCTGCGGGAGGTCGCGGCGCCCAAGGTCGCGGGCTCCTGGAACCTGCACCGCGTCTTCGCCGACGCGCGGCTGTTCCTGCTGGTCTCGGCGCTGCCCGCCGTCTTCGGGCCGATCGGGGTGGGGGCCGCCAACTACGCGGCCGCCAACGCGTTCCTCGACGCGCTCGCCCATCACCGGCGCGCGCGGGGGGCGGCCGGTACCGCGCTCGGTTACGGCCCGTGGAACGACGTGGGTCTCGCCGTGCGCGAGAAGGGCCTGGACCAGCTCGCCCGGGTGGGCGTGGGCAGCATGCGCCCGGCCGAGGCGCTGGAGGTCCTCGACCGCGTCCTCGACAAGGACCCCCGGCAGGCCACGGTCGCGCGGATCGACTGGTCCGACGTGTTCGAGGCCTTCCCCACGGCCCGGCGCACCCAGCAGTTCGCCGGTTTCCTCGACGAGGCGGGCGACAGCGGCGCGACCGCGCTGCTGCACAAGTGCGCGGGCGCCGATCCCGCGGAACGGGCCGCGATCGTCGGCGGATACCTGACGGAACGCCTCGCCGGGGTGCTCGGCCTCGGCCCGGACCTCGACCCCCAGCAGCCCGTCACCGAGCTGGGGCTCGACTCCCTGATGTCCCTGGACATCCGCAACCGCATCAAGAACGACCTCGGGGTCGTCGTCCCGATCGTGCGCTTCCTCGAGGGCGCCTCCGTCGAGGAACTCACCGCGTACGTGCTGGAACAGCTGGCCGCCGAGCTCGACGCATGGGACGACCCCACGGAACGAGAGGAGATCACTCTGTGAGCAGGGACCAGGAGGCCACCGAAGCGTTCCGGGAACTCGCCGATCTGCTCCGGGCCGTGGAGGACGCCCGGATCCGGCTGACGGCGGAGGACGGCGAACTGCGTGTGTCGGCGGCGAAGGGCGCGCTGACCGCGCGGCTCCGCGACCGCCTGATCGACCACAAGCCCGGTCTGCTCGCCCACCTCGGCGCACAGGCACGGGCCGCCGCGCCGGTGCCCGCGCTGCCGCGCGACGGCCGCTCCTTCCCGCTCTCGCCGGGGCAGGAGGCGCTCTGGGTGCTCGACCAGCTGGAGGGGCACCGGCCGACGTACGTGATCAGCGGCGTCATCCGGCTCGACGGGCCGCTGCGCCCCGAGGTCCTCGTCTCCTGCCTCTCCCAGGTGGCCAACCGGCACGAGGCGCTGCGCACCGCCTTCCGCACCGGGGACGACGGCACTCCCCGGCAGGTCGTCCTCGACCCCGCCCCGCTCGACGTGGCGCGCGTCGATCTGACGGGACTGCCGCCCGAGGAGCGGGAGAAGGAGCTCGCCGGTGTCGCACGCGCGGCGGGCCGGGAGCGGTTCGACCTGGCGGCCGGGCGGCTGCTGCGCGCGGTGCTGGTGACCACGGCGCCCCGGGAGACGTACCTCGTCCTCGCCCTGCACCACATCGCCGCGGACGCCGCTTCGCTCTCCGTACTCTTCCGCGAGCTGTTCGTCCTGTACGACGCCGACGCCGAACCGTCCGCGCTGGCGCCGCTCTCCCTGCACTACGCGGACGTCTCCGCGTGGCAGCGGGACACCCTGTCACCCCTGGACGAGCACCTCCAACTCTCCTATTGGCAGCGGCAGTTGGCGGATGCTCCGCCCCTGCTAGAACTGCCCGCCGACCGGCCGCGGCCCCTGCACCCGTCGTTCGAGGGCGACACCGTCGACTTCGTCCTCGACGCGCGGACGACGGCCCGTCTCGCCGAGGTGGCCGCACGGGCCCGCGTCACCCCGTACGTGGTGCTCCTCACCTGCTGGGCCGCCGCCCTGGCCCGCTGCGGGCGCAGCGACGAGGTGGTCGTCGGGACGCCCGTGGGCAACCGGGACCAGCCGCAGGCGGCGTCCCTGGTGGGCTTCTTCGTCAAGACGCTGCCGCTGCGCGTCGACCTGACCGCCGCCGCCACCTTCGAGGAGCTCCTCGGCCACGTCCAGCGCACCTTCCTCGAAGGCATCGACCACCTGGACGTGCCGTTCCAGCGCATCGTCGCCGAGACCGCCCCGCAGCGGTCCCTCAGCCACACCCCGGTCTTCCAGGCGATGCTGACGTACTTCGAGTCGCCGCTGTCCGACACCGAGACGGGCGGCGTCACGGTCTCCCGCGCGGACGTGCACAACGGCACCGCCAAGTTCGACCTGACGCTCTTCGCGGAGCACCGGGGCGACAGCGTCGCCTGCTCGCTGGAGTACGCGCGGGACCTCTTCGACCCCGCGACGGCCCGCGGCCTGGCCGACGCCTTCCGGCAGCTCCTCGGTGCGGCGCTCGACGCCCCCGGCTCCGACGTCTCCCGGCTGCCGCTGCTCACTCCGGCGGACCGGCAGCGCGCCATCGAGGCGGGCCTGGGTGCGGACCGGCCCTTCGACCTGGACCGGCCCGTGCACCGGTACGTCACCGAGCAGGCGGCGCTGCGCCCCGACGCCGTCGCGGTGACCATGGCGGACCAGTCGCTGACCTACGCCCGCCTGGACGAGGAGAGCACCGGTCTCGCCGTCCTGCTGTGGGACCGCGGCGTGGGCCGGGGCACCCTCGTCGGCCTCCACACCCGGCGGTCGCCGCGCCAGCTGGTCGCGGTGCTCGCCGTCATGAAGGCCGGTGCCGCCTTCCTGCCGCTCGACCCCGACCACCCGGCCGAGCGCACCCGTCAGATGCTCGACGAGGCCGATCCCGACCTCGTCCTCAGCGACGCGCCCCTGGACGTCGGCGCGGACCGTGAGCCGACGCTGCTGCGCCTCGACGACCTCGACCGGTCCGCCGTGCCGGCCGACGCGCCCCTGCCCGCGACGGACCGGGACGACCTGATCTACGTGATCTACACGTCCGGGTCCACGGGCAAGCCCAAGGGCATCGCCATGCGGCACGGCGCGATCACCAACCTGCTCGCCTGGCAGACGGAGGCCTTCCCCTTCGCCCCCGACGACCGGGTCCTGCAGTTCAGCCCGCTGCACTTCGACATCTGCATGATGGAGATGTTCGGCACCTGGGCGGCGGGCGGCACCGTCGTGCTGGTCGACGCCGAGACGCGCAGGGACGCGATGCGCCTTCTGCCGTACGTCCAGGAGGAGGGCATCACCCGCCTCTTCCTCCCGTACGTCGCCCTGCAGCAGCTCGCCGAGGTGGCGCGGGCCCGCGGCGGCCGGTGGCCCGCGGAGCTGCGCGAGGTGTTCAGCGCCGGGGAGCAGCTCCAGGTGACCGAGGAGCTGCGGGACTTCTTCCGGCACACGGGGGCGGTGCTGCACAACCAGTACGGGCCCTCGGAGGCCCATGTGATCACGTCGTACACGCTGCGGGGCGCGCCGGACACGTGGGAGCACCTGCCCCCGGTGGGCACCGCCGTCGACAACGTGCGGATCCGGGTGCTCGACCCGCACGGCGCCCCCGTGCCGCAGGGCGTGCCCGGTGAGGTGCACGTGGCGGGACCCTGTCTGGCCCGGGGCTATCTGCACCGGCCGGACCTCACGGACAAGGCGTTCGTGCCGGATCCGTTCACCGCGGGCGAGCGCATGTACCGCACGGGGGACCTCGCCCGGTGGCGGGCCGACGGCACCCTGGAACACCTCGGGCGCGTGGACCACCAGGTCAAGGTGCGCGGGTTCCGGGTCGAGCCCGGCGAGGTGGCCGCGGCGCTCCTGAGCCATCCCGCGCTCAAGGAAGCCGTGGTGGAGGCGCGCGGGAGCGGTGCGGCCCAGGCGCTGATGGCCTGGGTGGTGGCGGACGGCGAGCCGCCGTCCGCGGCCGACCTCAGGCGCCACTGCCTGGACCGGCTGCCCGAGTACATGGTGCCCACGGTCTTCGTGCCGCTGGACGCCCTGCCGCTGACCGTCGCGGGCAAGGTGGCCCGCTCGCTGCTGCCCGAGCCGGAGCCGCAGACGGTCCGGGGGCGCGAACCCGAGACCGCTCTGGAGAAGTCCGTGGCCGCCGTCTTCGCGGACGTCCTGGGGGTCGAACGGGTGGGGTGCGACGACGACTTCTTCCAGTCTGGCGGCCATTCGCTGGCCGCCACGCGGGCCGCCCTGCGACTGAGCGAGGAGCACGGCGTCGACGTCACGGCGCGCACCGTGTTCACCCGGCCCACCGTGTCCGCGCTCGCCGAGAACCTGGAGGTCCTGCTCTGGGCGTCCGCACCGCCCGTGCCCGCCGGCGCGGGTGAGGAATGGGAAGAGGGAGAGCTGTGACCGCCCCCGCCGAACTGCTCAGCGAGCTGCGTGCCCGCGACATCCGCCTGTGGGAGGAGAAGGGACGGCTGCGCTTCAGCGCGCCTCCCGGCGCACTCGACGACGAGCTGCGCGCCCGTCTGACCGGCCACCGCGACGCGCTGATCGCGCTGTTGCGGGAGGCGCGGGGCGAGCGCCGCGCCGAACGTCCGGCGATCGCCCCGGTGGAGGCCGACGACGGCGGGCTCCCGCTGTCCTTCGGGCAGCAGCGGATGTGGGTCATGTCCGAGATGCTGCCGGAGAGCGGCAGCGCCGCCTACGTGCTGTCCGGCCGGATCACGCTGGAGGGCGAGGCCGCCCCGGGCGCGTGGGAGGCGCTGCGCTCGGCCTTCGCCGACCTCGTGGAGCGCCACGAGGCCCTGCGCACGGTGGTGCGCGCCGGGGACGAAGGGCCGGTGGCCACCGTCGTCGACTCCTACGAACTGCCGTTCACAGAACAGCACCTGACGTCCCGCCAGGCCATCGACGAGGTGGCCGTGGCGGAGGCCCGGCGCCCCTTCGACATCGGCCGGGCGCCCCTCGTACGCGCCACCCTCGTGCACGAGGCACCGGGGCTTGCGCACCTGCTCCTCTCGGTGCACCACATCGCCGCCGACGCCTGGTCGCTCGGCATCCTCTACCGCGATCTGGCCGCGCTCTACGCGGCGCGCACCGGCGCCGCCGACGCCGCTCCCCTGCCCGAACTGACGGTGCGCTACGCCGACTACGCCGCCTGGCAGCGGAAGCACCTCACCTCCGAGGCGCTGGCCCCGGAGCTCGCGTACTGGCGGAAGGCCCTCGCCGACGTCACCGGCCTGCTCGAAATGCCCGCCGACCGGACCCGCCCCGCGGTCCAGTCCTACCGCGGCGGCTCGATGCCCTTCCACCTGCCGGCCTCGCTCATGGAGCGGGTGCGGGAGCTCGCGCACCAGTACGGCTGCACGCCCTACATGGTGCTGCTCGCCTCCTGGTCCGCGCTCCTCGCGCGGCTGAGCGGAGCCGTCGACGTGCCGGTGGGGACGCCGGTGGCCGGGCGCGTCAGGCCCGAGGTGGAGCCGCTGATCGGCTTCTTCGTGAACACCCTGGTCCTGCGGGTCGACGCGAGCGGCGAGCCGACCTTCGACGAGCTGCTGCGGCGGGTCCGCGCGACGGCCCTCGGCGCCTTCGAGCACCAGGACCTCCCCTTCGAGAAGCTCGTCGAGGAGCTGCAGCCGGAGCGCACGCTGAGCTACAGCCCGCTCTTCCAGCACATGTTCATCCTGCAGAACGCGACGACGGAGAGCTTCCGGCTGCCCGGGTTCGACGCACGGCTGGACGAGGTGCACACGGGCACCGCCAAGTTCGACACGACGCTGATCGCGGAGGAGCGCCCCGACGGCCTGCACGGCGTCCTGGAGTTCGCGACGGACCTGTACGACTCGACGACCGCCGAACGCTGGCTCGACCACTGGAGCACGCTGCTGACCGCCGCGGTCGCGGCCCCTCACACCCCGCTCTCCGAGCTGTCCCTGCTCGGCGCGGACGAGCGGCACCTCCTCGTCGAGCGGTGGAACGACACCGCCCTTGACGTCCCGGACGCGACGGTGCACTCACTGGTCGAGCGGCAGGTCGGGCGGACCCCGCGGCAGGCCGCGATCGTGCAGGGCGACACCGTCGTGACGTACGCGGACCTCGACCGCCGCGCGAACCGTCTCGCCGCGCTGCTGCGCGCGCGGGGCGCCCGGCCCGGCACCCTGGTCGGACTGTGCCTGCCGCGCACCCCCGACCTGGTCGTCGCGCTGCTCGCGGTGCTCAAGTCGGGCGCCGCGTACGTACCGCTGGACCCGACCGCGCCCGCCGCGCGCAACGCGTACATCCTCGGCGACGCCGGGGCCGGGCTGCTGCTGACGACCTCGGCGCTGCGCGCCACCGTCACCACTCCCGACACCACCGAGGTCGTCTGCCTCGACAAACTCGGGGACCTCGGCGCGTCGGCGGGCATCGGTGAGCCCGACGGTCCGCGCGCATCCGACGGCGCCGGGCCCGAGGACCTCGCGTACGCCATCTACACCTCCGGCTCGACCGGCCGGCCCAAGGGGGTCATGGTCGAGCACCGCAACGTCGTCAACTTCTGCGCCGCCATGACCGACGAGTTCGGCGTCGACGGCGTGGGGCCCTGGCTTGCCGTCACCACCGTCTCCTTCGACATCTCCGTCCTCGAACTGGTGTGGACGCTGACGCAGGGGTCGACCGTGGTGCTGCAGCCCGATCCCGCGCGGTCCGCCACGCGCCGGCCGGGGAAGGTCGCGAACCTCAGCCTGTTCTACTTCTCCAGCGCGACGGAGACCGAGGGCCCGGCCGCCCCCGGTGCCTACCGGCTCCTGCTGGAGGGCGCCCGGTTCGCCGACACCCACGGCTTCGAGGCGGTGTGGACACCCGAGCGGCACTTCCACGCGTTCGGGGGCATCTACCCGAACCCGGCGGTGACCGGCGCCGCCGTCGCCGCGGTCACCGAACGGGTCGCCGTGCGCGCGGGCAGCGTGGTGCTGCCCCTGCACCAGCCGCTGCGCGTCGCCGAGGAGTGGGCGGTCGTCGACAACCTCTCCGGCGGCCGGGTCGGCGTGTCCATCGCCTCGGGCTGGCAGGCCGACGACTTCGTGCTCGCCCCGGACCACTACGCCGACCGCAAGAAGATCATGCTGGACGGCATCGGCACCCTGCGGTCCCTGTGGCGGGGCGAAGCGGTGGAGATGCCCAACGGCACGGGCCGGACGACCGCCGTCCGGTCGCTGCCCCGGCCCGTACAGGCGGAGCTGCCCGTCTGGGTCACGGCGGCGGGCAGCGAGGAGACCTTCCGCGCGGCCGGCGAGTCCGGCGCCCACCTCCTGACCCATCTCCTCAACCAGGACCTCGACCAGCTCACGGAGAAGATCGCGCTCTACCGCGGGGCCAGGGCCGAAGCGGGCCACGAGGGGCCGGGGCGGGTCACGCTCATGGTCCACACGTTCGTCGGCGACGACCCGGACCTGGTCAAGGAGACCGTCCGCGGCCCGTTCCGCGACTACCTGTCCTCGTCGCTCGGGCTGATCGGCAACCTCGCCCGCAGCCTGGGACTCGGCGACGACCTGCGGAACCTGCCCGAGGACGATCTGCGGACCCTCCTGGACCACGCCTTCGAGCGGTACTACGACACCGCCGCGGTGTTCGGCACGCCGGAGCGGGCCGCCGAACTCCTCGACGGCATCGCCGACACCGGCGTCGACGAGATCGCCTGCCTGATCGACTTCGGCGTCGACCACGACGCGGTGCTCGACTCCCTGCCGATGCTGGACCGCGCCCGGTCCCTGCACGCCGACCGGAACACGGCACCCGGCCTCTCCGTACCGCAGCTGATCGAGCGGCACGGCGTGACCAAGCTGCAGTGCACGCCCTCCCAGGCCGCCATGATCCTCGACGAGCCGGGGGGCCCGTCGGCGCTGGCCGGCCTGGACCTGCTGCTGCTCGGCGGCGAGGAACTGCCCGCGGGGCTCGCCGAGCGCATCACGGCGGTGACGGGCGCCCGGGTGCAGAACATGTACGGGCCCACCGAGACGACCATCTGGTCCAGCACGCACCGGGTGGACACCACGGGCACGGTGTTCATCGGGCGCCCCATCGCCAACACCGCCCTGCGCGTCCTGGACCGGCACGGGGCGCCCGCTCCGATCGGGGTCCCGGGCGAACTGCACATCGCGGGCGCGGGCGTGGCCCGTGGCTATCTGGGACGGCCGGACCTCACCGAGGAACGGTTCGTGCCCGACCCGTACGCGAGCGCGCCGCACGCCCGCCTCTACCGGACGGGTGACCTGGCCAGGTTCCGCCCCGACGGCACCCTGGAGTTCATCGGCCGGACCGACCACCAGGTCAAGGTGCGCGGCTACCGCATCGAACTGGGCGAGATCGAGGCCGCCCTCGGCTCCCACCCGGACGTCGCGCAGGCCGCCGCCACGGTCCACGGGGCGGGCGTGGAGCGGCAGATCGCCGGCTACGTGGTGCCCCGCCCGGGGACCGGGATCAGCGACGCGGTGCTGCGCGGCCACATCGGCGCCCGGCTTCCCGGATACATGGTCCCGTCGACCGTGCAGGTGCTCGCGGAGCTGCCCTACACGCTCAACGGCAAGATCGACCGCAAGGCGCTGCCCGCGCCCGCCCGGCCGGACCGGCGCGAGCAGGACCGGGTGGCGCCCAGCGGCCTCACCCAGATGCGTCTCGCCGCGCTGTGGGGCGAGATCCTCGACGCGTCCGACGTGGGGGCGCACGACAACTTCTTCCGCCTCGGCGGGAACTCGGTGCTCGCCGTGGCGCTCCTCGCGCGCGTCGAGAAGGAGTTCGGCCGACGCCTGTCCATGGCCACCCTCTTCCAGGGGCCGACGGTCGCGGAGCTCGCGGCGAACCTCCTGCGGGACGGCGACACGGCCCGGCGGTCCCTGGTCCGGCTGCGGCCGGGCGGCCACGAGCCGCTGTACCTCTTCCCCGGGGCCGGCGGCAACCTCATGTACTTCCACGAGCTGGTCGACGGGCTGCCCGAACGCTTCGCCGTGTACGGGCTCCAGCCGAACTTCACGGAGGACGTCGACACCACGTCACTGGTGCGCGAACTCGCCGACCAGTACCTGCCGTTGGTGCTCGACGCCCAGCCGGCCGGACCCTTCCGGTTCGTCGGGCACTCCTTCGGCGGGCACGTCGCGATGGAGCTGGCCCGCAGGCTGCGGGCAGCGGGCCGCGAGGTCGCGCTGGTGGGTCTGCTCGACACGTCGGCTCCGCTGCCCGAGCGCCACGAGCACTTCGCGGACTGGGACCAGGCGGCCTGGCTGGTGGCGCTGGCCGGCGTGTTCGGACGCCTCTTCGGCCGCACTCTGGAGCTCACCGAGGAGGAGCTCGCCGGCCTCACGGACGACGAGCAGATCACCCGGCTGCGCGAGAGGCTCCGGCAGCAGGGAGTGCTGCCCCCGGAGCTCGACGACGACGTGCAGCTGCGCGGGTTCATCCGCACCTACATCGCCGACCAGCGCAGCCTGCACACCCCCGCCGAGCCCTACGACGGCGTGCTGACCTTCTTCCGGGCGGCCGAGCTGCACCCGGACAACGTGCCGCCGCCGGCCCTGGCCCGGCTGCTCGACGACCCCGCGCGCGGCTGGGGCGCGTTCACGACGCACCCCGTCGCCGTCCGCGAGGTCCCCGGCGACCACCTGACCATGCTGACCAGACCGCACGCAGACGATCTGGCCAAGTCCATCGGCGACTCAGCCGACCGCTGAAGTCCCCCACCACCAAGGAGATACGACACGTGAGCCCCCAGCTGGCAGACCTCCTCGCCTGCCCCTCCTGCTCCGCCGCGGTCGAGCAGCGGACGCCGACCG
The DNA here is from genome assembly GCF_056432085.1 of Streptomyces sp. NPDC045678. Lineage (NCBI taxonomy): Bacteria > Bacillati > Actinomycetota > Actinomycetes > Kitasatosporales > Streptomycetaceae > Streptomyces > Streptomyces sp. NPDC045678. The sequence continues at coordinate 41,164 of NZ_JBWKJS010000008.1, forward strand.
CGTTCGCCTGCACCTCGTGCGGCAGGATCTCGCCCCTGGCCGACGGATTCCTCGACATGATCCAGGAGCCGGGCCAGCCCGACCCGGCGGCGCCGACCACGGCCCAGCGCCTGATGGAGAGCAAGGCGTTCGTCCGCCTCTACGAGACCGCCATGCGGCCGTTCTTCGCCCGCCTCTTCGCCGGGTTCGGCAGCCATGTGCCGGGCTACGCCGAGGAGTTCCAGGTCTACCACGACTGGCTGAAGCTCGAGGAGAGCCGGTCCGGCGCCTGGCTCGACCTGTCGTGCGGGGCGGGCTACTTCACCGACCGCCTCGCGGGCGCCATCCCCGACGCCACGGTGGTCGGCCTCGACATCTCCGTCGCGATGCTCAACAAGGCGCAGCAGGAGACCATCGGGCGGCCGAACGTGAGCCTGGTCCGCGGCGACGTGCGCGGGCTCCCGTTCAAGGACGGCGTGTTCGACGGCGTCAGCAACCCGGGGTCGCTGCACCTCTACGCGGACCCGCAGTCGGCGTACCGCGAGGTCTTCCGGCTGCTCAAGCCCGGCGGCGTCTACACGGCCAGCACGTTCGCGGAGAACGACTACCCGAGCAGCCGTCTCGGCGTGAAGCTGACCGGCATCCGCCGGACCGACCTCGGGACGCTGCCCGAGGAGCTGGAGAAGGCCGGCTTCACCAACTACCGCCTGACCAAGTTCGGATCCGCGTTCATATTCGCCGTGACCAAGCCCTGATCGACGCATCACGTGTCCGAACCTCTGTGAACGGCGGTACCCAGCCATGTCCCTCTTCCTGCGGATCACGTCCCGTCCGCGGATCCTTCTCGCGCTCACGGCACTCCTCCTCGCCGCGGCGGCCGTCATCGGCGGCGGCCTGACCGACCGGCTCCAACTCGGCGGCACCGAGGACCCGGAGGCCGAGTCGTCGCGCGCGCTCACCGTGCTGAACGAGAAGTTCCCGGCGAGCCAGCCCAATCTCGTGCTCCTGGTGCGGGGCGGGGACGACGGGCCCGACGGCGCGCGGACCGTTCGCCGTGGGAGTGCGCTGACGCAGCGCCTCGCCGGGGAAGAGGGGATCACCGGGGTCCTCGGCTACTGGCAGAGAAAGGATCCGTCCCTGCGTTCCAGGGACGGGAAGCACTCGCTGATCGTGGCCCACATCAAGGGCGACGAGACAGAGGCGGGGAAGGTCTACGACCGGATCGTGGACGAGTACCGGGGGCGGCACGCAGGGCTGGACGTCAAGCTGGGCGGCACCGTGGCCGTCCGCAACGAGGCGCAGCGGCAGACCGCCGACGACCTGGTGAAGTCCGAGCTGGTCGCGATGCCGATCGTGCTCGTCATCCTGCTGATCGCGTTCGGCAGCGTGGTCGCCGCGCTCCTGCCGTTCGCCATCGGCCTGATCGCCATCCTCGGCACCAACGCGCTCCTGGTCGGCATCACGCATCTGACCGACGTGTCGATCTTCGCGCAGAACCTGACGACCGCGCTGGGCTTCGGTCTCGCCATCGACTACGCCCTGCTGATCGTCCGCCGCTACCGCGAGGAGCTGGTCAAGCGCCCGGACCCCGGCAGGGCGCTGGCGGCCACGATGCACAGCGCGGGCCGCACCGTCCTCTTCTCGGCGTCCGTCGTCGCGGTGTCGCTCGCGGCCATGCTGATCTTCCCCATGTACTTCCTGCGCTCGTTCGCGTACGCGGGCATCTCCGTGGTCGCCCTCGCCGCGCTGGCCGCGCTCACCGTGCTGCCCGCGCTGCTCCTGCTCCTCGGGCACCGGGTCAACTCCCTCAGGGTGTTCGGCCGTCGCGGCCGCGCGGACGGGCAGGCTCCGGGGGCCGGGGCGGGCCCGGAGGCGGCCGAGCGGCGCTGGCGGAGCGTGACCGCGGGCGTCATGAAGCGCGGCCCCCTTGTCACCGTGGTGGTGACGGCGTTCCTCGTCCTGCTCGGCCTGCCGTTCCTGCGTGTCGACTTCGGCACGGTCGACGACCGGCAGCTGGGCAAGCACGCCGAGGCCCGCTCCGTGCACGACGAGATCCGGGCGTCCTTCACGAACAGCCCGACCGGCGGCATCAGCGTCCTCGCGGACGGCGCCGGGCGGGCCGAGGTCGAGAAGTACGCGCGCGGCCTGTCCCGGGTGGCGAAGGTCGACCGCGTGGACACCCCGGTCGGCACCTTCCACGGCGGGCGCCTCGCCGAGCCGGCGAAGGGCACCGGCGGCAGGGTGGTCTCCGGGACGAACTACCTGACGGTCTGGCCCGACCACACGGTGGAGGACATCTCCGCGGACAGCCAGCGCATGGTGCGGGACATCCGCGCCCTCGACGCCCCGTTCCAGGTGCGGGTCGGCGGCCAGGCCGCGATGCTCGTGGACAGCCGCCACGTCATCGGCGAACTGCTCCCCTACGCGCTGCTCTTCATCGTCGTGGTCACCATGATCATGGTGTTCCTGATGACCGGATCACTGCTGCTGCCGCTCCAGGCCGTGATCCTCAACGCGCTGAGTCTGACGGCGATGTTCGGAGCGGCGGTCTGGGTCTTCCAGGAGGGGCACCTCAGCGGCCTGCTCGGCTTCACCCCCACCGGCTTCATCGAGACCTCGCTGCCGGTCCTGATGTTCTGCCTCACCTTCGGCCTCTCCATGGACTACTCGTTGTTCCTGCTCTCGCGCATCAAGGAGCACTACGACCGCACGGGCGACCACCGCGACGCCGTGCTCACGGGAGTCGCCCGCACGGGCGGCATCATCACGGCGGCGGCCGTCATCCTCGCGGTCGTCATGGCCGGCATCGGCACGTCCCAGATCGCCCTGACCAAGATGCTGGGCCTCGGCACCGCCCTCGCGGTGCTCGTCGACGCCACCCTGGTGCGCTGCCTCCTCGTGCCCGCGCTGATGGGCGTCTTCGGGAAGTCCACGTGGTGGGCGCCGCGTTCCCTGAGCCGGTTCCGCATCAGGGAGGAGGCCCCGGAGGACGAGGACGGTGCGGAACAGGAGCGGGAGGCCGGACGCCACGCGTCCAGGACCTGACGCCGAGCCGCGGGCTCAGCCCAGCCACTCCCCCAGCCTCCGCAACCCCCGGTGCGCAGCCATCCGTACCGCGCCGGGGCGTTTGCCCAGGACCCGGGCCGCCGTCGCCGCGTCCAGGCCGACGACGACGCGGAGCAGGACCGCCTCCGCCTGGTCGCGGGGCAGGGCGGCCACCAGGGTCAGTACCCGTTCCGTGGCGATCGCTTCCAGGGCCGCCGCCGATGTGCTCGCGGGGTCCGGGAGTTCGAGCTGTTCCCGGTCGAGGGGGGCGGGGCGCGGGCGGGTCCTCAGGCGGCGCAGGTGGTCGAACGCGCGGTGGCGGGCGATCGTCGCGGTCCAGCCGCGGAACCCCGCCCCGTCCCCGCGGAACCGCCCGAGGTCCCTGGCGATCTCCAGCCACGCCTCGGCGGCGACGTCCTCCGCCGTCTCGCCGTCCGTGCCGACGAGGCCGCGCAGATAGCCGACGAGCCCCGGCTGGACCAGGCGGTACGCGACCGCGAACGCCACCTCGTCACCCTCCTGGGCCGCCGCGACGGCCCTGCCCAGCTCCTCGTCGTACGCCTGTGCTCGACGGGGTCCCCCACCCTGGCCCAACCCGCTCCCATCCGGCCCGCTCGGGCACAGGTCGCCGTGCCTGTGCCTTCACGGTCGACTGCGTCGCCGGAAGCGGAAATGTCACAGCGGGAGCCGGCGGGGATCAGACCTCGAAGAGGCCTCCGCCGCCGGGGCCGATCCGCGAGATGTCGAGCGTCTCGGCGGCCGTCGGGGCCACCGCGGAGACCGGTTCGCCGTACTCGGACATGCGCATCCTCATGGTGGTGCCGTTCTGCTCCGTGTCGACGCCGAGGAGGTACGGCTCGCCCTTCGCCGCCACGTACACCGACGTCTCGTCCCCCTCCTCCTCGTTCTCGACGAGCGGGATGACGGCCGTACCGTGCCGCCGGGTCTCGGGGAGGGCCTTGATGACGTCGTCGGGGCCCGGGCTCCCGGGCATCGCGCTGGTGAACTTGTCGAGGTCGCAGCTGTTCACCGGCATCACGCGCTGCGCGCCCCCGCCCGGCCCCGTCGGTATCTTCAGGTACTTTCCGCTCGCCAGCGCCGTCCGCTCCCGGACCCGCGCCGCGGTCTCCGGGCCGCGGCTCGCCGCCATCCGCCGGATCTCCGCGAGCGCCGCCTCGCTGAACCGCACGTACGTGGCACCGCCCGCGACCATGATGATGTCGCCGCGCTGCGCGGGACCCGCGTCGAAGGTCCCCGTGCAGTTGCTGTCGCGGTCCATGAGGAGGGAGACCTTCTGGTGGCCCTTCGGGGTGTCCATCTCGACGCCGATGCGGACGGTTTCCGTCTCCCGGAACAGCGTCATCGCCTCGGTCGCGAGCTCCCTGCCGCGCGTCTCGTCCGCGGGCACGAGCTCTTCGAGGGTGCCTCCGGCGTACGTCGCCTCGCGGTCCGTGCCGCAGGACGGGAGCCCGCCCACGGCCGCGCCCACCGCGACCACGCAGACCGCGGTCCTGCGCAGCCGCCCTCCGGCCGCCCGTGCCCCGGTCCGCACTCGTTCCGCCACCCGTTCCCCCACTTCAAGCCCCACCCGCACTCAGCACACACAACTCTCACATGACCCAGCGCACCGACCCGCCCCCGTGTCACCGCCGGGGCGTGCGGGATAGATCACGCGACAAATCGCCCGTGCCGCTACAACCATTTCCCCGCTCGGCCAGTCGTACGGACTCGCTGTGTTCACCTGAATTTCGCTGAGGGGTGGGGCAATTGAGCCCGCACAAACCGCGTCAAAAGGCGCGTACCACGCACGCGTACAGACCGCTGAGTCTCAAGCGCAGGGCGTGGCTGACGATCGGGGCCGTCGCGCTGAGCGGTGCGGGTGCGGTGACGTACGCGGTGGCCGGCCCCGGCGACGGGGAGGGCCCGGGCGTCGACCCGCGCGCCAAGCGCCCGACGAGCGTGCACGACCTCCCGCTCGAGGCGGACGGCGCGACGAAGCGGGGGCTGCCGCGCACGTCCACCGAGCTGTTCTCCCTCCTCGGCGTCTCGTGGGACGGGACCGGCGAGGAGCTGTCGGGCACGGCGCAGGTGCGCACGCGCGCCGTCGGCTCCGAGGCGTGGAGCGGCTGGCGGGCCCTGGACCTGGAGACCCATCCGGTCGAGCAGGGCGAGGGGGGCAAGCGCGCCGCGTCCGACCCCCTCTGGGTCGGTCCTTCCGACGGCGTCGAGGTCCGCGTCGTCGCGGCCGACGGGTCGGCGGGCTCCGAGCTGCCCGAGGGCCTCGAGGTCAACCTCGTGGACCCGGGCGTGACGGCCAAGGAGGCGAAGAACCCGGCGCTCGACGGCGGCACCGGCACGCCCGGCGGCAGGTCCGCCAAGGGCACCGCCATGGCTCCCGCCGCCTTCGCCGCCGACACTCCGGCCCCGACGCCCGGCCGGACGGACCCCGCCGCCCCCTCGGAGTCCGCGGACCCGACCGGCACCCCGCCGACGGACGCCGGCACTCCGCCGCCGGAACCGGACCCCACCCCGACCAAGCCGACGGCCCCGCCGTCGACGGTCACCAGGCCGCCCGTGATCGGCCGCGCGGCCTGGGGCGCCGACGAGTCGAAGGTCAAGGACCCGCCGGAGTACATCGAGAAGGTCAAGGCGGTCTTCGTCCACCACACGGTCGGCTCGAACGACTACAGCTGCGCCGAGTCCCCGTCGCTGGTCCGCGGCATCATGACGTACCACCTGGAGACCGAGGGCTGGAACGACCTCGGCTACAACTTCCTGGTGGACAAGTGCGGCCAGGTCTTCGAGGGCCGCGCCGGCGGCATCGATCTGCCGGTGCGCGGCGCGCACACCTACGGCTTCAACGGCGACTCGGCGGGCATCGCCGTCCTCGGCGACTTCGAGGGCGACCCGGCGACGGACAAGCCCGCCGGGAAGCCGAGCCGCGCCGCCCTGGAGTCGGTGGCGCGCGTGGCGGCCTGGAAGCTCGGCCAGTACGGCGGCGACCCGGCCGGCAAGGTGACGCTGACCGCGGCGGGCGACACCGGCGTGTGGAAGAAGGGCGACCGGGCGTCGCTGAACACCGTCTCCGGCCACCGGGACGGCTTCGCGACCCTCTGCCCCGGCCAGAGCCTGTACGCGAAGCTCGGTGAGATACGCCGCTTCGCGAGCGGCGCGGGCCGCAACTCCGCCGTTCCGACGGCCGACTACAACCGCGACGGCATCACGGACCTGATCGCGGGCACCCCGAAGGCGTCCTCGAACCGCGGCCGCGTAACGGTCGTCCCGGGCGGGCTCGGCGGGCCGGTCGGCGCCTCGAGGATCTCCCTGACGCAGGCCAGCGAGGGCGTCCCCGGCGCCTCCGAGACCGGTGACGACTGGGGCGCGGCCACCGCGTGGGGCGACCTGAACGCGGACGGGTACGCCGACCTCGTCATCGGCGCCCCGGGCGAGGACGACGCGGCCAACAAGGACCGCGGCGCGGTCACGATGCTGTACGGGCCGACGTTCACGTCCGGCACGGACATGCAGCTGTCGCCCGACTTCCACTACCCCGGTGCCCGGTTCGGCGCCGCGGTCGCGTCCGGCGACTTCAACGCCGACGGCAAGGCGGACGTGTTCGCCGCGTCGACGGGCACCGGCGGCTCGTGGGCGGCGCGGCTCGACGCGGAGCACGAGTCGGGCGGCAGCCTCACCTCGGGCGACACGGCCATCGCGTACCCTGACGCCGCGTCGGGCGACTTCAACCGCGACGGGTACGCGGACGTCGCGCTGACCTACCGCGACCAGGCGGGCAAGGGCAAGGTCGCCTGGTTCAGGGGCGGCCGCTCGGGCCTCAGCCGGGTCGGCGTGCTCTCCGTCCCCGGCGGCCGCTCGGTCGCCGTGGGCGACGTCAACGGCAACGGCTACGACGACCTGGTCATCGGCCAGCCGTACACCTCGGAGTCGGGTGCCCACGCGGGCGGCCAGGTCACGGTGGTCCCGGGTACGTCGACGGGCTTCACGACGACCGGCATGAAGACGGTCCACCAGGCGACGTCCGGGGTGCCCGGCGCCGCCGAGGCGGGCGACGCGATGGGCTGGTCGGTCGCGGCGGGCGACTACAACCTCGACGGCTACGCGGACGTCCTGACGGGCGCCCCGGGCGAGGACATCACCCGCGCCGACAAGAACCGCGCGGACGCGGGCACCTCCCTGCTCCTGAAGGGTTCGGCGTCCGGTCTGACCGGTACGGGCGCGCTGGCCTTCTCGCAGGACGAGCCCGACGTGCCCGGCTCCACCGAGGCGGGCGACCGCCTCGGGTCCTCGGTGACGCTGGCCGACCTGTCCGGCACCGGCCGTGCCGACCCGGCCATCGGTGTCGAGGGCGAGGACGCCGGTGACGGCACGATCCTCCAGCTGGACAGCGGGAGTTCGGGCGTTCCCGGCGCGAGCGGGGTCTACTACGGCCGTACGCTCCTCGGCACCCCGGCGGGCGCCCGGCTGGGCCAGTCGCTGACGCCGTGACGCTCCGCGCCGTTCCCCGCCCCCGTCCGGCGGGGAGCGGCGCGCACGTCGTTCCGGAGCGGGCCGGTCAGTCCGTCTCGCTGGGCACCCGGCAGTCCTGCGGCTGGGGCCTGCCCTTGGGCCAGCCGACGCCGACGATCCGCAGCTTCTCGGTGCGCGGGTCGAGTTCGACGACGGCCACGGGCTTGTCGTAGGCGTTCCCCGCGTTGGTCAAGCAGATCCAGCCGCTGGTCCCGCGGACGCGGTTGACCGCTTCGAGGCGCTGCCACATGTCGGAGACCCGCTTCAGGGGCGGCACCGTGCCCTCGGTCTGGGCGTTGGCGAGCAGCACCGCCTTGGCGATCGTGCGCGTGCCGTCGTACACCAGCATGGTGCGCGAGTCCTCCAGCGGAACGGGCCCGATGTCGCCGGCACCGCCCTTGTCGATCAGCGCGCGCAGCTTGTCCAGTTCTGCCTGGGGTTCGGTGAGGTAGGCGCGCGCCTCCGCGTCCTTCGCGCCCTTCGTGCCGCGCAGTTCCCGGTTCCAGGCGCCGGGGTGGCCCGGCGCCGCGTACTGCACCGTGACGACGGGTTCCTTGCCGCCGCCCCGCAGCCGCTCCCAGTCGCCGTCCTTCAGGTAGCGGTTGAGGGTGGCCGCGCCCGAGCCGCTGACGATCGTGTACTTCTTGCCGCGGCACTGCACGTCGGCCAGCTTCAGGGCGAAGAGCCGCAGGTGGACGGGGCGTCCCGCGAAGTAGACGTAGCGTGCCGTGGACTGGCAGATGTTCTGGGCGATGAGCGTGAAGTCGTTGCCGGTGTCTCCGGGGTCGGTGATGGACGGCGATTCGAACGTCTGGTCCTTGGGTCCCGGCGGCCCTTCCTCGTCGCGGCTGAAGGCCTTGGCGAGCGAGTTGTTGTAGATGTCGTGCGGTCGCTTGTCCCTGACGAGCACGGTCTGTTCGTCCCTGAGCCGGCCGTGGAAGCTGGCCAGCGCGTCGGCCTGCTGGCGGTTGGTCGGGATGATGCGGGCGAGGCCGGGATAGGGGTCCTTGGCGCCCCGCTCGGGGTTGGCGAGTTCGTCGGCGCTGACGCGGCTCGCGAGGACCGGGATGTGCAGGTCGTTGGTGAGGCGCGCGATGGCCTTCTTCGTGGCGTCCAGGCTGAGGTTGAAGCCGGTCACGGCGCGGAGGTTCTCCTCCTTGTCGTCCGCCATGCCCGCCAACTGGTCGACGACGCGCTCCTGTTGGGCGTACGAGTCGCCGGGGTTGGCCAGGACGAGCCGCAGCAGCGGGGTGTTCTCCTCGCGGTTGGCCCGGTACTGGGCCAGGTAGGCGCCCTGGATCTCGCTGCGCAGCTGTATGCGTTCGGCGTCGATGTCGGGCTGGAGGGGCAGCATCAGGGCCACGGTGACGTGCGGTTTGTCGCCGACGAACTCCTCGTTCTCCTTGGCGATGGCCCGGGCCACCTTGTCGATCTCCGGTGTCCCGAAGGCGTAGCCGGTGCCGTTGACGCCGACGCACTCGCCGCCGTGCTTCTCGACGCCCGTGGCGCAGCTCTCGGGTTCGCCGAACGGGGGCAGGAACACGTACAGGAGTACGCCCGCGGCCACGAGGCCGAGCAGCGTGAGGATCCTGCGCATCCAGTTGGCCAGGAACGTGTTGTACAGCCAGTTGCCGAACTGCCTCAACGCTGCCCTCCCTCTCGGTGAATGGCCCGGCCGGTCGAAGCCGGTCAGCCGAAGCCGATGTGTTCCGTGCACACGCACCGCTTCAGCGGCTGCTTGTCCTCGGCCCGGTCGCCCCAGTCGCGGGCCATGCGGATGAGGAGGGCGGCCCCGTCCGCCGCCCGCGCCACGTCGGCCCCTTCGGGCCCCTGGTGGCGCACCGCCTCGTCGGCGATCCGCGCCAGCTCCTCGCTGAGGTCCCGCAGGGGCCCGCGCAGGACGCCGGGCACGATCTCCTCCAGCGGCCGCGTCCGGTCCTCGGTGAGCCACACGGCGTGCAGGAGCCGGTCTACGTGGCGCCGCAGGGTGTCGCCGCGCACCTGCGTCTCGCCGAGGGCGCGCGCGTACCGGTCGTCGTCGACGCCGATCAGCGCGGCGTCCGCGATGGCGAGGAGCTCCTCGCACCACTCGTCGACGGGGCGGGTGCGGAAGGCGTCCGCGAGGTAGCGGGTGACGAGGTCCGCGCCGTCGGAGGCGAGGAGATGGTGCATCCGGTGGGCGGCCGCGGTGACGAACAGCGGGTCGGGGTGCCGGTCGCCCAGGTCGCGGTAGTGGCCCTGGAGCAGCGCGTGGTCGGCGTGCCAGGCGGCTCCCCGCTCGCGCAGCCGGTACAGCCGCCGCGTGAGGAGGCGGCGCAGGCCGAGGTCGCCGATGAAGTGCCGGGGGCAGCGGGGCCAGCCGGTGTCCTCCAGGAGTTCGGCGATGCGGTAGGCGTTCAGCCGCTCGGTGCGGTCCTCCTGGACCGCGCGCATCAGCGTCTGGGCGCACTCCACGTCGTGCGCGACGGACAGGTGGGTGAGCAGGTCGAGCCAGTGGCTGCGGTGTTCCGGCGGCAGTTCCTCGGGGCGCTGCCGGTCGACGAGCTCGTCGATCAGTACGTCGGCCACCGGGCGGTCGGCGACGGGGCGGCCCTGCTCGTCCTCGCCCGCGCGGACCCGGGCGTCCAGGATCGCCCAGTCGGTGCACTGCTCGGGCGTCGGGAAGACGGTGGCGGCGGTGGCCTCGCCGAGCCGGGTCACGAACCGCGGCCGGCCCCCGCTCAGCCGGTGCACACCGCTGTGGATGCGGAGCCGGACGGCGTTGTCGGGCTGGTCGTGGCCGCCCCGCAGCCGGCCGATCTCGTCCTTCTGCCGGTCACGGGTGAGCACGGGCATGCGTACGAGGAGGACGCCGCGCCACAGGGGCGCGTGGTCGGGGACGCCGCCCGGCGGACGGCTCCACTCGGGGAGCGTCCCGGTGAAGGGCTGCCAGGCCGCCATGCCGTCGTGGCTGCTGCCGGCCCGGTGGAGGAAGCGGCCGCCGTCCTCGCGCCGGGCCGTCGCGAAGACGACGAGCCGGTCGTGGTGCCCACGCTCCCGGTCCTCCAGGGCCGGTTTCACCAGGCGCCGGCCCAGGGAGCCGTCCGCGTGGTCGAGGAGCAGGGCGGGGCGCCCCACGCGCGACATGCGCCCGCGCACCCCGTGGTAGGCGGCGTCGACGTCCTGCCGCAGCGCCCGGAACAGGAACCCCTCGGCGATCCGGCGCGCCTCGCCGCCCTGCTGGAAGTCCTCGCCGAGCGCCCGCAGCCCGGCCTGCGGGTGGCCGCCCGCGCCGGGGTACTCGCCGTAGCAGGCGGCGAGCGCCGCCCTGCCCTCCGTGGAGACGCGGGCGAAGAGGCCGTCGAGCAGCGCGTTGAGGAAGGGCCCGGCGAGCGGGCTGGTGACGAGCCCCGCCAGGTACCCCACGTAGTTCCTGGCCGTCCCCTTGAGCACCCCGCGCCAGAAGGAGCCGGGCGGCAGGATCCCGTCGAGCCGTCCCACCTCGTCCACCAGGGGTGCGGCGCGGGCGAGCCGGTCACTGGCCGCCACGGCCGCGAGTCCGGCGTACAGCCGCGGCACGGCGATCCCGCCCCCGTCGCCGCCCCAGTCGCCGTACTGGAGCGCGATCTTGAGCAGCACCTCGGTCACCTCCGAGCGGCTGCCGGGCCGCTCCTCGGCCAGCTCCCGCGCGTCGGTCTGGGCGCAGTCCAGGTACGCGGTGGGTACGCGCGGCCCGAACCGCGTCCGTATGCAGCGCAGCAGCCGTCCCTTGCCCATGCCGGGTCCGCCGACGAGGAGTACGACGGGCAGGTCGGCGCCGTGGCCGTAGAGCAGCTCCCGCTTGCGCCCGGCCGCGGTCCTGCCGAGCAGCCGGGCGATCAGGCCACCGTCGTCCAGCAGCTCGTCGAATCCGAGTTCGTCAGGCACGGGCCTCTCCGTGGCCGGGTCGGCCGGTCGACACATGAGGAGCCGTCAGATTAACTGCGTGACAGTCCATTTGGGCAGACTTCACCACTCGTCGACCGCTGTCACCACCCGTCTCACGCTCTCCAGCGGGAATCAAGGGAAACGTGGCCCGCGGGCCCTGCGCACCGCGCCAACTGCTGGGCGAGACGGCGGGTCCCGCGCCGGGCCGCGGCCCGCACCGCCCCGGGCCGTTTGCCGAGGACGCGCGCGGCGGACGGCCCGTCGAGCCCCATGACCACCCGCAGCAGGACGGCCGCGCCCTGGTCGGGCGGCAGGGAGGCGACCATGCGCAGCACGCGTTCCGTCGACAGCGTCTCCAGGGCGCGGGCGACGGTGTCGTCCTGGGCCGGGATGTCGAGCAGTTCCTGCTCGATCAGCGTGCCGCGGGGTCTGCTCCGGGCCCGTCGCAGATGGTCGATGGCGCGATGGCGCGCGACGGTCACGGCCCAGCGGCGGAAGTCGGCGCCGCCGCCCTGGAACCGGTCCAGGTCACGCACGATCTGCAGCCAGGCCTCCGAGACCACGTCTTCCGCGTCGTCGCGGACGAGTCCGCGCACATAACCGAGAAGTCCGGGATGAACACGCCGATAGACAAAGGCAAAAGCGGTTTCGTCTCCCTCCCGTGCTGCTCCCAGAGCCCGAGTCAGCTCCTCGTCGTAAGCCGCTGTACGGCGATGCACCCCACCCTGCGCCACGCTCTCCTCTTCACCCCGTCGGCACGGCCCACCGTGCCCGCGCCCCGCCTGCGCCCGTTCTTCCCCGTGTTCCCCGCACCGCGGCCAACTGTGCCGCAGCCCCCCATAATTCAAGAAGCTTCGATAAGCCGTCCGCACGCCGAAGCCACCGACTTCACGCCACGTGGCGAACGCGGCCCGGCAAGGTGAGATAAAAGGTCTGGAGCGAGACTTCGGAGCCATCCGTTCCGCCTCGCTCGAGGCAATTGACGACCTTCCCCAGGGGATTCCACACCCGGCCGTCCGGCATCCGGACGCCGACGGGCTGCCCGAAGAACTGCCGCTGCTCACTGTCGAAGTCGATCCAGACGGCACCGGTCCTGCGCACGAGGACTTCCCCGACATAGGCGCCGAGCCCGAAGAGCGTCCCGGCGATCTCGGCCCGCGGCCGCCCGCCCTTGCGGAGGCCGTCGACGAGGAAGTCGACGATGCGGAGGCTGGCGACGGAGAAATCGAGCGGCAGCCGGTTCCGGGCGGTCACTTGAGCGACGAACCCCCGGGCCCGCCCCCTCATCTCCGCGGCACCGGCCACCTGTCCCTGTCTGCCCTCTCCGTCCACGACCCCACTCCTTCACGTCCACGGCCGAGAGCACACAGCGCACCCTCCACTTACCGAAGCGGAAGGCGCCTCCCCGCCATGACGGCTTCGGCCAGTGCCTCTTTTCACAGGGAAAGTGCCACGCCGCGTACAACCATCGGCACAACTGAAGCGTCCCGTACCAGCCGGAAAGGCAGCTCGATCGCACCAGGAAAACGTCCGATTTCTCCGCAGCCTGGTGGTCGCCCTTGGACGTGTTGTATAACCGGCCCGATTCAACCAGGGGTGGGGAAACATGCGGACCGAGAACATGACCGAAAACGCGATGGGGAGCAGAGAAAGCGACGGCTTGGGGGAAGTCGTCATTCCGGAAGATCCGGATGATCCGACGGTGGTCGGTGAGATATCGAACCGTCGGGTGTTAGCCGTGGGCGGGATACTGCTGAGTATCTGTGCCGGGTTCGTCGTCCTCGGATTCGTCGGCGAGGACGAGCCGGAGCGGCGTTCCGTGCCCACGGCCTCGGTGACGTACCGCGTCACCGGCACGGGCACCGCCGACGTCTCGTACGTCGCGGAGGGTGCCGCGGGGGGCGACGGCGTCGAGGCGCGGGTCGACCTGCCGTGGCGGAAGACCGTGCGCGTCCCGCTCGGCGAGGACCCCGCCCTCAGCATCCGGCTCGGCCGGCAGGGCGGCGAGGCGACCTGCGCGCTCTCCGTCCATGGGGAGCACCGGCAGCGCGCCACCGCGTCCGGCGCCCACGGACGCGCCACCTGCACCACCGAGCTCCCCGCGAAGGAGGACTGAGCACCGCTCCCGGCTGCGCCCCGCGCCCGCTCTCAGCCGCGCCCCCGCGCCCGCCGCGACACCACCGCCCGCAGCACGCGCCGTCCCTCCATGGACACGTCCAGGGCCTGCCGCAGTCCGGCCACGGGGCCCGCGCCCTTGTTGGCGAGGAGTTCCAGGATCCGTACCTGGCGGCGGAGTTCGGCCGCGACCAGCGGGGAGGTGAGGGTGGACACGGCGTCCGTGCGGCCCTCGCGGCGTGCCGCCACCGAGCGGGTGCCGTCGGCGGGCGCGGTGTCGAGGAGACGGTGCACCTGGAGCGCGGCGACGGAGCAGCCGTCCGCCCACTCCCGGATCTCGGCACCCGAAGGTCCCGGGGGGACGGCGTCGAGCATGCGCCGGGTCAGCGTGGCGGCCTCGTGGGACGTCCCGGCGCGGGGCACCGCGGCGGCCCCCTCGGCGCCGAGCGCGGAGCGCGCCTCGGCAAGCGGCTCTCTCCAGTCACCGCCCTCCGCGAGCCTCGCCCACAGCGGCCGCAGCACGTCGTCGTCACCGCCGAGCACCGGCACGCACCGGTCGAGGCAGGCGAGCCCGCTCGCCGCCAGGCCCCGCTCGTCGGCCTGCGCGATCAGCTCCACCAGGCTCATGCTGTACGTCTCCCCCGTCACGGATCCCCCGTCACGGACCCTGCGCTGCCCCTTACTGCGTGCGCCGCCCCGGGAACGTCACTGGCGCACGACGCCCAGCCGGTCGAGGAAGCGGAAGAAGAGTTCCTCCGCGGAGGGTTCGGCGTCCGCGTTCAGTACGTCGAGCAGGGGGCCCGCGGGCACCGTCCTGCCCGACTCCGCGGCCCAGGCCACCGCCCGCTGGGCGGCGTCGCGCGGCTCCAGGAAGTAGTCCTCGACGGTCAGTTCGGCGCCGCCGACGTAGCCCGCCATCGCGCGCCGCGCCAGACACGTCGTCCACGCCCCGCTCTCGGGCGCCGCCGCCTCGATGATCACGCAGGAGCTGTCCATGACGTATCCGAAGAGCGCGGGCGCGCCCGACTCGCGGGCCAGCGTGTTCATGTTGCCGACGTCGGGCGCGCCGTTGCCGTCACCGCCGTCGCCGCCCGGCACCTCCCACACCTGCCACCCGTCGGGCCGCCGGTCCAGGAGGGTCAGCTCGTCGCGCAGGCTCTCCACCGCCGCGAGCTCCACGAGCGGCCGCTCGCTTCTCCCGACGACGTAGTACCCCCAGTAGCCCATGCCGCGCCCCCGCCCTGTCCCGCGCACTCCGTGCCGCAATCTTGTCGTTCCCGGCCGAATACACCACAGATACAGGCAAGTTCGCTACCGGAAGGCAAGAATGCGGCCGTCGGACTCGGGTCCGGCCCGGGGCCGTCCCGGGGTCACCGGAGCTCGTCGGCGAGCTTCACGAAATCCTTCCAGGCCAGGGCCGGTTTCCTGGAGTCCCAGAGCTTCTGCGCGGTGGCGCGCAGCGGCATGCGGATGCCCGACGCGACCTGCTCCTGGGTCTGCGCGCCCGCCAGGTCGCCCCAGACCGCGAACGTGCCGCCGAGGATCTGGTCGTCGTACCGCTCGCTCACCGGCTTCGTGCCGCGGACGACCAGCGGGGTCCAGCTCTCGTAGATCCGCTGACCGGTCGGGTAGCGGAAGGTGTTGGGCTGGCCGAGGACGTAGTAGAGGTACTCGTCGTTGTAGTTGACGAGCTTGCGGCCCGCCTTCAGGTACTCGTCGGGTTCGCGCGCGCCGATCTCCTTGCCGGTCCAGTAGGCGACCTCGAGGTCGTCGGCGGCCCGGGTGCTGCCGCCCCGGAAGAACCCGTCGTTCCAGGCCTTCAGCTTCTTGTCGAAGGGGCGCACGGTGTCGGCGCGGTCGTTGAGCCAGCCCGTGGCCAGGTCCTGTACGCGTCCGTCGGCGCCGTAGCGCTCGCGGGCCGCGGCGGCCAGCTGCGGGTAGGACGCCTCGGGGTTCTTGACCGTCAGAGCGAGGTATTCGTCGGCGCCGAGGTGCCAGTACGCGCCGGGGAACAGCTCGGCGTACTCCTTGAGGAGATCGTCGACGATCTTCGCCGCCTCCGGTTTCGAGATGTCGACGGCGCCGCGCGTGACCGTGCCGCGGGCATCGCGGAGCTGGAGGGAGGGGTGTTCACGGATGACCGCGCCGAGGTGCCCCGGCGAGTCGATCTCCGGGACGACGGTGATGTGGCGGCTCGCGGCCAGCTTCACGAGGCCGCGGACCTGGTCCTTGGTGAGGTGGTCGGAGGAGACGATCTCGGGGTGCGAGTCCGATTCGATGCGGAACGCCTGGTCGTCGGAGAAGTGCAGGCCGAGCTGGTTGTACTTGAGATCCCCGAGCTCGCGTATGCGGTCCTCGAGCCACTTCAGGTCGAAGTGCTTCCTGGCTGTGTCGATCATGAAGCCGCGCTGCGGTTTGGCCGGGCGGTCCCGTACGACGCCCTCGGGGGCGGTCCTGCCGCCGCTCACCGCCTGCTTGAGGGTGCGGGTCCCGTAGAAGACGCCGGCCTCGGCGGGCGCGGCTATCCGCACCTGCTCGCCCTTGACGGTCAGCGTGTACGACTCGTCGCCGCCCTCGCCCTTGTCGTCCTTGCCCTGGTCGCCCTCGGACAGCGTCAGCTGTACGTCGCCCTTGCGGGGGCCGGACTCTCCCCCGTACTTCAGCTTCAGCTCGTCCGCGAGCAGCTTCGCCTCGTCGGCGAGGTCGCCGTCACCGACGACGACCCGTCCCCTGCCCTCGTCGGGGCGCCAGCCGGGGCCGCGCGCCGCGGTGTGCTCGCGCACGGCGGGGATGACGGCCGGGGCCTTGGAGAGGGCGTAGCTCCTGGAGGGGCTCGTCGAGGGCGCGGCGGCGGACCTGCCGCCCGACGGGGCCGCGCGGTCCGAGCCGTCGTGGTCGCCGCCGGGCCAGAACCCGACGGCAAGCACCACCGCTCCCGCGACGGCGACGCCGCCCGCGGCGGCGACGGGGCCGCGCCTCACCGGTCACCTCGCCGCGCCGATTCTGAAGTCGGAGGCGAGTCCAGAGTCAGAGCCATACCGCCACGCTACGACGCGTCCGCCCACCCGGCTCGTCCACATCGTGACGCCAAACTCTCCCATTCGGGTGAAATTCGCTCACCCGTCGGACAACCGTCAGCACGCCTCGATACCGTTGCGACACCCCCACACCCGTATGGCCCCACCTCTGCCGCCCCCTGCCCAGGAGCGCACGCTGCACCCGCACCAGTTGAACTCCGCCACGCCGGACGCGGCCGAATCCGCCCTGCTCACCTGCTGCGGCAGCCGCCGCTGGGCCCGCAGCGTCGCCGCCCACCGGCCCTACCCCGACCTCGAAGCCCTGCTCGCGGCCTCCGACGAGGCGGCGTACGACCTGGCACCCGACGACCTCGCCGAGGCCCTGGCCTGCGAACCCCTTGATCCTTTCGTTCCGCACCAGGGTGACGGGGGCGCTCCGTACACCACGTACACCGCGGCCCACACCGCCCTGCGCGCCGCCCACGCCGCGTACGAGAGCCGCTTCGGGCACTCCTTCGTGATCTGCCTGGACGACGTCGCGCCCGAGGAGGCCCTCGACCATCTGCTCTCCGGCATTCGGTCACGCCTCGGCAACGATCCCGAGGAGGAGAGTGCCGTCGCGGCCGAGGAGCTGCGCCACGTCGCCAGGGGCCGTCTGACCAGGCTCGTCCTCCGTCAGGCCGCGGGAAGGGGCGCGCAGACCGCGGGACACGCCGCCCACGGACAGCGATCGCAAGCGCTTCCCGATAGCCCGTACGTGCCTGTTTGATTGCCTGTTCCATCACAGCGGCGGACCCGGGGCAGGGCTACCGACAACTCGTCGATACGATGACGAGCGGCCGGTGGACCGTACCCGGCCGGGCCCGTCCGACCACCCAAAGCCGGCTGGCCCCAATCCCCGCTCCCGGAGGGTTCTGCCGTGCCGGCTGGAACGCTGTACCGCGGCCGGGAAGGAATGTGGTCCTGGGTGGCTCACCGAGTCACCGGCGTCCTCATCTTCTTCTTCCTGTTCGTGCATGTGCTGGACACCGCTCTCGTCCGCGTCTCCCCGGAGGCGTATGACGATGTCGTCAGCACCTACAAGACGCCGATCGTCGCACTCCTCGAGTACGGCCTGGTCGCCGCCATCCTCTTCCACGCGCTCAACGGCCTGCGTGTCATCGCCGTCGACTTCTGGTCGAAGGGTCCCCGCTACCAGAAGCAGATGCTCTGGACCGTCGTCGGCATCTGGGTCGTCCTGATGGTCGGGGCGCTCTACCCCGTCCTCGGCCACGCCGTACGCGAAGTCTTCGGGAGCTGATGCCGGACATGTCTGCTGACACCACGCTTGAGAAGTCCGGAACGTCCGGTATCGGTCCCGTCGAGGGCGCTTCGCTCTACGACTCCGACAACCCGGCCCCGGTCATCGAGGCGCCGCGCAAGCGCACCTCCAAGACCCCGCGCTCGACCCGCGGCAACTTCGAGATGGCCGCATGGCTCTTCATGCGCCTGTCCGGTGTCGTCCTCGTCGTCCTCGTCATCGGCCACCTGCTGATCCAGCTGGTGCTCGACGGCGGTGTCTCGAAGGTCGGCTTCGCGTTCGTCGCCGGCCGCTGGGCCTCGCCGTTCTGGCAGGTCTGGGACCTGCTGATGCTGTGGCTCGCGATGCTGCACGGCGCCAACGGTCTGCGCACGGTCATCAACGACTACGCGGAGCGCCCGAACACGCGTCTGTGGCTCAAGGGCCTGCTGTACACCGCCACGGTGTTCACCATCCTTCTGGGCACGCTGGTGATCTTCACCTTCGACCCGAACATCCGCTAAAGCCGAGGCGACTCCCGTGAAGATTCACAAGTACGACACCGTCATCGTCGGCGCGGGCGGCGCCGGCATGCGCGCCGCCATCGAGGCGACGAAGCGCAGCCGCACCGCCGTGCTCACCAAGCTCTACCCCACGCGTTCCCACACGGGCGCCGCGCAGGGCGGCATGGCCGCCGCGCTCGCCAACGTGGAGGAGGACAACTGGGAGTGGCACACCTTCGACACGATCAAGGGCGGCGACTACCTGGTCGACCAGGACGCCGCCGAGATCCTGGCGAAGGAGGCCATCGACGCGGTCCTCGACCTCGAGAAGATGGGCCTGCCGTTCAACCGCACCCCGGACGGCACCATCGACCAGCGCCGCTTCGGCGGTCACACCCGTAACCACGGCGAGGCCGCCGTGCGCCGGTCCTGCTACGCCGCGGACCGCACCGGCCACATGATCCTCCAGACCCTCTACCAGAACTGCGTCAAGGAGGGTGTGGAGTTCTTCAACGAGTTCTACGTCCTCGACCAGCTCATCGTCGAGGTGGACGGGGTCAAGCGGAGCGCGGGCGTCGTCGCGTACGAGCTGGCGACCGGCGAGATCCATGTCTTCCAGGCGAAGTCCGTGATCTACGCGTCCGGCGGCACCGGCAAGTTCTTCAAGGTGACCTCGAACGCGCACACGCTCACCGGTGACGGCCAGGCGGCCTGCTACCGGCGCGGTCTGCCGCTGGAGGACATGGAGTTCTTCCAGTTCCACCCGACCGGCATCTGGCGCATGGGCATCCTTCTCACGGAGGGCGCCCGCGGTGAGGGCGGCATCCTCCGCAACAAGGACGGCGAGCGCTTCATGGAGAAGTACGCGCCGGTCATGAAGGACCTCGCGTCCCGTGACGTCGTGTCCCGCTCCATCTACACGGAGATCCGCGAGGGCCGCGGCTGCGGTCCCGAGGGCGACCACGTCTACCTCGACCTCACGCACCTCCCGCCGGAGCAGCTGGACGCCAAGCTGCCCGACATCACCGAGTTCGCGCGTACGTACCTCGGCATCGAGCCCTACACGGACCCGATCCCGATCCAGCCGACCGCGCACTACGCCATGGGCGGCATCCCGACGAACGTCGAGGGCGAGGTCCTCGCGGACAACGAGACGGTCGTCCCGGGCCTGTACGCCGCCGGTGAGGTCGCCTGCGTCTCGGTGCACGGCGCCAACCGTCTCGGCACCAACTCGCTCCTGGACATCAACGTCTTCGGGCGCCGCGCCGGCATCGCCGCCGCGGAGTACGCCGCGAAGAACGACTTCGTCGAGCTCCCGGAGAACCCGGAGGAGCTCGTCGTCTCCCAGGTCGAGCGCCTGCGCGACGCCTCGGGCAACGAACGGGTCCACGAGATCCGCAAGGAGCTCCAGGAGACCATGGACGCCAACGTCATGGTGTTCCGCACGGAGCAGACGATCAAGACGGCCGTGGAGAAGATCGCGGAGCTGCGCAAGCGCTACCTCAACGTCTCGATCCAGGACAAGGGCAAGCGCTTCAACACGGACCTCCTGGAGGCCATCGAGCTGGGCAACCTGCTCGACCTGGCCGAGGTCATGGCGCAGTCCGCGCTCGCCCGCAAGGAGTCGCGCGGCGGTCACTACCGCGAGGACTTCCCCAACCGCGACGACGTCAACTTCATGCGCCACACCATGGCGTACCGCGAGGTCGGCGACGACGGCACGGAGACGATCCGTCTCGACTACAAGCCGGTCGTCCAGACCCGCTACCAGCCGATGGAGCGTAAGTACTGATGGCTACCCCGACCCTCGACAAGGAAGACGCCAAGCCCGAGGCGGGCTTCGCCGACTCCCCGTACATCACGATCACTCTGCGGGTGCGCCGCTTCAACCCCGAGGTCTCGGCGGACGCCACGTGGGAGGACTTCCAGCTGGAGATCGACCCCAAGGAGCGCGTCCTCGACGCCCTCCACAAGGTCAAGTGGGAGCTGGACGGCACGCTGACGTTCCGCCGCTCCTGCGCGCACGGCATCTGCGGCTCGGACGCCATGCGGATCAACGGCAAGAACCGTCTCGCCTGCAAGACCCTGATCAAGGACATCAACCCGGGCAAGCCGATCACGGTCGAGCCCATCAAGGGTCTGACGGTCCTGAAGGACCTGGTCGTCGACATGGACCCGTTCTTCCAGGCGTACCGCGACGTCATGCCGTTCCTGGTCACGAAGGGCAACGAGCCGACGCGCGAGCGCCTGCAGTCCGCCGAGGACCGCGAGCGCTTCGACGACACGACCAAGTGCATCCTGTGCGCCGCGTGCACGTCGTCGTGCCCGGTGTTCTGGAACGACGGCCAGTACTTCGGCCCGGCCGCGATCGTCAACGCGCACCGCTTCATCTTCGACAGCCGTGACGAGGCGGGCGAGCAGCGCCTGGAGATCCTCAACGACAAGGACGGCGTGTGGCGTTGCCGCACGACGTTCAACTGCACGGACGCGTGCCCGCGTGGCATCGAGGTCACGAAGGCGATCCAGGAAGTGAAGCGCGCGCTGATCACGCGTCGCTTCTGATCCGGCTTCCCCCTGTACGTCCCCGTGGGCCCCGCTCCAGTCCGGAGCGGGGCCCTTGGCGTTCCCGACCGCCCCGTGGATATCGTGAGTTCGCACAGGGAAAGTTCGCACAACGGGGGAAGCGCATGGGGGGCCACCGGCCGTCGGATTGGCATGTCCTTGATCTGGAGAAGGATCCGACGCCGGGTGATCCGCACCGGGTGCGGTCGCTCGCCAAAAACCTGCACGATTTCGCGGACGACGTCGGCCGGGTGCTGCGGGACATCAAGGGGATGGCGGGCGACGAGGCCATCCTGAAGTGGGTGGGCAAGACCGCGGACGCGTTCACGGAGAAGTTCGAGGACGCCCCGAGCAAGCTGAAGAAGCTCAAGAAGAGCTACGAGATGGCGGGCGACGCGCTGTCCGCGTACTGGCCCGAGCTGGAGCGCGCCCAGTCCCTGGCCGACAAGGCGCTGGTCAAGGGCCGCGAGGCCCAGGCCGATCTGTCGTCCGCCAAGTCCCGTCTCACCTCGGCCGATTCCTGGGTGGAGAAGGCCGGCAAGGAAGCCGACAAGTACAAGGACAAGCCCGGCGGCGGCAAGGACGTCCCCAAGCCGGACGAGGACAAGGTCCGCGCCGCGACCCGCAACGCGAACTCCGCGGAGAAGGCCCAGAAGTCCGCGCAGGGCGATGTCGACTCCGCCAAGAGCGCGCTCGAAGCGGCGAAGAAGATGGCCGCCGACGCGCGCAAGATGCGCGAGGAGGCCGCGGGCACGGCGAAGAAGAAGATCGATGAGGCGTCCGACGCGGGCATCCAGAACCGCAAGTGGTGGGAGGAGGTCGGCGACTGGGTCTCCGACAACTGGGACACCATCGTCGCCGTCTGCAAGGTCGTCGTCGCCGTCGTCGGCGTCATCGCGATGATCATCGGCGGGCCCATCCTCGCCGCCATCGTCATCGTCGCGGGTGCGATCGTCCTTGCCGACACCTTGAGCAAATACGCAAAGGGCCAGGCGGGCCTGATGGATGTGGCGTTCGCGGCGATGGACTGCGTGCCCGGCATGAAGGGCCTCACCACCGCCGCCAAACTCGGAAAGGGCCTCAAGGGACTCAAGGGCGGACTCAAGGGGTTCAAGTCCGCGCGCACCGCGGTCAAGGACGGGGCGAAGGGTGCGTACAACCGCGCCAAGAGCAAGATCAAGGGCTGCGGCGACCCGGTCGACGTCGCCACCGGCCACATGTACCTCCAGGCCACGGACGTCACCCTGCCCGGCACGCTGCCGCTGTCCTTCACCCGCCGCATGACCTCCGGCTACCGCACCGGCGGCTGGTTCGGCCCCAGCTGGACCTCCACGGTCGACCAGCGGCTCGAACTCGACGAGGACGGCGTCGTCTTCGTCACCGAGGACGGCATGCTGCTCACGTATCCGCACCCCACGGGACCGGACGCCCCCGTCCTGCCCGACGCGGGACCGCGCAGGCCGCTGGAGCGCCTGGACAACGGCGGCTACCTCATCGGCGACCCGGCCGGGGGACGCACCCTGCGCTTCGCCGCGCCGGACGACGACACGGCGCTGCTCACCCGGGTGTCGGACCGCAACGGCAACACCGTCGACATCGAGTACGGCGACGACGGCAGGCCGCTGGCCTTCCGGCACTCCCACGGCTACCGCCTCACACTCGCCGTCGCGGACGACCGGGTCACGGCTCTCGCGCTCGCGGGTGCGGGGCCGGACGGCGCGGACGTCGTGCTCAAGCGGTACGACTACACGGACGGCAACCTCACCACCGTCGCCGACTCGTCGGGCCTGGCGACGCGGTTCACGTACGACGACGAGCTGCGCATCACCTCGTGGACGGACTCCAACGGCAGCCGCTACGACTACACGTACGACGACCGGGACCGGTGTGTCGCCCAGGGCGGTGAGGCGGGCCACCTCGCCAACACCTTCACCTACGACCTGCCCGACCCCGCCCGGCCCGGCCACCGCGTCACGGAGGTCACCACCTCCGCGGGTGCCACCTCGCGCTTCGTCATCAACGACCGCTGTCTGATCGTCGCCGAGACGAACCCCCTGGGCCACACCGTCCTGCACACGTTCGACGAGCGTGACGAGGTCGTCTCCAGGACCGACGGCCTGGGCCGCACCACCCGCTACGCATGGGACGCGCTCGGCAACCTCGTCGCGGTCCACCACCCCGACGGGACCAGCAGCAGGATCGCCTACAACGAGCACAGCCGGCCCGTGGAGGTCATCGAATCCGACGGCAGGGTCTGGCGCTACACCTACGACGAGCGGGGCAACCACCTCAGCACCCTCTCCCCCGCCGCCGCGCTGACCCGGTTCGCCTACGACGAGCGCGGGCGGCTCACCTCGGTGACCGACCCGCTCGGCCACACCGCACGGATCGAGTGCGACGCGGCGGGGCTTCCCCTGCGGACCGTCGATCCGCTGGGCGGGGCGACCGGGTACGTGCGGGACGGCTTCGGCCGGCCGACGACGGTGACCGCACCATCCGGCGCCGTCACGCGCCTGGAGTGGACGGTCGAGGGCCGCATCGCCCGGCACGTCGCCGCGGACGGCGGCACCGAGTCGTGGACGTACGACGGGGAGGGCAACTGCACCTCCCACACCGATCCGGTGGGCGGCGTGTCGACCTTCGAGTACACGCACTTCGACCTCCTGTCGGCGCGCACCGGCCCCGACGGCGCCCGGTACACGTTCGAGCACGACGCGGAGCTCCAGCTGCGCAAGGTCGTCAACCCGCTCGGGCTGACCTGGAGCTACGAGTACGACCCGGCCGGGCGCCTGGTCGCGGAGAACGACTTCGACGGCCGGGTCTTCCACTACGTCCACGACGCGGCGGACCGGCTGACGGCGCGCACCCTGCCGTCCGGCGAGACGATCCGCTTCGAGCGGGACGTCCTGGGGCGCACGGTGGCGAAGGACGCGGCGGGGGACATCACCACGTACACGTACGACGACGCGGGCGACCTGGTCGGCGCGCACGGGCCGGACGTGGTCCTCACCCTGGAGCGCGACGCGGCGGGGCACATCACGTCGGAGACGGTCGCCGGGCGCACGTCGACGTACACCTACGACGCCCTGGGCCGCCGCACCGGCAGGACCACGCCGTCCGGCGCGGTGAGCACGTGGACGTACGACGCGGCGGGCAACCGCGCGGAGCTCGTCACCTCCGGCCGTCGCCTGAGCTTCACCCACGACGCCGAGGGCCGGGAGCTGTCCCGCAGGATCGGCGAGGACGTCGCCTTCACGCAGGGCTTCGACGTGCTCGGCAGGCTGACCAGCCAGGAGATCGCCGGAGCGGCGGGGCAGGTCCAGCGCCGCGCCTACACCTACCGCGCCGACGGTCACCTCGTCGGCATCGACGACCTGCTGAACGGTTCGCGCCGCTTCGACCTCGACCCGGCGGGCCGGGTCACCGCCGTCCACGCGGCGAGCTGGTCCGAGTCGTACGCCTACGACGCGGCCGGCAACCAGACCCGCGCCTCCTGGCCCTCCCCCATGCCGGGGCGGGAGGCCGTGGGCGCACGCACGTACACGGGCACGCGCATCCGCAGCGCCGGAGGTGTCCGTTACGAGTACGACGGGGCCGGGCGCATCGTCCTGCGCCAGAAGACCCGTCTCTCCCGCAAGCCGGACACCTGGCGTTACGCGTGGGACGTGCAGGACCGGCTCACGTCGGTGGTCACTCCGGACGGGACCCGCTGGCGCTACCGGTACGACCCGCTGGGGCGGCGGACGGCGAAGCAGCGGCTGGCGCCCGACGGGCAGAGCGTCGTCGAGCAGGTGGACTTCACCTGGGACGAGACCAATCTGTGCGAGCAGACCAGCCACGCTCCCGGCACGGCGGACACGGTCACTCTCACCTGGGAGCACAACGGCCTGCACCCGCTGACGCAGGCCGAGAGCAAGCGGACGTCCGACGCCGCCACCGCGACGCAGCACGAGGTCGACCGCCGCTTCTACGCGATCGTGACCGACCTCGTCGGCGCCCCGACCGAACTCCTCGACGAGCGGGGCGACGTCGCCTGGCGCACCCGGTCGAGCCTCTGGGGCGCGACCGCCTGGAACCGGGGCGCGACCGCGTACACGCCGCTCCGTTTCCCCGGCCAGTACCACGACGCCGAGACCGGCCTCCACTACAACTACTTCCGGCACTACGACCCCGAGACGGCCCGGTACCTCACCCCCGACCCGCTCGGGCTCACCCCCGACCCGAACCACGCCACCTACGTACACAATCCGCACACGTGGTCCGACCCGCTCGGGCTGACCCCCTGTGAAGACGAGATCCTTCCCAAGGGGTACACCTCTTCTCCCGCGCTGGAGAAGGACCCCTACCACCCGGACATGGTCGGAAAGCGGAGCGAGAAGAGCAGGGAGCTCTACGCCGCGACGCCGAAGGACCGTGCGGCCGAACTCGGTTACAAGACCCGAATTCCTCCGCAGCGGGCGCCTTTCCACTCCCATGGCCAAGAGGTGTTCTCCAACGGCAAGAACTACATCACTCCCGACGTCGACGGCCACAACGTCTCCGACGGCTGGAAGGTGTTCAACAAGAAGGGGCAGAGGATTGGCACCTACGACGCGGACCTCAACTACATCAAGAAGTGACGCCTTCTCGATCCAGGTGATCTCGGTGCCGTCGGCGGAGGAGGCCGCGAACGGCACCGGGGCCGTCGGCCGGATCACGGTGGGGGATTTCTCCGAGGACTTCCCGATGGACCTCTCCTACTGGAGCGCCGACGACTACCGGGACAGCTGGCTGAGCGCCCTGGGGGGGGGGGGGGAGGGGGGGGGGGGGGGGGGGGGGGGGGGGGGGGAGGGGGGGGGGGGGGGGGGGGGG
>NZ_JBWKJS010000008.1:66954-143705 GCF_056432085.1 Streptomyces sp. NPDC045678
CTCGACGAACGGCTTGCCGGAGACCCTCTCCGCATACTCCCCGCCGTCACCCCCCTCTCCCTTGCCCCACCCCCCCCCCTCCCCCCCCCCCCCCCCACCCCCTCCCCACCCCCCCCCCCCCCCCCCCCCCCCCCCGGGACGAGGTCGACTCGTGCCTGGTCACGTCGGTCTCGGAGCCGGCGACCGCGAACTTCGTCTTCGGCTGGCCGCTCTACCGGCGCGGCACGGACGTGTACGTGCAGAACTCGGTCATCTTCCTCGACGAACTCGCCGAGGAGTTCCGGCCGGCGGAGCCGTGGCTCTCGGTGGAGCCGCGCGGCACGGTCGACGAGGACGGAAACGAGATCTCCGAATGGCGGACGACCATCGACGAAGTCCGAACCTTCCTTTCCACCTACCAGTAGCCCCCACCCCCCACCTTTCCCCCCACTTTTCCCCCACCGCCCGAGGAGTTCAGAGTGACCCGCCATCCCCTTCGCCTCATGACGGCCGCACTGACCGCGTCCGCCGCCCTGCTGTTGACCGCGTGCGGTTCGGGAGGGGGTGAGGGCGGTTCCTCCGACAAGATCGCCGGGGCGGACGACGGAGGCGGAACGTCGGCTTCCAAGGAACCCTCCAAGAAGCCCGACGGCGTCGAACGTCCGAAGATCAAGCTTCCGTCGGAGTTCAAGGCGAACTTCCAGAGCTGGACGGACAGCGATCCGAAACTCCAGAGCATCCTGGACGACGGCCGGGAAGAACTGCGGGCGAAGTACGCGGCGATCATCGAGGCCGACCCGAACTCCAAGGCGGTCGCCTTCTACGACTCGGGCAGTTCCCTGGACACCGCCCGCAAGTGGATCAAAAGCTTCGCCGCGACCGATGACAGCCTGACCGGCGAGATCAAGGCCTACAACCCCAAGGTTCACGTCACGGACAACGGGGCGGGCGTGCTCTTCTACTGCGTCGACGAGCGCAAGTCGTCCACGAAGAACCGAAAGACCGACAAGGTCACCCGCACCCCCGACAGCCCCGATTCGGTCCTGCAGTACCGGGCCAGGCTCACCAAGTCGTCGCAGGGCGTGTGGCAGACCGTCTCCCTCGACACCGTTCCGGGCGGGTGCAAGTGATGCGAGCCCAGCACACCGCCTGCGCGCTCCTCCTCGTCACGGCCCTCTCCGTCGGCCTCTCCTCCACGGCGTACGCCATCGGAGGCAAGGGCGATCAGCATGCCCCCGGCCCCTCCGGCGGCGCCAAGGGCAACACCCTCATGGCCGCCACCGGGACAAGCAACATCCAGGTCTCCCAGGTCAGCGGCGGCAAGGGCGGGGCGGCCAAACCCGTCGTGCCGGTGGACCCGAACTGGCGGCCGCCCGTCTGCTGGTACGAACCCGTGGCCACGTCCGAGCAGGTCAAGGAAGCGGTCGACCGGCTCAAGAAGGAGCCGAACAACGACCTGGTCCCGGTGACCCCCACCCTCAGCTGGGGCCGGGACCTGATGATCGACCACTACGAAAAGGGCAAGACCCAGTCCGACGGCGACAAGGGGTACAAGAACTTCAACCTCGGCAAGGACGGCAAGTTCTGGCGCGGCGTCGTCAATCCGGACATGGAGGACGACCCGGAAGCGTACGAGTGCGAGAAGAACCTCTTCTGGCAGGACGCGGGGACCGTCCCCAAGATCGCCAACGCCCCGACGCCCAAGGTGCTCGCCTCCTACGCGTACGACCGGATCAAGGTCCCCGACACCAAGGTCGAGACGAAGCCGACGGGCGGGTCGACCGTGAACCTGCCCACCTGGGTCTGGCTGGACAAGGGGAAGTTCGAGCCGGTGAAGGTCCGCGCCGAGCTGCCGGGGACGGGCCTGTGGGCCGAGACCACCGCCAAGCCCGTCAGCCTCCACCTGGACCCCGGCACGTCGGACGCCGAGACGTTCCCGGCGGACGGCGAGTGCGCGGTCGACGACGACGGCAGCATCGGTACGCCGTACAGGAAGGGCTCCGCGAAGGAGGACCCGCCGTGCGGCATCAAGTACCTGCGGGCGACGGGCGGCAACCCGTTCCGGATGAAGGCTTCCATCACGTGGGAGATCACCTGGAAGGGCAACGGAGGTGCCGGCGGCGACCTGCCCGACGGTACGTTCGAGGGCACCCAGGACGTCGACGTCCAGGAGATCCAGTCCATCAACCGCTAGGTGCGGGTACGCGGATACGCGTCGAGCAGACGAGGCATGGGGGCCGTACGGCCGAAGAATCGTGCGCGCGCGGTGCGCTTCATGCGCGCCTGCGCCCGTGCGACGGTCCCCGTCCTACCCTGACGGAATGTCAGACAACCAGTCGGTCGGACTGCTCGGCTTCGACAACGTCCTGTTCCCCGTCGGCGACCTCGGCGAGGCCGTCGGCTTCTACGAGCGGGCCGGCTTCCCGGTCGCCACCCGCGTCGACGAACTCGGGCTCGCCATCCTGAAGGTCGGCAAGGAGACGCCGGGCCTGCTCCTGCGCGTGGAGGACGGCATCGTGCCGCGTACGCCGCCGTGGCCCTCCCCCCGCATCTGGCTGGAGGTCCCCGACGCCCGCGCGAAGGGCCAGGCCCTGGCGGCGGCGGGCATCCCCCTCCTGACCGAACCGTTCTCCGTGGCCACCGGCTGGACCGTGGAGATCACCGACGCGTGGGGGAACGTCGTCGGCTTCACGGACTACCTGAAGCGGCCGGAGCTGGCGCGGACCGGCTGACGTCACCGCCACCCCGCTCCCCCGCCCTCCTCCGCCACCGCCATGATCCGGCGCAGCATGTCGGAGAGTTGCCGCCGCTCCTCCGCGGGGAGAACGCGGAGGAGGCGCTCCTCCTCGCGGCCCAGGATCGCCATCGCGCCCTCCCACGCCGCCGTGCCCGGCTCCGTCAGCTCGACGTCGACGCGGCGCCGGTCCTTCTTCGACGGCGTCCGGCGGACAAGGCCCCGGCGCTCCAGGCCGTCGAGGCGGCCGGTGATGGAGGCGGGGGCGAGGTCCAGGTCCGCGGCGAGCTCCGAGGGGCCGGCCGCGCCGCCCCGGCCCGCGAGCTTGTGCAGGGTCTCGAACTCGTGGCGCTCCAGGTCGAAGTCGGCGAGGGACTGCTCCCGGACGCGGCGCAGATGGACGGTGAGCTTCTTCATGCGGGTGACCGCGCCCTCGATATCCGGGTCGAGCGTGGGCAGGACGGGCAGCCAGCGTTCGACGTGACCGTCCGTCCAGTCCCTGGGAGCGTCCCTGGGAGCGTCCCTGGGAGTTCCGTCGGCCGCCCCAACCGCCGTGTCGCCCGCCGTGTCGCCCATCATGTCGTCCACCGCGTCATCCGCCATGCCAGGACTCTACTGCGGCCTTTCGGTCTCCGATATTTCGTTGACGAATAGTTCGGTAGCGAAATACTGTCCCGGCATGCCGCTCCCACGACTGTCGTCGTACCCTCTGCTGCGCAACCGGCCCTTCCGGCTCCTCCTCGCCGGCCGCGCCCTCTCCCTCGTCGGCGACGCGGTGATTCCCGCGGCCCTCGCCCTGGCCGTGCTCCGCGCCACCGGCTCCAGCTCCGCGCTGGCTCTCGTCCTCGGCTGCGCGATGGGGCCGCGCCTGCTCCTGCTGCCGCTCGGCGGAGTGGTCGCGGACCGCTTCAACCCGCGTACCGTCGCGCTCGTCACGGACCTGGTGCGCTGCGGGACCCAGCTCTTCGTGGGCGTCGAACTGCTGGGCGCCTCGCCGCAGTTGTGGCACATCGCCGTCGCCGAGGCCGTCGGCGGCGCCGCGTCCGCCTTCGCCATGCCGACGTTGCCGCGGCTGATCACCGGCACGGTCGCGCCTCAGGACCGGCACGGCGCCAACGCCCTGTTCGGCGTCCTTCGGAGCAGTACGGTCCTGGGCGGCCCCGCCCTCGCCGGCCTCCTGATCGCCACCGCGGGCCCGGGCTGGGCGTTCGTGCTCGACGCCGCCTCGTTCGCGACCAGCGCCTGCCTGCTCTCGGCCGTACGCCTGTCGTACGCACACGGCAGTGGTTCCGACCCGTCCGAATCCGCAACCGCACCCACACCCGAACCCGTCGAACAGCCCCCGTCCCTGCGCAAGGACCTGGTCGAAGGGTGGCGGGAGGTGCGGAGCCGGGACTGGTACTGGACGAGTCTGATCGCGCACGCCGCGTGGAACGGCGCCGCCGCGGTCCTCATGACCCTCGGACCCGCCCTGGCCGTGGACGAGTTGGGCGGCGAGGGCGTATGGATCTGGATCCTCCAGGCGGGCGCCGTCGGGCTGCTGCTCGGCTCGCTGCTCGCCGGGCGGGCCCGGCCGCGGCGTCCGGTCCTGACGGCCAACCTGGGCCTGGCGACGTACGCCCTGCCGCTCGCCCTGCTCGCCGCCGGGGCACCCGCGCCCGCCGTCATCACCGCCTACGGCCTCGCGCAGGCGGGACTCGGATTCCTCAGCCCCGTCTGGGAGACCTCGGTGCAGGCGGCGATACCGTCCTCGGTCCTGGCCCGCGTCACCTCGTACGACTGGCTGCTCTCGATGGCCGCGATGCCCCTCGGCTACGTCCTCGCACCGCTCGCGGCGAGCGCCTGGGGCGCCGGCCCGCCCCTGTGGATCGCGGCCGCGGTCGTGGGCGCGGCGTGCGCGGGAACGGCGGCGGTCCCCGGCGTCCGCCGCTTCACGCTCCCCACCCCCGAAACCGCCCCGGCACCCGCACCCGAACCCACCCCGGTACCCGCTCCTGCCTCCGCCCCCACCCAGGCACCCACGCCGGCCCCGCCCGGAAGCGCCGCCTAGGAGGCCCGTTCCGGGACCCGGCCTCACCCCCGCACCAGCGCCCACACCGTCTTCCCGCAGCCCCCGCGCCGCCAGACCCCCCACGCCTCCGCCGTCGCGTCGAGGAGGCGCATGCCGCGGCCGTGTTCGTCCTCCCAGGCGCCGGGCTTGCGGATCTCCGGCTCCGCGGGGCTCTCGTCGGACACCTCTATGAAGCAGGCGCCGTCGGCGAGCACCGTGACCGCGACCTCGAACTCCCCCTCGTCCACGAACCCGTGGACGATCGCGTTGGTCGCGAGTTCCGACACGAGGAGCACGGTGTCGTCGAGCGCCCCGTCGTCCGCGGTGTGTCCCCAGGCCGACAGATGGTCGTACACCCGTGTTCGGGCGAGCGGCACCGACGCCGGGTGCGGCGGCAATCTGAAGGCATCACGTCTCAGCACGTCCCCTGTACCCCCACCCCATGACCCCTGCTTTCCCTGCCTCCCCGTACCCCGTCTGATGTGTCAATGCTGCGCGGCGCCACCCCGCGTGTCACTGCGGCACCCCCGTCCCACGCACATCTGGCCAGTTCTGGACCACTTGAAGGGGGTCGGCGCCGGGTCGGGGCGGGCCGATGCCGGGTCCGGTCAGGCCCGGCGTGACGCCAGTTCCACGACCGTGATGTCCGAGGGCGCCCCGACGCGCACCGGCGGGCCCCACGCGCCCGCGCCGCGGGTGACGTAGAGCTGGGTGTCGCCGTACCGTTCCAGGCCCGCGAGCGTCGGGTTGGCCAGGTCGGCGACGAGGCTGCCCGGCCAGAGCTGGCCGCCGTGCGTATGGCCGGACAGTTGCAGGTCCACGCCGTGTTCCACCGCGTCGTGGATGACGACCGGCTGGTGCGCGAGGAGCACGGAGGCCCGCGAGCGGTCCCGGTCGCCGAGCGCCTTCGCGAAGTCGGGGCCCTTGCCCTCGTCCTCGCCCGCCACGTCGTCGACGCCCGCCAAGTCGAACCCGGGGAGCTCGGTGCGGGCGTTGCGCAGCGGGTGCAGACCGAGTTCGCGCACGTGGTCGACCCACTGGTCCGCGCCGGAGAAGTACTCGTGGTTGCCGGTGACGAAGTACGCGCCGTGCCTGGCCCGCATTCCGGCCAACGGCGCCGCGGCCGGGGCGAGATGTTCGACGCTGCCGTCGACCAGGTCGCCCACCACGGCGATCAGGTCGGGCTGCGTGGCGTTGACGGTGTCGACCACGCGCTGTGTGAAGCCGCGGCCGAGGATGGGCCCGAGGTGGATGTCGCTGACCACCGCGATCCTGAACCCGTGGGCCGCGCGCGGCAGTTTCGCCAGCGGCACGGTCACGCGCTTCACCTTGGGGCCGCGCAGTACGCCGTACGTTCCGTAGCCCACGGTTCCGGCGGCGACGGCCGCGGCGGTGCCGCCGACGATGCGGGAGACGAAGAGACGGCGGGAGGGGGAAGTGACCGCCTTCTCGGGGGCCGCCGCGGAGCCTGACGCGGGCGCGGGGGCCGACGCGAGGGCAGGCGCGGGGGCAGCCTTTTCGCCCTCGGGGGCAGCCTCGGCGGGGTCCGGCGCGGCGGACTCCGCCACACCTGCGCTTACGGATTCCGCGACGGCCTCCGGAACCGTCTCCTCCCGTTCCACCCACCGCCGCAGCAGGGGACGCGCGAGCTCCCCCACGATCAGCGCGAGCAGCAGGTAGAGCGACAGGGCCATCCACAGGAAGCCCGGCCAGGCAAGCACCTGCTGGAGCAGGAACGGCGCCCCGGTCCGCTCGGCCACCAGCGCCGCGAACATCGTCAGCGGCGCCGCGACGAAGACCACGGTCCCGGCGCGGCGGGCGAACCCGGGTCCGGCCGTGGTGTCCCGGACGAGGCGGCGCCACGCGTACCGGTGGAGGGCCGCGAAGGCCGCCAGGACGGCCAGGCCCACGAGGACCACAAGGGCAACCACGGTTATGACGTTCTGCGCAGAGCACGGACTCCGCGGAACCCGATGGTGCCTACCACCGTCCCCAAGACAAAGGAGACAACGGCAAGCGTCAGGTGCACCCAGAAGTACCCGGTCGGGTTGTCCGCGTCGTCGAAGGCGAGCCCGCTGCCGTCCTTCCACAGGTTCTTGACGAAAGTGATCCAGATGAACCAGCTCCACACCCCGAAGGCGAGCAGGAACCAGGAGACAGGGCGGCTGAGCTTCATGCGTTCAGTATCGCGAGTCTCCCTGCCGCACCGCCGCCGGGGTGGGGACGAGGGGACACAACCGACCTCGGCAGCGACGCGCACAGCCGCGCCCTGTACGTTCTCGTCCGTGCCTGCCGTAAAAAAGACCGCCATGTTGGTCGCTTCCGCCGCATTGCTGACCATGTCGACCGCAGCGCCCGCGCTCGCGGACGGAAAGCCCGGAGACGACGACGGCCAACCCAAGCCGCCCTCCAAGATGTCCACCGTCGGCGGTGCGCGACTCGGCGAGGCGGGCACCCAGGTGAAGCTCAAGCCGGGCGCTCCGGTGCTGCCGAAGGAGCTGACGGGGCGTTCCTGGATCGTTTCGGACGCCGAGACGGGTGAGGTCATGGCCTCCCACAACGCGCACTGGCGGCTGCCTCCGGCGAGCACCCTCAAGATGCTCTTCGCCGACACGGTCCTGCCGAAGTTCCCCAAGTCGCAGGAGCACAAGGTCACGCTCGACGACCTGGCGGGCATCGGCGCGGGCAGCAGCATGGTCGGCATCAAGGAGAACGAGACGTACAGCGTCCACGACCTGTGGTTGGGCGTCTTCCTGCGGTCCGGCAACGACGCGGTGCACGTCCTGTCCGCCATGAACGAGGGTGTTCCGAAGACCGTCAAGGACATGCAGAGGCACGCCGAGGAGTTGCAGGCCCTCGACACGCACGTGGTCTCCCCGGACGGCTACGACGCCAAGGGGCAGGTCTCCTCCGCGTACGACCTGTCGCTGTTCGCCCGCTCGGGGCTGCAGAAGAAGGACTTCCGCGAGTACTGCTCGACGGCCACGGCCCAGTTCCCCGGCGAGACGAAGAAGATCAAGAAGGGCAAGGACAAGGGCAAGACGAAGCGCGGGTCCTTCGGGATCCAGAACACCAACAAGCTGCTCACCGGCGCGCCCGGCATCAGCGCGTACAAGGGCATCGCGGGCGTCAAGAACGGCTACACCTCGAACGCGGGGAACACCTTCACCGGTGTTGCCGAGCGCAACGGCAAGGTCCTCCTCGTCACCGTCATGAACCCCTCATCCGGCGAGGCCCACGCGGTCTACAAGGAGACCGCCAGCCTCTTCGACTGGGGCTTCGAGGCCGCGGGCAAGGTCGACCCCGTGGGCCAGTTGGTCGCTCCGAAGGGTGCTGCCACGGGTGGCGCGGGCAAGGGTGCCCCGGGCAGCGGCGGCGCGGGCACGGACACGGAGACGGCGGCGCACTCCTCCGACGGCGGAGGCAGCGGCATGGGCACCGCGCTCGCGATCACGGGCGGCGTGCTCGTGGTGCTCGCGGGCGGCGCCTACGTGATCCGGCGCCGGCTGCCGCTGCCGGGCCAGGCGGGCCGACGGTCGTCTCAGGACTGACGTCGACGCCCGTCTTCGTAGACGGTCGCTCCGGAAGGGGCCTCTTCGGAGGGTGTGGTTGCGGAGGCGGTCTCTTCGGAGGACGTGGTCGGGGAGGCGGTCTCTTCGGAGACCGCCTCTTCGCCGTCTCCGCCCGCTTCGCCTCCCGCCTCTTCCGCCTCCGTACGCGCCGCGCTGTGCGTCGCCGTCCACGCCGCGCAGAACAGCAGCAGCTTCGCCGTGAAGTTGATCCACAGGAGGAGTGCGACGGGCACTCCGAAGGCGCCGTACATGTTCTTCGCGGCGACGCCCTTCATGTAGCCGCCGAGCAGCAGCTTGAGCAGCTCGAACCCGGCCGCGCCGATCAGCGCGGCGGTGATCAGCCGGCGCCGGTCCGGCTGTACGCCGGGCAGCAGCGTCAGGACGTAGAGCAGCAGCAGGAAGTCCGCGAGGACGGCGATGGCGAACGCGACGACCTGAAGCAGCACCGCGCCCCACCCCTGCTCGTCGATCCCGAACAGGTCGGCGGTCCGGCCGACGGCCGTCGACGCGAGCGCGGACGCGGCGAACGACGCGAGCCCCGCGCCACCGAGTCCGAAGAGCACACCCGCGTCCTTGACCTTGCGCAGGACGGGGTTCTCCTCCTCGTCCGGCAGCTCCCAGACGGCCCGCAGGCACTCCCGCATCGAGCCGACCCAGCCGATGCCGGTGAACAGCAGCAGGGCGCCCGCGACGAGGCCCACGGTGCCCGCGTTCTCGACCAGGGCGTCCAGGTTCAGCTGGTCGGAGATGCCGGGGACCTGCTCGGAGATCTTGCCCTCCAGCGTGGCCTGCTGCTTCTTCGAGAGCGTCGCCGCGGCGATCGCGGCCGCGACGGTGAGCAGCGGGAAGAGCGCCAGGAAACTGATGAACGTCATGGCGGCCGCGAGGCGCGTCCAGTGCACCTCGTCGAGCCGTTCGTAGGACTGCCACGCGTGCGTGCGCATGCCCTTCGCGACGAGCGGCCCGATGCCGGGAAGTTTCTTCAGCCAGTCCATGACGCCTCCGTGCCTGCTGTCCTGCCTGTTGTCCTGCCCGTGGTGCGGAAGACCAAGGTCCGGGTACCCCAGAAGCGCAGAACTGTGGCGAGTGCCATACCGATACCGGCGCCTGAGACGGTGTCCGCGCGCTGTGAGGTGAAACCGAGTCCGTAGTGGGACACGGCGATGCACAGGAGCTGGACGAGGGCGCCCGCGATGTTGACGGCGAAGAACACCGCGTACTGGCGCAGCCGCGGGATCTCCGCGGCCTTCCCGCGGTAGGTGCCGAGGGCGTTGCCGGCGTACGCCACGGAGCAGCCCGCCACGAAGGAGAGGGATTTGGCGGTGAGCGGATCCAGGCCGACGGGTCCGCGCAGCCAGATGAAGAGACCGAGGTCGGCGGCGTACGCGCAGATCCCGGCGGCGGCGAAGCCGAGCAGTTCGGGTCCGAGCGCGCGCAGCCGTGCGCGCGGGGAGGTCACCTTCACCAGTCCGCGACCGCCAGCCCGTACATGGCGAGCCACACCACACCGATCACGGCGAGCGCCCTGTCCCGCAGGACGACGTCCTCGGGCTCTCCGGCGGTGCCCCGGTCGGCGAAGACGGCGTAGCGCAGGATGGCGAGGATGAACGCGGCCATGGACAGCTGGCGCCAGGGCAGTGAGCCGCCGTCGGCGGTGCCGCCCTCCTCCATCGCCCACAGGCAGTACGCGAGGACGGCGACGCCCGCGGCCAGTTGCCACACGAAGCGCAGGTAGCCGGTGGTGTACTCGGTGAGCAACGCGCGCGTGGCGCCCAGTTTCTCGGAGCTCGCGGACATCTGGACGGCTTCGGAGTAGCGCTTGGCGGAGACCATGAAGAGCGCGCAGAAGCCCGTGGTGATCAGGAACCAGCGCGACAGCGGGATGTCGAGCGCGAGCCCGCCGATCATGGCGCGCATCAGGAAGCCGGTCGTGACGATGGTGAGGTCGACGACGAGGACGTGCTTGAGGCTGATGCAGTAGGCGAGTTGCATGCCGACGTACGCGGCCAGGAGCGCCGCGGTGAGGGGCGTGCACAGGATCGTGGCGGCCGTCGGCGCGAGGACGGCGAGGAGCCCTCCCACGGCGTAGGCGACGGGCACCGGGACCTGTCCGCAGGCGACCGGTCTGCGGCACTTGGTGGGGTGCGCGCGGTCGGCGTCGGCGTCGCGTGCGTCGTTGATCAGGTAGACGGCGGAGGCGGCGGCGGTGAACAGCACGAAGACGATCGCGACTTGCGCGACGGCGTGCCGCGAGAAGAGCTCGCCCGCGGCCGCGGGGGCGGCGACGACGAGGACGTTCTTCACCCACTGGCGGGGGCGTGCGGTCTTCAGGAGGCCGAGCGGCAGGCCGACGGCGCCCTGGCGCGGTGCCCGGGGCGGCCCCGGCCGTTCGAGGACCGTGGAGACGGGTTCAGGCATCGGTGCGGCCTCCGTTCATCCAGGCCGCGCCCGCGCGCGCGGTGAGCGCGCCCAGCGCCGCGCCCGCGGCCACGTCCGAGGGGTAGTGGACGCCGACGACCATCCGGGAGACGCACATCGCGGCGGCCAGCGGCGGCAGAAGGTGGGCTCCGACGGGACGCAGCGCGCCGTAGGCGACGACGGCCGCGGCGGCGGAGGTGGCGTGCGAGCTGGGGAAGGAGTGCCGGCCCGCGGTGCGTACGAGGGGTTCGATGCCGCCCGGGGCGGCGGGGCGCGGGCGGCGCACGACGCGCTTGACGCCCATGCTGGCCAGGTGGGCGGCGGCGGTGAGGGCCGTGCCGCGCAGCCAGGCGCCGCGGCGCTCCCGGTCGACGGCGGCGCCCGCCAGGCCGGCGACGATCCAGAGTGCGCCGTGCTCGCCGGTGCGGGACAGGGCGCGGGCGGCGGCCGCCACGCGCGCGTCGCTGCCGCAGTCGCGCAGGGCCGCCAGCAACCGGTGGTCCATGTCGTGCATGTCGCCTCTATTTCGAAGACGTTCACAGCCGGGCATCTCGACTCTTCTAGGCAACATCCCAATAATTACGTCAATCTTGGATGACACTCGCTTAATCACCCATTTCGGTGAAAGCCGGGACGAGTTTGAGTGAAACGTCCATGTATGGGCGATACGGTCACAGGCATGCCTGCCGACTCCCCCGCCGATTCCCGTACCCGCGCCTCGGCCCCGACGTCGCCCGCCGTGTCCGTCTCGGGCTGGGGCCGCACCGCACCGACGACCGCCTGGCTGGTGAGACCCCGGACGCAGGAGGAGGCCGCGGCCGCCGTGCGCGAGTGCGGGGAGCGCGGAGGCATCGCCCGCGGTCTCGGGCGTGCCTACGGAGACGCGGCGCAGAACGCGGGCGGCGCCGTCTTCGACATGACGGGCCTCGACCGGATCCGCGTCATCGACACCACGCGCACCTCGGAGACCGGTGCCCCCGCGGCCACCGTCGTCTGCGACGCGGGCGTCTCGCTGCACCACCTGATGGAAGTCCTGCTCCCGCTCGGCTGGTTCGTGCCGGTGACGCCCGGGACCCGTTACGTGACGGTCGGCGGGGCCATCGGCGCCGACATCCACGGCAAGAACCACCACGTCTCGGGGTCCTTCTCCCGTCACGTCCTCGCGATGGACGTACTGACCGCCGACGGCACGGTGCGTACGGTCGAGCCGGGCGACGCCCTGTTCGACGCGACGGCCGGAGGCATGGGCCTGACCGGCGTCATCCTCTCGGCGACCGTGCGACTCCTCCCCGTGGAGACCTCCTTGATGGCGGTCGACACGGAACGGGCGACGGACCTCGACGACCTGATGGCCCGCCTCACCGCGACCGACCACCGTTACCGCTACTCGGTCGCCTGGATCGACCTCCTCGCGCGCGGTGCGGCCATGGGCCGCTCGGTCCTGACCCGCGGCGACCACGCCCCTCTGGACGCGCTTCCGGAGCGGGCACGCGCGCGCAGAGCCCCCCTCGCGTTCCGTCCCGGACAGTTGCCCGCCGCCCCCTCCTTCCTCCCGGAGGGCCTGCTCGGCAAGGCGTCGGTGGGCCTCTTCAACGAGCTCTGGTACCGCAAGGCGCCCCGCTACCGCACCGGCGAGCTGCAGAAGATCTCCACCTTCTTCCACCCGCTGGACGGGGTCCCCCACTGGAACCGCATCTACGGCCGCGGCGGCTTCGTGCAGTACCAATTCGTCGTCGGGTACGGCAAGGAGGACGCCCTGCGCCGCATCGTGCAGCGCATCTCGGAGCGCGGCTGCCCGTCCTTCCTCGCCGTACTGAAGCGCTTCGGAGAGGGCGATCCGGGCTGGCTCTCCTTCCCCATGCCGGGCTGGACCCTCGCGCTCGACATCCCGGCGAACCTCCCCGGGCTCGGCGGCTTCCTCGACGAGCTCGACGAGGAGGTGGCCGCCGCCGACGGCCGTGTCTACCTCGCCAAGGACTCGCGTCTGCGGCCCGAGATGCTCGCCGCGATGTATCCGCGGCTCGACGACTTCCGCGCCCTGCGGGCCGAGCTCGACCCGCGCGGCGTCTTCCGCTCGGACCTCTCCCGCCGCCTCGCACTCTAGGAGCCCGGTACACATGAAAGACGCCTTCGGCACCCCTCAGTCCCTGCTCGTCCTCGGCGGCACCTCGGAGATCGGCCTCGCCACCGCGCGGCGCCTCGTCGCCCGCCGCACCCGTACCGTGTGGCTCGCCGGACGCCCGTCGCCCGCCCTGGAGAAGGCCGCAGCCGACCTGCGCGACAAGGGCGCGGACGTGAAGACCGTCGCGTTCGACGCGCTCGACCCCGAGTCCCACGAGGAGTCCCTCGGCAAGATCTTCACCGAGGGCGACATCGACATGGTGCTCCTCTCCTTCGGCGTCCTCGGCGATCAGGCGCGCGACGAGGACGAGCCCCTCGCGGCGGTGCGCGTCGCCCAGACCAACTACACGGGCGCGGTCTCGGCCGGCCTGGTCTGCGCGCGGGCCCTGCAGTCCCAGGGGCACGGCTCCCTGGTGGTGCTCTCCTCGGTGGCGGGCGAGCGGGCGCGCCGCTCGAACTTCATCTACGGCTCGAGCAAGGCCGGACTCGACGCGTTCGCGCAGGGCCTCGGCGACGCGCTGCACGGCACGGGGGTGCACGTGATGGTCGTCCGCCCCGGCTTCGTGCGCACGAAGATGACGGCGGGCCTGGAGGAGGCCCCCATGGCGACCACCCCGGACGCGGTGGCCGAGGCCATCGAGACCGGGCTGCGGCGGCGCTCGGAGACGGTGTGGGTGCCGGGGGTGCTGCGGCTGGTCATGTCGGCGCTGCGGCACACGCCGAGGCCGGTGTTCCGCCGCCTGCCTCTGTAGGGGCTCCGGGCGGCCCGTACGTGGCGATCCGCGGGCGGCTCTTCCGGCACGGGCCCTAGCGCTTCAGGGAGACGACGACGGCTCGGTGCGGGGCGGCACCGCTCTGCATGACCTCGACCGCGCCGAAGCCGAGCACCCGGTCCGTACCCGGCACGGTGACGATCTTCTTCAGCCACAGCTGCTGCTCGGACTCCGGGCGCGCGCCCTGTCCCGCCGGCAGCCGCCGCTTCCCGATCTTGCTACAGGTGCCATCGGTGGTCAGGTGCCAGTTGCCGTTCATGAAGAAGCCCCGGTCGCCGTCCCGCGCCACGGGATTCCGGTACGCGCACGCCCCGGGAAAGGGCTCGGAGTCCTTCCAGCGGGTGCCGTCCCAGCTCAGCTCGACGGCCTCCGACTCGGGTTCGCGTACCTCCTCGCCGTCGTACCCCTTGTAGGAGTGCCCTCCGTGGGCACGGACGTACGTCGTCGAGGCGACGTCGATCCCGGTGAACTCCGCGTACGGCTCGGGCGGCACCGGATCGGGGAAGCGGAACGTGGGTGTCCTGGTCAGCGTCCACTTCTCCCCGTCGTAGTGCATCGCGGCGGGCTGCCGGACCTCACGGCCCCGTCCGCCGATGCCGGGACCCGTCGTACGGGAGCCGACCGCCCACACGTCGTCGGAGGCCGAGCCGGCAAGGGCGACGACCTTGGCGGGCATCGGCGTCACCGTCCACCGGTCGCCGTCCCAGTGCGTCACCCCGCCGTCGCCCTGGAGCACCCACACGTCCTCCGGAGTGATGACCTCGACGTCCGTGAGCTGTCCCCGCGGGGCGTCACCCGCCGCCCCCTCCGCGGTCGTGGCGCCGTCCAGGGGCGCCCACCGGGTGCCGTCCCAGAGCGCGTACCGCCACTTCTCCGAGGCCCCGCTCCTGTCCACGGTGCTCAGGCGGACACCCGCCGACCCCAGCGAATCGAGCCGCGAAAGGTGCGGGTCGCCGTCGAGCGGCATCGGCTCGCGTGCCCACCTCTTGCCGTCGAAGTGCAGCAGATGCCCCCGCGCGAGCCGCCCGTCGCCGACGTCGTCGCTGCCCAGGGCCCAGATGTCGTCCGGAGCCCGCGCGGCCCCGTCGATCAGCTCGCCGTCGTGTTCGTCGATGCGCTCGTACGTCCAGGAGAGCCCGCCCGCGCGGGGCTTGCCGGTCCCGTCGTCCGCGTCCCCGCCGGACTTCTGCGTCCCGCAGCCGACCGCGAGGAAAGCGAGTACGGCAACGGCCGCCGCCGCGTTGCGCATGGTCCCCCCAGCACGATCGGCCGGGGCACCCCGGTCAGCGAGCGGGCAGCGTACCCCGTGCCGCGCGGGCCGAGCCCTGAGGGGGCACCACGGTGCCGCCGAAAGCGAAGTCGCGCAGCTTGCGCCAGACGCCGTCGGCACCCTGCTCGTACAGGGCGAAGCCGGTGCAGGACCACTCGGCCTCGTACTCCGAGAGCTCCTCGTACGCACGGTCCATGGCCTCTTCGGAGATGCCGTGCGCCACCGTGACGTGCGGGTGATAGGGGAACTGCAGTTCGCGTGCCATCGGCCCGGACGCGTCCCGCACCCGCTCCTGCAACCAGGAACAGGCCGACCCGCCCGCCACCACCTGCACGTAGACCACAGGGGACAGCGGACGGAAAGTGCCCGTTCCGGAGAGGCGCATCGGGAAGGGCCGGCCGGCCGCCGCGACCGAGAGGAGATGCGCCTCGACCGCGGGCAGCGCCGACGCGTCCACCTCGGTGGGCGGCAGCAGGGTCACGTGCGTGGGGATGCCGTGCGCCGCGGGGTCCCCGAAGCCCGCACGCCGCTCCTGGAGCAGGCTGCCGTGAGGCTCCGGGACCGCGATCGAAACGCCGATCGTTACGGTCCCCACGTCGTACTCCTGTCGTCGTGTCGATGGGCAGGGGCGCGGCCCGGCGGGCAGCGCGGTGCGGTTCTTGTTGTGCTCGGTGCGGTGACTCAGTGCTTGGCGGGCAGGAAGCCCACCTTGTCGTACGCCTGCGCGAGGGTCTCGGCGGCGACGGCACGGGCCTTCTCCGCGCCCTTGGCCAGGATCGAGTCGAGCGTCTCCGGGTCGTCCAGGTACTGCTGGGTGCGGTCCCGGAAGGGGGTCACGAACTCGACCATGACCTCGGCGAGGTCGGTCTTCAGCGCACCGTAGCCCTTGCCGACGTACTTCTGCTCCAGTTCGGCGATACCGGTGCCCGTGAGCGTGGAGTAGATGCTGAGGAGGTTGCTGACGCCGGGCTTCTCCGCCACGTCGTAGCGGATCTCGGTGCCGGTGTCCGTGACGGCGCTCTTGACCTTCTTGGCGGTGGTCTTGGGCTCGTCGAGCAGGTTGATCAGGCCCTTCGGCGTGGACGCCGACTTGCTCATCTTGATCGACGGGTCCTGGAGGTCGTAGATCTTCGCCGTCTCCTTGAGGATGTACGCCGACGGCACGGTGAACGTCTCACCGAAACGGCCGTTGAAACGCTCCGCGAGGTCACGGGTGAGCTCGATGTGCTGGCGCTGGTCCTCGCCGACCGGGACCTCGTTGGCCTGGTACAGCAGGATGTCCGCGACCTGGAGGACCGGGTACGTGAAGAGGCCGACGGACGCGCGGTCGGCGCCCTGCTTGGCGGACTTGTCCTTGAACTGCGTCATGCGGGACGCCTCGCCGAAACCGGTGAGGCAGTTCATCACCCAGGCGAGCTGGGCGTGCTCGGGGACGTGGCTCTGGACGAAGAGCGTGCAGCGCTCCGGGTCGAGGCCTGCGGCGAGCAGCTGGGCGGCGGCGAGCCGGGTGTTGGCGCGCAGCTCGGCGGGGTCCTGCGGGATCGTGATCGCGTGCAGGTCCACCACCATGTAGAAGGCGTCGTGGGACTCCTGCAGCGCCACCCACTGGCGGACCGCACCGAGGTAATTGCCGAGGTGGAACGAGCCGGCGGTGGGCTGGATTCCGGAGAGCACACGAGGTCGTTCAGAGGCCATGGTGCCCATTCTCTCAGGTGACTCTCATAGCTCGGAAACAGGTGTGTGACGGGTGGGAACGGAGGAACCCGCCGCCGGCGCGTCGTGGGGCGGGATCAGACGGTGGGCAGGCCGGGGGCGGGGTGCGCGGCCATCAGGTCGGCGACCTCGGACCTGATCTTCGTCAGGGCGTCCTCGTCCCCGGTGCGGGCCGCGGCGACACCGCGGTCGATCCATTCGGCGACGGTCGCCATGTGCTCCGTGCGGAGTCCGCGGGAGGTGAGGGAGGGGGTGCCGATGCGGATGCCCGAGGGGTCGAAGGGCTTCCTCGGGTCGAACGGGACGGTGTTGTGGTTGACGACGATCCCGGCCCGGTCGAGGGCCTTCGCGGCGATCTTGCCTGGGACGTCCTTGGGGGTGAGGTCCATCAGGATCAGGTGGTTGTCGGTGCCGCCGGAGACCAGGTCGAAGCCGCGTGCGAGCAGGGCGTCGGCGAGGGCCCCGGCGTTGTCGACGATCGCGTGGGCGTAGTCGCGGAAGGAGGGGCGGGCCGCCTCGTGGAGGGCGACGGCGATGGCGGCGGTGGTCTGGTTGTGCGGGCCGCCCTGGAGGCCGGGGAAGACGGCCTTGTCGATGGCCTTGGCGTGTTCCTCGCGGGACATGAGCATCGCGCCGCGCGGGCCGCGCAGGGTCTTGTGGGTCGTCGTGGAGATCACGTCGGCGTGCGGCACCGGTGAGGGGTGGGCGCCGCCCGCGATCAGGCCGGCGATGTGTGCGATGTCGGCGACGAGGACGGCGCCTGCCTCGCGGGCGATCTCGGCGAAGGCCGCGAAATCGATCGTGCGGGGCAGTGCGGTGCCGCCGCAGAAGATCAGCTTGGGGCGTTCCTTGAGGGCGAGGTCGCGGACCTCGTCGACGTCGATGCGGCCCGTGTCGTGACGCACGCCGTACTGGACGCCGCGGAACCACTTGCCCGTGGCCGAGACGCCCCAGCCGTGGGTGAGGTGGCCGCCCATCGGCAGGGCCATGCCCATCACGGTGTCGCCGGGCTCGGCGAAGGCGAGGTAGACGGCGAGGTTGGCCGGGGAGCCGGAGTAGGGCTGGACGTTGGCGTGCTCGACGCCGAAGACGGCCTTGGCGCGGGCGACGGCCAGGCGTTCCACGGGGTCGATGTTCTGCTGGCCCTCGTAGTAGCGGCGGCCGGGGTAGCCCTCGCTGTACTTGTTCTGCAGGACGGTGCCCGAGGCTTCGAGCACCGCGGTGGATACGTAGTTCTCGCTGGGGATCAGCCGCAGGGTGTCGGCCTGGAGCTGCTCCTCGGCGTCGACGAGCGCGGCGAGTTCGGGGTCCTCGGCGGCGAGGGCGGGGTGGTTCCGGGACGGAGAGGAAGGGAGAGTCATGGCGTCCTCAGGGGCGAGCGGTGAGTTTCCGGTCGTGGTCCCCGGGTGCCCAGGCAGACGGCACCTCGAAGGTCGTGCCTCGCACGGCTTCCTCGGGGTCGGTTCCCCGTGCGCCAGTCACCGTGCTGTCAGGGCCACCCTAGCTGGCACGCCGATCCGGCAGGTTTCTTCGTCCGCGATGCGAGCGACGATAGGAATTGGGCGCCACACCCGCCCCCAGCCGCAGGACGAACGGAGACCCCGTGTCGAGTACGCCAGCTCCCTCCACGTCATCGTCTTCCTCATCTACGTCGACATCCGCCGCAGGAGCCGGAGGCCGTTCGGCCGGTGAGCGGCTCATCGCCGCGGCCGAGGCGCACAGCGCGCACAACTACCATCCGCTGCCCATCGTGGTCTCCTCGGCCGACGGGGCCTGGATGACCGACGTCGAGGGGCGCCGCTATCTCGACATGCTCGCCGGGTACTCGGCACTCAACTTCGGGCACGGCAACCGCCGCCTGATCGATGCCGCGAAGGCGCAGCTCGACCGGGTGACGCTGACCTCGCGGGCGTTCCACCACGACCGGTTCGCCGAGTTCTGTACGCGCCTCGCGGAGCTCTGCGGCAAAGAGATGGTGCTGCCGATGAACACGGGCGCGGAGGCCGTCGAGACGGCCGTGAAGACCGCGCGGAAGTGGGGATACCAGGTCAAGGGAGTGCCGGACGGCCGGGCGAAGATCGTGGTCGCGGCCGGCAACTTCCACGGCAGAACGACGACCGTCATCAGCTTCTCCACGGACGACGAGGCGCGGGCGGACTACGGGCCGTACACGCCGGGCTTCGAGATCGTGCCGTACGGCGATCTGGAGGCGTTGCGGGCGGCGGTCACCGAGGACACCGTCGCCGTACTGATCGAGCCGATCCAGGGCGAGGCCGGGGTGCTGGTGCCGCCGCCCGGTTATCTGCCCGGGGTGCGGGAGTTGACCCGCGAGCGCGGGGTCCTGTTCATCGCGGACGAGATCCAGTCGGGGCTGGGCAGGACGGGGCGCACGTTCGCGTGCGAGCACGAGGGCGTGGTGCCGGACGTGTATCTGCTGGGCAAGGCGCTCGGGGGCGGGGTCGTGCCGGTGTCGGCGGTGGTGGCCGACACCGATGTGCTC
The DNA here is from genome assembly GCF_056432085.1 of Streptomyces sp. NPDC045678. Taxonomy (NCBI): domain Bacteria; kingdom Bacillati; phylum Actinomycetota; class Actinomycetes; order Kitasatosporales; family Streptomycetaceae; genus Streptomyces; species Streptomyces sp. NPDC045678. Next base: position 86,085 of record NZ_JBWKJS010000008.1, read on the forward strand.
GGCGTCTTCAAGCCGGGTGAGCACGGCTCGACGTTCGGCGGCAACCCGCTCGCCTGCGCGGTGGCGCTGGAGGTGGTCGACATGCTGTCGACGGGCGAGTTCCAGCAGCGGGCCACGGAGCTGGGCGAGCATCTCCACGCCGAGCTCGCGCTGTTGGCCGGCACGGGGGTGGTCACCGAGGTGCGGGGACGCGGGCTGTGGGCGGGCGTCGACATCGACCCGTCGTACGGCACGGGACGGGAGATCTCGGAGAAACTGATGGAGAGGGGCGTGCTGGTCAAGGACACCCATGGGTCGACGATCCGCATCGCTCCCCCGCTGGTGATCAGCAAGGAGGATCTGGACTGGGGGCTCGGTCAGCTGCGGGCGGTGCTGAGCTAGCCACGGGGGTTACCCCTACTGGCATGGGGCGGCTGGCAGGATCGTCCCGGGCTGCCGCATCCGGAAATGTTGGGGCCCGGCGTGAAGCGCCGGGTTCCCGACAGATCCAGACCCGTAGGAGTGGCCAGTGCGTGGGCAGACAGGACAGAGGTTCCGTTGTGCGGCGGCGATGGCGGTGGGTGTCGTGGCGGCGGGCGTGTTGGTGGCGCCCGGTGCGTCGGCCGCCTCCGTCGCCCCCGGGGCGGACTCCGTCCAGCGGGGTCTCGATGGGCTGGTGCGTGCGGACGGCGTGCCTGCCGCGCTGGCGAGCGTGGAGGGGGCGGGAGGGCGTTCCCGGACGTACACGGCCGGGGTGGGTGATCTGGCGACCGGGGCGGCCGTGCCCAGGGACGGTCAGGTGCGGATCGGCAGCAACACCAAGACGTTCACCGCGGTGGTCGTGCTGCAACTGGTCGCCGAGGGGAAGATCAGCCTCGACGCCACGGTGGACACGTATCTGCCGGGACTCGTGCGCGGGGACGGGATCGACGGCCGGAAGATCAAGGTCCGCCAGCTGCTTCAGCAGACGAGCGGGCTGCCCAATTACACGAAGCACGATCTGCGGCCCCGGTACTACGAGCCGCGGGAGTTGCTGGACATCGCGCTGCGGTACGAGGCGGAGTTCGCCCCCGGGGAGAGCTGGGCGTACAGCAACACGAACTACGTCCTGGCCGGACTGATCGTCGAGGAGGTCACGAAGCGCCCCGTCGCCCAGGAGATCGACCGTCGGATCATCAAGCGGCTCGGGCTGCGCCACACCTACTTCCCCGCGCCCGGGGACGCGACGATCCGCGGCCCCCACCCCAAGGGGTACTACCAGGAGGCACCGGGTGCGCCCCTGCGGGACATCACGGAGCTGGACCCCTCATGGACGTGGGCGGCGGGCCAGTTGATCTCGACCAACTCCGACCTCAACCGGTTCTTCACCGCGCTGCTCACACCCGGCCGCCTCCTGCCCGGGGCCCAGCTCGACCAGATGCGCACCACGGTCCGCGCCGACTACTTCGGCAAGGGCGCCCGGTACGGGCTCGGGATCGTGAGCAAGCCGCTGTCCTGCGGCGGTGTCTACTGGGGGCACGGCGGAAGCTACCCGGGATACGAGACGCGGGGCGGTGCCACGGATGACGGGCGTGCCGTCGATGTCGCGGTGACCGTGCAGCCGACGGACAAGGCGGTCATGTCGCACGTGGACGAGGTCGTGGACACGGCTCTCTGCCGCCGGCGCTGAGCAGCGCGGGGGCTCACGGTCGGGCTCACGTTCGGGCTTCCTGGGCGTGGGCCTCCTTGAACGCGGTGTCGCCGACGGCCGTGCGGATGCGGTGTTCGGCGCGGGCCGTGTCCGTGCGTTCCGCGGGAGGCAGGGGTGCGCCTTCGGCGTCGCGGATGCGGGCGGCCGTGCCGAGGAGGCGTGCGGCGTGCGGGTGGTCGCCGGCGAGGGAGCGGGCGCCCGCGAGGCCTTCCAGGGCCAGGGCCACCGCGCGTTCGTCGCCCGTCGTGCGGGCCACGGCGAGGCCTTCGCGGTGGAGCTCCTCCGCGCGGGCGGCGTCTCCGCGCTGTTCGGCGACGTAGCCGAGCTGGGCCAGGATCAGCGCCGTGCCGGAGTCGACGCCGAAGCGGCGGTTGAAGTCCAGCCACGGCAGGAGGAGTTCCTCGGCGGCGTCGAGGTCGCCGCGGTGGCGGGCGCCGAGGGCGAGGCCCGTCTCGGCGAACTGCTGGGCGGGGCGGTGCGACTGCTGGGCGGCGAGGCGCGCTGCGCGTTCGTGGAAGGCCGTGGCGGCGGGGTCGTCGCCGGTGAGGAGTGCGATGCGGCCGAGGCGGGAGAGGCGGAAGGAGAGGTCGGTCCAGAGCTGGAGTTCCTCCGCACCGCGTGCGCCGTCGCGTTGGAGCCGGGCCGCTTCGTCGTAGTCGGCGGCGATCTCGGCGAGGATGCCGAGCTGTTCCGACGCCTGCAACTGGCCCCACCGGTCGCCCAGTTCGGCGAAGAGTTCGGCACTGCGGGTGGCGTCGCGGCGCAGGGCCGGGAGGTCGCCTCGGTAGAGGGCGCGGGTGGCCCGGGTGGAGAGGGTGGCCGCCTCGCCCCAGCGGTCGCCCGCGCCACGGAACTCCGTGAGGAGCGCGTCGACCCGCGCGTCCTCGCGGGGAGTGCGGTCGAACCCGCACCGTGCGAAGGCGAGCAGCCAGCGGGAGCGGGCGTCGGCGGGCGTGGTCTCCGCGCGCTCGCACGTGCCGCCGTGCGCGCAGGCGTCCTCGCCGGTCAGGAGGGCGAAGGCGGCGTGGGCGGCAGCGGCGGCGGTGCGGGCCGCCGCCGTCGGCTCCGCCTCATCGGCGGAGGGGGGCGGTGGGGGCAGGTGCAGGGCCCGGTCCAGGGCGTGCGTCGCTTCGCGGAGGCGGCCGCGGAGGAACCAGTACCAGGTCAGGGCGTTGACGAGGCGCAGCGCCAGCGCGGTGTCGCCGGAGGTGGTCGCCCGGGCCAGCGCGGCGCGCAGGTTCACGGTCTCGTGGTCCAGGCGGCGCAGCCAGAGCCGCTGGTCGGGGCCGTGCAGGGCGGCGGCCGCGCGTTCGGCGAAGGCCGCGAAGTGGAGGGCGTGACGGTCGCGGGTCGCGGTGGTCTCGTCGGCTTCGCCGAGCCGTTCGAGGCTGTACGCGGTGACGGATTCGAGCATGCGGTAGCGCATTTCCGGGGCGCCGGGCGGCGCGGGCGCGAGGAGGGAGCGGTCGACGAGGCGGGTCACCAGGTCGAGGGCGTCGTCCTCGGGCGCGGGTGGCGCGGGTGGCGCGGGTGGCGCGGATGACACCGATGGTGCGGGTGGTGTGCGTAGTGCTGGTTGTGCGGGTGGTTCCGATGGGTCCTTCGGCGTCGGGCGGTCCGCGAGGTGTACGTCCTTCGGGGCAGGATGTGCCAGTACGGCTTCCGCGCTCTCCAGGGTGAAGCCGCCGTCGAACACGGCCAGGCGGCGCAGGGCGCGGCGTTCGGGGGGCGTCAGGAGTTCCCAGCTCCAGTCGATCATCGCGCGCAGGGTGCGCTGGCGGGAGGGGGCGTCGCGGCGGGCCTGGTTCAGGAGGCGGAAGCGGTCGTGGATGCGGTCGGCGAGGGTGTGGACGCCGAGGGCGCGTACGCGGGTGGCGGCGAGTTCGACGGCGAGCGGGATGCCGTCCAGGCGGCGGCAGATGAGTGCGACGGCATCACGGTTGCCGTGGTCCATGGCGAAACCGGGCGCGGCGGCCGCGGCGCGGGTGGCGAACAGGTGCAGCGCGTCCTCCTCTTCGAGGGGCGCGACGGCCTCCAGGGTCTCGCCGGTCAGGGCGAGGGCCTCCTGGCTGGTGGTGAGGACGTGCAGGTGGGGTGCGTGGCGGAGGAGTCGGGCGGTCATGTCGGCGACGGGGCCGAGGACGTGCTCGCAGTTGTCCAGGACGAGGAGGAGGCGGCGTCCGGCGAGCGCCCGTCCGAGTCGGTCGGCGGCGGTCCGGGTCCGGTCCACCGGCTCGCCCGACGGCCCGCCCGAAGTCACGTCCGACGGCCCGTCCGGAGTTCCCGGCGCGTCGTCCCGGATGCCGAGCGCCGCCGCCACCGTGGCCGTCACCTCGCCCCGCGTTCCCGCGAGTTCGGCCAGGCGGATGCCGTCGGGGAAGTCCTCGGTCAGACCCGACGCCGACGCCAGGGCCAGGCGTGTCTTGCCCACTCCGCCGGGTCCCGTGAGGGTGACCAGGCGTTCGGCGCGGACCAGGTCACGTATGCGTACGACTGCCGCGTCACGGCCGATGAGGGCGGTGGGCTGCGCGGGCAGGCTGGAGAGGGGACGCCCGACGGGCGCGGCCAGGTCCGCTGCCTCGGAAATCCCGACCGTACCGGCACCGGCTCCGGCACCTGCGCCCACGCCCGCGTCCGCGCCCACACCCGCATCCACCTCCGCATCCGCCTCCTGCCGCAACATCGCCTCGTGCAGCCGCGTCAGTTCGGGGCCCGGGTCGATGCCGAGTTCCTCGGCGAGGTGCTGGCGCAGGTCGCGGTAGGAGTCGAGGGCCTCGGCCACGCGGCCCGAGCGGTACAGGGCGCGGAGGTGGGCGGCCCGCAGCCGCTCGCGCAGGGGTTCGCTCGCGACCCAGGGGGCCAGCTCGTCGGCCAGCGACGCGTGCTCGCCCCGCGCCAGGCGCAGCTCCGCCAGCGTCTCCTGCGCGGTGAGGCGCTGTTCCGACAGGCGCGCGGCCTCGGGCCGCGTGAAGTCGGCGTCGCGGAAGTCGGCGTACGCGGGACCGCGCCACAGTGCCAGCGCGTCGGTCAGCAGCGACACCTTCGTACGCGCGTCCGCGTCCGCCACCCCGTACGCCCGCGACACCAGCGTCCCGAAGCGCACGGCGTCCACGTGTTCCGGGGGTACGCGCAGCTCGTACCCGGCGGGGCCGTACGCGACGAGGGCCCGTCCGCCCGGCTCGGCCGACTCCAGTGCGCGGCGCAGCTGGGAGACCTTCGTCTGGAGGGAGTTGGCCGGCGACGACGGCAGGCGGTCGCGGTCGCCCCACAGGTCGTCGACGAGCGTGTCCACCGGCACCGGCCGGCCCACCCGCACGAGGAGCGCGGCGAGGAGCGCGCGCACCTTCGGCTCGGGCGCCGGCGCGGCCGCCCCGGCCGCCGTGCGCACGGTCAGCGGGCCCAGCACCTCGAATCGCATGGGGTCACAGTAATTCGGGGTGCCACCAGCGCCGACGGCGGTCCGTGCGCGCACCGTCAGCGTTCCGTGCGCGCCCCCCGGCACGGTGTACTCGTGATCGCGGCCCCGCGGTCACGGAGTGGACGTACGCAGTACGCCGGACCGAGGAGTTCCCATGACCGTCTCCCGCGAGATCCGCCTCGCCGCCCGCCCCGTCGGCCGGCCCACCGCCGGCGATTTCGAGTTGGCCACCACGGAAGTGCCCGAGCAGCCCGGCGAGGGGCGGATAGTCGTCCGCAACACCTGGATGTCGGTCGACCCGTACATGAGGGGCCGCATGGACGACGTGCCGTCCTACATCGCCCCCTTCCGGCTCGGCGCGCCGCTGGAGGGCGGCGCGGTCGGTGAGGTCGTCGCGTCGAACGCGCCCGAGGTCCCCGTAGGGGCGACCGTCTCCCACTTCCTCGGCTGGCGTGAGTACTCCGTGCTGGACGCCGCCGCCGCGACCGTCGTCGACACCACGCTCGCCCCGGCCGCCGCCCATCTCGGCCCGCTCGGCACGACGGGCCTGACGGCGTACGCCGCGCTGACCCGCACCGCCCCGGTCCGCGAGGGCGACGTCGTCTTCGTGTCGGCGGCGGCCGGGGCGGTGGGCAGCGTCGCGGGGCAGGTCGCCCGCGAGCTCGGCGCCGCACGGGTGATCGGCTCGGCGGGCGGTCCCGCCAAGACGAAGAAGCTGCTCGACACCTTCGGGTACGACGCGGCCGTCGACCACCGGCTCGGCGGCCTGCCCGAGCAGCTCGCCCAGGCCGCGCCCGACGGCGTGGACGTCTACCTCGACTCGGTCGGCGGCGACCATCTCCAGGCCGCGATCGGGGCGATCCGTCCGGGGGGCCGCATCGCGCTGGTCGGCGCCATCAGCACGTACAACGCGACGGAGCCGGCGCCGGGCCCGAACAACCTCTTCCACGCCGCCAAGCAGGAGGCGACGCTGCGGGGCATGCTCGTCACCAGCCACCTCGACCTGTTCCCGGAGTGGATCGGCCGGGCGGCGCCGCTGCTCGCCGACGGCACCCTGCGCACCGAGCAGACCGTCGTCGACGGCATCGAGCGGGCACCGGAGGCGTTCCTCGGGGTGCTCCGCGGGGCGAACACCGGCAAGATGCTGGTCCGCCTCACAGGATGACGTGCGGGACGAACCTCGCGTACTCGTCCGTGATCAGCCCCGACGACTCCCGGATGCCGAGTCCCGCCGCCTCGTCCTCGACCACCCACGCCCCCAGGACGACCCGGTTGCCGTCGAACTCCGGCAGGGGCGCCAACTCCTGGTGGCAGCAGGGCTCCTCGCGGAGTACGGGCGCGGACCCCGGTGCGTGCACCGTCACGCCCGCGCCCTCGCGCCCGAGCAGCGGCTTGGTGACGTACCCGCGTCCGGAGGCGAGCTCGCGCGGTCCGTCGAGGTAGGCGGGGAGGAGGTTCGGGTGGCCCGGGTACAGCTCCCAGAGGATCGCCAGGAGCGCCTTGTTGGAGAGGAGCATCTTCCACGCGGGTTCGATCCACAGCGTGGAGCCCGTGCCGCCGCCGTTGTCCAGCGTCTCCAGGACGTGCGGCGCGAAGCGGTCCGTGGCCAGCCACTCCCACGGGTAGAGCTTGAAGCAGCTGCGCATGAAGCGGAGCTTCTTGTCGACGAAGCGGCGCGAGAGGCGGTCCCAGCCGATGTCCTCCATGGAGATCGCCTCCGTGGCGAGACCGGCCTGCTCGGCGGTCTCCCGCAGGTACGCGACGGTCATCAGGTCCTCGCCGAGCTCGTCGGCGGCGGAGTGCGCGAAGTACAGCGGGCCGCCGGGCGGCAGCAGTGCGGCTTGCTTCCTCCACGCGTCCACGAGCCTCTCGTGGAGCGAGTTCCACTGGTCGGCGCCGGGGAAGCGTTCCTCCATCCAGAACCACTGCGGGCTCGCGGCCTCGACGAGGGAGGTGGGGGTGTCGGCGTTGTACTCCAGCATCTTGGCCGGGCCCGTGCCGTCGTGACGGAGGTCGAAGCGGCCGTAGAGGGAGGGGAGTTCGGCGCGGCGGTGCCAGGCCTCGGTGACGGCGGACGCGACTCCCGGGTCCGTGATGCCGAGGTCGCCGAGACGGTCGTGTTCGACGATGTGCGCGGCGGCGGCCAGGCACATCGCGTGCAGTTCCTCGACGACCTCCTCCAGCGCCTCGACCTCGGGGAGCGAGAAGACGTAGTAGGCGCTCTCGTCCCAGTAGGGGCGCAGGGAGTCGTCGGGGTAGCGCGTGAGGGGGTAGATGAGCCCCTGGTCCTCGACGGTCCGCTGCCAGCCGGGGCGGGGGTCGATGGTGCGGCGTTCCATGGCGTGCGTGTCGTGTCCGGTTCCGGCCGTCCGCTCAGCCGCCGCCGCTGCCGCTGCCCGAGCAGCCGAAGCCGTCCCGGTCGACGGCCTCGCTGCGGCTGAACGTGCCGTGGTCGGCGTAGCGGCCGTCGACTTCGGAGTCGTAGTACCAGGCGCGGTCGGTGCGCGCCGAGGACTTGCAGTTCCTGTCGCCGACGACCTTGTACCCGCGGAACGAGTCGTAGCTGTCCCGGTCCACGCAGCGCCGGTCCGGGTCCGAGCCGCAGGAGGTCAGGGCCGCCGCCAGGACGCCCATGCCGCCGAGTACGACGGTGCTCGACCGCAGCCGCCGCGGTTGCTTCGCTGTCACGTGATCCCCCGATGCCGTGCTTCGTACGTGTGCCGCGGACGCGCGCTTCGTACGTGTTCGAAAATACGTGTTCGAAAAGCAGCGTAGGCAGCCCCCGTGCACCGTGCCAGCCGCCTGCACCGGATGTCCCTTGGGTCTCCTTTGACTCACCTTCCTCTACAGTCACTTCGTGTCTCTTGGGATGTTTTGCGCACTCGGTTCAGCGGTCTGCTTCGGTACGGCCTCGGTTCTCCAGGCGGTCGCCACGCGCGCCACCGCGCCGGGCACCGGCTCCGGCGTCGACCCGGCGCTGCTGCTGCGCGCCGTCCGGCAGTGGCGGTACGTCGCGGGGCTCGCCCTCGACGGACTCGGCTTCCTGCTGCAGATCGTGGCGCTGCGCTCCGTCCCGATCTACGCCGTGGGCGCCGCGCTCGCCGCGAGTCTCGCCGTCACCGCGGTGGTCGCGTCCCGGCTGCTGCGGGTGCGGCTGAGCGGCGTCGAGTGGGGCGCGGTCGGCGTCGTCTGCGCGGGCCTCGCGATGCTGGGCCTGGCCTCCGGCGACGAGGGCGACCGCACCGGGTCGACGACCCTGCGGTACGTGATGCTCGGCATCGCCGTCGCCGTGCTGGTGCTCGGCGCCGTCGCGGGACGGCTGTCCGGCCGGGGGCGGGCGCTGGCGCTCGGCCTCGGGGCGGGGTGCGGGTTCGGGGTGGTCGAGGTGACCGTGCGCCTCATCGACGACGTGTCGCCGGGCGCGCTGCTCGCCAATCCGGCGACGTACGCCCTGCTGGTGGGCGGGGGCGCGGCGTTCCTGCTGCTCACGTCTGCCCTGCAACGCGGGTCGGTGACGACGGCCACGGCGGGCATGGTGATCGGCGAGACGATCGGCCCCGCCCTGGTGGGCGTGGTCTGGCTGGGCGACCGCACACGGGACGGGCTGGGCTGGCTCGCGGTCCTCGGATTCGCGGTGGCGGTCGCGGGCGCGTTGGCGCTCGCGCGGTTCGGTGAAGCACCGGCGGATACGAGCACCAGCCCGTCCGGCGTTTGAGGACGGACCCGGCGGAGCCCCGGTGATCCACGGCATCGGACGCTCGGGGAATCGTCACGGCGGCGGCCCGGACAGCCGCGGCGCGGAGCACCGTCACGGCAACACCCTGCACAGCGCCTCCAGCGCCCCCGCCCACGCGTGCTCCGCCGGCGTCCCGTACCCCACCACCAGCGCGTCCTGCTCCGGCGTCACCGCGAGCGGGTGGCGGAAGCCGCTCAGGCCGTGGACCGCGAGCCGCTCCCAGTTGGCGGCCTGGACGATGGACCGCTCGGTGCCCCGCGGCAGTTGCAGCACCGCGTGCAGCCCCGCCGCGATGCCGGTCGCACGGACCTCGGGCGCCCGCCCCGCCACCGCCGCCACCAGCTGGTCCCTGCGGCGCCGGTACCGCAGCCGCGCGCCCCGGACGTGGCGGTCGTACGCCCCCGACGTGATGAACTCCGCGAGCGTCAGCTGGTCCAGCGCGCCGCAGGACGCGCCCGCGGCCTCCTTCTCGGCGAGGACCTCGTCGTGCAGGCCCGTTGGCAGCACCATCCAGCCGAGCCTCAGGCCGGGGGCGAGGGACTTGCTCGCCGTGCCGAGGTAGATCACACGCTCGGGGTCGAGGCCCTGGAGCGCGCCGACCGGCTGACGGTCGTAGCGGAACTCCCCGTCGTAGTCGTCCTCGATGATCACCCCGCCCTCGCGCCGCGCCCAGTCGACGGCGGCGGCGCGCCGGTCGGGGTGCAGCGGCACACCCATCGGGAACTGGTGCGCGGGGGTGAGCAGCACCGCCTTCGCCGAGCCGGGGCCGAGGCCGGAGACGTCGGTGCCGAGTGCGTCGAAGGCGAGGGGCACCGTGCGCAGTCCCGCGTGGTGCAGCAGGTTCCAGTGCAGGTCGAGGCCGTACGACTCGACGGTGACCGTCCGCTCCCCGCGCGCCCGCAGCACCCGGCCGACGACCGCGAGGGCGTGCACGAACCCGGCGGTGACGACGATGCGGTCGGGGTCGGCGTGCACGCCGCGCGCCCGCGCGAGGTACCCGGCGAGTGCGGTGCGCAGCTCGACGCGGCCGCGCGGGTCCGCGTACCCGAGGGCGCTGTGCGGAGCCGCCGCCAGCGCGCGCCGGGCCGCCTTGAGCCACTCCGCGCGCGGGAACGAGGCGAGGTCCGGTGATCCGGGGGTGAGGTCGTACGTGGGCGCCCCGCCCTTCCTGCGCGGCGGCGCGGGCCGCACCGGGGGCGTGACCAGGCGCTCGGCGACGCGCGTGCCCGAACCCTGGCGTGCGGTGAGCCAGCCCTCGGCGACCAGATCGGCGTACGCGTCGGCGACCGTGTTCCGCGCGATGCCGAGGTCGGCGGCGAGCGAGCGGGACGAGGGCAGGCGGGTGCCGGGAGCGAGGCGCCCGCCGCGCACGGCCTCCCGCAGCGCGTCCGTGAGGCCCTTGCGGACGCCGTGGCGGGACGCGTCGCCACCGGTCTCCAGATGGAGGTCGACGCCCAGAGTGGCCCACGTTTCTCCCATGGAAATGGACCATACCCGTGGGCTACTCCGCCCGTACGGTCGACACCATGAGTACCTCCTCCGAACCCCACGTCCACGAGCACACCCCCCGCCTCGCCTGGGCGCAGCACGCCCCCGAGGTCTTCAAGGCGATGATCAGGCTCGACGCGGCCGCCCGTAAGGGCCTCGACCCGGTGATCTACGAGCTCGTCAAGGTCCGCGCCTCGCAGATCAACCGCTGCGCGCTCTGCCTCGACATGCACTCCAAGGACGCCCTCGCGGCGGGTGAGAGCGTCGAGCGGATCATCCAGCTCAGCGCCTGGGAGGAGTCGCAGCACTTCTACACGGCGAAGGAGATCGCCGCGCTCGAACTGACCGAGGCCGTCACCGTGCTGACCGAGGGCTTTGTGCCCGACGAGGTGTACGCGAAGGCCGCCGCGCACTTCGACGAGGCGGAGCTGACCCAGCTCATCGCCACGATCACCGTCATCAACGCCTGGAACCGCTTCGGCGTCAGCACCCGCCAGGTGCCGGGGCACTACAAGGCGGGGGACGCCGCGTGAGCCCTCGCACCACGCACTTGGACCGCGGCGTCGCGAGCGCGATGAGCGCGCTGAGCGCCGCCGCGAAGAACGGCCTCGGCGACCCGGTCCTCGCCGAGCTCGTGATGGTGCGGGCCTCGCAGATCAACGCCTGCGCCTTCTGCCTCGACATGCACGTGGACATCGCCCTGGAGCACGGCGAGACCCCGAAGCGCATCGCGCTCCTGAACGCCTGGGAGGAAGCGGGCGACCTCTTCAGCGAGCGCGAACGCGCCGCCCTCGCGCTCACCGAGGCCGTCACCGTCCTCACCGACGGGTTCGTGCCCGACCAGGTCCACGCGCGGGCCGCCGAGCACTTCACCGAGGGTGAACTCGCCCATCTCCTCGGCGTGATCACCGTCATCAACAGCTGGAACCGGCTGATGGTCAGCCGCCGCATCGCACCCGGAGGCCCGGCATGGTGACCCTCGGTACCGCTGCCGCGCTGCGCGCCCTGCACCACGGCCGGGCGCCCGGCGACCCGCTGGTCCTGCCCGGGCCGTGGGACGCCGCGAGCGCCCGCGTCTTCGAGGAGGCGGGGTACGAGGCGCTCGCCACGCCCAGCGCCGGCATCGCGCTCTCCCTCGGGTACGAGGACGGGCAGGTGCCGCCGAGGCTGATGTTCGAGGCGGTGGCCCGGATCACCCGGGCCGTCGGCGTACCGGTGACGATGGACGCCGAGTCCGGCTACGGCCTCACGGCCGAGGAGCTGGTGGACCGGGTCCTCGAAGCGGGCGCCGTCGGCTGCAACCTGGAGGACTCGTACGGGGGCGAGGGCTCCACGGCCGTCCTCAGGGATCCGCACGAGCAGGCGGACTGGCTGGCACGGGTGCGCGAGGCTGCGGGCGACCGTCTGGTCGTCAACGCGCGCGTCGACACGTTCGTCCGCGGGGTCGCCGACCCGGAGCGGGCCGTCGAGCGGGCCCGCCTGTACGTGGCGGCGGGCGCGGACTGCGTCTACCCGATCCTCGCGCCGCCCGAGGCGATCCCCGTCCTGCGGGCGGGCATCGAGGGCCCGCTCAACGTCCTCGCGATGCCGGGTGGGCCCTCGCTCCGTGAGCTGGGCGAACTCGGCGCGACACGCGTCACGTTCGGCCCCGGCCTGCTGCGCCGCACCATGGCGGCGCTGCGGGACATCACCGAAGGGCTGGGCCGGGCATGACGGTGCCGGGCTCCCGACCGGCGGGAGCCCGGCACCATCAGGCGTCAGCGGGCGGCTACTTGGGCAGCCACGCCTTCCACTTCGACTCGTTCTTGTCGATCCACGCCTTCGCCGCGTCGTCCGGGGACATCTTCTTGTCCGCGATCATCAGGGAGACCTCGTTCTGGTCCTCCTCCGACCACGTGAAGTTCTTCAGGAACTCCGCGGCCTCGCCGCCGTTCTTCGCGAAGTCCGCGTTGAAGTACTTCTGCAGCGGGGTGTGCGGGTAGGCGCACTTGATCTTCGCCGGGTCGGCGTCGCAGCCCTCCTTGTACTCGGGCAGCTTCACCTCCGTCATCGGCACCTTCTCGAAGAGCCACTGCGGCTTGTACCAGTACGTCAGGAACGGCTTCTTCTGCTTGGCGAACTGCTCGATCTGGGTGATCTGCGCCGCCTCGGAGCCCGCGAAGACGACCTGGTAGTCCAGGTCGAGGTTCTGCACCAGGGCCTTGTCGTTCGTCACGTACGACGGGGAGCCGTCCATGAGCTGGCCCTTGCTGCCGCTCTCGGACGTCTTCAGCCGGTCCGCGTACTTGTTGAGGTTCTTCCAGTCGGTGACGTCCGGGTGCTTCTTCGCGAAGTACGTGGGGACGTACCAGCCGATGTGCCCGGTCACGCCGACGTCGCCGCCGGGCACGATCGTCTTCTTGTCCTTGACGTACCGCTGTTCCTGGTCCGGGTGGCCCCAGTCCTCCATGATCGCGTCGACGCGGCCCTGGCTCAGGGCGTCCCAGGCCGGGACCTCGTCGATCTGGACCTTGTCGACGCGGTAGTCCAGCTCGTTCTTGAGCAGGTACTCGGCGACGGCGACGTCCGCCTGCGCGCCGACCCACGACTGGACCGAGAGGGTCACCGTCTTGGCGCCCTCGGCGTTCGCGTACGGCGACGCCTGCTTGCTCATGTCGGCGGCGCCGCAGCCGGAGAGCGCGAGGAGCGCACCGCCGGCCGTGACGGCACTCATGACACGCGTACGAACGCGCATGTCACGCTCCCTTCTTGACGCGGCGCGTCGTCGGCTGCGTGACCCGGTCGAGCGTCAGGCCGAGGCAGACGATGGCGGCACCGGCCACCAGACCGGTCGCGAGGTCGCCCTGCGCGATGCCGAAGACGACGTCGTAGCCGAGCGCGCCACCGCCGACCAGACCGCCGATGACGACGACGGCGAGGACCAGGACGACGCCCTGGTTGAGCGCGAGCATGAGCGCCGGGCGGGCCAGCGGCAGCTGGACCTTGCGCAGCTGCTGCCAGCTCGTGGCGCCGAGCGAGCGCGTGGACTCCATCGCGGCGGCGTCGACCTGGCTCAGGCCCTGCGTGGTGATGCGGACGACGGCGGGCAGCGCGTAGACGACGGCGGCGGCGACCGCGGGGGCGCGGCCGATGCCGAAGAGGGCGACGACCGGGATGAGGTAGACGAACTGCGGCATCGTCTGGAACACGTCGAGCACCGGGCGCAGGAGGCGCTCGAACCGCTCGCTGCGGGACGCCGCGATACCGATGGCGAAGCCGAGGACCAGCGTGACGGCGACACCGGCGAGGACCTGGGCGAGCGTGTCGAGGGACTTGTCCCACACGCCGAGCACGCCGATCGCGGCCATCGCGGCGACGGCGGTGAGCGCGGTCTGCCAGGTGCCGATCAGCCAGGCGAGCGCGGCGACGACCAGCAGCACCGACCACCAGGGCAGGCCCTGCAGGCCGTCCCTGAGCGGGTTGAGGAACCAGGTGGTGAAGTTGGCCGCCCAGTCCGCGGTGCCGCCCACGACGGGCACGCCGGTGTAGATGTGGTCGACCATCCACTCCTTGGCGGTGTTGACCGACGGGGCGATGTTGACGACCCAGCCGGTCGGCCAGTCCACGCGGTCCGCGAGGCGGGCAGCGAGCGCGACGACGACCGTCGCGACGGCGGCGACCGACCAGCCGCGCCATCCGCGCAGCGGCGACGTGCTCTCGGTGTGCGCCCCCGTCCGCTCCCCCGCCGCACCGGTCACGCGGTCGAGGACCACGGCGAGCAGCACGATCGGGATGCCGGCGGCGAGCGCCTGGCCGACGTCGACGGTGGAGAGGGCCTGGTAGACGCGGTCGCCGAGACCGCCCGCGCCGATCACCGAGGCGATGACGGCCATGGAGAGCGCCATCATGATCGTCTGGTTGAGGCCGAGCAGGAGTTCCTTGAGGGCGAGGGGCAGGCGCGCGGAGAAGAGCCGCTGCCGGCCGGTCGCGCCGAGCGAGGTCACCGCCTCCATGACGCCGCCGTCGGCGCCGCGCAGGCCGAGCGCGGTGAGGCGGGCCATGGGCGGGGCCGCGTAGACGACCGTCGCGATGATGGCGGCCGGGACGCCCATGCCGAAGACGAGGGCGAACGGCAGCAGGTAGGCGTAGGCGGGCAGCACCTGCATGGTGTCGAGGACCGGCCGCAGGATCCGGAAGATCCGGTCGTTGAGGCCGCCCGCGAGGCCGAGCAGCAGGCCGATGACGACCGAGGCGAGGACCGCCACGATCATCAGCGCGAGGGTCTGCATGGTCGGCACCCACATGCCGAGCAGGCCGCACACGGCGAACGCGGACGACGCAAGGACGGCGAGCTTGACGCCCGCCACGCGCCAGGCGACGAGCCCGGCGCCGATGGTCACACCGGCCCAGCCGGCGGCGAGCAGCACGAGGTAGACGCCGCGCACGGAGAGCACGATGGCGTTGCTGACGTGGCCCAGGAAGTAGATGAACAGTGGGTGGCTGTCGCGGTTGTCGATGATCCAGTCGGTCGTCTTCGCGAGCGGCTCGGTCAGGTCGACGGTGAGCGCGTCCGGCCAGGCGCCGGAGGCCCACTTGGCGTTGGCGATCGGCACGAGGACCGCCGCGGCGAGGGCGAGCAGCAGGAGCTTGCCGACGGCACGGTGACGCAGGAGCGCGCCGATTCCCGTATCTCGTACGGGACTGGAGGCGGTGGCGGTGGCCATCAGGCGACCACCTCGCCCTTGTCGGGGGTCGTGCCCGCGACGACGGCGAGCAGCCCGGCGTGGTCCACCACGCCGAGGCAGCGCTTGCCGTCCATCACGCGCACCGGGAAGCCGGAGCGGGCGACGGCCTCGATGGCCTCGGAGACCTTGGCGTCGGGGGCGAGGGCCGCGCCGCGGTTCTCCTCGTCGCCGTCGGCCGGGCGCATGGCGCTGCGGACGCTCATGACGTCGGCGCGCACGACGTCGCGGACGAAGTCGCGGACGTAGTCGTCGGCCGGGGAGCCGACGATCTCCTCGGGGGTGCCGAGCTGGACGACGCGGCCGTCGCGCATCAGGGCGATGCGGTCGCCGAGCTTGAGGGCCTCGCTGAGGTCGTGGGTGATGAAGACCATGGTGCGGCCCTCGTCGCGGTGCAGGCGGACGACCTCTTCCTGCATGTCGCGGCGGATCAGCGGGTCGAGGGCGCTGAACGGCTCGTCGAAGAGGAGGACTTCTGGGTCGACGGCGAGGGCGCGGGCGAGGCCCACGCGCTGCTGCTGGCCGCCGGAGAGCTGACCGGGCTTGCGCTGTTCGAGCCCCTCGAGGCCGACCTTCTTGACGACTTCGAGGGCCTTGGCGCGGCGCTCGGCCTTGCCGACGCCCTGGATCTCCAGGCCGTACGCGACGTTGTCGAGGACCGAACGGTGCGGCAGGAGCCCGAAGTGCTGGAAGACCATGGCGGCGCGGTGGCGGCGGAGTTCGCGCAGGCGGGCCTTGTCCATGGCGAGGACGTCCTCGCCGTCGATGGCGAGGGTGCCGGAGGTCGGCTCGATGAGCCGGGTCAGGCAGCGTACGAGGGTGGACTTGCCCGAGCCCGACAGGCCCATGACGACGAAGACCTCGCCCTTGTTGACCTCGAAGGACACATCGCGCACGGCAGCCGTGCAGCCGGTCTGCTCACGCAGTTCGGCCGGGCTCAGGCCGTGCAGCGAGGTGTCGTCCGGTATGCGCTCGGCCTTGGGGCCGAAGACCTTCCAGAGGTTCTTGACGGCGAAGACGGGCCCGTTCCCAGGCGTCTCGTTCTGGTCCGCGGTCGTCATGGTGGCCTCGCTCATCGGCCGTCACCACCAAGGATCTCGGCACATTTCTCCCCGACCATGAGCACTCCGATCATCGGGTTCACGGCGGGCATCGTCGGGAAGACGGATGCGTCCGCGATACGGATTCCTGCCAGGCCCCGGATTCTCAGCTCCGGGTCGACCACGGCGAGTTCATCAGTGGAAGCACCCATTCGGCAGGTGCCCGCCGGGTGGTAGACGGTGTGCGCGGCCTTGCGGACGAGCTCGCTGATCTCGGCGTCGTCGGTGACCTCGGGGCCGGGGAAGACCTCGCGCTTGAGCCACTTCTTGAACGGCTCGGCCTCGGCGACCTTGCGGGCCAGCTTGATGCCGTCGACGAGGGTCTGCCCGTCGTAGTCGTCTTCGTCCTCGAAGTACTTGAAGTCGAGCGCGGGCTTGACCTCGGGGTCGGCCGAGGTGAGGTAAAGACGGCCGCGGGAGCGGGACTTGGGGATGTTCGGGGTCATCGAGACACCGTGCTCGGGGCGTTCGTAGCCGAGCCGCTCCGGGTTGTCCGTGAACGGGATCTGGTAGAAGTGGAACATCAGGTCCGGGCCCTTGTGGTCCGGGTCCCGCTTCACGAACAGACCGGCGTCCGAGTCCATCGCGGAGTTGCCGGGGATCGGCCCGTTGGTCTCCCAGACGATGACCGACTCGGGGTGGTCGATGAGGTTCTCGCCGACGCCCGGCAGGTCGTGCACGACCGGGATGCCGAGGGCTTCGAGGTCCTTCTTCGGGCCGATGCCGGAGTGCATGAGCAGCCGCGGCGTGTCGACGGCGCCGGCACAGACAAGCACCTCGCGGCGGGCGGTGAACAGCTTCTCCACACCGTCCTTGGTGCGGATGTGGACACCGCGGGCGGTCTTGCCGTCGAGCTCCAGCTTGGTGGCCCAGGTCTCCAGGAAGAGGTGGAGGTTCGGGCGGTCACCGGCCTCCATGTGGGGGTGGAGATAGGCGACCGACGCGGAGGAGCGCTTGTTGTTCTCCGGGTGGTACGAGAGGTCGAAGAAGCCGACGCCCTCGTCGAAGGGCTTGTCGTTGAAGCCGATGACCTCGGGGACACCGAGTGCGGTCTTCGTCGCCTCGACCCAGTCGGTGGCGATCTGGTTCTGGTCCTTCTTGGCGACGCGCACGACGTTGTTGCGCAGCTTGCCGAAGTACGGGTCCATGGCCTTGGCGTTCCAGCCGGTGGCGCCCGCCGCCTCCCACTCGTCCCAGTCGGACGGCAGCGGCTTGAAGGAGATCAGGGTGTTGTGCGACGAGCAGCCGCCGAGGACCTTGGCGCGGCTGTGCAGGATGTGCGAGTTGCCGCGCGGCTGCTCGGTGGTCGTGTACTCGTAGTCCAGCTCGCCGCCGAGCAGGCCGAGCCACTTGCGCAGCGTGAGGACGTCCTCCCGGTCGATGTCGCTGGGGCCGCCCTCGATGACGGCGACGGTGACGTCCGGGTCCTCGGTGAGGCGGGACGCGATCACCGATCCGGCGGTGCCGCCACCGACGATGACGTAGTCGAACTCGGTCTGGTCAGACATGCGTACGTGCTCCTCTTCCTGCGAGGTCGTGCCAAGGTGCTTGCGCGTAATGAGCGGGGGGTGCTTGAACGTGTTTCGCGCGGGGCGGACCTCCCGCCCCGCGCGTATCTCTGGCCGGCCGGTGTCAGCCGGCGAACCAGCGCACGGGCGCCGGTGCCAGGTTCTGGTAGATGTGCTTGGACTCGCGGTACTCGGCGAGGCCCGCGGGACCGAGCTCGCGCCCGACGCCGCTCTTGCCGAAGCCGCCCCACTCCGCCTGCGGAAGGTAGGGGTGGAAGTCGTTGATCCAGATGGTGCCGTGGCGCATCCGGCGGGCCATGCGGGCGGCGCGGCCCTGGTCGCTGGTCCACACGGCGCCCGCGAGGCCGTACTCGGTGTCGTTGGCGAGCGCGACGGCCTCGTCCTCGGTGCGGAAGGTCTCCACGCTCAGCACCGGCCCGAAGACCTCTTCGCGCACGACCTTCATCTCGCGGTGGCACTGGTCGAGCACGGTCGGCTCGTAGAAGTACCCCTCGGCGGGGCGCACGTCGCTCGGCTCGGGGCGCTTGCCGCCGGAGCGGAGCACCGCGCCCTCCTCCAGGGCGGAGGCGACGTACATCTCGGTCTTCTCGCGCTGCTGCGCCGAGACGAGCGGGCCGCACTCGACGCCGTCCTCGGTGCCGCGGCCGAGCTTGATCTTCCGTGCCCGGCGGGCGAGTTCGGCGACGAAGCGCTCGCGGACGGACTCCTCGACGATGAGGCGGCCACCGGCGGAGCAGACCTGCCCGCTGTGGATGAAGGCGGCGTTCAGGGCCTGGTCGACGGCGGTGTCGAAACCCTCCTCCGTGGCGCAGGCGTCGGCGAACACCACGTTGGGGTTCTTGCCGCCGAGCTCGAGGGCGACCTTCTTCACGCCGAGGGCGGCGGCCTGGGCGACCTTGGTGCCGGAGACGAGGCCGCCGGTGAAGGAGACCAGGTCGACGTCGGGGTGGTCGGCGAGCCGGGCGCCGACGGTGTGGCCGGGGCCGGTCACGATGTTGGCGACACCGGCGGGCAGCCCCGCCTCGACGAGCAGCTCGATGAGCGCGACCGTCGTCAGCGGGGTGATCTCGCTGGGCTTGATGACGAAGGTGTTGCCCGCGGCGAGCGCGGGTGCGATCTTCCAGCTGGCCTGGAGCAGCGGGTAGTTCCAGGGCGTGATCATCGAGCAGACGCCGATGGGCTCGTGCACGACGACGCTGTGGATGTCGTCGGAGCCGGCGTCCACGACGCGGCCCGCGCCCTCGCCGATCACCAGGTCGGCGAAGTAACGGAAGGCGTCGGCGACGCAGTCCACGTCGACGCGGCCCTCTTCGAGGGTCTTGCCCGCGTCACGGCTCTCGAGGAGGCCGATCTCCTCGCGGTCGCGCACGAGGAGGTCGGCGACGCGGCGCAGGAGCGCGGCGCGCTCGGCCACGGGCGTGGTCGGCCAGGGGCCCTCGTCGAAGGCCTTGCGGGCAGCTGCGATGGCGGCGTCCGCGTCCTCCGATCCGCCCTCGGCGATCACGGCGAACGGCTTGGCATCCGCCGGGTCGAGGATCTCGCGGGTGGCGCCGGAGGTGGCGGCACGCCACTCTCCGCCCACATGGATGGTCTGTTGTGCGGACACGTCCCGTTTGCCTTCCGTTCCTGTCATATGCCCCGCCTGTCACTCGCGGTAGCCGGGTGCACCTGCCCTGGGCGGAAGAAAGCATGCCTGTTCGATGGCCGAAAGTGCGCCGTGTCACTGCGCGTGTTTCAGACCTCGTCCGGAAGGCCGTCGTCGGACAGATCCTCGTCCGGCAGGTCGTCCGCGGCCATGAGCCCCGCCAGCCACAGGGGCATCAGCCAGTGCACGACGAACACGCTGAACAGCACGGGGAAGACAAGACCCTCGATCTCCGCCCCGGCGAGACCGGCCCCGCCCGTGCAGACGGTCGCGGCGAACAGCAGCCACATCATCACGTACTGCGCACGGGCCGCCACGCGGTTCTTCTCGGCGCGCTGGCGCTCGTCCAGGGCGCGGACGCGCAGTTCGAGGAGGCCACGGGTCGCGCCGTTGATCGCGCCGGTCGCCACGCACCACGGCAGCAGGACGCCGAGGATCCCGAAGGTCGCCCAGCGCTCGTCGCCGAGCACGGAGTAGAGCCAGCACGCGATGCCGGCCGTGGTCAGCACGATGTGCGTGACGACGACGGTCCTTCGGCGGGCCGCGGTGGCGTAGAGCGGGGCGGCCTCGCGACGGTTCATGATCGCGTACATGCGCCGGTCGTAGCCGGTGATGGTGGGCTGCTCGTCGGTCTTCATCAGTGGTCCCTCCCGTAGACCTCGTCCGTGAGCGGGCGGAACGGTTCGAGGGAGAACAGGGCCTCGACCGGCAGCGCGAAGTGCTTCGCGATCTTCAGCGCGAGGTCGAGGCTCGGGTTGTACTGCCCGCGCTCGATGTAGCCGATGGTCTGGTAGTGGACTCCCACTGCCTCGGCCAGGCTCTGACGCGACACCTTCCGTTCGGCGCGCACCATCGCCAACCTGTTGTGCACTTGCTCGCTCATGTATAAGAAGTACTACATTCACGAGTACGACAGCAATAACCCGGGCGGCAATGACCCCGGCTGCAAGAGCCACGAGGACAGGGAGCGGAAGACATGTTCGGCACCAAGCGGGAACTGACGGTGATCGCCCTGCGCGACACGGACGCGGTCGCGGACGAGCTGCGCGAGGCGCTCGCGACAGCCGACGAGAGGGACCGCCCCGGCCTTGAGCGCGCGGCGGCGCTCCTCGCCCGCACGGCCGCCGTCCCGGACTCCGAGATACGCGGCCGCTGGGCCCTGCGCCGCATCACCGACGCCGGGTACACGGGCCCCGCCGACTCCGTCCGCGCGGTCAAGGTCCTGCGCCGGGCCGAGCCGGGCCTGAGCCTGGCGTCGGCCGTGCAGCTGTCCAAGGAGGCGGCGGCGTTGCAGGCGGCGGGCTCGTCTCACGCATGAGCCGGGGGGGCACCTCACTCCCCCACCAGCAGGTCGCGCGCCGGTCACCGGCCGGGCCTGGGCAGGAAGAAGTCCAGGGCGATCTTCGCCCTGCTTCGCTGTAGCGGCCACTCGTCGGCGGGGCCGTCGACGAGGAGGGCGTACTGAGGGCCGGCGTTCTCGGTCATGAACGCCCAGTCCCAGGCTCGATGCTCGCCGTCGTCCGGCCTGTCGTACGTGAAGGTCAGCATGGACGTGATGTCGTTGTACTCGACCAGTTCGTCCTGCCGGTAGGCGGGGAAGGCGTCGGTGCCCTCCTCGAGATCTTCGGACATGCGACGCAGCGCCTCGTAGGGAGTGATCTCCAGGCCCGAGGGCGTGGAGACCTGCAGCCACGAGCGCCCGTCCGGCGACTCGTAGTAGACCTGCACTCCCTCGGTACGACGCTCCCAGCCGCGTGGCACGGCGGTCGCGAAGCCCTTCGGGTCCGCCCGCATCTCGTAGCCCTCCGGCACCGAACTCGTCCGGTCTCCGGGCTCGGGCGTCGGGACGGAGGTGCTCGTCCGGTCTTCGGGCTCGGGCGCCGGGGCGGAGGCGCTCGTCCGGTCTCCGGGGCCGGGCTTCGTGACGGAGGCGCTCACCGCGGGACGGCTGTGCGCCCGGCCGTCCCCGCCGTCGTCGCGGCCCCACACCAGCCACCCGCCGCCGAGGCCCACGGCCACCAGGACACCCACCACGACGACGGCGAGATGCCGGCGGGGCGGACGGCCGCTCGGCGGGCCGTACCCGGGGAAGCGTTGCCCCTGGGGCTCCGGGGGCACCGGGGGCCCCGGCCCGTCGGGGCTCCGCGGCGGCACCGGCTCTGCGGCGGGGGCCACGCCCGCTTCCCAGCGCTGGGTCGCGGCGTTCCAGTGCACGGGGTCACCGCGCCCGCCCATGGTCAGCCGCCCAACAGCGCACGCACCGACTCGGCGACCGCCGCACCCGACGCCAGGACCCCGATCCCGGCACCCGCGTCCGCCAGAGCGGTCCGCAGCCGGGCGAGCCTGCCGGGACCTGCGCCGCCCGTCGCCGCGATCTCCGTCTCGGCGGCGGCCAGTTCGGCGTCGAGGGCGGTGGTCCGGCCGTCGACGTCCGCACGGCTCAGGTCCTCCCGCAACCTCCGTACGGCGGACAGCAGTTCCTCCTGAGCCCGGTCACGCCCCGACCCGCCGGCCGCGTAGTACGTCACCTCGTTGCCGTTACCGATCGCCATGGCGCCCTCCACACTGCCGATGTGGATTCCCGCGCCGCGTTCCTCAGGTGTTCCCATGGTCTCCCCCGCTCCGGCGCGCCGCCGCCGTGGCGGTCGCACCACCGGTGTTGCTGGTGACGGTGTTCCGATTGCCGATGGCCAGGGCGCCCACCGTCCCGATGCTCAGCGTGTCGATGGCGAGGTCGACCTTCTTCTCGAACCCCTCGGTCTCCCAGCCCGCCTCGTACAGCGCCCGCCGCACCCCGCCCGCCACCCGGTCCTGGATGGACTTGAGGTAGCGGCTGACGTCCATCTCCTGGAAGAGCGAGGCCCTGTCGTCCGAGCCGAGCTCCCGCACGGACATCCACGGACCGTCGGCGAGGGCCTTCGCATGGCCGCCGGAGGCGATCCGCCACAGCACCCCCGACGCCCGCCACATCGTCACGGCGGCGCGCCCGGCCGAGGCAGGCACATGGCCGAGCGCCCAGACCGTCTTGCCGAAGCGGTTGTTGTGCCGGTACCGGTAGGCGACCCGGTCGGCGTACTGGTACAGCTGCCGCACCGGGCGCAGCACATGAGGGGCGATCTCCAGCATCAGCATCCCGCCCTGGGTGTGGGCCCGGACGAACACCGTCGTGACGATCTCCTCGTCCCAGCCGCCGACCCTGACCCGCAGGAAGTGCCGCCGGGTCTCGCCGCCCTCCTCGACCGAACGGAACCGGTGCTCCTCGAACGCCTCGGGCCCGTACGGCGCCTGGGACCTGCGCGGCAGACCGTCCACCGGCAGGAACACCACCTCGTCGATCTCCAGCTCACGCAGCCGGTCGCGCACGGCGAGGGCGCGGTAGGGCGCACCGTGCGGGGACGGCACGCGCAACGCCTCGAGGAGCGGCACGATGTGGCCCAGGAGCACCGTGTTGTCCAACGGCTCGGGCTGGACGCCCTCACGCGGCCGCAACTCCACCGCCAGGGACCACGGCGCGTACGGCTTGCCCGCCCCGCAGAAGGGGTCCGGCGCCCGGTACATGATCAGGCGCGCCCGCTGCTCGACGTGGATACGGCGACGCAGTCGGTGGAAACGCTCGCCCTCCGCCTGCTCGGCCGGGTCGGCGGCGAGATCGGGGAACCGGGCCCTGGACAGCTCACCGGTCAGCGCCTTGGCGAACTGGCCGCCCTGTGCGGCCACCACCCAGGCCATCAGGAGGGGCAGGGCGAGGGCGAACCACGCCGGGGCCGGGTCCACTCCGCCGGCGCCGGTGTCGATGCCGGTGCCGGGAAGACTGCCGCCGTCCCCGGCGGCGAGGCCGAGGAGCAGCAGGAGCACGAAGACGAGGAGCCCCCGTCCGCCCCAGCGCAGCTGCCACGCCACGACGCGCCAGAAGAGGGACGAGCGCCTCGCGATCCCCCGGATCCATCCTGCGAGGACGACCATCGCGAAGGACGGCACGTAGAGCAGGACAAGGCCTCGGGTGAGAGGCAGGGCCGCGATCCACAGCAGGAGGATCACGAGCGCCCAGCCGAACTCGACGCGCCGGGCGCGCAGCGCGTGGGCGAGCACGCGGGTGGCGTCGATGCCGAGCGAGGGCGCGGCGATGCGCTCCTCATGGACGTACAGCTCGTCGATCACCGCCTCCCGGAAGCGGACGTCGACGTAGGTGCCCGCGCACAGGAGCCGGGTTGCCTCGCTCGCACTCGGGTCGCCGCCGGGGCCGGTGAGACTGCCGGTCCGCTGAGGTGTCTGGGTGTGCGTCACGAGTACCCCCGATGCGCCGGCCGTCTCGGCTCGCGGGCGAGCCGGAAGCAGCGGCGCTTTCAGCGTACGGGCAAGTACTCCCCCGTGTCGTACGCCAATAAGACCGCCCCCCGGCGGCCTTGTCGGCTGTCGGAGGGCGGTCTCTCAGTCGCGTTCGTACGCGGCGACTCAGATGAGGCCGAGACCGCGGACGGCCTCGCGCTCCTCGGTGAGCTCCTGGACGGAGGCGTCGATGCGCGTACGCGAGAACTCGTTGATCTCCAGGCCCTGGACGATCGAGTACGCGCCGTCCTTCACGGTCACCGGGAAGGAGGAGATGAGGCCCTCCGGCACGCCGTACGAACCGTCCGACGGGATGCCCATGGAGGTCCAGTCGCCCTCGGCCGTGCCGTTGACCCACGTGTGGACGTGGTCGATGGCGGCGTTGGCGGCGGAAGCGGCCGACGAGGCGCCACGGGCCTCGATGATCGCGGCACCGCGCTTGGCGACGGTCGGGATGAAGGTGTCGGCGAGCCAGGCCTGGTCGTTGACGACCTCGGCGGCGTTCTTGCCGGCGATCTCCGCGTGGAAGATGTCCGGGTACTGGGTGGCCGAGTGGTTGCCCCAGATGGTGAGGCGCTTGATGTCGGCGACCGAGGAGCCGGTCTTCTTCGCGAGCTGCGAGAGCGCGCGGTTGTGGTCCAGGCGGGTCATCGCGGTGAAGCGCTCGGCCGGTACGTCCGGGGCCGCGGCCTGCGCGATGAGCGCGTTGGTGTTGGCGGGGTTGCCGACGACCAGGACCTTGATGTCGTCCGCGGCGTGGTCGTTGATGGCCTTGCCCTGCGGCTTGAAGATGCCGCCGTTGGCCTCGAGGAGGTCACCGCGCTCCATGCCCTTGGTGCGCGGGCGGGCGCCGACGAGGAGGGCGACGTTGGCGCCGTCGAAGGCGACGTTCGGGTCGTCGCTGATCTCGATCGAGTTCAGCAGCGGGAAGGCGCAGTCGTCGAGCTCCATGGCGGTGCCCTCGGCGGCCTTGAGCGCCGGCGTGATCTCGAGAAGGCGCAGGTTGACCGGCACGTCCGCGCCGAGCAGGTGGCCCGAGGCGATGCGGAAGAGCAGCGCGTAGCCGATCTGGCCGGCCGCGCCGGTGACGGTGACATTCACGGGAGTGCGGGTCATGGCGATCTCCGTAAGACAGCTGGCGGTGGGGTCCCGTGTCCCTCTACTGGATCCCCTGATTCCTGGATCCCCGCCGACGCCTCGTCGAGTCCTCGATCGCCTCTCGATGATCGATCTCTTGGCATCAAGAGAGATCCGCCGTCAGGCTATCGCGCCCCGGCCACCCCTTGGCGCCGGGTCGGTGTGGCCCGGCCCACAGCTACGGCCACCTGGGCGGTTGCCCCATCGGCCGCCGCTCGGCAAAACGGCCGCCCCCCTAAAAAAAGGGGGCGGCCGCCACGAGGGGGGGAGCGTGGCGGCCGCCGTGGGGGTGTGACCACTCCCGTGGGGGTACGGTTCGCCTGCCCTCGGAGTCACATGTCATGCCCCCAAATTCTCAACTTTCTGCCCGGCTTCGTATCTTGACTCCCTGACCAGGGGGTTCGCCCTTGAATCGCTGCCGGGACGGCTACTCCGTGCAGCCCGTCCGGCCGGTCGTGAGCGTCGCGCACGCCTTCGCCGCCGTGCCCGAATCGGCCGCCACCATCGGTGTGTACGCGTCGAAGTCCTCGTTCACCGTGCTGTTCTGCTTGGCCCCGGCGCCACCGCCCGATCCCGTGATCGTCAGCTCGTCCCCCGGCGTCGCCTGGGTGATCCGCGCCCACGCGGCCCCGCACACCTTGCTGTACCGCACCTCGACCAGCGTCTTGCCGATCGTCGCCCGCGACGTCGTCTTCGCCAGCTCGCCGCCGCAGCCCATGTTCTCGGGGTCCTTGCCCGCGCAGTCCTTGCCGCTGCACTCGACCCCGGCGGGCAGATCCGTGTCGCTCCTGCTCGGCGACACGGGCGGCTTCGCCTTGTCGTCACCCTTGTCGTCGCCGCCGAATCCGGTCATGAAGACCGCGGCGGCGATGACCACGAGGGCCCCGACCACGCCCGCGAGGAACATCGTCAGCTTGCGGCGCCGCCGCTGCTTGTCCGGCGATCCCGCGGGACCACCAGGACCGCCGGGGCCACCTGGGCCACCGGGGCCACCGGGCCCGCCCGGGCCGCCGGGGCTCCCCGTTTCGCCGAAGGCGGACGCCGAGACATCACCGTACGAACTGGACGCCCCGTACGAACCGACCGAGGGCGGCCCCACGGTGGGCGACACCCCGGCCGGCCCCGCCACCCCGGTCACCGGCCCGACGCCACCGCCGGACCCGTTGCGCGCCGTGCCCCTGCCCCCGGGGGCCGGCGGCTGCGGAGACGGCCGCCCCGGGAAGGGGGACTGCGAAGGCGGCGACGGCGGCGAAGGCCACGGGGAGGGTGCGTTCTCGGGCGCCTTCCGGGCGGGCGCCTGCCCACCCTGCGCCGTCCGGTCCGATACCGCCCCACCCGGCGCCGTCAGACCCGGCGCCTGCCGGTCCGGCTTCGCGTCCGTCCTCGCGTCCTGCTTCCCCTCCGCCTTCCCCGGCTTGGGTGCCTTCCCCGGCGCCCCCTTCCCGCCCGCCTTCCCGGACCCGCTCATCGGGTCGGGACCCAACTCCCCGAGCGCTGCCCGGGCCTGCGAGATGCGGATCGCCTGCATCGTCATGTCGTGCCGCATCTCGGAGCGGCTCCACGCCCGCTCCGCGAGCTCCCACATGGTGATGAGGTGCACGGGCGGCGTCCCCGTCACCTCCGCGAGCGCGACGATCGCCCCCTTGGGCGCGAGCAGCCGACCGTTCAGATAGCGCTCCCACGACGTCTTGCTGTAGCCGGTCCTGTCGGACACCGCCGCAATGCTCAGGCCACTGCGGTCGACCAGCCTGCGCAGCTGGCCGGCGAACTCCCTGACCTCCGGGTCGAGCTCGTCCGGTAGCGCCTTCCAACGAGGCATTGCTCCCCCTATTCCCCCCGTGCGTGCTTGTTCTGCCCCCGCGCCGTCCCCGCGTCGACCCCGCGCCGTCCCCGGCCTGGACTACCCAGAGGGATGCGCGGAGCCAGGATGTCAGTTCCCGGATGAGGGGCGCACGGGAGCATTCGGGCCACCGGCGGGCGCTGCCGCACTCCCCGCGCTCCCCGCGGTCCATGCCCAGTGTCCCACCGTCGCGCCCCGCCACGATGCGGAACCCCGGGCACCGGCCGAGACCTCCCGAACCTTCCGGAATGCAGGATTCGCCCCACGTCACCCGTTGCGGAATGGTCACCTCCGTGCCACAGGGATCAACTTCTCTTGATCGCACTTGGCGGGTGCATGACTCTGGATCAGCCCGAACGGCGGTGTCCGTCCTCTCTCGGGGGTGAGGACGGGCACCGTCCCCGAAAGGGCGATGTCGGCCGTTTCCCGCATGTCTTGCGGCCCTGGGAACCCACGCACTCGGCAGAGTCGTCTGCGACACCCGCAGCACTCGCTTTCCACGGAACCCGAGACCCCTAGGAGCCCGACATGAAGCACCGTCAGCGCCTCGCCGGCGGCGTCCTCGCCGCAGCCGCCCTTCTCGGCGCCACCCTGGCGACGCCCGCCGCCGCCTCCGCGACCTCGGCCGCCGCGACCTCCGGCACCGCGCCCGCCTGCGTCAAGCGGGACGTCGTCAAGCACCGCAAGTACGTGAAGGTGACCAACCTCTGCGGCCACGCCATGCACCTGAAGGTCGTCATCGACTGGGGCAGCGACTCCCCGTGTCTGACGTACCAGAACAACGAGCAGTGGGAGTGGAACTGGGGCCGCGGCTCCTACGGCAAGGTCGTCACCTGCTGATCAGCGGGTGATCACGGACCGTCCCCCGGCCCCGCCCCCGGCGTCACGAGCCCCGTCTCGTACGCCACCACCACCGCCTGCGCCCTGCTGTCCAGGTCGAGTTTGCTCATCGTGCGGTTGAGGTGGGTCTTGACCGTGGCCTCGCTGATGTAGAGCCGCTGCGCGATGTCCGCGTTGGTGAGGCCGCGCGCGATGAGCTTGAGGACCTCGACCTCGCGCAGGGTCAGCACCCCGAGGTCGGGCGGCGTCTCCGCGTCGTCGGCGCCGGGGACCCGCCGTCTGCCGGGCGAACGCCTCGACGAGGCGCCGCGTCACGCTGGGCGCGAAGAGGGCGTCGCCGCCGCCGACCGCCGCCACGGCCGCGAGCAGCCGCTCGGGCCCGGAGTCCTTGAGCAGGAACCCGGACGCGCCGGCCCGCAGCGCCCCGTACACGTACTCGTCGAGGTCGAACGTCGTCAGGACAAGCACGCGCGGCGCCGGTTCGCCCGCCTGCTCCAGGATCTTCGCGGTGGCCGTGATGCCGTTCATGCCCGGCATCCGGATGTCCATGAGGACGACGTCGGGGCAGGTCTGCGCGGCGAGCGCCACGGCCTCCTCGCCGTCGCCCGCCTCTCCCACGACCTCGATGCCGGGCGCGGCGCGCAGCAGCCCCACCAGCCCCGCGCGGATGAGGAACTGGTCGTCGACGACGAGCACCCTGATACGTGAGCTCATCCGGTCACCCGGCTCATTCCGTTGCGTCGTCCCCCCGCGCCGCGGCCCGCGCCGAGGTCGGCAGGGTGAGTCGCACGGCGAATCCCCCCTCGCTCAGCGGACCGATACTGATCGCCCCGCCGTAGAGCTTGGCCCGCTCCCGCATCCCAATCAAGCCGTGTCCGCTGCCCGTCCGCACTCTGTCCTGAATCACCCCCTGCCCGTCGTTGGTGACCGAGACCTCGATGTGCCCGCGCCGGTAGGCGAGTTCGACGGTCGCGGCGGCTCCGTGGGCGTGTTTCAGTACGTTGGTGAGCGCCTCCTGCACCACGCGGTACGCGCACAGTTCCACGCCGGGCGCCACCGGCCGCGGTGTCCCCGTGACCCGGAGTTCGACGGGGACTCCCCCGGCGCGGACCCGGTCGACCATGTCGCCCAGGCGGGCCAGGCCAGGCATCGGGGCCCCGGGGGCGTCGCCGTCGCGGTCGCCGTCCTCGGCGCGCAGGACGCGCAGCATGCGGCGGAGCTCTTCGAGTGCTTCGCCGCTGGTCCCGGATATGGTGCCGAGCGCCGCGCGCGCCGTCGCGGGGTCGGAGCCGAAGACGAACGTCGCGAGGCCCGCCTGCACGGAGATCACCGACATGTGGTGGGCGACCACGTCGTGCAGTTCACGCGCGATGCGTCCGCGCTCCTGCGCGACCTCGCGGCGGGCGCGTTCGTCCTGCTCCCGCTTCAGCTGTCGCGCGAGCTCGGCCGACCTGCGGGCGACGTACCCGAAGCGCCACAGGACGAGGGAGAAGCCGACGGCCTGGCCGACGACGGACGGCATCGAGGCGCCCTCGCTGATCGCGCCGGCGTAGATCCACAGAGTGGCCATCAGCGCGGTGCAGGCGAGGGAGACGCGGGGAGAGCGGAGGGAGGCGACCGTGTAGACGGTGAGCATGGGTCCGAAGGTGCCGACCACTGGCCAGTAGCCGACGGTGACGTAGACGAACCACGCCAGATGGACGACGAGCAGCACGGTGAGCGGAGCCCTGCTGCGGACCGCGACGGGCAGGCAGACCAGCGCGACCAGCGCGTATCCCAGGGGGTCGAGGGCGATCCAGCCCTGTGTGACGGACTCCTGGCCGAGCAGCACGGCGACCGTGGTCAGGGCGACCGCGATCAATGCGTCGACAGCGAGGGGGCGGATCCGCATCGCCGCAGCGTAACGCGCATATGGGGGCCGGAACGTCAACCAATCGCGGTACCGCGGAAGTTGTAGGAACCGGCGGTGTACCGCCGCAGGAGCAGGGGGAGTTCAAACCAGCGCGGGACGACGGGGGCGACGGCGCGACCGTAGTTTGTGGAACCAGCACCACAGGACCGCGGCCGTCGGGAAACCGCACGGGGGAAGGCCCGGTCCGCATGGCGGTGGCCCGTCCCCTCGGGGGAGGACGGGCCACCGTCGCGCGATGTCTTTCCAGGTCGTGTGGCGCCGCGCGTCGTCCTCGATCGTTCAGTGCAGCGTGCCGCCCTAGATCGTGTAGTGCAGCGTGTCGTCCAGGAACGGAATCACCAGCCAGGGGTCGGGCTGCGCCATCATCGCGAGGAGCGCGATGGCGAGGCCCAGTACCCCGTACGTGACCATGTCCGTGAACCGGGAGCGCACGGCGAGCATCCCGACGTCCGGCAGCGCCCACCGCAGCGCGGCGCCGCCGATGAGGGCGATGCCGATCAGCAGCGTGCCGACACGGAACACGTCGAACGCGGTGAGCAGCAGCCCGAGTCCGACCAGCGAGACGACGCTGAGCAGCGGCCACTGCCGGGCGGGGGCGGGCGCGTCGCCCGCCGCGGCGCGGCCGCCGCCCTCGGGGCGTGCGGTGTCACGCGTGAACAGCGGGAAGCGGCGCGACACCTTCCGCGGCCGCCCGTCCGGGCCCGGCGCGCTGACGGCGCCCTTGGCCCGGGGAACGTCCGCGGTGCTCCCCCGGCCGGCTTCCGGGGTGCTGCCCGGTTCGGCCTCCGGGCCCGTGGTCTCGCTCATCACCCTCGTCCCTCTCCTGTTCAGCGCGCGGCGCGTTCCGCGGCCTCGACGACGTTCACCAGGAGCTGGGCGCGGGTCATCGGGCCGACGCCGCCCGGGTTCGGGGAGATCCAGCCCGCGACCTCGGCGACGCCCGGGTGGACATCGCCGACGATCTTGCCGTTCTCGTCTCGGGAGACGCCCACGTCCAGGACGGCGGCGCCCGGCTTCACGTCCTCGGGCTTGATGAGGTGCGGCACGCCCGCGGCGGCCACGATGATGTCCGCACGCTTGAGGTGGGCGGCGAGGTCACGCGTGCCGGTGTGGCACTGGGTGACCGTGGCGTTCTCGGACTTGCGGGTGAGCAGGAGCGGCATGGGCCGGCCGATGGTGACGCCGCGGCCGACCACGACGACCTCGGCGCCCTTGATCTCCACGTCGTGCCGCCGGAGCAGCCGGATGATCCCGTACGGGGTGCAGGGCAGCGGCGCGGGCTCGTTCAGGACGAGACGGCCGAGGTTCATCGGGTGCAGGCCGTCGGCGTCCTTGTCCGGGTCCATGAGCTCCAGGACGCGGTTCTCGTCGATGCCCTTGGGGAGCGGGAGCTGGACGATGTAGCCGGTGCAGGCCGGGTCCTCGTTGAGCTCGCGGACGACCGCCTCGATCTCCTCCTGGGAGGCGGTGGCGGGCAGTTCGCGCTGGATGGAGGCGATGCCGACCTGCGCGCAGTCGCGGTGCTTTCCGGCGACGTACTTCTGGCTGCCCGGGTCGTCGCCGACCAGGACGGTACCGAGTCCGGGCGTGACGCCCTTCTCCTTCAGGGCCGCCACGCGGGCGGTCAGTTCGGACTTGATCGCGGCTGCGGTGGCCTTGCCATCGAGAATCTGGGCGGTCATGCCCCCATCTTCCCGGATGAGACCCGCCCGGTACCAATCAGGGCGCTTCCCCGGCGCGACAACGGATCACCCGGCGAGTTCACCCGCTGATCAGCGAGGTTGCACTTGCACAACACATACCGAATGTGGCTGGACAAATAAGCCATGCCTAAAGAACGATGTGCGGCACAGTGCCGCGGGCAGTGTCGGGGGGACGGGCCGCATCTGTAGAACCTTCCTCCGTGGTGTGCCGCGTCGTCCCCGCACCACCCGACGGAGGAAGACCGCCATGAGTTACGGCGACCCGAACAACCCATACGGGCAGCCGCCCCAGCAGCCCCCGGCCGCTCCCGGATACGGCTACCCCCAGCAGGGCCCGCCCGGCGTCCCGCCGCAGCAGCCCTACGGCTACCCGCAGCAGCCGGCGTACCCCGGCTACCCGGGCGGCAACATGATGCAGCAGTCGATGCCGGGGCTCCTGGTCACCGCGCGGGTCTTCCTGTTCCTGATCTCGGCGGTGCAGATCCTGGGCGCGATCGGCTTCCTCTACCTCGCCGCGATCGCCAACGACGTCTCCGACAGCGCCGACGACTTCGGCCTCGACGACGCGGGGATCGGTGACGCGGCGACCGGCGTGTTCGTCATCCTCGGGCTCATAGTCGCGGGTCTCGCCACCCTGTCGATCACGCTCGGCGTGAAGTTCAGCCGCGGCGGCCAGGGCGTGCGCATCACCACGGTGGTGTACGGGGCGCTCGGCGCCGTCGTCGGCCTGATCTACCTCTTCGTCGGCCTGGACACGGGTCTCGCCTCCGCGATCATCGGCCCGCTGATCTGGCTCGTCTTCGGCGTCATCATCACGCTGGCGCCCGTGGTCCCCAGCGGCACCGCCTGGTTCAACCGCCCCCGCTACTGAGCGAGTCGGGTACGTACGACGGTGGCCGCGCCCCTCGCCAGGGGCGCGGCCACCGTCGTTTTCACGTCAGGCCCGCAGCAGGCCCTCGTCAGGCCCGGGCCGGGTCCGCTCAGTGGAAGAAGTGCCGCGTCCCCGTGAAGTACATCGTGACGCCCGCCTTCTTCGCCGCCTCGACCACCAGCTCGTCACGGACCGAACCGCCCGGCTGCACCACGGCCTTGACGCCCGCGGCCGTCAGGATCTCCAGGCCGTCGGGGAAGGGGAAGAACGCGTCGGACGCGGCGTAGGAGCCACGGGCCCGCTCCTCGCCCGCCCGCTCGACGGCGAGCTTCGCGGAGTCGACGCGGTTGACCTGGCCCATGCCGACGCCGACGGAGGCGCCGTCCTTGGCGAGCAGGATCGCGTTGGACTTGACCGCGCGGGACGCCTTCCAGGCGAAGGCCAGCTCGGCGAGCTCACCCGCGTTGAGCGCGTCGCCCGTGGCGAGCGTCCAGTTGGCGGGGTCGTCGCCGTCGGCCTGGAGACGGTCGGTGACCTGGAGCAGCGCGCCGCCGTCGATCTGCTTGACCTCGACCGCGTTGGACGGCGCCCGATGGGCGCGCAGGACGCGGATGTTCTTCTTCTTCGTGAGGACTTCGAGAGCGCCGTCCTCGTACTCCGGCGCGACGATGACCTCGGTGAAGATCTCGGCGACCTGCTCCGCCATCTCCTTGGAGACCGGGCGGTTCACGGCGATGACGCCGCCGAACGCGGAGAGCGGGTCGCAGGCGTGCGCCTTGCGGTGCGCCTCGGCGACGTTCGCGCCGATCGCGATGCCGCACGGGTTGGCGTGCTTGATGATCGCGACGCAGGGCTCGTCGTGGTCGTACGCGGCACGGCGCGCGGCGTCCGTGTCCGTGAAGTTGTTGTACGACATCTCCTTGCCGTGCAGCTGCTCGGCCTCGGCGAGGCCGCCCGTGCCGTCGACGTAGAGAGCGGCGCCCTGGTGGGGGTTCTCGCCGTAGCGGAGCACGTTCTTGCGCTCGTACGTGGCACCGAGGAAGCCGGGGTGACCGGAGTCGTCCGCGGCGGCGTAGTCCGCGGCGAACCAGCTCGCCACCGCCACGTCGTACGCGGCCGTGTGCTGGAACGCTTCTCCCGCGAGCCGCTTGCGCGCCGTCAGGTCGAAGCCGCCGGCCTTGACCGCGGCGAGCACGTCGGCGTACCGCCGCGGGTCGGTGACGACCGCGACCGAGGGGTGGTTCTTGGCGGCGGCGCGGACCATCGAGGGGCCGCCGATGTCGATCTGCTCGACGCACTCGTCGGGGGTGGCCCCGGAGGCGACGGTCTCCTTGAAGGGATACAGGTTCACGACGACGAGCTGGAAAGGCTCGACGCCGAGCTCCGCGAGCTGCTGCCGGTGGTCCTCGAGGCGCAGGTCGGCGAGGATGCCGGCGTGGACCTTCGGGTGCAGGGTCTTGACCCGGCCGTCCAGGCACTCGGGGAAGCCGGTGAGCTCCTCGACCTTGGTGACGGGCACCCCGGCGGTGGCGATCCTGGAGGCGGTCGAACCGGTGGAGACGAGCTCGACGCCCGCCTCGTGCAGCCCGCGCGCGAGCTCTTCCAGGCCGGTCTTGTCGTAGACGCTGACGAGCGCGCGCCTGATGGGGCGCTGCGCGGCGTTCGCGTTCGCGTCGTTCGCGTTCGCGGCGTTCGTAGCTTCGGCGGTCACGGGATAAGAACCTTTCGTCCCTCAATGCGGTAGCCGTGCCGGGCCAGACGCCCCACGACATCGACGAGCAGCGTGCGCTCGACTTCCTTGATGCGCTCGTGCAGAGCGCTCTCGTCGTCCTCGTCCCGGACCTCGACCACGCCCTGGGCGATGATCGGGCCGGTGTCGACGCCGTCGTCGACGAAGTGGACGGTGCAGCCGGTGACCTTCACGCCGTACGCGAGCGCGTCGCGAGCGCCGTGGGCCCCCGGGAAACTGGGCAGCAGCGCGGGGTGCGTGTTCACGAACCGCCCGCCGAAGCGCGCGAGGAACTCCTTCCCCACGATCTTCATGAACCCGGCGGAGACCACCAGGTCGGGGTCGTGCGCGGCCGTCGCCTCCGCCAGGGCAGCGTCCCACTCGTCGCGGGTCGCGTGGTCCTTCACCCGGCAGACGAAGGTGGGGACGCCCGCGCGCTCGGCGCGCTCCAGGCCCGCGATGCCGTCGCGGTCGGCGCCCACGGCGACGATCTCGGCGCCATAGCTCTCCGCACCCTCGGCGCGGATGGTGTCGATCAGGGCCTGGAGATTCGTGCCCGACCCGGACACCAGCACGACGAGGCGCTTGACGGGGCGCGCGACCACGGCGCTCTTGGCCACAGCGGGGCCCTTTCTCGGAGGATGCCTTTGTACGGTCGTACGAAGGCTTCGAGGCCCGCGATACGGGGAACCCTACGAAGCGGCCGACCGCCAGCAACGATACCGGCACACGGAACCGCCCCTCACGGGACGGGGGCGCGGGCGGAAGGTAGCGTCTGTGGGGAAGCGCCTGAATACCGAAGAACGCCGCGTTGTCGAGCCGTGCAACGGCTCCGCCACGGCCCTACCAAGGGGAAGACGCACACCTGATGCCGGACCGTAGCCGCCCTTCGTCTCCGCCGCAGGACCCGGAATCCCAGGGACCCGAGTCCCGGGGCCCCGGTGCCCAGGGAACGGGCAAGGACGACGACAACCCCTTCGCTCCGCCGCCGGAGGGGACACCGGACCGGCCGTGGCAGCCGCGCCGTCCCTCGGGCGACTCCGCCCCTGACGGCGACGACTCCGGTGGCGGCGGTCACGGGTCCCCGTGGGGCAGCCAGTGGAGCGACCGTCAGCCCGGCCGCTCGCAGGGCGGGTTCGGCGACCGCCCCCGCCAGCAGAACGGCCCCGGCAAGGAGGACCCCTCGACGCCGGGCGGCAACGGTGGCGGCATGCGCTGGGACCCGACGGACCCGGCCCAGCGCCGCGCGCGGTACGCCCTGCTCTCCGGCATGTGGGGCTTCTTCTTCGCCCTGTTCGGCTGGCGGTACGTGGCGCTGCTGCTCGGCGCGCTCGCGGCGATGTGGGCGATCCAGTCCCTGCGCGCGAAGCCGCGCAGGCCGGACCCGACGGCGGCGCCCGCGTCCTCCGCGCCGTCGGCCACGACCGCTCCGGCCCCACCCGCGACTCCCGCGACTCCCGCCATGCCTGCGGCCGCCCGCCCGCCTCAGCCCGAGCCGGCGGCGACCAGCACGAGGCCGCAGACGACGGCCGCGATCAGCGGCCTGGTGACGGGCGCGCTGGCGCTCCTGATGGTGGCCGGGACGTTCACGGCGCAGCTGGTGTACCGGGACTACTACACGTGCGTGGACGACGCGCTGACGAGCGCGTCGAAGTCGTCCTGCGAGGACTTGCTGCCGAAGCAGCTGCGACCGTTGCTGGGGGAGCAGGACTGAGGTCAGGGCTGAAGTCAGGACTGAGGTCAGGGCTGAGGTCAGGGCTGACGTAAGTCCTGGGCGCAGGACGTCAGGGTGAATCCGGGGGCGGCATCCGCCGCTCCCAAAGCCGGTCCCCCTCCTCCTTCAGCGCCTGCCAGCGAGCTTCACGGGCGGCTTCGTCGTGCCAGGTGGGCGGAGCGGGCGGCGGGGGCGGGGAGTCCGGCACGTCCGGGGTGTAAGGGGCGTTCGGTGCGTCAAGGACCTTTGGCGTGTCAGGGGCCTTTGGTGTGTCAGGGGCGGGGCTTCCGGTCGGCTCCGGTGTGCCGGCCTGTTCGCCGACCGGCTGGTTCACGAGGGCGTCCGCGGGGGCGTCAGCGGGGGTGGCGTCTACGACAGACTCGGCCGTCTGTGCGCGCAGCGGCGACCTCCGGGGCCGCGGCAGCCGCAGCCGCCACGACGGCAATGACGGCAACGACGGCAACGACGGCAACCTGAGCCACGACGGCCGAGCCCGCCCCTGCTCACCCGGCAGCCGCTGCTCCGCGTCACCCGTCTCCCGCTCCTCACCGGAGACCGGCACCCGGAGCGCGGACAGCTCCCGTTCCCCGCCCACCGCGCGCCCCTTCCGCAGTCGCCACCCTCGAAGGCACAGTGCCGCCGGCACCCCGAGCAGCAGCGACCAACCCAGCGCCGCCGCTCCCGTCTGCCACCACACCGGACCGAAGTCGGACAGGACCGCCACGCCCATCGGGCCGCCCGCCAGGGCCGCGAGCGCTGCCGTCGACAGCCCGCACACCACCGCCGCTAGCGCCGCGCCCCCAGCGGTGCGGGCCCGGGACCACGCCTCTTTCCGGTCACCGTGGGCGGGCGCCGCCTCGTGGACCGTCCCCCAGGCGACCGCGAGCCCCGCGCACACGGGCACCGCCGCGGACACCCAGGTCAGCGGTGAGCCGGGGCCCGGCGACGGCAGCGCCGCGAGCAGCGGGAAAGGGGGCAGCAGCGGTGCCGAGCCCGCCGTGAGCGGACCGGCGACGGTTCCCGTGCCGAGTACGAAGCCGGGCCCGAGACCGTAGGAGGCGCCCCACACCGCGGCGTTCGGCACCAGTGCCAGGGCCAGCAGAAATACTGCGAGCCGCCCCGACCACACGTCCGTGACCTGCATGAACGACGTCTGCACCGGCCCTGCGTGCAGCACCAGCGACACCGCGACGAGCAGCGCCCCGCCCCCGACGAGGACCCCCATGGCCGCCGCCCCGGCCCGCACGACGGTCACCGTGAGGCGCCGGGCGAGGAAGCCACGTACGAGAGCGGCCCGGAGAAAGCCGCGTACCCCGCCGGGCAGGGCGGCGAGAGGGCGGCGCAGGAACACCGGCAGCGGCCCGCGCGGACGACCGCGCGCCGTCCACACCCCGAGCCCCGCCGCCCCCGCCGCCAGCACCGGCACGTGCACGGCCGCGCTGAGCCAGTCGGGCCGCAGCTCACCGCCCGTCGCGTACAGCGCCGCGGCCACGCCGACCAGCAGGTACCCGGCCACCACCCCGGACCACGCCGTACGCGCCGCGTGCCCGCGCTCCTCCGGCGACGCCGCGTCCCGCGCCGCCCGGTGCAGCAGCCAGGTCGGCAGGACGACGAGAAGCAGCGGCGTCACCCCGATCGGCGCGGGCGCACCGGAGAGCGTGTCCGTCCTGATCAGCTCCGTGCCGTGCGCGAGGAGCCACAGCCCCGCCGCGACGTGCAAGGCCCCGTCGGGCCCGCTGTCCGGGTAGGGCGAGCTGATCCACAGCACCATCACCAGTACGGCGAACGAGCCGAGCCCCAGGCCCGCGGCGACGGCCCCGCCCAGCACGCAGGTGGCCAGGGCGGGAGAACGGTCGCGGGCCCGTCCGCGCAACGGTTCCACGGGCGGCGACGAAGCGTGGGGATCGGTCGTCTGGGTCACCCGGCCATGCTCCCAACGACACGCGCTTTCTTCCCGTAACAGGCGAATATCGGATGTGTCGCCCAATATACGTTTATGTACTTTTTCGTACGGCAGGTCGGCTCCGCCCGGCACG
This sequence comes from Streptomyces sp. NPDC045678, assembly GCF_056432085.1. Classification (NCBI taxonomy): domain Bacteria; kingdom Bacillati; phylum Actinomycetota; class Actinomycetes; order Kitasatosporales; family Streptomycetaceae; genus Streptomyces; species Streptomyces sp. NPDC045678. The sequence continues at coordinate 123,499 of NZ_JBWKJS010000008.1, forward strand.
CCCGCCGTACGTCGGCCCACGGTGCGGAGATTCCGAGATGCCCCAGAGCCCTGCCACGCCTCTGCCGCCCCCCAAGGAACGCCGCAGGCTGCGCGAGGCGAAGTCGCTGAGCCACGCCGATCTCGCGGCGAAGATCGGCGTCACCCGCGAAACGGTCCGCTCCTGGGAGACGGGCCGCACCAACCCGCGCGGCCGCAAGCGCGAGACATACGCGAAGCTCCTGAACGTATACGCGAACGCAAACGTGAAGGGGAGCTCGGGAGAGCGGACGGGGATGACGGAGGAACACAAGACGACCTTCGCGGAGACCGTAACCAAGACCACGCCACCCTCAACTCCCCCCACCCCCGCCACGCGCACGCACACGCACTCACACCCTGTGCGAACAAAGCCCACCCACGGCGCCAAGTCGACTTCACGACCGCAACCGGCAGCCAAGCGAGCGGCGAAGCCGCTGACCCCGACCCCCATGACACCCGCCGTCCCCGCCGCCAACGGCCACATCCGCCCGCTCCCGGTCCGTGTGACGCGCCCCCGGGCCACCAGATCCCCGGACCTCACCGCCGCCCAGGCCTTCGACGCCCTCTGCGCCCACTGCGCCCCCGGCCTCGTACGCCAGACGTATCTGCTCACCGGGCGGCGCGGTCTCGCCCACGAGTCGGTGGAGCGCGCCTTCCAGCTGGCGTGGCAGCGCTGGCCGGAGGTGGCGGTCGACCGGGACCCGGCGGGGTGGGTCCGCGCGGCGGCGTACGAGTACGCGATGTCCCCCTGGCACCGCTTCCGCCCCAGCCAGCGCCACCCGGACGCCCCGCCCGCCCAGCAGGCCGACCGCGCCTTCCTGGACGTGCTGCTCAGCCTGCCGCCCGCGCAGCGCCGCGCTCTGATGCTCTACGACGGCATCGGCCTGGACCTGCCCGAGACCGCGGCCGAGACGGAGGCGAGCACGCCCGCCACCGCGAACCGCATCCTGCACGCGCGCGAGACGATCGCCGAGCGGCTGCCCGACCTGGCGGACCCCGAGGCGCTCCACCTGCGTCTCGCCGAGGTCGGCAGCGCCGAGAAGCTGCGGCTGCCGAAGGCCGACCGCGTCCGCACCGGCAGCGAGTACCGGGCCCGCTTCTGGACCCGCGCGGCCATCGCGTTCACGGCGCTGATCATCGGGGCGACGGCCCTGACCCTGAAGAACGCCCCCACCCACTACGAACCCCCGCAGGCCCCCGGCCGCGCCATCAGCGGCGTCCCACCCCGCATGGGCCCGGGCCCCCTCACCTACGAGGACACCACCCTCCGCGAGAAGCTCCGAGCGGAACTCCCCAACGGCCAGGAGCGCCTGACACCCCAGGCAAGGTAGCCGGACGCTGTGAGGGGCGCGGGGAACTGCGCGACAAGCCCCCGCCCTCCCGCGGCCGAAGAAGAACAAGCGGCGGCACAGAGAAGCGGGCCCGCACCTCAAAGGTGCGGGCCCGCTTACACACTGCTCAACCGACGGACGTCAGCCCGCCAGGATCTCGCGAGCCAGCTTCGCCGTCTCGGTCGGCGTCTTGCCGACCTTCACGCCGGCGGCCTCGAGGGCCTCCTTCTTCGCGGCAGCCGTGCCGGAGGAGCCGGAGACGATGGCGCCCGCGTGGCCCATCGTCTTGCCCTCGGGCGCCGTGAAGCCCGCGACGTAGCCGACGACCGGCTTCGTCACGTTCGCCTTGATGAAGTCCGCCGCACGCTCCTCGGCGTCGCCGCCGATCTCACCGATCATGACGATCAGGTCGGTGTCGGGGTCGGCCTCGAACGCCTCGAGGGCGTCGATGTGCGTCGTACCGATGACCGGGTCGCCACCGATGCCGACGGCCGAGGAGAAGCCGATGTCACGGAGCTCGTACATCATCTGGTACGTCAGCGTGCCGGACTTCGAGACCAGGCCGATGCGGCCCGGCTTCGTGATGTCGCCCGGGATGATGCCGGCGTTCGACTGGCCCGGGGTGATGAGACCGGGGCAGTTCGGGCCGATGATGCGGGTCTTGTTGCCCTTCGACTTCGCGTACGCCCAGAAGGCGGCGGAGTCGTGGACGGCGATGCCCTCGGTGATGACGACGGCGAGGGGGATCTCCGCGTCGATCGCCTCGACGACGGCGGCCTTGGAGAAGGCCGGCGGCACGAAGAGGACGGAGACGTTCGCGCCCGTCTTCTCCATGGCCTCCTTGACGGAGCCGAAGACCGGGACCTCGGTGCCGTCGAAGTCGACGGACGTGCCGGCCTTGCGCGGGTTCACACCGCCGACGATGTTCGTGCCGTCACCCAGCATGAGCTTGGTGTGCTTCATGCCCGTGGCACCGGTCATGCCCTGGACGATGACCTTGCTGTCCTTGTTGAGGAAGATAGCCATGGCTGTTCTGTCCCTCGTCCCTTACTTCGCGGCCGCGAGCTCGGCGGCCTTGTCGGCCGCGCCGTCCATGGTGTCCACACGCTGCACGAGCGGGTGGTTGGCGTCGCTCAGGATCTTGCGACCCAGCTCCGCGTTGTTGCCGTCGAGGCGCACGACCAGCGGCTTCTCGACCTTCTCGCCCTTCGAGGCGAGCAGCTCCAGGGCCTGCACGATGCCGTTGGCGACCTCGTCGCACGCGGTGATGCCACCGAAGACGTTGACGAAGACGGACTTGACGTCCGGGTCGCCGAGGATGATCTCCAGGCCGTTCGCCATGACCTCGGCGGAGGCGCCGCCACCGATGTCGAGGAAGTTGGCGGGCTTCACGCCGCCGTGGTTCTCACCGGCGTACGCGACGACGTCCAGGGTCGACATGACCAGACCGGCACCGTTACCGATGATGCCGACCTCGCCCTCGAGCTTGACGTAGTTGAGGCCCTTGGCCTTGGCAGCAGCCTCGAGCGGGTTGGCTGCGTCCTTGTCCTCGAGCGCCTCGTGGTCGGCCTGGCGGAAGTCGGCGTTCTCGTCGAGCGAGACCTTGCCGTCCAGGGCCAGGATGCGGCCGTCCTTGGTCTTCACCAGCGGGTTGACCTCGACGAGGAGCGCGTCCTCGGCGACGAAGGTCTCCCACAGGGTCACCATGGCCTCGGCGACGCCCTCGGCCACGTCGGCCGGGAACTTCGCCTGGGCGACGATCTCGCGGGCCTTCTCGATGGTGACGCCCTCGTTGGAGTCGACCGGAACCTTGGCGAGCGCCTCGGGGGTCTTCTCGGCGACCTCCTCGATGTCCATGCCGCCCTGTACGGACGCCATGGCCAGGAAGGTGCGGTTGGTGCGGTCGAGGAGGTACGAGACGTAGTACTCCGCCTCGATCTCCGGGGACAGCTCGGCGATCATCACCTTGTGGACCGTGTGGCCCTTGATGTCCATGCCGAGGATGTCCGTCGCGCGGGCGACGGCCTCGTCCGCGTCGGCCGCCAGCTTCACGCCGCCGGCCTTGCCGCGGCCACCGACCTTCACCTGTGCCTTGACGACCGACTTGCCGCCAAGGCGTTCGGTGGCCTCGCGCGCCGCCTCAGGCGTGTCGATGACTTCACCGGCCAGCACCGGTACACCGTGCTTGGCGAAGAGGTCCCTCGCCTGGTACTCGAACAGGTCCACGCGCGTCCGTCCCTTTTCCGTGATCTCGCTGCGATCTCGCTGCTTTGGTGTCAGCTGTCTGCGTGGGCGTGCCGCGGAGGGCAACGTGACTGCGCTGTCACAAGGGAGGCGTAGGACGGAGTCCGGTACGCGGCATGTCCGTCTCGCAGGTTATCGCCGCGGGACGTAGGTCCCTAAATCACAGATCACATTTGGGCGGTGATGACGGTCACAGATCACGTGGTCACCGCGGCAAAATCCGCGGCCGTCGTGGTGGCCGGGCGGCCTCTGTGGCGTCGGACACCCCTCGTTTGCTCCGGTTGCTCCCGCGATTTCGCTCCGATTGCTCCCGCGATCAGGTGACCGTGTCGGGTATCGGCAGGGGGCGCTTCTCGATCGCCGCGGCCATCACCTCCGGGAAGAGGTCGGGCGTGCAGGCGAAGGCCGGCGCGCCCAGGGCCGCGAGCGCCGCCGCGTGCTCGCGGTCGTACGCGGGTGTCCCCTCGTCGGAGAGCGCGAGCAGCGTCACGAACTGCACCCCGGACGCCTTCATCGCCGCGACCCGCTTCAGCATCTCGTCGCGGATGCCGCCTTCGTAGAGGTCGCTGATGAGGACCACGACCGTGTCGGCGGGCCGGGTGATCTGCGACTGGCAGTACGCGAGGGCACGGTTGATGTCGGTACCGCCGCCGAGCTGCGTCCCGAACAGCACGTCCACGGGGTCGTCGAGCTGGTCGGTCAGGTCGACGACGTTCGTGTCGAAGACGACGAGCCGGGTGTCGAGCGACCGCATGGAACCGAGCACGGCCCCGAACACCGAGGCGTAGACGACGGACGCGGCCATCGACCCGGACTGGTCGATGCAGAGGATGACCTCCTTCTTCACCGACCTGGACGCCCGCCCGTACCCGATGAGCCGCTCGGGGACGACCGTCCGGTGCTCCGGCAGGTAGTTCTTGAGGTTGACCGCGATGGTGCGGTTCCAGTCGATGTCGTGGTGGCGCGGCCTGCTGACGCGGGCGCTGCGGTCGAGCGCGCCGCTGAGCGTGGAGCGGGTCCGCGTCGCGAGGCGCTTCTCCAGGTCCTCGACGACCTTGCGCACGACGGCCCGCGCGGTCTCCTTGGTCGTCTCCGGCATGGCCTTGTTGAGGGAGAGCAGCGTGCCCACCAGGTGCACGTCCGCGTCGACGGCCTCCAGCATCTCGGGTTCCAGGAGGAGCGTGGAGAGCCCCAGCCGGTCGATGGCGTCCCGCTGCATCACCTGCACGACGGACGAGGGGAAGTACGTCCGGATGTCCCCGAGCCAGCGCGCCACGGACGGCGCGGACGCCCCCAGCCCCGCCGACCGCTCCCGCCGCCCCCTGTCGTCCTTCTCCCCCGCGCCCCCGTACAGCGCCCCGAGGGCGGCGTCCATCGCCGCGTCCCGTCCCTGAAGCACACACCCCGTCCCATCGCCACCCTCACCCCCCAACACAAGCCGCCACCGCCGCCCCCGCTCCCCCTCCACACCAATCCCCACAGCCCCGACTCCGACTCCAGCCCCGACTCCGGCTCCGACTCCGGCTCCGGCTCCGGCTCCGGCTCCGGCTCCGGCTCCGGCTCCGGCTTGGAGCCCAGCCCCAACCCCAGCCCCACTTTCAACTCCGCCCCTGCCCCCGCCCCCAGTCCCGGCTTCGGCTCCGCCTCCGCCCTCGGTCCTAGTCCCGGCGTCGGTCCCGACCCCGCCCTCGGCTCCAACCCAGGCTTCGGCTCCGGCCCTGACACCGGCTTCCGGCTCGCCCCCGACCACGCCAATCCCGTCAGACACCCCGGCCACCCCAGCCACCCCGTTCATCCCGCCACCCCCACACAGTCGTTACCGACAGCCCCCACCGCCCGCGCCCTCTCCTCCACTTCCGCCCTCTCCTCCGCTTCCGGTTCCGCCTCTCCCCCAGCACCAGCCCCAGCGTCCGTCGGCAGACCCAGAAGCAGGCGGACGATCGGCGCGACGGCGTCCGCGCGCGTGGGGTCGATCTCCGTGCCGAAACCGGGCAGTCCCGCGCCCGGCCCGGCCCCACCCCCGATGCCGTTACCGGCAGGCCGTCCCGTCGGCCCCCGCCGCACCAACTCGCCCAACGTCCGCCGCACCCCCGGCTCGTACGCCGAGAACGTGCGTCGCAGCAACGGCAGTACGTCGGTGAAGGCGCTGTCCGACACCCCGCACAGCCAGTCGTCGACCAGCCCCAGGAGCCGCTCGTCGTGCACGAGCAGCATCCCGCCCCCGGAGCCGCCCCCGACGAACCCCTCGATCCAGGCGGCCCCTTCGGCCGGCGCACTCCCCCGGGACAGCGCGAGCCCCATGAGGCGGGCGACTTCCTCGTCCCCCAGTTCCCCGCCGTCCAGCAGCAGTCGCACGCACCGCCCCCGCACGACTCCGGCGACGGACTCCCGCTCGGCGAGCGTCCTCAGCACGGAGTACCACCGGGCGCGAACCCCCTGCGCCGCCCTCGTACCGACGCCCGCACCACTGCCCGCGCCGAAAGCCGTACCGAGTTCCCCGAGCAGCCCCACCGCCTGTTGCACCGCATCGACATGCCGCCGCATCTCCAGAGCCGCATCCGCGTCCAGCCCCGCGCACGCGGGCGGCAGTCCGACGAAGATCCGCTCGGCGAGCCCGAGGGCGACCTCGCCGAGGGCCTCCGTGCCGGTCCCCCGGACATCCCCGTACCGGAGTGACCGCACCAGGGCGGGAAGCGCCTGCGCGAGATGCCCGACGTCCGCGTCCAGCGCCGCACGGTCCGCAAGGACCCGCATCACCACGGGCAACGCGTCCGGCAGCGCAGCCAGCAGGCACCGCTCGGCGAGTGCGGTGACATCGGCGAGCGCCCCCGCGTCCACCGCGTCGGAGGACGCCTTTCCCGTGGCCGCACCCAGAACCGTGGTCCCCCACACCCCCGCCTCGGCGACCCGCACGGCGAGTTCCGGCTCCCACCGCAGCCGCCAGGTCTCCCGGAACGTCCCCGTGCTTCCACGGGACGCCGTCGGCTCGCCCCAGGCGACGCCCAGGAGCCGCAGCCGGTGCAGCAGCCTGCTGCGGGCGGCGTCCGTCTCCTTGCGGAGGTCGAGCTCCAACTCCCGCTGCAGCGCCTCCGGCTTGAGCCGCAGCCTGCGCTGCAGCTTGGTGAGGTCGCGCTGCAACGGGACCGCGGGCGCCCCGTCGGGCACCTCGCCCAGCACGTCCCCGACGACGAGCTTGTCGTGCACGAGCGCGAGCGGTACGTCGGAGCCCTCGCACATCACCGCCCGCACGGCATCGGTGGTCTCCGTGAGCCCGGCCAACGGCCGGCCCCGCATCGCGGCCAGCGTGTCGGCGAGCCGCACCGCCTCGATGACGTGCGCGGACGAGACGAGCCTGTCCTCGTCGCGCAGCAGCCGGGCGACCTTCGTCATCCAGCGCTCCACGGGCCGGTCGGGTGCACAGAACAGGTGGGCGTACCAGCCGGGGGAGGCGATCCCCGCGCCGTATCCGCTGGCGCGCGACAACCTGCGGTGGGTCCACGGCACCCACGTCATCTCGGCCTTGACCTTGGGCAGCCCCTTGAGGAGAGCCCGGTCGGCGGCCACGGTGGTCTTCCGGAGCAGTGCGGGAACGTGCCAGGCTCCGCAGACCACAGCGACCCGCTCGGGCCCGAACTCCTTCTGCGCGGCCCTTACCTGGAGCCGCATGTACGCCTCACGCACCAGGTCACGGCCGTGGCCCCCGTATCCGTAGGCCTCGCGCAGTGCTCCCATCGCCTCGCCCAGCGCCTCGAACGGCGCGAACGCGTCGTCGGCCGTCCCCCGGTGCTCGACGACGTCCTCCCACCAGCGTTCGGGATCGTCGTAACCGGCGGTCTCGGCGAGCACGCCGAGGGGATCGACCCGCACGCCCTCCTTCCCCTCGTCCTCCCCTTCCTCCCCATCCGCCCCTTCCTCTTCGGCCTCGCCCGCGTCCTCCGTGCGGAGGGCGAGCGAGTGCGCTGCCGGCAGGTCGATGAACCGCACCGGCACCCCGTGACGGAGGGCCCACCGGATGGCGACCCACTCCGGGGAGAAACCGGCGAGCGGCCAGAACGCCGAGCGGCCCGGCTCGTCCACCACGTGCGCGAGCAGCGCGACCGGCGGCCGCATCCCCTCGTCGGCGGCGAGCTCCACCAGGGAATCGGCCTCCGGCGGTCCCTCCACGAGGACGACGTCCGGCTGCCCCGCGTCGAGCGCGGCCCGCACGGCACGCGCCGAGCCCGGGCCGTGGTGCCGCACTCCGAGCAGCAACGGTTCCGGTTCCTGCCCGCGCGCCTCCGTCGCCCGCGTCATGCGCTCACCTCGCGGCACGCGCGGTAGAAGTCCTTCCAGCCGTCGCGCTCACGCACGACCGTCTCCAGGTACTCCTGCCAGATCACGCGGTCCGCCGCCGGGTCGCGGACGACGGCGCCGAGAATGCCGGCCGCCACGTCACCGGAGCGCAGCACGCCGTCTCCGAAGTGGGCTGCCAGAGCGAGGCCGTTGGTGACGACGGAGATCGCCTCGGCCGTGGACAGGGTGCCGCTGGGCGACTTCAGTTTCGTACGCCCGTCCGCCGTGACGCCGTCGCGCAGTTCGCGGAAGACGGTGACGACACGGCGTATCTCGTCGATGCCCTCGGGACCCGCGGGCAGGTCGAGGGAGCGGCCGATCTGGTCGACGCGGCGCGAGACGATGTCGACCTCGGCCTCGGCGCTCTCCGGCAGCGGCAGGACGACCGTGTTGAAGCGGCGGCGCAGAGCGCTCGACAGGTCGTTGACGCCGCGATCGCGGTCGTTGGCCGTCGCGATGAGGTTGAAGCCGCGCACGGCCTGCACCTCCTGCCCCAGCTCAGGGATGGGCAGTGTCTTCTCCGACAGGATCGTGATCAGCGTGTCCTGCACATCGGCGGGGATGCGGGTCAGCTCCTCGACGCGCGCCGTCATCCCCTCCGCCATGGCCCGCATGACGGGGCTGGGCACGAGCGCGTCGCGGCTGGGGCCGTGGGCGAGCAGCTGAGCGTAGTTCCAGCCGTACCGGATCGCTTCCTCGGGCGTGCCCGCCGTGCCCTGCACGAGCAGGGTGGAGTCGCCGCTGACGGCGGCCGCGAGGTGCTCGGACACCCAGGTCTTGGCGGTGCCGGGCACGCCGAGCAGCAGCAGGGCGCGGTCGGTGGCGAGGGTGGTGACGGCGACCTCGACGATGCGGCGCGGCCCCACGTACTTCGGCGTGATCACCGTGCCGTCGGGCAGGGTGCCGCCGAGCAGGTAGGTGGCGACGGCCCACGGCGAGAGCTTCCACCGCTGCGGCCGCGGCCGGTCGTCCTGGGCGGCGAGCGCGGCGAGTTCGGCGGCGAAGGCGTCCTCGGCGTGCGCCCTGAGCGCTTCCGCACCGTCGGCGGAACCGGGCGCGGGCGCCGTCGGATTCGCGGTCGCGGACGTCGTCGAGTCGACGGAAACGGTCATGGAGCGATCCCCCTCCAGCTCGTCCGGACGCATCTGGCCCGGAGATGTGTCCACCGTGCACCACGCCACTGACAATCGCCCTCCGCACGGCCCTGACCTGCACGGTTGCCCGTGCTCGAACCGATTGTCAGTGGCGGCACCTACCTTCGAGACATGACTCAGCAGGGGGTGCGCTGGACGGCGGATCAGGTGCTGGCACTGGCTCCTGATGCCCCGTCACGCAAGGCGGGCAGCAAACTCGGCGTCGCCGGACCATGGTCGGAAGCAGGCAGTACTGGCGAGGGGGCGGTGTGGGGACTGTGCAAGGGCAGCGGCAGCAAGCCGTATCAGACGATCGTGGACATCGCGGACGTCGCGGGGCCGGCGTACAAATGCAGTTGTCCGAGCCGTAAGTTCCCGTGCAAGCACGCGTTGGGGCTGCTGCTGGTGTGGGCGGGGTCGGACGGCACCGTGCCGGACGGCGGCGAGCCACCGGCCTGGGCCGAGGAGTGGCTGACGGCGCGCCGCAAAAAAGCGGACAGCAAGCAGAGTTCGGCTGCTGCGGGCGCCGCCCCGGCCGACCCGGAGGCCGCGCGCAAGAGAGCGTCGAAGCGGGCCGCGCGCATCACCGCGGGCGTGACGGAGCTGGAGCAGCGCCTGTCCGACCTGCTCCGCGGCGGCACGGCATCGGCGGAGCAGATGGGGTACGGCTTGTGGGAGGAGACGGCGGCCCGCATGGTCGACGCCCAGGCGCCGGGACTGGCCGCACGCGTACGCGAGTTGGGGGCCGTACCGTCCTCCGGTCCCGGTTGGCCCATACGTCTCCTGGAGGAGTGCGCGCTGCTCCATCTCCTCGACCAGGGCTGGCTCCACCGTGACGGGCTGCCGGAGGGTCTGGCGGCCACGGTCCGTTCCCATGTCGGCCTGCCCGCGCAGGCGGAGGGCCCGCCGGTGCGGGACCGCTGGGTGGTCCTCGCGCAGTACGACACGGCGGACAGCAGGCTCACCACGCGCCGCATTTGGCTGTACGGCACGGAGTCCGGCCGCACCGCACTCCTCCTCTCGTACGGGGCGGCGGGGCGGGCACCCGCGCTCGCCCTGCCCGTGGGCCTCGCGCTCGACGCCGAGGTGACCGAGTATCCGGGTGCGGGGCAGCTGCGCGTGGAGCTGGGCGAGCAGTTCGCGGCACCAGCGCCCACCGCACAGCGGCCGCCGGGCGTACGTCCTGAAGAGGCCGCCGCCCGTTACGGCGCGGCGCTCGGGGACGATCCCTGGCTGGAGTCCTGGCCGGTGACGCTCGCCGAAGTGATACCGACCCGCTCGCAGGACGCGAGGGACGCACGGGAGGCGAGGGGCACACGGGGCACGGGCACGGGCTCGTGGCAACTGGCCGATCCGGTGACCTCATCGGCACTCCCCCTGGCACCGTCCGCCACATCCCGGCCGGGCCTGTGGCGTCTGATCGCCCTCTCCGGAGGCGCACCGCTGACGGTGTTCGGCGAGTGCGGCCATCGAGGCTTCACCCCACTGGCGGCCTGGCCGAAGGACTCTGGAGAGACGGTGTCGCTGTGCTGAAGAACGCACACCAGGAACCCACCCCGGCCACGGCGAACGCGACGAACGCTCCCCCTGGCACCACCGACCCCACCACACCCTCCTGGGACGACCTCGTCACGACGGCTCTGCTGGGCACCGAACGCCGCGCGTTGCCGGCCGCTGTGCACGCCCCCGGCAAGGAGGCGCCGATCGCCCTCCTGGACGCGGCGGCGCTGCAGACGGCGCGCCGCAGGGCCGGACTGCGCCCGGCACCGGCAGCCGCACTGCCCGAGCCCGCGGCGGATGACCCCAGGCCACCGGTGCCCCCGGCGGCCCGGCGCAGGCTCGCGACGCTGCTCACCGATCAGCCCGGCACGGGAGGCGGCGGTCGCAGGGGCGCGGCCCCCGACCTGATGGAGCTTCTGCCCCAGTGGCTGGCCCTCGCCAACGCGCGGGGGTACGGCGCACCGCCAGAGCTGCTGCCCGCGCTCCTGAACGCGGCACGCGGCCGCACGGACCTGCGCCCCCAGGCCCTCACCTTCGCGGGCCCCAGAGCTCTCTGGCTGGCCCGCCTGAACCCCGACTGGAAGTTCGCACTCCGGGCCACCCCGGGAGGCGGCGTCACCCTGCCGTCCGCCGACGACGCCCCGCAGGTCCAACGGCTCTGGGAGGAAGGGCTCTTCGTCGAGCGCGTCGCCCTCCTCACCACGCTGCGCGCGCACCACGCCGGAACGGCGCTGGACCTGCTCGTATCCACCTGGTCGACGGAGCGTGCGGAGGACCGCCTGATGTTCCTCGACTCCCTGCGCACCGGCCTCTCCTCCGCGGACGAGCCGTTCCTGGAGCAGGCCCTCACGGACCGCAGCCGCAACGTCCGCGCCACCGCGGCGGAGCTGCTGTCCGCACTCCCCGACTCGGCCCTGGCCGGCAGGATGTCGACCCGCGCGGCCTCCTGCGTGGCCGTCGACCACACCTCCGACACACCGACCCTCACAGTAGAGGCACCGCACGAGTGCGACGCCGGCATGGAGCGGGACGGCGTCACTCCGAAGCCCCCCGCCGGCCGCGGCGAGCGCTCCTGGTGGCTGGGTCAGCTGGTGGAGGCGGCCCCGCTCGCCACCTGGCAGCCCCGGCTCGGCAACCGCACGCCGACCGAGATCGTGGCACTCCCGGTGGCCGACGACTGGCGCGGCGAGCTGCACGCCGCATGGTGCCGCGCGGCGGTGCGTCAGCGGGACGTCGCCTGGTCGCGTGCGCTGCTCGGCGTCCCCGCGTCACCGGACGCCGCGGGCCCCGGCGCCGTATCGCTCGCCGAGCGGGCCAAGCTCCTCGCCTCGCTGCCCGCTCCCGAACGGGCGGACTGGGTGGCCGGCTTCATCGCGGCGCACGGACTGTCGGAGGCGTTCCAGCTGCTCGGCGTCTGCGCGGTCCCCTGGGCCGAGCCGCTGGGCCGCGCGGTGGTGGACTCCCTGAACATCGCCCGTGACGCGGGGAGTTATCCCTGGAGCTTCAGCGGTGTGATGGGCCTCGCGGAGCGCTGCCTCGACCCGTCGGAGGCGGTCCGGCTTGAGGCGCTCACCGCGATACCCGACGAGCCGGAGAACGCCTCGCCCGGTGCGGGCGGGTACTGGTCGGAGGCGTTCCAACGCCTCGTGACCACGCTGCGCCTGCGCGCGGCGATCCGCGACGAACTCCCGCCGCAGTGACCCCCGAGACACCCGGGGTACCCGTGATACCCGTGATACGAGGATGCAGGACCCGCAGGTACGTCCGTACGTCCGTACGTCCGTACCTGCGGGTCGCAGGGGGACGCACACACCCCCGCGACCCGCACCCCCAGGTCACACCTCTTCCGCCACTCCCAGCTCACGCCCGTTCCGCCGGAAGAGTCAGACGGCGGCCTGCCGCACGTTCCCCCGGACCCACTCCACGATCGACGTGGTGGTGGCCCCGGGGGTGAAGATCTCCGCGACGCCCTTCTCCTTGAGCGGCGCGATGTCCGCCTCGGGGATGATGCCGCCACCGAACACCTTGATGTCCTCGGCGTCCCGCTCCTTCAGCAGCTCCAGGACGCGCGCGAACAGCGTGTTGTGCGCCCCGGACAGGATGGAGAGACCGATCGCGTCGGCGTCCTCCTGGATCGCGGTGTCCACGACCTGCTCGGGCGTCTGGTGCAGCCCGGTGTAGATGACCTCCATACCGGCGTCGCGCAACGCCCGCGCGATCACCTTGGCCCCGCGGTCGTGCCCGTCGAGCCCCGGCTTCGCGACGACCACGCGGATCGGCCCGGCTGCCACACCCATCACTGCCTCCATGTACCGATATCCGTACCGACAACAGTCTGTCCCGGCACAGATACCCCGCACCGCACCGGCCGGGGAAGTGAACGAACGTTATCCCCAGCATCGCGCAAGCGGCAGTTTCACGGTGGAGAGCGAGGGGGAAATCACACGTGGGACACGTTCGCTGCGCGCCGTCCACTACCGAGGGGTTCACGCTCCGCATCCGGATCAGGCGCGAGGGGAGCCGCAACGAGACGCCGGGCCACCGCGCCGGCAGCCGCACGGCGTGGTGATACCGCACATCGGCGATGCAACGGGGGCACGGGGCCGCCACACAAGGGTGGCCGGGATCGCCATCGCACCTGCCGTCTCCTCGGCCACGACTCCCCCTAGGGCACACGGGGGACAGAGGCGTCCTTCCGTGCGCCAATCGGGAGGTCGACGATGCCGCTCACCGGGGCCCGCCCCTTTCGCCCGCTCGGCTCCCTGCTGCCGAGAATCCTCGGCCTCGCCCCACCCCCCTCACTCCCACCCCGCCCCGCGCTGCCGGCTCTCCTTTCGCTCCCCGCGCTCCCGCCCAAGATGACCGGCCTCTCCTTGGCCCTCCTGAAAGCGACGGCCCTGGAGCTGGCGATCCTCGCCGGCCACCTCCTCCTTTATCCCTCCGGCGTCACCCAGGAACGCAGGGTGAGCCCCGTCCAGCCACCCCCGGGCGCCCCTCGCCTCCCCTCGGACAACCGGCCTCCGGTCCTCCTGCTGCACGGCTTCATCGACAATCGCTCGGTGTTCGTACTGCTCCGCCGCACCCTGTCCCAGCACGGCGGACGCCGCGTGGAGTCCCTCAACTACTCCCCGCTGACCTGCGACATCAGGGGCGCCGCCGAACTGCTGGGCCGCCACATCGAGGAGCTCTGCGAGCGCACGGGACACGCCCGGGTCGACGTGGTCGGCCACAGTCTCGGCGGGCTGATCGCCCGCTATTACGCACAGCGGCAAGGCGGCGACGCCCGCATCCGCACCCTGGTCACGCTCGGCACACCGCACGCGGGCACCCGCGTGGTGCCGCTCGCGGACGCGCACCCGATCGTCCGGCAGATGCGCCCGGGCTCCGATGTGATCGAGGAACTCAAGGAACCGGCGCCGGGCTGCCGCACCCAGTTCGTGAGTTTCTGGAGCGACTTGGACCGGATCATGGATCCGCTGGAGACGGCCTGCGTCGACCACCCCGACCTGAGCGCGCAGAACGTCCGCGTCACCGGCATCGGCCACCTCGCGCTGCCGGTGCACCCCGCAGTCGCGAACGGAATCCGTCAGGCCCTCGACCTGGCGAACCCGGGCGCCGACGCCAAGAGCGCACCGGGCGGGCTGACGGTCGCCTGACCTGCCCAACTATCGAACGCATCTCGAACGCAAAGCCAAGGCTGTGCCCGCAGACCGCCGAAAGGCGGCCGAATGCCCGTTTCCTGCGAGCACGAAACCTGGGGAAGATTGTCGCGCCCGTATACCGCCGGGTACAGTCGCCGCACTGCTCTGCCCCTGCTGCCGAGGCGAAAGAGAAGTTGGTGAACGACCGTCACCCGTCGGGGAGCTCGATGACCCCGTCCTCGGCACCCGGCGCCGACTACGCGCACTACGCGACGTACGACGAACAGAGTGCCCAGCACAACGGCTACGGCCACGGCACCTATTCCACCGGCAGCTCCGACACCGGCGCCTTCGACACCGGAACGTTCGCGGTCGACCCCCTCTTCGGCGACATGCCGGGCAACGGGCACGACACGGGCCAGTGGGCGACCACGACAGGCCCGCAGCAGACGGCCACTTACGACGCGTACGCGGAGCAGTACTACGCCGCCACCTACGACGGCAGCTACGACACCGCCTCGATGTGGTCGACCGGCGGGCATCAGCAGGTCGCCGACATCCCCGCGCAGCCGGGCCCTGACTCCACGGGCCAGTGGGACACCACCGCCTGGCACCAGACTCCGCAGGACGGTCCACAGACCGGCCAGTGGGACACGCAGACCTTCGACACCGGTGCGTACGACGCGACGGCGTGGAACTCGGCCGCCGACACCCACGAGTCACACCAGGCACACGACGCACCCGACTTGCTCGGCGCCGCCGTCCCGCACGACGCGGCCCAGGCGTACGAGACCGATGACGACGCCGCGTACGAGCCCGCGGCCACCGAGTCGACGGATTCCCCCGGTGCCGCGCCCCGTTCTTCCCGCGGAAGGAGCGGCGGACCCGCGGCCGGCGGCCGCTCCAGGACCCGTCGCCGTACCCCCGCCAAGCGCTCCGCGCTCTTCACCGTCGCCGTGCCCTCGGCCTGCGTGATGGGGGTCGCCGGAGTGGCGGCCGCGTCCGTGGGGAACTTCGGCGGGGACGACGCGAAGGACACGACGACGACGGCATCGGCCCCGGACACCGCGCCCGTGCAGCCCTCCGCCGCCAACAACAAGCTGGACACGCAGCTGGCGAACCTCTCCGCGGACGCGGGCGACTTCGCGGACCGCGCCAGCCGCACGCAGGAGCGCATCGACCTCAAGGCGGAGAAGGTGGCCGCCCAGAAGAAGGCGGCGGCGGAGGCCGCGCGCAAGGAGCGGCTGCGTCCCAAGTTCGCCCTGCCGGTGAAGCAGCACGGCCTCAGCGCGCAGTTCGGGCAGGCGGGCGTCAACTGGATGTCCGCGCACTCCGGAATCGACTTCCCGGTGTCGTACGGCACCGAAGTCCTCGCCGCGACCGACGGCACTGTGTCGACCAAGTGGAACAGCGCCTACGGCAACATGGCGATCGTCACCGCGAAGGACGGCACGGAGACGTGGTACTGCCACCTCTCCACGCACAAGATCTCCAGCGGTCCCGTGAAGGCGGGCGAGACCATCGCCTTCTCCGGGAACTCCGGCAACTCCACAGGACCGCACCTGCACTTCGAGGTGCGGCCCGCCGGCGGCTCGGCGATCGACCCGCTGCCGTGGCTCCGCAGCCACGGCCTCGACCCGACGTAACGTAACTCCGGCCGCCGACGCCCGCGCTAGAGCTTTTCCACCGGTGCGTACCGCAGCAGGAGGCGCTTCGGCTTGGGCTCGCCGAAGTCCACCGTCGCCTCGGCGTTCGCTCCCGTCCCCTTCACGCCGACCACGGTCCCGAGGCCGAACTGGTCGTGCGTGACGCGGTCGCCGACGGCCAGCGAGACGACCGGCTTCTCCGACGCGCGGCGCGTGGCGAAGCCCTGTGCGCCACCGGAGCGCGAGCGCGACGAGGACAGCGACGAGGCGATTCCCCCGGCGGGGCCGGACGTGGCCGGCGCGCCGACCGAGCCGGTCCGCTTCCAGTCCAGGTGCGTGTCCGGGATCTCCTCGAGGAAGCGCGACGGCGGGTTGTACGAGGGCGTGCCCCAGGCGCTGCGCATGGACGACCGGGTCAGGTAGAGCCGTTCACGCGCGCGCGTGATGCCCACGTACGCGAGGCGACGCTCCTCCTCCAGCTCCTTGACCTGCCCGAGGGAGCGCATGTGCGGGAAGACGCCGTCCTCCATGCCGGTCAGGAACACCACGGGGAATTCGAGGCCCTTGGCGGTGTGCAGGGTCATCAGCGTGATGACTCCGGAGCCGTCGTCCTCCTCGTCGGGGATCTGGTCGGAGTCGGCGACCAGGGCGACGCGCTCCAGGAAGTCCGAGAGCGTGCCGGCCGGGGTGGTGCCTTCACCGGCCTCACCCTCGCCCTCGCCCTGGCCCTGGCCCGCATCCGGTCCGCCCTGCGCGTTGTCCGCGGCCCGGTCGGTGTCCGTGGCCTGGTCGGTGTCCGTGGCCTGGCTGTTGTCCGCAGCCTGGTTGTTGTCCTGCTCGAACTCCAGCGCCACGGCGGCGAGCTCCTGGAGGTTCTCGATGCGGGTCTCGTCCTGCGGGTCGGTCGAGGCCTGGAGCTCGGCCAGGTAGCCGGTCCGTTCGAGGACGGCCTCCAGGACGACGGCCGGGCCCGCGCCCGACTCGACGACGGTCCGCAGCTCCTCCATCAGCGTATTGAAACGCTTGACGGCGTTGGTGGAGCGGGCCGCCATTCCGTACGCCTCGTCGACGCGGCGCAGCGCCTGCGGGAAGGAGATCTTCTCGCGCTGCGCGAGCGCGTCGATCATGGCTTCGGCGCGGTCGCCGATGCCCCTCTTCGGTACGTTGAGGATGCGGCGCAGCGGGACCGCGTCCTCGGGGTTGGCGAGGACGCGCAGGTAGGCCAGCACATCGCGGACCTCCTTGCGCTCGTAGAAGCGGACGCCGCCGACCACCTTGTAGGGCAGGCCGACGCGGATGAAGATCTCTTCGAAGACACGGGACTGGGCGTTCGTCCGGTAGAAGATCGCCACGTCGCCGGCCTTCGCGTCGCCCGCGTCGGTGAGGCGGTCGATCTCGTCGGCGACGAACTGTGCCTCGTCGTGCTCGGTGTCGGCGACGTATCCGGTGATGCGTGCGCCCTCGCCCTGGTTGGTCCACAGGTTCTTGGGGCGGCGGCTCTCGTTCCGCTCGATGACCGCGTTGGCGGCGGTCAGGATCGTCTGGGTGGAGCGGTAGTTCTGCTCCAGGAGGATCGTCGTCGCGTCCGTGTAGTCCTCCTCGAACTGGAGGATGTTGCGGATCGTGGCGCCGCGGAAGGCGTAGATGGACTGGTCCGCGTCACCCACCACGCACAGCTCCGCGGGGTCGTCCCCCTCGCCTCCGGAGGGTCCGACCAGCTCGCGCACCAGCGCGTACTGCGCGTGGTTCGTGTCCTGGTACTCGTCGACCATGACGTGCCGGAAGCGGCGCCTGTAGTGCTCGGCGACGTCCGGGAAGGCGCGCAGCAGGTGGACCGTCGTCATGATCAGGTCGTCAAAGTCGAGCGCGTTCGCCTCGCGGAGGCGCGACTGGTACATGGCATAGGCCTGGGCGAGGGTCTTCTCGAAGCCGTCGGCGGCCTGCCCCGCGAAGTCCTCCTCGTCGATCAGCTCGTTCTTCAGGTTCGAGATCTTGGCGCTGAACGACTTCGGCGGGAACTTCTTGGGGTCCAGATCCAGGTCGCGGCAGACCAGGGCCATGAGGCGCTTGGAGTCGGCGGCGTCGTAGATCGAGAAGGAGGACGTGAAGCCCAGCTTCTTGTACTCACGGCGGAGGATGCGGACGCAGGCGCTGTGGAAGGTCGACACCCACATCGCGTTGGCCCGGGGGCCCACGAGCTGCTCGACGCGCTCCTTCATCTCGCCCGCGGCCTTGTTCGTGAAGGTGATCGCGAGGATCTGGCCGGGGTGCACGCCGCGCTCGGCGAGCAGGTGCGCGATGCGGTGGGTCAGCACGCGGGTCTTGCCGGAACCGGCGCCGGCGACGATGAGCAGCGGGGAGCCCGCGTGCACGACAGCCGCGCGCTGGTTCTCGTTCAGCCCATCGAGGAGCGTCGCGGGGTCGATGACCGGGCGCGGGGCGCCGTCGCGGTAGTGCGTGTCCCGGGACATGGGCGCGTCGAACTTTCCGTCGAACAGGTCGTCCGGAATGGGCTCCGGAGCGCTGTCCTCGGGCGGCGGCGGGGGCGCTTCGTCCGCGGCCCGGGAGGGCTGCAGGTCCGCCAGGAAGCTGTCATCAAAGAGGCTGCTCATCGCCTCCCGAGTCTAGGCGGCCCCACTGACAACCCGCTGCGGGTTCCGGACAGCGGCACCCGCGTCACGCGCCGCCCACGGACGATCACACTCCGCCATGGCCGCTCGCGCGCCGCGCACGCCCGCGTGAAGTAACGAAAATGTATCGGGCATATCGAACATCAACCTTCACAGGCACCACACGAGTTGGCTAGCGTGCCCGGCGGGCCACTCGTCCCCCCACCGGCGAACCCGCCGGGAACGGGCGGCCCCCGCCGAGTCCGACGTGTTCGGAGCCGGGGACCCACCGAAAACTTGGGGTGAATCGGTCCCGTACGAAGTACGGGACCGTAGGGCAGCCTTCCGAACCATCCGCCCGAACCCGACAGCTAACCCGGTAGGCGGTCTACGGAAGGAGTCGCCTCCTTGGCGTCGCACCGCAAGCCGCGGAACCGGACGGCCGGCATTCGTACGGCCCCCGCCCTCGGCATCACGACGGCAGCCCTCACCTCCGTCGCCCTCCTGTCGCAGAGCGCGCAGGCAGCGCCCTCGGCGCCGTCCAAGCCCAGCCTCGAAGAGGTGCAGAAGAAGGTCGACGAGCTCTACCAGCAGGCGGGTGTCGCCACCCAGAAGTACAACTCCGCCAAGGAGCGCACCGAGAAGCAGCGCAAGAAGGTCGACCGGCTGCTCGACGACGTGGCCAAGCGCACGGACAAGCTGAACGACGCACGCCAGGAGCTCGGCTCGTTCGCCGCGGCCCAGTACCGCACCGGCGCCGTCTCCGAGACGGCCACGATGATGCTCGCCAACGACCCGCAGGGCTACTTCGACCAGAACCACCTGGCGGACCGGCTCACCACGCGCCAGAAGAAGGCGGTCGACGCCTACGAGACGGAGCAGGCTTCGGCGACGAAGCAGCGCACGCGGGCCGCGAAGAGCCTGGAGACGCTGACCGACTCGCGGGACGAGCTCAGGACGAGCAAGAAGACCGTCCAGAAGAAACTGGGGGACGCGCGCGAGCTCCTTTCGAAGCTGACCGCCGAGGAGAAGGCGCGGCTCGCGGAGATCGAGCGGAAGAAGAAGCAGGAGGCCAAGCGCAAGGCCGAGAAGCTGGCCCGCGAGCAGGCCGCCGAGGCGGAGCGCAAGCGCAAGGCGGAGGAGGCGGCCGAGCGGGAGAAGGAGCGCGAGGGGGGCCAGGACTCCGGCTCGGGCTCGGGCTCGGGCTCCGACACCGGTTCCGGTTCCGGTTCCGGTTCGGGGACCGGAAGCTCGGACGGCAGCTACGCCACCAAGGCCGCGAAGGTCATCGACTTCGCGGAGGCCCAGATCGGCAAGCCGTACGTCTGGGGCGCCACCGGCCCCGACTCCTACGACTGCTCCGGGCTCACGCAGGACGCGTGGAAGGCCGCGGGGATCTCCCTGCCGCGCACCACCTGGGACCAGGTCAAGGTCGGCACGACGGTGAAGACCGCCGACGCCAAGCCGGGTGACCTGGTGTTCTTCTACGACGACATCAGCCACGTGGGGATCTACATCGGCAACGGCAAGATGATCCACGCCCCGAAGCCGGGCGCGAACGTCCGCGTCGAGTCGATCTACTACATGCCGATCCACAGCGTGGTCCGCCCCGCCTGACGAGACGGCGCCCCTCTACGCGCTACGCGCGCGGGGGGGGGGGGGGGGGGGGAAGGGGGGGGGGGGGGGGGGGGGGGGGGGGGGAGAGGGGGGGGGGGGGGGGGGGGAAGGAAGGGGGGGGGGGGGGGGGAGCA
>NZ_JBWKJS010000008.1:143715-503277 GCF_056432085.1 Streptomyces sp. NPDC045678
GCCACCCCAGATTGTGTCCCTCCCCGTGTGAAGGGGTGTCCCCCTCTTATGCCTGACGTTCCTTTGCCCCCCCCCCTTCCTGGGTTCGGCCCACGCGCGCGTAGCGGGGGAAAACTCAGGTCCGGCTCAGGTCCACAGCACCGCGATGAAGATGTTCGCCGTGGTCAGCAGGCCGACCGCACCGAACATGCCCTTGTCGACCTTCTCCTCGTCCCGCTTCACGTAGACCAGCGCGAGGATCACGATCAGCAGGGCCAGCTTGATGCCGATCTTGACGTTGTTGACGGTGTGGTCGTCCGCCTGGTTGAGGCCCACCAGGACCACACCGGTGACGAGCATGGTCAGCGCGCCGTGCAGCATCGCGGGGCTGAAGCGGGCGGTGCCCTGGCCCATCTGCTTCATCTGGGTCAGGAAACCGCCCAGGAGCGAGGCGATGCCGATGATGTGCAGGCCGACGAAGAGATGGATGAGTACGTCCATGAGGCCGGAGCCTAGCCGGGGCCCCTGCCTGACCCGGCAGGCGCCCCCTTACCACCACCCCGTCTTCGGATACGTAGGAATCGAGCCATCGGTCACAGCAGCGCGCGAAACGGCTGTCACCACCCGGAGCACTCGGTCGCGACCGGTCCCCGTTCCGCCCACTTCTGCCAATTGCGCACAATCCGTATCCAACCCGTGACGGCCAGGTTTAGCGTCCTCCACCAGGTGACCGGCTCCCCACCGCCGTCCGTCCCGGGACGGCCGTCGGCCACCACCGCCGAGAAACCCGGCGGCGGTCCGCTCCCCCTGTGCGGGCCGCCGCCGGACACGTAAGGAGCCCCTCTTCGTGCCAGCGCACCGCAAGCCCCGACAGCGCTCGCTCAGCGGCACGGTCCGCGCCGCCGCCACCCTCGCTCTCGCGGGAGCCGCGTCGGCCACCGCTTTCGACGGCACGGGCCACGCGGACCCCCGGCTCAGCCCCGCCGAGGTGAAGTCCAAGGTCGACTCGCTCTACCGCGAGGCGGAGACCGCCACCGAGAAGTACAACGGCGCCAAGGAGAAGGCAGAAAAGGCCGAAAAGACACTCGGCAGCCTGCGCGACGAAGCCGCCCGCAAGACGGAGAAGCTCAACACCGCCCGCAACAGCCTGGGTTCGTACGCGGCCGCCCAGTACCGTGCGGGCGGCATCGACCCCTCCATACAGCTCGCGCTCTCCTCCGACCCCGATCAGTTCCTGGACCGCGCGTCACGTGCCGACCGGGCCGGCAGCCGCCAGGCCGTGGCCGTCGGCGAGGTACGGGACCAGGTGCGGGAACTCGACCGGCTGCGCGACCGGGCCGACGACCGGCTCGACGCCCTCCGCACGCGCCAGGCGGAACTGCGCAAGCACAAGAAGACGATCACCGGAAAGCTCGGCGAGGCGAAGCGCCTCCTGTCCCGCCTCACCGCCGAACAGCGCGCCGACCTCGCGGACCCCCCGGGCGACCGCGCCACCCGCTCCACCGCCCGCGACGCGGCCCTGGGAGCCGCGAAGGCGCCCGACGCCCGCGCCGCGGCCGCCGTCTCCTACGCGTACAAGGCCCTCGGCAGCCCCTACATCTGGGGCGCCACCGGTCCCGACGCCTTCGACTGCTCGGGGCTCACCCAGGCCGCCTACCGCTCGGCGGGCGTCGCGCTGCCCCGCACCACCTACGCCCAGATCGCCGCCGGCGAACGCGTCCCCCGCTCCGAACTGCGCCCCGGCGACCTGGTGTTCTTCTACTCCGGCATCAGCCACGTCGGTCTCTACGTCGGCAACGGCCAGATGATCCACGCCCCGAACCCGAGCGCCCCGGTCCGGCTCGCCCCCATCGACCAGATGCCGTTCGCCGGAGCCACACGCGTGTCCTGAACCCCCGGCCCCCGCCAGTATTGTCACGCGCATGCCTAGCCGTACGCTGCCTCCGCCCCCGCCACCCGTGTACCTGCGCACCTGGCCGGACCGGCAGACGCTGCTCACCGACCGCGGCACGGCCCTCCAAGAGCTGCACAGGCGCCACCTCGGAGTGGGCCGGCTCCTGCTGCTGTGGCTGTGCGGACTCGGCGGCGTCACCGGCTGGGCCCTGCTGATCCAGCCGATCCGGTACATCGACGACAAGGACCCCAGCGCCTTCCTTCTGGGCCCGATCCTCGTGGTCCTCGGCCTCGCGGCGCTGGCCCCCGCGATCATCGGCGTCGTCCTCGGCATCCGCCACGACCGACGCGTACGACAACTCGTCGACGCCTGGCTCGCCCTGGACAGCCACCCCGCGTCCGACGCCCGACTGCGCTCCCCCGGCCTCAGCCTCCTCTGGCTCCTGTCGTCCCTCGCCGTGTGCACGCTCGGGCTCTGGACGTCCTTCTCCGCGGCCGCGTACGCCGAACCGGGCGACGAGACCTACGCCGACGTCGTCCTCGGCATGGGTGCCGGACTGCTCATCTGGCTGACCGGCCTCCTCGGCGCCGCGAAGGCGGTCGGCCACTACCGCTGGGCCCTGCGCAACCTCGGCCCCGCGCTACCGGCCACCGCCGCCGCACACCGCTAGCGCCCGCTCAGACCAGCCGTCGCGCCGTCGCCCACCGCGTCAGCTCATGACGGTTGGACAGCTGCAGCTTCCTCAGCACCGCCGACACATGCGACTCCACCGTCTTCACGGAGATGAAGAGCTGCTTGGCGATCTCCTTGTACGCATAACCGCGCGCGATGAGCCGCAGGACCTCCCGCTCGCGCTGGGTGAGGCGGTCCATGTCCTCGTCGACCGGGGGCGCGTCGGTCGAGGCGAAGGCGTCCAGGACGAATCCGGCGAGGCGCGGCGAGAACACCGCGTCGCCGTCCTGCACGCGGAAGACGGAGTCCACCAGGTCGGTACCGGTGATGGTCTTGGTGACGTAGCCACGGGCGCCGCCGCGGATGACACCGATGACGTCCTCCGCCGCATCGGACACCGACAGCGCGAGGAACCGCACCGGGTTCTCCGCGTCGGACATCAACGGCGCACACCGGCGCAGGACTTCCACGCCTCCGCCACCCGGCAGATGGACGTCCAGGAGGACGACCTCGGGGCGCGTGGCCGTGATGACCGTGACCGCCTGGTCGACGTCGGCCGCCTCGCCGACGACTTCGACGCCGGTGACGTCGGTGCGGCCGATCTCCGCCTGCACTCCGGTGCGGAACATCCGGTGGTCGTCGACGAGGACGACTCGGACACGACGCCCGTCCGCACCGCCGCCCACGTCCGTCCCGGTCGGCTCCGTGGGCCCGCTCGCCCCGGTCGCGTCGCTCATGTCGTCGCCGTCCTCTCCATCTCCAGCTCGACTTCCGTGCCGCCGCCCGGCACCACGCGGAGCCGCGCCGTGCCGCCGTTGCGCTGCATACGGCCAATGATCGATTCTCGTACGCCCATGCGGTCGTCCGGCACGGAATCCAGATCGAACCCGGGACCGCGGTCCCGAACGGACACGAACACCGTCTCCCCCTCGACTTCGGCGAAGACCTGCACCGCGCCGCCCTCGCCACCGTACTTGGCGGCGTTCACCATCGCTTCCCTCGCGGCCTGCATCTGCGCGGTCAGCCGCTCGTCGAGCGGGCAGTCGCCCACGACGACGACCTCGATGGGGACGCCGTGCTTGTCCTCGACCTCCGCGGCACTGCGGCGGACCGCTTCGGCGAGGGTGTCGGGTTCCTCGTCCTCGTCCTTGCCGGTGCCCTCGGGTCTGTACAGCCAGGCGCGCAGGTCGCGCTCCTGGGCGCGGGCGAGGCGGCGCACCTCGCTCGCGCTCTCCGCGTTGCGTTGGATCAGGGTCAGGGTGTGCAGCACGGAGTCGTGCACATGGGCGGCGACCTCGGCTCTCTCCTGGGCGCGGATGCGCATGAGCCGCTCCTCGGAGAGGTCCTGCATCATCCGGACGAGGTAGGGGCCGGCGAGCAGCGCGATGCCGACGAGCACGGCGAGTGAGGCCTGCAGCACGGCGCCCAGGTGCGCGGCGGAGCCCTGCAGCACGAATATGCCGGACACCCCGGCGCCGACCAGCAGCACTCCGGCCGCCGAGCGGGCGATCGTCAGGGTGCGCCTGCGACGGCCGACGGCCATCCAGCGGGCCCTGCGGGCGTTGTCGGCCTGCCGCCAGACGAGGGCGACGCCGGCGGCGACGAGCAGGGTCGGGACGACGTACGCCTTCGTCGAGCCGTCCAGGTCCACGTTGCTGACGAAGATCATGGCGACGACGACCATCGCGAGGAGCGCGACGAGTTGTCCCTTGTCGGGCTTGCGGGCGACGAGTCTTCGGCGGCCGTCCGGCGCCGTCTCGGCCGTGACGGCCGCGGGCGGCCGCTGGGCGTCCACTCCGCCCACGCCGAGCGGGACGAAGAACCAGAACGCCGCGTAGAGCAGACCGCCGAGGCCGTCTGCCGTGAACAGGCCGACGAAGATCAGCCGGACCCAGATCACGGGCAGCCCGAGATGTCCGGCCAGACCGCGCGCGACACCACCGAGCCAGCGCCCGTCACCGCTGCGATAGAGCTTGCGCAGCGGTCGGACGTCGTCGATGGGCGGTGCAGCGGCTTCCGGCATGTTCTCGATATTCACACGCGGGCGCGGGTCGGAGCATCAGGGTCGACCCCCGAGACTTCCCTGATCCGTTCCCCTGCCGCGGCCCTGTCAGGGGCGTGGCCCGCAGAGCCTCAGGGGCGATATCAGGGTTCGTCCAGGGTCGTCCCGACTGCCGCGGCGGCCCCGCGGCGGTCACCATGGACACATGACAGATCAGCAGCCCGCCGAGACGGAGACCGAGGCCGCCACCCACGGCTCCCGGCGTGCCGCGCACGGCGTCCCGGGCGGTCCCGCGGACACTCCTGAACCGGGCCTGCCCGCGGAGGAGCGCAAGTTCCGCCGCGACCGTCGGCAGAAGAAGATCGGCGGTGTGTGCGCCGGTCTCGGCCGGCACTGCGACATGGACCCGGTGATCTTCCGGATCGGCCTGGCCGTGCTCGCGATCACCAGCGGTCTGGGTCTGGTGTTCTACGGCTTCGCGTGGCTCTTCGTGCCGTACGAGGACGAGGAGGAGAACGAGGCGCGCAGGCTCCTCTCCGGCCGGGTCGACGGCCAGGCGCTGACCGCCGTGCTCTTCTCGCTCGTCGGCTGCGGTGTCTTCCTCACACTGCTGAACAACGGCGGGGCGCTCACCTTCGCCGCGGTCCTCGCGCTGCTCCTCGCGGGCGCCGGGTATTGGTCGCAGCAGCGCGACACCCTCGATCCGGACCCGGTGGCGGCGCAGGCCGTGGCGGACGCACCACCCGAGGCGAAGGCGCCGCCCGTCGCCGGGGGTCCCTCGTGGTGGCGCGACCCGATCATCAAGGACGGCACGTACGACGGGATCTCGGGCTACTTCTGGGGCCCCGAGGGTCTTAAGCCAGAAGGCCTCACCCTTGAGTACCGGGTGGCCGGCCACCGCGCGGGCGTGCTCCGCGAGGCCAAAGTACCGCCGCCCGCGCCCGCACCCCGCGGTCCGCGCTGGATCGGCGGCTGGGTGTTCCTGACCGCCCTGCTCGCGGGCGGCCTCGGGACCGGGCTGACCTGGGAGGACCATCCGCTCGGCACGACCTTGCAGGTGGGCCTCGCGTGCGCGCTCGGAGTGTTCGGTCTCGGCATCGCGGTGAGCGCCCTCCTCGGACGCACGGGGGCGGGGTCGATCGTGCTGGCGGTGCTGACCGCCGGGCTCCTCACCGCCTCGGCGGCCCTGCCGAAGAACATCACGACGCACTACGCGCACCCGGACTGGATACCGACCGCGGTGGCGGACGTCCAGCCCCAGTACGAGCTGGGGCTCGGCACCGGCACGCTCGATCTGAGCAGGCTCGACGTCGGCAAGGGCAAGACGTTGCAGACGAGTGCCGAGATCGGCGCGGGCAGCATCGACGTGATCCTGCCGAAGGACGCCATCGTG
This sequence comes from Streptomyces sp. NPDC045678, assembly GCF_056432085.1. Classification (NCBI taxonomy): domain Bacteria; kingdom Bacillati; phylum Actinomycetota; class Actinomycetes; order Kitasatosporales; family Streptomycetaceae; genus Streptomyces; species Streptomyces sp. NPDC045678. The sequence continues at coordinate 149,656 of NZ_JBWKJS010000008.1, forward strand.
CGGCTCGACGTGGAAGTGGGCGTCGGCGACATCTCGTTGCCCGGCGACAAGGACAAGGACCTGGACATCGCTCCGGGCCGGGAGAAGACGGTGACGCTGCGGCCGCCCTCGGGCAGCGACAGCGGCGGCACGATCGATCTGCGCCTCGAAGTCGGCGTCGGACAAGCGAAGGTGACCCGTGCTACGTCATGAATTCCACCCCGGCAAGCTGGTGGCAGGGCTCTGCCTGCTGTCGGTCGCGATCGTGTACGCGGGCGACGCGGGCGGTGCCTGGAACGCGCCGTGGTTCGTCGCGCTGCCGCTGATGATGGCCGGCCTGTTCCTGGCGGGCGTGGCGGCGGCGATCCATGGAATACGTCCGAGAGGTGCTGCCCGTTCCGGCGGTGGTGTCGGGGGCGTCAAGGAGTCGCGGGACCAGGGCCTGTCCTAGCGGGTCCGTCCGGGCCCCGGGGTGTTCCGCGGCGGGCGGCGCGCAGGGCGTCGAGCGAGAGGACCGGGGCTCCGGCGAGGATCAGCGGCAGCCAGGCCATCAGATAGGCCAGGTCGTTGCCGTAGTAGTAGGGCTCCTCGTGCCAGCTGACGGTCAGCCAGAGGCTGAGCGAGATGAGCGCACCTCCGACCGCGGCGCCCCGGGCGAACAGCCCGATCAGAGTCCCGATGCCGACGGCGAGTTCTCCGAGGGCGATGGCGTAGCCGAAGCCGACGGGGCTCTTGAGGGAGAGGTCGACGAGAGCGGGGATCGCGGAGATGTCGCGGACGCCCTCCATCTGAGCGCCGATCGAGCCCGCGCCGCTCGCCTGCATGAAGGTGCCGTCGGTGAGTTTGTCCAGGCCCGCGTAGATGAAGGTGATGCCCAGGAAGATCCGCAGAGGGAGCAGGGCGTAGCGGGTGGCGGGCTCCCGCCAGTCGTCACGCCGGGTGCGGCCGGTGTGGCTGGTATGGCTGGTGTGGCCAATGCGGCCGGTGTGGCTGTTCGTACGTATGCCGTGCGCCATGGCACTCAGCCGCCTCTCGCGTGGTCCCGTCATTTGACGATACGTACGAAGAGGGGTCGCTGCTCAGCGACGAGCAAGGGGATACACGGCCCGGACAGTGCCGGGGAGGGGGAGCGGTGCTCGGGGAAGGAGTCGCTGTGGGTCAGTCCGTTACGTCGATGGTGACGCGGTTCGTCTCGACGCCCGCGGCCGTGACGACCTGGACCTCGACGCGGCCGGGTTCCACGTCGACGGGGACGGGCACGGTGAGGATCGCGTCGGTCGGGTTGGTGAATCCACCCGGTACGGGGACGAGCGGCACGTGGACGTGCACGGCGCCGATGCGGACGACCGTGCGGGCGAGCCGGTCCGCGTCCCCGGCGCCGGGCGGGACGAAGCCCGCGCCGCGGATCTCGATGTCGTCGCCGGTGCGGATGGGGGCGTCGAGGTCGCCGGCCTCCCGCGCGCGGACGACGGAGAGGATCACGGGACGGCCGCCTTCGGCGTACTTCCCCGCCAGGTACGTCGCGGCGGAGACCAGCACGAGCAGGGCGAGACCCCACGGCAGGTCGGGCAGCTGCTCGGGGCGGCGCGCGAGGCGCACGGCGGCGAAGATCACGGCGACGGCGCTGATCAGGACGTACTGCGCGTCGGCGAAGCTGCCGCGGCCCGCGTCGTCGGTGAGCGGGTCAGAGGCCCGTGGCCGGTCCGCGCGGATCTTCTGCAGGCGCTGGCCCAGAACGCGCAGGCCGACGACTCTGCGCACCAGGACGGCGACCGCGCACACCACGGCGAGGACGGTCACTGTTCCTGCGGCGCGGGCGAGTTGGAGGCCGTCGATCAGTTCCTCGCGCTCCGCGTGTCCCGAGGCCGCGGCGAGTTCGGCCGCGAGGACGAGCACGGCGAAGACGACGAGGAAGACCCAGGAGGCAGCCACGGCGCGTGAGGTGGAGAGCCGGTTGTCCTCGCCGATCACGGGCGCGAGGACCCCACCGCGCGCCCGGTGCGCGTATGCGGCACCGCTCAGCAGGCCGCCCATGACGAAGGCGGCGAGGAGGCCGGCCGTGCGCGCGTCCGACCAGCCGGCGCCGACGGCGGTGAGCGCCTGGACGAGGAGGAGTACGCCGAAGGAGCCCCAGACGACGCCGAGCGTGCGGGTCCACAGCCGTCTCAGCCACGCCTCGCCCTCGGCCCTGCCGCGGTCGGCGACGGCGCGCGCGGACTGGGTCAGCTCGTCCGACACCCATTGCCGCGAGGCGCCCGCCGAGTGCGCGACGGCCGCCGGCAGCCCCTCCCCCGCCGCGAACGCGTCGCGCTGGGTGAGGAACGCGGCCACGGCGCGCCGATGTCCTTCACGCGCCCCGTGCGGGCAGCCGCCGCACGTGCAACCGCCCCCGTGCACGCCCTGCCCCGCCTCCTGCACTGCCACCGCGTACGCCGCCTTCCCCACCCTTGAAGCCTCTGGGGCTTCCCGCGAACTTCCCTGTAGAGAAGGGGAATTGTGCCGTACTGGCGGGCGAACTGATGCCCGGGGTCAGGTCAGCGGGGGTGAAAGGCGTGGCTCGGCGTTGACGTCCAGGTCAGGCCAGCAGATCCGGCTCGCTGCGGCTGATGTCCTGCCACAGGGACTGGTAGTTGATCCACGCGACCAGGTCGCTGCCGAGCTGTTCGCGGGTCTGCACCGCCTGCTTGTGACCGATCAGCACGGGCCGCCCCGCCGCCCGCGCGCTCAGCTGGACCTGGCAGGAGCGTTCCATGGAGATGAACCACCAGGCGGCGGCGTCGACGGAGTCCCCGACGGTGAGCAGGCCGTGGTTGCGCAGGATGACCGCCTTGTGGTCGCCGAGCGCGGTCGCGATGCGTCGGCCCTCCTCGGCGTCGACGACGACACCGGTGTAGCCGTCGTACAGCGCGTGGCTCTCGTAGAAGGCGCAGGCCTCCTGGGTGATCGGGTCCAGGAGTTCGCCGAGCGTGGAGAGCGCGCGGCCGTGCAGGGAGTGGCAGTGCGCGACGGCGACCACGTCGGGCCGTGCCAGATGGGTTTGGGCGTGGACGGTGAACGCGGCCTGGTTGACGTGGTGGCGCCCCTCGACCACCTGCCCGTCCGCGTTGGCGAGGACGAGGTCGCCCACGGTGATGTGCTTGAAGGGCATCCCGAAGGGGTTCACCCAGAAGCAGTCGGTGTGCTCCGGGTCGCGTGCCGTGATGTGGCCCGAGACCCCGTCCTCGTACCCGAGCCTCCCGAAGATCCGCAGCGCGCCGGCGAGCCGCTCCTTGCGGTGCTGCCGTTCGTCCGCCACGGAGGTGTGGACGGGCGGCATCGCGAACTGCAACCGCTCGACGGGGATCGGTGTGGGCGCCTGCATGTGTCCTCCATCCGTGGCTGTACGGGGCGGAAGTTACCGGCGGGAAGCACAGGAGAACAGGGGTGTGACGCGATCACGGGTGCGAGGGGCGGCACGTTCGGCGGGGCGGTGAAAGGCGACAGGAGGTGTCGGGTATCGGCGGCAGACTCGACGTATGACGTGCAATTGGGAAGCCTTCGCCGCCGCAGAGCCGGACCTTGCCTCGACCGTCGAGAAGCGGTTCGGCGCGTTCACGCACCACGTCCTCGCGACGCTCCGCAAGGACGGGTCGCCGCGCACCACCGGGCTCGAAGTCCGCTTTCTGAACGGGGAGTTGTGGCTCGGCATGATGCCGAACTCGCTCAAGGCACTCGACCTGCGCCGCGATCCGCGGTTCGCGCTGCAGGCGAATCCGGGGGCGGGTACGGAGATGGCGGGCGGCGACGTCCGCATCGCGGGGCGGGCGGTCGAGGTGCGGGACCCGGCGACCGTCGCGCGGTACACGGACACGGTGAATCCGCCGGACCCGGACGCCTTCCACCTCTTCCGCACCGAGCTGACGGAGGTGGTGCGGACCTTCATCGAGGACGAGAAGTACCTGGCGGTGCAGGTGTGGAGGCCGGGGGCGGGGGTGCGTGTCACGCGGCGCACGTGAGGCGCGAGAGAGCGAGTACGGCGCATGTGAGAACGCCGGTGCCGCTCCTCCGTGTCGAACACGAAGGGGCGGCACCGGCGCTCAGCAAGCCTTGGGAAGGTCGACCGCGGGGGTCACTCCCACTCGATGGTGCCCGGCGGCTTCGACGTCACGTCGAGGACGACGCGGTTCACGTCGGCGACCTCGTTCGTGATGCGCGTCGAGATCTTCGCGAGGACGTCGTACGGCATGCGGGTCCAGTCGGCCGTCATGGCGTCCTCGGACGAGACGGGGCGCAGGACGATCGGGTGGCCGTACGTGCGGCCGTCGCCCTGGACGCCGACGCTGCGGACGTCCGCGAGCAGCACGACCGGGCACTGCCAGATCTCCCGGTCGAGGCCGGCCGCCGTCAGCTCCTCGCGGGCGATGGCGTCGGCCTCGCGCAGCAGGTCGAGGCGGTCCTTGGTGACCTCGCCGACGATGCGGATGCCGAGGCCGGGGCCGGGGAACGGCTGGCGCTGGACGATCTCGTCCGGCAGGCCGAGCTCGGCGCCGACCATCCGGACCTCGTCCTTGAACAGCTTGCGCAGCGGCTCGATGAGCTGGAACTCGAGGTCCTCGGGGAGCCCGCCCACGTTGTGGTGCGACTTGATGTTCGCGGTGCCGGTGCCGCCACCGGACTCGACCACGTCAGGGTAGAGGGTGCCCTGGACCAGGAACTCCACCGGCTGGTCGCCGGGGGCCTCGGCGATGATCTCCGCCTGGGCCTGCTCGAAGACGCGGATGAACTCACGCCCGATGATCTTCCGCTTCTCCTCGGGGTCGGAGACCCCGGCGAGTGCGGCGAGGAAGCGCTCCTGCGCGTCGACGACCTTCAGCTGCACGCCGGTCGCGGCGACGAAGTCCTTCTCGACCTGCTCGGTCTCGTCCTTGCGCATCAGGCCGTGGTCGACGTACACGCAGGTCAGCTGCGAGCCGATGGCCTTCTGCACGAGGGCGGCGGCGACCGCGGAGTCCACACCGCCGGAGAGGCCGCAGATCGCACGCTTGGTGCCGACCTGCTCGCGGATCGCGGCGACCTGCTCGTCGATGACGTTGTCGGTCGTCCAGTCCGGCTTGAGGCCGGCGCCGCGGTAGAGGAAGTGCTCGAGGACCTGCTGGCCGTGCGTGGAGTGCATGACCTCGGGGTGGTACTGCACGCCGTACAGCTTCTTCTCGTCGTCCTCGAAGGCCGCGACCGGCACGACGTCCGTGGACGCGGTGACCGTGAAGCCCTCGGGCGCCGCGCTGCACGCGTCGCCGTGCGACATCCACACGGACTGCTCGGTCGGGGTGCCCTCGAAGAGCGTGGAACCGGCCTTGGAGACGGCCAGCGGGGTGCGGCCGTACTCACGGGCGCCGGTGTTGTCGACCTTGCCGCCGAGGGTCGTGGCCATCAGCTGGAAGCCGTAGCACATGCCGAAGACGGGGACGCCGGCCTCGAAGAGCCGGCGGTCGACGGTGGGCGCGTGCTCCGCGTACACCGACGAGGGGCCGCCGGACAGGATGATCGCCGCGGGCTTCTTCGCGAGCATCTCGGAGACGGGCATCGTGCTCGGCACGATCTCGCTGTAGACGCGGGCCTCACGGACGCGACGGGCGATGAGCTGGGCGTACTGCGCTCCGAAGTCGACGACCAGAACGGTGTCGGGAGCGGCGGCAGCGGGGGGCGCTGATGGCACGGCGGCGGCCTTCCGGCGTTGAGCTTGAGCGGTGCGTGAGCAGAGGCTCGTGCGTGAGCAGGGGGTCTGTGTTTGTCAATTCTAACGGGCCCGGGGCGACCCCTTCGTCGTATCCGACGGGCACCCGCGCTCGCCCCGACGCGGCACCCTCCCTCGCCCCGGAGCGGCGCCCTCTCCCACCCCGGCCCCGGAGCGGCGCCCACTCACCCGGCGGGCGCCCCCGCGGATCGGCGGGCGTCTCAGCATCCGAGCCGTACGGCGTCCCGATTGACCCGGCACGCGCGCGTGGGGGCATACTGGCCTCGTGACCAAGCACCTCAGCTTCCTCTTTACCTATGGCAACCGGCCTGCCGGCTGCCATGGTCGAGCTGCTTGATCCCACCGACAAGCGACTTACCGGGCGCCCCGGGCCGACAAGGCCCGGGGCGCTCTGTCGTACGCGGGTCCTGCCGCTCCGGGGCACCTCTTCCGACAGCTACAAGGAGCCCCGCATGACGACCACGACCGCCACCACCGCCGCCGTCGCCGCCCCCACCGCCACGGACAAGACCGGAGCCCGCACTCCGGAGGCCGCCGGGGTGATCGAGAACGCCCGTGAGCGGATCGACGCGCTCGACGACCACATCATCGGCCTCGTACAGGAACGCATGGCCGTTTCGGCCGTCATCCAGGAGGCCCGCATCACCTCCGGTGGCCGCCGCGTGAACCTCTCCCGCGAGATGGAGGTCCTCGGCCACTACAGGGACGCGCTCGGCAAGCCCGGCACGGCGCTCGCGATGACGCTCCTGGAGCTGTGCCGCGGCCGTGTCTGACCGCCGCCGCCCCGCACCCCCGCCGACTGCGGATCTGAGTTCGGATCCGCTCTCACCCGTACGGCGCGTGACCGGTCACGGAGGGGCTTCGTTGGTCTCAATGTCCGTGTCAGCCAGGTGCGGGCCCGCAAGAACCACGCGTGGCTCCGCTGGAGCGATGAGGCGCAGGGAGCGATCCCTGCACCGTGGGACCTCGCTCCAGTGACGTGACCGGACGGCAGGGGACAGCAGCCCGGTCACCCAAGAGAACGGTCGGCTTCGGGGACGCCCGGAGCCGGCCGGCCTCCGTCCCGGCACCCGGACCGAATCCCCGGTCCCCCCTCAGATGCGGTCCAAACGGTTGCGCAGCGAACAACCCGTCCAGCACGATGCGTAGAAGGCGGACAGCGAGTCCCGCCGTCCACAACTTCATTGCCAATGGTCGATACCACGCGAGCGCCCCTCGTGCGCCGGGTCGGTCACCGGCACCTCGACCAGAGCGGCGCACTCCCCCTGCGCCGTCCTCATGAGGCATCGACGCGGCCCTGACGTCGGTGCCGACAGCCAAGGGCCCCGCGGATCCGTCCCGCGGGGCCCTTCGCTCTTTCGATGGCCGACGCCGACTACGCGCCCTTGCCCTCGCCCTCCAACTTCTTCACCTGCGTCTCGACGACCTCCGCCGAGACACCGAACTCCTTCGGCTTGAGCAGGTTGATCGAGTAGAAGGCCGCGACCGTCGAACCACTGCGGACGACGGTGAAGCTCATCGGTGTCTTCTGGCCCTCGATGAGGCCCACGACCTTGTACGAGACCGCCTCGTCGCCCGCCTTCGGCGTGGGCAGGGCCGCGACGTCCCGGTACTTCGAGTCCGCGTGCTCGTAGGCGGTGCAGTTCTTCGTGGCCGTCCGCAGGTCGTCCATGACCTTCTCCGCCTCGGGCTGCTCGTGGGCGAGCAGCGCGAGCGAGATGACCGTGGCGTCCAGCTCGTCGGGCCCGGTCAGGGTGCGGCCGACACGCGCCTTCGCCGACGGCTGCGTCGCGAACATGAACATGTCGGCGAACGGCTGGCATGCGGCCGGGTCGGCGGGCACGGTCTGCGAGGGCATGTCCGCCGCGGACATCTTCTCGACCTTGTAGCCCTTGAGGTCGCCCTTGGCGAGCACCGCCTTCTCCAGATCGGCGGCGGACAGCGCGGCCGACTTCTTCTCGGCCGGCTTGCCCTCGGCCGGCTTCTGCTCGGCCTGCTGCCCCGACGACTTCTTGTCGTCGGAGCCGCTGTCGCTGTCGCTGCCGCACGCTGCGGTCAGGCCCAGCGCGACCGTGACGGACGCGGCCACGACGGCCCGAGACACAGATGACTTCACGTTTCCTACCTTCACGTGTTCACGGCGCGGGCGACGGCCCGCGCCGAGGCGACATGAAAGCGGCAAACACACGCCGCTGACCAGCGTTTTCCGTAACGATCAGGAACCGCCGAAAAGGTTGTACGCGGCGCGTGTGAATGTGTGAACCGAGGTCGGCGGGGCCCGCTAGATCTTGGCGAGCTGGGCGGTGACGATCTCGGGGGCCACCTTCGGGTCCTGGTCCGCCGTGGGCGTCCCGATGCCGCCGGTGCCGTCCTTCTCGGCGTCCTTGTCGCTCTGGACGCCTTCGGGGTCGTACAGGTTCGACGCGTCGAAGACGGCGAGCGTCGAGCCGGTGCGCACGACCGTGACGGTCTCCCGCATCACGTACTCGCCCCTGCGGTGGGCGATCTTGTACGAGACGGCCTCGTCGCCCTTGCCCGCCTTGCCCGGAACGTTCGGTGCGTCGAGCGACCGTACGCCGATGTAGCGCTGCTCCCCGACCCGGAAGGCCGAGCACTTCTTCGACCGCGCCGCCGCGCGCAGGTCCGCCATCGCCTGCTCGGCGTCCGACCCGGCGTAGGAGGACAGGCCGACGCGGGTCGTCGTGAAGTCCTTGTCGTCGGCGGCGGTCAGGACGCGGCGGGCGTGGCCTTCGGTCTTCTCCGCGGTGCGTACGTCGAGCATCGCCGCGAGCGGGCCGCACTCCGCGGGAGACGGCTTCACCCCGGGCGGTGCGGCGGCGGAGGACTCGGACTCGTCCGGCTCCTCGACCTTGTAGCCCTTCACGTCACCCGCGGTCAGGGCCGCCTTCTCCAGCTTCGAGGGGCCCGCGCTCGCGCGCGGCTTCGCGCCCCCACCGGCGTCGGAGCCACCGTCACCACTGCTGCAGGCCGCACTCGCGCCGAGTGCGGCCACGACCGATACGGCCGCCACGACGCGCGACACAGCTGACTTCACGTTCTGTTCCCCTGCCGGTTCACCGCTTCTGGACGAAACCTACGACGGGAGAAGATCGAATCTGGTTCCCCGCTCGTCACCGGCGGTGTCCTGCCGTGTCGCCAGCGGGTGCCCCGCCGTGTCACCCGCGGCGTCCCGCCGTGTCACCAGCCCCAGATCCAGAAGCGGAACGGGCTGAGCAGGACGATCGCGAGGGCCATGCCGCCGATGACGATCACCACGCTCCACACGCGGCGGCTGCGCTCTGACCTGCCGCCACGGCCACCCGTCGAGCCCGTCGGCATCGCCCGCCAGTCGTCCGGGCGCCACCGCGCGGACTCGGCCTCGCGCTTCGCGCGCCTGCGGCGGAACCGGCCCGCCTCCTCGACCCGCCGCCGCGCGGCCTCCTCGTCCAGGCGCCGCAGCCGCTCCGCCACCATGCGCGCCCGCGCGGACGGCTCCTTCGGCGCCGACGAGCGGATCTCCCGCTCGCTGTCGTTCTCGAATCTCTCCCACACCTCGTCGGGTATGGCCACGCTGTCCCCTCCCCTGTTCTCCGGATGCCCTGTGGGCGGGGGAAGTTCTAGCACGAGCCACCCGCACCAGATCTGTGAGGCACGCCACATAAGAATTCTGTGAAGTCGAGGACAACCATTCACAGGGATCACATGTCATGCATGCAGTAACACGAGATCAGTACCGGGAGCCGGTACTGAGAGCCAGTACCAAGAGTCAGTACCGAAAGTCAGTACAGAGCCACCCCCGCGTCTCCGACTTCTGAGGTCTTCATGAAGCTTCGTCGTGCCATGGCTGCCGCGGCCGCTACGGCTGCCATAGCCCCGATCGCGCTGCTGTCGGCCCCGGCCGCTTCCGCGACCGAGGGCACGTCCACTCCGCCCGCACCGGCCGCGGGAGCCCCGACGGAGTCCGCCACGCCGACGCCGTCCGTGACGCCGCCCGCGAAGACGCCCGAGCCCGCCAAGACGCCCGGCAAGCCGACCCCGCCCACGGAGCCCCCGGCGCCCGGGAAGCACACGGCCGAGGTCGAGACCCCGAAGGCCCCGAAGACGCCGGAGGTCCCCGAGGTCCCGGACGAGGACGACGAAGAGGCGCCGCCCAAGTGCGAGTCCGACGACGGCAGCACGGATCCCGACTCCGTACTGAAGGTGGACCTCGTCGGACTGCCCAAGAAGATCGTCACGGGCAGCGGCTGGCACCGGTTCAAGCTCACCGCGGACAACCCCACCGACGAGCCGCTCGGCGAGGTGGCGTGGACCGCGTTCGTGAACAACCTCAGCGCCGGCAAGGACCGGAAGGACGGGCTGCGGTACTTCACCGACGTGCAGTACTTTGACTCGGAGAACGAGGAGTGGACCACGGTCGACAGCCCGCTGGGCGCGGGCCTGGCCTACGACACCGTGGAGCTCGACGCCGAGGACAAGGCCGTCGTCAAGTTGCGGGCCCGGGTCAACGACAAGGCTCCGGCCGTCGACGGGTACGTGGAGGGCCTCGGCTCCTACGTCGACCCCGAACTGGACTGCGAGCACACGTCGTCCAAGTACTGGCCTCTCACCGTCGTGAAGCCCGGTGACGAGTCGGCCAAGCCCACGCCGAAGCCGTCCCCGTCCAAGACGGCACAGTCCTCGCCCGAGCCGCAGGGCAGCGCCTCGGAGAGCCCGGCCCCGGTCACCGGCGGCCTCGCCGAGACCGGCTCCAGCTCGATGCTGCCGACCGTCGGTGTCATCGGCGGTATCGCCGTCGTCGCCGGTGCGGGCGTCGTGTTCGCCGTACGCCGCCGGAAGGCGGACGGCACCGCCTGAGCCGCCACGGCCACGTCGGTCGCCACGGCCGGCTCGGCCTCATCGGCCGCCTGATCACGCGGAAGGACCTGCGCTCGGAGGGGGGTGCAGGTCCTTACGTGTGTCCGGGGGCTACTTCTTGGCCGGCACCGTCGGCATCCCCAAGAACGGCAGCCTCAGCGCGCCGAACGCGTCAGCGGGAACAGCCGGGGTCTTCGGTTCGACGGCCGCGAGCCGCACGTACCGCGCACCCTGCGCCGGACGCGGGTCCTCCCCGCCCTTGTTGGGCCAGAACGACATGGCGCGCTCGGCCTGCGCGGTGATCGTCAGGGACGGGTTCACGCCCAGGTTCGCCGAGACCGCGGCGCCGTCGACGACCGAGATGCCGGGATGGCCGTAAACCCGGTGGTACGGGTCGATGACGCCGGTCTCCGCGGAGTCGCCGATCGGGCAGCCGCCGAGGAAGTGCGCGGTCAGCGGGGTGCCCATGAGCTCGCCGACGTTCGACCCGGGGAAGCCGTTGATCTCCTCGGAGAGGAGCGTCGCCGCGCGGGTGGCCTCGGGGATCTGGTCGGGGTTGGGTGCGCCGTGGCCCTGCCGGGCGGTGAGCAGCCCCTTTCCGGGGCCCTTCTCCTTGCGGTACGTGGTCAGGGAGTTGTCGAGCGACTGCATGACCAGACCGATGATGGTCCGCTCCGACCAGTGCCGGTTGGAGAGCGAACGGACCAGCAGCAGCGGGTGGCGTGCCACGTTGCCGAGCCAGCCCGCGACCCGCGCCTTGCCGCCCCGCACGCTGTACGGGACCTGGAGCACCGTGAGGCTGCCCATGGCGTTGGACTTCTTGCCGTAGCGGACGGGCTCGATGTGGGTGCTGCCGTTGGGATGGATCGACGAGGTGATCGCGACGCCCTTGGTGAAGTCGGCCCTCTCCGCTCCGTGCTTCCTGCGGTAGCGGCGGTCGGTGGTCTGGGCGCCCACGAGGGCCTCGGAGTTGGTGCGGGTGAGGCTGCCGAGACGTGCGGAGATGTGCGGCAGCAGGCCGGTGTCCTTCATGCGGTGCAGGAGCGTCTGCGTCCCGTACGTGCCTGCGGCCACGACGACCTTGCGGGCTGTGAACGTACGTCCCTCGCCCTTGCGCTTCTTGTCAGTCGGCAGGGTCGCGACGGCGAAGCCGCCCCGGGAGTCCTCGGTGACGGCGACGACCGACGTCATGGGGTGGACGACCGCGCCGGCCTTCTCCGCCAGGTACAGGTAGTTCTCGTTCAGGGTGTTCTTCGCGCCGTGCCGGCAGCCGGTCATGCACTCGCCGCACTCGGTGCAGGCCCTGCGGGACGGGCCCGCGCCGCCGAAGTAGGGGTCGGGAACTTCCGCGCCGGGCTCGGACGTTGAACGACCGTCCGCGTCCTTCTCGTCGCCGAAGAAGACGCCGACGGGTGCCATGTGGAAGCTGTCGCCGACCCCCAGCGCCTGGGCGGTGGCCTTCAGATGGACGTCCGACGGTGTCATCGTCGGGTTGAGCCGCACCCCGAGCATGCGCTTGGCCTGCTCGTAGTAGGGGCGCAGCTCGTCCTGCCAGTCCGTGATGTCCTTCCACTGCGCGTCCTTGAAGAACGGCTCCGGAGGTACGTAGAGGGTGTTGGCGTAGTTCAGCGAGCCGCCGCCGACCCCTGCGCCCGCGAGGACCATCACGTTGCCGAGCAGATGGATGCGCTGGATGCCGAACAGGCCGAGCGCAGGTGCCCACAAGTAGTTCTTCAGGTCCCAGGAGTTCTTGGGCAGCGTCGCGCGCGTGAAGCGGCGGCCCGCCTCCAGTACGCCGACGCGGTACCCCTTCTCCGTCAGGCGCAGCGCGGACACCGCGCCGCCGAAGCCGCTGCCCACGACGACTACGTCGTAGTCGTACGCGTCGTCGCCCACCTGGATCCGGGCAGAGCTCTCCTGTGACATCGACTCTCCTCGTCAAATTGCCTGCGGGCAGTCTGTGGTTGCTCGCGCGGTTCCCCGCGCCCCTGACGGCGCTGCTAGCGCAGCCGGAACGCCTTCATGACCTTCAGGCTGGTGCTCATGAACGCCGCGTACTTCTCGTCGTCCAGGCCGAACGACGGCGCCAGCGGCATGATCCGCTGGGTCGCGATGGTCTGCGCCTCGGTGTACTTGAGGATTCCCTCGGAGCCGTGCCGCCGGCCGAGGCCGGAGTCCTTCATGCCGCCCATCGGGGCCTGCGCGCTGCCGTAGGCGGGTGCGTAGCCCTCGTTGACGTTGACCGTGCCGGTGCGCAGCCGGGCGGCGATCTTGCGGCCGCGGCTGCCGTCCTTCGTCCAGACCGAGGAGTTCAGGCCGTACGGCGTGGCGTTGGCGAGCTCGACCGCCTCGTTCTCGTCCGTGAAGCGGTAGATGGAGACGACCGGGCCGAAGGTCTCCTCGTTGCAGACCGCCATCGGGGCCTCGACGCCGTCGAGGATGGTCGGCTCGTAGAAGTAGGGGCCGATGTCGGGTCTGGCGACGCCGCCCGCGACGAGCACGGCGCCCTTGGCGACGGCCTCCTCGACGTGCCGGGTCACGGTCTCCAGCTGCCGTTCGCCGACGAGCGAGCCCATGTCGGCGCCGTACGTGAGGGACTTGCCGAGCCGCATCGCCTTGGTGCGCTCCGCGAAGCGCGCCACGAACTCGTCCGCGATCGACTCGTGGACGTAGAGCCGCTCGATGGAGATGCAGAGCTGGCCGGCGGAGGAGAAGCAGGCGCGCACCGCACCCGACGCGGCCTTGTCGACGTCGGCGTCGTGCAGGACCAGCATGGCGTTCTTGCCGCCGAGTTCGAGCGAGACGCCGACCAGGCGTGCGGCGGCGCCCTGCGCGACCTCGCGGCCGGTGCGGGTGGAGCCGGTGAAGGAGACGTAGTCGGCGTGCTTGACGATCTCGGGGCCGACGACGGGGCCTTCGCCGAGGACGACCTGGAAGACCTCCGCGGGCAGGCCCGCCTCGATGATCAGGTCGCGGGCCCAGAGCGCGGTGAGGCAGGTCTCCGTGTCGGGCTTCATGACCAGGGCGTTGCCCGCGACGAGGGCCGGCAGCGCGTCGCCGACGGAGAGCTCGAGCGGGTAGTTCCAGGGGGCTATCTGCCCGACGACGCCGCGCGGCTGACGGTTCTCGGTGACCTTGGTGAGGACCGGGACGACGCCGGTGTGCCGCTTCGGCGCCAGGTAGGAGGGGGCCTTGCGGCCGTAGTGCCGGGCGGCGACCACGACGGCCTGGACCTCCTCGTGCGCGTGCAGCCGGGACTTGCCGGTCTCCAGCTGGATCAGGTCGAGGACCTCGGCCTGGCGCTGCAGCACCAGGTCGTGGAAGCGCAGCAGGACGGCGGCGCGCTGCTTGGCCGGTGTCCTCGCCCAGGCGATCTGGGCGGTGCGGGCCCGCTGGAACGCGGTGGTGACGTCCTCGGGGGTGGACTCGGGCAGGTCGGCCAGCTTCTCGCCGGTGAGCGGCGAGTGGTTGGCCGTCCGTCCCGACCCGATGACGTCACGGGTGAGCTGCGCGATCAGCTCGGGCGTGACCACGTCGGCGGCGGTGCGCGCGCCGTCGGGGGCCGGGGCGGTCGGGTTCGTTCCGAGGGGCGCTGCGGTGGCCTGCGAGTCCGTCATGCACGTGAGGGTAGGCCTACGCCAGGCTTTTGGGTACCCATCGGTAACGGGGGTTCACGACCTCCGCACACGACGCCAGTGATTGCTGGCGACAAAGCCGCTGATCAGGCTGTTACCGCTGCGCAATACCGCCGCGCCGAGTGACTTCTCAGAGTTTGTGGAGCTCCAGGTCCGCGATCGCGGTCTCGGCGACCTCACGGCCCCGTTCGGTGAAGTCGCCCTTGCCGGGATAGTCGATCCACAGCCGGTACATGTCCCCGGACCCGGTCCGGTAGTAGAGGATCCGCGCCTCGCGCGGGAGCTCGGTCTGCGAGTCGGTGTAGGTGACCGTGTTCTCGGCGGCGCCCCGGTCCTTGTACGTCGTCTCCTTGGTCGTGGCGGCGGGGGCGGGGTCACTGGACATGTCGCTGATCGACGACTCGCCGCTCTCCTCGAACGTCTCCGCGTCCGCGTACGCCTGGGCCGCCGCGGTCCCCGCGACCTCCAGCGTGGTGTCCTTCTTCTCCGCGAGGTCGAGCGTGACGAAGACGGCGCCGCTCGGATCGGTGTACCGGACCCAGGACTTGTCCGTGTCCGTGGCCTCCGGCTTGTTCTCCACGTACCCCTTCGGGACGGAGACGGTCGCGGAGACCGCCTTCGCCTCGTGCTTCTCCCAGCCCCCCGCGTCCGAGCCCTCGAAAGGATTCAGCGCCACGAGCACGCCCGCGGCCACCGCCGCGACGACCACTCCGGCGACGACGGCGAGCGCCTTGCGGCTCAGGAAGATCCCCTTGCCGCGCCCCTGATCGCCGCCGCCCGCGACGGTCACGTGCTGCGTCGGCACGGGCTGCGGAGGCTTCGCCGCCTCCTCCAGGAGGGCGCGGACCTGCGCGGCGTTCGGGCGCTGGGCGGGGTCCTTGGCCAGCAGGCGGGTGATCGCCTCGGCCAGCGGGACCGACGCGGACGCGGGTGCGGCGGGCGTCGCGTTCAGGACGGACTGGAGCGTCGCGGGGGTGTTGTTGCGGCGGAAGGGGGAGACGCCCTCGGTCGCCGCGTACAGGACGACGCCGAGCGACCAGAGGTCGGACGCCGGGCCCGGCCGCCGGCCCAGCACCCGCTCCGGCGCGATGAACTCGGGCGACCCGACGAAACCGCCGGTGTCCGTCAGATTGGTCTCGCCCTCGATCTGGGCGATGCCGAAGTCGGTGAGGACGACACGGTCGTGCCGGCCGAGCATCACGTTGTCGGGTTTCACGTCGCGGTGCAGGATGCCCGCCTGGTGCGCGGCGTCGAGGGCGTTCAGGACGTCGAGGCCGATCCGCGCGGCCTCGCGGGCGCCGAGCGTGCCCTCCTGGAGCGCGGCGCCGAGGGAACGGCCGTGCACGAGCTCCATCACGATCCACGGCTGGCCGTCCTCGACCGCCACGTCATGGACGTTGACCACGGCCGGATGGTCGAGACGGGCGGCGGCGCGCGCCTCACGGCGCATCCGCTCGAAGACGTTGGCCCGCTCGCGCTCCGGCAGGTGGTCGGGGACGCGCGGCTCCTTCACCGCGACCTCACGGTCCACCGTCTCGTCCTTGGCGCGCCACACCGTGCCCATGCCGCCGTGGCCGAGTTTGGCGAGCAGCCGGTAGCGGTGCGCGATCAGCCGGCCGGTACCGGGCTCGCTCTCTTGCGACGGCGACGGCGACGGTGCGGGTGAGGGCGCGGGCGAGGGCGACGGTGCGGACGCGGGCGGCTGGTTCGGCACGGCCTGGGTCGGCACAGCCTGGTTCGGCACAGCCTGGGTCGGCGGGGCGTACGGCTGCGCGTACGGGTTGTCGGGATGAGCTCCACCGCTCTGGCCGGATTGCCCCGGTACGCCGGGCTGTTGTGGTGGCTGGAGGCCGAAGCTGGTGGGTTCGTACGGCCCGTAGGAGGCTCCCCCGTCGTTACTCATGCCCACATGCCTACCCTGCGCGGCACCTCGGTTTCCAGCCAGGCCCCGCATTGTGACCGGGGTGATGCACGTGAGCGGGGCGTCATGGTCGTACGCGAACCGCCGAGGCCCACGTCACCGGCGTACGAACGTGTCCACCGCCGCGTCGAAGTACCTCCGCGCCTGCGCCGCCTCCCCCACCGGCGCCGACACCCACACGTCGAACCTCCGGCCGCCCTCCTCCCAGCACAGGTCGAACGTGCGACGGCCGCCCTCCTCGTTGCGTAACCCGTCCCAGGTGAACTCGCGGAGCGCGGCCGACCTGCCGTTGCGCGTGGTCGCCGTGACCCTGCCGTCGCGGTAACCGGGGTTGTCCCGCGGCCCGTTCGCATCGGCGCGGCGCTGCGCGGCGACCGGACCGCCCCGGCCTGCCGCCGCTTCCTCGATGCCGATGCGGTACGTGCCGTCGGACGACGCGTAGAGGACGCGGGACCCGTCCACCTGGCGTCCGAAGCCCTCGGGCACGGCGAGCGCGAAGCCCTTGGGGTCCCTCGCGATGCGGTAGCCCTGGGGCGCCTGCGGCGAGGACGGCCGCGCCGTGGGGGTCGTCACGGTGACCGTCGGTGTCGGCGAGCTCTGCGTCGCCGTGGCGGCGGACGACGGAGCCGGTGCGCCCCCGCCGTCGCCGTCCCTGCTCAGCAGCAGCGCGGCGGAGACCCCCGCACCGGCGAGGGCGGCCACCAGAGCGGCGCCGACCATGAAGGTGCGGCCGTGCTTCTCCGGCTTCACGAGCCCCGCGGCGGCCTGCGCGGCGAGCAGCTCCCGCTCGGCCGGCGTCGAGGCACCCCGGCCCGACCGCCCCGAAAGCGGTGACCGACCCGAAAGCCCCGCAAGCCCCGGAAGTCCGGACCGCCCAGGAAGCCCCGGCAGCCCGGCCCCCGGTCTCTCCCGCACCACCGCCGGCATCCGCCCCGTCTCGACGTACACCCGCAGCAGCCCCTCCGCCTCCGCCGCGCCCATCCGCCGCGCCGGATCGCGGTCGAGGAGGCCGAGCACCACGGGCAGCAGCGGATCGACGGCCGCGGATGGCCGGATCTCGTCGAAGACGACCGCGTGCAGGACGCCGCCGATGGAGTCGCGGCGGAACGGCGACTCGCCGGCGAGCGCGGTGACCAGGAGCGCGCCGAGCGACCACAGATCGGACTCGGGCCCCGTCCGCTCCCCCGCCATCCGCTCCGGCGCGGTGTACTCGGGCGAGCCCACGAACGACCCGACCTCCGTGAGCGTCGTCGCGCCCGAGAGCTGCGCGATGCCGAAGTCGGTGAGCACGACACGGTCGGTCGCCCGCTCCAGGAGTACGTTGGCGGGCTTGAGGTCACGGTGCAGGATGCCCGCCTCGTGCGCGGTGCTCAGGGCGCCCAGCAGGTCGATGCCCATCCGCGCCACGGCGTGCGCGTCCAGCGGCCCGCCCCGCGCGATACGCCCGGCCAGCGAGCCGCCCTCGATCAACTCCATGACGATGTACGGCTGCTCGTCCTGCACCACGACGTCGTGGACGACGATGACGTGCGGATGCCGCAGCTGTGCCACGGCCCGCGCCTCGCGCAGGGTCCGCTCGCGCCGCTGCTCCGCCTCGGCGTCGGAGAGGGTCTCGTCGCGCGCGAGTTCCTTGACGGCCACCCGGCGGCCGAGGAGCAGATCGGTGGCGCGCCAGACGACCCCCATGCCGCCCCGGCCGAGCGGCGCCTCCAGGCGGTAACGGCCCGCGATCACTCGGGCGTTGCCTCCACCCGCCGCTCCGGCGCGGTCTCCCAGGCTCCCCATGCGGCCATCATGCCCCACACGTGTGCGAACGGAATGGGTCTCGCCGTGCGGCGGCTGGTTCCGGCCGTCACCCCCGGGCGCCCCACCCGCACGACGGGGTTCTCCGGACCCGCGTCAGCCCTCCCGCCAGCCCCGGAGCATCGAGTCGAACTGCTGTCGGGTCTTGTCCCAGCCCTCGGCGGGGGCCGAGAGATAGATGGCGTACTCGACGCCGTCTTTGCTGACATACGTCTGCTCGATGGCCCGGCGCGGGCCCCTGGTCACGTCGTTCGACCCGGCCGTCCAGCTGAAGTCCCAGAGCGCTCCGTGCTGGCCGCGGAACGTGTTCGAGTCCAGGTGCAGCCGCTTGTAGTCCTTGTAGTTCCGGAGGCCCTTCTCCAGCGCCAGCTGATGCGTGTACGGCGACTCGAACTCCGGGGACTTGTCGACGCCTATCCGCAGGAAGCTCCGGCCGTCGTCCGGCGTGTAGTCCACCTGCGAGCCGTTCGCCCGACGCTCCCACCCCTTGGGCAGCATGAGGCTGAAGCCGTCGGGGTCGTACACGCGCTTCCAGTCGGCGGGGATGCCGCGCGGGGCCTTCCCGTCGTCCTGGCCCGTGCTCTGCTCCCGCCCCCCGTCGTCGCCGGTCAGACGCAGGAAGCCGAGGACACCGCCGCCGCCGAGCAGGGCGGCCGCGACCACGAGGGCGGCGACGGCGAGCACGCGACGACGCCGCTTGGCCGGGGCGGGCGCCGGTACGTGGGCGTAGGTGTCGTGGCCGCCGTGGGCGCCTTGGGCCGCCGTGCCGGAGCCGCGGGGGTGCGGACCGGTGGGGGCGTACGGGACGGCGTGGTTATACGGGGCAGCCTGGTGGTGCGGGGTGCCCTGGTCGTACGGGACGGGCGTCTGGCTGTACGGAGGCGTCCTGCCGTACGAGGTGGTCGGGCCATGCTGAGTGGCGGCACCTTGCGTGGCGTTCCCCTGAGTCGCGTTCCCCTGGGTCGTGTTCCCTTGGGTCGGACCGTACGTCTGCGTCGTGCCCGGCTGTCGCCCCTCCGCCGCCTCGGCCAGCATCGACTCGGCCTCCGCGGCGGTCGGCCGGGTCGCCGGGTCCTTGCGCAGGAGGGCCTCGATGATGGGCGCGAGGAGCCCCGCGTGCTTCGGCGGCTCGGGCTCCTCGGTCACCACGGCCTGCATCGTGCCGAGCGGCGACGTACGGCGGAACGGCGAGTTCCCCTCGACCGCCGTGTACAGCGTCGCCCCCAGTGCCCACAGGTCGGACGCGGGCCCCGGGTTGGCGCCACTGACGCGCTCGGGCGCCAAATAGTCGACGGATCCGACGACTTCCCCGGTCCGCGTGATCGTGGAGTCCCCCTCGATCGCGGCGATCCCGAAGTCGGTGAGCAGGATCCGCCGGTCGTCGGAGAGAAGGACGTTGCCGGGTTTCACGTCGCGGTGCAGCACCCCGGCGGCGTGCGCGGCCCGCAGCGCCTTCAGGGTCCACAAGCCGATGCGGGCGGCCTCGACGGGCTCGACACGGCCGTCGTCCTTGACCGCGTCCGCCAGCGAACGGCCCTCGACCAGCTCCATCACGATCCAGGGGCGGTCGTCGTACTCGAGGACGTCGTGGACGGTGACGACGGCGGGGTGGTTGATGCGGGCGGCGGCGCGCGCCTCCGTCTGGGTACGCGTGAAGAGGACGGCGCGGTCGGCCTCCTGCACGTACTGTGCCGCCGTCAGTTCCTTGACGGCGACGGCACGGTGCAGCACCTCGTCCTGTGCGCGCCACACCCGTCCCATGCCACCGCGGCCGATGGACTCAACGAGTCGGTAGCGGCCCGCGAGGACCAGGCCCTGCATCTGATTCACGTTTCCCCACAATGGTCTTGACAGGCCCAGGTTAAGGAGCGGGAGCCGCGCAGGGAACCACAGGGGGGCTTAGGAGACCGCACTGTGACGCATGCCGTGCATGTCCCGATGGCCGGATTCGGCTCAGTCGGTGACCCGATAGGTGGCCGACGCCTGCTCGTACAGCCGTGTCACTTCGTCCCGTTCGGCCTCCGGCCCCCGCACCTGGACGACGTGGTACTTGCCGCTGACGACCATCGCGAGATTGCGTACGAAGACCTCGCGGCCCGCGTCGTCCTGCCAGGTGAACTGCCCCTCCGCCATGGCCCGGCCACCGACGTCGATACGGCGCATGCCGCTGGACGTCGCCCAGGAGGAGTCGCGGAAAGGCTGCAGCTCACGCTCGTGTTCGCGCTGGTACTTCATGGGGTCGCGGCCATAGCTGTCCGTGGTGTCGCGGCCCGGCACCAGCAGCAGTTCGAAGCCGCCGTGGGTGTAACGGACCTGGCCCCTGCCGTTCTTCGGCTGCCGGTCCCAGCCGCCCGCCACGGCGACGTGAAAGCCCTCGGGATCCTTGCGGACGACGAATCCCTGCGGCACCTCGGGGCCGGAGGACTGCGGTTTCTGCGAGCCGGGACCCTTGCCCGCCTCGTCCTCCTCCTTGCCCTTCTCTTCGCCCTTCCCCTTGTCCCCCGCGCCCCCCTCCTCGCCCTCGTTCTTGCCCTTCTCGTCCTTGCTTTCGCTCGGTTCCGGGACCGAGCTGACCTCGCCGGCGGTGCCCGCGCGGTCACTTGAGCGGTCGTCGGACTTGGGCATGAAGACCATGGCGTACGCGATCGCCGCGGCGAGCCCGAGCAGGATGGCGATCAGGATCAGGCGGCCCAGGGAACGGGGGCGCGCCGGGCCGCGCGGGGGCGCCTCGCGGGGCGCGCGAGGGCCGCTGTGGCCCTGGAGGGGCGAGACGTCGGGTACGTCGTGTCCCGGCCCGCCCTGCGCCTTGCCGCCCCGCCCCCGGCCTCGCTTGTGCCGTCCGTGCGCCTCACTGCTCTTCGCGGCGTTCTTCCCGGTGTTCTTCCCGGTTTTCTTCCCCGCGACCGCGGTGCCCCGCCGCCTGCGCACGACCTCGCCCCGTCGCCGTACGACGGGCAGCCTCCCCGCGTCGTACGGCGGTACCGGCACGACGTGCGCCCCGGCCTCCGGTTCGGGCGCGGACCGCACCAGGGAGCGCAGCCAGCCGCTGAGCTCCTCGAAGTCGAGCCGTTCGGTGGGGTCCTGACGGAGCAGCGATTCGACGACGGGACGCAGCGGGCCGCACTCCTCCGCGAAGGCGGGCGGCTCGGAGCAGACGAGCTCCACGAGTTCGGCGGTACTGTCCTCCGGGTACGGCGCGTGTCCCTGCACGGCGCGGTAGAGCAGCGCCCCCAGGGCCCACAGGTCCGTGGCGGGGGCGATGGGCGCGGCGAGCTGCCAGTTCTCGTGCACGGGGACGGCCTGCTCGGGTGCCCACCGCTCCGTGACGGCTCCGACCACCACCATGCGGGCGAGCCGGGCGCGTTCGGCGGCGAGGGCGGTGGCGGGGCCGCGCACGGGGGCGCTTGCGCCGTCGCCGTCGTCCCATCCTCCGCGCGCCGCCGGGCTCCCGTCCCGCGGCACCGCCCCGTGCCACGGCTTCTCGCCCGCCACCCCATAGGGATCCGTTACTCCGTAGGGTTCCGTTACTCCGTAGGCTTCCGTTACTCCGTAGGGATCCGTTATTCGTCCGGCGGGTTCGGACCGGGACTCTGGTGCGAGCTCCGCTCCGTGCTCCGGCGCGGGGTCGAGCGCCACGTCCCCGGCCCCGTCCGCGGCGTCCCCGTGCCCCGTGCCGTATCCCGTGCCGTACTCCGCGACATTGCCGACCGACCCCGCCGAGCCCGTCGCCTCCCCCGCCTCCACCGGCCGCGGGTCGTACCCGCAGAGGGCCTCCTCGGCGGCGCCCGCCGCCAGCCCCGTCAGCATCACGCGGCCGTCGTCGCAGATCAGGACGGTCCGCGCGGTGATGTTCCGGTGCACCCAGCCGTACGCGTGCAGCACCCGCAGCGCCGCGAGGACGTCCGCCGCGACCTCGGCCGCGCGGTACGGACTCAGCGGCCGGTCCGCGAGGAGCGCCGCCAGCGGCCGCGCGGCGACCAACTCGCTGACGATCCACAGCGAGCCGTCCTCCGCGAACACGTCGAAGACCTGGTCGAGCCGCGGATGGTCGGGTATCTGGGCGGCGGTCTGCGCCGCCTCGATGGCGCGCCGCACCGCCGGATCCGTGGGCCTGCGCGTCGTCCTGGTCCCGGCCCTCCTGGTCCCGGGCCGCTGCACGCCGGGGCCGCCCGCGCCCTCCCGCGGCAGAAACCCCTCGGGCAGGTCGTCCTCGTCGAGCACCTCCGCCTCGACGATCTCGGGCAGCGGCACCTGGCGGACGAGGACTTCCTGCCCGCTGTAGGTGTCAAAGGCGCGCGACTCGGCGAATTCGTACACGTCGGAGGGCGGCAGCGGCAGGCGGTAGCGGTCGGCGAGCACCCGTCCCGCGTAGTCGTCCACGATGCCTTCCCCGTCCGCCCGGTGGTCAAATCCGTTCGTCTTGCGGCGCGTTGCGGCTGCTTACGGTCCGCAAGCACTCACGATACGTGCCGTAGGTGAACCGTATTGAGGGGATACGAGAACCCGGCCTCAGGACTTCGGCTCGAAGGTCTTCGTGAAGGTCTGCCACGTGGCACGACGCTTCTCGCTGCCCCAGTCGTCCGCCTTGGCCGTGTACATCATTCCGTAGCCGAGGCCGCCGTTGACGACGAAGCCGCGGTCTATCGACCGGTACTTGGTCCCGCCGTCCACGTAGGTGAACTCCCAGTCGGCCGTGTTCCAGCCGCGGAAGCCGACCTTCTCTATACGGATCCGGTCGTACTGCGGCCGGACCATGTACTTCTCCTGGTTCTTCCAGTCGCCGACCGGGTTGTCCTTGGGCGTCGTCGTCCAGCCGAGCAGCAGCTTCTGCCCGTCGGGGCCGCCGAACCGCGCGCCCGCCCGCCCCGTGGACTGGTACTTCCAGCCCTTCGGGAGACCGATCTTGAAGCCCTGGGAGTGCTTGTACGTCGACTCGGCGCCGTCCTGCGGCTTCTTGGCCTCGTCGTCCTTGCCCGGGTCGTGGCCCTCGCCCTCGTCCGGGTCGGAACTCTCGTCCTTGCCCGGGTCCTTGCCGCCGTCGCCGGTACCGGTGCCGGTGCCCTGGTCGGCGTCCTTGCCGGAGTCCTTCTTGCCTTCGTCCTCGCCCGGGTCGCCGCCGCCCGTCGCCCCGGCGGACACGGCCTTGTCGCCGCCCTTGTTGTCCTTGTTGTCCGCGTTGTCGTCGCCGAGGGCGAGGGCGAGCACCGTGCCGAGCACGGCGAGCACCACCACCATGGCCACTATGACCAGCGTCCGGCGCGGCACCACGTCGGTGAGCGACGCCTTCGCGGGCGCCCGCGGGGGCACGCCTCCGGACCCGTTGGCCGCGGTCCCGTTCGTGGCCGCGGCCGCGCCGCCCGTGCCGCGCGCGGTGGCGGACGCGGCCGCCTTGCGCACGGACTGCAGGGCGCCCTTCAGCCGGTCGGACGTCTCCCCGGCCTTGCGCCCCTCGGGACGCGCTGTCCCGTACGTCGTCGCGGTCCCGGCACTCCTGGCAGGGGCGGAGGACCCGACCGCCCCGTGAGCGGCACCGGCCCCACCGGCCGCACCCGCCGCGCCGGCAGCGGCACCCGCGCCCTTCGGCGCCTTCGTCAGCCTGCTCGGCTTCGGCACCCTCGACGCCTTCGGCGGCTTGGGCGGGGCCGGCGGCAGCGGCACGACCTTGGTCGCCTCGACCGGCTCGGGCTCCGGCTTGGTCTCGGGGGCGTGGATGACGTCCATGAGGAGCGCCCGCGCTCCGGCGTCGTCGAGCCGCTGCTCCGGGTCCTTGGCGAGCAGGCCGTAGATGACCTTCTCCAACGGTCCGGCGTTGGTGGGCTGTTCGACGTCCTCGGTCATCACCGCGGTGAGGGTCGCGATGGCCGACCCCTTGTCGTACGGGGGAACGCCCTCCACGGCCGCGTACAGCAGGCCGCCCAGCGACCACAGGTCGGCCGCGGGACCCGGCTTGTGCCCACGGGCGCGCTCCGGCGAGATGTACGACGGAGCGCCCACGAGCATGCCGGTCGACGTGATCGACGGGTCGCCCTCGACCTGCGCGATGCCGAAGTCCGTGAGGACGACCCGGCCGTCCTCGGCGATGAGCACGTTCGAGGGCTTCACGTCGCGGTGCAGGATGCCCTCGCGGTGCGCGGAGCGCAGCACGTCGAGCACGGCGAGCCCGACCTCGGCCGCGCGCCGCGGCGTGAGCAGTCCGTCCTCGCGGATCGCCTCGGCGAGCGACTTGCCCTCGACGAGTTCCATCACGATCCACGGCCGGTCGTCCTCGTCGACCACGTCGTAGACCGTCACGGCGCTGGTGTTGCGGATCCGCGCGATCGCCTTGGCCTCACGCAACGTACGCGTGATGAGCCTCCGCTTCTCCTCCTCGTCGATGCTCGAGGGGAACCGCAGCTCCTTCACCGCGACCGTACGCCCAAGGGTTTCGTCCTTGGCGCGCCAGACGGTGCCCATGCCTCCGCGGCCGAGCACCTCTCCCAGCCGGTACCGGCCGGCGAGGAGACGTTCGCTCTTGTCCCGACGGGCGTCACCCGTCTGCTCCGCGTCCGACATGCGTCCCCTCTGCTGCTACCGCTGCTACCCGAGCAACCCGCCCTGACAGAGCCTTCATTGTCCCTTACTCGGGGACCGGTCGGTGCCCAGGGTCCGCCGGCCCCCGTCCCGTGCCCCATCATGGACCGCGCACGAGGAAGGACCCGCCTTGCCGACACCGCGCTCGATACCGGCGATCCTGCTGGCGGCGGCGCTCATCGGCCTGGTGGCGGGCAGCCCGCAACCCGCGGCACCGGCCACGGACGCCACTCTTCCGCTGCTCACCACCCGAGGCAAGGCCCCGGCCGCGGCACTCCTGAGTCGCACTCAGCCCGAACCACCCCCGGGTGCACGCACCCTACGCCACCAGGCATCTCCCGTCTCCGTGCGACGCCCCGCACGGCCGAACCCCGCCGCGCCGAGCCCGCGCCCCTATCTTCACTTCGCCCGCACCGACCCCTCCCTGTCCCTCGCCGACCACTTCAGGGTGGGCAGCATCACCAAGACATTCATCGCGACGGTCGTCCTCCAACTCGCCGCGGAACACCGTCTGTCCCTGTCCGACCCGGTCGAACACCATCTGCCCGGACTCGTCCGCGGACCGGGCGTCGACGGCCGCTCGATCACCCTGCGCGCCCTGCTCACCCACACCAGCGGTCTCTACGACTTCACCGCCGTCACCAAAGGCACCGCCCCCGTCACTCCCGCGCTGGCCGTCCGGACCGCGCTCGCCCACCCGGCGTCCTCCGAGGGCCGCTGGACGTACTCCAACACCAACTACGTCGTCCTGGGCATGGTCATCGAACGCGTCACCGGCAACGCGTACGCCACCGAAGCCGAACGCCGCATCCTCCACCCCCTCCGCCTCACCGGCACCTCGTTCCCCGGCGCCCGCACCACGCTCCCCTCCCCTCACGGCCGCGCCTTCACGAGCGGCGGCCGGGACGTCACCGCTCTCGACCCGCGCGTGGCCGGGGCCGCGGGTGAGCTGATCTCCACCCTCGCCGACCTGAACCGCTTCTACGCCGCCCTGCTCTCCGGACGGCTCCTGCCCGCGCCGCTGCTGCGGGAGATGCTCAACACCCGTCTCGCGCACGGCCACTACGGCATGGGCCTGTATCCGCGGACGCTTCCCTGCGGCACCACCGTCTGGGGCCACAACGGCCGCATCACCGGCAGCTACGTCCGCACCGCGGCCACCCGCGACGGCCGACGGGTCGTCACCTTCCGGGTCAACACGGACAAGCCGGCCGACCAGGCCCAGGAATCGGCCCTTCTCGCGGCCGAGTTCTGCCCCCGCGCCCCTTAGGACCCGCCACCCATCGCCTAACGCCTGTCCTGAGAATCCTCAGTTGAGGGGCACGATGTCGGGCGCGCCCAGCCGTGCCGCGTCCGCCGTCAGGTCGTCCGGCTGGCGCTGCGACTCCCGCTCGGCCTCCACCCGCTTTTCGTAGTGCTGCACCTCCCGCTCGATCTGGTCCTTGTCCCAGCCGAGGACCGGCGCCATCAGCTCGGCGCACTCGCGGGCGCTGCGCGTGCCCCGGTCGAACGTCTCGATGGAGATGCGGGTCCGCCGGGTCAGCACGTCGTCCAGGTGGCGGGCGCCCTCGTGCGACGCCGCGTAGACCACCTCGGCCCGCAGGTAGTCGTCGGCCGCCTGCAAGGGGGCGCCG
Source organism: Streptomyces sp. NPDC045678 (assembly GCF_056432085.1). Classification (NCBI taxonomy): domain Bacteria; kingdom Bacillati; phylum Actinomycetota; class Actinomycetes; order Kitasatosporales; family Streptomycetaceae; genus Streptomyces; species Streptomyces sp. NPDC045678. The sequence continues at coordinate 175,786 of NZ_JBWKJS010000008.1, forward strand.
AGGGACGGGTCCGCGGTGATGAGTTCGAGGACCTCCTCGGCCAACGAGCCGTACCGGTTCAACAGGTGCTCCACGCGCACCACATGAAGGCCCGTCCGGGCGGCGATCCTCGCCCGGGCGTTCCACAACGCCCTGTACCCCTCGGCGCCGACCAGCGGAATGTCCTCCGTGACGCAGTCGGCGACGCGCTGGTCCAGGGCGTGCACCGCCTCGTCGACGGCGTCCTTGGCCATCACGCGGTACGTCGTGTACTTGCCGCCGGCGACGACGACCAGGCCCGGGGCGGGGTGCGCGACCGTGTGTTCGCGGGAGAGCTTGCTCGTGGCGTCCGACTCACCGGCGAGCAGCGGCCGCAGGCCCGCGTACACCCCTTGCACGTCGTCCCTGGAGAGGGGCCTGGCGAGCACCGAGTTCACATGCTCCAGGAGATAGTCGATGTCGGCGCTGGAGGCGGCCGGGTGGGCCTTGTCGAGGTCCCAGTCCGTGTCGGTCGTGCCGACGATCCAGTGGCGTCCCCACGGGATGACGAAGAGAACGCTCTTCTCGGTGCGCAGGATCAGCCCGGTCGTCGCGTTGATACGGTCCTTGGGGACGACCAGGTGGATGCCCTTGGACGCCCTGACGTGGAACTGGCCGCGCTCGCCGACCATGGCCTGGGTGTCGTCCGTCCACACGCCGGTCGCGTTCACGACCTGCTTGGCCCTGATCTCGTACTCCCCGCCGCCCTCGACGTCCTGCACCCGGGCGCCGACCACGCGCTCGCCCTCGCGCAGGAAGCCGGTGACCTTGGCGCGGTTGGCGACCTTCGCGCCGTACGCCGAAGCGGTGCGGACCAAGGTCGCCACGTAGCGGGCGTCGTCCATCTGGGCGTCGTAGTACTGCATGGCGCCGACCAGTGCGTCCTTCTTCAGGCACGGGGCGACGCGCAGGGCGTGGCGGCGGGTCAGGTGGCGGTGCATGGGGAGGCCGCGGCCGTGTCCGCGGGACATCGACATCGCGTCGTAGAGCGCGACGCCCGATCCCGCGTACAACCTCTCCCAGCCCTTGTGCTGCAAGGGGTAGAGGAACGGGACCGGTTTCACGAGGTGCGGGGCGAGGCGCTCCAGGAGCAGGCCGCGTTCCTTCAGCGCCTCCCGCACGAGGGCGAAGTCGAGCATCTCCAGATAGCGGAGGCCGCCGTGGATCAGCTTGCTCGACCGGCTCGACGTGCCGGACGCCCAGTCGCGGGCCTCGACCAGGCCGGTGGACAGGCCGCGTGTCACCGCGTCGAGTGCCGTGCCCGCGCCGACCACTCCCGCGCCCACGACCAGGATGTCCAGTTCCCGTTCGGCCATTCCCGCCAGTGCCTCGGCGCGCTCCGCCGGCCCCAGTGTCGCTGTCCTCACCGCTGCCTCCCGCTGTGATCGGGTGTGGTCGGACTCACATCATGCCCAGATTTCTCCGCCGCCCGCTGAACGCGGCCCCAGCCTGTGGACAACACTCCGGAGTCCCACGCGGCGCAATACCGCAAATCGGTCATATTTACTCCTAGTCTGACATTGCGCTGGTCCGCCTTGTCCACAGGGCTTGCGCACTCGTCCCACTCCGGCTATTGGGAGGACGGCCCACCGCCATGCCCGCAGATCTCGCCGTCATCGGTCTCGGCCACCTCGGCCTGCCCCTCGCCCAGGCCGCCGTCGCACGCGGCATCGACACCATCGGCTACGACCCCGCCCGCGCCGCCGACCTGGCCGGCGGCCGGCTGCCCTGCGACGGCGCCGAGGGCACCCTCACCGCCGCCGACGTCCGCCGGATGCTCTCGGGGGGCTTCCGGCCGACGGTCAACCCGGCCGAACTCGGCCGGGTCCGCACCGCTGTCATCTGCGCCCCCACTCCGCCGGCGGCCGACCGCTCGCTCGACCTGAGCCAGGTGGCCGAAGCGGCCCGGGCGCTGGCCGCCCGCCTGCGTCCGCACACCACCGTGATCCTCGAATCCCCCGCGTACCCGGGGACCACGGAGGAATTCCTCCGTCCGATTCTCGAATCGGGCTCGGGCCTGCGGGCCGGGCGCGATTTCCACCTCGCGTACTCGCCCGGCCGCCTCGACCCCGGCAACCGCTCCCACGGTTACGCGGGCACCCCCAAGGTCATCGGCGGCCTCACCCCGGCCTGCACCGAGTCCGCCGCCACCTTCTACGGCCGCTTCACCGACAAGGTCGTCCGCGCCCGCGGCCCCCGCGAGGCGGAGACCGTGCACCTCCTGGAGACCAACTACCGGCACGTGAACATGGCTCTGGTCAACGAGATGGCGGTGCTCTGCCACGACCTCGGCATCGACCTGTGGGACGTCATCCGCTGCGCCGAGACCAAGCCCTTCGGCTTCCAGGCGTTCCGCCCCGGGCCCGGCGTCGGCGGCCACGGCGTCCCTCTGGACGTCCCGAACCCCTCCCGCGGCGCCCGCCCCCTGCGCATGGTCGAGCTGGCCCAGCAGGTCAACGACCGCATGCCCCAGTACGTGATCCAGCGCTCGGCGACCCTGCTCAACGAGCACGGCAAGTCCGTCCGCGGCGCCCGCGTCCTGCTCCTCGGCGTCACCTACAAGCCCGACCTCGCCGACCAGCAGGGCGCCCCCGCCCAGGAGGTGGCGACCCGCCTCATGGAGCTCGGCGCCGCCGTCAGCTACCACGACCCGTACGTGCCCAACTGGAGCGTGCTCGGCCGCCCCGTTCCGCGCGCGGACTCCCTCTACGAGGCCGCCGCCGACGCCGACCTCACGATCCTCCTCCAGCACCACCGCACGTACGACCTGCAAGGCCTCGCCGTGAAGGCCCAGCTGCTCCTCGACACGCGCGGCGCGACCCCGGCAGGCGCCGCCCACCGCCTCTAGACACGCGCGCGTGCCCCCGCACAGGACAGGGCCCGGACGCATCGGCGTCCGGGCCCTGTCGTGACGTCATACGCCCAGCGCGAGCGTCACCGCTTGTGCTGCGAGTCCGCGACCGTCACCTCGACGCGCTGGAACTCCTTGAGCTCGCTGTAGCCCGTGGTCGCCATGGCGCGGCGCAGCGCTCCGAAGAAGTTCATCGAGCCGTCCGGGATGTGCGACGGGCCGGTGAGGATCTCCTCCGTGGTGCCGACCGTGCCGAGGTCGACCTTCTTGCCGCGCGGCACGTCCTCGTGGACGGCCTCCATGCCCCAGTGGTGGCCCTTGCCGGGCGCGTCCGTGGCGCGGGCCAGCGGGGAGCCCACCATCACGGAGTCGGCACCGCACGCGATGGCCTTGGGCAGGTCGCCGGACCAGCCCACGCCGCCGTCAGCGATGACGTGGACGTAGCGACCGCCGGACTCGTCCATGTAGTCACGGCGGGCGGCCGCGACGTCGGCGACCGCGGTGGCCATCGGCACCTGGATGCCGAGGACGTTGCGCGTGGTGTGCGCGGCGCCGCCGCCGAAGCCGACCAGGACACCCGCGGCGCCGGTGCGCATCAGGTGCAGCGCGGCCGTGTACGTGGCGCAGCCGCCGACGATGACCGGGACGTCCAGCTCGTAGATGAACTGCTTCAGGTTCAGCGGCTCGGCGGCGCCGGAGACGTGCTCGGCGGAGACCGTGGTGCCGCGGATCACGAAGATGTCGACGCCCGCGTCCACGACGGCCTTGGAGAACTCGGCGGTGCGCTGCGGGGAGAGCGCGGCGGCGGTGACCACACCGGCGTCGCGCACCTCCTTGATGCGCTGTCCGATGAGGTCGGCCTTGATGGGGGCCGCGTAGATCTCCTGGAGGCGCCGGGTCGCGGTCTCCGCGTCCAGCTCGGCGATCTCGTCGAGGAGGGGTTGCGGGTCCTCGTACCGCGTCCAGAGCCCTTCGAGGTTCAGGACGCCCAGGCCGCCCAGCTCACCGATGCGGATGGCGGTCTGCGGGGAGACCACGGAGTCCATCGGGGCGGCCAGGAAGGGCAGCTCAAAGCGGTAGGCGTCGATCTGCCACGCGATCGAGACCTCCTTCGGGTCGCGGGTGCGCCGGCTCGGTACGACGGCGATGTCGTCGAAGGCGTACGCGCGGCGGCCGCGCTTGCCGCGCCCGATCTCGATCTCAGTCACGTTGTGGGGCCTTTCCCTCTTGGTCTGCCTGTCCAGTATCCCCGACGCACACGGAAGGGGCGGTCCCGGTGAGCCGGGACCGCCCCTTCCACGCGCGCGTGGCGCCGGAAGACTACTTCGTGCGGCTGTAGTTCGGTGCTTCGACCGTCATCTGGATGTCGTGCGGGTGGCTCTCCTTGAGACCTGCGGACGTGATCCGGACGAAACGGCCGTTGGCCTGCAGGTCGGGGACGGTGCGCCCGCCCACGTAGAACATCGACTGGCGCAGTCCGCCGACCAGCTGGTGGACGACCGCCGAGAGCGGACCGCGGTAGGGAACCTGGCCCTCGATGCCCTCGGGAACCAGCTTCTCGTCGGAGGCGACGCCCTCCTGGAAGTACCGGTCCTTGGAGAAGGAGCGCTGGTCGCCGCGCGTCTGCATGGCGCCGAGCGAGCCCATGCCGCGGTACGACTTGAACTGCTTGCCGTTGATGAAGAGCAGCTCTCCGGGGGACTCCTCACAGCCGGCGAGCAGCGAGCCCAGCATGACGGTGTCCGCGCCGGCGACGAGCGCCTTGGCGATGTCTCCGGAGTACTGCAGGCCGCCGTCGCCGATGACCGGGACACCGGCCTCCTTGGCGGCGAGCGACGCTTCGTAGATGGCCGTTACCTGCGGTACGCCGATGCCGGCGACGACGCGGGTCGTGCAGATGGAGCCGGGGCCGACGCCGACCTTGATGCCGTCGACACCGGCGTCGATGAGCGCCTTGGCGCCGTCGCGCGTGGCGATGTTGCCGCCGATGACGTCGACGCGGGGGGCGTCGGACTTGATCTTGGCGACCATGTCGCCGACCAGCCGGGAGTGGCCGTGCGCGGTGTCGACGACGATGAAGTCGACGCCCGCCGCGACGAGGGCCTGGGCGCGCTCGAACGCGTCGCCCGCGACACCCACGGCGGCACCCACCAGGAGGCGGCCCTCGCCGTCCTTGGCGGCGTTCGGGTACTTCTCGGCCTTCACGAAGTCCTTGACCGTGATGAGGCCCTTGAGGACGCCCGCGTCGTCGACCAGCGGAAGCTTCTCGATCTTGTGGCGACGCAGCAGCTCCATGGCGTCCACGCCGGAGATGCCGACCTTGCCGGTGACGAGCGGCATCGGCGTCATGACCTCGCGCACCTGGCGCGTGCGGTCCGACTCGAAGGCCATGTCACGGTTGGTGACGATGCCGAGCAGCTTGCCGGCCGCGTCGGTGACCGGGACGCCGCTGATGCGGAACTTCGCGCAGATCGCGTCGGCCTCGGCGAGCGTCGCGTCCGGGTGCACCGTGATCGGGTCGGTGACCATGCCGGACTCGGAGCGCTTCACCAGGTCGACCTGGTTGGCCTGGTCCGCGATGGAGAGGTTGCGGTGCAGCACACCGACGCCGCCCTGCCGCGCCATGGCGATCGCCATGCGGGACTCGGTGACCTTGTCCATCGCCGCGGACAGCAGCGGGACGTTCACCCTGACGTTTTTCGAGACGAGCGAGGAAGTGTCGATCTGGTCGGGCGCCATGTCCGACGCGCCCGGCAGCAGCAGCACGTCGTCGTAGGTCAGCCCGAGTGTCGCGAATTTCTCGGGCACCCCAGTCGAAGAACCGCCGTTTGCAGTCATGACACCTTCCCCAAATGGCCTTGATCGGTGCGGATGTCCATGCTAACGGGCTCCGAGGGTGTCTCATTCCACGATCAAGATCATCGGCGAGCTTTGTACGTTCACACGTACGCCACCAGTCGGTCGAGAGGACCCGGTTACTGCTCCGCGAGAGCCCGCAGCCTGCTCAGCGCCCGGTGCTGTGCGACCCGCACCGCCCCCGGCGACATCCCCAGCATCTGCCCGGTCTCCTCGGCCGTGAGCCCGACGGCGATCCGCAGGAGCAGCAGCTCGCGCTGGTTGTCCGGGAGGTTGGCGAGGAGTTTCTTGGCCCACTCGGCGTCGCTGCTGAGCAGCGCCCGCTCCTCGGGGCCGAGCGAGTCGTCGGGCCGCTCGGGCATCTCGTCGGAGGGCACGGCGGTGGATCCGGGGTGCCGCATCGCCGCGCGCTGGAGGTCGGCCACCTTGTGCGCCGCGATCGCGAAGACGAACGCTTCGAAGGGGCGTCCCGTGTCCTTGTAGCGCGGCAGGGCCAGGAGGACGGCGACGCAGACTTCCTGCGCCAGGTCCTCCACGAAGTGCCGTGCGTCACCGGGCAGCCGGGACAGCCGGGTGCGGCAGTAGCGCAGCGCCAGAGGGTGGACGTGGGCCAGGAGGTCGTGCGTGGCCTGCTCGTCACCCTCCACAGCGCGGAGAACGAGGGCACCGATCACCGTCGTCTTGTCATCGCGCATCGGTCCATGGTGCCTTGACGGCGGCTGATCCGTGGCACCGCGTCCGTAGTTGTGCACTGAAGCGTTATGAGCAGGTGCGCCGGAACTCATCTCCTGCGCCCTCCCCTCCCGCTCGATCGACTCGTCCCCGAGGAACTCCACACCTCAAGGATGCGGCATCGGCGGCGAAACAAGCGTCGCCGGGCGTACGCCGCCCCGCCCGCCGGACGGCGGGCGGGGATCGCCGTGCCCCCGCGACGGCACACTCAGCGCACCAGACCCCAGCGGAAACCGAGCGCCACGGCGTGCGCGCGGTCCGAGGCGCCGAGCTTCTTGAAGAGCCGCCTGGCGTGCGTCTTCACGGTGTCCTCGGAGAGGAAGAGCTCACGTCCGATCTCCGCGTTCGAGCGGCCGTGGCTCATGCCTTCGAGGACCTGGATCTCACGCGCGGTGAGGGTGGGCGCGGCGCCCATCTCGGCCGAGCGCAGCCTGCGCGGAGCGAGCCGCCAGGTCGGGTCGGCGAGCGCCTGGGTGACGGTCGCGCGCAGTTCGGCGCGCGAGGCGTCCTTGTGCAGATAGCCGCGGGCGCCGGCCGCGACCGCGAGTGCGACCCCGTCCAGGTCCTCGGCCACGGTGAGCATGATGATGCGCGCACCGGGGTCGGCGGACAGCAGCCGGCGGACGGTCTCCACGCCGCCGAGACCGGGCATGCGTACGTCCATCAGAATCAGGTCCGAGCGGTCGGCGCCCCAGCGGCGGAGGACTTCCTCGCCGTTGGCCGCCGTGGTCACGCGCTCGACGCCGGGCACGGTCGCGACCGCGCGGCGGAGCGCCTCTCGGGCAAGCGGGGAGTCGTCGCAGACGAGGACCGATGTCATGACTGTCCTCCGCGGCTCTCACAGCTGCTGCGCGTCACCTTGAGCCTCCAGGCTGGTACTTATTCGTCACCTGTGCGGTTGACGCTCTCGGACACCTGCCCGAGCGCTTGTTCTTTCAACCGCCTCGCACTCTCAACGACGGTCACCCGAAAGAGTTACGGGGCAGTCGGACACCTTCGGCACTCTACGTGAGGGCGCCAATACAGCGGAGAGCGCGCGGGAGACCCTCAACGTTTCATCACAACCTATGCCCCATTTAGCGCCTTTTCTTCCCTTTTCGCAGTGTCTATGGCTAGATTCGCAATGAGTCATATTTTCATCTCCTTAGACAGTAGATGTACGGTCATGGGCATCGTATCCGCGTCAGAACGGCATCAAGGGGACCAGCAATGGCAGATTTCTCCCGCCTTCCCGGACCGAACGCAGATCTCTGGGACTGGCAGCTCCTCGCGGCCTGCCGCGGGGTCGACAGCTCGCTCTTCTTCCACCCGGAGGGCGAACGGGGAGCGGCGCGCAGCGCACGTGAGAACTCCGCCAAGGAGGTCTGCATGCGGTGCCCGGTGCGGGCCGAGTGTGCCGCTCACGCACTCGCGGTGCGCGAGCCGTACGGCGTGTGGGGCGGTCTGACCGAGGACGAGCGCGAGGAGCTCATGGGCCGCGCGCGCAATCGCCTCGTCACGGCGGCCGCGTCGGCGGGCAGCGCCGTGTCGCACAGCTGAAGGAACGTTTCTTCGAAATCCCGTGCCGCCCTGCCGCCCCGGCACGGCGGGGATCAGCGGGCGGCGGCCCGCGCGAGGTGGTCCAGCGTGGCGGCGACGGCCGGTACCTGCGCCAGGTCCGGCAGCGTGAGCGCGACGATCTCCCGCTGCACGGCGGGCTCCACCGTCACGGTGCGGGCGCCCATCGGGCGTACCGACTCGATCGCGAGCTCGGGCAGCACCGCCACTCCCAGACCGGCGCCGACCAGGCCGATCACCGCCGGATAGTCGTCGGTCGCGAAATCGATCCGCGGCACGAAGCCCGCGCTCTCGCAGACCTCCACCAGTTGCCTGCGGCAGCGGGGGCAGCCCGCGATCCACGACTCGTCGGCGAACTCACCGATGGTGACCGAGTCCGCTCCGGCGAGCCGGTGCCCCTCCGGCACGAGGCCGACGAGCCGGTCGGCGAGCAGCGGCCGCACGACGAGGTCGCTCCACTCCTCGGCGGCCGTCGCTCCTTCGTACCGGAAGGCGAGCGCGACGTCGCAGTCCCCTTCGCGCAGCATCTCCACCGAGCGCGGCGGCTCGGCCTCGACGAGGGAGACGCGGGTGCCCGGGTGGGCCGCGCGGAGCGCCGCGAGGGCGCACGGGACGAGGGTGGAGCTGCCGCTGGGGAAGGAGACGAGCCGGACCCGGCCGGCGCGCAGGCCCGCGATGGCGGCGACCTCCTCCTCCGCCGCGGTGAGCCCGGCGAGGATGCCCGCGGCATGCCTGACCAGGGCCTCGCCCGCCTGGGTCAGACGCATCTCGCGGCCGGTGCGGATCAGCAGCGGCGTGCCCGCCGAGGATTCGAGGGCCTTCATCTGCTGGCTGACGGCGGGCTGGGTGCAGCCGAGTTCGCGTGCCGCGGCGGAGAAGGAGCCGGTGGCGGCGACGGCGCGCAGGACACGGAGGTGTCGGGCCTCGATCATGGTGAGAGCATAAGTCACACTTGGGCATACGGCGAAATAGTGCGCTGCTGCTTTGAGGTGGCTCGCCCGGCCCGCCCGCTGCCGGGGGCCGCTCGCGGTCGGCGACGCGGTGGTCGGGCGATCTCACTAGCCTTGGGCCATGACTACGGCTCTGATTACGGGATCGACCTCCGGCATCGGCGCGGCCTTCGCGCGCCGCCTCGCCGGTGACGGGCACAACCTCGTGCTGGTGGCCCGCGACACCAAGCGGCTGCGGGAACAGGCGACCGAACTGCACGACCGGCACGGCATCGAGGCGGAGGTGCTGACCGCGGACCTGGCGACGGACGACGGCATCGAGGCCGTCGAGAAGCGGCTCTCCGACCGCAGGGACGCGGTCGATCTGCTGATCAACAACGCCGGGTTCGGCAACAAGGGCCGCTATCTGGAGGTCTCGCTCGCCGACGAGCTGACCATGCTCAAGGTGCACTGCGAAGCGGTGCTGCGGCTGACGTCGGCCGCGACGGAGGCGATGCGGGAGCGTGGCCGGGGCGGTGTCGTGAACGTCGCGTCGGTGGCGGCGTTCGTGCCGCGCGGGACGTACGGCGCCTCGAAGGCGTGGGTCGTGCAGTTCACGCAGGGCGCGGCGAAGGACCTGGCCGGGTCCGGGGTGCGGCTGATGGCGCTCTGCCCCGGCTTCGTACGCACGGAGTTCCACCAGCGCGCGGGGATGGGCACGTCCAACATCCCCAACTGGATGTGGCTCGACGCGGACAAGCTGGTCACGGTGGCGCTCGCCGACCTGGCGCGGGGCAAGACGCTCTCCGTCCCGGATCCGCGGTACAAGGCTTTGATGGGCGTGGTGAAGGTGACGCCGAGGAACCTGCTCGGCGGCGTGACGTCCCGGACGGGCCGCAAGTACGGGCCGCAGTAGCTTCCCGGGGGCGGGGGCGCGTCTGCCGGGTTGCTTCCCGTCGCCGGGTGCGCGTTGTACGTGGCTGATCGCGCAGTTCCCCGCGCCCCTTGAAGGGGCGCGGGGAACTGCGCGAGGACGGACCACGATCCGCACCCGGCAACGGGAAGCACCCGGCAGACGCGCCCCCGAAAAAGGCCCGAGGCCCGGCCCCCAGTACAGGGAGCCGGGCCTCGGGCAACTCAGGTCAGTGAGAGTGACCGTGGCCGTGGCCGTGACCGGCGTCCGCCTCTTCCTCGGCCGGCTTCTCGACGACGAGGGTCTCGGTCGTCAGGAGCAGCGAGGCGATCGACGCGGCGTTCTCCAGCGCGGAGCGCGTGACCTTGACCGGGTCGATGACGCCGGCCTTGACCAGGTCGCCGTACTCACCGGTCGCGGCGTTGAAGCCGAAGCCCTTGTCGAGCTCGGCGACCTTCGAGGTGATGACGTAGCCCTCGAGGCCGGCGTTCTCGGCGATCCAGCGCAGCGGCTCGACGGCGGCGCGGCGGACGACGGCCACACCGGTGGCCTCGTCGCCGTCCTTGCCGAGCGAGTCGCCCAGCACCTTGGCGGCGTGCACCAGAGCGGAGCCACCACCGGAGACGATGCCCTCCTCGACCGCGGCGCGGGTCGCGGAGATGGCGTCCTCCAGACGGTGCTTCTTCTCCTTCAGCTCCACCTCGGTGGCGGCGCCGACCTTGATGACGCACACGCCGCCGGCCAGCTTCGCGAGGCGCTCCTGGAGCTTCTCGCGGTCCCAGTCGGAGTCCGTGGTCTCGATCTCGGCCTTGATCTGGGCGACGCGGCCCTCGACGTCGGCCTTGTTGCCGCCGCCGTCGACGATCGTGGTGTCGTCCTTGGTGATGGTGACGCGGCGGGCGGTGCCCAGCACGTCGAGACCGACCTGGTCGATCTTGAGACCGACCTCTTCGGCGATGACGGTGGCGCCGGTGAGGGTGGCGATGTCACCGAGCATGGCCTTGCGGCGGTCGCCGAAGCCGGGGGCCTTCACCGCGACGGCGTTGAAGGTGCCGCGGATCTTGTTGACGACCAGGGTCGAAAGGGCCTCGCCCTCGACGTCCTCGGCGATGATCAGGAGCGGCTTCGAGGCGTTGGCCTGGATGACCTTCTCGAGCAGCGGCAGGAGGTCCTGGATGGAGGAGATCTTGCCCTGGTGGATCAGGATGTACGGGTCGTCGAGGACGGCCTCCATACGCTCCTGGTCGGACACCATGTACGGCGACAGGTAGCCCTTGTCGAAGGCCATGCCCTCGGTGAAGTCGAGCTCCAGGCCGAAGGTGTTGGACTCCTCGACGGTGATGACACCGTCCTTGCCGACCTTGTCCATCGCCTCGGCGATGAGCTCGCCGACCTGCGGGTCCTGGGCGGACAGACCGGCGACGGCCGCGATGTCGGCCTTGTCGTCGATCGGACGGGCGGTGGCGAGGAGCTCCTCGGAGACGGCCGCGACGGCGGCGTCGATGCCCTTCTTCAGGGCGGCCGGGGAGGCGCCGGCGGCGACGTTGCGCAGGCCTTCCTTGACCAGGGCCTGGGCGAGCACGGTGGCGGTGGTGGTGCCGTCACCAGCGATGTCGTTGGTCTTGGTCGCCACCTCCTTCACCAGCTGGGCGCCGAGGTTCTCGTACGGGTCGTCGACCTCGACCTCACGGGCGATGGTGACGCCGTCGTTGGTGATGGTCGGGGCGCCGAACTTCTTGTCGATGACGACGTTGCGGCCGCGGGGACCGATCGTCACCTTGACCGTGTCGGCAAGCTTGTTGACGCCGCGCTCAAGGGCGCGACGGGCGTCCTCGTCGAACTTCAGGATCTTCGCCATGGGAGCGATTCAGCCCTCTCGAAAACTCGGGTGAACGAACTGCGCCCCTCGCCGCCCGGCAATCAGCGGGGTGACCAGGGGCGCAGCTCAAAAGCAAATCTGCTGGTGAAGCAGGTGAAGCGGTGAATTACTTCTCGACGATCGCGAGGACGTCGCGAGCCGAGAGGACGAGGTACTCGTCGCCGTTGTACTTCACCTCGGTGCCGCCGTACTTGCTGTACAGCACGACATCGCCGACCTTGACGTCGAGCGGCAGGCGCTCGCCGTTCTCGAAGCGGCCCGGGCCCACGGCGAGGACGGCGCCCTCCTGGGGCTTCTCCTTCGCGGTGTCCGGAATGACCAGGCCGGAGGCCGTGGTCTGCTCGGCGTCGAGCGGCTGGACCACAATGCGGTCCTCGAGCGGCTTGATGGCAACCTTGGAGCTTGCGGTCGTCACGATCCGGTCTCCCCCTTCGGAGATCTCACGGGGTTAAGAGTCTGAGGTGTGGCGACCAGGTGGATCCGTCGTCGCGGGTGCCGGACCTGCCCGTCGCTGTTGGCACTCTCCAGTGGGGAGTGCCAGAAGTGAGACTAGGACGGGGATTAGCACTCGGTCAAGCGGAGTGCCAATCCACTGCGTCGGGCTTCAGCGGGAAGGGGTGCGGAGCACCCCTTCGGGGCAACGTACGGCGGGGGGTGCCAGTTCCGTCCGCGCGAGCCAAGGAGGACGTACTTCCCGCTCCCCGGCGCAGGCAACCGGCCCCGCCCTGCCGTTGTCCGGTGTCCGTGGCACCTTCTGCGCGGCCTTCCTGCCGAGCCTCTCGATCGGGTCGACCGATTCCGCGCACCCCGTGAGCAGCGCGGGCGTGAGCACTCCGCACAGCAGGGCCCCGGCGAGGAGGCGGCGGCGCGCTCGCGCCCGCGGGTTCACAGGTAGTCCTCCAGCCTGGCGACCGCGTACCCCTTGTCGGTGACCGTCTTCATGACCTTGCGGATCATGTCGGGCATGGTGCCCTTCCAGTCCTCACGCCCCCGGAAATGCGTGAGGATGATGTCGCCGGGATGCAGGTCGCGGTCCCACTCGCGCCACTCCATGCGGTCGGCGAAGGCCTCCGACGCCCACAGGGGCACCGCCTTGACGCCGCAGGACTTGGCGGCGCGCAGCGTGTCGCGGTTGTAGTTGCCGTACGGCGGGCGGAAGAGCTCGGGGCGCTTGCCGTAGTGCTTCTCGATGACGTCCTGCATGCCGCAGATCTCGCGGCGCTGGCCCTCGTACGAGAGTCCGGGCAGGTAGCGGTGGTTGAGCGTGTGGTTGTTCAGGGTGACGCCGCGGTCCTGCATCTTCTTGAAGTAGGTGTAGTCCTCTTTGACCAGGTAGTCGCTGAGGAACGCGGTGTACGGGAGCCGCAGCTCGCTCATCATCCTCAGCAGCGCCGGGTCCTTCTCGGCGCCGTCGTCGATGGTCAGGAAGACGACCTTCTCCTTGGTGGGGATCGTCGTGAAGACCGGCGGCAGGCTCGCCTGGCCCTTGACCTCGAACCCCTTGCGGGTGGTGATGCGGGGCTTGGCCGCGGGCGGCGGGGGCGCGGGCAGCGGGGTCTTGGCCAGGCCCCAGCGCTTGGCGGCCATGGTGCGGGCGACCTGGGTGGCGGCGAGTTTCTGGGCGTAGGAGTCGAGGGCGCGGGCGGGGGGCGCGTTGAGCGGCTGCTGGCCGTGGGCGGGTTCCGCGCCGTCGGAGTCGCCTCCGGAGGCGCAGCCGGATGCGATCGCCGCGACGGACAGGACGGCCACCAGGACGCGCGTCTGATTCTTCCGCCTTCTGGCGCATTCTTCCTTTTGTCGTACTAGTTGCATGGCGCCGGATCCTCGCAGCTCAAGGCCGTGCCGACGGCCCGACACCGCCGCCGGACGCGCACCATCCACCGACTGGCCCACAATGGGGCGGGTGAACGACCCGAACACGCCGAGCGCCCACGAGACCGACCTGGGCGACCCCCTCGCCGCCTTCGCCGCCCTCCGCACCGACGAGGGCCGGGCCCTGCTCGACGAGGTCCGTGACGTCGCGCCGGCCGAGGAGCTCGCCGCCGCCACCCGGCTGCGCCGCACCCACCCGGCGCCCCTGGTCTCCGCGGCGCTCGCCCAGGCGCGGCTGCGCACCCGGGCAGCGGCGAAGTTCGGCGCCGAGGACGCGGCCCGCATGTTCTTCACGCCGAACGGCGTCGAGCAGTCCACGCGCGCCTCCGTCGCCGCGCACCGCGCGGAGAGCTTCAAGGCCCTGGGCGTACGTTCACTCGCCGACCTGTGCTGCGGCATCGGCGGCGACGCCATCGCCCTGGCGCGCGCCGGGATCTCCGTGCTCGCCGTCGACCGTGACCCGCTGACCTGCGCGGTCGCCCGCGCCAACGCCGAGGCGCTCGGTCTCGCCGACCTGATCGAGGTGCGCGAGGCGGATGTCACCGGCGTGGACACGTCCGCGTACGACGCCGTCTTCGTGGACCCCGCGCGGCGGGGCGGCCGCGGACGGATCTTCGACCCCGAGGCCTACTCCCCGCCCCTGTCCTGGGCGGTCGGGGCGGCCCTCGCGGCCCCTCTCGCCGCGCTGAAGATCGCCCCCGGCATCCCGCACGAGGCGATCCCCGCGGAGGCGGGAGCCGAGTGGATCTCGGACGGCGGCGACGTGAAGGAGGCCGTGCTCTGGTTCGGCACGGACACGCCCGCCTCGCACCGCGCCACGCTCCTGCCCGGCGGCGCCGCCCTGTGGAGCCCGCTCGCCACGATGCTGCCCGACCCCGAGGTGCGTCCCGTCGGGCGCTACCTGTACGAGCCGGACGGCGCCGTCATCCGCGCCCACCTTGTCGCCGAGGTCGCCGCCCGGGTCGACGGCGGACTCGTCGACGAGACCATCGCGTACGTCACCTCCGACGCCCTGCACGCCACCCCGTACGCGACGGCGTACGAGATTACCGACCGGATCCCGTTCAACGTGAAGAAGCTGAAGGCCCTGCTGCGCGAGCGCGGGGTCGGCGTCCTCACCGTGAAGAAGCGCGGCTCGGCCGTCGAACCGGAGGAGCTGCGGCGCAAGGTGAAGCCGCAGGGGAAGAACGCGGCGACCGTCTTCCTGACGCGGGTGGCGGGCGCCCCGACGATGCTGATCGGCCACCCGGCACCCCCGCCCGCCTAGGCGCGGCCCTGCTGGGCGCTCTCCGCCGGTCGCGCCCCGCGGCCCGACCCGGCCCAGCAGTCGGCGGCCCGCGCCAGGAGCAGTTCCCGTTCCCGCTCGTTGCGCGCCATCGACGCCGCACGCTCGAACTCCGCGTGGGCCTCGTCGGTGCGTCCGAGCCGCTCCAGGAGGTCGCCCCGGACGCTGGGCAGCAAGTGGTAGTCCTTCAGGACGGGTTCGGCGGTCAGCGCGTCGACCAGGACGAGCCCGGCCTCCGTCCCCTGGGCCATCGCCACCGCGACCGCGCGGTTCAGCTCGACGACCGGGGACGGGGCGCGGGCGGCGAGGAGGCCGTAGAGGGCGGCGATCTGCTGCCAGTCGGTCTCCTCGTAGCTGTGCGCGTGGGCGTGGCAGGCGGCGATCGCGGCCTGGAGGGCGTACGGGCCCAGGGCGCCCGCCGGGGAGGGCGCCGTCGCCTGGGCCCGTGCCAGGGCGGCGAAACCGCGCCGGACCAGCATCTGGTTCCAGTGGGCCCGGCTCTGGTCCTTCAGCAGCACCGGCTCGCCGGCCGGCCCCGTGCGGGTCGCCGTGCGCGAGGCCTGCAGTTCGAGGAGCGCGGCCAGGCCGTGCGCCTCCGACTCCTCGGGCATGAGGGCGGTGAGCACCCGGGCCAGGCGCAGCGCGTCCTCACAGAGGGCGGGGCGCACGAGGTCGTCGCCCGCCGTGGCCGCGTACCCCTCGTTGAAGATCAGGTAGATGACTTCGAGGACCGAGCCGAGGCGGGCGTCGCGGTCGGGGCCGTAGGGGACCTCGAAGGCGACGGCCCGGGCGGCGAGGGTGCGTTTGGCGCGCACGATCCGCTGCGCCACGGTCGGTTCGGGGGCCAGCATCGCGCGCGCGATCTCCGCGGTGGACAAGCCGCCGAGGAGGCGCAGCGTGAGCGCCACGCGGGCCTCGGTGGAGAGCACCGGGTGGCAGGCGATGAAGACGAGGCGCAGGAGGTCGTCGTCGATCGCGTCGGGGTCGGCGGGTTCGAGCGGGCCCGCCTGCGCCGGGGCGGTCTCCAGGTCGCGGCCGACCTCGGCGAGCTTGCGGGCGTAGCGCTCGCGGCGGCGCACCAGGTCGACGGCGCGGTTCCTGGCGGTGGCCATGAGCCAGGCGCCCGGATTGTCGGGGACGCCTTGCGCGGGCCACTGTTCGAGGGCCGCCACGAGGGCGTCCTGGGCCAGCTCCTCGGCGATGCCGACGTCTCGTACGATCCGCGTGACACCGGCGATGATGCGTGGCGACTCCATGCGGAAGACGGTTTCGATGGCCTGGCGGGGGTGCTCCGGGGGATGGCTCACGGCCATCCATCAGAGCACCCCGGCGCCACCGCCGCAAAGGCAACAAGGGTGCGGCTCAGCCCTCGATCTCCCGGACCTCGGCGGTGACCGTCCAGTAGTCCTCGTGGGTCTTGAGGAACCGCTTGGTCCACTCGACGGCTTCCGCCATGTCCTTGGCCTGGCAGATGGAGTAGCCGCCGATGACCTCCTTGGTCTCGGTGAACGGGCCGTCCGTCGTGGTCAGTTCGCCCTTGTCCCAGGTCACGCGGGTGCCTTCGGAGGTCGGCCGCAGGCCCGCGGTGTCGAGCATGACCCCGGCCCTGGTGATCTCCTCCAGGAGCGCGCCCATGCGCTCCTGCAGTTCGGGGCTCGGGCCGCCCTCGGGCGCGTTGTTCTCGTCGATGCGGATCATCGTCAGGTAGCGCGGCATGGTGGTCTCCCCTTCGGGTGGCGGCGTGGCCTCTCCTCGCCTCTCACCCCTGCGTCGAACGGGAGACGCCCGTTTCGACATCGTCGCCGAGATTTTTCGAAGTTTCTTCCCCGGCGGCTGTTTTCGCAGGTCGCGTCGGTGTGGCCGGGGCCGCGGCCGGCGGCGTACGCCGTCCGTGCAGGACCGCGGTCGCCAGGGCCGCCGCCACCAGGAGCCCGGCGGACACGGCGAAGGCGGCCGCGTACCCGTCGGCGAGGGCGCTCCTGCCGCGCCCCTCCCCCGTGGCGCTCGCCGCGACGGTGACCAGGACCGCGAGGCCGAGGGAGCCGCCGAGCTGGCGGGAGCTGTTGAGCAGCCCGGAGGCCATGCCGGTCTCCTCCGGGGCGACGCCGCCGGTCGCCGCCACGCCGAGCGGTACGAAGCACAGGCCGATGCCGACGCTCGCGACCAGCGAGGGCCCGAGGATGGAGCTCAGGAACGTGCCGCCCGCCTCGACCGTCAGCGCGAACCACCCGAACCCGGCGGCCCCGAGCAGTCCGCCCGCCACGAGGAGCGTCCGCTCGCCGAGCCGCCCGACCGTCCGGGTGGCGGCCGTCGACCCGGCCACGACGCCCGCGCAGAACGGCAGGAACGCGGCGCCGGCCGCCGTCGGCCCGTACTCCATCACCTGCTGGAGGTAGAGCGAGGTGAAGTAGAACGCGGCGAACTGTCCCGAGGACATCAGCAGGGCGAAGACGTTCGCGGAGAGCACGGGCCGGTGCGCCGTGCCGAGCAGGCCGAGCCGCAGCAGGGGCTCGCGCTTGCGGGCCTCGACGGCGACGAAGGCGGCGAGCAGCGCGGCCGCGGCGCCGAGCGTGCCGAGGGTGGTGCCCGACGTCCAGCCGTACGTCTCCGTGCGTACGAGACCGAGGACGAGCAGCGTCGCCCCCGCCGTGACGAGCAGGGCGCCGGTGACGTCGAGGCGGGGCGCGGGTCCCGTACGGCGGTCCGCGGGCACGCCGCGCCGGGCGGCGAGGAGCGCGGCGAGCACCACGGGGACGTTGATCAGCATCACGGAGCGCCAGCCCACCCAGTCGGTGAGCACGCCGCCCGCCATGATCCCGACGGCGCCGCCGAGCGCCCCGGAGACGCCCCACAGGCCGAGCGCGCGGGACCGCGCGGGCCCCGCCGCGTAGTTCACGGTGATCAGGGCGAGCGCGACGGGTGCGAGCGCCGCCGCGCCCGCGCCCTGCACCGCCCGCGCCGCGATGAGCTGCCCCGGCGCGAGGGCGAGCCCGCCCGCGAGGCTCGCCGCGCCGAAGACCGCGAAGCCCCACATGAGGGTGCGCCGCCGGCCGACGAGGTCGGCGAGGCGCCCGCCGAGCATGAGCAGGCCGCCGAAGGCGAGCGCGTAGGCGTTGACGACCCAGAGCAGCGAGTCGGGCGCGAAGCCGAGGTCGGCGCCCATGTCGGGCAGGGCGATGTTGACGACGGACATGTCGAGGGAGACGAGGAACTGCACGGTGAGCAGCACCGGCAGCAGCAGACGCCCGTGCGGGGTGTCCGGGCTCGGATTCGGGTTCACGTTCACCATGCGACGGACATTACTATACGCGTATAGGAATAGCGCAAGGGTTGCGGCGCCCCTCCCCCGGGCGGGCGGGACAATGAGCGGGTGGCAGCAGAAGACAACGAGCGGACGACCCCCTCGAAGGAAGCCGGGGCCCCCGCCCCGGCGAAGAAGCGTTCCGTGGGCCGCCCCCGCCGCATCGAGCCGGAGACGATCGTCGCGACGGCCCGCCGGATCCTGGAGACGGAGGGCGTCGCGGGCCTGAGCATGCGCAGGGTCGCCAAGGAGGTCGGCACGACGCCGATGGCGCTCTACCACCACGTGCGCGACAAGGACGAGCTCCTGATGCTCACGCTCGCCGGTACGGCCGCGACGGTCCCGCGTCCCGAACTCCCCGCCGACCCGCGCGACCGCCTCCTCGCCGTCTCCCTGCACATGCACGGCACGCTGGCGCGGATGCCCTGGGTGGTCGAGGTGCTCAGCCTCGGCGACCTCACGGACGAGGGCGCCCTGTGGATGGTCGAGGAGATCATCGCCTGCGGCATCGCGTGCGGGCTCGCTCCCGAGGAGGCGGTACGCGCGTACCGGACGATCTGGCACTGCGTCTACGGAGACCTCGCCTTCCGCCGCGCGATGGAGCGCCGCGCCGAGGACCCGGGCCGCAAGCGCCACTTCCCTGACCTGCTCGCCGACGCGGACGCGACCGACCTCCCTCACCTGGCGGCGCTGGCGAACCGCTGGTCGGAGCTCACCGACGACTACGACGTGGCGGGCCAACTCGGGGCGGTCATCGACGGGCTGCTGGGCAGGGCGCCGAACTCCCGGTGATCACGTATGGGGGAACCGGTGATCTGGGCGGGTGTACCGGTGGGTCGGGCGGGTGTACCGGTGATCCGGGCGGGTGTACCGGTGGGTCGGGCGGGTGTACCGGTGATCCGGGCGGGTGTACCGGTGGGCCGGGCGGATGTACCGGTGGGCCGAGCGGACGCACGGGCGACCCGGCCGGACGCACCGGTGGGCCGGGCGGACGTACCGGCGACCCGGGCGGACGCACCGGTGATCCGGGCGGGAGTACCGGCGACCCGGGCAGACGCACCAGCGACCCGGGCGGACGCACCGGCGACCCGGGCGGATGTACCGGTGGGCCGAGCAGACGTACCAGCGACCCGGGCGGATGTACCGGTGGGCCGAGCGGGCGTACCGGTAGTCAGGGCGGGTGTACCGGTGATCCGGGCGGGTGTACCGGTGGGCCGGACGGACGCACCGGCGACCCGGGCAGATGTACCGGCGCCCCAGGCGGACGCACCGGTGGGCCGAGCGGACGTACCGGCGACCCGGGCGGGTGTGCGAGGCTCCCCCGTGTGCCCTTCGATCACAACGACCACTACCACCCCCTGCTCCTCCGGAGCCTGCCGCCGGGGGGCGGCCGCACCGCCCTCGACGTCGGCTGCGGCACGGGCCGCTTCGCCCGTCGCCTGGCGGCCCGCGGCTACGAGGTCGACGCGCTGGACCCGTCGGCGGAGGTCATCGCCGAGGCGGAGGCCGCGGGCGGCGGCCCCCGCTTCCGCCGGGCGGACGTGACGAAGGAAGCCCTGCCCGCGGCCCACTACGACGTCATCACCTGCCTGGCGAGCCTGCACCACATGCCCTTCGACACGGTGACCCGCCTGCGCGACGCCCTCGCCCCGGGCGGCACCCTGCTCGTCCTCGGCTGCTACGCGGGCATGACCTGGTGGGACGTCGTGGCCTCCCCCGCGAACGCGGTGGCGCGGGCGGCGGTCCACGCCTCCGAGCGCCTCCGGGGCGCACGCAAGCCGCCGCTCAAGCCTCCGGTGCACCGGCCGGACATGCGACTCCCCGCGATCCGCGCGGAGGCGTCCCGCCTGCTGCCGGGCAGCAGTGTGCGCCAACTCCTTTTCTGGCGGTACTTGTTGACGTACGAGAAGGCCTAGGCCCCCTCCACCGACTCGAACCGCCACCGGTGCACCGCACGCGTCACGAGGTCCTCCGCGGGCTCCGGGAGTTCGGGCAGCTCCGCGTCGTACGCGGCGTCCCACCACGTGATGACGAGCACCCGGTCCTGCGGGGCGCGGAACGTCTCGCGGCGGGTCGGGGTGCCGTCGAGCTCCTGGGCGCGCGCCCAGGCGAGCAGTGCGTCGCCGCGCCCCTCGGCCGCCCGGGCCTCCCACATCAGCGCGACCGTCATGAGTACAGGTTCTCCTTGCTGACCTCGTGCACGTGGTCGTGGGAGTGCGAGTGCGCGTGCGCGTGCGCGTGACCCGGCACGTGCGGTTCCGTCACCGGGAGCGACGAGTCCGCCGACAGGTCCCAGTCCGATGCCGCCCGGTTGCGGGCCACCATCTCCGCGCCGAGGGCCGCGACCATCGCGCCGTTGTCCGTGCAGAGCTTGGGGCGCGGCACGCGCAGCCGGATGCCCGCCTTCTCGCACCGCTCCTGGGCGAGGGCGCGCAGCCGCGAGTTGGCGGCCACGCCACCGCCGATCATGAGGTGGTCGACGCCCTCGTCCTTGCAGGCCCGCACGGCCTTGCGGGTCAGCACGTCGACGACCGCCTCCTGGAAGGACGCCGACACGTCACGTACCGGCACCTCCTCGCCCGCGGCCCGCTTCGCCTCGATCCAGCGGGCGACGGACGTCTTCAGGCCGGAGAAGGAGAAGTCGTACGCGGCGTCGCGGGGTCCGGTGAGGCCGCGCGGGAAGGCGATCGCGTTCGGGTCGCCCTCGCGCGCGTACCGGTCGATGACCGGGCCGCCGGGGAAGCCGAGGTTCAGCACGCGCGCGATCTTGTCGAAGGCCTCGCCCGCCGCGTCGTCGATCGTCGAGCCGAGCGGCCGGACGTCGGACGTGATGTCCTCCGAGAGCAGCAGCGACGAGTGGCCGCCGGAGACGAGGAGCGCCATCGTCGGCTCGGGCAGCGGCCCGTGCTCCAGCTGGTCGACGCAGATGTGCGAGGCGAGGTGGTTGACGCCGTAGAGCGGCTTCCCGAGCGCGTACGCGTACGCCTTCGCGGCCGAGACGCCGACGAGCAGCGCGCCCGCGAGACCGGGGCCCGCGGTCACCGCGATGCCGTCGAGGTCCCTCGCGCTCACGCCCGCTTCCTTCAGGGCACGGTCGATGGTGGGCACCATCGCTTCGAGGTGGGCGCGGGAGGCCACCTCGGGCACGACGCCGCCGAAGCGTGCGTGCTCGTCGACGCTGGAGGCGACGGCGTCCGCGAGCAGCGTGGTGCCGCGGACGATGCCGACGCCGGTCTCGTCGCAGGAGGTCTCGATGCCGAGGACGAGGGGTTCGTCGCGCGAGTCAGCCATGAATCTCGGTTCCTTGTACGCCGGATGCGGGGGTGGAGGGATCGGTGCGGCGCATGACCAGGGCGTCCACGTTGCCGGGCTGGTAGTAGCCGCGCCGGAAGCCGATGGGCTCGAAGCCGAAGCGCTCGTACAGCTTCTGCGCCCGTGTGTTGTCGACCCGCACTTCCAGCATCACCTCGGCGCACTCGAAGGCGGTCGCGGCCTGGAGCAGGTCGGTGAGGAGCCGGGCGCCGAGACCGGTGCCCCAGTGGTCGCGGGCCACCGCGATGGTCTGGACGTCGGCGAGGTCTCCGGAGGCCGCGAGTCCCGCGTACCCGACGAGGCGGTCGCCGTCCGTCGCCACCACGTAGCGCCGGGTGGCGAGCGGGCCGCGCGCGTGGGCGAGCTCGGACCAGAACATCCCGCGGGACCAGGCGTCGTCCGGGAAGAGCTCCTTCTCCAGGACGAACACCGCGTCGATGTCCCACCAGCGCATCTCGCGCAGCACGGCGGACTCCGTCACCTGGGTCACTTCGGGGTGACCACCTTGTAGTTCTTGGGGACCTGCGCGTCGGGGCGGCGCAGGTACAGCGGCCGGGGCTCGAGGAGCTCCTCGCCCGCGGCCAGCTTCTCGGCGGCGAGCGAGGCCAGCGCGGCCGCCGAGACGTGCTCGGGGGCGCGGGCGTCGGGGAACGTGTCGGGGTAGAGCAGCGCGCCCGCGCCGACGGCGGGCAGCCCCTCGACCTCGGCGGCGATGTCGGCGGGCCGGTCGACGGCGGGCTCGCCGGCGCGCGTGCGCACGTCGTCGTAGCGCGCCCAGTAGACCTCCTTGCGGCGGGCGTCGGTGGCCACCACGAAGGGGCCGCTCTCGATGCCCGAGGCGTACGCGAGGCCGTCCAGCGTGCACACTCCGTGCACCGGGACGCCGAGCGCGAGGCCGAAGGTGTCGGCGGTCATCAGGCCGACACGGAGGCCGGTGTAGGGGCCGGGGCCCACACCAGCGACGATGCCGGTCACGGCGTCGAGTTTCAGGCCGGCCTCGGCGAGCACACGGTCGACGGCCGGAAGCAGCAGTTCCCCGTGACGGCGGGCGTCCACCTGGCTCGACTCCGCGACGACGGAGGAGCCGTCGTGGAGGGCGACGGTGACGGCGGGCGTTGCGGTATCCAGAGCGAGCAAGAGCACGCGAACAGCCTACGGCTCCCGGGCGCTCCGCACGGCCCGCACCGGGATGAGGTGCGGCTGCCCGGGGATGGGGCACGGCTGCTGCTACCGTCACTCCGTAGCCGTACGCAGTACGAAGAGGTGGGTGGCGCAAGGTGTCAAGGAGCAGCTCGGGATTCGTGGCCGGGCTCACCGCTGCCGCGCTCGCCGCGGTCGGGTTCCTCGCCTTCCAGGCATCGGCCAGCGCGCCGGACCACCCGGAGAAGGCCGACAAGTCGCCCTCCGCCTCGGCGTCGCGCTCCCCCAAGGACAAGAAGAATCCCGCGGCCGTGCCCGCGCAGTCCGGCACCGGCGAGCGCGTCGTGTACTCCCTCGAGGACGACCGCGTCTGGCTGGTCGAGGCGTCCGGCAAGGCCAAGCAGACGTTCAAGGTCACGCCGGGCACGGTCGATCCGGCCCCGGGCACGTACGCGGTCACGTCGCGGACGGGCCGTGTCACCGGTACGGACGGCGTGCCGATCGAGAACGTCGTGGTCTTCACGCTCACCGACGGGGTCGCGGTCGGCTTCAGCGCCGCGGTCGACGGCTCGACGCCGAAGCCGGATCCGTCGAAGAAGACGGGCGGCATCCGCCAGTCGCGGGCGCAGGCCAAGGCGATGTGGGAGTTCGCGCTGCGCGACAAGAAGGTTGTCGTCGTTCCCTGATCAGGCTGGTTCCCCGATCAGGCTGGTTCCCCGATCAGGGGGGTTCTCTGATCAGGGAGGTTCTCTGATCGGGATGGTTCTCTGATCAGCGGGACGGCCGACGCCGTTCCGCGGGCGCGGCCGGCGCGGAGGCCGGGGGGTCGCTCGGCGGCGTGGAGACGGCGCTCGCGGCGGCGCACGACGCGAGCAGATCGCTCATCGACAGGTGCGAGGGGTCCACGGCGACCGAGGGTCCGGGCAGCCCGTTCCCGCGCGGCTGTGCGTAGGCGTCACGTTCTGAAGCCGTCATGGATGCCTCCTGGGGGCTCCGGGGGCGGACGTGGTTAGGTAGACCTAACCAAGACCTGTATCCCATGTGACCAC
Organism: Streptomyces sp. NPDC045678; assembly: GCF_056432085.1. Taxonomy (NCBI): domain Bacteria; kingdom Bacillati; phylum Actinomycetota; class Actinomycetes; order Kitasatosporales; family Streptomycetaceae; genus Streptomyces; species Streptomyces sp. NPDC045678. Next base: position 199,480 of record NZ_JBWKJS010000008.1, read on the forward strand.
GCCTGACACACGCAACGCAACATTTTGCCGACGCCTTGTCGGAACGTTCGGTCGAACGTACGAGAAACGCCCCGGACCAAAGGCCCGGGGCGGGAGTGCGAGCGGGGGGCCTTCGGGCCCTCAGGCGCCCAGCGACGCCAGATCCGCGTCCGCCCAGCGCGCGCCGAGCCCGGTGATCGTCACCTCGCGCACCTCGTCGGCCGCGCCGGTCCCGCCGGTCTCGCCGGTCTCGCCATCCGTCGTATCGCCCACCGTGCGGTCGATGACGACCCGCAGCCGGTCGTCCGACAGCTCCTCCACCTTGCCGTCGCCCCACTCGACCACGATCACGGACTCGGGCAGCGAGACGTCGAGGTCCAGGTCCTCCATCTCGTCGAGCCCGCCCCCGAGGCGGTACGCGTCGACGTGGACCAGCGAGGGGCCTTCGCCGAGCGGCGGGTGCACGCGGGCGATGACGAAGGTCGGGGAGGTGACGGCGCCGCGCACGCCGAGGCCCTCGCCGAGGCCGCGGGTCAGCGTCGTCTTGCCGGCGCCGAGCTCGCCGGTGAGCATGACGAGGTCGCCCGGGCGCAGCAGCTTGGCCAGACGACGCCCCAACTCGCCCATGTGTTCGGGGGAGTTGACAGTGATCTTGAGTGTGACGGCCGGAGCCTCGTGGTGCGGTGCTTCCATACCGCCCACGGTAGCGGCTGGGAGCGCGCGCTCGGGCCCGCCGAGGCCCGGAGCCCGTGCTCAGGTCCGCCGAGGCCCGGAGCCCGTGTTCAGCCCCGCTGCCCGGCCCCCTGCACCGCGCCCACCCGCACCAGCAGGTCCGCCAGGCGGTCCATGACCACCTCCGGGTGCTCCAGCATGACCAGGTGACCGGCGTCCGGGACGAGGACCAGTTCGGCGTCGGGCAGCAGGTGGGCGATGGCCTCGCTGTGCTCGCTCGGCGTGACCAGGTCCTCGTTCCCCGCCAGCACGAGCACCGGCAGCTCGGCGAAGTGCTTGAGGGCCGCCGCCTTGTCGTGCTCGGCGAAGGCCGGGTAGAACTCCGCGACCACGTCGATCGGCGTCGACTCGATCATCCGCTCCGCGAACCGCGCGATCGCCGGGTCCACGTCCTTGCGCGAGAACGAGTACCGCTTGATGACGCCCGCGAAGAGGTCCGCGGTGGCCCGCCGCCCCCGCTCCACCAGTTCGGCCTGCGAGCCGAGCGCCCGCAGCAGGCCGGGCAACACCCGCCGGACCGCGTTCATCCCGGCGACCGGAAGGCCGAAGTTCACCTCGCCGAGCTGCCCGGACGACGTGCCGATCAGGGCGACGCCCACCACGCGGTCGCGGATCAGCTCGGGAAACTGGTCGGCGAGCGCCATGGTCGTCATGCCGCCCATGGAGTGCCCGACGAGGACGAGCGGCCCCTCGGGCGCGGCGGCGTCGATGACGGCCTTCAGGTCGCGCCCCAGCTGGTCGATGGAGACCGGCACGTCGTGTTCGAGCTGGTCGACCCCGCGCGCCGAACGGGCGTGACTGCGCTGGTCCCAGTAGACGGCGCGGACGACACCGCGCAGGGCGGCCCGCTGGAAGTGCCAGGAGTCCTGGCTCAGGCAGTAGCCGTGGCTGAAGACGACGGTGACGGGCGCGGGGGCCCTGCGCCCGAAGAGCCGGCGCCGCCGCGGGGCGCGGTCGCCGTCCCCGCCGCCTCCGGCCTCGGTGGTCTCCTCGACCTCTTCGACCTCGTACGAGAGCTCCGTGCCGTCGTCCGCGTACGCCGTGCCGGGCATGCCGCGCAGCGAGCCGTACGGCCCCGACGCGTCGAGCGCGAGCCGCGCCTTCTTGCGCATGCCGCGGCCGACGGTCAGCCGCTCTATGGCGACGCCCGCGGCCGCACCCGCGGCCAGGACGCCTATCGCCGCACCCGCGACGCCTGCCCTGCGCCAGTTCCCGGCCGCGGCGGCGGCCTCCGACACCGCTTCCGCCGCGGCCGCCCCCGTGCTGCTCTCGCTCACGTGCCGCTCCTCGTCAGTTCCCGGTCGGTTCCGGTCGGTTACCCGTCAGTTCCCTGTCGGGCAGCCGGTCAGTCGTCGGGCCGCTCGTTCACATGGACGCGCGGGACACGCGATCCGATGCGGGTGACGATCTCGTACGCGATGGTGCCCGCGGCCTGCGCCCAGTCCTCGGCGGTCGGCTCGCCGCGGTCGCCGGGGCCGAACAGCACGGCTTCCGCGCCCACTTCGGGCTCGTCCCCGCCGAGGTCCACGACGAACTGGTCCATCGCGATACGGCCGGCGACGGTCCGCAGCTTGCCGTCGACGAGGACGGGGGCCGTGCCGGAGGCGTGGCGCGGGATCCCGTCGCCGTACCCCGCCGGGATGAGGCCGAGGGTCGTCTCGCCCGGCGTGACGTAATGGTGGCCGTAGCTGACGCCGTGACCGGCCGGGGCGCGCTTCACGTGGGCGAGCGAGGCGGTGAGCGTCATGACGGGCCGCAGCCCGAAGTCCTGGGAGGTGCCCACCTCGGGGCTCGGTGAGACGCCGTACATCGCGATGCCCGGACGTACGAGGTCGAAGTGCGCCTCCGGCAGCGTCAGCATGCCCGGGGAGTTGGCGATGTGCCGCACCTCGGGGCGGAGCCCCCGGTCCTCGGCGTACGCCACCATCTCGCGGAAGACCGTGAGCTGCGCGGCGATCGACGGATGCCCGGGTTCGTCGGCGCACGCGAAGTGCGACCAGAGGCCGGTGACCGTGACAAGCCCTTCGGCCTCGGCGCGCAGGGCGCGGTCGACGAGGCCGGGCCAGTCGGCGGGCATGCAGCCGTTCCGTCCCAGGCCCGTGTCGGCCTTGAGCTGGATGCGCGCGGTCCGCCCCGCCTCGCGCGCGGCGGCCGTCACCTCCTCCAGCGCCCACAGCGCGCTCACCGACATGTCCAGGTCGGCCTCGACGCCCTCGCGCCAGGGGCCGCCGGGCGTCCACAGCCAGCACATGATGCGGCCGGGCAGGCCCGCGGCACGCAGTTCCAGGGCCTCCTGGGGAGTGGCGGTGCCGATCCAGGTGGCGCCCGCCTGGCGTGCGGCCCTGGCGCAGGGCACCATTCCGTGGCCGTAACCGTCCGCTTTCACCACGGCCATGAACGCGGCGTCCGGCGCGTGGGCGCGCAGCGCGCGCACGTTGGCGCGGAGGGCGGCGAGGTCGATCTCGGCCCGGACACGGAAAGGTGCTGTCTCGTTCATCGCGGACAAGTGTCTCAGAGCCCGCCGACACCCCCTGCTCCCGCAGGCCTTGGCCGCCGGATAGGGCCCGGTCCGCTCACGTGCCCGGCTTGCGCCCCCACACTCGGACGCGGTCTCCCTTGGACAGCGTCTTCCACAGCGCGCGGGCGTCGGCGACCCGCATGTTCACACAGCCGCGTGATCCCGGCGGGCTGTACACGCTGCCGTAGATGGCGTGGAACGCCTGGCCGCCGTTGAAGAACTGGCTGTACGGCATGGGGGTCCGGTACAGCGACGACCAGTGGTTCTTGTGCCTCCAGTAGACCTTGTGCAAGCCCGTGCGGGTCCGGTGGCCGGCTCGTCCGGTACGGACGGGAACGGGGCCGAGCAGCACCTTCCTGCCCTTCTGCACCCACATCAGCTGACGGGTCAGATCGACACAGGCGACGCGGTACGCGCGCGTGGGGCACTTCTTCCTGACGTTCGGGTTCTTGCGGGCGGTGATCAGCCGCATCCGGGACCAGGTCACGGGCCCCGCGAACCCGATCGCGGGCCGGATGCCCTGCTTGCGCTGGAACGCGCGGACGGCCCGGCAGTCCCCGGCGGACTGCTTGCCGTCCACCTTCCGCCGGAGCCAGCGCTCGACCTGCCGCTGATAGGGCCCGGTGCGCTTGGTGCACGCGGGCGCGGCCCCGGCGGCGATCTCGCTCGGCGGCACGTACTCGACGAGGGCGTCGGTGCCGGTCGGCGCCGCCATGGGCTCCACGGCGTTCTCGGCGGGGCTCGGCCGGTACACGTGCGGCGCCAGGGCCTGGTCGCGGGTGTCCAGCTGGTACGGGTGGCGCGGCGCGGCCGGGATGCCGGGGACGAGCGGGGAGGTGCCGGGGGCCGCGGGCCGGGGCGGCACGGGGTCGGCGGACGCGGGGACGGCAGGCAGGACCGCGGCAACGGCGAGCAGCACGGGAAGCCCGCGCCGGACTGGCTTACTGATCATGTGATGAGCGAACCCGCTCGACCGCCACCCGCCCGTCAGCCGCGCGGGTACGTCACTCGAAGGGCCGTCCGAAAACACGACCGGCCACGGACCCCCTGCCTTCCGGCACAGGCGTCAGGGCCTCCCCACCTCCCGCCACACCGCGGGAATCGCGTTCGCCACGTCCTGCGCCCCCACGGGCGCCCCGTCCGACGCGTGCCGCCCGGCGAGCCCGTGGAGGTACGCGCCGACGGACCCCGCGTCCCGCGCGTCGAGCCCCGCCGCCAGGAGTGACCCGGCGAGCCCGGAGAGCACGTCGCCGCTGCCCGCCGTGGCGAGCCAGGGCGTCCCGGTCGGATTGACCCGCACCGGGCCCTCGTCCGAGGCCACGAGCGTCGTCGACCCCTTCAGGAGCACCGTCGCCCCGTACCGCCGGGCCAGCTCCCGTACGGCGGCGAGGCGTCCCGCCTCGACCTCTTCCCTGGCCACGCCGAGCAGCGCGGCGGCCTCCCCGGCGTGCGGTGTGAGGAGCGTCGGCGCCCGCCGCTCCCGTACGTCACGCTCCCCGGCGAGCCGCAGCCCGTCGGCGTCGATCAGCACGGGCACATCCGCGGCGAGCACCTCTCCCAGCCGTTCCCCGTCCTCCCCGAGCCCGGGCCCGACGACCCACGCCTGCACACGGCCCGCCTTGGACGGCGGCCCCGCGGACACCAGGGTCTCGGGGAACCGCGCGATGACGGCGTCCGCGGCGGGACCCACGTACCGAACGGCCCCCGCACCCCCGCGCAGGGCGCCCGCGACGGCGAGCACCGCGGCGCCGGGATACCGCTCGGAACCCGCGACGATCCCCACGACTCCGCGCCGGTACTTGTCGCTCTCGCCGCCGGGCACGGGCAACAGCCGTTCGACGTCCGCGAATTGCAGCGCCTCGGCCGCTCCCGCCCCCAGTTCCTCCGGTTCGAGTCCGATGTCGACGAGCCGCACGACACCGGCGTGCTCCCGGCCCGGATCGATGAACAGCCCCGGCTTGTACGCGCCGAACGTCACCGTCACATCCGCCCGCACCGCGTCCCCGTGCACCTCACCCGTGTCGGCGTCGACGCCGCTCGGCAGGTCCACGGCGACGACCACGGCGTCCCGCACCGCCGCCACGAGCCGCTCGGCGTCCTCCCGCAGCCCGCCCCGGCCCCCGATCCCCACGATCCCGTCCACGACGAGCCCGGCCCGCGCGACCACATCCTCGGCCCGCTCCTCATCGGCGCCCACCACCACGCCCCCGGCGGCCCGCAGCGCGGCGAGCCCCCCGGAATGCGCGCGCTCGGGCGCCAGCAGCACGGCACTGACCCCGGCACCACGCCGAGCGAGCCGGGCCCCCGCGTACAGGGCGTCGCCCCCGTTGTCCCCGCTGCCCACCAGCAGCGTGACTCTCGCCCCGTACACCTTGCCGAGCAGCCGGACGCACTCGGCGGCGAGCCCCGCCGCCGCACGCTGCATCAACATCCCTTCGGGCCCCCGGGCCATGACGGCCCGCTCGCCCGACCTGACGCTCTCCACGCTGTACGCAGTACGCATACGCCCAGTCTGCCCCCGCACGGGGCGCCCCCGCCGAACGAAGCCCGCCTAGCCCTCCGCCACCACCACCGCGGAAGCGACCCCCGCGTCATGACTGAGCGACACGTGCCAGGACCGGACCCCGAGCAGCGAAGCCCGCTCGGCCACCGTCCCCTGCACCCGGACCCGGGGCTGCCCGCTCTCCTCGACGTACACCTCGGCATCGGTCCACCGCAGCCCCGCCGGCGCCCCCAACGCCTTGGCCAGCGCCTCCTTCGCCGCGAACCGCGCCGCCAGCGAGGCGATCCCCCGCCGCTCCCCGCCCGGCAGCAGCAACTCGCTCTCCACGAAGAGCCGCTCCGCCATCCCGGGCGTCCGCTCCAGCGCGGCGCCGAACCGCTCGATCTCCGCGACATCGATGCCAACCCCAATAATCACCGGATCAGCGTGACACACCCCACCCCCCACCCCACCCCCCGTCCTGTTCAAACAGCCGTAACAATGGACTGTGATCTCTTCGGTCTCCGTGCCCCCGACGGCACCCCGGAGCGCCCACCGGCCCAAGCCGGAGGCGACTCCCTACGTCGACCTCACCCGCACCGAGTGGAGCGCGCTTCGCGAGAAGACGCCGCTCCCCCTGACAGCGGAAGAGGTGGAACAGCTCCGCGGCCTCGGCGACGTCATCGACCTGGACGAGGTCCGCGACATCTACCTGCCGCTCTCGCGCCTGCTGAACCTGTACGTGGGCGCGACGGACGGTCTGCGCGGAGCCCTCAACACCTTCCTCGGCGAGAAGGGGTCCCAGTCCGGCACCCCCTTCGTCATAGGGGTCGCCGGTTCCGTGGCGGTCGGCAAGTCCACCGTCGCCCGTCTCCTCCAGGCGCTGCTCTCCCGCTGGCCGGAGCACCCGCGCGTGGAGCGCGTCACGACGGACGGGTTCCTCCTGCCCACGAAGGAGCTCGAAGCCCGCGGCCTGATGTCCCGCAAGGGTTTCCCGGAGTCGTACGACCGCCGTGCGCTCACCCGTTTCGTCGCGGACATCAAGGCGGGCAAGGACGAGGTGACGGCGCCCGTCTACTCGCACCTGATCTACGACATCGTCCCGGACCGGCGCCTCACGGTCCGCCGCCCGGACATCCTCATCGTCGAGGGCCTCAACGTCCTGCAGCCCGCGCTCCCCGGCAAGGACGGCCGCACCCGCGTGGGCCTCGCGGACTACTTCGACTTCAGCGTGTACGTCGACGCCCGCGCGGACGACATCGAGCGCTGGTACCTGAACCGCTTCAAGAAGCTGCGCCAGACGGCGTTCCAGAACCCGTCGTCGTACTTCCGCAAGTACACGCAGGTGTCGGAGGAGGAAGCGCTCGACTACGCCCGCACCACCTGGCGGACGATCAACAAGCTGAACCTCGTGGAGAACGTGGCCCCCACCCGAAGCCGCGCCACCCTGGTCGTCCGCAAGGGCCCCGACCACAAGGTGCAACGCCTCAGCCTGCGCAAACTGTAGGCGCCGTAGCCCGGCTACCCTGCGTCCATGCTGCACCTGCGCCTGATCACACCCCCGGACAGAACCGACGACGTGGTCGACCTGATCGAGGGAACGGTCGGCACCACCCACCTCGCGGTGCTCCCGGGCGCGGCCCGCAACCCCGCGGGCGACGTCGTCATGTGCGACGTGGCCCGTGAGGCGGGCGACGAACTGATCGGCGGCCTGCGCGGACTCGGCATCGACGAGTCGGGCTCGATCGCCGTGGAGACCATCGACCTCTCGCTGTCCCGGCGCGCGGACGAGGCGGAGGACGACGCACCCGGCGAGGGCGCGGACGCGGTCCTGTGGGAGCAGCTGGCCGACGCGACCCACGAGGAGTCGACGCTCTCGGTCACGTACGTCGCGTTCATCACGCTCGCCACGATGATCGCCGCGTGCGGTGTGGTCCTCGACAACGCGATCCTGGTCGTGGGCGCGATGGCGGTGGGCCCGGAGTTCGGCCCGCTGGCCGGCTTCTGCACGGCCCTGGTCCGCCGCGCGCCCCGGCTGGCCCTGCGCTCGCTGATCGCGCTGCTCGTCGGTTTCGCGGCGGCGATGGTGGTGACGGTCGGGTTCAGCTACTTCATGGACGGGATGGGCCTGTTCACGCACGACGCCCTGAAGTCGGAGCGCCCTAACACGAACTTCATCTACCGCCCCGACTGGTTCTCGTTCGTGGTGGCCGTCCTCGCGGGCGCCGCGGGCACGCTCTCCCTCACCTCGGCGAAGTCGGGCGCGCTGGTGGGCGTGGCGATCTCGGTGACGACGGTCCCCGCCGCCGCGAACGCGGCGGTCGCCTTCAGCTACGACGAGTACAGGCAGGCCTGGGGCTCCACGGAGCAGCTCCTCCTGAACCTGCTCGGCATCGTCCTCGCGGGCACGCTCACGCTGCTCGCCCAGAAGTTCTTCTGGGCGACGCAGCGCGAGCGCACCGCGAAGTCGGCGCGCGCCTAGCCCAGGGCGGACTTCACGACGTCGGCGAGACGGCCGGCCACGGACCGGGCCTGCTCGATGTCCGCGGCCTCGACCATGACCCGCACCAGCGGCTCGGTCCCGGAGGGACGCAGCAGCACCCGGCCGGTGGAGCCGAGCTCACGCTCGGCCTCGACGACCGCGGCACTCAGCTCGGCGGAGGTCTTCACGCGCGACTTGTCGACGTCGGGCACGTTGATGAGGACCTGCGGGAGCCGCTCCATGACGCTCGCGAGCTCCGCGAGCGAACGGCCCGTCTCGGCGACGCGCGCCGCGAGCAGCAGCCCGGTCAGCGTGCCGTCGCCGGTCGTCGCGTGGTCGAGGACGATCACGTGCCCGGACTGCTCGCCGCCGAGGGCGAAGCCGTGCTCCTTCATCGACTCCAGCACGTAGCGGTCGCCCACGGAGGTCTGCACCAGGGAGAGTCCCTGGCCCTCCATGGCGAGCTTGAAGCCGAGGTTGGACATGACCGTGGCGACGACCGTGTCGTGGCGCAGCGTGCCGTGCTCCCGCATGGCGAGGGCGAGCACGGCGAGGATCTGGTCGCCGTCGACCTCGGCACCCGTGTGGTCCACGGCGAGGCACCGGTCGGCGTCCCCGTCGTGCGCGACGCCGAAGTCGGCCTTGTGCTCGACGACGGCGGCCTTGAGCAGGTCGAGGTGCGTGGACCCGCACCCGTCGTTGATGTTCAGGCCGTCGGGCTGGGCGCCGATCGTGATGACCTCGGCACCGGCCCGCGCGAAGGCCTCGGGCGAGACGCGCGCGGCGGCGCCGTGCGCCTCGTCGAGGACGATCTTCAGCCCGTCGAGGCGGTTCGGGAGGACCCCGATGAGGTGGGCGACGTACTGGTCGAGCCCCTGGTCGTACGACTTCACGCGGCCGACGCCCGAACCGGTGGGCCGCTGCCACGGGGCACCCGTGCAGTGCTCCTCGTAGACGGACTCGATGCGGTCCTCCAGCTCGTCGGCGAGCTTGTGGCCGCCGCGGGCGAAGAACTTGATGCCGTTGTCGGGCATCGCGTTGTGGCTGGCGGAGAGCATCACACCGAGGTCGGCGCCCAGCGCACCGGTGAGATGCGCCACCGCGGGGGTGGGCAGCACACCGACGCGCAGGACGTCCACGCCCGCGCTCGCGAGACCCGCGACCACCGCGGCCTCCAGGAACTCCCCGGACGCGCGCGGATCACGCCCGACCACCGCCACCGGGCGATGGCCTTCAAAGGTGCCCGCCTCGGCCAGTACGTGCGCCGCCGCAACGGAGAGACCGAGCGCGAGCTCGGCCGTCAGATCCGCGTTGGCGACACCGCGCACGCCGTCCGTGCCGAAGAGTCGTCCCACTGCTGTCCTCCGAACATTCAAGAAAAACGAATTGCCTCAGGGGGTTCCTGATCAGGGGGTTCCTGAATAGACGAACGCCCCGGCAGCACGGTGAGTGCCGCCGGGGCGAACGAAAGTACGAGCAGGCAGCGATTAGCGCTTGCTGTACTGCGGGGCCTTGCGGGCCTTCTTGAGACCGGCCTTCTTGCGCTCGACCGCACGGTCGTCACGCTTGAGGTAACCGGCCTTCTTGAGGGCGCCACGGTTGTTGTCGACGTCGGCCTCGTTCAGCGCACGGGCGACACCGAGACGGAGCGCACCGGCCTGACCGGAGACGCCGCCACCCGAGATGCGGGCGATGACGTCGTAGCGGCCGTCGAGCTCGAGCACCTTGAAGGGCTCGTTGACTTCCTGCTGGTGGACCTTGTTCGGGAAGTAGTCCTCGAGCGTGCGCCCGTTGACCTTCCACTTGCCGGTGCCCGGGACGATCCGGACGCGGGCGATGGCGTTCTTGCGACGGCCCAGGCCGGCGGCCGGCTGCGGGTCGCCGAAGCGCGCGGCGTTCGACTCCGAGGTGTACTCGCCCTCGACAGGCGCCTCGGACTCGGTGGTGTACTGCTCGACGTCAACAACCTCGGTCTCTTCGACCGGCTGCTCAACGGTGGTCTCGGCCACGATTCTCCTCAGATTTCTTTACGTCTTTGGGGGTGGCCGGAACTACTGCGCGACCTGGGTGATCTCGAACGGGACCGGCTGCTGAGCGCCGTGCGGGTGCTGGTCGCCCGCGTAGACCTTCAGCTTCGAGAGCATCTGACGGCCCAGGGTGTTCTTGGGGAGCATGCCCTTGACGGCCTTCTCGACAGCCTTCTCGGGGCTCTTCTCGAGCAGCTCGTCGTAACGGACGGAACGCAGACCACCCGGGTAACCGGAGTGGCGGTACGCCATCTTCTGGGTCTTCTTGTTGCCGGAGAGGTGCACCTTCTCCGCGTTGATGATGATGACGAAGTCACCGGTGTCAACGTGGGGGGCGTAGATCGCCTTGTGCTTGCCACGCAGGAGGGTGGCAGCGGTGGTCGCCAGACGACCCAGGACGATGTCCTGGGCGTCGATGACGTGCCACTGGCGGGTCACATCGCCGGGCTTGGGGCTGTACGTACGCACTTAGTAGCCTTCGCTTCTTCAGTGGATGGGGTCCAGACACACGGCACCCAGGAAGCGATCATGCAGCTGGGGCTCACAATGCCGGGGACGCTGCCCGTATGCGAGCCACTGGTAACTGCTCCAGGGAACCTACGTAAGGGCCCTTTCGCGTGAGATCGAGGACACCAATACGTATCAATCCCCGAGAGTACCCGCGCCGCCCCGTACCGGTCAAAACGCGGCTCTGGAGGCCGGCACCGGCGTCTCCCCAGGCGGGTCTGCGCTTTCCAGCATAGCTCCCCGCACGCACGCCCACCCGACCGTGCCCGCCAGCACGCACAGCGTCACCGCGTCCTTGAAGGCCCGCCGCGTCCCCGGCTCGAGCCACGGCCACGAGAACCCCGGCACCTGCGGCACCAGCGCCACCCAGAACCACGGACCGCGCGCGGCCGCCCCCGGCGTCAGGGCCCCCGCGAGGAGCAGCGGGAGCACGACCAGAAGGTAGTGGTCGTACGAAGGACGCGAGACGAGAAAGGCCGAAAGCATCAGCATCACGGCGCATTCCACGACCCTCGCCGGCGCGGCGTCCCCGCCCCCTCCCCTCCCCCACCGTCGCCACGCACCCCACACCCCGGCCGCGGCCGCGCTCCCGGCCAGCAGCGTGGCGCCCGACTCCGGCACCCCGAGCCGCGCGAGCACCGCCGCGGGGGATGCCTCATAGAGACGTACGAACGAGTCCTCACCGCGCAGCAGGAAGGGCAGCGTCCGCGTGAAGAACCCGGCCGGGTCCGGCATGGCGAGGGCCGCGGCCGCCGACACCAGCGCGGGCACGCCCACCGCCGCCGCGAGCGCCCGCCATCTGCGCGCGAACACGAAGAGAAGGACAACGGGGGCGAGCAGCGGCTTCACGGCGACGGCCGCTCCGATGACGAGCCCGGCCGCGATCCACCGGCCGCGGCACACGAGGAGCAGCCCGCACGGCAGCGCGAGCGCGGAGCCCACCGTCCAGTTGCCGAGCTGGACGAGGTGCCCGAAAGGTGCGAAGCCGAGCGCGAGCCCGAGCAGCCCGTACACGGCGAACCGACTCCTCAAGGGCACCCCGTACACACGCAGCGCACACACCCACCCCCCGACGAGCCCCGCCGTCACCCCCGCGGGCACCAGGAACCGCACCACGTCCGCGGGCAGCAGCGCCTGCGGCACCGCCGCGAGCACGGCACCGGGGAGATAGAGGAAGTGCCGGTCGGCGTAGGGCGAGCGCCCGTCGAGCCAGGCCTCGGCGGCCCGCACCACGATGGCGTTGTCCATCCCGCCCTGCGGAGAGGCGAGGCCCACCCGGACGACCGCGGCGACGAGCACCACTCCGAGCACCCACCGGACGTACGACTCGGCCGGACGTTCCAACCACCCGCAAACCGCCGATTTGCCCGTATTCATACGCCTCAGGCTAGGCCTGGCACCCCACGCAACCCCCGCTCAACATCCCGGGAAGCCCGTCTAAGATGCGCCCCATGAGCTTTGGGCAAGGGGGACCTCAGTGGGGTCCGGGCGGAACGGGCGGACCCGGCGGCGGGCCCACGCCCGACTGGGCGGCACTCGCCGAGGCCTCCGAGGCGCGCACCCGCCGCCGCAAGTGGCTGCTGATCGGCGGCGGTGTGTTCGCGACGGTCGGCATCGCCGCCGCCGTCGCCATCACCGTCGTCACCGCGAACGGCGACGAGTCCTCCGCGTCGAACAAGCCGGCCAGTGAGCTGCCGACGGCCGCGGACATCCCCGGCGCGAGCAAGGACGCGGGACCGTCCTTCGAGGCGACCACGCCGCCGCCCCCGCCGGACCCCAAGGACTTCATCTCCAGCGCCAAGAAGGACAAGGCGCCGCTCACCCCCGAGGGCATGTTCCCCGGCACGTCGTGGCGGACCGGCGAGCGCCTCTACAAGAAGGGCGCGACCGACTCCACCACGAAGTGCACGTCGGTCACGCAGCCCGCCCTCGCCTCGGTCCTCGCCAGGAACGACTGCACGCGCCTGATCCGCGCCAGCTACCTCAGGAACGGCGTCGCGGTCACGATCGGCGTCGCCGTGTTCGACACCGCGGCCGACGCGAAGAAGGTCAAGGAGCAGGCGGAGAAGGGCCTCGTGAACTCGCTGTCCGGCAAGGGCGTGCCCGCCTTCTGCCGCACGGGCGTGTGCCGCGGCACCTACAACGCCTACGGCCGCTACGCGTACTTCACCACCACCGGCTACACCAGCGGCAAGGACGTGACGACGGGCGACCGCAAGGCGTACGGCGTCGGCGACGACCTCTCCCGCTTCGCGTTCCAGCGGATCCACCAGCGGGGCGCGGCCCAGGCTTCGGCCGCCGCCGAAGCCCCGCAGTAGTCCGGCCGGGCGGGGCTCAGCAGCACCCGGCCCCGGGCAGCGTCCGCTTGTTGCGCGCCTCCTTGCTGCGCGCGGCGAGCAGGTCGTCGGCGGGGTAGCCGACCTCCTCGAGCGTCAGCCCGTGCGGCCGCACGACGTGCACGGCGGAGTCCCGCACGCCCGCGCGGAGCACCTTCTCCGGCCACTCCACGGGCCGGTGCCCGTCCCCCACGAACAGCATGGCGCCGACCAGCGACCGCACCATGTTGTGGCAGAACGCGTCCGCCCGCACGGTCGCCTCGAAGATCCCGTCGGGCCGCCGCTCCCACCGCAGTTCCTGGAGCGTACGGATGGTCGTGGCACCCTCGCGCCGCTTGCAGTACGCGGCGAAGTCGTGCTCACCGACGAGCCGCTCGGCGGCGGCGTTCATCGCGTCGATGTCCAGCGGCCAGTCGTGCCAGAGCACATGCCCCCGCAGCAGCGGGTCGACGCCACCGGGGTGGTCGGTCACGCGGTAGGCGTACCGCCGCCACACGGCCGCGAACCGGGCGTTGAACCCGGCGGGCGCCTCGGCGACCTGCCACACGCGCACGTCGTGCGGCAGCCGCCCGGCGAGCCTGCGCAGCAGCTTGTCGCTGTGTTCGGCCCACACGCTCTCCGGCAGGTCGACATGGGCGACCTGCCCCCGGGCGTGCACACCGCTGTCGGTCCGCCCCGCGACGGTCAGCTCGTACGTCTCCTGCGACCGCGTCACCGTCCGCAGCGCGGCCTCGATCTCGCCCTGGACGGTCCGCTGCCCCTGCTTCTGCTTGGCCCAGCCGGAAAAATCCCTGCCGTCGTACGAAAGATCCAGCCGCACCCGCACGAACCCGGGCTCTGCTTCATCGCTCACGAAGAAGATCCTCTCAAGCGGAACGGGCCCGCACCCCCGAAGGGATGCGGGCCCGCCCGTACACCGGTCAGAACGCTTACGCGTCCTTCGACTCCTCGGCAGCCTCGTCGGCCTTGGCCGTGTCGACCTTGGCGTCGGTGGCCTCGGCGTCCTTGGCGGCGCGCTTCGTCGCGGCCTCGGCCTCACCAGTGGCCTCCTGGGCCACGGTCAGGGCCTCCACCAGCTCGATGATCGCCATGGGCGCGTTGTCGCCACGACGGTTACCGATCTTGGTGATGCGGGTGTAGCCACCCGGGCGGTTCTCGTAGCGCGGGCCGATCTCCGTGAAGAGCGTGTGCACGATGCTCTTGTCGGTGATGACGGACAGCACCTGGCGGTGGTTGTGAAGGTCACCCTTCTTCGCCTTGGTGACCAGACGCTCCGCGTACGGACGCAGGCGACGGGCCTTCGCCTCGGTGGTGGTGATGCGGCCGTACTCGAAGAGCTGCTTGGCGAGGTTCGCCAGCAGAAGCTTCTCGTGCGCGGCGCTGCCGCCCAGACGGGCACCCTTGGTGGGCTTCGGCATGGTGTTTCTCCTAGTGATCTGCCCCGGCCGTATCAGGTACCGGGGACAGGGCCCCGAGGGCGGACGCCCTCGGGCAGTTCATCAGTACTGCTCGGTCTCCACGAAGCCCGCGTCCGCGTCGTCGTCGGCGCCGAAGGCGTCCGCGGCGGCGGTCGGGTCGAAGCCGGGAGGCGAGTCCTTCAGCGCGAGACCCATGCCGTTGAGCTTCATCTTGACCTCGTCGATCGACTTCGCACCGAAGTTGCGGATGTCGAGCAGGTCGGCCTCGGAGCGGGCGACGAGCTCACCCACGGAGTGGATGCCCTCGCGCTTGAGGCAGTTGTACGACCGAACGGTGAGCTCGAGCTCCTCGATCGGCAGCGCCAGATCGGCGGCAAGGGCGGCGTCCGTGGGGGACGGGCCCATGTCGATGCCCTCGGCGTCGATGTTGAGCTCGCGCGCCAGACCGAACAGCTCGACCAGGGTCTTGCCGGCGGACGCCATGGCGTCACGCGGGCGCATGGCCTGCTTGGTCTCGACGTCGACGATCAGCTTGTCGAAGTCGGTGCGCTGCTCGACACGGGTCGCCTCGACCTTGTACGTGACCTTGAGGACTGGCGAGTAGATCGAGTCGACCGGGATGCGGCCGATCTCCTGGCCGACCTGCTTGTTCTGCACGGCGGAGACGTAGCCGCGACCGCGCTCGACGGTCAGCTCCATCTCCAGCTTGCCCTTGCCGTTGAGCGTGGCGAGGACCAGGTCGGGGTTGTGCACCTCGACACCGGCCGGCGGGGCGATGTCAGCGGCGGTCACGAGGCCCGGGCCCTGCTTGCGCAGGTACATCACGACGGGCTCGTCGTGCTCGCTGGACACGACCAGCTGCTTGATGTTGAGGATGAGGTCGGTGACGTCCTCCTTGACACCCGGCACGGTGGTGAACTCGTGCAGGACACCGTCGATGCGGATGCTGGTGACAGCAGCGCCGGGGATCGACGAGAGCAGGGTGCGGCGGAGGGAGTTGCCGAGGGTGTAGCCGAAGCCCGGCTCCAGCGGCTCGATCACGAACCGGGAGCGGAATTCGTCGACGACCTCTTCGGTCAGCGACGGGCGCTGTGCAATAAGCATGAAGGAATCCTTCAGTCAGGGGCACCCACTATTTGATGCCCTGATTCATGACAAGGGTACGGGCGATACGGCCCCGAAGAGCCGTACCGCCCGAACCCTCAGATCAAGCAGCAGCCTGCGTCAGACGCGGCGGCGCTTGGGCGGACGGCAGCCGTTGTGCGGCGTGGGCGTCACGTCCTGGATCGAGCCGACCTCGAGGCCGGTCGCCTGGAGCGAACGGATGGCGGTCTCACGACCGGAACCCGGGCCCTTGACGAACACGTCGACCTTGCGCATGCCGTGCTCCTGGGCGCGACGGGCAGCCGACTCGGCAGCCATCTGCGCGGCGAACGGCGTGGACTTGCGCGAGCCCTTGAAGCCGACGTGGCCGGCGGAGGCCCACGAGATCACGTTGCCGGTCGGGTCCGTGATGGACACGATCGTGTTGTTGAACGTGCTCTTGATGTGAGCGTGCCCGTGGGCGACGTTCTTCTTTTCCTTGCGGCGCACCTTCTTGGCAGCGCCCTGACGACCCTTGGGGGGCATCTATAACTCCTACGGGAGGTGGTCGGTCCTGCAGCGTCAGCTGTCGATAGACCGCTGAGCGAGGACTACTTCTTGCCCGGCTTCTTCTTACCGGCGATGGCGCGACGCGGGCCCTTGCGGGTGCGGGCGTTCGTGCTGGTGCGCTGACCGCGGACGGGCAGACCACGACGGTGACGGAGACCCTGGTAGCAACCGATCTCGACCTTGCGGCGGATGTCGGCCTGGATCTCGCGACGGAGGTCACCCTCGGTCTTGATGTTGGCGTCCACGTACTCGCGGATCTTGACGAGGTCTTCCTCGGTCAGGTCGCGAACGCGGGTGTTGCGGTCCACCTCGGTGGCGTCCAGCGTCTGCTGGGCCAGCGTGCGGCCGATGCCGAACACGTAGGTGAGGGCGACCTCGATGCGCTTGTCGCGCGGGAGGTCAACGCCTTCAACGCGTGCCATTCATGGCTCCTGTTGATTCTTCGGAGGTCTTCAGCAGAACCACTCCCAGCGGCCGTATGAGGTACCTGCTGGGTCCCCGGCCTCCGACCGGGGGTGTCGCCCTCCATTACCTGAATGGAACTGAAGAGGGACGGGTCCTGCGTATCTACTTACGTGCGTCGCGCGAAAATCTGCGAACTGCAGTCGTGCGTCAGCCCTGGCGCTGCTTGTGGCGCGGGTTGTCGCAGATGATCATGACCCGGCCGTGACGGCGGATCACCCTGCACTTGTCGCAGATCTTCTTGACGCTCGGCTTGACCTTCATTGGGTGAGGTTCTCCGGGTCAGTGCCACCACCCCGCGCGAGCGGGATGCGGGCAAGATCTACTTGTACCGGTAGACGATCCGGCCACGCGTCAGGTCGTACGGAGACAGCTCCACCACGACCCGGTCGTCAGGGAGGATGCGGATGTAGTGCATGCGCATCTTGCCACTGATGTGTGCCAGGACCTGGTGGCCGTTCTGGAGCTCCACCTTGAACATGGCGTTCGGAAGAGACTCGACGACAGTGCCTTCGATCTCGATGGCACCTTGCTTCTTGGCCACGCTTCGCCCTTCGAATCGACTACCTTGATCGACTACATGCTCCGTATGCAGACACACGGATGCACGAGAGCCGACGCGTCAGTCTACGTCAGTGCACTCGGAAAGACGAATCGAGAAAGTCTGCCCCACGACGAAGATCCTTAAGCAAGCGGGTACGGGCCTCAGCCCAGCGGGTCCGGGGCCACCGTCACGCCGTACTCCGCCAGCTTCGCCTTGCCGCAGTCCGGGGACGTGAGAACGATCGGCCCCTCCTCCGTGAGGGCGATCGTGTGCTCCCAGTGCGAGGACCACGTGCCGTCCGTCGTGATGACCGTCCAGTCGTCCTCCAGGACCTCCGTGCGGGGGGTGCCGAGGGAGACCATGGGCTCGATGGCGAGGCAGAAGCCGGGGACCAGCTTGGGGCCCTTGCCGCGGCGGCGCTCGACGTAGTTCAGGAGGTGCGGGTCCATGTGCATCTCGGTGCCGATGCCGTGGCCGCCGTAGTCCTCGACGATCCCGTACTTGCCGCCGCCCGGCTTCGGCTGCCGGCGGATGTACGTCTCGATGGCGCGGGAGATGTCGACGAGCCGGTTGCCCTGCTTCATGGCCGCGAGACCGGCCCACATCGACTCCTCGGTCACCCGGGAGAGCTCGATCAGCTCCGGAGCGTGACCGGTGCCCACGAACGCGGTGTAGGCCGCGTCGCCGTGCCAGCCGTCGACGATGGCGCCCGCGTCGATGGAGATGATGTCGCCGTCCTTCAGGACGGTCTTGTCGTCGGGGATGCCGTGCACGACGACCTCGTTGACCGAGGTGCAGATCGTGGCGGGGAACCCGCCGTACCCGAGGAAGTTCGACTTCGCCCCGTGCTCGGCGATCACCTTGCGGGCGACCTCGTCCAGATCCTTCGTGGTGGCGCCGGGGACCGCCGCCTCACGGGTCGCGGCGTGGATCGCGGCGACGACAAGGCCCGCCTCACGCATCTTCGCGATCTGCTCGGGGGTCTTGATCTGCACCATGGGGCTTCCGCTCTCCGTCTTCCGTCCGACAACCGACGTATACAACACTACGGCCGCGGTCCCCCGAGGGGCACCGCGGCCGGAAACAGCGTACTGAACTACTTGTCGCCCTTGAGCGCGTCCATCGCGCGCTCGGTGACCTCGTCCACCTTGCCGAGCGCCGAGATCGTCACGACCAGACCCTGGGTCCGGTAGTAGTCGATGATCGGCTCGGTCTGCGTGTGGTAGACCTCGAGGCGCTTGCGGACGGTGTCCTCGCTGTCGTCCTCGCGCTGGTAGAGCTCGCCGCCGCAGACGTCGCAGACGCCCTCGGCCTTCGGCTTGCTGTACGTCACGTGGAAGACGTGGCTGGAGTCCTTGCGGCAGATCCGCCGGCCCGCGATCCGCTTGACGACCTCGTCCTCGGGGACCTCGAGGTCCAGGACGGCGTCCAGCTTCACGTCATCGGCCTTGAGCGCCACGTCCAGCGCCTCCGCCTGCGACACGTTGCGCGGGAACCCGTCGAGCAGGAAGCCGTTCTCGGCGTCCGGCTGCGCCATCCGGTCCTTCGCCATACCGATGGTCACCTCGTCGGGGACGAGGTTCCCGGCGTCCATGTACGCCTTCGCCTGCTTGCCCAGGTCCGTGCCCTGGCTGATGTTGGCACGGAAGAGGTCGCCCGTGGAGATGTGCGGGATCGACAGGTTCTTGGCGAGGAACGCGGCCTGCGTTCCCTTGCCCGCACCGGGCGGCCCGACGAGGACGATTCGCATCAGCGGAGGAACCCTTCGTAATTGCGCTGCTGGAGCTGGCTCTCGATCTGCTTCACGGTTTCCAGACCCACACCCACGATGATGAGGATGCTCGTCCCGCCGAACGGGAAGTTCTGGTTCGCCTGGAAGCCCACCAACGCCATCGTCGGCACAAGAGCGATCAGACCCAGATACAGCGAACCCGGCCAGGTGATCCGGTTGAGTACGTAACTCAGGTACTCAGCGGTCGGACGGCCAGCCCGGATGCCCGGGATGAAGCCACCATACTTCTTCATGTTGTCGGCGACTTCCTCGGGGTTGAAGGAGATCGCGACGTAGAAGAAGGCGAAGAAGACGATCAGGACGAAGTACGTGGCGATGTAAATCGGATGGTCACCCTTGGTCAGGTTCGCCTCGATCCACGTCTTCCATCCCGAGTTGCCGCCCGCGAACTGGGCAACCAGCGCCGGAATGTAGAGCAGCGAGGAGGCGAAGATCACAGGGATGATTCCCGCCTGGTTGACCTTCAGCGGAATGTACGTCGACGTTCCGCCGTAGGACCGGCGGCCGATCATTCGCTTCGCGTACTGGACCGGAATGCGACGCTGCGCCTGCTCGACGAAGACCACCAGGCCGACCATCACGAGACCGACCGCGATGACGGTGCCGAACTCGATCCAGCCGCCCGCCAGGTCACCCTGCTGCTTGATGGCCCACAGGGCGCTCGGGAAGGTCGCGGCGATCGAGATGAACATCAGGATCGACATGCCGTTGCCGATGCCGCGGTCGGTGATGAGCTCACCGAGCCACATGACGCAGGCCGTACCGGCCGTCATCGTGATGACCATCGTGATGGTGACGAAGATCGACTGGTCGGGCACGATCTCGCTGGCCACGGGGCAGCCCTGGAAGAGCGTGCCGGTGCGGGCGGTGGCCACGAGGCCGGTGCCCTGGAGGATCGCGAGCGCGATGGTCAGATAGCGCGTGTACTGCGTGATCTTCGCGGTGCCGGCCTGGCCCTCCTTCTTGAGGGCCTCGAGTCGCGGGATCACCACGGTCAGCAGCTGCAGAATGATGCTCGCCGTGATGTACGGCATGATGCCGAGCGCGAAGATCGTGATCTGCAGCAGCGCGCCACCGCTGAACATGTTGACGAGACCGAACAGGCCCTGGTTCGCATTGGCGTTGTCGATACAGGTCTGGACGTTCCGGTAGTCGACACCGGGAATCGGCACATGCGTACCCACCCGATAGATCACGATGATGCCGAGTGTGAAGAGCAGCTTCTTGCGCAGGTCGGGCGTCTTGAACGCCCGGGCGAACGCGGTGAGCACGGTGCCTCCTGCGACCCCCGCGCGCGTGCGCCAGAGGTGGTGGTCTGAGGTTCGACGAATACGTATCAGTCAAGAAAACCGTGCGGGCAGACCGCACGGAGCTTAGACAGTGCACGCCACCTTACCGGCGACCGTGCCCCCCTAGGAACGACCAACCGGGGATGCCCCTTTTGTGGGGCATCCCCGGCTGGGAATCGCTCATGTCATCGACACGTCTGGATGAATCAGACGAGCTCGGTGACGGTACCGCCGGCGGCGGTGATCTTCTCCTTGGCGGAGCCGGAGACGGCGTCGACCGTCACCTGCAGCGCCACGGTGACCTCACCCTGGCCGAGCACCTTGACGAGGCTGTTCTTGCGAACGGCACCCTTGGCGACGAGACCCTCGACGGTGACCTCGCCACCCTCCGGGTACAGCGCGCTCAGCTTGTCGAGGTTCACGACCTGGAACTCGGTCTTGAACGGGTTCTTGAAGCCCTTGAGCTTCGGGAGACGCATGTGGAGGGGCATCTGGCCACCCTCGAAGCGCTCCGGAACCTGGTAACGGGCCTTGGTGCCCTTGGTACCACGACCAGCGGTCTTACCCTTGGACGCCTCACCACGACCCACACGGGTCTTGGCGGTCTTGGCGCCCGGGGCGGGCCGGAGGTTGTGGACCTTCAGCGGGTTCTGCTCCGCCATGTCAGTCGACCTCCTCAACCGTCACGAGGTGGCGGACGGTGTGCACCATGCCGCGGAACTCGGGGCGGTCCTCCTTGACGACCTGCGTGTTGATGCCCTTGAGACCAAGGGAACGCAGGGTGTCGCGGTGGTTCTGCTTGCTGCCGATGTACGACTTCGTCTGCGTGATCTTGAGCTGTGCCATTACGCACCCGCTCCCGCACGCGCACGAAGCAGAGCCGCGGGGGCGACGTCCTCGAGGGGCAGACCACGGCGAGCCGCGATCTCCTCGGGACGCTGCAGGCCCTTGAGGGCCGCCACGGTCGCGTGCACGATGTTGATCGCGTTGTCGGAGCCCAGGGACTTCGACAGGATGTCGTGCACGCCGGCGCACTCGAGCACGGCTCGCACCGGGCCACCGGCGATAACACCGGTACCGGGGGAAGCAGGCTTGAGCAGGACGACGCCCGCGGCCTTCTCGCCCTGGATCGGGTGCGGGATGGTGCCCTGGATACGGGGGACCTTGAAGAAGTGCTTCTTGGCCTCCTCAACACCCTTGGCGATGGCGGCCGGCACCTCCTTGGCCTTGCCGTAACCGACACCCACGGTGCCGTCACCGTCGCCCACTACGACGAGCGCAGTGAAGCTGAAGCGACGACCACCCTTCACAACCTTGGCGACGCGGTTGATCGCGACAACGCGCTCAACGTACGCGGTCTTCTCGGCGGCGGCGTTGCCACCGTCGCGACCCTTCCGGTCCCGCCGCTCGCCGCCACCGGCACCGCCACCGCGGCGCTGGGGTCCAGCCATTGGAATTACCTCTCTCTGTTTCCGCTAGCTACGGAACCGACTCAGAACTTGAGTCCGGCTTCGCGGGCGGCGTCCGCCAGGGCGGCGATGCGCCCGGCGTACTGGTTACCACCACGGTCGAACACGACAGTCTCGACACCGGCGGCCTTGGCGCGCTCGGCGACCAGGGCGCCGACCGACTTGGCGGCCGCGGACTTGTCGCCCTCGGCGCCGCGGATCGTGGTGTCCAGGGTCGAGGCCGACGCAAGGGTGTGACCCTTGATGTCGTCGATGACCTGGGCCACGATGTGGCGGTTCGAGCGCGTCACGACCAGGCGCGGACGCTCAGCCGTACCCGAGATGTGCTTACGGATGCGGATGTGACGACGCTTGATGGCAGCACGCTTGTAAGCGTCGCCCTTAGCAATCTTGACACCGTATGCCATGGCTTACTTACCCGCCTTTCCGACCTTGCGGCGGATGACTTCGCCTTCGTACTTGACGCCCTTGGCCTTGTACGGGTCGGGCTTGCGCAGCTTGCGGATGTTGGCCGCAACCTCGCCGACCTTCTGCTTGTCGATGCCCTCGACCGAGAACTTGGTCGCCGATTCGACCTTGAAGGAGATGCCCTCGGGCGCCTCGATCAGGATCGGGTGGCTGTAGCCGAGCGAGAACTCCAGGTTGGAGCCCTTCGCCAGGACGCGGTAACCGACACCGCTGATTTCGAGCTTCTTCACGTAACCCTGGGTCACGCCGGTGATCATGTTCGCCACCAGCGTGCGGGACAGGCCGTGGAGGGCCTTGTTCTGACGCTCGTCGTTCGGGCGGGTGACGTTCAGGACGCCGTCCTCACCCTTAGCGATCTCGATCGGCGCGACGATGGTGTGGCTCAGGGTGCCCTTGGGACCCTTGACCGCGACCGTCTGGCCGTCGATGGTGACGTCCACGCCGGCGGGAACCGTGATGGGGAGCTTGCCAATACGCGACATTAGCTATTCCTCCGTTCCCGACTACCAGACGTAGGCGAGGACTTCCCCACCTACGCCCTTCTTGCCTGCCTGCTGGCCGGTCAGGAGACCGTGCGACGTGGAGATGATCGCCACGCCGAGGCCGCCGAGGACCTTCGGCAGGTTGGTGGACTTCGCGTAAACCCGGAGACCGGGCTTGGAGATCCGCTTGATGCCCGCGATGGAGCGCTCACGGTTCGGGCCGAACTTCAGCTCGAGAACGAGGTTCTTGCCAACCTCGGCGTCCTCGACCTTCCAGCCCGTGATGAAGCCCTCCTGCTGGAGGATCTCCGCGATGTGAGACTTGATCTTGCTGTGCGGCATCGCCACGGTGTCGTGGTACGCCGAGTTCGCGTTACGCAGACGAGTCAGCATGTCCGCGATCGGATCAGTCATGGTCATGAATTGGCCTTCGGCCTCTCTCGCCGGGGTTTCCTATCTGCGCCATCCCTCTCCCCACTCAGAGGCGGGACGGGTGCGGCGCGGGGACCTACGGCGTAGTAAGTCGGTCAGGGCGGCAGACGCCCAACCCTCCTAGCCTAAGCCATCTGGAGGAGGGCGGCTGCCAGCCCTTTACTTACCGAGAGATCCAGGCAGTCCCAAAAAGCGGGGACTACCAGGAGCTCTTGGTCACGCCCGGGAGCTCGCCACGGTGAGCCATCTCACGAAGGCACACGCGGCAGAGGCCGAACTTGCGGTAGACGGAGTGCGGGCGGCCGCAGCGCTGGCAGCGGGTGTACGCACGCACACCGAACTTGGGCTTACGAGCAGCCTTGGCAATCAGAGCCTTCTTCGCCATCTCGCTTACGCCTCCTTGAACGGGAAGCCGAGGTGACGAAGGAGCGCACGGCCCTCAGCGTCGTTGGTCGCCGTGGTCACCACGGTGATGTCCATACCCCGGACGCGGTCGATCTTGTCCTGGTCGATCTCGTGGAACATGACCTGCTCCGTGAGACCGAAGGTGTAGTTGCCACGGCCGTCGAACTGCTTGGGGGACAGACCACGGAAGTCGCGGATGCGCGGCAGCGCGAGCGACAGGGTGCGGTCCAGGAACTCCCACATGCGGTCGCCACGGAGCGTGACGTGGCAGCCGATCGGCTGGCCCTCGCGCAGCTTGAACTGCGCGATGGACTTCCGGGCCTTCGTCACGGCCGGCTTCTGACCGGTGATCGTGGTGAGGTCGCGGATGGCGCCGTCGATCAGCTTCGAGTCACGGGCGGCGTCGCCGACACCCATGTTGACCACGATCTTGACCAGGCCGGGGATCTGCATGACGTTCTCGTACGAGAACTCCTCACGCAGCTTGCCCGTGATCTCCTCGCGGTACTTCGTCTTGAGACGCGGAGTGGTGGTGGTCGTCATCAGATGTCCTCACCCGTCCGCTTGGCAACGCGGATCTTGTTGCCCTCGTCGTCGAAGCGGTAACCGACGCGCGTGACGACCTTGTTGCCGTCCTTCTCCACGACCAGCTGGACGTTGGAGACGTGGACGGGGGCCTCGGTGGTCACGATGCCGCCGGCCTGCGAGCCGCTGGCGGTCGGGCCGGCCTTCGTGTGCTTCTTGACCCGGTTGACACCCTCGACCAGGACGCGCTCGTCGCGCGGGTAAGCGGCAATGACCTTGCCCTGCTTGCCCTTGTCCTTACCGGTGATGACCTGGACCAGGTCGCCCTTCTTGATCTTCATGCTTACAGCACCTCCGGCGCGAGCGAGATGATCTTCATGAACTTCTTCTCGCGCAGCTCACGGCCGACGGGGCCGAAGATACGGGTGCCGCGAGGGTCGCCGTCGTTCTTCAGAATGACGGCGGCGTTCTCGTCGAAGCGGATGTACGAGCCGTCCGGACGGCGGCGCTCCTTGACGGTGCGAACGATGACCGCCTTGACGACGTCACCCTTCTTCACGTTGCCACCGGGGATCGCGTCCTTCACGGTGGCGACGATGACGTCACCGATGCCCGCGTAGCGGCGACCCGAGCCACCGAGAACACGGATGGTGAGAATTTCCTTCGCACCCGTGTTGTCGGCGACGCGCAGTCGCGACTCCTGCTGGATCACGTCTATCTCCTGTTTGTCTGCCGGTTCCCGGCAGGGGCTTCTCTCTTACGAGATGGGCCCCTGCCGAGCCTGGCGGAACGAACCCTGAGGGATACCCCTCAGAGAATTACTTGGCCTTCTCGAGGATCTCGACGATGCGCCAGCGCTTGGTGGCGGACAGCGGACGCGTCTCCATCAGGAGGACGCGGTCGCCGACGCCGGCAGCGTTCTGCTCGTCGTGCGCCTTGAGCTTGTTCGTACGGCGGATGACCTTGCCGTACAGCGCGTGGGTCACGCGGTCCTCGACAGCGACGACGACGGTCTTGTCCATCTTGTCGCTGACGACCAGACCCTGACGGGTCTTGCGGAAGCCGCGGGCGGCCTTCGTCTCTTCAGTCACGTTGCTCTCGCTCATCAGGCGCTCTCCACCGTCTCGATGCCCAGCTCGCGCTCACGCATGAGGGTGTAGATCCGCGCGATGTCCTTACGGACGGCCTTGAGCCGGCCGTGGTTCTCGAGCTGGCCCGTCGCCGCCTGGAAGCGGAGGTTGAACAGCTCTTCCTTGGCCTCGCGAAGCTTGTTGACAAGCTCCTCGTTGCCCAGCTCGCGCAGCTCGGACGCCTTGGTACCGGCCGACATCACGACTCACCTGCCTCGCGCCGGACGATGCGGCACTTCATCGGAAGCTTGTGAGCAGCGCGGGTGAGCGCCTCACGAGCAATCTTCTCGTTCGGGTACGACAGCTCGAACATCACGCGTCCGGGCTTGACGTTGGCGACCCACCACTCCGGCGAACCCTTACCGGAACCCATGCGGGTCTCGGCAGGCTTCTTGGTGAGGGGGCGGTCCGGGTAGATGTTGATCCAGACCTTGCCGCCACGCTTGATGTGACGCGTCATGGCGATACGAGCGGCCTCGATCTGACGGTTCGTCACGTACGCCGGGGTCAGCGCCTGGATGCCGTACTCGCCGAACGCAACCTGCGTGCCACCCTTGGACATACCGCTGCGCTTCGGGTGGTGCTGCTTGCGGTGCTTGACCCTACGGGGGATCAGCATTTCGGTCAGGCCTCCGTTCCGGTGCTCTCAGCAGCCGGAGCAGCGGCGGGCGCCTCGGCCTTGGGGGCCTCGGCGGCCGGAGCCGACTGCTGCGGCTTGCGACCGCGACCGCCACGCTCGCCACCGCGGCCACCACGGGCCGGGCGGTCGTTGCCACCACGGGCCGGGCGGTTGCCGGCGCGGGCAGCGGCGTTCTCGGCGCGGACCTCGGCGATGTTCTTGACGTCGCCCTTGTAGATCCAGACCTTCACGCCGATGCGGCCGAAGGTCGTCTTGGCCTCGAAGAAGCCGTAGTCCACGTTGGCGCGGAGCGTGTGCAGGGGCACACGGCCCTCGCGGTAGAACTCCGAGCGCGACATCTCGGCGCCACCGAGGCGGCCACCACACTGGATCTTGATGCCCTTGGCGCCCGCCTTCATCGCCGACTGCATGCTCTTACGCATGGCGCGACGGAAGGAGACGCGGGAGGACAGCTGCTCCGCGACGGCCTGGGCCACGAGCTGAGCGTCGACCTCGGGGTTCTTGACCTCGAGGATGTTCAGCTGGACCTGCTTGCCCGTGAGCTTCTCGAGGTCACCGCGGATGCGGTCGGCCTCGGCGCCACGGCGGCCGATGACGATGCCGGGACGAGCGGTGTGGATGTCCACACGCACGCGGTCACGGGTGCGCTCGATCTCAACCTTCGAGATGCCGGCGCGCTCCATGCCGGACGTCATCATCCGACGGATGGCGACGTCTTCCTTGACGTAGTCCTTGTACAGCTTGTCGGCGTACCAACGCGACTTGAAGTCGGTCGTGACACCGAGCCGGAACCCGTGCGGGTTTACCTTCTGGCCCATTACCGGGTTCCTTCCTTGCTGCTGACGACCACGGTGATGTGGCTGGTCCGCTTACGGATCCGGTAGGCACGGCCCTGAGCACGCGGACGGAACCGCTTCAGGGTCGGGCCCTCATCCACGTACGCCTCGCTGATGACCAGCGAAGAGGCGTCGGTGTGGTCGTAGTTGTGCGCGGCGTTGGCAATGGCGCTGTCCAGCACCTTGCCGACCGGCACGCTCGCGGCCTGCGGGGCGAAACGCAGGACCGCCTGAGCCTCCGTGGCATCCATGCCACGGATGAGGTCCACCACGCGGCGGGCCTTCATGGGCGTGACGCGGATGTACCGCGCCTGGGCCCTGGCTTCCATGGTTGTCCCTTCGGTGTTAGTCATAGTCGTTCCACCCCGCGCTAGCGGCGCTTCGACTTCCGGTCGTCCTTGACGTGGCCGCGGAAGGTGCGAGTCGGCGAGAACTCGCCGAGCTTGTGGCCGACCATCGACTCGGTGACGAACACCGGGATGTGGGTCTTGCCGTTGTGCACCGCGATCGTGTGACCCAGCATGCTGGGAATGATCATCGAGCGCCGGGACCAGGTCTTGATGACGTTCTTGGTGCCTGCTTCGTTCTGGACGTCCACCTTCTTTACGAGGTGGTCGTCGACGAAGGGCCCCTTCTTGAGACTGCGCGGCATCTAAACCCGCTCCTAGCGCTTCTTGTTCGACTTGCGGCGACGGACGATGTACTTGTTGCTCGCCTTGTTGCGATCACGAGTACGACCCTCCTTCTTGCCCCACGGCGAGACCGGGTGACGTCCACCGGAGGTCTTGCCTTCACCACCACCGTGCGGGTGGTCGACCGGGTTCATCACGACACCACGCACGGTCGGGCGGACGCCCTTCCAGCGCATACGGCCGGCCTTGCCCCAGTTGATGTTCGACTGCTCGGCGTTGCCGACCTCGCCGATGGTGGCGCGGCAGCGGACGTCGACCAGGCGGATCTCACCGGACGGCATGCGAAGGTGCGCCATGGCGCCTTCCTTCGCGAGCAGCTGCACGGAGGCACCCGCGGAGCGGGCGAACTTCGCGCCGCCGCCGGGCCGCAGCTCGATGGCGTGGATCGTCGTACCCACGGGGATGTTGCGCAGCGCCATGTTGTTGCCGGGCTTGATGTCGGCACCGGGGCCGCTCTCAATCCGGTCACCCTGCTGCGTGCCGCGCGGGGCGAGGATGTAGCGCTTCTCGCCGTCCGCGTAGTGCAGCAGCGCGATGCGCGCCGTGCGGTTGGGGTCGTACTCGATGTGCGCGACCTTGGCCGGCACGCCGTCCTTGTCGTGACGACGGAAGTCGATCACGCGGTAGGCGCGCTTGTGTCCGCCACCCTGGTGACGAACGGTGATCCGACCGGCGTTGTTACGGCCGCCCTTGCTGTGCAGCGGGCGAACCAGCGACTTCTCCGGCGTGGACCGCGTTACCTCGACGAAGTCGGCGACGCTGGAGCCACGACGGCCCGGCGTAGTCGGCTTGTACTTGCGGATTCCCATTTCTCAGTCCTCGTCCGATATTCGGACCAGGGCACTCCGTTAGGAGGCCTGGCCGAAGATGTCGATACGGTCGCCCTCAGCAAGGGTCACGATGGCGCGCTTGGTGTCGGCACGCTTGCCGAACCCGGTGCGCGTACGCTTCCGCTTGCCCTGACGGTTGATCGTGTTGACGCCGGTGACCTTGACCGAGAAGACCGCCTCGACGGCCTGCTTGATCTGGGTCTTGTTGGCGCCCGGAGCCACGATGAACGTGTACTTGCCCTCGTCGAGCAGCGCGTACGACTTCTCGGAGACGACCGGCTTGACGAGGACGTCGCGCGGGTCCGAGAAGGACTTGCTCAGCGGGGTGGGCTCAACGGCGATCTTGCCCTCGGTCGCGATGCGCTTCGCCTTGGCGACGCGCGCGGCCTTGGCGGCCTTCGCGGCCTTGGACGCGATGCTCTGGTGACGGATGGCCATCAGGCTTCGCTCCCTTCGGTGTCAGTGGCCTTCGGGCCGGACACGAAGGACTCGAACGCGGCCTTGGTGAAGACCACGTCGTCCGAGACGAGCACGTCGTACGTGTTCAGCTGGCCCGGCTCCAGGATGTGGACCTGGGGCAGGTTGCGGGCGGAGAGCAGCGACAGCTCGTCCGAGCGCTCGATGACCAGGAGCACGTTCTTGCGCTCGCTGACCTTGCCGAGCAGGCTCTTCGCGGCCTTCGTCGAGATCTCGCCCTCGACCACGCCGGAGACGACGTGGATGCGGGAGTTGCGCGCCCGGTCGGTGAGGGCGTGACGCAGAGCGGCAGCCTTCATCTTCTTGGGGGTGCGCTGGGAGTAGTCACGCGGCACGGGGCCGTGGACGACGCCACCGCCGGCGAACTGCGGCGCACGGGTCGAACCCTGGCGCGCGCGGCCGGTGCCCTTCTGGCGGTAAGGCTTCTTGCCACCACCACGGACTTCACCGCGGGTCTTGGTCTTGTGCGTGCCCTGACGGGCCGCGGCCAGCTGCGCGACGACGACCTGGTGGATCAGCGGGATGCTGATCTTCTCGACGTCGAAGATCTCCGCGGGGAGCTCGACCGTCCCGGTCTTGTCGCCTGCCGGCGAAAGGATGTCAATGGTGCTCATGGGTTACCTCAGGCCCCCTTGGCCGCGGTACGGACCAGGACGAGGCCGCCGTTCGGACCAGGAACCGCGCCCTTGATGAGCAGCAGACCCTTCTCCGCGTCAACGGCGTGGACGGTCAGGTTCTGGGTGGTGACCCGCTCGTTGCCCATGCGACCCGCCATGCGCATGCCCTTGAAGACACGGCCGGGGGTGGCACAGCCACCGATGGAACCGGGCTTGCGGTGCACGCGGTGGGCACCGTGGGAGGCCTTGCCGCCGTGGAAGTTGTGACGCTTCATCACACCGGCGAAGCCCTTGCCCTTGCTCTTGCCGGTGACGTCGACCTTGATACCGGCCTCGAACGTCTCGGCAGTCAGCTCCTGGCCGAGGGTGTACTCGCTGGCACCAGCGGTACGGATCTCGACGAGGTGGCGACGGGGGGTCACGTCGGCCTTGGCGAAGTGGCCCTTGAGGGGCTTGTTCACCTTGCGCGGGTCGATCTCGCCGAAGGCGATCTGGACCGACTCGTAGCCGTCGCTGTCATTCGTACGGACCTGGGTAACGACGCAGGGCCCGGCCTTGACCACGGTCACCGGGACGACACGGTTGTTCTCGTCCCAGACCTGGGTCATGCCGAGCTTCTCGCCCAGGATGCCCTTGATCTGCTTGGTCATCTTCTTCGCGCCCTTCAGAGCTTGATCTCGATGTCAACGCCGGCCGGAAGGTCCAGGCGCATCAGCGAGTCAACGGTCTTGGGGGTCGGGTCGAGGATGTCGATCAGGCGCTTGTGCGTGCGCATCTCGAAGTGCTCGCGAGAGTCCTTGTACTTGTGCGGCGACTTGATGACGCAGTACACGTTCTTCTCAGTGGGCAGCGGCACCGGGCCCGCGACCGACGCACCAGTGCGGGTCACCGTCTCGACGATCTTCTTCGCCGAAGAGTCGATGACCTCGTGGTCGTAGGCCTTGAGCCGGATGCGGATCTTCTGTCCCGCCATGGCTACTTAGTAGTCCTTCGTCTCGAACGCTCTGGCTCCCGGGAGGCCCTTTTTTCTACCTCCTCCGACCCACGCGGTCGGGCGTGTCGCAGTCCCGCTCACACAGTTCTCCCGAAGGAGTTCCCTGCTAGGGGCTGCGGCCCTCGATGACCGCGGGTCCGGGGGAAGAAACCCACCGGGCGCCTGGCCGAGCAACCGCACTGCACTTCCCGAAAGATTCCCGTACGTCCGCCAAAGCGCTGCCGCTAGCGACAGATAAGGCGACGAGTACTGTGGGACTCGCTTCCGGTCCTCCCGGCGGGAGGCGCGCAGCATCGGCACTCAACCGAGCAACCATGACAGTCTGCCATACGGGGCACCTGTGGTGCCAATCGGGCCGAAGAGAGTACCCGCTGGGTGACGGAGATCAAACCCGGGGCGGGGTCGGCGCGCCGTGCGTACTGTGCCGTGCCGTCCCGGCGGGGAATCAGCTCCCAGAGGCGTACGTCACGAAGTCCGCCCACGCTGTGTCGCCCACGGCGAGCCGGGGCCCGCGCGCGTTCTTGGAATCACGGACGTGGACGGCGCCGGGGGCGTGGGCGACCTCGACGCAGTCGCCCTCACTGCCGTTGCTGCTGTAGCTGCTCTTGCGCCATTCCAGCTCGGCGCCGCCTCCAGCGGAGACCATGCGGTTCATCTTTCTCCCAGCAGTTGCTCAATGAAGGCCAGCGACTCTTTCGGGGTGAGATCCTGGGCCCGGACCATGCCGTACCGCAGTTCCAGGACTCGAAACTGCTTGGGATCGTCGACCGGCCGCCCCGCGGCGACCCCTGGGGAACGGCCCACAGCGGTGCCATCCCCGAACTTCAGCATCGTGATACTTCCGTCCACTCCAGCGTGCTCCTCCAGGTCGATCGGCATCACCTGAAGGGATACGTTGCGCAACTGCCCGACTTCCAGCAGTCGTTCGAGCTGTCCACGCAGAACCATTCTGCCCCCGAGCGGACGCCGCAGCGCCAATTCCTCCAGCACAAAACTGAGTGCCGGAGCGGGTTCCCTCTCGAAGATCGATTGCCGCGCCAACCGCGCGGACGTCACGCGATTCACCTCGCCGGACGTGTACACAGGCTGCCGCATCTCGAACAGCGCCCGCATATATTCCTCGGTCTGCAGGACGCCATGGATGTCATGGGCGCCGTACCACTGAAGGTCGACCGCCCTGGCCTCCAACCGCGCCAGATCCCGAACCTTCTTCGGTTACCTCGCCTCCGCCACGTCGTCCTTCATCGCCGCGACAGCGCCATCCGCACCCAGGACCTCGTCCGCCTTGTCGAGGTACTCCGGCCGAGGAATCCGCTTGCCGCCCTCGACCTTGTAGACGAGACCCTCCCCGTACCCCATGGCCGCTGCGAACTCGGCGGCTCGCATCCCGGCGGCCTCCCGGCGGACCCGCAACTGCCGCCCGATGAAGGCGACGATCGCCGCACCGTGCTCATCCTCCGGGTCGACCTCCCACTCCGGCTCCTCCGGCTCCCGATCACCCTCCGTCGACCGTTCCATGCGACCGCCTCCCGCTTTGTCGAGCCTCCGCCACGTACGGTCGACGCCGTACCCGCGTGACCTTCCGGCCAGGCGGTACACCGCTGGACAAAGCCTGTACAAGGTCACGGTACGCAGCCACCGAGTCACTACGAGCGTAGAAGTGAGGGCCACTCTGCGTGACGTGATTCACGGGCTTCACCCCACCGGAACCCACTCCCCCGCGCTCCGGCGACAGAGGCGCCTTCCCAAGAAACCTGAGAGAGACAAAGAACCCCACCAAGCCCCACCAACCCCGGCGCCAGGACCCCGCTGCCCACCCGCAGGGTCCCGCCCCGCCCCGCTCACTCCCCCGGGTGACATCACCGGCTCAGCTGGCTTTCCGGCCCCCCAATGGCCCTACTCTCAGCCCCAGCAGACGAGAACAACTCCAGACATGCGACGGCCCCCGCCGGGACTGCGAATCCCAGAGCGAGGGCCTGACCACCGAGGAAGAGGCACTTCCCGATGGACACCCAAAACCCTAGCGCGTCCACGCGCGCCCGGTCCGCCATTGGCGGCGACAAACCCCCCTCAAGGGCGACCGCGCTCCCCCGGGGCCGAGCACACCCCGCCGCTGCCCGGCCGCAGGCCTCCGGGATCGCCCACGAGAACACCCGCCACACCACCCGCTTCACGGTGGTCGGCAACCACCTCGCGCAACACCAGGAGCTCTCCCTCCTGGCGATCGGCCTGGCCTGCCACATCCAGTCGCTGCCGGCCGGGGCTCGCGCGGACATCAAGACCCTCGCGGCCCGCTTCCCCGAGGGGTCGACCGTATCGCCGCCGCCCTGCGCGAGCTGGAGGCCCACGGCTACCTGCGCCGCGACCGCGAACGCACCCCCGCAGGCCGCATCATCACCCGCACGATCTCCTGCAACCAGCCGCACACGATCCAGCCGCTCGCGCCCGCCACGACACCGAGGCCGCCTGCCAGTCCCGCGGCTCCCCTCACCCCCGCTGCTGCCTCAGCCCCAGCAGACCCCAACGAGAACCCACTCGCGCACCCGCCCCGCAATCACCCTCGGCCCCTCGTCGCCGTACCGCACCCCACCTGCCCCGCCCCGGCCCTCCTCCAGCAGGCCACCGACCTGCTCGCCGACCTGCGCCATCACGACCCCCGCCTGCTCCTCACCGACCGCGATACCGCCCACCTCGCCCTCGGAGTCGCCGCCTGGCTGGAGCGCGGCGCCGACCCCGCTTCCGTACGCCACGCCCTCACCCACGACCTGCCTCCCGAGGGCCCACGCCGCCCCGCCGCGCTCCTGGCGCACCGCCTGACAGTGCTGCTCCCGCCCCCACCCCCGTTCCCGACTCCGCAGTCCGTCCGGCACCCGCTCCAGAACTGCGACGCCTGCGACCGCGCCTTCCGCGCCCCCGAACCAGGCCACTGCCGCGCCTGCCACGTCCCTCCATACGCTGATTGACCAGGGGAAACACTCGGCAATGTTCGCGTCTCCACACCCCGTGCACCCCGGCCGACTAACCTGGCCAGGGCACTCTCGGGAGGACACCATGAGCACGCAGGCCGACCACGGACACGAGCTGGTTCCCCGCCCCGAGCAGACCCCGGACGCCCTGCGCGCCGCCCTCGCCGTCGTCGCCCCCGCACGTCTACCGGAGATGCAGCGAACCAAGGACGAAGCCTTCGCCAAGGCTGTCGCATGGCAGTCCCTCAGCCCCGTGCAGGGCTGGGTCCTCACCTGGGCCCGGGACATCGAGATCGCCCGCCGCCCCGACCTGTCCAGCCGGCACGCCCGCGCCACGCGGGAACTCGAACACGAGGACGCTGCCGTCGCCCACGAAGCCCTGCGCGAGCTGAGCGCCGTCCTGGACGAGGCCATGAAGGCAGTACGGACTTGAGCTGGAGCTGGGAGTACGCCTTCGCGGCAGAGGAAGCCGCCCGCACCGCGTCACCAGCCTTTCTCACCGAAGTCGAGCGCAAGGCCGCGGAACTGGTCAGGGCAGCCGAGGCGCTGTACATCCACGGCCGCGGTCACCAAGACGTCGACCCAAAGGGCGGCGACATCGCCGTCCCCGGCGGAATGTTCCGGTACCAGACCGTCGTACGTAGCGAATGCGTCTACGTCGTCCAGCTGACGTACCTGGGCTTCTGAGTCCTGAAGGGCTCAGAACGCCCGCAGATAGACCCGCGCCCGCCCCGGCTCAAGGGTCTGAACGTAGATCTCGCCCCACTGAACCTTCTTACGGCGCCCGTCGCCCACGCACGGCGGGCACACACCGGCCCAACGCGTTCTCTTCAGGGTCTGTGGCTCGGCCAGCCCAAGATGCCTGAAGAGCTTGGCCTCCGGCACCGCGTCCCCTTCCGCGGCTTTGACGCCGGCCGCTCCCTTGGGGACTGCCACCTCCATGAAGGCTGAAGCATCGTCCGCTCCTGCCTCCTCGTCCCAGCGCCAGTCACGTCCTTCGGTCACCGGCCGATCATCCGCGTCCGGGACGGAGCAGGCGGAGAAGAAGCCGACAGCCATCAGTGCCGCAGCGAAGCAGGTACTGGTACCACGAGTGACCTTCAACAGTTCTCCTCGTCACCACCGGGGAAGCGCACACCCGGAACAACAAAAGGGCCCGTACGACCGAAGTCGTACGGGCCCTTCCGTTACTGCGTGTACTGCGATGCGCTCAGTTCAGAGCAACCGGGTTACCCCGATCCGCAAGCAAGTCAGGGACTTACTTGTTGATCTTGGTGACCTGGCCGGCGCCGACGGTCCGGCCACCCTCACGGATGGCGAACTTCAGGCCCTCTTCCATGGCGACGGGCTGGATGAGCTCCACCGACATCTCGGTGTTGTCACCCGGCATGACCATCTCGGTGCCCTCGGGGAGGGTCACAACGCCGGTCACGTCCGTCGTGCGGAAGTAGAACTGCGGGCGGTAGTTGTTGAAGAACGGGGTGTGACGGCCACCCTCGTCCTTCGACAGGATGTAGGCCTGGGCCTCGAACTCGGTGTGCGGCGTGACCGAACCGGGCTTGATGATGACCTGGCCGCGCTCGACGTCCTCGCGCTTGATGCCACGGAGGAGCAGACCGACGTTCTCACCGGCCTGGCCCTCATCGAGCAGCTTGCGGAACATCTCGATGCCGGTGACCGTGGTGGTGGTCTTCTCGGTCTTGATGCCGATGATGTCGACGGTCTCGTTGACCTTGAGGACACCACGCTCGATACGACCGGTGACGACCGTGCCACGACCGGTGATCGTGAAGACGTCCTCGATCGGCATCAGGAACGGCTTGTCGACGTCGCGCTCGGGCTCCGGGATGGACTCGTCCACGGCCTTCATGAGCTCGAGGACGGTGTTGCCCCACTCCTTGTCGCCCTCGAGGGCCTTCAGAGCGGACACCTTGACGACCGGAAGGTCGTCGCCCGGGAACTCGTACTCGGAGAGGAGCTCACGGACCTCGAGCTCGACGAGCTCCAGGATCTCCTCGTCGTCCACCATGTCGGCCTTGTTCAGGGCGACAACGATGTACGGAACGCCGACCTGGCGGGCCAGGAGCACGTGCTCCTTGGTCTGCGGCATCGGGCCGTCGGTGGCGGCGACCACGAGGATCGCGCCGTCCATCTGCGCGGCACCCGTGATCATGTTCTTGATGTAGTCCGCGTGACCGGGGCAGTCGACGTGGGCGTAGTGACGCGCCTCGGTCTGGTACTCGACGTGCGCGATCGAGATCGTGATACCGCGCTGGCGCTCCTCGGGAGCCTTGTCGATCTGGTCGAAGGCCGAGGCCTCGTTCAGGTCGGGGTACGCGTCGTGCAGCACCTTGGTAATGGCGGCCGTGAGGGTCGTCTTACCGTGGTCAATGTGACCGATGGTGCCGATGTTGACGTGCGGCTTAGTCCGCTCGAACTTCGCCTTCGCCACTGGGTCCTCCTGTGGAGTGGTTCTGTACGCCTTGCTTCATCGGCGCCAGGTGATCTTTGCTGGGAAGCCAGCCGCCGGGGTTCTTGCCCTGCGGGGTCGAACCCCGGCGGATGGTGTCAAGCCTAAAGCGTGAACTCGGGTGAGTTACTCGCCCTTGGCCTTCGCGATGATCTCCTCGGCGACGTTCCGCGGAACCTCGGCGTAGGAGTCGAACTGCATTGAGTAGCTTGCGCGACCCGACGTCTTGCTGCGGAGGTCTCCGACGTAGCCGAACATCTCCGAGAGGGGCACGAGGCCCTTCACGACGCGAGCGCCGCTGCGCTCCTCCATGGCCTGGATCTGGCCACGGCGGGAGTTGATGTCGCCGATGACGTCGCCCATGTAGTCCTCGGGCGTGGTGACCTCGACGGCCATCATCGGCTCGAGCAGCACGGGGGACGCCTTGCGCGCGGCCTCCTTGAAGGCCTGCGAACCGGCGATCTTGAAGGCGAGCTCCGAGGAGTCGACCTCGTGGTAGGCACCGTCGAGAAGCGTGACGCGGACGCCCGTCATCTCGTAGCCCGCGAGGATGCCGAACTGCATGGCCTCCTGCGCACCGGCGTCCACCGACGGGATGTACTCCCGCGGGATGCGGCCACCGGTGACCTTGTTGACGAACTCGTACGACGCGTCGCCGTCCGTGATCGGCTCGATCGCGATCTGCACCTTGGCGAACTGACCGGTACCACCGGTCTGCTTCTTGTGCGTGAAGTCGACGCGCTCGACGGTCTTGCGGATCGTCTCGCGGTACGCGACCTGCGGCTTGCCGACGTTCGCCTCGACGCGGAACTCGCGCTTCATGCGGTCGACGAGCACCTCGAGGTGGAGCTCACCCATACCACCGATGATGGTCTGGCCGGTCTCCTCGTCCGAGTGGACGCGGAAGGAGGGGTCCTCCTCCGAGAGACGCTGGATGGCGACACCCAGCTTCTCCTGGTCGCCCTTGGACTTCGGCTCGATGGCGACCTCGATCACCGGCGCCGGGAAGTCCATGGACTCCAGGATGACCGGGGACTTGTCGTCGGAGAGCGTCTCACCCGTGGTGGTCTGCTTCAGGCCCATGACGGCGACGATGTCACCGGCGCCCACCGACTCGATCTCCTCACGCTTGTTCGCGTGCATGCGGTAGATCTTGCCGATGCGCTCCTTCTTGCCCTTGACGGAGTTCAGCACCGCGGTGCCGGAGTCCAGGCGACCGGAGTAGATCCGGACGAAGGTGAGCTTGCCGAGGTGCGGGTCGCTCGCGATCTTGAACGCGAGGGCCGACAGCGGCTCGTCGTCGGACGGCTTGCGCTTGACGACCAGCTCCGGGTCCTTGACGTCGTGACCCTCGATGGCCTCGACGTCCAGGGGGGAGGGAAGGTAGCGCACGACCGCGTCGAGCAGGGGCTGGACGCCCTTGTTCTTGAACGCGGTACCGCAGAAGACGGGGGTGACGGTGGTGTCGCCGCCCTTGCCGGAGGCGATGGTGATGCGACGGATCGCCGCGTACAGCTGCTCCTCGGTGGGCTCCTGGCCCTCGAGGTACAGCTCCATCATCTCTTCGTCGTTCTCCGCGACGGCCTCGAGGAGCTTGCCGCGGTACTCCTCGGCAGCCTCGGTGTGCGTGGCGGGGATGTCGACGATGTCGTAGGCCTCGCCCATCTTGGTCTCTGCGGACCAGACGAAGGCCTTCATGGTGACGAGGTCGACGACGCCCTGGAAGTCAGCCTCTGCGCCGATGGGCAGCTGCATGACGATCGGGGTCGCACCGAGACGGTCGACGATCATGTCGACACAACGGTGGAACTCGGCACCGGTGCGGTCGAGCTTGTTGACGAAGCAGATGCGCGGGACGCCGTAGCGGTCCGCCTGACGCCACACGGTCTCGGACTGGGGCTCGACGCCGGCGACGCCGTCGAACACCGTCACGGCACCGTCGAGCACGCGGAGCGAACGCTCCACCTCGACGGTGAAGTCGACGTGGCCCGGGGTGTCGATGATGTTGATCGTGTGATCGACGTCGTTCAGCGGCCAGTGACAGGTGGTGGCAGCAGAGGTGATCGTGATGCCACGCTCCTGCTCCTGCTCCATCCAGTCCATCGTGGCGGCGCCGTCGTGGACCTCACCGATCTTGTACGACACACCGGTGTAGAACAGGATCCGCTCGGTGGTCGTCGTCTTGCCCGCGTCGATGTGGGCCATGATGCCGATGTTGCGCACCTTGGCCAGGTCAAGTGAAGTGGTAGCCATGTCGGCTCAGTCTTCTCTCGGTCTCGATGGGGGTAGCGACTACCAGCGGTAGTGCGCGAAGGCCTTGTTGGACTCGGCCATCTTGTGGGTGTCCTCGCGCTTCTTCACAGCGGCGCCGAGGCCGTTGGAGGCGTCGAGGAGCTCGTTGAGCAGACGCTCGGTCATGGTCTTCTCGCGACGGGCGCGGGAGTAACCGACGAGCCAGCGCAGGGCGAGCGTGTTCGCACGGCCCGGCTTGACCTCGATCGGGACCTGGTAGGTCGCGCCACCGACACGGCGGGACTTGACCTCGAGGGTCGGCTTGATGTTCTCGAGCGCGCGCTTCAGCGTGATGACCGGGTCGTTACCGGTCTTCTCGCGCAGGCCCTCCATGGCGCCGTACACGATGCGCTCGGCGGTGGAGCGCTTGCCGTTCAGCAGCACCTTGTTGATGAGGGAGGTCACCAGAGGAGAACCGTAGACCGGGTCGATGATGACCGGGCGCTTCGGGGCGGGGCCCTTACGAGGCATTCTTACTTCTCCTTCTTGGCGCCGTAGCGGCTGCGGGCCTGCTTGCGGTTCTTGACACCCTGGGTGTCGAGGGAACCGCGGATGATCTTGTAGCGAACACCAGGCAGGTCCTTCACACGGCCACCACGCACGAGCACGATGGAGTGCTCCTGCAGGTTGTGTCCCTCACCCGGAATGTAGGCCGTGACCTCGATCCCGGAGGTCAGACGCACACGCGCGACCTTACGGAGGGCCGAGTTCGGCTTCTTCGGGGTGGTCGTGAACACACGCGTGCAGACGCCACGACGCTGGGGCGAACCCTCGAGTGCGGGCGTCTTGTTCTTCTCGACCTTGTCCTGCCGGCCCTTACGGACCAGCTGCTGGATCGTAGGCACTACTTCTCCGGTTTCTGTGTGCCGAATAGTAAAGCTAACCTGGAACGTCGCCGACCCACGCGGTCGGGTGTGTCGAATCCTGCAGACTCCCGCCGCAAGGCGGAAAGAGGCGCAGATTACGGTGGCCGTTCTCGGACTCCCGCAGCGGTTGATGACACGCGCGCGAGCCCAGGCACACCCCAGGCACAAGGTCTGAGCGTACCTACCTCATCGAGTCTGGTCAAAACAAATGCGATGGGGGGCGACACGCCGGGCTTTTCGGCTTCGCCGTGACTGGTGTCGGCCAGAGAGGCCGGTTGTCGCCCGTTCCCCGCACGGTTGCCTCAAGTACGTTGACTGGTTGCGAGATCGAAGGCATCGGCGCACGTGAACACGGGGGCAACGGCATGGCCGGGGGGCAAGCGCACGCGTGGGACGACGACGGCCTGGACGACCGGGTGCCCTTCCTCGCTCGCCTGGAGCGGGAGGACCGCAGGGCGCTGCTCGCCATCGGTCGCCCCCTGAGCTATCCCGCGCGAAGCATCATTATGCGCCAGGACGAGCCGTCAACGCATGTCCTGCTGCTCTTGCAGGGCTGGACCAAGGTCACGGCCACCGCGGCGAACGGATACGAGGCACTGCTCGCCCTGCGTGGCCCCGGCGACATCGTCGGCGAAGGCGCCGCACTCAGTGGCCGGGGCCGCTCGGCCACCGTGACCGCGCTGGAGAAGGTCGAGACGGCCGCCATCGACCAGGGGCGCTTCACCAGGTTCCTCGCCGGCAGCCCCGAGGTGGCGCTCAAGCTCCTCGGCCTGGCCACCGACCGGCAGCGTTCGACCGACCGACGCCGGCTGGAGTGGGCGGCGCTCACGGTGCGCGAGCGGCTCGCCGTCCTGCTGCTCGACCTCGTGCGCACCCACGGCACGCGGACCGAGGAGGGCATCGAGCTCACCGTCCCGCTCAGCCAGCAGGAGTTCGCGGGCTCGGTGGGTTCCTCGCGGGAGGCGGTGGCCCGGCTCCTGAAGGAGTTACGCGACCGCCGGGTCGTCGTCACGAGCCGCCGCCGCGTCCTCGTCGTACGGCCTGACGTCCTGCGCCGCATAGCCGGGGCCGGCGACGGAAGCGCAAGCACTAAGTGACGCATTGGTAACCGAACGTCGCTCTGTGCACGTGGTCACACTTCCTCCGCGTCATCGTCCCTCTGCCGACTCGCCGTGGTCCGCCATCGTTCTGGTCCAACGGGCCGATCCGGCGAGAGGCAGACATGACCGACTTCCTGAACCGCACGATTTTGCTGTTCGACATCGAGCAGTTCGGCACCAGAGACGATGTCGAACAGGCCTTTCTCCGACGCATGCTCTACGACGTCGCTGACGCTACCCTCGCCGCGGCCGACGTCAGCGAAACGGCTCGGCTCCGCACCGACCGAGGGGACTCCGTCGTCGAACTCATCGACGCGAACGTGCCGGTGTCCGGGCTGCTGAAGGCTCTGCTCACCGAGACCCCGATGTTGCTGCATGCCAAGAACCGGCTGATGGCGGGCAGCACCCGCATGCGACTGCGCATTGTCCTGGCGGCCGGATACGTCGCCGTGGACGAGAAGGGCTGGGTCGGCGGGGATTTGAATCATGCTTTCCGCCTTTTGGATGCCGAGCCGCTGCGCGAGGCCCTGCGGGCCGGCTCCGACAACAGCGTCCTCTGCGTGTCGGACACTGTCTACCGAGGCGTCGTACGCCATGGTCACCACGGTGTGCGCCCGGAGGAGTTCCACGAGGTTGCCGTGCAGACCAAGGAAGGGCCGAGCAGCGCCTGGCTGCACCATGTGGTGACGCCCGAGCGAGGTGGCAGCGGAGGCTCCGGGCCCATCGGCTCATCCCCCACTGGCTCCCCCTCCGCCACTCCCTCCCCCGCGGGCACCCAGATCATGGGCTCGCAGTACGGGGTCACCGGCGGCCACGTCGCCGGCGACGTCAACTTTGACTTGCGAGGCGGAGAGCGGGGTGACCGGAAGTGAGCCAGGAGGAAGCCAAGCCGGAGAAGCCGCCGAAGGGAGAGCGACCCGAGAAGAGCGAGAAGCCGGACACGGACGCCGCCAATCCAGA
This sequence comes from Streptomyces sp. NPDC045678, assembly GCF_056432085.1. NCBI lineage: Bacteria > Bacillati > Actinomycetota > Actinomycetes > Kitasatosporales > Streptomycetaceae > Streptomyces > Streptomyces sp. NPDC045678. The sequence goes on from NZ_JBWKJS010000008.1 coordinate 240,352, forward strand.
CGAGGCTCCCGATGGCGGCAAGGAGCCGGAACAGGAACCCGAAGCACGACAGCCTGCCTGGGCCGCCCGCCGTGACCTGATCGACCACGCCCCCGACTTCGTCGGCAGCCTGATCCGTGGCGACCAGCTAGGAGTCACCGGCGGCCATGTCGCGGGCAACGTCAACATCAACCTCGGTCCACGAGGCTTCGGCGCCGGCTCACGTTCGGTATCCGGCCAGGTCCGCCGCGGGGACGTCGAGCGGCTGGCGACCGTCTTCCGGACCTGCCCGAACTTCGACGCGGCACTGGAGCGGCTCCGGGACGACCATGTCGTCGTACTCAAGGGCAGCCGCGGCACCGGGCGCGAGTCCGCCGGGCTCATGCTGTTGCACCGGCTCGGTGCCCACCCGATCCAGTCCTTCGATCCGGGCACGGCCCCGGCGGCTCTGCCGGACGCTCTGGAGGACTCCCCCGGCTTTCTCCTGCACGAGTTGTCGACCAGCCGCAGCCGTCCGCTCCTGGGACCCCACCTGCTGAGCATGCGGGAGAAATTGCGGCTGCGCGGCGGACGGCTCGTGATCACTGTGGATTCGTCGGCGATGCTGGGCGAGATCCCCTTCGTGCTGTGGGAACCGCCACCGGCCGAGGACGTCCTGCGCGCCCATACGACGGCCCGGGTGGGACACGAGGCGTGGGAGCGGCTGCGCCGGCTCACGTCGGTCGAGGAATTCCTCGACCGTACGCACCGGCCCGGCGAGACCGAGAAGTTCGCCGATCAGCTCGCCGCCCACCACCGGGGCGAACTCGACGAGGAGCAACTGGCCGACTTCGCGCAGTCGGCCTTGGCCGACCGGGTCTCCGGGTGGCTCACGTCGCCCGAGAAGGAAGGCGGGGACGAACTGCGCGACAAGGCGTTCCTCATCGCCCTCGCCGTCTTCGACAAGGCCCCGTACGCGATCGCGGCGGAACTCGGCGACAGTCTCTTCGTCGAACTCCAGACGACGGCCAACCCCGATAAGCCACCCGTGATCCCGATCTTCGGCAGCTCCACGGCATCGCGCCTCGCCTTCGCCCATGCCGTCGGCAGTACGCAGGACGAGGTCACCGAATGGGGCCCGGTCTCCCAGTACCGGGCCGAGTTCCAGGACAAGCACACCGCAAGCATGCTGCTGCGCGAGGTCTGGACCGTGCATCCCTCCGCGCGCACCGCCCTGGTGCGCTGGCTCCAGCAGCTCGCGAAGGACGGCCGCCCGCTGGTCCGCACTCGGGCCGCCGCAGCCACGGCGCTCCTCGCCGAGGCAGACCTGCCGTCCGCCATGGCCCACCTGGTCGAGCCCTGGGCCGGTGGCAGGTCCTACAACGACTGGCTGACCGCCGCGAACACGCTCAGCCTGGCCAGCCTTCTCCAGGTACGGGGCGTGTCCCGAATCCTGCACGCCTGGTGCACCGGCGAGCACCCCAGCCGCCGATGGACCGCGATCCGCGTCTACGGGCTCCTCGGCCCGATGGAGCCGGTGGAGGCGCTGGACGCGCTGCTCGACACGGTACGTCTGGAGAACGACGAGGAAGAGGAGGTGAACCAACTCGCCGAAGCCACCCAGCTGTTGCTGCTCGCCGCCCATGAGCCGGTGCTTCCGCGTCTCGCCCCACTGGTCAAGGACGAACAGACGCCACACGACGAGGCGCTGTACAACCACGCGTTGCGCGCCTTCGGTCTCGCCTGCCGTGAGTCCGAGGAGGGCACTGACCGCCCTCTCGTCCTGAAGTGGTTCGCCGATGCCCGCACCTCTCCCGAATGCGACGAGGACGAACTCGTCACCGGCCTCTGGCGTGCCGGGCTGCGCGACCGCGCGCACACCGACACTGCGCGGGAGACCTTGCAGCAATGGGTCCGTGTGGCGGAGCGGGACCCCTATACCGAGCGGTCCTTGACCCCGCTGCTGGCCGCACTCGCCGACACCGAAGCCGACCGGCAGCGGATCGACCACCTCCTGCGCACGGCGCACGCCGCAGACGGCAGCCCCCTGCGCGTCACACACCGCCTGCGCATGGCCGTCGCAGCGCACTCATGAGCCTGAGAGGAGCCCGCCGTGGCGACAGGTCAGGAACACCCTGAAAGCCGGACCCGACAGTTCTCGCGAGAGGCACAGACGGCACCTGAGGCACTCGACAACCGTGACCGGCCCGACCTGATGGGCCCGACCAGCTTGGACGAGCTGACCGATCTGATCCGCTCGAACAATCCCCGCGCCTCCGGCAGTCCTCATGATCCGGACGCCGAGGACACCCTCCCGGCGCACGGCCGTCGGCCCACTGGTCTGACGGATCCCGTTCTCGCCGTACGCCAGCTGTCGCGCTACGAGATCCCGGGCCGCCGCTATCTGGGCCGCGCCGACTGCGCTCTCGTGGTCGCCGGGGCCGGTGACTCGTATGAGACGTATCTGCCACCACGGCGCCCGATGAGCCTCCGTGGCCGAACCGCCGTGTACGAGGTCGACCTGGGCGTCCACCCCCTGCGCCTGTGCACTCGTCTGCCCAGCGACATCGACAGCTTCGAGTTCGACACCATCTTCGATCTCACCTGGCAGGTGACCGACCCGGAGCGCTTCGTCGTCAGCCAGGAACGCGACATCCCGGCCCTGCTGACCCGCGTACTGCACCGTCTACTGCGTCCTGTGACCAGGAAGTTCACCATCTCCGCGAGCGCGCACGCCGAGGTCGCCGTGCAACAGATCCTCGATGCCTCCGGTGACCACGCGGCACGGCAAGGGCTCCGACTCGGCGGCACCGCGCGGCTGCGGCGCGATCCCGAGGAGCGCGCCCAGCAGGGGCGCCTGCGCGCGGCCCGGTACGACGCCGAGGCCGCGCTGTCCGAACACGACGTGGAGCTGATGCGACTGGAACAGGAGCAACAGCTCAAGGCGCGGAAGATCGAGTTCTACCGTCACCACCTGGCCAAGGGCGGAGTCGCCGCCCTCCTCCTCCACCTGGCCGAGCACGCGCAGGACACCAGCCTCGTCGTGGAGAACCTGCGCGCCGACGAGGTGCGGACGATCGAGAACCAGCTCGGTCTCATCGACCGCGTCCTACCGGAGGGGACCCTGGAGAAGTACCAGCTGGAGGAGCCTCAGCAACTGGTCCTCGCGCTGTTCAGGTCGATGTTCGCCCAAGCAGTCGGCGGCTCGGCCGACGCACAGCAGGAAGACCCGCTGCACAAGCCGCCCGATCGCGCCGCCCAGCATCCCGACAACCGGGCCGAACCCGTATGACCGCCGAGGAATCGCCATCCGGTGCCCGGCTGCTCGCCGAGATCCGGGCCGAGATCAGCCGCGCCGACAACAAGGCGGCCGTAGCGGTCGGCGCCATCGCGATGGTGGTGGGGCTGCTCGGCGGCCTCGTCGTGAGCCGCGGCTGGGACCCGTCCCGGCTCACCCTTTCCTGGGCCGTCGTCTGGTGGACCGGAATCTGCGCACTCGCGGCCTCCCTGGTCTCGATGCTCTTCGCGGTCATGCCTCGCTACCGCAAGAGCGACTGGGAACCGGGGCGGCCACTCGGCTACTTCGGCGACATCCGACGCGCCGCCGAATCAGGCGCCCTGACACGAGCGCTGACGGAGGCCGACCGCGACCCGACACCCCTTCTTGTGGCTGCGCTTGCGGCGACCAGTCGGATCGCCGCGGACAAGCACCTGTGGGTACGCATCGGACTCCTGGCCCTCGCGACGGCGTCCCTGTTGCTGCCCGCGGCCCTGCTGCTCGGCTGAGGAAGCCCGTACCGAAGAAAGGAACACCATGTCCCAGCCGTACGAACCTGAGTACCCCGAACACGATCCGTCGGTGTCACCCCGCTACCCCGAGCCTGGCTCCACCCCACGGCCACGCCCACCCGATGCCTCGCGGAAGCCGGCAGCGGATGCGGCACCGCAGGCGCCCCGATTATTCGATGCCACCGAGACACCGGCGACCGTGAGCGGCCAGGACCCCGAGGCCCACGTCCCGCACACCGGACGCGTCCACATAGCGGCCCGTCGCAGGGGCGCCGACGCCCTCGCCATCGGATCGCTGGCGCTCCACCTGCCGCACGCGGCAGCCAGCCTCTTGGTCGTGACCTGCCTGGCCTACGTGCTGGAGAGCGCGACCGGCATTCCCCTGTGGGCCACGGGCGGCGGGTGGCTGCTCAGCGGTGCTCTGATCTTCCACCGCCCGACAGAGGCGTTCCTGGCCCACCATGTCTTCGGCCACAGGCCACCGTCCCTCGTCGAGGGTGATCAACTGAAGCCGCTCTGGCGCGACGTCACGGCCCGCTTCGGAGCGGACCCGGCCACGTACCAACTCTGGATCGCCGAGAGTGAGGAACTCAACGCGGAGGCCGCAGCAGGACACATTGTGACCGTCACCTCGGCAGCGCTACGGCTCCCGCCCGGCCAGCTCGCGGCAGTGCTCGCCCATGAACTCAGCCACCATGTCGCGGGGCACTCCTGGTCCGCGCTCCTGAGCAACTGGTACGCCCTGCCCGGGAGGCTCCTCTGGCGGGCGCTGCGAACCCTGCACCGGCTCACGCTTCCGCATCGGCACATCGAGGCCAAGGAAGCCAATCGTCGGCTCATCCTGCTGGCGGTCGTGGTCGGCCTTGTGCTGCTCTATCTGTTCCCCTGGCTACTCCTTCCGGCACTCACCCCATGGCTGCTCGCCGCAGTGAACAGGCGGGCCGAGCTGCGTGCCGACCGGGCCGCGGCCCTGCGCGGCTTCGGCCCTCAGCTGGTCGCGGTGCTGCAGCGCTTCATCACCGACGAGGAAGCCTCGAAACCGCCCAGTCCGGTCCACCGCCACGACCGCCTCCTCCCGGCGCCTTCACTGCTCTCCTCCCAGCCGGATCACCACACCCGGCTGCAGCGGCTCCAGCGGCTGCTCCAGCAACCCGGTCACTGAGGAACGCCAAAGGGCGGCCACCCCGTACGAAACGGAGTGGCCGCCCTTCAACAGACGTAGGCCTTACTGGTTGTACGGCCCGTAGTCGTAGTCCTCCAGCGGCACGGCCTGACCCGAACCCGTCCCGAAGGGCGAGTAGTCGATGTCGTCGTAGCCGACGGCCGAGTACATCGCGGCCTTGGCCTCCTCGGTCGGCTCGACCCGGATGTTGCGGTAGCGGGAGAGACCCGTACCGGCCGGGATGAGCTTACCGATGATGACGTTCTCCTTGAGGCCGATGAGGCTGTCGGACTTGGCGTTGATCGCCGCATCCGTCAGGACTCGGGTCGTCTCCTGGAAGGAGGCGGCCGACAGCCAGGATTCCGTCGCCAGCGAGGCCTTGGTGATACCCATCAGCTGCGGACGGCCGGAGGCCGGGTGGCCGCCTTCCGTGACCACACGACGGTTCTCGGTCTCGAACTTCGAGCGCTCGACGAGCTCGCCCGGCAGCAGCTCCGCGTCGCCGGACTCGATGATCGTCACGCGGCGCAGCATCTGCCGGATGATGATCTCGATGTGCTTGTCGTGGATCGACACGCCCTGGCTGTTGTAGACCTTCTGGACTTCGCCGACCAGGTGGACCTGGACCGCGCGCTGACCGAGGATCCGCAGCACGTCGTGCGGGTTGGTGGCACCGAAGGTGAGCTTCTGGCCCACCTCGACGTGGTCACCCTCACGCACGAGGACCTTGGCGCGCTTCGAGATCGGGAAGGGAGTCTCGTCGCTGCCGTCGTCCGGCGTGACGACGATCTTCTTGGTCTTCTCGGTCTCCTCGATACGGACGCGGCCTGCCGCCTCCGAGATCGGGGCGACACCCTTGGGCGTACGAGCCTCGAAGAGCTCGACGACACGGGGCAGACCCTGGGTGATGTCGTCACCGGCCACACCACCGGTGTGGAAGGTACGCATCGTCAGCTGCGTGCCGGGCTCACCGATGGACTGGGCGGCGATGATGCCGACCGCCTCACCGATGTCGACCAGCTTGCCGGTGGCGAGCGAGCGGCCGTAGCAGAAGGCACAGGTGCCGACCGCGGACTCACAGGTCAGGACCGAGCGGGTCTTGACCTCCTCGACGCCGTTGGCGACCAGGGCGTCGATGAGGACGTCACCGAGGTCGACGTTGGCCGGCGCGATGACCTTGCCGTCGATGACGACGTCCTCGGCCAGCATGCGGGCGTAGACCGAGGTCTCGACGTTCTCCGTCTTGCGGAGCACACCGTCCTCGCCCTTGACCGCGATCTTCAGCTTCAGACCGCGCTCGGTGCCACAGTCCTCCTCGCGAATGATGACGTCCTGCGAGACGTCGACCAGACGACGGGTGAGGTAACCGGAGTCGGCGGTACGGAGAGCCGTGTCCGCCAGACCCTTACGGGCACCGTGCGTGGAGATGAAGTACTCGAGAACGGTCAGGCCCTCACGGAACGAGGCCTTGATCGGACGCGGGATGGTCTCGTTCTTCGCGTTCGACACCAGACCACGCATACCCGCGATCTGACGCATCTGCATCATGTTTCCTCGGGCACCCGAGTCAACCATCATGAAGATGGGGTTCGTCTTCGGGAAGTTCGCGTTCATAGCCTCGGCAACCTCGTTGGTCGCCTTGGTCCAGATCGCGATGAGCTCCTGCGTGCGCTCGTCCTTGGTGATCAGACCGCGCTCGTACTGCTTCTGGACCTTCTCGTCCTGGGCCTCGTAGCCCGCGACGATCTCCTTCTTGGCCGCGGGGACCACGACGTCGGAGATGGCCACGGTGACGCCGGAACGGGTCGCCCAGTAGAAGCCCGCCGCCTTCAGGTTGTCGAGCGTCGCCGCCACGATGACCTTGGGGTAGCGCTCGGCGAGGTCGTTGACGATCTCGGAGAGCTGCTTCTTGCCGACCGAGTAGTCGACGAAGGGGTAGTCCTCGGGCAGCAGCTCGTTGAAGAGCGCACGGCCCAGGGACGTACGCAGCCGGAAGCTGTCGCCCTGCTGGTACGGCCTCTCCTCGACGCCGTCGTCCCCGGCCTCGGAGACCGGCGGGGTCCAGCCGCGCGGCGGGATGGTGCCCACCGGGAAGCGGATGTCGACGGTCGACTGGAGCGCGAGCTCGCCGGCGTCGAACGCCATGATCGCCTCGGCCGTGGAACCGAACGCGCGGCCCTCGCCCTTGGTGTCACGGAGCTCACCGTCGGTGGTCAGGAAGAACAGACCGAGGACCATGTCCTGGGTCGGCATCGTGACCGGACGGCCGTCGGCGGGCTTGAGGATGTTGTTCGAGGACAGCATCAGGATGCGGGCCTCGGCCTGCGCCTCCGCGGAGAGCGGCAGGTGCACGGCCATCTGGTCACCGTCGAAGTCCGCGTTGAACGCGGTGCAGACGAGCGGGTGAATCTGAATGGCCTTGCCCTCGACCAGCTGCGGCTCGAAGGCCTGGATGCCGAGGCGGTGCAGCGTGGGCGCACGGTTCAGCAGAACCGGGTGCTCGGCGATGACCTCTTCGAGGACGTCGTACACGACCGTGCGGCCGCGCTCGACCATCCGCTTGGCGCTCTTGATGTTCTGCGCGTGGTTCAGGTCGACCAAGCGCTTCATCACGAACGGCTTGAAGAGCTCCAGCGCCATGGCCTTCGGCAGACCACACTGGTGCAGCTTCAGCTGCGGACCGACGACGATCACGGAACGCGCGGAGTAGTCCACACGCTTACCGAGCAGGTTCTGACGGAAACGACCCTGCTTGCCCTTGAGCATGTCGCTCAGGGACTTCAGCGGGCGGTTACCGGGACCGGTGACCGGGCGACCACGACGACCGTTGTCGAAGAGGGCGTCCACGGCCTCCTGGAGCATGCGCTTCTCGTTGTTCACGATGATCTCGGGCGCACCGAGGTCGAGAAGGCGCTTCAGGCGGTTGTTGCGGTTGATCACGCGGCGGTACAGGTCGTTCAGGTCGGAGGTCGCGAAGCGGCCACCGTCCAGCTGCACCATCGGACGCAGGTCCGGCGGGATGACCGGCACGCAGTCCAGAACCATGCCCTTGGGGCTGTTGCTGGTCTGCAGGAACGCGGAGACGACCTTGAGGCGCTTGAGCGCACGGGTCTTCTTCTGGCCCTTGCCGGTACGGATGATCTCGCGGAGGCGCTCGGCCTCCTCGTCGAGGTCGAAGGACTCCAGGCGCTTCTGCAGCGCCGCGGCACCCATTGAACCGTCGAAGTACGTGCCGAAGCGGTCACGCAGCTCGCGGTAGAGCAGCTCGTCGCCCTCGAGGTCCTGGACCTTGAGGTTCTTGAAGCGGTTCCACACCTCGTCGAGACGGTCGATCTCGCGCTGCGCACGGTCGCGCAGCTGCTTCATCTCACGCTCGGCGCCCTCGCGCACCTTGCGGCGCACGTCGGCCTTGGCACCCTCGGCCTCGAGCTCGGCCAGGTCGGTCTCGAGCTTCTTGGCGCGGGCCTCCAGGTCGGAGTCGCGACGGTTCTCGATCTGCTGACGCTCGACGGAGACGTGCGCCTCCAGGGACGGCAGGTCGCGGGTGCGACGCTCCTCGTCCACGAACGTGATCATGTACGCCGCGAAGTAGATGACCTTCTCGAGGTCCTTCGGGGCGAGGTCCAGCAGGTAGCCGAGGCGCGACGGGACGCCCTTGAAGTACCAGATGTGCGTGACGGGGGCGGCCAGCTCAATGTGGCCCATCCGCTCACGGCGCACCTTGGCGCGAGTGACCTCTACGCCACAGCGCTCACAGATGATGCCCTTGAAGCGGACACGCTTGTACTTACCGCAGTAGCACTCCCAGTCCCGGGTCGGACCGAAGATCTTCTCGCAGAAGAGTCCGTCCTTTTCGGGCTTGAGCGTGCGGTAGTTGATGGTCTCCGGCTTCTTGACCTCGCCGTGGGACCACTGTCGGATGTCGTCCGCGGTGGCAAGGCCGATCCGCAGCTCGTCGAAGAAGTTGACGTCGAGCACTTTGTCGTCAATCCCTCTTTCGGGGTCGAGTCTCAATCATGGTCTGAACGGGTCCGGGGAGAGCCGGCCGGATACGCGATCCGGCCGGCCAACCCGTCAGACCTCTTCGACGCTGCTCGGCTCGCGCCGGGACAGGTCGATACCGAGCTCCTCCGCCGCGCGGAAGACGTCCTCGTCGGTGTCGCGCATCTCGATGGACATGCCGTCCGAGGACAGCACCTCCACGTTGAGGCACAGGGACTGCATTTCCTTGATGAGCACCTTGAAGGACTCGGGAATGCCGGGCTCGGGGATGTTCTCGCCCTTGACGATGGCCTCGTAGACCTTCACGCGGCCGGTCACGTCGTCGGACTTGATCGTCAGCAGCTCCTGGAGGGCGTACGCGGCGCCGTATGCCTCCAGCGCCCACACCTCCATCTCACCGAAGCGCTGGCCACCGAACTGTGCCTTACCACCCAGCGGCTGCTGGGTGATCATCGAGTACGGACCGGTCGAACGCGCGTGGAGCTTGTCGTCGACCAGGTGGTGCAGCTTGAGGATGTACATGTACCCGACCGAGATCGGGTCCGGGAACGGCTCGCCGGAGCGGCCGTCGAACAGCTGCGCCTTGCCGGACGGGAGCACCATGCGCTCGCCGTCGCGGTTCGGGATGGTGTGCTGCAGCAGACCGGCGAGCTCATCCTCACGCGCACCGTCGAAGACGGGGGTGGCGACGTTCGTACCGGGGTCGACCTGGTCGGCACCGATGGCCTGCAGGCGCTGCGCCCACTCGTCCGCGAGGCCGGAGACGTCCCAGCCGCGGCTGGCGAGCCAGCCGAGGTGGATCTCCAGAACCTGTCCCGGGTTCATTCGGGACGGCACACCCAGCGGGTTCAGGATGATGTCGACCGGAGTTCCGTCCTCGAGGAACGGCATGTCCTCGATCGGAAGGATCTTCGAGATAACACCCTTGTTGCCGTGGCGTCCTGCGAGCTTGTCACCGTCCGTGATCTTGCGCTTCTGCGCCACGTAGACACGAACCAGCTGGTTCACGCCCGGCGGCAGCTCGTCGCCCTCTTCACGGTCGAAGACGCGGACGCCGATGACCTTGCCGATCTCGCCGTGCGGCACCTTCAGGGAGGTGTCACGGACCTCGCGCGCCTTCTCACCGAAGATCGCGCGGAGCAGGCGCTCCTCCGGCGTCAGCTCGGTCTCGCCCTTGGGCGTGACCTTGCCGACGAGGATGTCGCCGGCGACGACCTCGGCACCGATACGGATGATGCCGCGCTCGTCGAGGTCGGCGAGGACCTCTTCGGAGACGTTCGGGATGTCCCGGGTGATCTCCTCCGGGCCGAGCTTGGTGTCACGGGCGTCGACCTCGTGCTCCTCGATGTGGATCGAGGAGAGGACGTCGTCCTGCACGAGGCGCTGCGACAGGATGATCGCGTCCTCGTAGTTGTGGCCCTCCCACGGCATGAACGCCACGAGCAGGTTCTTGCCGAGGGCCATCTCGCCCTCTTCGGTCGCGGGACCGTCGGCCAGGACCTGGCCCTCGATCACGCGGGCGCCCTCGTCGACGACAACCTTCTGGTTGACGGAGGTGCCCTGGTTCGACCGGGAGAACTTGGCGATGCGGTACGTGGTGTACGTACCGTCGTCGTTGGTCACCGTGACGTAGTCCGCGGAGACCTCCTGGACCACACCGGCCTTCTCGGCCTTGATCACGTCACCGGCGTCGACCGCGCAGCGGTACTCCATGCCGGTGCCGACGAGGGGGGCCTCGGCGGTGATCAGCGGCACGGCCTGACGCATCATGTTCGCGCCCATGAGGGCACGGTTGGCGTCGTCGTGCTCGAGGAAGGGGATCATCGCGGTCGCGACCGACACCATCTGGCGCGGCGAGACGTCCATGTAGTCGACGTCCGTGCCGGGCACGTAGTCGATCTCTCCGCCACGGCGGCGGATCAGGACACGGGCCTCGGCGAAGTGGAGGTCGTCCGTCAGCGGCGCGTTGGCCTGCGCGATGACGAAGCGGTCCTCCTCGTCGGCCGTCAGGTAGTCGACGTCGTCGGTGACCTGGCCCTCGACGACCTTGCGGTACGGCGTCTCGACGAAGCCGAACGCGTTGACGCGGCCGTACGAGGCGAGCGAACCGATCAGACCGATGTTGGGGCCTTCGGGCGTCTCAATGGGGCACATGCGGCCGTAGTGAGACGGGTGCACGTCACGGACCTCGAAGCCGGCCCGCTCACGGGAGAGACCACCCGGGCCAAGCGCCGACAGACGGCGCTTGTGGGTGAGACCCGACAGCGGGTTGTTCTGGTCCATGAACTGCGACAGCTGCGAGGTGCCGAAGAATTCCTTGATCGACGCCACGACCGGGCGAATGTTGATCAGGGTCTGCGGTGTGATCGCCTCGACGTCCTGGGTCGTCATGCGCTCGCGGACGACGCGCTCCATACGAGCCAGACCCGTGCGGACCTGGTTCTGGATGAGCTCGCCGACGTTGCGCAGACGACGGTTGCCGAAGTGGTCGATGTCGTCGGTCTCGACGACGATCGACGTGCCGCTGTCGCCCACGGTCTCGGTCTCACCGGCGTGCAGCTTCACCAGGTACTTGATCGAGGCGATGATGTCCTCGACCGTGAGGATGCCCGCGTCGAGCGGAGCGTCCGCACCCAGCTTCTTGTTGACCTTGTAGCGGCCGACCTTCGCGAGGTCGTAGCGCTTGGGGTTGAAGTAGAGGTTCTCGAGCAGCGTCTGAGCGGCCTCACGGGTCGGCGGCTCGCCCGGACGGAGCTTGCGGTAGATGTCGAGCAGCGCGTCGTCCTGGCCCTGGGTGTGGTCCTTCTCCAGGGTGGCGCGCATGGACTCGTACTCGCCGAACTCCTCGAGGATCTGCTCGGTCGTCCAACCGAGAGCCTTGAGCAGAACGGTGACCGACTGCTTGCGCTTGCGGTCGATGCGGACACCGACCATGTCGCGCTTGTCGATCTCCATCTCCAGCCAGGCACCCCGGGACGGGATGATCTTGGCGGAGAAGATGTCCTTGTCGGACGTCTTGTCGATCGAGGAATCGAAGTAGACACCCGGCGAACGGACCAGCTGCGACACGACGACACGCTCGGTGCCGTTGATGACGAAGGTGCCCTTGTTGGTCATGAGCGGGAAGTCGCCCATGAAGACCGTCTGGGACTTGATCTCGCCGGTCTCGTTGTTGGTGAACTCGGCGGTGACGAAGAGCGGGGCGGCGAACGTGAAGTCGCGCTCCTTGCACTCGTCGATCGAGTTCTTCGGAGGCTCGAAACGGTGGTCGCGGAACGTCAGGGACATCGACCCGGAGAAGTCCTCGATCGGAGAGATCTCCTCGAAGATCTCCTCCAGACCGGACTTGGTGGGGACGTCCTGTCCGCTGTCCAGAGCCGCCTCGACACGAGCCTTCCACGCGTCATTGCCGAGCAGCCAGTCAAAGCTCTCGGTCTGCAGCGCAAGAAGGTTCGGAACCTCGAGGGGCTCCTTGATCTTTGCAAAGGAAATGCGCAGCGGGGCGGTGCTGGCGCCGTTGTTCGTATTCGCGGTCGAGGCAGTGCGCGAGGCGGCCAAGAGGGGGTCCTTCCGAGGGCTCGGACTCACTACGCGCGTACCGGTCCCAGGCTGGACACGGAGACAGACATCCCTGGTCAGGGAGAGTCGGTTCCACAGTGCTCAAGCATGGGCATGCCCCTGGTGACGGGCAGGAGGCAGCTAACAGGCAGCGCAAAGGGTCAGTGTAGCCACTCGGCCCACTGATGTCCAGTGCGGGTGTTTGAAGACCCTCGTTGTTCTCAACCCCTGCTGCAAGCCACGCCCTCGATGCACATCGATACTGCCCTCTTCGCCGCCGATCCATGCCTCGGATCCGGATCGTTGTGACGACGCGTCCTGAGAATTGCGCGCTGCGTGCGGTTCGTCAAGGCCCCCCTGCCCCGACATCACTCAGAGATCGTCACCGTCACGGGCCGTCCCGAGGCACAACGAAGATCACCATACTCGCCGGGACCGACATCGCAAGGCACCCTCCGCGGGGCGCCCGTGAACGCCGAAAGGCGACCACCCACATGGGTGATCGCCTTTGGCGACCCGTGCGTTACAGCCTCAGCCGTACGGACGGGAAAGAGAGTCAGACGACTCGTGAGGTCACTTGACCTCGACGGAGGCGCCGGCGCCCTTGAGGGCCTCGGCGGCCTTCTCAGCGGCGTCCTTGGCGACCTTCTCGAGGACCGGCTTCGGGGTGCCGTCGACGAGGTCCTTGGCCTCCTTCAGGCCCAGGGAGGTCAGCTCACGCACGACCTTGATGACCTGGATCTTCTTCTCGCCGGCGCCCGTGAGGATGACGTCGAACTCGTCCTGCTCGGCCTCGGCCTCGGCCGGAGCGGCAGCGCCACCCTGGACGGCAACGGCGGCCGGAGCGGCAGCGGTGACGTCGAACTTCTCCTCGAAGGCCTTCACGAACTCGGCGAGCTCGATGAGCGTGAGCTCCTCGAACTGGGCAAGCAGGTCTTCCTGGCTGAGCTTCGCCATGATGGGCGATCCTTCCACTAATTCGGCTGGTGCCGGGTGTATATGAAGGCGGGCGTACGTTGGGCCCGCTGTGACCGTCGCCTCAGGCGGCGATCAATGTGCGAGCCGAATTACTCGGCACCGCCCTGCTCGGCCTTCTTGGCACGAAGCGCCTCCGCGGTGCGGACGAACTTCGAGGGAAGCGCCTGGAAGAGCGCGGCAGTCTGCGACTGCTTGCCCTTCATGGCGCCCGCCAGCTTGGCGAGCAGAACCTCGCGGGACTCGAGGTCCGCGAGCTTCTTGAACTCATCGGCGGACAGCGCCTTGCCATCAAGGACACCGCCCTTGATGACGAGGTTCGGGTTGTCCTTGGCGAAGTCACGAAGACCCTTCGCCGACTCCACCGGGTCACCGGTGACGAAGGCAACCGCCGTCGGACCCGTGAAAAGGTCGTCCAGCGTGTTGATCCCGGCCTCGTTGGCCGCGATCTTGGTCAGCGTGTTCTTCACCACGGCGTACTCGGAGTTCTCACCGAGGGAACGGCGCAGCTGCTTGAGCTGGGCCACGGTGAGACCCCGGTACTCGGTCAGCACGGCGGCGTTCGAGCTGCGGAACTTGTCCGTGAGCTCGGCTACCGCGGCAGCCTTGTCGGGCGTCGGCATAGAGCGTCGGCCTCCTTCCGGGTGATGAGGACCGCTCAGAAGGGGCCGACAAAACGAAACGCCCCGGCGCAGGCGCACGGGGCGTGAGCTCAACCGAATCGCATGCGATTCAGGAGCACATCCACAGTCACCTGCGCGGGTCGTCCGCCGTTTCAGCGGATCCTTCGGCCACCGCACCCTCTTGCGAGAACACGGCAACGACCAGCGGTCTTTGGCTTCTGTGGAAGAGTACGCGAACGGGTCCGCGTCAAGCAAATCCGGTCAGAAGGCGCTGTCCGAACCGGCGCCCGAGCCGTCCTTGCCGAGCTTCCCCAGCTCCTCGAACATCTTCATCATGTCGAAGGTGTCCCCGGCCGGCGGCGGCGTCACCTTGGTCGCCGCACCGTAGTCGGAGAAGGTCTGCGACGTCTTCACCGTGCCCTCGGGGGTCTTGATGTCGATGTCCATGCGGACCGGGTAGTCGTCCTCGTTGACCCAGACCTCGGTGTCGTAGCCCTTGATGCCCGACTTCTCGATGTTCTTGAACAGCTGGTCGCGCTCGCTCTTGCCGAGCACGTCCTTCAGGCCGTCGTTGGACTCCATCATTTCCTTGACGGTGAGCCGGCCCTTGTAACGCTGGGTCTGGGCGCCGTCGACCTGCGCGGAGCCCAGGTGCTTGAGGTTCGGCGAGTCCAGGAGCATCGCGAGCTGCTGCGCCGGGTCCTGGTTCATGCTGTCCAGGCCGCCGGTCATCTGCTTGGCGAGCTTGTCGTCGCCGGCCTGCTTGGCGATGGAGTTGAGGTCCATCTTGACCCAGCGCTTGCCGCCCATGCCCTTGGCCGCCTTCGCGCCCATGTCCATGTACATGACGTTGTCGCTCCAGAGCATCCGGACCTTCTCCGGGGCCTCCGGGTCACCCTCCGTGAGCGCGGAGCCGGACACCGTCACGTCCATGACGGTCGGGTCCCAGCCCATCACGCCGGACATCTTCATCTCACCGGCGCCGCCCATCGCCTTGCCCATCTCACCGGGCGGCGTGGACATCGTCATCTTGACCTTGGCCGACTTGGCGGCCGAGGTCTTTTTGTACGCGGCCGTGATGACCTCGGTCACCTGGGAGTGCGACTGGGTCTTCCCCGAGTCCGCCGCGTTGTCGGACTTGTCGTCCGAGCCGCCGCACGCCACCGCGCCCACACAGAGCAGCGCGGTGCTCAGCACGGCCCCCGCCACCCGCTGACGTCCTCCGCGTCCCCGTACAACACCTGCAGCCATGACCCCACCCCTTGGAACAAAGAACACATGATCGACACATGTCTGTTTGGCCGAGAGTACCCGAGGGGTGGGGTGAGCAGCGCGGGGGTTATACGGCGGGCTGCTTGTTGATCAGGTCCTTGAAGCTCATGGTGTCCGACGCCGGCGGCTTCTCCACGTTCAGCTCCGTGCCGTAGTCGCTGTAGTAGGCCGTCTGCGAGAAGGTGCCGTTCTTCGTCTCGCCCTTCTCGCTCTTCTTGACCAGCAGATCGTCGTCGTCGACCCAGATGTCGATCGTCTCGGTGCTCAGACCGGCCTGCTCGAACTGCTTCTTCAGCTCGGCCATCTTGTCCGCGTCCAGGTCCGCGCTCTTGGCGGTGAAGTCCGCGACGTCGACCTTGCCCGAGTAGTGGACCGCCTTCTTGCCGCGGACCTCCTCCTCGCCGACGCGCTTCACGTCGCCGGAGGCCAGCAGCATCTTCACCGACTGGTTCGGGGTGGTGTTCTGCATCTGGTCCTGGAAGGCCTCGCCCGCGGCGCCGCTGAGCTCCGCCAGCGTGTCGTAGTCGTACTCGACCCAGTGCTTGCCGCCGCCCGCCTGGGACGCGAACGTGTCCCCCATGTTCGCGTAGAAGCCGTTCTTCAGATAGCGGTAGTCGAGCTCCGTCGCGCCCAGCTGCTTCATCTGCTGGGCCTGGGAGCCGCCGGTGAAGGTCACCGTCACATTGCCCGTGATGCCGTCGGACCAGCCCATGACGCCCTTCATGTCCATGGAGCTCACCGAGCCCATGGTGGTCGTGCCGTCGACTCGGGCGGTGTCCGCCTTGTCGGTCGACTTCTCGACGGTGCGCAGCGCGGCTATCGGGCTGAGCTTGATGCCGCCCTCGTCCTTGCCGCCGTCCGCCTTGTCGGAGGAGCCACCCGAACCGCAGGCCGTCAGCCCCGTCAGCGCGGCGACCACCGCGATCGAGAGACCGGCACGGCGCATGGTCGTGCTGTTCATGTTGTCCCACCCCTTGGCATTCATGGAGCCTGCACGCTAGCGCAGGCCACTGACAGACGTATCCGAAAGGCCCGTACACAAACAGGACGGGCCCCGCACCTCGAAAGGTTGCGGGGCCCGTCCACAGAACGCGTACGCGACGCGGCTGCCGTCAGGTTCAGACGGCGGCCGGGTCCTCCTCGGTGAGGAGGTTGCGGGTGCGGTTCGAGTCCAGCGGAATGCCGGGGCCCATCGTGGTGGTGATGGCGGCCTTCTTGATGTAGCGACCCTTGGCGGCCGACGGCTTCAGACGGAGGATCTCCTCCAGGGCCGCGGCGTAGTTCTCCACCAGCTTGGTGTCGTCGAAGGACACCTTGCCGATGATGAAGTGCAGGTTCGAGTGCTTGTCGACGCGGAACTCGATCTTGCCGCCCTTGATGTCGTTGACAGCCTTCACGACATCGGGGGTCACGGTGCCGGTCTTCGGGTTCGGCATCAGACCACGCGGACCGAGCACGCGGCCGAGGCGGCCGACCTTGCCCATGAGGTCCGGGGTGGCGACGACGGCGTCGAAGTCCAGGCGGCCCTTCGCGACCTCGTCGATGAGCTCGTCGGCGCCGACGATGTCGGCCCCAGCGGCTTCCGCGGCCGCAGCACGGTCACCGGTCGCGAAGACCAGGACCCGGGCGGTCTTGCCGGTGCCGTGCGGGAGGTTCACGGTGCCGCGGACCATCTGGTCGGCCTTGCGCGGGTCGACACCCAGACGCATGGCGACCTCGACGGTGCCGTCGAACTTGGTCGAGGAGGTCTCCTTGGCGAGACGGACGGCCTCGAGCGGGGCGTACAGCTTCTCCCGGTCGATCTTGGCGTCCGCAGCGCGGAGAGTCTTGCTGCGCTTCACTTCTGCTCCTGGTTTGTTCAGGTATGGAGTCGTGGTTCGGACCAGCGCTTGGCCCTACCACTGAGAAAGGTCAGACGGGGGAGGAGGCTCAGCCCTCGACCGTGATGCCCATGGAACGGGCGGTGCCGGCGATGATCTTCGACGCGGCGTCCAGGTCGTTGGCGTTGAGGTCTTCCATCTTGGTCTGCGCGATCTCGCGGATCTGCGCCTCGGTGACCTTGGCGACCTTGGTCTTGTGGGGCTCGCCGGAGCCCTTCTCGACACCAGCGGCCTTCAGGATCATCTTGGCGGCCGGCGGCGTCTTGGTGATGAAGGTGAAGGAACGGTCTTCGTAGACCGTGATCTCCACCGGGATCACCCAGCCACGCTGCGACTCGGTCGCGGCGTTGTAGGCCTTGCAGAACTCCATGATGTTGACGCCGTGCTGGCCCAGCGCGGGACCGACCGGCGGGGCCGGGTTGGCGGCACCAGCCTGGATCTGGAGCTTGATCAGCCCCGTGACCTTCTTCTTCTTGGGAGGCATTGCTCTCTCCGGGTCCTAGTGAGAGTTTTCAGCCAGCCACCCGGTCATCCGGATGGAGGCATACCGCACAACGATAACGGGTATAGTCGCGCGGCTAAAAACCGAGCAGGTCAGACCGGCTTTGGCAGCCCGTCTGACCTGTTCGGAGGTGTGTGTTCCAGGGAACGTCAGTTCTTCTGGATCTGGTCGAAGCTGAGCTCGACCGGGGTCTCGCGGCCGAAGATCTCGACGAGGCCCTTGACCTTCTTCGAGTCGGCGTTGATCTCGTTGATCGTCGCCTGCAGCGTCGCGAACGGGCCGTCGGTGACGGTGACCGAGTCGCCCACCTCGAAGTCCAGGACCTGGACCTCGACCTTGCGGGCCGGAGCTGGCTTGCCCTCGGCCTCGGCGGCCTCGCGGGCGGCCTTCTCCTCGGCCTCCGGGGCGAGCATCTTGACGATCTCGTCCAGGGTCAGCGGGTACGGGTCGTAGGCGTTGCCGACGAAGCCGGTGACGCCGGGCGTGTTGCGGACGACGCCCCAGGACTCGTTCGTCAGGTCCATGCGCACCAGCACGTAGCCGGGGAGCTTGTTCTGACGGATGGTCTTGCGCTCGCCGTTCTTGATCTGCGCGACCTCTTCCTGCGGCACCTCGGCCTGGAAGATGAAGTCCTCGACGTTCAGCGAGACGGCGCGCTGCTCGAGGTTGGTCTTCACGCGGTTCTCGTAACCGGCGTAGGTGTGGATGACGTACCACTCGCCGGGGAGGGTGCGGAGCTCCTCGCGGAGGGCCACGATCGGGTCGACCGGCTCGGCCTCCTCCTCGGGCTCGTCCGCGGCGGCCTCTGCGGCCTCGGCGTCCTCGACGTCTTCCTCGTCGGCGACGTCGGCGGCGGCGGTCTCGTCCTCTTCGGACTCCGCTACGGCCTCGGCGTCGCCCTCGAGGTGAAGGGCGGCCTCTTCGGCGGGCTCACCCGCGGCGGCGTCGGCAGCGTCGGCCTGGTCCGGGTCCTCGGCGTCCGCCGCCTCGACGATGTCGAGCTGGTCCTCCACGGACTCCGCGTTCTCTCCGCGAGGCTCAACGGCGTCGTTCAGGTTCGGGTCAGACACGGTGGCTGCTTCTTCCTGGATACAGAGGGGTGGAACGCGCGAAAGGGGCGCCAGGAACGGCGCCCTTCGCTATCGGCTCAGCCGAAGATGTACTTGACAGCGTGGCTGAAGCCATAGTCAATCACGGTCACGAGACCGATCATGATGACGACGAAGACAATCACCACTGTGGTGTAGGTCGTGAGCTGGCTGCGAGTCGGCCAGACGACCTTGCGGAGCTCCGCGATGATCTGACGGTAGAAGAGCGCGAGACGGCCGAAGGGGCCCTTCTTACCGCGCTTGCCGCCCTTGCGGGCCTTCCTATTGGACTCCGTCGACTCGTCCTGGGCATCAGGCTTGTCGATGGAGCCCACGGCGTCCGTCACTCGTCCTCACCTGATTCCGGGTCGTGGCCGTGCCGCGCCCGGTTGAGCCGCACGGCGGTGCATTGCAGTACGTACATGCGCACACATCCTGGCGAAGGAGTGTGTAGCAG
Organism: Streptomyces sp. NPDC045678; assembly: GCF_056432085.1. Lineage (NCBI taxonomy): Bacteria > Bacillati > Actinomycetota > Actinomycetes > Kitasatosporales > Streptomycetaceae > Streptomyces > Streptomyces sp. NPDC045678. The sequence continues at coordinate 259,618 of NZ_JBWKJS010000008.1, forward strand.
GGCCGGAGGGACTTGAACCCCCAACCGCTGGTTTTGGAGACCAGTGCTCTACCAATTGAGCTACGACCCTTTGATTTCCCCCAACCTACCGCATCCGCTCATGTGCACGGAGTGCGCTGAGAGAAGGCGGCCGGTGAGGGCCAACGAGCAGTGAGTGTACGTGCTCTGCGGCGCTCCGTCGAACAGAAAGGGCCGCGACGGTCTTGGAAACCCGCGCGCCGGGGCCCTTTCGGGTCTGGAACGATGGGGTCATGAGCGCTGCTACTTCTCCGACCGAGCGCCGGGTGTCCGCGCGCATCGGCGCGATCTCCGAGTCCGCGACCCTCGCTGTCGACGCCAAGGCCAAGGCCCTCAAGGCCGCAGGACGACCGGTGATCGGCTTCGGGGCGGGCGAGCCCGACTTCCCGACCCCGGACTACATCGTCGAAGCGGCCGTCGAGGCCTGCAAGAACCCGAAGTACCACCGCTACACGCCGGCCGGGGGCCTTCCCGAGCTCAAGGCGGCGATCGCGGCGAAGACCCTCCGTGACTCGGGTTACGAGGTCGACGCGTCGCAGATTTTGGTGACCAACGGCGGCAAGCAGGCCATCTACGAAGCGTTCGCCGCGGTCCTCGACCCGGGCGACGAGGTCATCGTCCCCGCGCCGTTCTGGACCACGTACCCGGAGTCGATCCGTCTCGCGGGCGGTGTCCCCGTCCCGGTCGTCGCCGACGAGACCACCGGCTACCGCGTCTCGGTCGAGCAGCTCGAGGCCGTGCGCACGGAGCGCACGAAGCTCGTCCTCTTCGTGTCGCCGTCGAACCCGACGGGCGCCGTTTACAGCGAGGCCGACGCCGAGGCGATCGGCCGCTGGGCCGTCGAGCACGGCCTGTGGGTCATGACCGACGAGATCTACGAACACCTCGTCTACGGAGACGCGAAGTTCACCTCGCTCCCCGCGATCCTTCCCGAGCTGCGCGACAAGTGCATCGTGGTCAACGGCGTCGCCAAGACGTACGCGATGACCGGCTGGCGGGTGGGCTGGATCATCGGCCCGAAGGACGTCGTCAAGGCCGCGACGAACCTGCAGTCGCACGCCACGTCCAACGTCTCCAACGTCGCGCAGGCCGCCGCGCTCGCGGCCGTCTCCGGTGACCTGGTCGCCGTCGAGAAGATGCGCGAGGCCTTCGACCGGCGCCGCCGGACCATCGTGCGGATGCTCAACGACATCGCGGGCGTGGTCTGCCCCGAGCCTGAGGGCGCTTTCTACGTGTACCCCTCGGTGAAGAGCCTCCTCGGCAAGGAGATCCGCGGCAAGCGTCCGCAGGACTCCGTCGAGCTGGCCGCGCTCATCCTGGAGGAGGCCGAGGTCGCGGTCGTTCCTGGTGAGGCCTTCGGGACGCCGGGCTACCTGCGCCTTTCGTACGCGCTCGGCGACGAGGACCTCGTCGAGGGTGTCTCGCGGCTCCAGAAGCTGCTCGCCGAGGCCCGCGACTAGGACACGGCAGAAAGGTTCGGGCCGTCTCTCCTTCGGAGAGACGGCCCGTTTCTTCGTTCGGACAGGGGCCCGAAGGGGGAAAGCCGCTACCGGGACGCCAGGTGCATACGGCAAGATCCTCGAATGGAGCGTGTACGAGACGAGCGTGTACGGGACGTACGAGAACTGCCGAAGGCCCATCTCCACCTGCACTTCACCGGGTCGATGCGGCCCAGCACCCTGCTTGAGCTCGCCGACAAGTACGGAGTGCGTCTTCCGGAGGCACTGACCGGCGCCGAGCCGCCGAAACTGCGCGCGACGGACGAGCGAGGCTGGTTCCGCTTCCAGCGGCTCTACGACGCCGCGCGCTCCTGTCTGCGCGAGCCGGAGGACATCCGGCGCCTGGTGCGCGAGGCCGCCGAGGAGGATCTGCGCGACGGGTCGGGATGGCTGGAGATCCAGGTCGACCCGACGTCCTACGCGCCGCGCCTCGGCGGTCTGATCCCGGCCCTGGAAGTCATCCTGGACGCCGTCGAGAGCGCCTCGCGTGAGACCGGCCTCGGCATGCGCGTCCTGGTCGCCGCGAACCGCATGAAGCACCCGCTGGACGCCCGCACGCTGGCGCGGCTCGCGGTGCGGTACGCGGACCGGGGCATCGTCGGCTTCGGGCTCTCCAACGACGAGCGGCGCGGCATGGCGCGGGACTTCGACCGGGCCTTCGCCATCGCGCGCGACGGCGGTCTCCTCGCGGCGCCGCACGGCGGTGAACTGACCGGGCCCTCGTCGGTGCGGGACTGTCTGGACGACCTGGACGCGGTGCGCATCGGGCACGGGGTGCGGGCCGCCGAGGATCCGCGGCTTCTGAAGCGGCTCGCGGAGCGGGGTGTCACGTGTGAGGTGTGCCCGGCGTCCAACGTCGCCCTGGGGGTCTACGAAAAGCCGGAGGACGTCCCCCTGCGCACGCTGTTCGAGGCGGGGGTGCCGATAGCCCTCGGTGCCGACGATCCCCTGCTCTTCGGGTCGCGGCTCGCCGCCCAGTACGACATCGCGCGGACCCATCACGGCTTCACCGACGCGGAGCTGGCGGAGCTCGCCCGGCAGTCGGTGCGCGGTTCTGCCGCGCCCATCGACGTACAGCGGAAGATGCTGGCCGGGGTGGACGACTGGCTGGTCAGCTGATGCCCTTCAGGAGCGTGCGGGCGAGTGCCGCGGCGAACTCCTCGACGGGCTGCGGGGGCCGCTTGCCGGCCGTGGCGTCGTAGGCGAAGGCGCGCTGCGCGCAGGCGCCCATGAGGAGTGAGGCGGCCGCGAACGTGTCGGCGTCGGGGGCGATCCGGCCGGCGTCCCGCTCGGTCCGCAGGTAGGCGTCCAGGGCCTCGATGGGCATGTGGGGGCCCGTGCCCATCTCGCGCATGGAGTCCTCGTGGCGGCGCTTCAGCTGGGTCTCCGCGTACAGGGAGGCCGCGATCGGGAAACTCTCCGCATAGAAGTCGCTGGCCAGCCTTGCGATTTCGGTGAGGTTCTCCAGGACGCTGCGCTCCCCCGGCTTCTCCACGAGCTCGCTCAGGAGCGGGTTCAGCCGGGGCAACCGCTCCTTGAGCACGCTCACGAACAGTTCTTCCTTGCTCGCGAAGTGCTTGTAGAGCGCGGCTTCGGAGCAGCCCGCCGCCTTGGCGATCTCCTTGGTGGTGGCCCGGGCCAGGCCGCGGGTGAACATGAGCTCGTGGGCCGCGTCGAGGATGCGGGCCCGGGTGGGCTTCTGCTGCATGGGCCGTCCAAACTGCCTTGACGTAGGGGTGAGTGGTTACTCACTCTAGGGGGTGAGTGAATACTTACCCACCTTGGGAGGGTGTGCGATGAGGCTCACGGTGTTCGGTGCGACCGGTGGCATCGGTCAGGAGATCGTCCGGCAGGCGCTCACGGCAGGTCACAAGGTCACGGCGGTGGTGCGCGATCCGGCGCGCCTGACGGTGACCGGCGAGGGGCTCGAGGTGTTCCGCGCGGACGTCAGGGACCCGGAGGCGGTGCGCCCCGCGGTCATGGGCCGAGACGCGGTCCTTTCGGGGCTGGGTGCCCGCAATCGCGCGGATGCGGGCCGGGGACTCGCGACGGAACTCACGCGCAGCGTGCTGCGGGCGATGGACACGGAGGGCGCGCAGCGGCTGCTGGTCGTGAGCGCGGCCCCGGTGGGTCCGGAACCCGCGGACTCTCCGTTCCTGGACCGCGCCCTGCTGGGTGTGGTCGGCCGGGTGCTCAGGGACGTCTACACCGACCTGACGGCCATGGAGGCCGAACTGGCCGCCAGCGCGACAGACTGGACCTCGGTCCGGCCGCCGCGCCTGACGAACAGGCCCCTCACCGGCCGCTACCGCAAGGTCGTGAGCGGTTCTCCGCGTTCGGGGCGCATGATCGGGCGCGCGGACGTCGCGCACGCGATGCTCGGCATGATCGACGACCGGGACACCGTGAAGCGGGGCGTGGGCGTGGCCTACTGACCCGCCCTGTGCGCCGTGCCTGCCCTACAGGCTGACGCCCACCGTCACCGGCTCGTTGACCAGGGTGACTCCGAAGGCGTCCCGCACCCCCGCGACGACCTCGCGGGCCAGCTCCAACAGGTCCTCGGTGGTCGCGCCGCCGCGGTTGGTGAGCGCGAGCGTGTGCTTCGTGGAGATGCGGGCGCGGCCCTCTCCGTAGCCCTTGGTGAAGCCCGCCTTGTCGATGAGCCAGGCGGCGGAGGTCTTCACGCGGCCGTCGCCCGTCGGGAAGGCGGGCGGGGTGATGTCCGCGCCGAGACGTGCGGTCACGCGCGCGTGGAAGGCGGTGAACTCCTCCTCGGTGAGGATCGGGTTGGTGAAGAACGACCCGGCGGACCAGCTGTCGTGGTCCTCGGCGTCCAGCACCATGCCCTTGCCCGCGCGGAGCTTGAGGACGGTCTCCCTGGCGACCGCGGCCGGGACCCGGTCCCCCGCCTCGACACCGAGCGTGCGCGCGGTCTCGGGGTACTTGAGGGGCGCGCTCATGCCCTGCGCGTCCTCGAGCTCGAAGCGGACCCGCAGCACCACGAAGCGGTCGGGGTCGGCCTTGAAGCGGCTGTGCCGGTACGAGAAGTCGCACTCAGCGTTCGCCATCACGACGGTCTCCCGGGTCTTCCTGTCGTACGCGACCACCTCGGTGATCGTCGTGGAGACCTCCTGGCCGTACGCCCCGACGTTCTGGATCGGCGTCGCGCCCGCGGAGCCGGGGATTCCGGCGAGGCACTCGATGCCCGCCAGACCCGCTTCGACGGTGCGGGCGACGGCGTCGGTCCAGATCTCACCGGCGGCGAGCTCCAGCTTCGTGCCGTCGAGCGTGAAGCCCTGGGTGGCGATCCGCAGGGCGGTGCCGTCGAAGCCCTTGTCGCCGATGACCAGGTTCGAGCCACCGCCGATGATCAGCAGTGGGGTTCCTGAGTCGTCGGCCTCACGGACGGCGGCGATCACCTCGGCGTCGGTCGTCGCGGTGATCAGACGGGTCGCGGGGCCGCCGAGCCGGAAGGTGGTCAGCGGGGCGAGCGGGGCATCGTGGAGTTCCTGCACGTGCTCAAGAGTACGAGAACGGCCCCACCGGTCAGGGCGGGGCCGTTCTCGTACGTCCGTCAGGCGCTGTCGTGCGCCCCCAGGATGCTGTCGTACGTCTCTCAGACGGCGATCAGCTCGTCCTGTGATGGGGCGGCACTCGCACCGGTCCCTCCGGTCGCCCGCCGACGGGACGGGATGCAGAGCGCCGCCACCGCCGCGAGGGCCACCACCGCGGAGCCCACCCACAGCGCGGGCTCCAGGCCGTTCACGAAGTCCCACCCGGACTCGTAGCCGCCCTGTGCCGAGAAGATCGAGGACATCACGGCGATGCCGAGGGCGCCGCCGACCTCGCGCAGCGCGTTGTTGGCGCCGGACGCGATGCCCTGCTCCTGCGGCCGCACGCTGGACATGACCAGGTTGGAGGCCGGTGCGAAGTACAGGGACATCCCGATGCCGCTGATGATCAGCGCCGGCAGCTGAACGGTGTACGAGGCGTCGGGGGCCACCACGACCGCGTACCAGGCCAGACCCACGGCCTGGAAGAAGAGGCCGACGGCGACGACCGGGCGGCCGCCGATCCGGTCGGAGAGGTAGCCGGCCAGCGGCGAGATGAGCATCGGCATGCCGGTCCAGGGCAGCATGCGCAACCCGGCCTCGGTGGGCGAGTAGCCGAGGACGATCTGCATGTACTGGCTGAGCAGGAAGATCGAGCCGAACATCCCGAGGAACATCAGCAGGCTCGCGGCGTTGATTCCCGCAAAGGCACGACTACGGAAGAGACGCATGGGCAGCATCGGAGCCTTGTGGCGCATCCCGTGCCGGATGAAGCCGCCGAGCAGGACGACTCCCGCGCTCAGGCTGACGAGGACAGTGGCGCTGGACCAGCCGTCGATGGGGCCGCGGACCAGGGCGTAGACGATTCCGAAGAGCCCACCGCTGGCGAGCAGGGTGCCGACCATGTCGAGGCGCGCGCCGGGGGCGTGGGACTCGGCGAGGCGCAGCCGGGCGAGCGGCAGCAGGGCGAGCCCCAGCGGGACGTTCAGCCAGAAGATCCACTGCCAGGAGACGTGCTCGGTGAGGCTGCCGCCGATCAGCGGGCCGCTGGCGACCGCGAGGCCGTTGACGGCGCCCCAGATGCCGTACGCCATGCCGCGTTTGGCCTGCGGTACGGCCGCCGTCAGCAGGGTCAGCGTGAGCGGCATCATGATCGCGGCGCCGACACCCTGCACCGCGCGGGCGGCGATCAGCGCATCCAGGCCGGGTGCGAGCGCCGCGCCGGCGGAGGCGGCGGTGAAGACCGTGAGACCGACGGCGAAGAGCCGACGGCGGCCGAACCGGTCCCCCAGGGCCGCGCCGAACATCAGCAGCACGGCGAAGGTGAGGGTGTAGGCGCTCACGGTCCATTCGAGGTCGTGCAGGGCACCCCCGAGGTCCTCGCGGATGGAGGGCAGGGCGGTGGTGACGACGAGGTTGTCGAGTGCCGCCATGAACCCGGCGACGCTCGTGATGACGAGGGCCCAGATCATTCCCCCGCGTGAGGGCACCTGTTCCGGCTGCGCTTTCTGCTCCGGCATTGCATTCCCCTGTGGTTAGTTATTGATGACTAACTTTCATGGGCACAGAAGGAGACCCCCCGCCCCCGTACGGCTTCACGCTCTGGGCTGCGCCGAGTCGTAGAAGCCGGTCCATACCCGGTGATCGGACTGGAACCCCATCGACACCAGGACGTTGATCAGCATCCCGTACGCCAGGAACTGCGTCGTCTCGTCGACGTCCGCCCCCAGCGCGAGGCGGACCGTGTCGTACATCTCCATCCAGGCGGCCCGCAGCGCGTCCCCGAACTCCCGGTCGCCGGACGCCTCCGCGGAGGCCACGGCGACGTACATCTGCATCTGCATGAGGAGCTTGTCCGGGTCGTCGGCGATGAGGGCCTGGTAGGCCTCGCCCATGGCATGCAGGGCCTCCTCCCCCTCGAACCCCTCGGACGCGTTGCGGAAGACCTCCGTGACCTCCTGGCAGCACCGCCCGGAAGCGGCGAGAAAGATGGCCTGCTTGCTCGGGAAGAGGCGGAAGAGATACGGCTGCGAAACACCCACCCGTTTGGCGATCACCTCGGTGGAGGTGCCGTTGTAGCCGCCGCGGGCGAACTCGACCATCGCCGCGCGGATGACGCTTTCGCGCCGCTCCTCTGCGCTCATCCTGACCATGCGAGTAAGTTAGTGGCCAATCACTAAGTCGTCAAGCATGTCCACGGACGGCCACTCCAGGGCACACGGACTAGCGCCTCAGAGAATGCGTAAGGGGCGCCCTCCCGTGGAGGACGCCCCTTACCCATGCGGCCGTCAGGCAAGTTACCCGTGCAGGCGTCAGGCAAGCCGTACGACGGCCCGCGACATGCCGAGGACCTTCTGGTCACCGCTCTTCGCGAGCAGGTCGACGCGCACGCGGTTGTCGTCCATCACGGCCGCGACCTTGGCGCTGACCTCTATGGTGGCGCCCTTGTCGTCGTTCGGGACGATGACGGGCTTGGTGAAGCGCACGCCGTACTCGACGACGGCTCCCGGGTCGCCCACCCAGTCGGTCACGACACGGATCGCCTCGGCCATGGTGAACATGCCGTGCGCGATGACGTCGGGGAGGCCGACCTCGCGCGCGAACTTCTCGTTCCAGTGGATCGGGTTGAAGTCCCCGGAAGCGCCCGCGTACTGCACGAGAGTGGCGCGTGTCACGGGGAAGGTCCGGGCCGGAAGCTCGGTGCCGACCTCGACGTCGTCGTACGCAATCTTCGCCGTCATCGTCTCAGGCCCCTTCTGCCGCAGGCTCCGCCGCCCGTGCGACGAGCTTGGTCCAGGCGGTCACGACGTGCTCGCCGGCCTCGTCGTGGACCTCTCCGCGGATGTCCAGGATGTCGTTGCCCGCCATCGACTTGATGGCCTCGATGGTCGAGGTCACCGTGAGCCGGTCGCCCGCACCCACCGGGCGGGTGTAGGCGAACTTCTGGTCGCCGTGCACGACGCGGCTGTAGTCGAGGCCCAGTTGCGGGTCCTCGATGACCTGCCCCGCGGCCTTGAAAGTGATCGCAAACACAAAAGTCGGCGGGGCGATCACATCGGGGTGACCGAGCGCCTTGGCCGCTTCCGTGTCGACGTACGCGGGATTGGTGTCCCCCACAGCCTCGGCGAACTCGCGGATCTTCTCCCGGCCGACCTCATAAGGATCAGTGGGGGGATAGGAACGCCCCACGAAGGACTGGTCGAGCGCCATGAGCTCGGCACCTCCTGCGGTTGGTTTCGTTGCGGATGGCTTCGCACAACACGACGCGAGGCCGCCCCCAACAATCGGGGACGGCCTCGTGTACGAGCCTGTGTTTAGCGCGTTTCGCGGTGCGCAGTGTGCGCGTTGCAGCGCGGGCAGTGCTTCTTCATCTCAAGACGGTCCGGGTCGTTACGCCGGTTCTTCTTGGTGATGTAGTTCCGCTCCTTGCACTCCACGCAGGCCAGCGTGATCTTCGGGCGGACGTCGGTGGCAGCCACGTGAGTGCTCCTTGGACGGACGGATGGACGGATGAACGCAAAAAAAGAGTAGCCGATCGAAGGACCGACCCCACAATCGGCTACCAGGAGTAGCGGTGACCGGACTTGAACCGGTGACACAGCGATTATGAGCCGCTTGCTCTACCGACTGAGCTACACCGCTGCGATGCCGGATCTCCCCGCCCGAAGGCGAGGATCACTCGACATCAGAGCCCCAATGCGGAATCGAACCGCAGACCTTCTCCTTACCATGGAGACGCTCTACCGACTGAGCTATTGGGGCGAGCGATGAAGACATTACACGGTTGGTCGCCGATCGCCCAAATCCGTTTCGCCAGGGCTGTCCGAGGGCATCGGACAGCCCGCCTCAGGCGCCTCTGAACACCCCATCCGTGTACGCGCACCACACCGGTACGACTATTCCGCTCCTCCTCGAAGCGGGCCTTTCCCCGTCCTAGGCTCGACGCGCGCTGCGTGATCTTGACGCCTCGACGACTGCAGCCGTCCCCGAGCCCGAGGAGCGCGATGCCCGACAGCCAGCCGCAGCAGCCCCACTCCTCCGGCGCCTCCGGCCCCTCCGGCTCCGGTCCCGCCGACGACTCCGGGGCCCTGCTGCTCAGCGGTGCCCGGCTCACCGACGGGCGGACCGTGGACGTCCGGCTCGGCGGCGGACGCATCGAGGCGGTCGGCACCGCGGGCAGTCTGAACGCCCACAGCGCGCGCGTGGACCTGGCCGGCTACCTCCTGCTGCCCGCGGCCGCGGAGCCGCACGCGCACGGCGACACGGCGCTGTCGGCGGACACGGCGGGCCCGGTCTCGTACGACGCCCCGGACGTCCAGCGCCGCGCCACCGAGGCGGCGCTGCTGCAGCTGGGGCACGGCGCCACGGCGTTGCGGTCGCACGTGCGGATCGGCGACGTCCAAGGGCTCGGCCCGCTGGAGGCCGTGCTGCAGGCACGGCGCTCGCTCCGCGGCCTGGTCGACCTGACGGCCGTCGCCGTGCCGCGGCTGCTGACCGGCGTCGCGGGCGCGGACGGGCTCGCGATGCTGCGGGACGCGGTGAAAATGGGCGCCTCCGTAGTGGGCGGCTGCCCCGATCTGGACCCCGATCCCACGGGGTACGCGGAGGCGGTCCTGGAGATCGCCGCGGAGCACGGCTGCCCCGTCGACCTGCACACGGACGGTGACGATCCGGCACGTCTCGGACGGCTGGCGGCGATGGCGGGCGGCCTGCGGGCCGGTGTGACGCTCGGTCCGTGCGCCGGGCTCGGACGGCTGCCCGAGGACGTGGCCGCGCGCGCCGCCGAGCAGCTCGCCGCGGCCGCGGTGACGGTTGTCTGCCTGCCGCAGGGCGGCTGCGGGAGTGCGGAGCGGCGCGGGACGGTGCCGGTGCGCCTGTTGCGGTCGGCGGGGGTGCGGGTCGCCGCGGGCAGCGGGGCCATGCGGGACGTGTCGAACCCGGTGGGGCGCGGGGATCCGCTGGAGGCCGCGTACTTGCTGGCCTCGCGGTGCGGGCTGCGGCCCGAGGACGCGTACGGCGCGGTGAGCGGGGCCGCGCGGGCGGCCATGGGGCTTCCGGAAGTGCGGGTGGAGGCGGGTTTCCCGGCCGAGTTGCTCGCCGTGCGCGGCGACCGCCTCTCGGGTGCGCTGTCGCTCGCGTACAGCCGGATCGTGGTGCACCGGGGCCGGGTCGTGGCGCGGACCAGTGCGGTGCGCGAGTACTGCGATTCGGCGGCGGCGGTGGCGTTGGACCTGCCGCGTCAGGGGCGGTCGACGGGGGCGGCGCCCGGGCGGCCCGCGGGAGACGAGCCGTCGGCCTGAGGGCGTTCCGACCCGGCTGTGCGGCGGGTGTGTGGCGGGGCGTGCGACCGGGCGTACGGCATCCTTTCGGTGGTCCCCGCGCGCGCGTTGAGCGCTTGCCTCCGCCCTGCCGTACGGTCGGGAGTATGCGCATTGTCATCGCTGGAGGTCATGGTCAGATCGCGCTGCGGCTGGAGCGTCTGCTCGCCGCGCGCGGTGACGAAGTCGCCGGGCTTATCCGTAACGCCGGGCAGGAATCCGATCTGCGCGAGGCCGGCGCCGAACCGGTGCTGTGCGACCTGGAGTCGGCTTCCGTCGACGAGGTCGCGGAGCATCTGCGCGGCGCGGACGCGGCCGTCTTCGCGGCGGGCGCGGGGCCCGGCAGCGGCGCCGACCGCAAGAACACCGTGGACCGGGGCGCCGCCGTCCTCTTCGCGGACGCGGCCGAGCGGGCCGGAGTGCGGCGCTACATCGTGGTGTCGTCCATGGGCGCCGATCCGGCCCACCAGGGCGACGAGATCTTCGACGCCTATCTGCGGGCCAAGGGCGAGGCCGACGCGGACGTACGCGCGCGTGCCGCCCTCGACTGGACGATCCTGCGTCCCGGGATGCTGACGGACGACGCGGGCACCGGCCTCGTACGCCTGGAGGCGTCGACCGGGCGCGGGCCGGTTCCGCGGGACGACGTGGCCGCGGTCCTCGCGGAGCTCACGGAGACGCCGGCGACGGCCGGGCTGACGCTGGAGCTGGTCAGCGGGTCCGTGCCGGTGTCGGTGGCGGTCAAGTCGGTCGCGGGCAACTGACGGCTGGGCGGGCTGCCGGAGGTACGGGGCGCGGAGGGGCCGGGCACGGAGGGGCCGAGCACGGAGGGTCCAGGAACGGAAGGGTCAGGAAGGGCTTCTGAGGGCCCTTCAGGCCGCTTTCAGAACAGCGGGAGCTGTCCGGGACAGTCCGGGACCACGTAACCGTCCAGAGCCGGCTGTGCGGCGCCCAGGTGGGCCTGCCTGCGGGACCCCGGGCAGGAGACCAGGTCGCCGGTGCCGCGCGGGCCGGGCGGGTCGTGGCGGGCGAAGCGTCCGCCGACGACGGCGATCTCACGGCGGCACTCCGGGCAGTTTCTGCGACGGGACGACATGTGATCAGTGTGCCCATCCGTTGCGGTTGGGGCTCGTCGGCCCGCGCGGAACGTGCCGGAGCGCGCCGGACGCACGCACGAAAGGGAGGCTCGGCCCGGAGTCCCACACTCCCCGCGCGTCAACGGCACGTACGCCAACTACGCTAACGATTGGCATCAGTTGGCCGTCTTCCGCGCGGGCGCAGCCCTATCCTGGCCCCCATGGAACCCGCCGTGATCGGAGCCCGGCTCGCGTCGAGCATCGTGGGGCCGCTGATCAGAAAGCTGTTCCAACCCGAGGGTCCCGGAGCGGATCTCGTCGACAAGCCCGTCCGCGTCTGCCACCTCGTCTCCTTCCGCGGCGAGAAGCGCACGCTCTCCGACAAGGATCTGCACAAGATCGCGGAGGAGCTGGTGAAGCGGGCCGCGCACTCGACCGGTGTGGAGGAGCTGCTTCCGTCGTTCGAGAAGCAGGCCGTCATCCACGCCGTCACCGACTCGCTGCGCTCCCTGGGAACGCTCGAAATGGACGACGTACAGGCGGTGCGCCTAGGCCACTTGGCGCTCTCGCAGCATCTGCGCGCGCAGAACAGGACGGCGACGCTGGGCCTGTCCCACGACGCGGTCACGCTGCACGCGGGCGTCCTGGACACCGCCTGCCTGCACATCCTGAACTTCTTCACCCAACGCTCCACGTTCGTCCCACGCACCCTGCTGGAACAGAGCCGCGGCATCGAGGAACTGACGCGGAAGATCGACTCCCTGATCACCCGTTCGCCGTCCCCGGCGGACGGCCCTTTCGAGGAGCGGTACGCGCACTACATCGCGACCAGGCACGGGAAGCTCAGCATCTTCGGCCTCGACCTGTCGGGCGCGCCGGAGAGCTGGCGGCTCGATGTGGCGTATCTGCGGCTGAACGCGGCCGCCGACGGACTGAGCGGCACGCCCTCCTTGGTCCCGGCCGATCACGTCCTGGCGGGCCGCAACCGCGTACTCCTGCGCGGACTCGCCGGCTCCGGCAAGACCACCCTCATCCAGTGGCTTGCGGTTTCGACGGCGAAGCGATCGCTCGACGAGCAATTGCTCTACCTCTACGGTCTCGTGCCGATCGTCCTCCCTTTGCGCACCCTCACCCGCAGCGGCGCACCCCTCCCGACGCCCGACAAGTTCCTGGCGGCCGTGGACTGTCAGATCGCCGGGGGCCAGCCGCACGGGTGGATCGACAGGGTGCTGCAGGCGGGGCGCGGGCTCATCCTGATCGACGGGATCGACGAGATCCCCGAGGACGACCGCAACGACGCACGCCGCTGGCTGCGGGAGCTGCTGAGCGCCTACCCCGACAACCGCTGGCTCGTCACCTCGCGGCCGTCCGCCGTGCGGGAACGCTGGCTGACCGACGACGACTTCGTCGAGCTGGACCTCGCGCCCATGAAGCGCGACGACATCGCCGAGTTCATCCAGCGCTGGCACAAGGCGGCGGGCATCAGCGACCAGTACGCCACCGAACTGCTGCGCGCGGTGCGGGCCCAGCGGGATCTGAGCCGGCTCGCGATCAACCCCCTGATGTGCGGGCTGATCTGCGCGCTGCACCAGGAGCGCCGCGGCTTCCTCCCCGAGGGCCGCAAGGAGATCTATGACGCGGCCCTTTCGATGCTGCTGTTCCGGCGTGACCGCGAACGCGGTGTCTACAAGAGCGGGCCCATCCACGTCAGCGAGGCCGAGCACATCCAGCTGATCCAGAAGCTGGCCTACTGGATGATTCGCAACGGCCGCTCGGAGATGACCCGCACCGACGCGGTGGATCTCCTGAGGCAGGTGCTGCCCGCCATGCCCAAGGTCGCCGAACAGGGCACTCCGGAGACGGTGTACAGGCATCTGCTCGTCCGTAGTGGTCTGCTCCGGGAGCCGAGCGCGGACTCCATGGACTTCGTCCACCGCACCTTCCAGGACTACCTCGGGGCGAAAGCGGCGGTCGAGGAGCTCGACTTCGACTTCCTGATCGCCAACGCGCATCTGGACCAGTGGGAGGACGTCATCAGGATGGCCGTGGCCCACGCGCGGCCCACGGAGCGCACGCGTCTCCTCACCGGCCTGATCCGTCGCGAGGACACCTCCCGGCGGGGCAGGGACCGTCTGCACCTCCTCGCGGCCGCCTGCCTGGAGCACGCGACCGAGCTGGCTCCCGCGGTGCGGGCGGAGGTACAGGAGCGTGCGGCCGCCCTCATCCCGCCCCGCTCGCCGGACCAGGCGCGTGCGCTGACGGCGATCGGACCCTTCGTACTCGGCTTGCTGCCCGGCCCGCGGGAGCTGCCGCCGCTCCCGAACGCGCCGGGGCCGTTCGCCACGGAGCTGCAGAGGGCGGAGGCCGCGGCGGACGAGGAGGCGTACTGGGCGGTGGCCGACGAGGCGTACTTCACCGTGCTCACGGCCACGCCGTTCCCCACGGACGCCGCGATCGAGCTGCTCGCCAAGTATCGCGACCATCCGGACCTGCGGGTCCGCAACGAGCTCGCACGCGCGTGGGGCAGTTATGAGACGGACCTGTACGGCCAGGAGGTGGTCGCGCACCTCGCCGAGGACGGTCTCTACTTCCCCGTGTCGAACCTGCGCGAGCTCCACGCGCTCCGCAGCTACGGCGGCCGCTCCCACATCAAGATCACGGGCGAGTTCACGGTGGACGAGTTCGTTGCCACGTGCCCGGGGGAGCGTCTCACCCATCTGTGGGTGGAGGCCGACATGGGAGCCACGTGGGACTGGCTGGGCCTCTTCCCCAAGCTGTGCGAACTCACCATCGAGACGCTCCACCCGAGCATCGACCTCAGCACCCTGGAGCGGGTCCGCAGCCTGCTCACGCTCCGTGTCCCCGAGGAGGCCGCCCTCATCGGCAGAGACCTGCTCCCGGAGTCCACGACGGTCGTACGGGAGCCTTTGGAGAAAGGGTGATTCAGCGTGGCCATGTCTTCCCACAGGGGGTACACGTGACCAAACACCAAAAGCGCGAGAAGCCGCCCGTATTCTTGAGCTATTCGTCGCGGGACGCGCCTGCGGCTCGCAGACTCGAGAAATTGCTCGGCCTGGCAGGGATCGACGTCTGGTCCGACAAGCGTCTACGAGTCGGGGAAGAGTGGCAAAGGGCCATCACGAAGGCCCTTGAAGACGCAGAGATAGTCCTGGTGTTGATCTCACCGTCTTCTCTCACGTCCCGATGGGTCACGAGCGAGTGGCAAACGGCGCTCACTCGTTCGCAGCGGGTGATCCCCGTCCTGGTCGGTGGCGCGCGCTTCAGCGACCTGCCCCCGGACCTGATCGGTATTCACGCAGTCGACCTGAACGACGAGGATCCCGAGGAGATCAGGAACCTGACGGAGGCCATCGAGAGCTGGAGCACGTCCACCGACCCTTCGCCCGCTCAGGTCCTGGCGGTCCAGGAGATCCAGGGGATCATCCAGGACACGGTGAGACAGACCCTGGAGAGGCTCGGCCGCGACACGGACACGGGTGACGCACCCATGGAGACCGAAGTGGTGGATGACTACGTCTTTGTGGTGATCAGCTTCGATCCGGCCATGGATCCGACTTTCGCGGCCATCGAGTCCGCGGCTAGGCGAGTGGGGCTGAGAGCCGAGAGGACCAAGGACATAAAGCGGGACTTCCGAGTGACGGAGACGATCCTGCGCAATATCAGCTCCGCCCGCTTCGTGGTCACCGACCTGACCATGGAACGCCCCAACGTCTACTTCGAGCTCGGTTACGCGCGAGGAAAGGGAAAAACAGTCGTCACACTCCTCAAGACGGGGGCGACCGCACACGTGGACGTACAGGGTTGGAATTACCTCGAGTACATCGACTCACGCCCTTTGGAGGAAGATCTCGTCGAACGGTTCAAGATGGAACTCCAACAGGACTGAGCCGAAAGGTAACGTTCCATGACCTGGGCGGACGATCCTGGAGCGGACCGACCCCATGCAGACCGGAGAGGGTCTACCTGCAAGTGGCGGCGCCAGGATTCGAACCTGGGAAGGCTGAGCCGGCGGGGCTACAGCGGACCGCCCCCAGCGGGCTGACCTGGCAAGAGGACCAGCAGCGCGCCCCTTGGGGCATGCCGGGGGGAAGCGCGCAACATGGGCTTTTCCGCACCGCTCTGTCAATCGACGGAATTCGCTAGCTTTCGCCACCCCCTGCAGGGCTCTGACCAGGTATTTCCAAACGATCTCCGGAGGTGAAGTCGAACGCCACCCCCTTAACGCCATACCTCACCATGGGCTTTCGCCAAGACTGTTGATCATGACGGCGGATCAGATGCTTGAAGCTCTCGAGGACTTGGGGTTTCCTCGTCGTGGGGCCGCAAGGCACCCCGACGCATGAACGCCTGGCTCCGGGCAGCTCCCCGAAGCCAGGCTCACATGCGGGTTACGGGCGAGTCCGGCCGACTATGCACCGGTCGGGCTCGTCTGCCGCCCGACCAACCGTCCGGAACGCCTCTGATGCATCACACGAAGTGTTCGATGCACCCCGCGATGGCCGTGACCGCAGTCAGGAACAAGGCCACAAGCTGAAGCCAGTCCGGTAACTGGTTGCGCCTGCGGCAACGCGCTCGCCGTGTCGATCGCTCCATCTGGTTCGATCTCCCATCTCTCATTGATCCCAACGCAGTTGGGTCCCGCCCGATCCAGGCGGACGATCGAGGAGAGAGGCATCGAACCCTCAAGAAGTTAGCTGGCGTGCCAGTGGCGCAAGGAGCGGGCACAGGGTGGCGAATGCTGGCGAACTTCCGCCCAGCAACTGACACTGGCGCACGACAGCATCATCTTCGTCGCCAGGCCAGATCTATGGTGTCGCCCGTGGCACCTTCGGAGATCACCCGTGCGGGCACTCTCCGAGTGAGTGCACTGCGCGGCTCGACAGCCGGCTCGGCCACGACTGAAAATTTCGGTTACTTGCGTCAAGGATGTGAGCGTCACACCCGCACCCCACGCCCTCGCCATGACGCGCCTGCAGCCCTCGAGAGATCGACCAGGTGGCCGGGTGGGGGGTGATCAGTCCAACAGCGGCAGCGACGGACGCCACTCCGCCGAGAGCCCCGACCGCTCGGGCTCCGGCCACTCGGGGCAGTCGGCAGAGCCCCCACCATAGGCAAGCACGGTCTGCGAGGTGAGGTCGCAGCACGCTTGGATGAAGCCTTCAGCACCCATGAGACGCATCGAGTGCCCACCACTCTTCAGCGGCCACACCGCTCCAGAGCGGTTCGACACCGCGTACGGGTCCCCGCCGTGGCTCAGGATGTCGCGGAGGGTTTTCATATCGGCGAGGTACAGCTGCACCTCTTGAGTGCCGACGAAAGCACTCCAGCGCGAGCGGTTCCCGGGGCCATTGCCCAGAGTCCTCGTGCGGATTCCCCAGTCGTTGGTGAAAAGGCGGACCGCATGTTGCTGCCCGACGTGGCGGAGCTTGTCCGGGTTGAGTGGAAGATGCCGCGTCCGGGACGGATCGAGGGCAAGGACGTCGTTGAAGAAGGCTCGACGGCCGCGTAGGACATCGTGAAGATTCCCCACCGCAGCGCGTACTGCTTCTTCGAGCCCCCGAGCGACTAGCCCTCCTTCCCGGTCAAGCCGTCAATGTCGCGGTGAAGCCCCACCAGCATCGAAGGATTTCGCAGCCCGGCGGATAGAGCATCGGCTGCGTCGATGACGGCGGGAAGCACAGGCTACGGCGAAGCCGACCTGCGGGAAGGACACGGAGTCGACGTATCCCCCGGTGACGCTTGGGGGACAGGCACTGATCAGGGGCGGGCCACACTGGAGACCTAGTGAGACAAGCCACGCTTTTCGACCAGCGTTCGAATCCTCGTGTTCGCATACGAAGAAACCCCCTCAGATCAACGTTTCCGCAGATCGGAGGGGGTTTACCTTCATGTGGCGGCGCCAGGATTCGAACCTGGGAAGGCTGAGCCGGCAGATTTACAGTCTGCTCCCTTTGGCCGCTCGGGCACACCGCCGGGTTTGCTGCCCACACTCCGCTTTCGCGGCGCTCCGTGGCAACGACGTAAACGATACCTGATGCACGGGGGTGCTTCGCCACCCGATTGATCGGCACCCCATGCGGGGGCGGTGGCTAGGCTTTGCGGATGCGGCCAGCGTCAGTCGGCCGTGTATCCGCTGAGTACGCATACCCCGATACAAGGAGCCACAGGACATGGCCGACTCCAGTTTCGACATCGTCTCGAAGGTCGAGCGGCAGGAGGTCGACAACGCCCTCAACCAGGCCGCCAAGGAGATCTCGCAGCGCTACGACTTCAAGGGCACGGGCGCGTCGATCGCCTGGTCCGGCGAGAAGATCCTGATGGAGGCGAACGGCGAGGAGCGGGTCAAGGCGATCCTCGACATCTTCCAGTCCAAGCTGATCAAGCGGGGTATCTCGCTGAAGTCGCTGGACGCGGGTGAGCCGCAGCTGTCCGGCAAGGAGTACAAGATCTTCGCCTCGATCGAAGAGGGCATCTCCCAAGAGAACGCGAAGAAGGTCGCCAAGATCATCCGCGATGAGGGTCCCAAGGGCGTCAAGGCGCAGGTCCAGGGCGACGAGCTGCGGGTCAGCTCGAAGAGCCGGGACGACCTGCAGGCCGTGCAGGCGCTGCTCAAGGGGCAGGACTTCGACTTCGCCGTGCAGTTCGTGAACTACCGGTAGGTCGCGTTCGCCGTCGTACGGACCACTGAGGGCGGGTACCCCGGATGGGGTGCCCGCCCTTTGCTGCTGGCCGCAGACCGTGGGACGGCGTCTCAGCGCCGTGAGTGTCCGAAGAGGATGCGGTAGGCGACGAGCAGGACGAGTGAGCCGCCGATGGCCGCCACCCAGGTGGCGCCGTCGTAGAAGTCGTCGGCGATCGGGCGGTCCAGGTAGCGGGCGGATATCCAGCCGCCGACGAAGGCGCCCGCGATGCCGATGACGGTCGTGCTGATGAAGCCGCCCGGGTCACGGCCGGGCAGCAGCAGTTTGGCGGCGGCTCCGGCCAGCAGTCCCAAGACGATCCAGCTGATGATGCCCATGTGATGACCCGGCCTTTCCCGCGCGGTGAGCTTGATGCGCTGTTGTCCCGTAGGACGTCTCTATGGAGAGGTGCGGTTGCGGTGGCCCATGAGGTGCGGCGCATGCCACAGCAGCCGTCGGCGAACGGCGTTCATGAGGGGTCCCCGGGTGGGCGGGAAGGGTGTGTCACTCGCGCGTGCCGGTGTCCTACCTGTTCGTGTCCTGCCACGGCGGCAGGTCCATGCCGTCGTTCTCCTCCCCGTACCACCCCGTGCCGTCGAGCCACGCGGTGAGCCACACCGTGAGGTTCGGGGCGTCGATGAACCAGGCGTGCCGGGGGTCGCCGCCGTTGGGTTCGAAGAGCAGGACCTGTCCGTCGGCCGTGCGGCAGTCCACGCACGCGTACATGGCGCAGCCCCAGTGGGATATCGGCAGCACGCCTTCGGGCCAGCCCCAGTCGCCTTCGCGCATCGCGAGGTACTTCTCGACGACGGCCGGCTCGCCTCCGGAGGACTTGCCTTCGAGCAGTGGCAACAGGCCGTACTCCGGGCCGAATCCGCCGTCTCCTATGCGGGTGTAGAGCGCGGCGAGCAGTGGCGGCAGGGCGAAGCCCAGGGACGCCTCCGCGCGGGCCAGCGTGTCCGTGTCCACGGGGACGGGCAGGGAGTCCCAGCCCCAGGGGCGGGTGGCGCGCGCCTCGGCGGCGACGCGGCCCAGCAACTGCTCGGCTTCGGTCATGAGTTCATGGTGGACCACGGCACTGACAATGCGTCCGGGGTGGGCGCCCCCTCCCTTGTCCGGCCTTCGGGCTCTCAGGCCAGGGTTACCTCGATGTCCATCTGCCTCAGCAGGAAGAGGAGTTCCGCGAAGGTCCGTGCGTGGTCGTCCGTGGCCGGCGTGACGCCCAGGCGGGATCGGGCCGTGTGCGCGGTGTGCCAGACGAGGGTGCGGGGTGATGCGGCGTCCGTTGTTCCGAGGATGTGGTCCGTGAGTGTGGCTGGGCTTCGTCCGGCGTAGCCTCCGGGGCCGTTCACCGCCTCGCCGAGTGCGCAGTAGAAGGCGGGTTCGTCGGTGATGTGGCGGCCGTCGAGGTGGTATGTGGAGCCGGGGGCGCGGTCCGGGGTGAGTTGCGCCGCGTACTCGCGGGCGACGGTCAGCCAGTGGGACCGTCCGTCCTCGCCCGTGCCGTCGCGCGCCCAGAGGTTGGGCTCCGTGGGCCGGCCGGACCACCAGGCGTCCCAGACCATCCCGGCGGCTCGCGGCGGCCGTACGGTCCACGGGTCCAGGGCGAGGTCCACCAGGCCCCGGCCGCGCGCGGAGGGGACCCAGGCGACGACCTCGCCCTCCACGGCGTGCTGCAGGGGTCGTCCCCACCTCTCGAGGCGCAGCACCCGGCCGTGGCCGAGGTCGCCTCTGCCGGACTCCAGCGCCTCCTTGAGGGCGCCGCGCGGTGCGCAGCCGAGCAGCCGTACCGGGGGCTCGGTCAGCGCGTCCGACGGGGCGTCACGCTCTCCGTAGAGGCCCGTTCGGTCCGGCAGTTGGTCGGCGAACAGGTGCCGCGCGTCCGCGCAGAGCGCCCAGATCTCGTCGTACGGGGCGGCCTCCGGGTCGTACGCGGCGAGGGCGTACTTCGGCTGCTGCACCGGAGTGCGCCCCCGCTAGTAGCGCGCGGCGAACGGCTGGTCGGTGCGGACGATGTCGCGGCCGAGGGGCAGCAGCGAGACGGGGATCAGCTTGAAGTTGGCGATGCCCAGGGGGATGCCGATGATCGTGACGCAGAGCAGGAAGCCCGTGACGATGTGGCCGATGGCCAGCCACCAGCCGGCGAGGACCAGCCACAGGACGTTGCCCACGCAGGACGGCGCGCCCGCGTCGCGGCGCTCGACCGTCGTGTAGCCGAAGGGCCACAGCGCATAGCGGCCGATGCGGAAGCTGGCCAGGCCGAACGGGATGCCGATGATGGTGATGCAGAGCAGCGCCCCCGCCAGGAGGTACGCCAGGAACATCCAGAAGCCGCAGAGGACGAGCCATATGACGTTGAGGATTGTCTTCACTGTTGGCGACCTGCCATCTGCTCGAGTCGGGCGATGCGCTCCGCCATCGGCGGGTGCGTGGAGAACATCTTGGACATGCCCTGTCCCGGACGGAAGGGGTTCGCGATCATCATGTGACTCGCTGTCTCGAGACGGGGCTCGGGGGGCAGCGGCAACTGCTTCGTCCCTGCTTCGAGTTTACGCAGCGCGCTCGCGAGGGCGAGGGGGTCGCCGGTGAGCTGTGCGCCGGACGCGTCGGCCTCGTACTCCCTGGAGCGGCTGATCGCGAGCTGGATGATGGAGGCGGCCAGCGGGCCGAGCAGCATGATGAGGAGCATCCCGAAGATGCCGGGCCCGTCGTTGTCGTTCGAGCGGCCGACAGGGATCAGCCAGGCGAAGTTGACCAGGAACATGATCACGGACGCGAGGGCGCCCGCGACCGAGGAGATCAGGATGTCCCGGTTGTAGACGTGGCTGAGCTCGTGGCCGATGACGCCGCGCAGCTCGCGCTCGTCGAGGAGCCGCAGGATGCCGTCGGTGCAGCACACCGCCGCGTTGCGGGGATTGCGGCCCGTCGCGAACGCGTTCGGCGCCTCGGTGGGCGAGATGTACAGCCGGGGCATGGGCTGGCGGGCCTGGGTGGAGAGCTCGCGGACCATGCGGTACAGCTCGGGGGCCTCGAATTCACTCACCGGGCGGGCACGCATGGCACGCAGGGCGAGCTTGTCGCTGTTCCAGTACGCGTACGCATTGGTGCCGAGCGCCACGAGCAGCGCGACGATCAGGCCCGTACGCCCGAAGAAACTGCCGATGACAAGGATGAGCGCGGACAGTCCCCCGAGGAGTACGGCGGTCTTCAATCCGTTGTGCCGGCGGTGCACGGTACGCCCTCCTGGTGGTGCGTGGGGGAACCCTCTGCTGACTGGTGCTTCCACTGTTCAGTGGACCCTCCCGTACTGGTCAACGCCAGGCGGGGAGCACTAGTTCCCTTGTGCACGCAGGAGCGATGTAGGCCGCGCGGGTGACGGCCGCGCGCGCCTTGCCGCGGCCGTTCGCAGGGGCGGCTCAGAACAGGCCGGTGTCCGAGAACCTCAGGATCAGCTGGGGCGCTCCGGAGAGAGCGACGCCGAGGACCGCCGTGACCGCGATGGCCGCGGTGAGCGGAGCGGGGACCCGGTGCTCGACCGGCTCGCCCTTGGGAGCGCGGAACAGGAGCGCGGTCCACTGGAGGTAGTAGAAGAGCGCGATCACCACGTTCGCGGCCATCACCACGGCGAGCCAGCCGAGGCCCGCGTCGACGGCGGCCGAGAAGACCGTGACCTTCGCGAAGAGGCCGATGATGCCGGGCGGCAGACCGGCCAGGCAGAGCAGGAAGAAGCCGAGGACGAGGGCGGCCAGGGGCTTGCGCGCGTACAGCCCGCGGTAGTCGCTGACGCGGTTCAGGCGCTGGGTGCGGCCGACGAGGGCGGCCACGGCGAAGGCGCCGAGGTTCACGGCCGCGTACATCAGGGCGTAGGCGACGGTGGAGCCGATGGCCTTCTCGGCGTCGGCGGTGTCGTCGGCGTAACCGGCGGCGGCGATCGGCACCAGGAGGTAGCCCGCCTGGCCGACCGAGGACCAGGCGAGGAGGCGCACCGCGCTGTACGCGCGCGTGGCCTGCTGGCGCAGGGCCGCCACGTTGCCCGCGGTCATGGTGAGTGCGGCGAGGACGGCCAGTGCCGGGCCCCAGACGTCCGCGTACGACGGGAAGGCGACGACGGTGACGAGGATGAGGCCGGTGAAGCCGACGGCCTTTCCGACGACCGAGAGGTAGGCGGCGACGGGCAGCGGCGCGCCTACGTAGGTGTCGGGCACCCAGAAGTGGAAGGGCACGACCGCCACCTTGAAGGCGAAGCCGACGAGGGTGAGGGCGACGCCCGTCTGGGCGAGGGTGTGCAGCTGACCGTCGATGTTCTGGAGGTCTTGCAGCTCCGTGGCGATCTCCGTGAGGTGGAGGGTGCCGGTGGCGGCGTACACGAAGCTGACGCCCATGAGGGTCACCGCGGTCGCGGTGACCGAGGAGAGGAAGAACTTCAGCGCCGCTTCGGAGGAACGCTTGTCGCCCCGCTTGAGACCGACGAGGGCGAACGCCGGGAGGGAGGCCACTTCCAGGGCGACGATGAGTGTCGCGAGGTCGCGCGAGGCGGGCAGCAGGGCGGCGCCCGCCGCGGAGGACAGCAGCAGGAACCAGTACTCCCCCGCGGGCAGTTCGTCGCCGGAGTCCTTGAGGGTGCTCATCGAGAGCAGGGCGGCGAGCAGGGCACCCACCAGGACGAGGAGCTGGATGACGACGGTGAAACGGTCGGCGGTGTAGCTGCACGCGTGCGTGCCGCCGCCGGTCAGGCAGAAGGTGGAACGGTCGTCGTTCAGGAGCGGCAGCAGGGCGAGCGCGGCGGCGGCCAGGCCCGCCACGGAGATCCAGCCGAGGAGCGCCTTCTTGCCGTCCTTCACGAAGAGGTCGGCGACGAGCACGACGAGGCCGACGACCGCCGCGATGGTCGGCGGCGCGATCGCGAGCCAGTCGACGGACTGGACCACGCTTGTGGCGCTTACGGCGCTTTCAGCGGCCACGATCACGACTTGCCTCCAGTGAGGAGCTTCTGCACGGCCGGGTCGGTCAGGCCGAGGAGAGCCGCGGGCCAGAGTCCGGCGAGGACGGTGAGGGCGACGAGCGGGGTCCAGGCGGCGAACTCGTAACCGCGGACGTCGGGGAACTCGTGGGCGCGGACGGCCGTGAGGGCCTTCGGCGCGGGTTCCTCGGTCGTGGCCCGCGGCATCGGGCCCATGCAGACGCGGCGTACGACGATGAGCATGTACGCGGCGGTGAGCAGGGTGCCGAAGGCGGCGATCGCCATGAAGGTGAGGAAGGCGGGCCGGCTCAGGTCAGCCGCGGGCTCGAACGCGCCGAACAGCGCCAGCATTTCGCCCCAGAATCCGGCGAGGCCCGGCAGTCCGAGCGAGGCGACGGCACCGAAGGCGAGGAGCCCGCCGAGGCGCGGCGCCTTGCCGTAGAGCGCGGCGCCGGAACCCTGCGCGAGGGTGTCGAGATCGGTCGTGCCGGTGCGGTCCTTCAGCGCGCCGACGAGGAAGAACAGGAGGCCGGTGATGAGGCCGTGGGCGATGTTGGCGAACAGGGCGCCGTTCACGCCGGTGGGGCTCATCGTCGAGATGCCGAGCAGGACGAAGCCCATGTGGCCGACGGACGAGTACGCGATGAGGCGCTTGAGGTCGCCCTTCGCGCCCTGCTTGGCGAGCGCGAGGCAGGCCAGGGATCCGTAGATGATGCCGACGACCGCGAAGGCCGCGAGGTACGGCGCGAACTCCCGCATTCCGTCCGGCGCGACGGGCAGGATGATCCGGACGAACCCGTACGTACCCATCTTCAGCATGACACCGGCCAGCAGCACCGATCCGACGGTGGGCGCGGCGGTGTGGGCGTCGGGCAGCCAGCTGTGCAGCGGCCACATCGGCGTCTTGACCGCGAGCCCGATCCCGATCGCCAGAACCGCGATGACCTGCACGGATGTGGTCAGGTCCCGGCCGTTGTCAGTGGCGAGTGCCACCATGTCGAATGTGCCGGACTTGAGCCCGATGAGGAGCAGGCCCAGCAGCATGACGACGGATCCGAGCAGGGTGTAGAGGATGAACTTCCAGGCGGCCTGGACCCGTTGCTCACCGCCCCAGCGGGCGATGAGGAAGTACATCGGGATGAGCACCATCTCGAACGCCAGGAAGAACAGCAGCAGATCGAGGACGGCGAAGGTCGCGAGGGTGCCGGACTCGAGCATGAGGATCAGTGCGACGAATGCCTTGGGGGAAGGCCCGGCCGGCATTTTGAAGTAGGAGTACAGCGCGCACAGGAACGTCAGCAGCGCGGTCAGGACCAGAAGGGGGAGCGAGATGCCGTCGATGCCGAGATGGATGCGCACGTCGAGTGCGGGGATCCAGCTGATATCGGTCGTGGCCTGCATCTTCGACGGCTGGTCGTGGTCGAAGCCGAGCGCGAGGACGATCGCGGCGAGCAGGATCGCTCCGGTCACGCTCACGCCGTGGCGCAGCACGGCCTGGTCGGGCGACTTTCCCTTCAGCCCGGGCGGGGCGGGGAGGAGAGCGGCCACGGCGCCGATGAGCGGGCCGACGACGATCAACGCCAGAAGAAACTGCATCACGGACTCACTGATACCGATCACGGCTGCTCACGCTCCGGCGGTGGCGACGAGGACGGCGGCGACGGCCAGGACGACCGTGCCTGCGAGCAGCGCGCTCAGGTAGGTCTGCACGTTGCCGGTCTGTGCGCGGCGGACGGCCGCGCCGAGCCAGCGGGGTGCGGCCCCGGCGCCGCGCACGTACGTCTCGACGACCTCGCGGTCCAGGAAGCGGACCAGGCTCGCCGCGGCGCGGACGGGGCGGACGAACAGGGCGGAGTAGACGGCGTCCAGGTGGAAGCCGCCGGCCGCGTGCCGGTGCAGCGGGCCGAGCAGCAGGCGGCCGGGGTCGGCCGGGACCGGTGCCGAGGCGACGTCTCCGTACGCGGGCTCGTGAGTGGCGATGGCCTCCGCCTCGACCTGGGCGCCGTCTCCGTCCGGGGTCGCGGCGACCGCGCCCATCGGGACACGGGCGGCGAGCGACGCGGTGTGCCGCCACGCGCCGTAGGTGACCAGACCACCGACGAGCGCGACACCCGTGCCCAGGACGGAGGTGGTGAGCGTCGGTGTGAGCGAGTGGCCGTCGAACCAGTCCGGCAGGGCGCCGACGGCGAGACCGAAGGCGAGGGAGGGGACGGCGAGCACCCAGAGCACGGCGGTCATGGCGAGGGGCTGGCGCCCGTGGTCGGGGGCCTGCGCTCCTCGGCCGTGGAAGGCGAGCAGCCACAGGCGTGTCGCGTAGGCGGCGGTGAGGAGGGCGGTGAGCAGACCGGCGACGAGGACGATCCAGCCCGCCGCGGTGGGCACGGACTCGGCGTGACCGGTGGCCGTGTGCTCGGCGGCGCCGAGCACCGCTTCTTTGGAGAAGAAGCCGCTGAACGGCGGGATCGCGGCGAGCGCGAGGAGCGCCACGGTCATCGTCCAGTACGCGTCGGGGACGCGGTCGCGCAGGCCACCCATGCGGGACATGGCGGCCAGTGAGTTGGTGCCGGCGGCGTGGATGATCACGCCCGCCGCGAGGAACAGGAGCGCCTTGAAGGCGCCGTGCGACAGGAGGTGGAAGACGGCGGCGCCGCGGTCGCCGACGGCGAGGGCACCGGTCATGTAGCCGAGCTGACCGATCGTCGAGTACGCGAGGACGCGCTTGATGTCGTCCTGGGCGAGCGCGGCGAGGGCCGAGCCGGCCATGGTGACGGCGGCCATGACGGCGAGGACGACCAGGGCCGCGCCGGAGAGGGCGAAGACGGGAAGGAGCCGGGCCACGAAGTAGACACCGGCGGCGACCATCGTCGCGGCGTGGATCAGCGCGGAGACGGGCGTAGGGCCCGCCATCGCGTCGGGCAGCCAGGTGTGGAGCGGGAACTGCGCGGACTTGCCGGCCACGCCCGCGAGCAGCAGCAGGGCGATCAGTGTCGGGTGGTCCAGGCCGTTGTCCGCGACCGTCGACAGGATCGTCGTAATGCGGAAGGAGCCCGTGTCGGCGGCGAGCGCGAACAGGCCGATCAGGAAGGGGACGTCGCCGAGCTTGGTGACGAGGAAGGCCTTCAGGGAGGCGGCGCGCGCCTCGGGGGTCTCCCAGTAGTGCCCGACCAGGAAGTACGAGCAGATGCCCATGATCTCCCAGCCGACCAGGAGCACCATCAGGTCGCCGGAGTAGACGACGAGCAGCATCGCGGAGGTGAAGAGGGAGACGAGGGAGGCGTACGAGGGGTAGCGGGGGTCCTCGCGGAGGTAGCCCGTCGAGTAGATCTGCACGCACGACGCGACGACGCCGACCAGGACGGCGACGAGTGCGGCGAAGCCGTCGATGTGCAGGGCGAGCTCGATGGGGACCGAGCCGGTCGGGGTGAGCTCCGTGGCGGCGTCGACCGGGGCCGTTCCGCTGCCGGTGCCGCCGCCCTGACGGATCGCCACGAGCACGGCGAGCAGGAGTGCCGTCAGCGTGGGCAGCACGGCGAGGGGACGTACGAGGCCGGGGATGCGTCGGCCGAGGAGCAGGCCCGCGGCCGCGCCCAGGAACGGCAGGAGGGGGACGAGGACGGCGAGGGTGGTCGTGGTCACGCGGTGGCCTCAGCCTTCTGCGCCGGTGCGGCCTCTTCGTCGGTGTCGCCGGGGTCGCCGTCACCGTCGCCCGGGTCGTCGTCCGGCTGCTCGGCGGTGTCGCGGAGGTCGTCGACGGCGGAGCTGCCGCGGTTGCGGTAGACCGCCAGGACGATCGCGAGGCCGATGCCGATCTCGGCGGCGGCGATGGCGATGGTGAAGAGGGTCAGGGCCTGGCCGGCGTGGAGGGAGTCGCGGAGCCAGACGTCGAAAGCGACGAGGTTGAGGTTGACGGCGTTGAGCATCAGCTCGACGGACATCAGGACCAGGATCGCGTTGCGTCGGGCGAGCACGCCATACAGGCCGACGCAGAAGAGGAGGACGGCCAGGACCGCGGGGTAGGCGAGGTGGAGGTGCATCAGTTGTTCTCCTCCTGGTCCTGGGCGGTGTTCTTGCGGGACAGGACGATCGCGCCGACGAGGGCGGCGAGGAGGAGTACCGAGAGGGCTTCGAAGGGGAGCACCCAGTGCCGGAAGAGGATCGATCCGGTCACGTCGGTGGAGCCCTGGGCCGCGCCGTCCAGGTCGATCACCGTGGTGCGGAACGCGTCCACGACGACCCAGACCAGGGCGGCCGCGGCGGCGAGGGCCACCGCGAGCGCGACCGGGCGGTTGCCGGAATCCGCCTCCGGGGACCGGCCGATGGGCGCCCGGGTGAGCATCAGTCCGAAGAGGAGGAGTACGACGACGGATCCGACGTAGATGAGGACCTGGACCCAGGCGATGAACTCGGCGGTCAGGAGCAGGTACTCGACGGCGAGCCCGCCGAGCGCGACCACCAGCCACAGCGCGGCGTGCACCAGCTGCCTGGTCGTGACCGTGATGACGGCCGCGCCGAGGGTGACGAGGCCGACCAGGAGGAAGGCGATCTCGACGCCCGTCGGGGACAGGAAGCCCTGGGTTTCGGCGGCGAGTGTTTCGGCGGCGATGTTCACGACTCCTCGCCCTTCGCCTCGGCCGCGGCCAGCTTCTCGGCCGTCTTGCGGGCGGCGGCGAGTTCCTTCGGCTCCTCGGCGGCGGGGTCCAGGGCGGGCGGGGCCGGGACGGTCCACATCCACTCGCGGAGCTTGTCGCGCTCGTGCGTGAGTTCGTGGATGTCGGTCTCGGCGTACTCGAACTCCGGCGACCAGAAGAGGGCGTCGAAGGGGCAGACCTCGATGCAGATGCCGCAGTACATGCAGAGGGCGAAGTCGATGGCGAAGCGGTCGAGGACGTTGCGGCTGCGCTCGCGTCCGCCGGGCGCGGCGGGCGGGACCGTCTCCTTGTGGGAGTCGATGTAGATGCACCAGTCGGGGCATTCACGGGCGCAGAGCATGCAGACCGTGCAGTTCTCCTCGAAGAGGCCGATGACGCCGCGGGTGCGGGGCGGCAGGTCGGGCTGGTGCTCGGGGTACTGCTCGGTGACGGTCTTCTTCGTCATCGTGCGCAGGGTGACGGCGAGGCCCTTGGCGAGGCCCGAGCCTGGGATCGGGGGCATCAGTTGATCGCCACCTTCACGATTCCGGTGAGCGCGATCTGCGCGAGGGCGAGCGGGACGAGGAGGGTCCAGGAGAGTTTCTGGAGCTGGTCCTCGCGGAGACGGGGGTAGGACACGCGGAGCCAGATCACGACGAAGGCGAGGACGGCCGTCTTCAGCAGGGTCCAGACCCAGCCGAGGCCGTCGGCGCCCCACGGGCCGTGCCAGCCGCCCAGGAAGAGGACGGTGGTGAGGCCGCACAGGACGACGATTCCGGCGTACTCGGCGAGGAGGAAGAGGGCGAAGCGCAGACCCGTGTACTCGGTGTAGGCGCCGAAGATGATCTCGGAGTCGGCGACCGGCATGTCGAAGGGCGGGCGCTGGAGTTCGGCGAGGCCCGCGACGAAGAACACGAGCGCGCCGACGATCTGCCAGGGCAGCCACCACCACTCGAAGGCGTCGACGATGCCGGGCAGCGAGACCGTGCCCGAGGCCATCGCGACCGAGGCGGCGGCGAGCAGCATCGGAAGCTCGTACGCGAGGAGCTGGGCGGCGGTGCGGAGGCCGCCGAGGAGGGAGAACTTGTTGGCGCTGGCCCAGCCGGCCATGAGCGAGCCGAGTACGCCGACGCCCATCACCGCGAGCACGAAGAAGATGCCCGCGTCGACGACCTCGCCGACCGCGCCCTCGTCGGGGCCGACCGGGATGGCGATCAGGACGAGGAGGTAGGGCAGCAGGGCGATCGCGGGCGCGAGTTGGAAGACGCGTCGGTCGGCCTCGGCCGGGACGACGTCTTCCTTCTGGGCGAACTTGACGCCGTCGGCCACGAGTTGCGCCCAGCCGTGGAAGCCGCCCGCGTGCATCGGGCCGAGGCGGCCCTGCATGTGGGCCATGACCTTGTGCTCGGTCTGGCCGACGACGAGGGGGAGGACCAGGAACACCGCGAAGACGATGACGAGGCGCAGGGCGACGTCGAGGGCGTCGTTCACTCGGTGCCTCCGGTATGTCCGGTCTCTTCGGGTTCTCCGGGTTCTCCGGTGCGGGGGGTCTCCGGCTTGCCGGTGTCCCCGGTGTCCCCGGTGTCCCCGGTATCGCCGGTATCCCGGGTCTCCGGCTTGTCGGGTTCCCCGGTGCGGGGG
Source organism: Streptomyces sp. NPDC045678 (assembly GCF_056432085.1). Taxonomy (NCBI): domain Bacteria; kingdom Bacillati; phylum Actinomycetota; class Actinomycetes; order Kitasatosporales; family Streptomycetaceae; genus Streptomyces; species Streptomyces sp. NPDC045678. The sequence goes on from NZ_JBWKJS010000008.1 coordinate 289,010, forward strand.
GTCTCCGGCTCGGGCGTGGGCTTCGGCTGTTCCGGGTCCTCGAACGCCGGTCGGGCGTGGTGCCACGGGGCGTCGGACTTCGGCACGGGGGCGGCCTCCGGGGCGGGGGGCGCCACGTCAGGTTCCGAGGCCGTCGGTGCCGGGGGCTCCGGGGCCGTCGGTTCCGGGGTTGCCGGTGCCGGGGCCGTCGGTTCCGGGGTCGTCGATGCCGGCGTTGCCGGGCGTTGGGATGCCGAGCCCTGGCTCGCGCTGCGGGTGCGGCGCGCGGGGCGGGCCGGGGTGTCCGGCTGTTGCGCCTCGGTGGGCTGGGGGGGCTGGGTATTCGGGGTGTCCGGGGTCTCCGCGGGCTGCGCGTCGGACGCCGCCTGGCTCGCCGAGCCCTGGCTGACCGAGCGGGTCCTGCGGGGCGGGCGTTCTCCGGCCGCCGCACGGCCTGCGGCACCCGCGCCCGCTGCGCGGCCCGCGCCGCGGGCCGGGCGGGCCGGCGCCGCCGGGAGCTGGCCCTTGAGAGGGCCCCACTCGTTCGGGTCGGGGACGCCCGGCGGCAGCATCTGGCGGCGCTTGGGGCCGCCGTGCTCCGATTCGCCCGGCTCCTTGGCGCCCGGCCAGGCCTTGGCGACCCGGGCCGCGAGCACGAAGTCCTTGCGGAGGGGGTGGCCCTCGAAGCTCCCGGGCAGGAGCAGCGGGGTCAGTCCTGGGTGGCCCTCGAACGTCACGCCGAACATCTCGTGGGTCTCGCGCTCGTGCCAGGCGGCGCCCGCGTACACGTCGACCGCGGAGGCGAGCACCGGGGCGTCGTGGGCGACCGTCGTACGGACGAGGAGGCGGCGTACGGGAGAGAGCGCGACCACGTGGGCGGCGACGCGGAAACCCGTGCCGGGTTCGTCGACCGCGCTCAGCCAGTCGAAGTAGGTGCAGGCGAGCGTGGTGCGGGCGGTCTCCAGGGCCGTGATCCAGGAGGACGCGGGGACGTCGACCGTCAGGACGTCGTACGACTCCTCGGCCGTCGCCTCCGCGCCGAAGAGCTCCTCGACGGGGCTCGGCAGCCAGCCGGTCATGCCGTGGCCTCCCCCGGCGCGGGCGGCTGCACGAGGCCGCTCTGCAGCGCGGCCGCCGAGGGGCGGGCACCGGAACCGTTCCCGTACCGCTCCCCCAGCGACTCCCGCGCGATCTTCTCCTGGAGCTTGAGGATGCCCTGGAGCAGCGCCTCGGGGCGGGGCGGGCACCCGGGTACGTACACGTCGACCGGGATGATCTGGTCGACGCCCTTGGTCACGGAGTACGAGTCCCAGTAGGGGCCGCCGCAGTTGGAGCAGGCGCCGAAGGAGATGACGTACTTCGGCTCGGGCATCTGCTCGTACAGGCGCTTCACGGCGGGCGCCATCTTGTCCGTGACCGTGCCGGACACGACCATCAGGTCGGCCTGGCGCGGGCCGGGCGCGAAGGGGATGACGCCGAGCCGGATGAAGTCGTGCCGCGCCATGGACGCGGCGATGAACTCGATGGCGCAGCAGGCGAGGCCGAAGTTGAAGACCCAGAGGGAGTACCGGCGGCCCCAGTTGAGGACCACCTTCATCGGCTCGGGGGCGAGCCGGGCGAGCGCGCCCAGCCTCTTCGGCTCGGGAAGCAGCACGGGCTTCCCGTCGGTGTCCGGGGTCACGTCCACGTCAGGACGCCCTTCTTGTATGCGTACAGCAGGCCTACGGCGAGGAAGCCGAGGAAGATGAACATCTCCACGAGCGTCGTCGCGCCGTAGCCGGGCGCGGCGAAGATCGTCGCCCAGGGGAAGAGGAAGATCGAGTCGACGGCGAAGATCACGTAGAGGAACGCGTAGACGTAGTAGCGGACCTGGGTGTGGGCCCAGCCCTCGCCTACGGGGTCGACGCCGCACTCGTACGTCAGGAGCTTCTCCGGGGTGGGCACCACTGGGCGCAGTAGCCGCCCCGCGCCGAAGGCCACTGCGACGAACAGCACGCCGACGACGGCGAGCAGTCCGACGACGGAGTACGACTGGTAGTAGCTCGCCGCGACGTTCGTCACGTGCACGTCAGCCCCTCACTCCCTGAACTCCTTGACCTTCCTGGCCCTTTTCGACGATCTGTACGCACGGGAGTCTAGGGCCTGCTAAAGGTTCGGTAAGCAGAGCGTCACGCATCGGTCGCCCCCGGGGTGGGGTTATCCCCCGGCTGTCCGGGCGGCCGCCCTCATGGCGCCGCGGCGGCGGGCCGGGCACCCTAGCGCGTATGACCGCACGCACCACGCCTCTGCACGACGACCGGCCGCCCCCCGCGCGCTTCGCGTACGACAGGTACACCTGGAAGGAGATCGCCCACCTCCTGGTGAACCTGCCGATGGGCATCGTCGGCTTCGTCTACACGGTGAGCGCGCTGTCCATCGGCATCGGTCTGACCGTGACCGTGATCGGTCTGCCGCTGCTCGCACTGGGGCTGCTCGGCGCACGCGTCCTGGGCAGGGCGGAGCGGGCGCGGGCCAGGAAACTGCTGGGCGTACAGGTGGACGAGCCGAGTCCGATGCCGTGGCGGCGGGGGCAGAGCTTCCTCGGGCGGCTGTGGTCGAACCTGAAGGACCCGGTGGGCTGGCGCACCATGCTGTACGGGTTCATCCGGCTGCCCTGGGGCGTGCTGACCTTCGCCGTCGTCACCGTCGGGCTCTTCGTGCTCTGGCCGGTGCTGCCCTTCGTCGTGCGCGGGCTCACCAACGCGGACCGGGCGATGGTCCGCGGACTGCTCTCCCCCTCCGACGAGTTGGAGCAGCGGATCGCCGAACTGGAGTCCGACCGGGGCGTGGTCGTGGACACCGCGGCCGCCGACCTGCGCCGCATCGAGCGCGATCTGCACGACGGGGCACAGGCCCGCCTCGTCGCCCTCGCCATGGGACTCGGCCTCGCCAAGGAGAAGCTCCTGGAGGACCCCGACGCCGCGGCCTCCATGGTCGACGAGGCGCACGGCGAGGTGAAGCTGGCCCTGCAGGAACTGCGCGACCTGGCCCGCGGCATCCACCCCGCCGTCCTCACCGACCGCGGTCTGAACGCCGCTCTCTCCTCCGTCGCCTCGCGCTGCACGGTGCCGGTCAAGGTGACCGCCGACCTTCCCGCGCGCCCGGCGGCGGCCATCGAGGGCATCGCGTACTTCACGGTCTCCGAACTGCTGCAGAACATCAGCAAGCACAGCGGGGCGAGGACCGCGAGCGTCGACGTGTGGCAGGCGGACGAACGGCTGCTCATCCAGGTGTGGGACGACGGGCGCGGCGGCGCGCGGCTGGACGGCGGCACGGGCATGGCGGGGCTCGCCGACCGGCTCGGCGCGGTGGACGGGCTCTTCGTGATCGAGTCGCCCGAGGGCGGTCCCACGACGATCACGGCGGAGCTGCCGTGGCGCGACCGCTCGACGGACGCGGTTTCCGGCCTCCGCGGATGATGGACGCGGCTCGCGGCCTCCGCGGGTGCCGGGCGCGGCTCCCGGCCTCCGCAGGTGACAGGCGCGGGCTTCGGCCTCCGCAGGTGACAGGCGCGGGCTTCGGACCCTCGCAGGTCACAGACGCGGGCTTCGGACCCTCGCAGGTCACAGACGCGGGCTTCGGCCCCGCGCGGGTCACAGACGCGGGCTTCGGCCCCGCGCGGGTCACGAAGGTAGGGAAAACCCCCGGTTCAAGACGCCGACCGGCTCCATGGTTCCGGGCCACCGCGACGGCGAGTCTGTAACTACGGCGGCCGGGCGGCCGCGAACCACGGGCCTTGGCCCGGCCAGGCCCGGCCCGGGCTCAGATATACACAGACCCAGAAACGGACGGCAGCGATGGCCACGGATTACGGACAGGGGTACACGCACATGGACCGGCCGGACTTCCGGGGAACCGACGTCGAGGAGCGGCCGCGCCACCGGCTGCCCGCAGGACTGCGCGCCCCCTTCGAGGCCCGCACCTGGCGGGAGTTCGGCTACACCATGCTGAGCCTGCCGATCGGCATCACGTCCTTCGTCTTCGCCGTCACCATGCTCTCGCTCGGCGTGGGCCTGCTGATCACCTTCATCGGCATCCCGGTGCTCGCCGCCGGTCTCGCCGGCTGCCGCGGCATCGGGGCGCTGGAGCGGACGCGGGCGCGCGGCCTGCTCGGCCTGGAGGTCGCCTCGCCGGAGCCGCTGCGGCCCAAGGGCGGCGGCCCGATGGCGCTCATGGGCGCGGTCCTCAAGAGCGGCGCGTCCTGGCGGCACGTCCTCTACTCGCTGCTGATGCTGCCGTGGTCGGTCTTCTCGTTCACGGTGGCGGTCGCCTTCTGGACGTACGGCTGGATGATGCTCACGTACCCGCTGTGGTTCTGGCTCTTTCCGATGTACGGAGGACAGGACGGCATCCAGCTGTACGGCGGGGACGACGGGCACCGCATCTACCTCGACAACCCCTTCGAGATCGGCATCACGGCCGCGACGGGTCTCCTCATCACGCTGGCCACGCCGTGGATCCTGCGGGCTCTGACGACCGTGGACCGCGTGATGGTGTACGGGCTGCTCGGCCCCTCGCGGCTCGCGACCCGCGTCGTCGAGCTGGAGTCGGACCGCGGCGTGGTCGTGGACACCGCGGCCGCCGACCTGCGCCGCATCGAGCGCGATCTGCACGACGGAGCACAGGCCCGCCTGGTCGCCCTCGCCATGGATCTCGGCCTGGCCAAGGAGAAGCTCACCGAGGACCCGGAGGCGGCGGCGCGCATGGTGGACGAGGCGCACGGCGAGGTGAAGGTGGCCCTGCAGGAGCTGCGCGATCTGGCCCGCGGCATCCACCCCGCCGTCCTCACCGACCGCGGTCTGGACGCCGCACTCTCCGCGCTGGCGGCCCGGTGCACGGTGCCGGTCCACGTGGAGGTGGACCTGACGAGCCGCCCCGCGGCGGCCATCGAGGGCATCGCGTACTTCACGGTCTCCGAACTGCTGCAGAACATCAGCAAGCACAGCCGCGCCCAGGCCGCGGGCGTCGACGTCTGGCGGGCCGAGAACCGGCTGATGCTCCAGGTGACCGACAACGGGACGGGTGGCGCCGACGTGTCGGCGGGCTCCGGCCTCGCGGGGCTCGCGGAGCGGCTCGACGCGGTCGACGGGATCCTGGTGGTCGACTCGCCGGTGGGCGGCCCGACGACGATCACGGCGGAACTGCCGTGGCGCAAGGCCTGAGGCGGGGGCCGGCCGCTGGCCGGTGCTGGCCTTTGGCGGGGCCGACTTCTGGCGGGGGCCGTCCTCTGGGCGTGGGCCGGCCTCTCGCCCTGAGCGGGTACTGGCCCCCGCCCCCGAGCGGGGTGCCGAACCCTGCCCTCGACCGGAGCTGGGCCCCCGGCCAGCCCTGAGCTGGGCCCGGCCCCGGCCCTGAGCTGCCCCCGACCCTGACCCCGACCCGAGCTGGGCCCCCTCGGCCGGCCCTGAGCTGCCCACGCCCCCCCCTCGGCCGACCCTGAGCTGCCCACGCCCCCCTCGGCCGGCCCTGAGCTGCCCACGCCCCTCGGCCGGCCCTGAGCTGTACCCTGACCCGAGCCCTGAGCTGGACCCTGACCCCGACCCGAGCCGGCCCCCCGTCGACACGCCCCCCCCGAGAAGGCGGCCGCCGCACCTGACCGGCAAGAGAGCAGTCCGGCGAGCGGGCCGGTGGGTCGGGGCGGATCGCGCGATACTGAGGTGCCAAGTGTTCGGCGCCAAGCGGTCGGCGCCACGCGTCCGGTCGGCATCACCGCCGTCGGCCGGACGCGGACCAGACAAGCGCGCCGGGGGGCCAAAAGTGCCCGGGGGCCAGAAAAGTGCCGGGGGGCCAAAAAGTGGAGGACAAAGTGCGGGTGGTCATCGCCGAGGATTCAGTGCTGCTCAGGGAGGGCCTGACCCGGTTGCTGACCGACCGCGGGCACGACGTGGTCGCGGGGGTGGGAGATGCCGACGCCCTGATCAAGACGATCACCGATCTCGCCGCGCAGAACACCCTGCCGGACGTGGTCGTCGCCGACGTACGGATGCCGCCGACCCACACCGACGAGGGCGTGCGCGCCGCCGTGTACCTGCGTCACCAGCACCCCGGCCTCGGGGTCCTGGTCCTTTCGCAGTACGTCGAGGAGCAGTACGCCACCGAACTGCTCGCCGGTTCGAGCCGTGGCGTGGGCTATCTGCTCAAGGACCGGGTCGCCGAGGTGCGGGAGTTCGTCGACGCCGTGGTGCGGGTGGCGGACGGTGGCACGGCGCTCGATCCGGAGGTCGTGGCGCAGCTCCTCGGCCGCAGCCGCAAGCAGGATGTGCTCGCGGGGCTTACTCCACGCGAACGTGAGGTACTCGGCCTCATGGCCGAAGGACGGACCAACTCGGCGATCGCCCGACAGCTCGTGGTGAGCGACGGCGCCGTCGAGAAGCACGTGAGCAACATCTTCCTGAAGCTCGGTCTTTCCCCGAGTGACGGGGATCACCGCCGTGTGCTTGCGGTCCTCACCTATCTCAACTCATGAATGACTGACAACCTCTCAGATATGTGGAATCCAGCGGAAGCTGCCGGTCCAGGGCTGTGGCCACAGCCCGGGTCGGGCACCGCTGGAGCCCGGGTCGGGTGCCGTCGGACCCCCTGCCGGGGCCATGGGGAGGGCGCCCTCGGACACGCCGGGGGCCGTCGGCGCACCATCTGGAGCACGGGCGCGACCAGCGATATCGGGAGTGCGGTCTGCGGCGGCATCAGGAGCGGGATCAGGGGGAAGCCACGGAGAGTGACTGATCGTCACAGGCAGCCGGAGTCGGCCGGAAGCAGGCCCCGGGGAGGCAGGTCCTAGAACCAAAGGACGAGCGGGGAGCGTCATCCAGGAAGGACCGGGGGGCGAGGCAAACCATGGCAAACCAATGCAACACGGTGTCTCAGAAGTGGATCCACCATGCGAACAACCCCAGGAAGGCGACCCTTACAGACGTAGGGTGGACCTTGGGAGCGCCGGTCGTCCCGGCGATCCGCTCAGTCGCCTCGAGGGAGGTCCAGTTCAGTGACCAGCCAGGTCAGTAGCCAAGCCGAGCAGGCCGACGGAGCTGTCGTCGGAGAGCAACGCAAGCCCGCAGGTGACAAGGACGTGCGGCGTCTGGACCGAGTGATCATCCGCTTCGCGGGGGACTCCGGTGACGGTATGCAGCTCACGGGTGACCGGTTCACTTCGGAGACGGCGTCCTTCGGCAACGACCTGTCGACGCTGCCGAACTTCCCCGCCGAGATCCGTGCGCCCGCCGGAACGCTGCCGGGCGTGTCGTCCTTCCAGCTGCACTTCGCCGACCACGACATCCTGACGCCGGGCGACGCACCGAGCGTACTGGTCGCGATGAACCCGGCGGCACTGAAGGCGAACATCGGTGACGTGCCGCGCGGCGCCGAGGTCATCGTGAACACCGACGAGTTCTCCAAGCGCGCCATGCAGAAGGTCGGTTACACCACCTCCCCGCTGGAGGACGGCTCCCTGGACGGCTACAGCGTGCACCCGGTGCCGCTGACCACGCTGACCGTGGAGGCCCTCAAGGAGTTCGACCTCTCCCGCAAGGACGCGGGGCGCTCGAAGAACATGTTCGCGCTCGGTCTCCTTTCGTGGATGTACCACCGGCCGACCGAGGGAACCGAGAAGTTCCTTCGAGCCAAGTTCGCGAAACGCCCCGAGATCGCCGAGGCGAACATCGCGGCATTCCACGCGGGATGGAACTTCGGCGAGACCACCGAGGACTTCGCGGTCTCGTACGAGGTCGCTCCGGCCGCCCAGGCGTTCGCGACCGGCACCTACCGCAACATCTCCGGCAACCTGGCTCTGTCGTACGGTCTGATCGCGGCGAGCCGGCAGGCCGACCTGCCGCTCTACCTGGGCAGTTACCCGATCACCCCGGCCTCGGACATCCTGCACGAGCTGTCCAAGCACAAGAACTTCGGCGTACGGACCTTCCAGGCCGAGGACGAGATCGCGGGCATCGGCGCGGCCCTGGGCGCAGCGTTCGGCGGGTCGCTTGCGGTGACGACGACGTCGGGGCCCGGTGTGGCGCTCAAGTCGGAGACCATCGGCCTGGCCGTCAGCCTCGAACTGCCGCTGCTGATCGTGGACATCCAGCGCGGCGGGCCGAGCACGGGGCTGCCGACGAAGACCGAGCAGGCCGACCTGCTCCAGGCGATGTACGGGCGCAACGGCGAGGCACCGGTGCCGATCGTGGCGCCGAAGACCCCGGCGGACTGCTTCGACGCGGCGCTGGAGGCGGCCCGCATCGCGGTGACGTACCGGACTCCGGTGTTCCTGCTGTCCGACGGCTACCTCGCCAACGGCTCCGAGCCCTGGCGCATCCCCGAGGTCGACGAACTGCCCGACCTGCGCGTTCAGTTCGCCTCCGGCGCCAACCACACCGAGGCCGACGGCACCGAGGTCTTCTGGCCGTACAAGCGCGATCCGCAGACCCTGGCCCGTCCATGGGCGATCCCGGGCACGCCGGGTCTGGAGCACCGTATCGGCGGCATCGAGAAGCAGGACGGCACGGGCAACATCTCGTACGACCCGGCCAACCACGACTTCATGGTCCGCACCCGCCAGGCGAAGGTCGACGGGATCGCCGTGCCGGACCTGGAGGTCGACGACGCCGGCGGGGACGCCGACACGCTTGTCCTCGGCTGGGGTTCGACGTACGGGCCGATCACCGCGGCCGTCCGGCGGCTGCGCGCCGCGGGTGAGTCCGTCGCGCAGGCCCATCTGCGCCACCTCAACCCGTTCCCGCGGAATCTGGGCGACGTCCTCGCGCGTTACGACAAGGTGGTGATCCCCGAGATGAACCTCGGTCAGCTCGCCACGCTGATCCGGGCGCGGTATCTGGTGGACGCTGTCTCGTACAACCAGGTCAACGGAATGCCGTTCAAGGCCGAGCAGCTCGCCACGGCTCTCAAGGAGGCCATCGATGGCTGACACGAAAACGGCCGGGCCGGAGGGGACCGGGAGCACGATCGAAGCGCTGTCCCTGGTGCCCAAGGCCGAAGCCCAGCAGTCCATGAAGGACTTCAAGTCCGACCAGGAGGTGCGCTGGTGCCCCGGCTGCGGTGATTACGCCGTGCTGGCCGCGGTGCAGGGCTTCATGCCGCAGCTGGGCCTGGCGAAGGAGAACATCGTCTTCGTCTCGGGCATCGGCTGCTCTTCCCGCTTCCCGTACTACATGAACACGTACGGGATGCACTCCATCCACGGCCGTGCCCCGGCGATCGCCACCGGCCTCGCGTCGTCGCGACGGGATCTGAGCGTCTGGGTGGTCACCGGTGACGGCGACGCGCTGTCCATCGGCGGCAACCACCTGATCCACGCACTGCGCCGCAACGTGAACCTGAAGATCCTGCTGTTCAACAACCGGATCTACGGCCTCACCAAGGGGCAGTACAGCCCCACGTCGGAAGTCGGCAAGATCACGAAGTCGACGCCGATGGGTTCCCTGGACGCGCCGTTCAATCCGGTGTCGCTGGCCATCGGCGCAGAGGCGTCGTTCGTGGCCCGCACGGTGGACTCCGACCGCAAGCACCTCACGGAGGTGCTGCGCGCGGCCGCCGAGCACCCCGGCACCGCGCTCGTGGAGATCTACCAGAACTGCAACATCTTCAACGACGGCGCCTTCGAGGTCCTCAAGGACAAGCAGCAGGCGGAGGAGGCGGTGATCCGCCTCGAGCACGGGCAGCCGATCCGCTTCGGCACCGAGGGATCGAAGGGCGTCGTGCGCGACGCGGTGACCGGCGACCTCAAGGTCGTCGCCGTCACGCCGGAGAACGAGGGCGACGTCCTGGTCCACGACGCGCACTCCACGTCGCCGACCACGGCGTTCGCGCTTTCCCGGCTCGCCGACCCGGACACGCTGCACCACACGCCGATCGGCGTCTTCCGCAGCGTCGAACGCCCGGTCTACGACACGCTCATGGCCGACCAGCTCGACACCGCCATCGAGCAGAACGGCAAGGGCGACCTGGCCGCACTGCTCGCCGGCGGCGACACGTGGACGGTCGTCGGCTAGGTCGTCGGCCGGTCCGACGGCCGTCGGCCGGTCGACGCACGCCCCGGAGGCCCGGTCCTGATCCCTCAGGACCGGGCCTCGTCGTATGCCTGCCGCGCCTTCTGTACGTCGTCCATGCGCTCCTGCGTCCAGGTCGCGAGGGTCCTCACCTGCACTGCGGCTTCGCGGCCGAGGTCCGTGAGGGAGTAGTCGACGCGGGGCGGGATGACCGGCTTGGCGTCGCGGTGCACGAGGCCGTCGCGCTCCAGGGTCTGCAGCGTCTGGGCCAGCGACTTCTCACTCACGCGGCTGATGTCGCCGATGGCCCGGCGCAGCTCGCTGAAACGGTACGAGCGCTCTTCGAGCGCGATCAGGATGAGGACGCCCCACCGGCTCGTGACGTGTTCCAGGACGAGGCGGTACGGACACATCGCTTCGACGCCCGACTTCCGAGTACTTACAGCCATACCAGCACCTTACTTCAAAGTGGGTACTTACGAATAGTTAGCGCTGTAGCTAACGTGGGTGGCAGACCGCACCGAAGAGTCACTCACCAGGAGCTTTCAGACATGAGCATCGTCGTCACCGGAGCCACCGGAAACCTCGGCCGTCTCGTCATCGAGGGGCTGCTGGCCGCCCGCGTCCCCGCCGGGAACATCGCGGCCGTCGTACGCGACAAGGGCAAGGCCGCCGACCTCGCCGAGCGCGGGATCGAGCTGCGGATCGCCGACTACAGCGCCCCCGAGACCCTGGCCGGTGCCTTCACCGCCGGCGACCGGGTCCTGATGATCTCCGGCAGCGAGGTCGGGCAGCGCGTGCCGCAGCACCGCGCTGTCGTCGACGCGGCGAGCGCGGCGGGCGTCGCACTCCTCGCCTACACGGGCGTCCTCGGCGGCCCCGACGCCGACTTCGAGCTGGCGGCCGAGCACAAGGTGACCGAGCAGCTCATCCTCGACTCCGGCCTGCCCTACACGTTCCTGCGCAACGGCTGGTACCACGAGAACTACACCGAGCACCTCGCCCCGGTCCTGGAGCACGGCGCCGTCGTCGCCTCCGCGGGCGAGGGCCGGGTCGCCTCCGCCTCCCGCGCCGACTACGCCGCGGCCGCCGTCGCCGTCCTGACCGGCGAGGGCCACGAGGGCCAGGTGTACGAGCTGAGCGGCGACGTCGCGTGGAGCTTCGCCGAGTACGCCGCGGAGGTCGCGGCCCAGAGCGGTCAGGACATCTCGTACGCGAACGTCCCCGCCGAGCAGCACCTCGCCGTCCTGACCGGCGCCGGGCTGCCGGAGCCGTTGGCCGCGGTCCTCGTCGACGTGGACGCGGCGATCGCACGGGGACGTCTGGCCGGGACGACCGGGGAGCTCGCGCGGCTGATCGGCCGCCCCACGACGCCGATCTCCGAGGCCGTCGCGGCGGCGCTCGCAGGCCTGAACCGCCAGTCATGACTGTCCCCCGTTTACGGGCATGACAGGCGGGGGCTCACGGCGCTACCTTCAGTGCGGCAGCAGTGGGACTGCCGTGCATCGAGGAGGAGCCGTGGACAGCGGAGCAGCCGGGAAGTCGGTAAAGAGCGAGCAGCGCACCGGGCTGCTGAACGGCTTCGCCGCCTACGGGATGTGGGGCCTCGTCCCCCTCTTCTGGCCGCTCCTCAAACCGGCCGGCGCCGTCGAGATCCTCGCCCACCGGATGGCCTGGTCCCTCGTGGTGGTCGGCATCGCGCTGCTCTTCATACGCCGCTGGGACTGGGCGCGCGAACTGCTCCGCCAGCCGCGCAGGCTCGGCCTGGTGACGATCGCCGCGGCGGTCATCACCGTCAACTGGGGCGTCTACATCTGGTCCGTGAACTCCGGCCACGTCGTCGAAGCCTCCCTCGGCTACTTCATCAATCCGCTGGTCACCATCGCCATGGGCGTCCTGCTCCTCGGCGAGCGGCTGCGCCCGGTGCAGTGGGCGGCGGTCGGCGTCGGCTTCGCCGCGGTGCTCGTCCTCGCGTTCGGCTACGGCAGGCCACCGTGGATCTCCCTCTGCCTCGCCTTCACCTTCGCGACGTACGGCCTGGTGAAGAAGAAGGTCAACCTCGGCGGCCTGGAGTCCCTCGCCGCCGAGACCGCCGTCCAGTTCCTGCCGGCCGTCGGCTACCTGGTGTGGATCGCCACGCAGGGCGACATCGTCTTCGGCACGGAGGGCGCCGGGCACGCGGCGCTGCTCGCGGCGACCGGCGTGGTGACCGCCGCGCCCCTGGTCTGCTTCGGAGCGGCGGCGATCCGGGTACCGCTCTCCACGCTCGGCCTCCTCCAGTACCTCGCCCCCGTCTTCCAGTTCCTCCTCGGCATCCTGTACTTCCACGAGGCCATGCCTCCCGAGCGCTGGGCGGGCTTCGCCCTGGTCTGGCTCGCCCTCTCCCTCCTGACCTGGGACGCGCTCCGCACGGCCCGCCGAAACGCCGCACGCCTCGCGGCGGCGCGGGTGGCGCGGGTGGCGGCCACGGTGGTCGAGCCGGGAATCCCTGTGGAGCGGGCAGAGCACGGGCAGCGGGAGGGGCGGGATGAACGAGGGGAGCGGGGCGAGCGGGACGAGCGGGACGAGCGGGACGAGCGGGACGAGCGGGGCGAGCGGGAGGCGACGGTTTGAGGTGGTGAGGCGTCGGCTTGAGGTGGTGAGGCAGACCCGCTCGGAGTGCCCCGGGATCGGTCCACTCGTTGCTTGGGGTCACGAGACCGTGGTGAGTGGCTATCGGGCCTCGCACGGGGGCAAGGCGGCCGGTGCCTCAGGTGCGCCGCTTCGGCGCCGGTCCGTGAGCCTCTGCGGCTGGTGCCGCAATGGTGCGGGGTGCGGGTGGTGCCGCAATGATGCGGGCCGGCCACCGGCCACCGGCAGGGCCGCCGCCGCGATCTTGCCCCTCCCCTCCTTGCGTACGCCCGCCGCCGCTACCACCGCCCCCAGTACCGCCATCACCAACGGCACCACCAGCGCCGTGCGGAACGCGCTCAGATCCACCCCGCCGCCCGCTCCCCCGTGTTCCTCGACCAAGCCGTAGACGGCCGTCACGGCCGATATGCCGATTGCGGCTCCGAACTGCGAGGCGGTCTGCAGCAGCCCGCTCGCCAGGCCCTGCTCCCGCTGCGGCACGCCGTCCGTCGCGGCGATCATCTGCGGGCCGAGCGTCAGGGCGAACCCGGTGCCCGCGAGGAGCAGCGTCGGGAACATCGCCAGGTACGGCCAGTCCGCGCCGACCGGCAGGAACAGCGCGTACGCCACCGCCGCCATCAAGAACCCGCCCAGAATCACGCGCCTGTTGCCGTACCTCCGGACCAGGCGCGGCGTGAGTGTCGGTGACAGGAACACATCGCAGCCCAGCACGATCATCGCGACGGCGGTCTGCCACGACGACCAGCCGCGCAGTTCCTGGAGATAGAGCGTCAGGACGAACTGGAAGCCCATGAAGGCCCCGAGGTAGAGCAGCGCTCCCGTCCCGGCCCGCGCCACGGACCCGGTACGGAGGATCCCGAGCCGCACCAGCGGATCGTCCGTACGCCGCTCCACCCGCACGAAGACGGCACCCAGCCCCAGCCCCGCGACCGCCGCGCCGAGCGTCAACGGCCAGCCCGAGAGGCCGTGCTCCAGCCGCACGATGCCGAAGGCGAGCAGCAGCATGGTCCCGGCCACTGTCGCCGCCCCCGGCAGGTCGAACCGCCGCGCCACACGCAGGGAAGCAGCTCCGGCCTCGTCGTCCCGCTTCGGTATGAGCCGGATCCCCGCTGCCAGGATCACACCCGCGAAGAACACCGGCGTGAAGAACACCCACTGCCAGCCGATCTCGGTGAGCAGCCCGCCGACGACCAGACCGAGCGAGAACCCGCCCGCGGACGTCCCGGCGAAGATCAACAATGCTCTGTTCCGCTCGGGCCCCTCGTCGTACGAAGTGGTGATGATCGACATCGCCGCCGGCGTCATGAACGCCGCGGCCACCCCGGTCACGAACCGCGCCACGACCAGCATCCAGCCCTCTGTCGCGAAGCCACCGAGCCCGGAGAAGACCATGAAGACCACCAGCCACGCGAGGAACATCCGCCGCCTGCCGAGCAGATCAGCCGCGCGGCCGCCGAGCAGGGTGAACCCCGCGTACCCGAGGACGTACGCGCTGATCACCCACGCGGCCGTGCCCGTCGAAAGCCCCAGGTCGGATCTGATCTCCGGGATCGCTATCGCCAGCATCGCGATGTCGATGCCCTCGAGGAAGATCGTGCCGCAGAGGACGAGAAGCAACGCCCAGGCACGTGCACTCATGGCAGAACTCCTTCGTAGACGAGTGGGGTTGGCGTGTGGGGGAGGCGGGCGGGGGCTGGGGGGGGCGCCCGCCATGGCGGGCGGGGGCTGGGAGGGGTGTCGGCCGTCATGACGGACAGCCGCGTACGCGGTTACGGCGCTGAGGGTCGGTTCCCTCTTGTAACCACTGGCATCCTGCGGCAGCATCGGGAGCCGTGGAAGAAGGCACTTCAAAGTCACCGAGTAACCTCCCGGGCACCGTGGACTACGGCGAAGCCGATCCCTTCCAGTGGGACACCCGCGAGGACTGCCAGGTGCGGCAGATCCTCGACCGGGTGGCCGACAAGTGGTCGTTGCTGGTCATCGCGCTCCTGGACCGCCGCCGCCTGCGTTTCACCGAACTACGGCGCGAGATCGACGGCATCAGCCAGCGGATGCTGACCGTCACGCTCCGGCAGCTGGAGCGCGACGGCCTCGTGAAGCGCACGGTGCATCCCGTCGTGCCGCCGCGGGTCGAGTACGAACTCACTCCGCTCGGCGGCACCTTGCACCACACGATCCAAGCCCTGGTCTCCTGGACGGAGGAGCACCAGAACGAGATCGCCGCCGCCCGTGCCGACTACGACGCGCGGGCCACCGAAGAGACGGGGACCGGGGCCGGCGCTGGTGCCGGGGCTGGTGCCGGGGCCGGGAGGCGCTGAGCGGCAAGGAACGCGGATATCACCCAGAGCAGGGTCAGGTCGACGCCCAGCTCCACCACCGCGGCGAACTGGTCCATCGTGAACTTGAATATCTGGCCGATGAACATGTCCGCGAGCAACGCCGCCTGGAAGAACCGGAAGGCCGTCGCCCGGTCACCGCGCAGACGTATCAGCCCGATGATCCCCAGGACGGCCGAGACCACTTCGGTGAGCGCGACCGCGAGATGGGCGCCGGGCTGCGGTTCCTGTGCCAGCTGTCCGCCGAAGAGGTCCACGGACATCCAGACGGAGAACAGCAGCGCTTCGGTCAGCAGGCAGAGCACGGCCAGAGCGAGCACGACCCGGGTCCGCGCCAACCACCGCAGCGCACGCCCCACGCCTGACGCCCACCTCCGCCACCACGTGGGAGCCGCGGTCGGGCGCTCGGGAACGGCGGCGATCAGCCGCGCGAGCGCCGCGTCCAGCTCTCGGTCCGAGCCCTCGACGAGTCGAAGCGCCGCGCGGCGCCGCTCGGCGGTGAGCCCGTCGGCGACACCGGCCAGCGCGAGGTCGGCGGCGTGCACGGAGCGCTGTCGCGCGTCGAGGCCGGTGGTCCGCGCGGCGCGGCGGCGCATGAGGTGGGTGAGGAGGAGCAGCAGCGCGAAGCTCAAGTAGATGATCCCGGCGGCCGGTTCGTAGAAGTAGCCCGGCTCGTCCGTGATCTGTTTGCCGACCTCATCGATGAAGAGTCCGAAGCCGATGCCGCCGACGAAGGCGCCGGCGACCCGGGCGCCTCTGCCGAGGAAGCCGAGCGTGAGCAGGATCGCCGCCATCATCAGCAGTCCGCCCCACAGTATGTGGGCGATGTGCAGCGGACTTCCACCGCCCCCGCCCAGCTTGGGATAGCCCGCTTGGGCAAGGAAGGCGCGGGTGACGAGGACCGTGGCGATGCCGGTCAGGGCGAAGACGTTGACGTAGGTGGCCGCGTCTGCGGCGCGCACGAGTGGTCGCACAAGTGGTCGACTCTGCCTCATCGCCCTGCCCCCCCCACTTGTGACTTCAGAGTTCCGCTCTTGCGATCTCAGAGTTCCGCGCAATTCCAGAGTGACGCCTGCGCCGCCGCCGCACGATCCGGGATCACCCGGAGTCGGCCCTCAATCGCCCCTTAGGTGAAGTCAGTTCACCGCCACTACGTGCACAGGGCCGCCGTAACCGCTAAAACTGGTTACCATGACCACCCTGCACTGGAAGCTCGTCATCGATGCCGCCGATCCGCATGCCCAAGCCGCCTTCTGGGCCGAGACGTTGGGCTACGAGGTCGAGGACAACAGCGCGCTGATCGAGCGCCTGCTCGGCCTCGGCGCCGCCCCCGAGGCCGCGACCCTCGAGTTCCGCGGCCGCCGCGCCTGGCGGGACTTGATCGCCGTCCGGCACCCCGACGACCCGTACGACGAGGGGAGCGGCACCGGTCTCGGCCGCCGGATCCTGTTCCAACGCGTGCCCGAGACCAAGACCGGCAAGAACCGGCTCCACATCGACGTGCACAGTGAGCCGGGGGCCCGTGACGATCAGGTGGCCCGCCTCGAGGCGCTCGGCGCCGCCGTGGAACGGCACGTCAAGGAGCCGGGAGGCGAGTGGGTGCTCATGACGGACCCCGAGGGGAACGAGTTCTGCGTTCACTGAGTTCGGTGAGGCGCAAGGGTTTCGAGGGTCCGGTGAGTCCCGAGGACCCCGGTGAGTCCCGAGGACCCGATGAGCCCCGAGCCGGTGAGTCCCGCGGGCCCGATGAGCCCCGAGCCGGTGAGTCCCGCGGGCCCGATGAGCCCCGAGCCGGTGAGTCCCGCGGGCCCGGTGAGTCCGCTGCCGCCCGCGGCGGCCGCCGCATAAGGTGTCGCCCCCGGCACGCCTCCCCTGCCCAGCGCCTCTCCCCTGCCCGGCACCCCTCCCCCACCCGGCACGTCGGACCAGGAAGGCCGTCGCATGGCACCGGAGTCGCGTGCCCATCACCTCCTCCTGGGCGTCTGCGGTGTCTTCGCCGTGCTGTCTCTCGTCCTCGTGCCGCTCACCCTGCCTCTCGGCTGGGACGAGACCGTCTACGCGAGCCGCTTCTCGCCGCACGCCCACGCCACGCCGTTCAGCGCGCCCCGCACGCGGGGCGTGCCCTTCCTCATGGCGCCGGTGGCCTCCTGGAGCGCCTCCGTCGCGCTGCTCAGAGTGTGGCTGACGCTGCTCGCGTCCACCGCTCTCTACCTGGGGTTCCGCCCCTGGCTGCGGTTGCTCGGCCGACCCTCGGCGGCCGCGGTCGCCGCCGCTCTGTACGGCGGACTGTGGTTCGTGCTCTTCTACGCGAGCGCGGCGATGCCCAACCACTACACCGCCATGGGCGCCGTCGGGGCGGTCGGGCTCTTCTTGCGGTCGCGGCAGTCCGCCGTGACCTGCGCCGGAGTCGTGG
This sequence comes from Streptomyces sp. NPDC045678, assembly GCF_056432085.1. Classification (NCBI taxonomy): domain Bacteria; kingdom Bacillati; phylum Actinomycetota; class Actinomycetes; order Kitasatosporales; family Streptomycetaceae; genus Streptomyces; species Streptomyces sp. NPDC045678. The sequence continues at coordinate 306,406 of NZ_JBWKJS010000008.1, forward strand.
GCGGCCTCGCCCTGGCGACCCTGATGCGGCCCAATGACGGTGTCGCCCTCGGCGTACCACTCCTTGCCGCCGCCCTGCTGGTGCCGGCCTGGCGGGGGTGGAGTCGCCTCCTCGCCGTGCTCGGCGGGCTCGCGGCGGGCGCGCTGCCATGGATCGTCGAAGCGTACGTCCGGTTCGGCGGAGTCCGCGCACGGCTGACGGAGGCCAGTGAAGTGCAGGGGGAACTGCGTCCTCTGCTCTCCGTCATTCATCACCTCACCGTGATGGACGGGCCGCTCCTGTGTCGCCCCTGCGACGGCGACACCATTCGCCCGCTCTCGGCGGAGTGGTGGCTCGTACTGCCCTTACTGGTGGCGGTGGGGCTCTGGAGGGCTCAGGGCGGGAGTCGACTTACGCATGGCGGAGGGCCAGGAGTTACGCGTGGCGGAGGGCCAGGAACGCGGGGTGCGGGGCCAGGAACGCGGGGTGCGGGGCCAGGAACGCGGGGTGCGGGGCCAGGAGCGTGGAGTACAGGTCGAGGTACGCGCCGCGCGAGTCGCGATGCGCTCCGGGAGCGCCAGGGCGGTCCTCCGCAGCCAGCAGGCATCAGGATCCTCCGTGGGTGCCTGCTGGCCGCGGTCGCCGCTCTGTCCGTCGCCCTCCCCTACCTCGCCCTCGTCCCCTACGCCGCCCCACGCTTCCTCGCCCCCACCCACGCCCTTCTCGCCCCGATCGCGGCCCTCGGCGTGCTCGCGCTCGTCGACGTCGCCCGCGCGTCCCGTCGGCCACGTATCGGCTTCGCGGCCCTGGGGCTGGCCCTCACCGGACATCTCGCCGTCCAACTCCCCCTGGTCCACAGCAACGCCGGGATTCAGGCGGGCGCCCGCGGCGACTGGGCCAGGGTCGCCGAAGTCCTGCACGAGCACGGCGTCGGAGCGGGATCCCGGACGGGCCGAGCACCCCGGAGCGGAACGCCCCCTCCCTGCGTTCTGCGCGGCAACACCTCGGTCATCCCCGTCGCCTACGTAGCCGGCTGTTCCCCGGGCCGCACCGGCGATCCGCGCCGCCCCACCGCCCTGGTCCTGCGCGCAGCGGAACCTCCGCCCTGGGCCCGCTCCTGGCCCCGCCACCACGTACCCGGCACCTACGCACCCGGGTGGGTCGTCCACGTACGTCCGTGAGCGCCGAGACGACACGGGCCGCACGAACCACACGAACCTGAGTCGCACAGCTCACGACCTCACGACCTCACGACCTCACGACCCCACGGCCACCCAGCCACCCAGCCACCCAGCCACCCGAGGCTCCGCCCTACGTACCCGAGCCTCCCCCCGCCCACAAGCGCACGCTATCCGGACCCCCGCGCCCGTTTTGCGGTCTTGACGTCACCTCAGTCCCACCAGCACCATCAGGCAACTCCGAACTCGTGCGCGACACGCCCCCCCCAACCCCCACCCCCCCACCCCCCCACCCCCCAACTCATCCACCGCGAGTACGAGTTCGCACCACAACCACGGAAACCGGAGCCCCCACATGAAACTCTCCGTTCCCGGACGTACCGCCGCGGCCGCAGCCATAGCCGTCGCCGGACTCCTGACGACCACCGCGATATCCAACGCGGCGCCCGCCCCGAAGGCAGCCGCCGCCCCCGACATCTCCGTCGACAACGTCAAGGCCCACCTCGCCGACCTCCAGTCCGTCGCGGACGCCAACGGAGGCAACCGGGCGCACGGCAGCGCCGGGTACAAGGCCTCCATCGACCAGCTGAAGAAGAAGCTCGACACCGCCGGTTTCACCACCTCCGTCCAGGAGTTCACGGCAGGCGGCAAGACCGGCTACAACCTGATCGCCGACTGGCCCGGCGGTGACGACGGGCAGGTCGTGATGGCGGGCGCCCACCTCGACAGCGTCTCCGACGGACCCGGCATCAACGACAACGGATCCGGCTCGGCCGCCATCCTGGAGACCGCGCTCACCGTGGCCCGGGAGAAGTACCAGCCCACCAAGCACCTGCGCTTCGCATGGTGGGGCGCCGAGGAGATCGGCATGGTCGGCTCCTCGCACTACGTCGACAGCCTGGCCGGCGGCGACCGCTCAAAGATCAGCGCCTACCTCAACTTCGACATGCTCAGCTCCCCGAACGCGGGCTACTTCGTCTACGACGACGACCCCACGATCGAGAAGACCTTCAAGGACTACTACGCGGGCAAGAACGTCGCCACGGAGCCGGACGACGAGGGCGACGGACGCTCCGACCACGCACCGTTCCAGCAGGCCGGCGTGCCCGTCGGCGGGCTGTTCAGCGGAGCCGAGACCACCAAGTCGGCGGAGCAGGCGGAGAAGTGGGGCGGGACGGCGGGAGAGGCGTTCGACAAGTGCTACCACTCGTCCTGCGACGGCGTGTCGAACATCGACGGGGCCGCACTCGACCGCAACAGCGACGCGGTCGCGTACGCGGTGTGGGGGCTGTCTTCGTAGGCGCCACGCGACACCTATGACGCCCCTAGTAGGAGGCCATCCTTAAACGCCCCCCCTGGACGACGTTGCTTGCGCGTGCATATAGTGCACGCGCAAGCAATTGTGCGGCACTGCACCCAGGGGGATCCCATGACCCGCAAGTTCCTCTTCGTCCTCGGCAGCGCACGCCCCGAGGGCAACTCCGAGCTCCTGGCCCGCAAAGCGGCCGAGCAGCTCCCCTCCGACGTCGAGCAGCGCTGGCTGAACCTCGCGGATCTGCCCCTGCCCGACTTCGAGGACCTGCGGCACGACGACAGCCGCCCCCGGGCGCGTCCCCGCCCCATCGGCGACAACGAAGCGGAGCTCCTGGACGCCACCCTGGAGGCCACGGACATCGTCATCGTGTCGCCCCTGTACTGGTACTCGCTCTCGGCCACCGTCAAGCGCTACCTCGACTACTGGGACGCCTGGCTGGAGACTCCGGAGGTGGCCTTCCAGGACACTCTCAAGGGCCGCTCCCTGTGGGGTGTCACGGTGCTCGCCCACCGCGAGGAGGAGGTCGCCGAGCCGCTGATCGGCACGCTCCGCAACACGGCCGCCTTCTTCCCCATGCACTTCGGCGGGGTCCTACTGGGCAACGGCACCCGGCCCGGCCACGTCCTGGAGGACACCGAGGCCCTGGCGCGCGCCAAGACCTTCTTCGCCCAGGAGCCGCCGCTGGCCCGCTACCCCTACGACAACAAGTAGGGCAGCGGAACCCCAGCCCATCACAGCCCAGCCCACCACACCCCGTGCCACCACGCCCTACGCCAGCACGTCCTTCGCCCCGAACCGCGCCCACGCGGCCGAGCCGAACACGGCCGCGTACAGCCCCTGCATCTGCAGGTTCTTGATGATGTCGTCCCAGTAGACGGGCTCGCGCATCAGGTCGGCGAAGGACAGCCAGTAGTGCGAGAAGAAGTACGGGTGGAGGGCGTGCAGCTGCGGAATCTGGTCCAGGATCTGGACCGTGATCAGCAGGCCGACGGTCGTCGCCATGGCCGCGATGCCGCTGCTCGTGAGCGTCGACACGAACAGGCCGAGCGCCGCCACCCCGACCAGTGACACGGCGACGACGAGCGCGATCATCAGAGCCCTCAACAGCCCCTCGCCGAAGCCCATACGGGTGCCGGAGATCGTGGTGACCTCGCCGAGCGGGAAGAGCAGCGCGCCGGTCGCGAGCGCGGATGCGGCCACGACCAAGGTTGCGACCAGGCAGAACGTCAGCGTCGTCGCGTACTTCACGAGGAGCAGCCGGGTACGTCCTGCGGGCGCGACCAGCAGGTAGCGCAGGGTGCCCGCGCCGGCCTCGCCCGCGACCGCGTCCCCCGCGACGACACCGATGGCCATCGGCAGGAAGAACGGCAGGGTCGCGGCGAGCGCCGTGAAGACCAGGAACAGGCCGTTGTTGGTGATCTGCGCGATGAAGGCGGGCCCGCCTTCATCGCCGCCCCCGCCGATCGTGGAGCCGTCACTGGTCTCGATCTTGACGGCGATCCCGACGAGGATCGGTACGGCGGCGAGCACGCCGAGCAGCGCGAGGGTGCGCCAGCGGCGGAAGGTGATCCCGAGCTCGCTGTGGAAGAGGCCGAGCGTCCAGATCCACCGTGTCTCACGCGCGAGGCCTGCGGATGCCACCCCGAAGACACGCTCACCTTCCGCGAACCCAGCGGTCCCTGCCGTCCCCGCCGTCCCCGCCGCCTCAACCGCCTCGACCGTCTCCGCAGCCTCAGCCTCAGCCCGCGACATCGAACCCCTCCCCCGTCAGTGCCACGAACGCATCTTCCAGAGAGGCCCGTTCGAGTCCGAAGCCGCGGACGCGGACGCCCGCCCCGACCAGCGCCGCGGTCAACTCGGCCAACTCCACTTCCCGGCCGGACTCGTCCTGGCCCGGTGGTTCTCCCGTCACGCGGTCCTCCGTCACGACGAGGTCCGTCACGCCGTGCTCCTTCAGGACGCGTGCGGCGTCTCCCGTGTCCGGTGTCGTCACGACGAGCCTGCCGCGCGCACCCGCCGCGAGCTCGGCGACAGAACCCTGGGTGATGAGACGGCCCTGCGTCATCACGGCCGCGTGCGTGCAGACCTGCTCGATCTCGTCGAGGAGGTGCGAGGAGAGGAAGACGGTCGTGCCCTCCGCCGCCAGCTCCCGCACCAAGGTGCGGATCTCCCGCATGCCCTGCGGGTCGAGGCCGTTCGTCGGCTCGTCAAGGACGAGGAGCCTGCGCGGCTGGAGCAGCGCGGCCGCGAGTCCGAGCCGCTGCTTCATACCGAGGGAGTACGCCTTCGCCTTCTTGCCGGCGGCCGCGGTGAGCCCGACCCGGTCCAACGCCGCCTCGGCCCGTGCGCGGCGCGTCCGCGGGTCGGCGGTCGGGTCCGCGGAGTCGTACCGCAGGAGGTTGTCACGGCCCGACAGGAAGCCGTACAGGGCGGGTCCTTCGATCAGCGCGCCCACGTGCGGGAGCACGCTGCGCGTGGAGCGCGGCATGGGGCGGCCGAGGACCTGGGCGCGGCCGGAGGTCGGCTCGATGAGGCCCATCAGCATGCGGATGGTGGTCGTCTTGCCCGAGCCGTTCGGCCCGAGAAAACCGAAAACACTGCCTACGGGGACGTTGAGGTCGAGCCGGTCGACGGCGAGATGCTTCCCGTAGCGCTTGGTCAGCGCGTGTGTCTCGATGATGTGCCCCACCGAGCCCTCGTGTCCCACCGAGCCTGCGTGCCTCTCCGAGTCCTCGTGCCTCTCCGAGCCCGCTGCCTCCACCGAGCTGCCGTTGGTACCCGGCACGTTGCCCTCCCTCTTGCGACGAGACGGATGGAAGGTGCCCCGGCAGGCACCTTCCATCCGCCGTTCCCCTATGTCATACGCACCACTACGTAGTACGCGCCTACGCGCCGTCACCCCTCGCGTGCGATGCGTGGGACGCGTGCGGCCCGCACCGCATCAGTGCGCGTCGTTCGCCGCCTTCACCAGGGCGTCCTTCGTAACCGCGCCTACGTAGACAGTGCCGTCGTCGGTGACGAGGGCGTTGATCAGGCGGGTCGAGAAGACCGTGCCGGAGCCGAACTTGCCGTCGACCTGGTCGCCCAGCGAGTCCAGCAGCTTCTGCGCGTCCGGCGGGACGTCACCCGAACCGACCGTCGGCAGGCCCTGGCCGCCCGGCAGCTTCAGCTCGGCGATGGTGCTCCAGCCCTCACCGATGATCTTCGGCTCGTTGAGGTCGCCCTTGCCGAACTTCTGGCCGTCCTTGCCGCCCTTGTCCTGGAAGTCGCGGCCCTCCTTGCCGTGCTCGTCGGCCTCGGTGACCTTCGTGCCCTTCGGAGGCGCGAAGTCGAAGGTCGACGCCGACGGCTTGTCGAAGTCGACCTTCGTGAAGCCGGCATCGACGACGGCCGCGCCTCCAGAGGCGGGGGTCAGGGTGAACTTGAGCGGTGTGCCGGTCTTCTCGTCCACCGCGACCGTGATCTGGCCGACCGTCGAGCCGGACTGCTTCGGCTTGATCACCAGGCGGTACGCGTCACGGCCGGCGACCTGCGCGGTGCCGTCGACCTTCACGGAGGTGGTGTCGTCGACGGCCTTCAGGGCCTGCTCGGCGAAGTCCGCCGGGGTGGAGGGAACATCCTTGGCCCCCGGGCCGGTCTCACGGCCCTTGTCGCGCTTCTCCGAAGAGGCGCCCTTCTCCGTGGCGTGGTAGGCCTCGTTCGACGCGCTGTCGTACGCCCACACCTCGTCGCCGTTGTGGATCACGCTGTACTCGGAGGCGTCCCCGAGGACGGACACCTTCTGCTTGTCGGGGCCGTCGGCCGCGACGCGCAGCGTGTGCGTGCCGGAGGCCAGCTCCATCAGCTTGCTCTTGGGGTCGGCCGCCGAGCCCTTGTCGTCGCCGTCCTCGCCCCGGTCCGCGCCGCCACCGCCCCCGAAACCGCCCGCCATGCCGCCGATCGACGGCAGCCCAAGGTCGGTGCTGATCTTGACGTTGCCGGACAGCTGCTGCGTGTCCGACGCGGCGATCTTCTCAATGAGTTCCTGCGCGGTGACCTTCGGCAGGTCCGGGTCGCCCGACGTGGCGAGCGCCGGGACGAGCCCGATGGTCGCCGCCGCCACCCCCGCCACCGCGATCGGGACCGCGTAGCGGGCCGCCTTGCGGCGGCCGGCACGCAGCTCCCCGGCCTCGCTGGTGTCCTTCTCCGGTTCGTACGGTGCCATTGTCTGCCTTACCTCCGTGGTCGGCGGCGGCCTTACCTGTACGTGCCTGCGTCCACCCTGTGCCGCCATTCTCACCCGAATTGGTCAGGAGTGGTTGTTCTCGCTGGACTCCATCCGACCAAATCGGCCACCGAGAAGCGTCAGACCCCGGGCGCAACTCCACGTACTGCCCTGGGATGACATGGAACGGCGGCGCCTCCCCCATCCCGTAGGGGGTCGGCACCGCCGCTCGACAGTTGTTCCGGGACGTTCCCGTCGGGGGCGCTCAGCCCGCCCGATGCACCACCAGGTCGCAGAGCTCCAGCAGGGACGCCTTGGCGTCGCCCTCCGGCAGCGGCCCCAGGGCGGCGCGTGCGCCCTCCGCGTAGGAGACCGTGTCCCGGCGGGCGTCGTCCAGTGCGGGGTGCGCACGCAGCCTGACGAGGGCCTCGGCGTGCCGTGCGTCGTCCGTGAGGTCCGAGTCGAGCAGCTCGCACAGGGCGATGTCCTCGGCGAGACCGAGCCGCGCGGCCCGCTCGCGCAGCCGCAGGACCGGCAGCGTGGGGATGCCCTCGCGCAGGTCGGTGCCGGGCGTCTTGCCGGACTCGTGCGAGTCGGACGCGATGTCGAGCACGTCGTCGGCGAGCTGGAAGGCGACGCCGAGCCGTTCTCCGTACTGGGTGAGGACATCGACGACGGTCTCGTCGGCACCCGACATCATCGCGCCGAACCGGCAGGCCACGGCGACCAGCGAGCCGGTCTTGCCCCTGAGCACGTCGAGGTAGTGGTCGACCGGGTCGCGGCCCTCGGCCGGTCCCGCGGTCTCCAGGATCTGGCCGGTGACCAGGCGTTCGAACGCCTCGGCCTGGATGCGGACGGCTTCGGGACCGAGGTCGGCCAGGATGTAGGAGGCGCGGGCGAAGAGGAAGTCGCCGGTCAGGACGGCGACGGAGTTGCCCCAGCGCTGGTTGGCGCTGGCGACGCCGCGGCGCACGTCCGCCTCGTCCATGACGTCGTCGTGGTAGAGCGTCGCGAGGTGCGTCAGCTCGACGACAACGGCGGAAGGCACCACACGCGGCGCGTAGGGGTCGCCGAACTGGGCCGCGAGCATCACGAGCAGCGGGCGGAAGCGCTTGCCCCCGGCACGGACGAGGTGCTGGGCGGCCTCGGTGATGAAGGGCACCTCGCTCTTGGTGGCCTCGAGCAGTCCCTCCTCGACAGCCGCCAATCCGACCTGGACATCGGCTTCGAGAGCCTGGTCCCGCACGCTCAGCCCAAAAGGCCCGACGACGGTCACGAGAGGTTCTCCTGTCTGCTGACGATCACACGGCCAACTCGGTCGATCATTGGTTCTCGTTCGATGACACGGGTTTGTCGATGTGTCGCTGCCATCACTCAAGTCAGCGTATCCGGTCGACTTTCGATCACGGTGAGCACCTGCCCGCCCGTCGCACGTCACAGCCCTGGTCGGCAGGGTTCGGAGCCCCGCGACCTGTCGGCGGACCAGCCCGCGCGGTGGCCGAAGGCCACCGGTATGTTCTTGATCAGCCCATACGACCGACAAGACCGTCCCGCACCACAACAACCGTAACGATCGGGAGAAAGCCTTTTGTCCCGTACTACGGCCGAGTACGAGCCGCCTGCCGAGCCGCCCGGTGAACCCGCGCCGGGCGACGACCACGCCTTCTTCGGGCAGCCGCGCGGCCTGCTCACCCTTTCGGGCCTTGAGGTCTGGGAGCGCTTCTCGTTCCTCGGCATGCAGGCCATCCTGGTCCTCTACTTCGCCGACTCCGTCGCGAACGACGGTATGGGGATGGATGCCGGCACGGCCGCGTCGGTCTCAGCGGCGTACGGCACTCTGGTCTACCTGGTCTCCGTGGCCGGCGGCTGACTCGCCGACCGCATTCTCGGCTCCTACCGGGCGGTGCTGTGGGGCGGCATCCTCATCGCCTGCGGGCACTACTCGATGGCCGTGCCGACGGCGACGATGACCTGGGTGGGCCTCGGCCTCATCAGCGCCGGCACCGGTCTGCTCAAGCCGAACGTCGCCTCCATGGTCGGCAAGCTCTACCGCACCGAGGACCAGCGGCGCGACGCCGGTTTCGCGCTGTACTACATGGCGATCAACGTGGGTGCCTTCGCGGGCCCGCTGATCACCGGCTGGCTCGGCGACCACAAGGGCTGGCACTGGGGCTTCTCGGCGGCCGCGATCGGCATGACCTTCGGCCTCGTCCAGTACGTCCTGGGGCGGCGCCACCTCGCCGGACGGAAGGCCTCCGCCGAGTTCGCGCTCCCCAGGGACGCGATGCGCCGGGCCGTCCTCATGATCGTCGCCGGCTGTGCCGTGGTCGCCGCGCTCGCGGGACTGCTCGCCGCCGTGGGCTGGCTGACCATGGACCGGTTCGTCGACCTGCTCACCCTCATCTCGGTGATCGCACCGGTCGTCTACTTCGCGCTGATGTTCCGCAGCCCGCGCGTCACGGACGACGAACGGCGCAGGCTGCGCCCCTACGTCGTCCTTTTCCTCGCCTCCGTGGTCTTCAACTTCATCCTCTTCCAGGCGTACTCGACGATGATGCTCCTCGCCGCGTCGAACGCGGAGACGTCGATCCTCGGCTACCACTTCCCCGCCAGCTGGTACGCGTCCGCGCTCGGCGCCTTCGAGGTGGCGCTCGCGCCCGTCGTCGCCGCCGTCTGGGCGCGGATGGGCCCGCGCCAGCCGCACGCGTCCAACAAGATCGCGTTCGGTGTGATCCTGGGCGGCCTGTCGTTCCTCCTGATGGTGCTGCCCACCTCGGGGCACGCCGACGACACGTACAAGATGGCAGCCTGGTGGATCGTCGGCTCGTACCTGCTGCTCGGACTCGGCGACATCCTCCTGGAGACGTCCGGGATGTCGGCGACGACGAAGCTCGCCCCCAAGGCCTTCGCCAGCCAGACCATGGCGCTGTGGTTCCTCTCCCTCGCGCTCGCCAACGGCATCCAGGCGCAGGTCGTGAAGGTCTACGGAGAGGTCTCCAACCCGGCGTACTTCGGCGTGAACGGCGCCGTCGCCGTGATCGCGGGCGTCGCCGTGATCGCCCTGGCGCCGTGGCTGCGCCGCACCATGCACCCCGTCCACTGAGGACACCGCGTCCACCGGGGACACCGCGTCCACCGAGGACAACCCGTCCACTGAGGTTCCACTCATGCAGATCCGCGACTCCTACCCGTACGAGACGACCCGCGAGGACTTCCGCGTACCCCTCGCCGACGGGACCACGCTCTACGCGCGCGTGTGGCGTCCCGTGACCGACGAACCCGTCCCCGTCCTCCTCGAATATCTCCCCTACCGCCTCAGCGACTGGACGGCGCCGCGGGACTGGCAGCGGCACCCCTGGTACGCGGGCCACGGCTACGCCTCCGTGCGGGTCGACGTCCGCGGGCACGGCAACAGCGAGGGTCTGCCCACCGACGAGTACTCGGCGCAGGAGCTGGCCGACGGCGTCGAGGTGGTGAACTGGCTGGCCGCCCAGGAGTGGTCGACCGGCAAGGTCGGCATGTTCGGCATCTCCTGGGGCGGCTTCAACTCCCTCCAGCTCGCGGCGCTCGCCCCCGAGCCGCTCAAGGCGATCGTCACGGTCTGTTCGGCGGACGACCGCTACGACAACGACGTGCACTACATGGGCGGGTCCGTCCTCGCGGTGGACATGCACGCCTGGGCGGCGACCATGCTGGCCTTCGTCTCCCGCCCGCCGGACCCCTACTTCGTGGGCGACGCGTGGCGCGAGATGTGGCTGACGCGCCTGGCGGCCGTGGAGCCCTTCATCCACACCTGGCTGGACCACCAGACCCGGGACGACTACTGGCGGCACGGCAGCGTCTGCGAGGACTACTCCGCGATCGGCGCCGCGGTCCTCGCGGTGGGCGGCTGGCACGACCCGTACCGCGACACGGTCCTGCGCCTCGTCGAGCACCTCCCCGACGACCGGGTGCGCGGCCTCATCGGCCCCTGGTCGCACCAGTACCCGGACCGCGGGCTGCCGCCCGGACCCTCGATCGGTTTCCTCCAGGAGACCCTGCGCTGGTGGGACCACCACCTCAAAGGCATCGACTCCGGAGTGATGGCCGAGCCGAAGCTCCGCTCCTGGATCAGCGATTCCCACCCGCCGGCGACCGTCTACCGGGAGCTGTCCGGCGGCTGGGTGGGCGACCCTTCCTGGCCGTCCCCGAACGTCACCCCCGTCCCGTACGCCCTCCAGGGCACCCCCGTAGTCGTCGATTCCCCTCAGCACACAGGTCTGGACGCGGGCCGCTACTTCCCCTTCGGCAACGACGCGGACCTGCCGCCGGACCAGCGGGACGAGGACGCGAAGTCGGCGTGTTTCGAATTCGAGGTCCCCGCGCGGGTACGCATCCTGGGACGCCCCAAGGTGACCCTGCGGCTGCGGATGGACGTGCCGTACGGCCAGGCCGTCGCCCGGCTCTGCGACATCGCACCGGACGGCTCGTCCACCCTCGTCACCCGGGGCGTCCTGAACCTCTCCGCACGGAACGGCAGGGACCGCGCGGACGCCTGGCCGCTCGGCGCCACCGAGGACGTCACCTTCGAGCTCAACGGCATCGGCCATACCTTCCCGCCGGGCCACCGCATCCGGCTCGCGGTGTCCTCCGCCTACTGGCCCTGGATCTGGCCGCAGGCGGACTCGGTGGGCTTCACCCTGGAGCCGGTCGGCAGCACCCTGGAACTGCCGGTCCGCGAGGGCGACTTGGATCCGTCGATCACCTTCGGGCCCGCTGAACAGTCGGAGCCGCTGGGCGTGGTGTACCCGGCGACCCTGGACGAGCAGCGGCCCGAGCGGCTGGTCGTACGCGATGTCGCCAAGGGCGAGTGGCGGCTCGAGGTCGACCCCCGGTACGGCGGCACGCGCGTGTACCCCGACGGGCTCGAGTTCACCGAGGACGCCCTGGAGACGTACACGATCCAGGAGGGCGACCCGCTGAGCGCCCGCACCCGCTCGGACTGGACGATCCGCCTGCACCGGCCCGACCTCGGCTGGGACACGCGCGTGGAGACACGCTCGGAAATCACCTGCGACGCGGCGGACTTCATCACGTCGAACGAGGTGGTGTGCAAGGACGGCGACGAGGTCGTCTTCCACCGCACGTGGGAGAAGCGGATCCGGCGGACGGCGGGGTAGGTCCTGTCCGGCGGATCAGGCCCGCAGGAGGCGTTCGAGGACGACGGCGATGCCGTCGTCCTCGTTCGAGAGGGTCAACTCGTCAGCCACCGCCTTTAGTTCCCCGTGCGCGTTGGCCATGGCCACTCCGTGCGCGGCCCACAGGAACATGGGGATGTCGTTGGGCATGTCCCCGAAGGCGATCGTGTCGGCGGCCGTCAGGCCGAGCCGCTCGGCGGCCAGCGCGAGCCCGGTCGCCTTGGTCACCCCGCACGGCTGGAGCTCCACCGTGCCGGGCCCGGACATGGTCACCGACGCGAGCGAGCCCGCCGCGCCCCGCGCGACCGCCGCCAACTCGTCGTCGGCCAGCGTCGGATGGCGCAGCAGCACCTTGCTGATGGGCTCCTCCCACAGCACGTCCCGCCCGGGCACCCGCACCGCGGGCAGTGTGGGGTGCGGCATCTCGTACCCCGGCTCGATGAGCGTGAGGCCCTCCACGCCGTCCTGGTCCACGGCCGCGTGGACCTGCCCGACCTCCGCCTCGATCTTCCCGAGCGCCACCTCGGCGAGCTCGCGGTCGAGGGTCACCGACCACTCCATCCGGTGCGCGCCGGCGTCGTACAGCTGGGCTCCTTGACCGCACACGGCCAGGCCGTCGTACCCGAGTTCGTCGAAGAGGGGCCGCACCCGTGGGGCCGGGCGGCCCGTCACCACGAGGTGCCGGGCGCCCGCCCCGCCGACGGCGGCCAGCGCCCGCCTCGACCGGTCCGAGACCGTGTCGTCGCCGCGCAGCAGCGTCCCGTCCAGGTCAGTGGCGATGAGTGCATATGCGAGGGAGGCGGCCATGATCCAGAGAATACGGATCCTGGGCCCGGCCGGAAGCTGCTTGGCAAGGTGCGCATACGGGCGGGTGAGACCGGATCGTACCGAGGTCCCACCGGTTCACCGAAAAGTGGAGGATTACATTCCGGTATGCCTCGTTCCGACTATGCCGACCTCACCAAATGGGGCCCCACCCACTCCGTATCCCTTGGAAAGCGCCAAGCAGGAAACAGGGGGCTCAGCGGGCTTTATCCGCACATTGGCGACTCTTTAGACACTGCCGCAACCGGGGTATCCACACGTAACGTGTGGCACATCCCTATGGAAAGCGAGGCAGGTACGCATGTCCGAGCAGACCCCGCTCGACCCGGCCGCCGGTGACTCCGCCGACCTTCCCGGAGGAGACCCCTTCGGCCTTCCCGAGGGCGACCCCTTCGGTCCGCACAACCTTCCCTACGGCGTGTTCTCCCTGGCCGGGGAGGCGGACGGCCGACGCAGGGTGGGGGTACGGCTCGGCTCGTACGTCCTGGACGCGGGCGCCGCGGCCGCCGCGCTCGGCTCCCCCTACGTCTCACTCCTGGCCCGGACCACGCTGAACCCGCTGCTCGCCGCGGGCCGCAGGGCCTGGTCCGACGTGCGGCGCGCACTGACGGCGTGGGTGACGGTGCCCGCCCACCGCGATGCCGTACGCCCTCTGCTGCACCCTCTCTCCGAAGTGACCCTGCACCTGCCCTTCGAGGTTGCGGACTACGTCGACTTCTACGCCTCCGAGCACCATGCCTCCAACCTGGGGCAGATGTTCCGGCCGGACGCGCCGACGCCGCTGACCCCCAACTGGAAGCATCTGCCGATCGGTTACCACGGCCGGTCCGGCACGGTCGTCGTGTCCGGTACGGATGTCGTACGCCCGTCGGGGCAGCGCAAGACGCCCGCGGACTCGGCCCCCGTCTTCGGCCCGTCCGTCCGGCTCGACATCGAGGCGGAGGTCGGCTTCGTCGTCGGCGCCTCCTCGGAGCAGGGGACCGCCGTCCCCCTCGCGGACTTCCGGGAGCACGTCTTCGGACTGACCCTCCTCAACGATTGGTCCGCACGGGACATCCAGGCCTGGGAGTACGTCCCGCTGGGGCCGTTCCTCGGCAAGTCGTTCGCCACGTCGGTGTCGGCGTGGATCACCCCGCTGGAAGCGCTGGACTCGGCGCGGATCGCCCCGCCGGAGCGCACGCACCAGCTCCTGCCGTACCTGGACGACTCCGCGGAGTCCGCGGCGGACGAGCCGGGCGGTTACGACCTGCGCATGACGGTCACCCTGAACGGCCAGGTCATCTCGGAGCCGCCGTTCTCCACCGTGTACTGGACGGCCGCGCAGCAGCTGGCGCACATGACGGTCAACGGCGCCTCGCTGCGCACGGGCGACCTGTACGGCTCGGGCACGGTCAGCGGTCCCGAGCCCGGTCAGTTCGGCTCGCTGATCGAGATGACCTGGAACGGCCGCGACCCCCTCGAACTCTCCGACGGCAAACGGACGTTCCTCGAAGACGGCGACGTGGTCACGCTCTCGGCCTGGGCACCGGGACCGAATGGCACGAAGGTCGGACTGGGCGAGGTGACGGGCCGCATCGCGGCGGCGCGCTGAGCTCCACCACGCCGACGCGTATCGACGCCAACGCGTATCGAGCCAACGCGTATCGACGCGAACGCGCATCGAGGCCATCTCGCGGCGACGCCCACCCACACCGACACCGACTTGTACCGACCTCTTGACACAAATCCCCGAGTGAGGTGAACTTGTACTCAGCGCTTGATACAAACGAGCGCTGAGTACAGGTCCGGGCCCGACCACCCGGCACCGTCCACTCGGGGGTTCAGCCATGCACGACACCGACACGACCACCGGCACCCGCACCGCGCCACCGCTCTCATCCCTCCCACCAGAGGCAGCCGCGCGCGCCCGCGCCGATCTGTACGCCCGCTGGGCCGGGCTCGCCGCAGGCGCCGCCGCGGCCTGGGCGGTGACGTCCCGCGACGACGGCCTGGGCGTCGGGATCCTGTACGCCATACCGGTGTTCGGCCTCTGCGCAGTCGCCGGAGTGCTGCTCGGCGACGCCCTCACACCCCCACCGCGCGGCCCGGTCCGCAGCGCCGGCCTCACCCCGCGCAGAGCCCGGGACTACGTACCGCCCCGGACGACCCGTCTGCTCATCGCACAGGCACTGACCCTGATCACTCTTCTCATCGCGGCCGCCTTCACGGCATCGCCCGACGACCAGGGCCGAGCAGGACGCACCCTCTCCACCACCTGCCAGGGCATGACCCAGACCGTCGGCCCCTGGCCCGGCCTCTTCTACGGCGCGCCGGTCCTCGCCTCGCTCTCCCTCGGCACGGCCGCGTGTGCGTGGTCCCTGCGCCGCATCGCCCGCCGCCCCTCGGAGGAACAGCCGCGCCGCGACCGGGCGCTGGCGATCACCGCGGCCTGGGGTCTGCTGGTCTCCACTCCCCTGCTGGGAACCACGACGTTCGCCGCGGGCGCGCTGCTCGGCCTCGACTGCACGGGCGCGTCCGGGTCGGCCTGGATACTGATTCCCGTGGCCCTGTCCGCGGCGTCCACCATGGCGTGGTCCCTGACCACGATCGTCTCGCCCCGGGCGGGCCGCCGATGACGGGCCCGGCCAGAGGCCCCGTCGTCCGGGTCGACACCACGAGCCCCGTCCCGCCCTACGAACAGATCCGGGCCCAGCTCGCCGCCCTCATCACCACGGGCCGCCTCCCCGAGGGCGAACGTCTTCCACCCGTCCGCCAACTCGCCGCCGACCTGGGCCTGGCAGCGGGCACGGTGGCCCGCGCCTACCGCGAGCTGGAAGCGGCCTCCTTGATCCACACCCGCAGAGGCGCCGGCACGAGGGTCGCCCCGCTTCCGGCGGGCACCGCCCCCCCTCCCGACTCGGCGCAACTCGCCGCACTGGCACTGCAGTTCACGGCGGCAGCCCGAGCCCTCGGGGCGGACGACGCGGCCGTCCTGCGGGCGGTGCAGGAGGCGCTGGACCATACGTGACCTCGGCAGACGCACCCGGAACGAGTCAAGGTGCCGACACCCGTTCACATGTACATGCAGACCTCCACCGGTCCCCGCCCGATACGCTGGTTGGACCAGTGAGACTCCACCCCATGGGAGCACTGATGAGCGGCGAACCCGAGGCTTCCGGGCCCACGTGGCCGGTCCTGCCCAAGGGTGATTGGACCGCCGACGACCTGGACCGGCTTCCGAATCTGCCTCCGCACACGGAGCTGATCGACGGGAGCCTTGTCTTCGTGAGTCCGCAAACAATCTTTCATTCACGAGCGGTCAGCTTCTTCGAGCGGCGCCTGGAGGATGCCGCCTCCGCCGGCCTCGAAGTCCTACGCGAATTCACCATCGACATCGACCTGCGGAACAGGCCGGAGCCCGACGTCATCGTCGTGCCCTCCGAGGAGGTCCTCGATCCCGGGCAGACCCGTGTCCCCGCAAAAACCGTAGTGCTGGCCATCGAGGTCGCCTCCCCCGAGCGTCCCCTTCACCATCGACCTCGACCTCGGCCTCACCGCCATCACAGCTCGACGGTCAGCGCCCGAACCCTCGTAGGCAGTCCATCCTGGTGATCTACCAGTCCGGCTCCTCATCCCCCCAGTCCGGCTCCTCCTCGTCGCTGAGCGGCACCTCGGGCCCGGCAGACGCCCCGCCCCCCGAAGCCGCCCCGCCCAAGAACTCCGCGACGACTCCGACCACGCCCTCGCCGTACGTCGCCCGCTTCTTCTCGCCGACTCCGCTGATGCCCGCCAGGTCGCCCACGGACGTGGGACGCAGCGTGGCGATCTCTCGGAGCGTGGCGTCGTGGAAGATCACGTACGCGGGGACGCCCTGTTCCTTCGCCTGAGCCGCGCGCCACGCGCGCAGTGCCTCGAAGAGCGGGACCGCCTCCTGGGGAAGCTCTGCGGCCGCTGCCGTCGACTTCGCCTTGCGGTCGCTCTTGGACGCACGCGCCGTCGGTGCCCGCTTCGGCTCCTTGCGCAGGCGCACCTCGCGCTCGCGGCCGAGGACGGAGCCGCTCGTCTCGGTGAGCACCAGCGTGCCGTACTCACCCTCGACCGCGATCAGGCCCTGCGCCAGCAGCTGACGGATCACACCACGCCATTCGGCCTCCGCCAGCTCCTCTCCGATGCCGAAGACCGAGAGCTGGTCGTGGTCGAACTGGATGATCTTCGCGGTCTTCTTGCCGAGGAGGATGTCGATGATCTGGCCCGCGCCGAACTTCTGGCCGCGCTCGCGCTGCAGACGCACGACCGTGGAGAGGACCTTCTGCGCCGCCACCGTGCCGTCCCAGGTCTCGGGCGGGGTCAGGCAGGTGTCGCAGTTGCCGCAGGTCTGGGCGCCCGCCTCCTGGCCGAAGTAGGTCAGGAGCTGTGCGCGGCGGCACTGGGCGGTCTCGCAGAGCGCCAGCATCGAGTCCAGGTGGGAGGAGGCGCGGCGCCGGAACGCCTCGTCGCCCTCGCCGCCCTGGATCAGCTTCCGCTGCTGCACTACGTCCTGGAGGCCGTACGCCATCCAGGCCGTCGAGGGCAGGCCGTCACGGCCCGCGCGGCCCGTCTCCTGGTAGTACCCCTCGACCGACTTGGGCAGGTCGAGGTGGGCGACGAAGCGGACGTCGGGCTTGTCGATGCCCATGCCGAAGGCGATCGTCGCGCAGACGACGAGCCCGTCCTCCCGCAGGAAGCGGGACTGGTTCGCCGCGCGCGTGCCGGCGTCCAGACCTGCGTGGTACGGGACGGCCTCGATGCCGTTCTTGCAGAGGAATTCGGCGGTCTTCTCCACCGAATTGCGCGACAGGCAGTAGACGATCCCGGCGTCCCCCGCGTGCTCCTCCTTGAGGAAGGCGAGGAGCTGCTTCTTCGGCTCGGCCTTCGGCACGATGCGGTACTGGATGTTGGGCCGGTCGAAGCTCGCCACGAAGTGCCGGGCGTCGGGCATGCCGAGCCGCTGCGTGATCTCCCGGTGCGTGGCGTCGGTGGCCGTCGCGGTCAGGGCGATCCGCGGCACGTCCGGCCAGCGCTCCCCGAGGAGGGAGAGGGCGAGGTAGTCGGGGCGGAAGTCGTGGCCCCACTGCGCGACGCAGTGCGCCTCGTCGATGGCGAAGACGGAGATCTTGGCCCGACCGAGCAGATCGAGGGTCGCGTCCAGACGCAACCGCTCCGGCGCCAGATAGAGCACGTCGAGCTCGCCCGCGAGGAACTCCGCCTCCATCACGCGCCGCTCGTCGAAGTCCTGCGTGGAGTTGATGAACCCGGCGCGCACACCGAGCGCCCGCAGCGCGTCCACCTGGTCCTGCATCAGCGCGATGAGCGGGGAGATCACGACGCCGGTGCCGGGCCTGACCAGGGCCGGGATCTGATAGCAGAGGGATTTGCCGCCGCCGGTCGGCATGAGGACGACGGCGTCCCCGCCGGCCACCACGTGGTCGATGATCGATTCCTGCTCGCCGCGGAAGGCGTCGTACCCGAAGACGCGGTGGAGCGTGCGCAGGGCGTCGCTCTCCGCCACGGTGCCGGTCGCCGCGTCCGGCGCCGGTACCGGCGCCGTCACCTCACTCATGCCTTTGATCCCATCCATCGCCCTGTCCCCCGCCGTACGTCCTGCCTCGACCACTGCCTCCACGATAGGGCTCCCCACCGACACCCCGGACAGTTATCCACAGGCCGCCGCCCGGCACCCCTTCTCGGGATGCCGGGCGGCAGGGTTTGTACGGATGGGCCGGGCTAGCGGACGAAGACTCCCGCCTGGTTCGCCAGGTCCAGGAAGTACTGCGGGGCCACACCGAGCACCAGCGTCACCGCGACGCCCATGCCGATCGCCGTCATCGTCAGCGGCGAGGGCACGGCGACCGTGGGGCCGTCCGCCTTCGGCTCACTGAAGAACATCAGGACGATCACGCGGATGTAGAAGAACGCGGCGATCGCCGACGACAGCACACCGACCACGACCAGCGGGCCTGCGCCGCCCTCCGCCGCCGCCTTGAAGACCGCGAACTTCCCGGCGAACCCGGAGGTCAGCGGAATGCCGGCGAAGGCGAGGAGGAAGACCGCGAAGACCGCGGCCACCAGCGGGGACCTGCGGCCCAGCCCCGCCCACTTGGACAGGTGCGTGGCCTCGCCGCCCGCGTCCCGCACCAGCGTGACGACGGCGAAGGCGCCGATGGTCACGAAGGAGTAGGCAGCCAGGTAGAAGAGGACGGAGGAGATGCCGTCCGGGGTGGTGGCGATGACACCGGCAAGGATGAAGCCGGCGTGCGCGACGGACGAATACGCGAGGAGCCGCTTGATGTCGGTCTGCGTGATCGCGATGATCGCGCCGCCCAGCATCGTGATGACCGCGACGCCCCACATGACCGGCCGCCAGTCCCAGCGCAGCCCGGGAAGGACCACGTAGAGGAGGCGCAGGAGGGCGCCGAAGGCGGCCACCTTCGTCGCCGCCGCCATGAAGCCGGTGACCGGCGTCGGGGCGCCCTGGTACACGTCCGGGGTCCACATGTGGAACGGCACCGCGCCCACCTTGAAGAGCAGCCCCATCACCACCATCGCGACGCCGATCAGGAGCAGCGCGTCGTTGCCCATGGTGTCGGCGAGCGCCGGGTCCACGGTCTTGACGTTGCCCTCGACGACGTCCGCGACCGTCGCGTACGACACGGAACCCGCGTACCCGTAGAGGAGCGCGATGCCGAAGAGCGTGAATGCCGAGGCGAACGCGCCGAGCAGGAAGTACTTGACGGCCGATTCCTGCGACATGAGGCGCTTGCGCCGGGCGAGGGCACACAGCAGGTACAGCGGCAGGGAGAAGACTTCCAGCGCGATGAAGAGCGTCAGGAGGTCGTTGGCCGCGGGGAAGACCAGCATGCCGCCGATGGCGAAGAGCGCCAGCGGGAACACCTCGGTGGTCGCGAATCCGGCCTTGGTGGCGGCCTGTTCGCCCTCACTGCCCGGGACGGACCCGGCCTGCGCCACGAACGAGTCGACGCGGTTGCCGTGCGCCACCGGGTCGAGGCGCCGCTCCGCGAAGGTGAAGATCGCGACGATTCCGGTGAGCAGGATCGTGCCCTGGAGGAAGAGCGCGGGTCCGTCGACCGCGATGGCGCCCATCGCGGCGATCTGCGCCTTGGTGGTGCCGAAGCCGCGGGCCGCGAGCCCGACGACCGCGGCGAAGGCGGCCGCCAGGGAGACCACGGAGAGGAACAGCTGGGCGTAGTAACGGGACTTGCGCGGGACGAAGGCCTCGATGAGCACTCCGATGACGGCCGCGCCGATGACGATCAACGTGGGCGACAGCTGCCCGTACTCGATGGTGGGCGAGTCGATCTTGTCGATCGGTTCGGCCGCCGTTGTCCACAGGCTGTGGACGGCTGTTGCGCTCACTTCGCCGCCTCCACATCGGGCTTGGGGTCTTTCTTCTGTACGTCGGACATCGTGTGCTCGACCGCCGGGTTCACCAGATCGGTGAGCGGCTTCGGGTAGACCCCGAGGCCGATCAGGAGGGCGATCAGCGGAGCGACGACGACCAGTTCACGCACCCGCAGATCGGGCATGGCCGAGACCTCCGCCTTCACGGGTCCCGTCATCGTCCGCTGGTAGAGGACGAGCGTGTACAGCGCGGCCAGCACGATGCCGACGGTCGCGATGATCCCGACCACCGGGTAGCGCGCGAACGCGCCGACCAGGACCAGGAATTCACTGACGAACGGTGCGAGGCCGGGCAGCGAAAGGGTGGCCAGGCCGCCGATCAGGAAGGTGCCTGCGAGCACCGGCGCGACCTTCTGCACCCCTCCGTAGTCGGCGATCAGGCGCGAGCCGCGCCGCGAGATCAGGAAGCCGGCCACCAGCATCAGCGCGGCCGTCGAGATGCCGTGGTTGACCATGTAGAGCGTCGCGCCGGACTGGCCCTGCGAGGTCATCGCGAAGATGCCGAGGATGATGAAGCCGAAGTGCGAGATCGACGCGTACGCCACCAGGCGCTTGATGTCGCGCTGGCCGACCGCGAGCAGCGCTCCGTAGATGATGCTGATCAGTGCGAGGACGAGGACGACCGGCGTCGCCCAGTCGCTGGCCTCCGGGAAGAGGCCGAGGCAGAACCGCAGCATCGCGAACGTGCCGACCTTGTCCACGACCGCGGTGATCAGGACGGCGACCGGGGCGGTGGCTTCCCCCATCGCGTTCGGCAGCCAGGTGTGCAGCGGCCACAGCGGCGCCTTCACCGCGAAGGCGAAGAAGAAGCCGAGGAAGAGCAGCCGTTCCGTGTTGGTCGCCATGTCGAGCGAGCCGTCCGCGCGCGCGGCGGAGATCTCCTGGAGGGAGAAGTTTCCCGCCACTACGTAGAGCCCGATCACGGCGGCCAGCATGATGAGGCCGCCGACGAGGTTGTAGAGGAGGAACTTCACGGCCGCGTACGAGCGCTGCGCCGAGGCGTTCTCGTCCGTGCCCGCGTGGGCGCGGTCTCCGAAGCCGCCGATGAGGAAGTACATCGGGATGAGCATTGCTTCGAAGAAGATGTAGAAGAGGAAGACGTCCGTCGCCTCGAAGGAGATGATCACCATCGCCTCGACGGCCAGGATCAGGGCGAAGAAGCCCTGGGTCGGCCGCCAGCGCGACGACTTGGTCTCCAGGGGATCGGCGTCGTGCCAGCCCGCCAGGATGATGAACGGGATCAGGAGCGCGGTGAGCGCGAGGAGCGCGACGGCGATGCCGTCGACCCCGAGCTCGTACCGCACCCCGAACTCCTTGATCCAGGCGTGCGATTCGGTCAGTTGATAGCGGTCGCCGTCGGGGTCGAACCGTACGAGCACGGTCAGCGCGAGACCGAGCGTGGCGAGCGAGACGAGCAGCGCGA
Source organism: Streptomyces sp. NPDC045678 (assembly GCF_056432085.1). Lineage (NCBI taxonomy): Bacteria > Bacillati > Actinomycetota > Actinomycetes > Kitasatosporales > Streptomycetaceae > Streptomyces > Streptomyces sp. NPDC045678. The sequence continues at coordinate 327,944 of NZ_JBWKJS010000008.1, forward strand.
GCCACTTGGCGGCGGTCCGCCGGGCGGCCGGGACGGCTGCCGTGGCGATCGCGCCGACCGCGGGCAGGACCGCCGTCGCTGTCAGCAGGGGAAAGGACATCGGTATCAGACCGCCCTCATCAGCAGGGTCGCGGCGATGAGCACCGCAGCGCCGCCGAACATCGAGACCGCGTAGGAGCGGGCGTAGCCGTTCTGCAGTTTGCGCAGCCGCCCGGAGAGGCCACCGACCGAGGCCGCCGTGCCGTTGACGACGCCGTCGACCAGGGTGTGGTCCACGTAGACCAGGGACCGCGTGAGGTGCTCGCCGCCGCGCACCAGGACGACGTGGTTGAAGTCGTCCTGGAGGAGGTCGCGACGGGCGGCGCGGGTGAGCACCGAGCCGCGCGGGGCGGTGACCGGGACGGGCCTGCGCCCGTACTGCACGTAGGCGAGGGCGACGCCGATGACGAGGACCACCATGGTGGCGCCGGTGACCGTGGTGGCGCTCAGCGGCGAGTCGCCGTGGTCGTGGTGGGTGACCGGCTCGAGCCAGTGCATGAAGCGGTCGCCGATGCTGAAGAAGCCACCCGCGAACACCGACCCGAAGGCGAGCACGATCATCGGGATCGTCATGGACTTCGGGGACTCGTGCGGGTGCGGCTCGTCGTGGGCACCACGGTGCTCCGCGGCCGGCTCGACGTCCGGCTGGTCCGGGGAGGCCGTCGGCCGGTTGCGCCAGCGCTCCTCTCCGAAGAAGGTCATGATCATCACGCGCGTCATGTAGTACGCGGTGATGGCCGCGCCCAGGAGTGCCACCGTGCCGAGGATCCAGCCCTCCGTGCCGCCCTTGGCGAACGCCGCCTCGATGATCTTGTCCTTGGAGAAGAAGCCGGACAGACCGGGGAAGCCGATGATCGCGAGGTAGCCGAGGCCGAAGGTGACGAAGGTGACCGGCATGTACTTCCTGAGGCCGCCGTACTTCCTCATGTCGACCTCGTCGTTCATGCCGTGCATGACCGAACCGGCGCCGAGGAAGAGCCCCGCCTTGAAGAAGCCGTGCGTCACCAGGTGCATGATCGCGAAGACGTAGCCGACGGGGCCGAGGCCGGCGGCCAGGATCATGTACCCGATCTGGGACATCGTCGATCCGGCGAGGGCCTTCTTGATGTCGTCCTTCGCGCAACCGACGATCGCACCGAACAGGAGCGTGACCGCTCCGACGACGGTGACGACGAGCTGCGCGTCCGGCGCGCCGTTGAAGATCGCGCCGGAGCGGACGATCAGGTAGACGCCCGCGGTCACCATCGTCGCGGCGTGGATCAGGGCCGAGACCGGGGTCGGGCCCTCCATCGCGTCGCCGAGCCAGGACTGCAGCGGCACCTGCGCGGACTTGCCGCACGCGGCGAGCAGCAGCATCAGGCCGATGGCGGTGAGCTTGCCCTCCGACGTGTCATTCGTGGCCTCCAGGACGGGCCCGAAGGCGAACGTCCCGAAGGTGGTGAACATCAGCATGATGGCGATGGACAGGCCCACGTCGCCGACCCGGTTGACCAGGAAGGCCTTCTTCGCGGCGGTGGCCGCGCTGGGCTTGTGCTGCCAGAAGCCGATCAGGAGGTACGAGGCGAGGCCGACGCCCTCCCAGCCGACGTACAGGAGCAGGTAGTTGTCGGCGAGGACCAGCAGGAGCATCGCCGCGAGGAACAGGTTCAGGTAGCCGAAGAAGCGGCGGCGCCGCTCGTCGTGCTCCATGTACCCGATCGAGTAGATGTGGATCAGGGTGCCCACGCCGGAGATCAGCAGGACGAACGTCATCGACAGCTGGTCGAGCTGGAAGGCGACGTCCGCCTGGAACCCCTCCACGGGGATCCAGCTGAACAGGTGCTGCGACAGGGAGCGTTCGTCGGCGCCCTTGCCCAGCATGTCCGAGAAGAGCACCACGGCGATGACGAAGGAGGCGGCCGCCAGCAGCGTGCCGAGCCAGTGGCCCGCGCGGTCCAGTGCCCGCCCGCCGCACAGCAGTACGGCCGCTCCGAGCAGTGGCGCCGCGACGAGCAGCGCAATCAAGTTCTCCACGATTCAGCGACCCCTCAGAGCTTCATCAGGCTGGCGTCGTCGACCGAGGCCGAGTGGCGGGAACGGAACAGCGACACGATGATCGCGAGCCCGACCACGACCTCCGCGGCGGCGACGACCATCGTGAAGAACGCGATGATCTGGCCGTCGAGGTTGCCGTGCATCCGGGAGAAGGCCACGAACGCGAGGTTGCAGGCGTTGAGCATGAGCTCGATGCACATGAACACCACGATCGCGTTCCGCCTGATGAGCACGCCGGTCGCGCCGATCGTGAACAACAGGGCGGCGAGGTACAGGTAGTTGACGGGGTTCACTTCGACGCCTCCTCGGTCCGCCCGATGTCGCCGTTCCGCAGGTCGGGCCGCTCCAGACGGTCGGTGGAGCGCTGCTCCAGCGCCCGCAGGTCGTCCAGCGCCTGGTTCGACACGTCACGGATCTGGCCGCGGTCGCGCAGCGTCTTGTTGACCGTGAGCTCCGACGGCGTGCCGTCGGGGAGCAGGCCCGCGATGTCCACGGCGTTGTGCCGTGCGTACACACCCGGGGCGGGCAGCGGCGGCAGGTGCTTGCCGTCGCGTACGCGCTGCTCGGACAGTTCGCGCTGGGTCTTGGCGCGCTCCGTGCGCTCGCGGTGGGTGAGCACCATCGCGCCGACCGTCGCCGTGATGAGCAGGGCGCCGGTGATCTCGAAGGCGAAGACGTACTTGGTGAAGATGAGCCCCGCGAGGCCCTCCACGTTGCCGCCCGCGTTCGCCTTGCCGAGGCCGTTGAACTCCTTCATGGAGGCGTTCCCGATGCCCGCGAAGAGCAGCACCGCGAAGCCGAGTCCGCAGAGGAGTGCGAGCCAGCGCTGTCCCTTGATGGTCTCCTTCAGGGAGTCCGCCGCGGTGACGCCGACGAGCATGACGACGAAGAGGAAGAGCATCATGATCGCGCCGGTGTAGACGACGATCTGGACGATGCCCAGGAAGTACGCGCCGTTGGCCAGGTAGAACACCGCGAGGATGATCATGGTTCCGGCCAGGCAGAGCGCGCTGTGCACAGCCTTCTTCATGAGGATGGTGCACAGGGCGCCGATCACCGCGACCGTGCCGAGCACCCAGAACTGGAAGGCCTCGCCGGTCGAGGTGGAGTAGGCGGCGAGCTGAGTCATCGACCGATCACCTGCTCCGACGCCGGCTCGCTGTCGCCGAAGTCCGAGGCGGCCTCCTGAGGCGTCTCGCCCTTGGAGTAGGCGACCTGGGGCACCGTCCCGGGCGCCGCCTCGGTCACCAGGCCACGGTAGTAGTCCTGCTCGTCCGTGCCGGGGAAGATCGAGTGCGGGCTTTCGACCATGCCCTCCTCAAGACCGGCGAGCAGCTGCTCCTTGGTGTAGATGAGGTTCTCGCGGCTGCTGTCGGCCAACTCGAACTCGTTCGTCATCGTCAACGCGCGCGTGGGGCACGCCTCGATGCACAGGCCGCACAGGATGCAGCGGGCGTAGTTGATCTGGTAGACGCGGCCGTACCGCTCGCCGGGCGAGTACCTTTCCTCGTCCGTGTTGTCCGCGCCCTCCACGTAGATGGCGTCCGCGGGACAGGCCCAGGCGCAGAGCTCACACCCGACGCACTTCTCCAGGCCGTCCGGATGGCGGTTCAGCTGGTGCCTGCCGTGGAAGCGGGGAGCCGTGGTCTTCTGCTGCTCCGGATACTGCTCGGTCAGCCGCTTCTTGAACATGGCCTTGAAGGTCACGCCGAAGCCCGCGACAGGGTTCTGGAACCCCTGCTTCGATTGGTTCGGGTCGTGCGACTCCTGGTTCGACTCAGCCATCGGACGCCTCCTTTCCGTCACTTCGGGTTCCGTCACTTTGAGTATCCGGTCCACCACTGACAATCAACTCCCGCTCCTGGCGCGAGCGTCGGCGCGGCACGGGTGGCAGGCTCTGGCCGGGCAGCGGCGGCACGGGGAATCCGCCCGCCATGGGGTCAAAGGCGACCGGCTTCTCCTCCTCGGCGGCGGCTTCCTTCTCCCTCTTGTCGCGGAAGATGTCGACGACGACGGAGAGCAGCAGCAGCGCGATGACCCCGCCGCCGACGTACAGCGCGATCGAGGTGAATTCGTAGTCCTCGTTCCGCATCGCCCTGACCGTGGCGACCAGCATCAGCCAGACGACGGAGACCGGGATCAGGACCTTCCAGCCGAGCTTCATCAGCTGGTCGTAGCGGACACGGGGCAGCGAGCCGCGCAGCCAGATGAAGAAGAACAGCAGCAGCTGGACCTTGATCACGAACCACAGCATCGGCCACCAGCCGTGGTTCGCGCCCTCCCAGAACGTGCTGATCGGATACGGCGCCCGCCAGCCTCCGAGGAAGAGCGTGGCCGACACCGCCGAGACGGTGACCATGTTGATGTACTCGGCGAGCATGAACATCGCGAACTTGATGGACGAGTACTCGGTGTTGAAGCCGCCGACGAGGTCGCCCTCGGACTCCGGCATGTCGAACGGCGCCCGGTTCGTCTCGCCGATCATCGTGACGATGTAGATGATGAAGGAGACCGGAAGCAGCAGGACGTACCAGCGGTCGGCCTGCGCCTCGACGATCGCCGACGTCGACATCGACCCGGAGTAGAGGAAGACGGAGGCGAAGGCCGCGCCCATCGCGATCTCGTACGAGATCATCTGTGCGCAGGAGCGCAGGCCGCCGAGGAGCGGGTACGTCGATCCCGAGCTCCAGCCCGCGAGGACGATGCCGTAGATGCCGACGGAGGCGACCGCGAGGATGTAGAGCATCGCGATCGGCAGGTCGGTGAGCTGCATCGTGGTGCGGTGGCCGAAGATCGAGACTTCGTTGCCCGCGGGCCCGAACGGGATCACCGCGATCGCCATGAAGGCCGGGATCGCCGCGATGACCGGAGCAAGGACGTAGACCACCTTGTCCGCGCGCTTGACGATCACGTCTTCCTTGAGCATCAGCTTGACGCCGTCCGCGAGGGACTGCAGCAGACCCCAGGGGCCGTTCCTGTTGGGGCCGATGCGCAGCTGCATCCAGGCGACGACCTTGCGCTCCCAGACGATGGCGAGGAGGACCGTCACCATCAGGAACGCGAAGCAGAAGACCGCCTTGAAGACCACCAGCCACCAGGGGTCGCGGCCGAACATGGACAGGTCTTCCGCCGCAAGCGGCACCAGGGTGTGCGTCACGACGTCACCTCCGGGGCCTCAGTGGGCTCCGGCAGGACCGCCGGGCCGATGCGGACGAGTTCGCCGGGGCGGGCGCCGGTGTCCGACGTGACGCCTTCCCCGGTCGAGTTCAGCGGCAGCCAGACCACGCGGTCGGGCATCTCCGTGATCTGCAGCGGGAGTTCGGTCGCCCCCGCCGGTCCGGCGACCGACAGGAGGTCACCGTCCTTCACGCCCGCCTCCGCCGCGGTGGCCGCGGACACGCGCGCGTGGGCGGCGTGCCGCGTACCGGCAAGGGCTTCGTCGCCGTCCTGGAGGCGGCCCTGGTCGAGCAGCAGCCGGTGCCCCGAGAGGACGGCCTCGCCGGCGGCGGGCCGCGGCGGCTGGACGCCGGTCTCCACGGGGTTCGTGGCGTGCGGCCCATCCCAGCCGCCGAGCCGGTCCAGCTCGCGGCGCAGGGTCAGCAGGTCGGGCAGGCCCAGGTGGATGTCACCGGCGTCGGCGAGCATGTGCAGCACGCGCGCGTCGGTGGGCGCCAGCCTGCGCGTCATCTGGTCCGGCTTCAGCGCGGCGTCGAACATCCGCGCCCTGCCCTCCCAGTTGAGGAAGGTGCCCGGCTTCTCCGCGACGGCGGCGACGGGCAGGACCACGTCGGCCCGGTCCGTCACCTCGCTGGGCCGCAGCTCCAGGGAGACCAGGAAACCGACCTCGTCGAGTGCCGCACGCGCGCGTGCCGGGTCCGGCAGGTCGGCGACCTCGACGCCCGCCACCAGGAGGGCACCGAGCTCGCCGGTCGCGGCGGCCTCGATGATCTGGCCGGTGTCGCGGCCGTAGCGGAGCGGGAGTTCGGCGACGCCCCAGGCGGCCGCGACCTCGTCCCGCGCGCGCGGATCGGTGGCCGGACGGCCACCGGGCAGCAGCGACGGCAGGGCGCCCACCTCTACGGCGGCGCGCTCCCCGGCCCTGCGCGGAATCCACACCAGCCCGGCGCCGGTCGCCGCGGCGGCCCGCACGGCGGCGGTGAGCGCGCCGGGCACGGCCGCGAGCCGCTCACCGACGACGATGACCGCGCCCTCGGCGCGCAGCGCCTCGGAGGCCTCGGTGCCGGGCGCCTCCAGGCCGACGCCCGCGGCGAGCGCGTCGAGCCACTCGGTCTCGGTGCCCGGCGCCGCGGGCAGCAGCGTGCCGCCCGCCTTCTCCAGGCCACGGGTCGCGTACGGGGCGAGGGAGTAGGTGCGCTGGCCGTGCTTGCGCCAGGCCTTGCGCAGCCTCAGGAAGACGCCGGGCGCCTCCTCCTCGGACTCGAACCCGGCGAGCAGGACGGCGGGCGCCTTCTCCAGGAGGGCGTACGTGACGCCCGTCCCGTCGAGGTCCCGGCCCCGGCCCGCCACCCGCGCCGCGAGGAAGTCGGCCTCCTCGCTGCTGTGCACGCGCGCGCGGAAGTCGATGTCGTTCGTGTCGAGCGCCACGCGCGCGTACTTGCTGTACGCGTAGGCGTCCTCCACGGTGAGACGACCGCCGACGAGGACCCCGGCCCGGCCGCGCGCGGCGGCGAGACCGTTGGCCGCGACCTCCAGGGCCTCGGGCCAGCTCGCGGGCTCCAGCTCACCCGTCGAGGAGTTGCGCACCAGCGGCGTGGTGAGCCGGTCCGGGCGCTGCGCGTACCGGAAGCCGAAGCGTCCCTTGTCGCACATCCACTCTTCGTTGACCTCGGGGTCGTCCGCGGCGAGCCGCCGCATGACCTTGCCGCGTCGGTGGTCCGTGCGCGTCGCGCAGCCGCCCGAGCAGTGCTCGCACACCGAGGGCGACGACACCAGGTCGAAGGGCCGGGAGCGGAAGCGATACGCCGCCGAGGTCAGCGCGCCGACCGGACAGATCTGAATGGTGTTCCCGGAGAAGTACGACTCGAAGGGGTCGCCCTCGCCGGTACCGACCTGCTGGAGGGCGCCGCGCTCGATGAGCTCGATCATCGGGTCGCCCGCGACCTGGTTGCTGAAGCGGGTGCAGCGCGCGCAGAGCACGCACCGCTCGCGGTCGAGCAGCACCTGGGTGGAGATCGGCACCGGCTTCTCGTACGTCCGCTTCTTGCCCTCGAAGCGGGTGTCCGAGTCGCCGACCTGCATCGCCTGGTTCTGCAGCGGGCACTCGCCGCCCTTGTCGCAGACGGGGCAGTCCAGCGGGTGGTTGATGAGCAGCAGCTCCATCACACCGCGCTGCGACTTCTCCGCGACGGCCGAGGTGAGCTGCGACTTCACGACCATGCCGTCGGTGCAGGTGATGGTGCAGGACGCCATCGGCTTGCGCTGGCCCTCCACCTCGACGATGCACTGGCGGCAGGCGCCCGCCGGGTCGAGCAGCGGATGGTCGCAGAACCGGGGGATCTCGATGCCGAGCAGTTCGGCCGCCCGGATCACCAGCGTCCCCTTGGGGACGCTGATCTCGATGCCGTCGATGGTCAGCGAGACGAGATCCTCGGGCGGAACCGCCGCCTCCCCGCCCCCGGAGGGAGCGTTGTTGGTGGTCACTGTCATGCGTTCACCTGCGCGCTTTCAGCGGGCCGGTCGGCCCAGAGAGTCGACTTGGCCGGGTCGAAGGGGCAGCCCTTGCCGGTGATGTGCTGCTCGTACTCCGCACGGAAGTACTTGAGGGAGGAGAAGATCGGCGAGGCCGCGCCGTCGCCCAGGGCGCAGAAGGACTTGCCGTTGATGTTGTCGGCGATGTCGTTCAGCTTGTCGAGGTCGGCCATGACGCCCTTGCCGGCCTCGATGTCGCGGAGCAACTGCACCAGCCAGTACGTCCCTTCGCGGCAGGGCGTGCACTTGCCGCAGGACTCGTGGGCGTAGAACTCGGTCCAGCGGGTCACGGCCCGCACGACGCATGTCGTCTCGTCGAAGCACTGCAGCGCCTTGGTGCCGAGCATCGATCCGGCGGCGCCGACGCCCTCGTAGTCGAGGGGGACGTCGAGGTGTTCGTCGGTGAACATCGGCGTCGAGGAGCCGCCCGGTGTCCAGAACTTGAGGCGGTGTCCGGCGCGCATGCCGCCGCTCATGTCGAGCAGCTGGCGCAGCGTGATGCCGAGCGGTCCCTCGTACTGGCCGGGGTTGGTGACGTGCCCGCTCAGCGAGTAGAGCGTGAAGCCAGGTGACTTCTCGCTGCCCATCGACTTGAACCAGTCCTTGCCCCGATTGAGGATCGCGGGAACGGACGCGATGGACTCGACGTTGTTCACGACAGTGGGGCACGCGTAGAGGCCCGCGACGGCAGGGAAGGGGGGACGCAGTCGCGGTTGGCCGCGGCGGCCTTCGAGCGAGTCGAGCAGTGCGGTCTCTTCACCACAGATGTACGCGCCCGCGCCCGCGTGCACCGTGAGTTCGAGGTCGAGTCCGCTGCCCAGCACGTTCTTCCCGAGGTAGCCCGCCGCATACGCCTCGCGGACGGCCTCGTGCAGCCTGCGCAGAACGGGGACGACTTCACCCCGCAGATAGATGAAGGCATGCGACGACCTGATCGCATGGCACGCGATGACGATGCCCTCGATGAGGGAATGCGGGTTCGCGAAGAGGAGCGGGATGTCCTTGCAGGTCCCCGGCTCCGATTCGTCGGCGTTGACAACTAGATAGTGCGGCTTGCCGTCTCCCTGCGGAATGAACTGCCACTTCATTCCGGTGGGGAATCCCGCGCCGCCCCTGCCCCGCAGCCCGGAGTCCTTCACGTACGCGATGACGTCGTCCGGGGCCATGGCGAGCGCCTTGCGCAGGCCTTCGTATCCCTCGTGCCGTCGGTAGGTCTCCAGCGTCCAGGACTTCTCCTCGTCCCAGAACGCCGAGAGAACCGGTGCGAGCAGCTTCTCGGGGCTGGTCTCGTTGTCGATCTCGGCTGCCAAGGTCATCACTCCCCCTCCTCGGCGGCGGGCCCTGCCGGGTGCGCCGGGTCGGACGCCGAGGTTTCCTGCGGTGCGTCGTGCGAGCTGAGGTGCTCGGCGGGAGCCTCGTCCTGAGGGCCTGCCGCGCGGGGGTGGACCACGCGCGGCTGTTCCTCGCCCTTGGCCAGGCGCAGTCCGATGAGCGAGGCGTGGCCCGCGCCGCCGCTCGCCTCGACGGCGCCGGGCCGCTGGTCGGGGAAGCCCGCCAGGATCCGGGCGGTCTCCTTGTACGTGCAGAGCGGCGCCCCGCGCGTGGGCTCGACCGGTACGCCCGCGCGCAGGTCGTCGACGAGCTGCTTCGCGGACTCGGGGGTCTGGTTGTCGAAGAACTCCCAGTTGACCATCACCACGGGGGCGAAGTCGCAGGCGGCGTTGCACTCGATGTGCTCAAGGGTGATCTTGCCGTCCTCGGTCGTCTCGTCGTTGCCGACGCCGAGGTGCTGCTTGAGTTCGTCGAAGATCGCGTCGCCGCCCATGACGGCGCACAGCGTGTTGGTGCAGACGCCGACCTGGTAGTCACCCGACGGCTTGCGCCGGTACATGGTGTAGAAGGTCGCCACGGCCGTGACCTCGGCGGTGGTCAGGCCCAGCATCTCGGCGCAGAACCGCATGCCCGTGCGCGTGACGTGGCCCTCCTCGGACTGCACGAGGTGCAGCAGGGGCAGGAGCGCGGAGCGGGAGTCGGGGTAGCGGGCGATGACGTCCTTGGCGTCCACCTCCAGCCTGGCCCGCACGTCGGCCGGGTAGTCGGGGGCGGGGAGTTGGGGCATGCCCAGGCTGACGCCCGTGCCCTGTTCCGAAGGAGTGGTGGTCACCGGTCGACGCCTCCCATCACGGGGTCGATGGACGCGACGGCGACGATGACGTCGGCGACCTGGCCGCCTTCGCACATGGCCGCCATGGCCTGCAGGTTGGTGAAGGACGGGTCGCGGAAGTGGACCCGGTAGGGGCGGGTGCCGCCGTCGGAGACGACGTGCACGCCGAGCTCGCCCTTGGGCGACTCGACCGCCGTGTACGTCTGGCCCGGCGGGACCCTGAAGCCCTCGGTCACCAGCTTGAAGTGGTGGATGAGGGACTCCATGGAGGTGCCCATGATCTTCTTGATGTGGTCGAGCGAGTTGCCGAGCCCGTCGGGCCCGAGGGCCAGTTGGGCGGGCCAGGCGATCTTCTTGTCCTCGACCATGACCGGCCCGGGGGCGAGCCGGTCGATGCACTGCTCGATGATGCGCAGCGACTGCCGCATCTCCTCCAGACGGATCAGGAAGCGCCCGTAGGAGTCGCAGGTGTCGGCGGTCGGGACGTCGAACTCGTAGTTCTCGTAGCCGCAGTAGGGCTGGGACTTGCGCAGGTCGTGCGGGAGGCCCGCCGAGCGCAGGACCGGGCCCGTGGCGCCGAGGGCCATGCAGCCGGCGAGGTCGAGGTAGCCGACGTCCTGCATGCGGGCCTTGAAGATGGGGTTCCCGGTGGCGAGCTTGTCGTACTCCGGAAGGTTCTTCTTCATGGTCTTCACGAACTCGCGGAGCTGGTCGACCGTGCCCGGGGGCAGGTCCTGGGCGAGTCCACCGGGCCGGACGTACGCGTGGTTCATGCGCAGGCCGGTGATGAGTTCGAAGACATCGAGAACGAGTTCACGATCCCGGAAGCCGTAGATCATGATCGTCGTGGCGCCGAGTTCCATGCCGCCGGTGGCGATGCACACCAGATGCGAGGAGAGGCGGTTGAGCTCCATGAGGAGCACGCGGATGACCGAGGCGCGGTCCGGGATCCGGTCCTCGATGCCGAGGAGCTTCTCGACCCCGAGGCAGTACGCCGTCTCGTTGAAGAACGGCGTCAGGTAGTCCATGCGCGTGACGAACGTCGTGCCCTGCGTCCACGTGCGGTACTCGAGGTTCTTCTCGATGCCGGTGTGCAGGTAGCCGATGCCGCAGCGGGCTTCGGAGACGGTCTCGCCCTCGATCTCCAGGATGAGCCGGAGCACGCCGTGCGTGGACGGGTGCTGGGGGCCCATGTTGACGATGATGCGCTCGTCGTCGGCCTTGGCCGCCGCCTGGACGACCTCGTCCCAGTCGCCGCCGGTGACCGTATATACGGTCCCCTCGGTCGTCTCGCGGGGGGAAGCGTGGGATGTTCCCTGAGTGGCAGACATCAGCTGTACGACCTCCGCTGGTCCGGAGCCGGGATCTGGGCGCCCTTGTATTCGACGGGGATGCCGCCGAGGGGGTAGTCCTTGCGCTGCGGGAAGCCCTGCCAGTCGTCCGGCATCATGATCCGCGTGAGCGCCGGGTGGCCGTCGAAGACGAGGCCGAAGAAGTCGTACGCCTCGCGCTCGTGCCAGTCGTTGGTCGGGTAGACCGCGACCAGTGAGGGCAGGTGCGGATCGGCATCGGGGACGCCGACTTCGAGCCGGATCAGCCGATTGTGGGTGATCGAGCGCAAGTGATAGACGGCGTGCAGCTCGCGGCCCTTGTCGCCGGGGAGGTGCACCCCGCTCACGCCCGTGCAGAGCTCGAAGCGCAGGGCCGGGTCGTCGCGCAGGGTCCTGGCGACGCGGACGAGGTGCTCGCGTTCGATGTGGAAGGTGAGCTCGCCGCGGTCGACGACCGTCTTCCCGATCGCGTTCTCCGGGACGAGGCCCTGCTCTTCGAGGGCGCCTTCCAGTTCATCCGCGACCTCGTCGAACCAGCCGCCGTAGGGGCGCGAGGAGGCGCCGGGCAGGGTGATGGTCCGTACGAGCCCGCCGTAGCCGGAGGTGTCGCCGCCGTTGTCGGCGCCGAACATGCCCCTGCGTACGCCGATGACCTCGCCGGTCTCGTCGCGGGGCGCGGGGACGCCGTTGCCGTTCAGGTGCTCGTCGTGCGCGTCGCTCACCGCAGCAGCCCCTTCATCTCAATGGTGGGGAGCGCCTTGAGGGCCGCCTCCTCCGCCTCACGGGCGGCTTCTTCCGCGTTCACGCCGAGCTTGGTGTTCTGGATCTTCTGATGGAGCTTGAGAATCGCGTCCAACAGCATCTCGGGGCGCGGCGGGCAGCCGGGCAAATAGATGTCAACCGGGACAACGTGGTCAACGCCCTGCACAATCGCGTAATTGTTGAACATTCCACCCGATGATGCGCAAACACCCATGGAAATGACCCACTTGGGGTTGGGCATCTGGTCATAGACCTGGCGGAGCACCGGCGCCATCTTCTGGCTCACCCGGCCCGCCACGATCATCAGGTCGGCCTGGCGCGGTGAGCCGCGGAACACCTCCATGCCGAAGCGCGCCATGTCATAGCGCCCGGCACCGGTCGTCATCATCTCGATGGCGCAGCAGGCGAGGCCGAACGTGGCGGGGAAGACGGACGACTTCCGCATCCAGCCCGCGGCCTGCTCGACGGTGGTCAGCAGAAACCCGCTCGGCAGCTTCTCTTCGATTCCCATGCTCTTTGACCCCTCAGACCCTTAGTCCCATTCCAGGCCGCCGCGTCGCCATACGTACGCGTAGGCGACGAAGACGGTGAGCACGAAGAGCAGCATCTCCACGAGCCCGAAAATCCCCAGCGCGTCGAAGGTGACGGCCCAGGGATAGAGGAAGACGATCTCGATGTCGAAGACGATGAAGAGCATCGCCGTCAGGTAGTACTTGATGGGGAATCGCCCGCCGCCTGCCGGCGTCGGCGTCGGCTCGATGCCGCACTCATAGGCCTCTAGCTTCGCGCGGTTGTACCGCTTTGGACCGATAAGCGTGGCCATGACCACGGAGAAGATCGCAAAGCCTGCCCCGAGGGCTCCCAGCACGAGGATGGGCGCATAGGCGTTCACGCTCCTCGCTCCTCTCAGTCGGCACTGACTGTTGGCGGTTGCGTCGGACCGCGCCCTGCTCCCCGTCCAAGATCGCTTATATGTGAAGCAGGTCACAAGCCCAACTGCCCCGCATCCTATGCCCGGCGGTCTGTGATCTGCGACACGGGGTACGACAACGGCTTTGTGATCTCCACCACCTGACGAAGGATCATGAAGTCGAATGAGCGGTGATCTTCGTACGCGAAGCGCCTGAGTGATCACTAGAGGTGACATCTCAGCGCGTCATCGCTGGTCGAAGACGTGTCGCACTATCAAGCGATGGCCTCTGCAAGCAAATTGGCGCTGGACGGGTTCGCTTGATAGAGGAGCCGCGTTCACACTTTGGCGGCACAGGTGTGGACGGAGGTGGACGCGTGCACGGATTCACGAGCGGCCGCCCGCCGGAGGGAACGGGTCCGGCGACCCCCACGAACCGGTCCTGAAATCTGCGGGAGATCTCAGGGATGTCTCAGCGAGATCTCAGGGAGATCCCCAGGAGCACACGCTGTGACCTGCGCCACACCGGCAACTTCCGTAAATAAGCCGGGCTTGGCCAACGGACTCAACGGGTGGTAGACCGAGGGCAATTCGGACGTATCGCAGAAAACCCATGATCACAGGCGTGATCGGCTGTGTCCACATTGCCCGTTACGGCGTCAATAAGAAGCGACACGCCCGGGATTCGGGCGCGGAATCGGCAACTGTGGCGCAGCACACGTTTCTTGAAGGGAACCGTGGGTCCCTGCTAGCAGTTGTTCTCATGTCCCACACCGCTCACATACCCAGCCACCGGAAGCCCCGTCGCAGCGCCTCGAAGATTGCCCTGCGTGCCGGAGTTGCCGGTGGCGTCCTCAGCACCCTGGCAGTGGCCGCGGCGGCCGGTACGGCTAACGCTGCCGAGCCGGTGTCCGAGACCATCGAGATGCCCACCCTCTCCACCGATCTGTCCGCTCAGATCGCGCAGTCGGCGGACGCCACCCAGCAGGCCGCCGACACCTACGAGTCGCGCGCCGAGCAGGACGCCGCCGCCTCCAAGGCCGCCAAGCAGGCCAAGGAAGACCTCGCGAAGGCGGAGAAGAAGGCCGAGGCCGAGCGCAAGGCCGAGGCCGCCGCGAAGAAGAAGGCCGCGGAGGAGCGCGCTTCGCGTTCCACCGAGCGCACGACGCTCTCCACGCAGTCCACCGCCGGCGGCGGCGACAGCACCGCGGACGCCCCGGCTCCGGCCAGCGGCAGCGTCGGCGCCGTCATCGGCTTCCTCAAGGCCCAGCTGGGCGACGCCTACGTGATGGGCGCCTCGGGCCCGAACGCCTGGGACTGCTCCAGCCTGGTGCAGGCCGCGTTCAAGCAGGCGGGCGTGGACCTTCCGCGCGTCTCGCAGGACCAGTCGACGATGGGCACCGAGGTCGGCACCTCGAACCTCCAGGTCGGCGACATCCTTTACTGGGGTGGCAAGGGCTCCGCGTACCACGTCGGTGTGTACATCGGTAACGGCCAGTACCTGGACGCCGCCAACCCCGGCAAGGGCGTTGTCATCCAGGACCTGTCCGGCTACCCGGCCTCGGGCGCCGTGCGCGTCCTCTGACGGCCTCTTAGAGCCACGACCAAGGGCCGGAACCCCCCTGGAGGGGTTCCGGCCCTTGGTGCGCCCTGAGGCGCCTTCTCAGGCGCCCTGCGGCGTCCGCCTCACGCGTTCTTCGGCTTCAGCTCCGCCATCTCGGACCAACCGCTGCCCTCGATCTCGGTGTTCACGATCTGCGGCACGGTCGCGATGAGCCCGCCCATCGTCTCCAGGCCGGCCTTGAAGTGGTCGGAGTTGACGTGCGCGGCGCCCGCGTCCCCGTCGGCGAAGGCCTCCAGGAGCACGAACTGGTTCGGGTCCTCCACGGAGCGGGACCACTCGAAGAAGATGTTGCCCGGCTCCGCGCGCGTGGCGGCGGTGAATGCGGCGGTCCGCTCGAGCCAGCTGTCGCTGTGCTCGGGTCGGACGGTGAACTTGACGGCAATAAATATCATGCGTCCATTTTGCACCGTACGGTGCGAACCGCCCACCGGGGTTACGCCTTCGGTGCGACCTTGCTCAGCCCGTTGATGATGCGGTCCATCGCGTCGCCGCCCATCGGGTCCGTCAGGTTCGCCAGCATCTTCAGCGTGAACCGCATCAGGACCGGGTGCGTCAGGCCGCGCTGGGTCGCGATCTTCATGACCTTCGGGTTGCCGATGAGCTTCACGAAGGCACGGCCCAGCGTGTAGTAGCCGCCGTAGACCTCCTTGAGCGTCTTCGGATAGTTCTGGAGCGCCAGTTCGCGCTGGGCGGGGGTGGCACGCGCGTGTGCCTGTGCGATGACGTCCGCGGCGATCTGGCCGGACTCCATGGCGTACGCGATGCCCTCGCCGTTGAAGGGGTTCACCAGGCCACCCGCGTCACCGACGAGCAGCAGGCCCTTCGTGTAGTGCGGCTGGCGGTTGAAGGCCATCGGCAGGGCGGCGCCGCGGATCGGCGTCGTCATGTTCTCCGGGGTGTATCCCCAGTCCTCCGGCATCGAGGCGCACCAGGCCTTGAGGACCTCGCGCCAGTCGAGCTCGCGGAACGACTTGGAGGAGTTGAGGATGCCGAGGCCGACGTTGGACGTGCCGTCGCCCATGCCGAAGATCCAGCCGTAGCCGGGCAGGAGGCGGTCCTCGCCGGGGCCGCGGCGGTCCCACAGTTCCAGCCAGGACTCCAGGTAGTCGTCGTCGTGGCGGGGCGAGGTGAAGTACGTGCGGACCGCGACGCCCATCGGGCGGTCCTCGCGGCGGTGCAGGCCCATCGCGAGCGAGATCCGCGAGGAGTTGCCGTCGGCCGCGACGACGAGCGGGGCGTGGAAGGTGACCGGGGTCTTCTCCTCGCCCATCTTGGCGTGCACGCCCGTGATGCGTCCTGTGCGGTCGTCGATGACGGGCTCGCCGACGTTGCACCGCTCGTACAGGCGTGCGCCCGCCTTCTGTGCCTGCCGCGCGAGCTGCTCGTCGAAGTCGTCGCGCTTCCGTACGAGTCCATAGTCCGGGTAGGAGGCGAGTTCCGGCCAGTCCAGCTGGAGCCGTACGCCGCCGCCGATGATGCGCAGGCCCTTGTTGCGCAGCCAGCCCGCCTCTTCGGAGATGTCGATTCCCATGGAGACCAGCTGCTTGGTGGCGCGGGGCGTGAGCCCGTCACCGCAGACCTTTTCCCTGGGGAACGCGGTCTTCTCAAGGAGGAGTACGTCGAGACCGGCCTTCGCCAGGTAGTACGCCGTCGTCGAACCGGCGGGGCCGGCGCCGACGACAATTACGTCCGCGGTGTGTTCGGAGAGGGGCTCGGTCACGGCGGGTTCTCCCCAAGGCTCGAAATCTGTGTGCCGACCGGCACGGGATATGGGCAGTCTATGAGGCGGTACTGATCAGCCAGCCGAAGGGCCACACGTGACCGAGCAGACCGATACCCTGCCCGCGCCGCTCCTCCCCGCCGTGGAGCTGCGCGTCCCCACCCACGAGGACGCCTTCGCCTGGCACCGCCTCTTCGACGACCCCGAGGTCATG
This sequence comes from Streptomyces sp. NPDC045678, assembly GCF_056432085.1. Taxonomy (NCBI): domain Bacteria; kingdom Bacillati; phylum Actinomycetota; class Actinomycetes; order Kitasatosporales; family Streptomycetaceae; genus Streptomyces; species Streptomyces sp. NPDC045678. Next base: position 344,451 of record NZ_JBWKJS010000008.1, read on the forward strand.
GAGTTCTTCGGCGGGTCCTCGGCGGAGCTCTCCATGTACGAGGAGCTGACCGCCCGGCAGCGCAGACACGACGCCGAACTGGGCTACTGCCTGTGGACCATGCTCGACGCGGCCGGCGAGCCGATCGGCTTCACCGGCGCCCAGCCCTGGCCCAGGACGTGGGGGCCGGTGGGCGAGATCGAGATCGGCTGGCGGCTCGGCCGCGCCGCCTGGGGCAAGGGGTACGCGACCGCCGCCGCGGAGGCGACGGTCGAGCGGGTGCGGGCGGCGGGGGTGCCGAGCGTCGTGGCGATGATCGTCTCGGAGAACCAACGGTCCATCGCGGTCGCGCGGCGGCTCGGCATGGAACTCACCGAGTCGTTCACCACTCCCCCGTTGATACCCGGCGTCGAGTCGTCGCGCCGGACGTCGCACTGTTTCAGGCTCGTCCTTTAGGACTACTGACGTGGGCTCCAGTAGGTCTACTGACATGGGCGTCGACTACTGGAGCCGGCGCTCACGTCAGTCCGTGAGGCGCCATGTGTCCAGTGCGGCCGTGTGTGTCTTCGCGCCCTCACCCGTCGGCCAGAAGTCCTCGCGCCACGAGAGCTGGATCGCGTACTCCGTGCCGTTCTCCGCGACGTAGCTCTGGTTGAGGGCGTGGATCGTGCGGCCACCCTTGTCGGTGTACGTGTACTCCCAGATCGCTCCGTCGCGCCCCTGGAAGGTGTTCTCCTCCATCCGGACGCGGTTGTAGTCCGACTTGTCCGGCGCGGTCTTGGTGTGCCTCTCGATGTTCCTGAAATTCTCGTACGAGGTGTAGGGGGCATCGGCGACGACGCCGACGAGGAACTCCTCACGTCCCGTCGACCCGGCATAGGTGATCTGTCCGGGTCGCTCGGGGTTGACGGGCCGGCGGGACCACCCCTCGGGCACGGCGAAAGAGAAGCCTTCGGGGTCCGTGACGCGTTCGGTGCCTTCAGGGGCCGGGTTGGGTGAGGCGGCCGGGGTCGGGTCGCCGGACGGGGCGCCGCTCGGGCCCTCTGTCGGGTCGCTGGTCGGGGTGTTGGTCGGCTCTTCGGAACGGCTGACCGCGGGCCTGTTGTCCTTGCCCGCGTTGTCCGCGGTGCCCGCCTTGTCGTCCCCCGTGTCCCGCCAGAGCAGCACGCCTGCGGTCGCACCGCCTCCGACGACAAGGGCCACGACGATGGTGATCACCCAGACGGTGGCTCGGTTGTGGGGCCTGGTGGGGAGGGGGTGGAGGCCCGGGTAGGCGGGCTGGGGGGTGTAGGTGGCGGCCGTTTGGGTGGGAGCCGTCGGTGCCGGTGGCGTCGGAGCCGAGGGCGTGAGGGCCGGGGGCGTCAGGGCCGGGGGCGTCAGGGCGGTAGGCGTCTGGGGTGCTGCGGGGCTTGGGGCGTACGCGGGAGGGCTGGGAGGGGAGGGGTGTGCGGTCTGTCGGCCCGTCATCTGGAGGAGGTACGGGCCCAGGAGTGCCGCGGGGAGAATCCACAGCAGGCCGAACAGCAGCATCTCCGGGACGCTCAGGCCCGTCTCCACGCCGCCGCCGCCACCGCTGCTCGACCCGCCGAATCCCGAACCGCTGCCGAACGCCTGCCCGGAGACCTCGACGCCGATTCCGCTGAATCCGGCGAGCAGCAGGACGAATCCGAAGAAGACGCCCGCGGCGAGGAGCTGTTCACCGCGGCCCGCGCAGCGCCGCGCGGCGAGCACGCCGATCGCCAGCGCGCAGACGAGGCCGAGTGCCAACGCACCCACGACCGCCCAGTCGTTGGTGACATCACCGAGTTCGGAGAGCCCGAACGATCCGCTCTCGCGCCTGCTCCCGTACATCGAGCTGCTGCCGCGCACCGAGGCCTCCGCGCCCGCGCCCCAGCCGACGCCGAGTGCCGTCACCGCGAGGTTCGGCAGGATCAGCAGCGCGACCAGGAGCGGTGAGATGCCGGAGTCGTCGAGGTCCGTGAGCTCGGACAGGTCGTCCACCTGGGCGAGGCTGATGAAGGCGACGACCGAGCAGAGGACGAGTACGACGACCAGTGCCCGCAGTGCCGTGCCCGTCGCCCGAATGAGGGACTGTGCTCCCGGCCGTGAGGTCACCCTCGCCCAGACCGACGTGTCCACGCGGAGCAACACCGCGCTGGATACGGCGAGTCCGAGCAGGAGTGCGCCCAGGGCGGCGAGCACCGGCGACGACGACAGTTCCACGCCTTCGATCTCGGGCTGCGCGAAGAGAGCGAGTGCGAGCACGCCGACGGTCACCAGCAGCGCGACGCGCACGGCGGCTTCCAGCCCGGCGGTGGGGGCGGTGGGGGCCGTGGCCGTGGCCGTGCCGTTCCGGGCCGCGGCCCGGGTGAGGATGCGGGTGCGGAGCACGCGTACGCCGATGTAGAGCGCCACGATCCACAGTGCGGTCATGGTGAGCGGGACCAAGTGCAGGGAGGCGGTGCCCTCCAGGGTCGTCGCCGTGGAGTCCGAACCCGGGCCCGAGCCCAGGCCCGTACCCATGTCCGTGCCCATGTCTGTGCCTGTGTCCAGGCCGAGGCCGTCGCTTCCGGACCCCGAGCCGAAGTCCGGCCCCTCCTCGCGGCCCGTGAACTCGAAGCCTCCGCCGACCGATTGGAGCAGGAGCGCGAGGGCGATGCGGAGCCGGTCCGTGAAGCCGAAGACGGCGTCGTCGCCCTGGCCGTACGCCGGGGTCGCGAGCGCGGCGGCACCGGCCAGCAGCAGGACCACGGGCCAGAGCGCGGCCTGTACGGAGCCGGTCCAGTCGCCGCGGAAGGTGCGGGTGAGGAAGGCGGTGAGGGGGGAGGGGGCTGTGGGGGTAGGGGTGGTGGCGGTGGGAGCGGGGGCCTGGGTGGGGGGAGGTGGGGTTTGGGTTTGGGGGGTGGGCGGGGTTTGCTCTGGGTGTGGGGGCTTCTCCGCCTGCTTTGGTCTCTCCTCCGCCTGGGGTGGGTCCTCCGCCCGTGGTGGGTCCTCCGCCTGTGGCGCCGGGAGGCGTTCGCGGCCGCACTTCATGCAGAAGCGGGCCTCATCGGGGGTGGGTACCCCGCAGTGTGGACAGTACGACGCCATCAAGACGCTCCGGGGACGCTGGAGTTCGGCAGGGATGCGGACCGGCCCATAAGCGCCGCATAAGTAAACGGCAGGGTCGTATCAACGGACACATCTTGCCCGTTGGCCGGTTCCCTCGGGTCCGCAGCATCCGAGTCTCAACTGGAGCGTTACGAATCAGCTCTGCTTGAAGCCGCGGTGCAGCGCCACGACGCCGCCCGTCAGGTTCCGCCAGGCCACCTTCGACCAGCCCGCGTCCTGCAGCAGCGCGGCCAGCGCCGGCTGGTCCGGCCAGGAGCGGATCGACTCCGCGAGATAGACGTACGCGTCCGGGTTCGAGGAGACCGCGCGGGCGACCGGGGGCAGCGCGCGCATCAGGTACTCCTCGTAGACCGTGCGGAACGGGGCCCACGTCGCGTGCGAGAACTCGCAGATCACGACCCGGCCGCCGGGCTTCGTCACGCGGTACATCTCGCGGAGCGCGGCGCTCGTGTCCTGGATGTTGCGCAGGCCGAAGGAGATCGTGACGGCGTCGAAGGTGTCGTCCTTGAACGGCAGCTTCGTGCCGTCGCCCGCGGTGAACGGCATCCAGGGGTGGCGCTGCTTGCCGACGCGCAGCATGCCGAGGGAGAAGTCGCAGGGGACGACGTAGGCGCCGGACCGGGCGAAGGGCTGGGATGAGGTGGCCGTGCCGGCGGCGAGGTCGAGGACCTTCTGGGCGGGGCGGGCGTCGACCGCCTTCGCGACTTCCTTGCGCCAGAGGCGGGCCTGGCCGAGGGAGAGGACGTCGTTGGTGAGGTCGTAGCGTTCTGCGACGTCGTCGAACATGGTGGCGACTTCGTGCGGCTGCTTGTCCAGGGTGGCTCGGGTCACCCGGCCCATTGTGTCAGGCCGGTCTTCTTCCTTGGCGGCGGCCTCTTTCGCCTGCGGCGGGCTCTCTCGCCTGCGGCGGGCTTTCTCGCGGTCGCGTGTGCCTCGTGCGGGGCGGGTTCGCGGGTGCGGGACCGTCGTGGTTGCTCGCGCAGTTCCCCGCGCCCCTGAAGACACCCGTTCCCCCGCGCCAAGAGCCGTTCCCCCGCGCCCCATAAGACGCGCCCTCGCATCTGCCCCACGCGGCGCGTTCGCGGGTGCGGGTTCGTTGTGGTTGCTCGCGCAGTTCCCCGCGCCCCTGAAGACAGCCGCTCCCCCGCGCCAAGACAGCCGTTCCCCCGCGCCCCATAAAGACGCGCCCTCGCATCTGCCCCACGCGGCGCGTGCGCGGGTGCGGGACCGTCGTGGTTGCTCGCGCAGTTCCCCGCGCCCCTGAAGACACCCGCTCCCCCGCGCCAAGACAGCCGTTCCCCCGCGCCCCATAAAGACGCGCCCTCGCATCTGCCCCACGCGGCGCGTTCGCGGGTGCGGGACCGTCGTGGTTGCTCGCGCAGTTCCCCGCGCCCCTGAAAGCGCCCGCTCCCCGGCGCCTAGAAGCAACCTCCCCGGCAGCCAACCAAGGGGCCCGCACTCGCTGGAAGCCTGGAGGCCCGGCCCGTCGGCCCATCAGCGTGACCTGTACACCAAGCGGCCCTCCACCACCGTTGCCACGCACGTGCTTGCGCCGTGTCTCACCAGGTCTCGGCGGTCTCGTACGTCGAAGACCGCGAAGCGGGCCGGGGAGGCGGTGGTCAGGGGTGGGAGGAGGATCAGGGGGGTTGGGGAGAGGGATGGGGGGCCCGGGAGGGTCGGGGGGCGTTGGCCCTGGGACAGGGATGCTCTGCGGACCGCGTCGACGGCGGGGCGGGCGCGGAGGTCGCCGGCCACCGCCACCGTGCCGTGCGCCAGGAGGCGCTGGACGCCGCGGCGGGCGCTCCCGCCGCGGCGGGAGGGGTCCGCTGCGAAGATCGCGCGGGCGCGTTCGCCGCCGATGGGGTCGACGCCGAGCGTGTCGGACTCGCGCGGGTCGGGGTGGTACGTCGCCTCGAGGAGTTCGGGGGCGTACGGGTTCAGGAGGCCGGGGGTGAGGATGCCGGGCCAGCGGCGGACCCGGGCCGACGGGTGCGCCGCGGCCAGGTCGTCGTACGGACCGACCGCCGCGACGCTCGCGCCGGAGACCAGGACCGCCGTCTCCGGGGAGTGCTCGGCGACGTGCAGGGTCAGCAAGGCAGGTCTCGCCGTGCTCAGTTGGAGGCGAGGAGCTTGAGCTCCGGGTGGGCCGTGCCGCCCTCGATCGCCGTGGAGGAGATGTGCGAGGCGACGCGGTCGTCGACCGGGTCGTTCGCCGGGTCGTCGTGCACGACGAGGTGCTCGTAGGTGGTGGCGCGCTGCGCGGGCACACGCTCCGCCGTGCGGATCATGTCGATCATCTCGCGGAGGTTCGAGCGGTGCTTGGCGCCCGCCGACGAGACGACGTTCTCCTCCAGCATGACCGAACCGAGGTCATCCGCTCCGTAGTGGAGGGTGAGCTGGCCCGCCTCCTTGCCCGTCGTCAGCCAGGAGCCCTGGATGTGCGCGACGTTGTCGAGGAAGATCCGGGCGATCGCGATCATGCGGATGTACTCGAAGATCGTCGCCTGGGTGCGGCCCTTGAGGTGGTTGTTCTCGGGCTGGTACGTGTACGGGATGAAGGCGCGGAAGCCACCCGTCCGGTCCTGCACGTCGCGGATCATCCGGAGGTGCTCGATGCGCTCGGCGTTCGTCTCGCCCGTGCCCATGAGCATCGTGGACGTGGACTCCACGCCCAGGTTGTGGGAGATCTCCATGATCTCCAGCCAGCGCTCGCCGGACTCCTTGAGGGGGGCGATGGCCTTTCGGGGGCGGGCCGGGAGCAGCTCGGCGCCCGCGCCCGCGAAGGAGTCGAGGCCCGCCGCGTTGATGCGCTGGATGGCCTCCTCCACGGAGACCTTCGAGATGCGGGCCATGTGCTCGACCTCGGACGCGCCGAGGGAGTGGATGACCAGCTGCGGGAAGTTCTCCTTGATCGCGGAGAAGTGCTTCTCGTAGTACTCGACGCCGTAGTCCGGGTGGTGGCCGCCCTGGAACATGATCTGGGTGCCGCCCAGCTCGACGGTCTCCGCGCAGCGGCGCAGGATGTCGTCGAGGTCGCGGCTCCAGCCCTTCTTGGTGTCCTTCGGAGCGGCGTAGAAGGCGCAGAACTTGCAGGCCGTCACGCAGACGTTCGTGTAGTTGATGTTGCGCTCGATGATGTACGTCGCGATGTGCTCCGTACCGGCGTAGCGACGGCGGCGCACGGCGTCGGCGGCGGCGCCCAGGGCGTGCAGCGGGGCGTCGCGGTAGAGGGCGAGCGCCTCTTCCGGGGTGATCCGCCCACCTGCGGCGGCGCGGTCGAGCACGGACTGGAGGTCGGCCTTCTCGGTCACCGGGGCGTCCCTTTCGCAAGGTTCGTAAGGGTTGTGGACGGACCAGGCCAGCGTACGCCAGGGGTGGGGAACGCCCGACGTCAGGCGGTGTAGCCCCCCAGCAGCAGGCCCACGAAGGCCCCGCCGATCAGGAACGGGCCGAAGGGGATCGCCGTCTTGCGGCTCGCGCGGCGGGCGACGACCAGGGCCGCTCCGTACAGCGAGGCCAGCAGGAAGCCCGCGAAGGTGCCGATCAGGAGGACGCCCCAGCCGTACCAGCCGAGCACGGCGCCCAGGCCGAGGGCCAGCTTCACGTCGCCGAACCCCATGCCGTTGGGGTTGATGAGGAAGAGGAGGAAGTACGCGCCCGCCAGCGCGAGTGCTCCGTAGAGGGCCGCTTCCCACGAGCCTGCCTGCTCCGGGACGAGCGTGACCGCCCCGAGCAGCGCGAGGGACGCGCCCGCCAGCGGGAGCGTCAGGACGTCCGGCAGGCGGTGCACGGTGAAGTCGACCAGGGCGAGGAGCACACCCACAGGGGCGAGCAGGAGCCAGACGGCCAGCTCGGGGCGGGTGCCCGTGGTCGCGGCCAGCGCGGCGCAGACCAGGGCGGTGGTGATGATCGTGGCGGAGGTTCGGGGGCCGTAGCCTCCGTCCTCCCGGCAGCCTCCGTCCTCCCGGCAGCGGGCGAGCCCGAGCCACGAGGTGAGGGGGTGCCCCTCGGGGCACGCGGCACGCCACGCCTCGTCGGGCGGCACGGACAGCCGGTAGGCGGCCCGCGGGACGAAGAGCCCGGCGAAGGCGCCCCAGAGGGCGCCGCCGAGAACGAGGATCAGGAACAAGAGCTACGACTCTCAGCCCGCCGCCGTGACGCCGCTGCGCCACGTCGGCAGCAGCTCGTCCAGCAGCGCTTCCGTGCGCGGCGGCAGCCCGCGCGCCCCGCTGCGGGCCATGAGGTCCGCGGCGACCTGCTGGAGGCGGGCCGGGTCCTCCGTGGCGTGCGTGGCACGGAGCAGCTCGTTCCAGAGCCGCTCGTCGCCGGGCGCCGAGCCCAGCGCCGCGTTGAGCGCCTCGATCGCCTTCTCCGCGCGGCCCTTCTCCAGGTGGAACTCGGAGAGCGCGAGCCCGATGTCGGCGACGAGCAGCGGGAGCTGGGCGTCGATGATCTCGTGCGTGAGCCAGCCGTACCGCCCCTGCGGCCGGTCGGCGAGCAGCGGACCGCGCACCAGGACCAGCGCGTCGGTGAGCATCCGGCCGCGCACGGCACGGTTGCCGGCGCCGCGCCCCTGCGTCGCCTCGTGGTAGAGCGACCGCAGCACGTCCAGGTCGGAGACGACGGACTTGGCGAGCGTGAGCCGGCCCGTGCGGTCGGCGCGCAGCCGGGGCGAGCCGTCGGGCTCGGTGCCGAGCCAGTCGCGCAACCGGTCGACGAGCGCGTCCCGCACGTCGTCGGTGACGCCGCGCGGCCACAGCGCGGAGGCGAGCACCCGGGGGTGCACTCCCTCGCGGTGCAGGAGCAGCAGGGCAAGGGCCTCGTGCATCAGCGGGCTGCGCTCGCCGTCCGGGGTCCCGAGGCCGATGATCTCGTACGTGCCGACGAGGCGGGCGTAGACCGCGGGGCGTCCCTGCTCGGTGACGTCGACGAGGAACGGCGGCGCGGCGCCCGTGGGGCCGTCGCCGGGGCCCGTGGGGCTGCCGGAGCCCTCCGGGTCGGCGTCCGTGAACAGCTGGACGACGGCGCGCTGCTGGGCCTCGGGCAGCGACTGCGCGGCCAGTTCGAGCCCGAGCAGCGGCGCGAGCAGCTTGCCGTCGCGGGTGATCTCCATCTCCCAGGCGGCGCCGGGCAGGTCCCCGGACTCCGCGCCGACGAGGTAGCCGATGCCCAGGCGGCTCGCGTCCGCGGCGAGTTCGGCGAGCTTGACCGCGTCCTCGGCGCTCGGCTCGGCGGCGAGCAGCACCAGGTGCGGGGCCCAGCGCGTGTGCTGGGCGGGGCCGGTGCGGCCGGTGAGCACGGAGTCGTGCCCGGCGGCGCCGAGCGCGCCGCGCCGCTGCCGCGTCTCGGCCTCCATGGTCTCGATGAGCGCCTCGACGTCGTCGAGGTGACGCAGGCGGTTCGGCGCGAGCGGGGTGAGGTCCTGGCCGAAGCCGACGACGGTGATGGTCATCCGGTCCGACCAGCCGTTGGTGGCGAGTTCGGCGGCGACCGACGCGAAGACGGCGGCACGGTCGGCGGCGCCGCCGCTCAGCGACACGATGCCGGGCACGGCCTCCAGGTTGAGGAGCAGCCGCGAGTCGTCCAGGGTGCCCAGGCAGACGAGGCCGGGGTAGGGCGCGGCCGTGTCCACGTCCTCGTACCGCTCGGCGTCGGCGCGCGACAGCACCCAGAACGTCTGGTCCTGGCCCAGCTGCCAGGGCGCGGGCGGGCGGCCTGCGGGCGTGGCGAGCTGGAGGTGCAGGTCGCCGTTTGTCAGCCAGGCCGCGTACACGGTCGGCAGGGGGCGGTTCTCCTCGGCGAGCGAGGCGGCGAGGCCGCGCAGTGACCGGTCGAGGAGGCGTACGCCCTCGGGGTCGGCGCCCACGAGCAGCGCGTCCTGCACGTCGGCCGCGGTGCCGGTCGGCGTCGGCGGCTGCATGCCGCCGCGCCCGCCGACGGCACCCATGGCCGACTGCCACAGGGCGTGGCGGCGACGGCGGCCGAGGGCGCCGAGCAGACCCGCGGCGAGGAGGGGCGCGCCGAGGAGCGCCTCGGGCAGCCCGAAGTCGAAGCCTTCGGAGTCGCTGCCGGTGGTGGCGGAGGGAGCCTCGGCGGCGGGCGTCTCCGGGGTGGCCGGGGCCTGCGGCATGGCGGGCTTCTCCGGCGCGGCGGGGCGCTGTTCCGGGAGGACGATGTGGGCGGTGTCGTGGTCGACGGAGCTGCCGCCGCCCTGCTCCCGGCCACCGCCCTGCTCCTGGCCGCCCTCCTGGGCGCCGCCGCCCTGCCGCTGGTCGCCCGTCCTGGAGTAGTCGGAGATCTGCTCCTTGACGTCCTCGGAGACCTTGGGCGCCTCGTCGGGCATCTCGACGAGCTCGCCGCCGTGCGCGTCCGCGGGCATCTCCATGATCCAGCCGGGCCGGATGAGGCTCGCCTCGGAGAGCTTCGAACCGTCGGGCTGCTCACGGTCCTTGTTGAGCTGGTAGATCTCCTTGTACCGGCGGCCGTCACCGAGGTGCCGCTCCGCGACCTCCCACAGGGAGTCGTGGTGGCGCCCCTCGGGAGGCTGGATCCGGTAGTACTTCGTGTCCCCGTCCTTGGCGGTGCGGCCGCCCCCGCCGGCGTGGGCGGCGGCCTGGTCGGCCTGCGCGGCCAGCGCGTCGGCGGCGCTCGCCGCGGCCTGCTGCTCCTGCCCGAAGAGACCGGGGGTCTGCTGGGCGCTCGCGGCGGACGCCGGCTTCTGGTTGCCCTCCAGGGACTGCCCGAACTGCGAGAGCCCCGGCGCGAAACTGGCCGCGGTGGCACCCACGAGCAGCACGGCGGCGACGAGCTGCCGCGCGAGCATCTGACTGCCGCCGGCACCCGGTACCCGGCCCGGAATGCCGACTCCGGAGAGGGCGGCCTTTATCTCGACGAGCACACAGGCGGCGAACTGCGCCCAGGCGAACCAGACGACGACGGTCAGTACGTTGATGAACGTACTGACGGTGATCTCCTGCTGCAGCCAGCTCAGCGAGGGCGTACCGCCCGGCAGCGGCCACCCCACGAAGACGACGAGGGCTCCGGGCACGCCCACGAGGAGCACGGCAAGCGCTACGAACGCGAGGAATGCCTTGACGAAGTCTCCGGCGGTGCGCCGGCGCCGCGGCAACGGCTGCGGCGTCCGGTTCCGCGGAGACTGCGGGTTCGGCGGGCTCGTCGAGCGTGAAGGGATGCGCGCCATGGCAGGTGTCCTGGTGTCCTGTGGGGAGGAGTGGATGGTCAGAGGGGTCGGATGAGCCTACTGAGGTGATGTTACGGAAGGGGTCGGACGTCAGACAGGCCCGGACGGTCCCGGGCGCCGGGCCGTCGGCCCGCTTCCTCCCGCCGCACCCGATAGGCCCGTTTCCCACGTGGGGCGGGTGTGCGGCCCGCGGACCGCGCTGAGCTCGCGGTTGTACGGATCGGGGGTCCCCGTCACAGTTCCGGTACGGATCCGCGGCCCACGTCGGCCATGAGCCGATACTGGGCACGCGAAGGATCAGGCCGACCTGGCCAGACTCGGAAAGGGGCTCAGGGTTTGAAGGACGGGCTCAAGGGGTTCAAGTCGGCCCGTACCGCCGTCGAGGACGGGGAGCGAGGCGCGTACGACCGCGTCAAGAGCAAGGTCAAGAGCCGCGGCGACTCGGTCGACGTCGCCACAGGCCAGATGTTCCTGGAGGAGACGGACCTCTCGCTGCCCGGCACGCTGCCGCTGGACTTCACCCGGCGGGCCGCCTCGGGATACCGGTGCGGCGGCTGGTTCGGGCCGACGTGGACCTCCACGATCGACCAGCGCCTCGAAGTCGACGAGGACGGGATCGTGTTCGTGACGGAGGACGGCATGCTCCTCACGTACCCGCACCCCGCGGGGCGGGACGCCGCGGACGCACCGCCCACACCCGCGGCGGCGCCCGCGGAACTCGTACTTCCCGAGTCCGGCCCCCGTCGGCCCCTCAAGCGCCTCGCCGACGGCGGCTACCGCGTGACCGACCCGGTCACCGGCATCGCCCGCCGCTTCGCCGCGCCCCGCGAGGACGATGGCGTGGCCCTGCTGACCATGATCTCGGACCGCAACCGCAACACCGTCGACTTCGACTACGACGCGGCGGGCACCCCGCGGGCGATCCTCCACAGCGGCGGCTACTACGTGACGCTGACCGTCGAGGACGGCCGCGTCACCATGCTCAGCGTGGCGGGCGGGGCCGCGGACGGCAGCGGCGACGACCTCGTCGTCAAGCGGTACGGCTACACGGACGGCAACCTCACCGCCGTCACCAACTCCTCCGGTCTGCCGACGCGGTTCACGTACGACGAGCGGCTGCGCCTCACGGTGCGGGAGGACACGAACAACAGCCGTCGCACGTACGCGTACGACGACCGGGACCGCTGCGTCGCCCAGCGGGGCATGGCCGGGCACATGGCCCACACCTTCGCCTACGACGTGCCCGACCCCGCCCGGCCCGGCTGCCGCGTCACCGAGGTCACCACGGCCGCGGGCGCCACCTCCCGCTTCGCCGTCGACGAGCACTGCCTGGTCGTCGCCGAGACCGACCCGCTCGGCGCCACGGTCACGACCACGTACGACGCGCTGCACCACGTCGCCGCCACGACCGACCCGCTCGGGCGCACCACGGCCTACGTCAACAACGAACTGGGCCGGCCCACCGAGGTGACCCGGCCCGACGGCGCCGTCGTCCGCGTCGCCTACAACGACCTGAACCTGAAGACGGTCGTCGACCTGCCCGACGGCACCAACTGGCGGTACACGTACGACGAGCGCGGCAACTGCACGTCGGTCACCGATCCGTCCGGCGTGACCGTCCACCACGCCTACACGCCCGCGGGGCACCCCCTCTCGGTCACCGACGGGGCCGGCGGCACGACCACCGTGCGGTGCGACGGCGCGGGCCTGCCCCTCAAGGTCACGGACCCGCTGGGCGCCGTCACGGTCTGGGAGAGGGACGCCCTGGGACGGCCCACGGCCCTCACCGACCCGCTGGGGCACACCACCCGACTCGCGTGGTCGACGGAGGGCCGGCTCGTCCGGCGCGCCGCTCCGGACGGCGCGGTGGAGTCCTGGACGTACGACGGCGAGGGAAACCGCATCGGCCACACCGATCAGCTGGGCCAGGTCTCGTCGTCCGAGTACACCCACTTCGACCTGCTCGCCGCCCGCGTCGGCACGGACGGGGCCCGCCACCACTTCGACTACGACGCGTCCCTGCGCCTCACCCGGGTCGACAACCCGCAGGGGCTGTCCTGGACGTACGAGCACGACGCCGCGGGCCGTCTGATCGCGGAGACGGACTTCGACGGCCGCACCCTGTCCTACGCGTACGACGCCGCGGGCCGCGTCGTGACCCGCACGAACGCGGTCGGCGATGTGCTCTCGTTCGCCTACGACGCGCTGGACCGGCTCGTCCGCAAGGAGTCCGCCGAGGCGGTCACCACCTTCGCGTACGACCGGTGCGGCAACTTGGTCGAAGCCGCCGGTCCCGACTGCCGGCTCACTCTGGAGCGGGACGGTTCCGGGCGCCTGCTCTCCGAGACGGTCGACGGCCGCGGGCCCCTCACGTACGCGTACGACGCGGCGGGCCGACGTACGGGACGCACGACTCCCACGGGGGCGACCAGCAGCTGGACGTACGACGCGGCGGGCAACCGGACGCGGCTCACCGCCCCCGGCGGCAGGACCGTGGACTTCGAGCGGGACGCGGTGGGCAGGCGGATCACCACCACGGCCTCCCCCGGACCCGGCGCCGGCGCTCGGGTGACCCTGGAGTGCGCCTACGACGAAGTCGGCCGCCTCACCGCCCAGACGGTGACGGCACCGGACGGCAGCCCGGTCCAGCACCGCGCCTACACCTACCGCGCCGACGGAGCCCTCACCGCCCTCGACGACCATCTCTCCGGAGGACGCCACTTCGAACTCGACCCGGCGGGCCGGGTGACGGCCGTGTACGCCCACAACTGGACGGAGACGTACGCCTACGACCTCGCGGGCAACCAGACGCACGCCACCTGGCCGGACAGCCACCCCGGCCACGAGTCCACGGGCCCGCGGGAGTACGCGGGAACACTCCTCACGCGCGCAGGAAGCACTCGCTACGAACACGACGCGCTCGGCCGCGTCGTCCTACGAAGGAAGGCCGGGCTGTACTGGCGGTACACGTGGGACGCGGAAGACCGGCTCACGTCGGTGATCACTCCGGACGGGACACGCTGGCGCTACACGTACGACCCGCTCGGCCGACGCGTATCGAAGCAGCGGCTCGGGCCCGACGGCGAGACGGTGGACGAGCGGACCGACTTCACCTGGGACGGCACGACGCTCTGCGAACAGACCACGACGGCCCGGAACCTACCGCACCCGGTGACTCTGACCTGGGACCACGAGGGCGACCACCCCCTCGCCCAGACGGAGCGCATCCACACGGTCGACTCCCGCTCCTTCACGCTCGTCACCGATCTGACCGGCACACCCACGGAACTCGTCGACGACCGCGGCACCGTCACATGGCGGACCCGCAGCACGCTCTGGGGAACGACCGCATGGCCGGCGAACAGCACGGCGTACACCCCCCTGCGTTCCCCCGGCCAGTACTTCGACCCGGAATCGGGCCTGCACTACAACGGCTCCCGCTACTACGACCCGGAAACCGGCCGGCACCTAAGCTGTTCGGGCACCTGAGGGAGGGGACAACAACCATGGGCGCCAAGGGCAAGAGCGACCTCTCGATTCCGCTCACCGATCTCGAGGACTACGGCAGCAGGCTGCGCTCCATCAAGACCCGTATGAACCGCACGAAGAAGACATTCGAGTCCTACAAGGACGACATCGGTGACGGCGGCGTCTACGACTCGCTGGACGACTTCGAGTCCAACTGGGAGGACGGTCGCGAGGACATCGGCCAGCAGCTGGACCAGCTCGCCGATCTGTCCGACGCGGTGGTCCGCGAGTTCAAGAAGCTTGAGGACGACCTGACCAAGAAGATCAACGACGCGGTCAAGGAGCAAGAGGGGAAGGGTGGAAAGGACGGAAAGGGCGGAAAGGGCGGCGGCGACAAGAAGGCGTGAGGGGGATCCCGCGCCTCAGCCCACCTCGTTCTCCGCCACGGCCCGCCCCTTCACCGTCACGTCGCCGCCGTAGAACATCCCGGTGAACACCGGGCTGTACGTCATCTGGACCTCGACCTCGACCTGCTGCGGGTTCGCCGTCACGCAGTGCGTGTTGGCCACGTCCGCGCCCTTGAGGCCAGCCTCCGCCACGTACGCCGCCACCCGCGCGTCGCAGTTCTCGAAGTTGATGGGGGCGCCCTTGACGCCCTCGTAGATGCCTTCGAGGTCCAGGTCCTGTGCCGCGTAGCGCGCCGCCTGTTCCGCGATGTCCGCGGCGCGTTCCCGCTTGGAGATGGACAGGCCGCCGTCGATGACGAACGCCGCGAGCGCGAGGAAGACGATCGCGAAGATGATGACCGCGCCGGCGCCCGAGCCACGGTCGTCGAGGCGGGTGCGGCGGGACGCGATCCAGTCGCGTACGGCGGTGCGGCGCGTCACGCCTGCCTCCGGTACGGGTCCAGCGGGGAGCTGAAGGTGGCCTCCAGCGTCGTCGGGATGTCCAGGCCCAGCATGGCGAGTCCCCTGACCTCGCAGCTGACCTCGACGGTGAAGAACGGGTCGACGTCCTCGTCGAACCCCTCGCTCTTCTGGACGACCTCGACCGGGCCCGAGCAGACGTCCGCCAGGTCGGCCCGTGCCGCCTTGCGCGCTTCCGCGAGCGCCGTGCCGTGTTCCTTCTGGATGGAGCCCGCGCGTGCGGCGTCGCGTGCGGCGCCGTCGATGGCTCCCCGGCCGTCGACGAGCTGGCCGAAGGCCACCAGGACCAGGATCAGGAGGATCATCACCGGGGCCAGGATCACCACTTCGACCGTGGAGAGTCCCCGGTCGTCGCGCAGGCGAAGGCCTGTGTTCCGCATCAGCCGTTGTCCTCCACGAACCGCTCGACGGGGCCCGCCGACCGCGCGTGCACGTCCAGGTCGAGGCCCGGGAAGACCGTGGGGACCCGTGCCGTGATCTCCACGCCGACCGTGTTCTGCTCCGGCTGGATCGTCTTCACGTCCGGGCCGAGCACGAGCTTCGGTCCGAGCTGGCGGATGTACGCGTCGGCCACGTCACGTGCCTCGCCCCGCCAGCCGCCCGCGTTCTCGTCGGCCGTGGCACGGGCCGTGCGCGCGCCCGCCTGCGCCGCCGCCTGGGCGACGTGGTCCGCGAAGAAGTACAGGGCGAACTGCACCGTCGCGAAGATCATGAAGAACAGCACCGGGGTGAGCAGCACGAACTCGATCGCGGTCATGCCGGATTCACCGCGGGCGGAGGCGGCCTCCACCCTGCGGCGCACGAATCCACGCAGTCCCCGCGATCTCTGCACTCGAACCCCGTCGTCTCCCACGATGCGATGCCGTGAACGGCCGGTCAGCAGGTGCTGCCCGCGTCCGCGCCCTTGATGCAGTCGCTGACCTTGTCCGCGCCGCCCTTCAGCGCCGCGTTGATGACCGCGGCGACCACGCCGACGATCGCCACGACGACCGCCGAGATGATGACCCACTCGACCGCGGACGCGCCGCGGTCGAGCTCGCCGGAGCGGGCGCGCTCCACGCGGCCCTTGAGGAAGGCCACGAGGAAGTCGACAGCCGGGTGACTGAAGTTCCGTCCGTTCATGATGAGTAGTCCTCTCAGAGTGGGTGGGGGGAAGAAGCGCCGGCCCCCGTTGTCGCCGGCGCCACCTGGTCCTGGCACACGCGCGTCAGACCTGGAACACGCGCATCGCCGCCGGGAAGATGAGGAAGACCAGGAAGCCCGCGCACAGAAGCAGCTGCGCGACCAGCATCGACTGGGATTTCTCGCCCGCACTGCCCTCGATCTCGGCCAGTTCGCGGTGTCGCATCGTCTCGGCGCGGGAGGCGAGGGACTCGCGCACCTTCGCGCCGTCGTCCGCCACCAGCGCCAGGGACGCCGACAGGTCCTTCAGCTCTTCGACGCCGAGTTCCTCGCCGAGCGAGCCGAGGGCCTGCCACTGGCTGACGCCGGTGATGCGGGCGTCGGCCAGAGCGCTCCGGATGCGTTGCGTCGCCCATCCGTCGGAGACCTCCGCCGCCGCCATGAGCGCCTCGGGGAGACCGCGGCCGCCCGCGAGGCTCATCGACACCAGGTCCAGATAGGCGCCGATGACGCGGCGCAGGTCGCGCCGCTTGTCCGCCGCGTCCCTGCGTACTTCCAGGTCCGGCAGGAAGAAGAAGAGCGCGCCGAACATCAGCGCCAGCCACACCGGGATGATCGGGCTGCGGCCGACGCCGAGCGTGTAGATCACGGCGAAGAGGAACGGGCCGAAGAACACGCCGGCCGCGGCGAGCAGCACCTTCGTCGCCAGGAACTTCTCCCAGCTGCGGTCGAGGACCGCCAGGTCCGCGCGGAGCGAGCGCTGTTCCCAGCCCTGCTGGAGGTAGAACTCGGCGACCCGCTGGCCCACGCGGCCGCGCATCGTGCCGAGCCGGCCGGGCTTCTCGGTGTCCGTGGTGGCCCGCTGCGACTCGTAGGCCGCGCCGCGCGCCCGCATCGCGTCGATGCGCGCGACGGTCGCGACCGCGCTGCGCTTCGACGGCATCAGGGCGCGGATGAGGACGAAGACGCCGAGGCCGAGGATCGCGCCGATCACTACCGGCATGGTCAGGCTCATCGTCGTACCCCCTCGGACGGGTTGGTGTAGCCCGGCAGGGTCTGCGGGGCGGCGCCGGGGCGGCCGAACTGCGGTGCCTGCTCGGGGCCGCCGGGCACGGGTGCGCCGCCGGGCCCCCGGGGGCGTACGAACTGGACGCCCGGCTCGTCCTTGACCAGGAAGCGGTCCGGGGTCTCCACCGTCGACAGCTTCCGCAGCCACCAGAAGCCGAGCGCGAACAGGGCGCACACCATGGCGAGGACGAGCTGGCCGACGGGCGTGCCGTACGGCTCGACGAACTCGCGGTTGAAGATGGAGAGGCCGAGCACGAAGGCGATGGAGACGGCGACCACGATCTGCACCGAGCGGCGGGTCGAGGCGCGCTGCGCCATGACGCGCTGGCGCATGTCGACCTCCTCGCGCGCCGACTTGGCGAGCGCGCCGAGGACCTGGCGCAGGCCGGGGCCGCGCAGCTTGGCGTTGAGGATCAGGGCGGCGACGATGATGTCGGCCGAGGCGTCGTCGATCTCGTCGGCCAGTATCTGGAGGGCCTCGGGGAGCGGGGTGCGCGCGCGGAGGCGGTCCACGAGCGCGTCCAGGTGGGGGCGGAGCACCGGGGCTGCGGCCCGCGCGGACGCGGGGATCGCCTGTTCCAGGCCGACCGCGCCCGCGATGGTGTCGCGCAGCGACTCCGTCCAGGCGGCGAGTGCCTCGACCCGCTTCATCTGCGCGCGCTCCTCGGCGGCGCCGCCGAACAGCTTGTCCCAGAAGAAGACGAGGATGCCGGCCGCGATGCCCGCGACGGCCCAGCGGGTGAGGAGCAGCACGACCAGGCCCACGCCGATGGCGGCGGAGCCGCGCCGGCCCACGAAGCGGACCAGTTCGCCCGCGCGCTCGCTCGCCCGGTGCTTCTCGTGCTCGGGCTTGGCGGGCAGGCCGCGGATCGCGACGGCGAGCAGCGCGAGGCCGCCGCCCGCGGCGACGCCGCAGCCCAGTGCGTACAGGACGGGCAGCGAGAAGACGCCGCCCATGGAGCCGAGACCGTCGAGAGCGGCCAGTGAGTTCATGTCGTGCTTCATGTCGTGCTCACCCCCATTGCCCGGCGGGGCGGTAGCCGAACGCGGCCAGCTCGTCCATGCAGGCGATCGGCGCGTGGGCGACGACCCGCCCGTCGGGGGCCTCCGCGAAGACCTCGCTGGACAGGACGCGGCCGTCGACGCCGTTGACCTCGCGGACGGAGGTCACCATGCGCTGGAGCTTGCCGCCGGACTGGTAGTTGTTGCGCCGCTGGATGAAGACGACGAAGTTGACGGCGCCCGCGACGAGCATCTGGCTCGCTTCGATGGGGAGCCGTTCGGAGGCCTGCAGCGCGTACGTCGAGATGCGGTTGAAGACCTCGCTGGAGCTGTTGGCGTGGATCGTGGAGAGCGAGCCGTCGTTGCCCTGCGACATCGCGTTGAGCATGGTCACGATCTCGTCGCCGAGGACCTCACCGACGATGACGCGGGAGGGGTTCATGCGCAGGGACCGGCGCACCAGTTCCGCCATCGAGATCTCGCCCTGGCCCTCGGAGTTGGGCAGGCGCTCCTCGAACGCGACGACGTTGGGGTGCAGGTCGGCGAACTGGTCGAGGCCGAGCTCCAGAGCGCGTTCGACGGTGACGAGGCGCTCGTGCGGCGGGATCTCGTTGGCGAGGGCGCGCAGCAGCGTCGTCTTTCCCGCGTTGGTCGCGCCCGCGATCATGATGTTCTTGCGGGCGCGGACGGCGCAGGCGAGGAAGTGGCCGATCTCGGGGGTCAGGGTGCCGTTCCCGACGAGGTCCGACATGAAGACCTTGCCCATGCGGGCGCGGCGGATGGACAGCGCCGGGCGGCGTGTGACGTCCATGACCGCCGAGAGGCGCGAGCCGTCGGGCAGGCGCAGGTCGAGCTGCGGGTTGGCGGAGTCGAAGGGGCGGGACGACAGGCCGGAGTACGCGCCGAGGACCTGGATGAGCTCGACGAGCTCCTCGTCGGTCTCGGCGACCGGGTCGGCCTTGGCCTCGCGGCCGTCGGCGTATCCGACGAAGACCTGGTCGCAGCCGTTGATGTCGATGTTCTCGACCTCGGGGTCGTCGAGCAGCGGCTGGAGCCGTCCGACGCCGAAGAGCGCGGCGTGCACGGCGGCCGCGTACTGCTCCTCGGTCTCCGCGTCGAGGGGGGTGCGCCCGGCGTTGATCTCCGTGCGCGCGTGCTCCTCGAGGATCTGCGCGATGACGGCGCGGGCGTAGTGCCGCTCGTCCTCGCCCGACATCGGGGTGACGCCGGAGACCTGGTCGAGGCGGCGCTGCTCGGCGATGCGGTCACCGGCGTCCTGCCGGAACCGCTTGACGAGCTGGTGATCGACGGGTGCGCTCATCGGCCCGTCCCGGGCTGCTGCGCGACGGGGTTGGTCCAGGCGGCGCCGTACTGCTGGTACAGGTCGACGGTCACCTTGCGCGCGGAGCGGATGAGCAGCGACTTGTCGAGCCGGCCGCGGCGGCGCCCGGCCAGCTGGTCGGAGCCCGCGGGGTCGTCGGCGAGGGTGCCCACGACGCGCGCGCCGGTCTGCGCGGCCATCAGCATGTCGTTGACCTGGTGGACGAGTTTCGCGGAGGTCGAGGGGTCGGCGATCAGGAGTACGCCGATGAGGGGCTGCGCCAGGGACGCCGCACCGCGCGGGCCGCCGTGCAGCTTGGTGGCGAGGGCCGCGGCGCGGTCGCGGACGCGCGCGATGGCCTCGGGCTCGGTGCGCGAGACGAGCAGCACGAGCGCCGCGTGCGGGAACAGCTCGACGGCCGGTCCGTCGCCGCTGATCCGGCCGCAGTCCGCTATCACGTCGGCGGGCGCGTTCGGGGAGTCGGCGAGCTGCGAGAAGGCGCGGCCGAGGGTGGGCCAGAGCCCCGCGAGACCCGCGGCCTGCTCGGCGATGCCGAGGCCGACGAGGACTTCGAGGCCGCCGCTCAGGGGCTGCGTGTGGTCCCAGAGTTGGTCGGGCACGAGGCCGCGGCGTGCGGTGGCCGCGATGGAGAGCATGCCGGTGTTGGGGTTGAGCGGCCCACCGTGCGCGGCGGCACTGCGGTAGACCAGGTCGCCGCCCGCGGGGTCGGTCTCCGCGACCAGCACGCGGCGCGGCCAGACGGCGGCGAGCGCGACGGCCGCGGTGGTGACGCCGGGCGAACCCTTGTCGGCGGCGAGAGCGATGAGCGCCATGTCTCTTGTACTCGCCTCTAGTCGGCGTCGGAGACGCGGGCGACGACGGCCTTGCCCTCGGACGCCGCGCTCGCCAGAGCCGCGGCCTCCTCCTGCGGGACGACGAGGGTGATGTTGAGGTTGCCGGTGCTCACGGTGGCGTCGCTCTTGTCCGCGACGTTGTTCACCTTGGCGTCGGCGACCAGGGGCGTGCCGCCGCTGGAGCCGGTGCCGCCGCTGGAGCCCTTGCCGGTGGAGGTGCCGGAGACGACGGGGTAGACGGCGACGGTGTCACCGTTCTTGATGTCGGAGGGGTACTGGCCCTCCTTCAGGGAGAGGCCGACGGAGGCCTTCCCCGCGGGCAGTTCGGCCTTGGCGCCGAACATCTCGCCGACGGCGACGACGCCGCCGGGGATGGTGCTCTTGGCCTTGAGCTTGGTGAGCGCGCCGCGCTGCTCGTACGGGATGTAGTTGATGGAGTCGTCCTTGGCGACCATCACGCCGGTGATGTTCACGTTCTCCTTGACGGATTCACCGGCCTGAATGGGCTTGGTCACCTTCACGACCTCGATCCGGTCGCCCGCGCGCAGCACGAGCACCGTGGCGCCGAGGGCGCCGACGAGGATGAGGAGGACGGCCAGAGCGGCAAGTGCCGGTTTGCGCTCGCGAGGCGGCGCGGGAAGGCGCTCACCGACCCCCGGCTGGGCCGGTGCGGCAGAACGGTTGTTGCCCGCCCCCGTACGCTCCTGGATCTTCACGCAACTGCTCCCCGCACACCCAAGAAGATTCGGTCAAATATCGTCATCTGCGACACTCGCGGGTTTCTCGCCCGGTCTCGGACGGGCTATTCAGCCCCAGGTCCGGTGTCAAGTCATCGCACCGTATCAGCAGCACATAAGCCCCTCAAGGCGCGTTAAAGATCGCGAACCTCACAGCTGTCATCGTTATCCACGCGCGATCCGTGCGGTCCGGTTCCGGTGTCGCCGGGAGAGCCGACGGGTGGGTTTTGTGGCGCGCGCCGACGCCTGTGCCATGATCCGTCAGCCTCGAGGGGGACGCCCCGGAGGGGCGGTCCGGTTCCCCACCCGCGAAGGGACACGACGCCACCATGGGCACCCCCACGGAACACCCGTCACTCCTCCCCATAACCCACGCAACTCTGGCCGCCGATCCGGGACTTCTGGCGGCCGCACGGGACATCGGAGCCCGGCGCGGCTTCGACTACACGGACGACACGGCGACGGCGGCCCTCCTCCGGGAGCGCCGGAAGGCGGTCCGCGGCGCGGGGAACAGCGCGCCGGCCTGGCTGGGCGCGCTGGCGGTCGTCGCCGCGGTCTGCTGGCCGCTCGCCGCCTCCGCGGTCCCGTCCCTGGCGGCACGCCCTCCGGCGGTCCGGTTCGGCCCCGCGGTCTTCTTGACGGCGCTGACGGTCTGGCTCTGGGTGCTCGTGTGGCGGCGCTGGAAGCGGGAGTTGCTGCATCCGCTGCTGGCGGGGTACCGCGAGGTGATCGGGGCGGCGGTGGCGTGCGGGGCACCGGTGACGCAGGTGCCGGACTGGCTGGTGGGCCGTTCGGACGGCGGGACGGGGAAGGGGGTGGCGCCGATCCCCTCGTACAGGGAAGTGGGGACCGCCCCGCCCGGACGCGCCCCGGCTGGGAGCACCCTTCCCGGGAACACCCCTCCCGGGAACACCCCCACCGGGAGCACCCCGGCCCGCACCCATGTCCCGATTCCGGTGAAAACAGCTGCTGTATCCCAGTACGAGGCGAGGGCGGACGAAGGCGGCTGGCACGACGAGGCGGGGTGGATCCTGCTGATCGCGGGAGGCATCGGGATCGGGTGGGGATACACGCAGCACGCCCCTGCCGGTTACCTGGCGGGCGCGCTCATCCCGCCGGCGATCGTGACGTGGCTGGCGGGCAGTCGGCAGGGAAGCGAGAAACGGGCGTTGCGCGAGGAGGCACTCGCGTACGTACGGGCTCTCGCGGCGGCACAGGCGGCCGGTGCGCAGGTCCCGGAACTCTCCCCGCAATTGCGCGAGTTGTACGCGGAGGAATCCGAGGAACAGAAGGAATGAACCCGCCGCACGCATTCTCCGTCTCTCTTTTCGGCGCGAGGGAAGCGGTACGAGATGGTTGAACAACTGAGTAAATGCGCGGCAGTTCGCAGCGGTTGACGCGGCTCTCTGGTACAGACTTTTCGCGCGCCGAGTGATTCGTCATTCCCGTCACACGGACGCACGAAAGAGACGTACCCCCCCATGAGAACCCCCCTGAAAGCCCGTCTGAAAGCCCGCCGGGAAATCGGCCTGGAAACCCCCACGCGCAAGTCCGCCGTAGCCGCCGGTATCGCCGCGACCGGCGCGGCGCTGGCGATGGTCGCCACCTCGGCCCCCGCGGCGCACGCGATCATCGGCGGCACCGAAGTGCCCAACGACGCCTACCCGTTCATGACGGCGGTCATGGAGAAGGGGCCGGGCGGCGCGCGCGACCGTCAGTTCTGCGGCGCGAGCCTGGTCACCCCCGACACGGCGGTGACGGCGGCGCACTGCCTGGTCGACGACGCGGGCAAACCGGTCAAACCGAAGTCGCTGCAGGTGGCGGTGGGCCGCACGGTCCTGTCCGCCAGGCAGGGCCAGATACGCAACATCGCCAAGGACGGCGTGGTCGTGCACCCCCGCTACCTCAAGGGCAAGGAGGCGTACGACGTCGCCTTCCTCAAGCTGGAGAAGCCGGTCCGCGGCATCTCGCCCGTGGCGCTCCCCACGCAGGGCACGGACGCGCTGATCCGCCCGGGCCAGAAGGCGACGGTCGCGGGCTGGGGCAACACGGACACGGACCTGACGCACACGCCCGACCGCCTGCGTCAGGTGAAGGTGCCGATCCTGTCCCACGCGGAGTGCAGGACGAGCTACAAGGAGTACGACGCGAAGGTCAACTTCTGCGCGGGCGTGGAGACGAAGGACTCCTGCCAGGGTGACAGCGGCGGCCCCATCTTCCGCAAGGTCCCCGGCCGCGAGGCCCCGATCCTCATCGGCGTCGTCTCCTACGGTGACGGCTGCGGCGCGCAGGGCGCCCCCGGCGTCTACACGTCGCTCAGCTCGTCGAAGCTGTGGAAGACGCTGGACGAGTCGGCGGCGGGCAAGAAGATCAAGCGGGCGATGAACCGCCGCTGACCTTCGGTCGACGTGAACGGGCGGCCCGGGGCACGCAAGGCGACAGTGCCTCGCGCCGTACCCCGGACGGTGCCCGGGCCGTGCCCCGGGCCGCCCCCCTTCCACGCTCCTACTCCGCGAAGCGGAACGTGGACGTCACCGCGTCGAAGATGTCGAAGAACGAGTCCGCGAGTTCGAGGAGCTGGCTGCTGCCGGAGACCAGGGCCACCTTGCCCTCCTGGCCGGGGACCGGGATGAAGGTCTGCATGAGGACGACGCGGATGGTGCGTTCGTCGCCGGGGACGGAGATGTCCTCGATGCCGTACGTGCGGGCCGCGAGGCCGACGCCCGGGATGTCGACCGTCTCGACCTTGCGCCACGCGTCCCCCTCGCGCTTGGCCTCGCGGACGCCGAGCTGGGCGACGATGCGGTCCGGGTCGGTGGGCAGGACGTCGCCGTCGGGGGTGCGGGCGCCGACCAGGGAGACGGTGACCGAACCCGTCACCGGCGTATCGCCGCCGAAGCTCTCCGCCATGCAGCCGCAGTACAGCGCGCCGGACTGCCACGCGTCCTTCGACGCCTTGCGCAGGAACGCCTCGAACGTCTCCCGGTGCGGGGCGAGCTCCGGGCGGG
The DNA here is from genome assembly GCF_056432085.1 of Streptomyces sp. NPDC045678. Classification (NCBI taxonomy): domain Bacteria; kingdom Bacillati; phylum Actinomycetota; class Actinomycetes; order Kitasatosporales; family Streptomycetaceae; genus Streptomyces; species Streptomyces sp. NPDC045678. The sequence continues at coordinate 368,248 of NZ_JBWKJS010000008.1, forward strand.
CCCGGACGCGGTCGTTGATCATCTGGCGGATGGCGGCGTCGCGGGATTCGGGGCGCACGTCGAACTCCCACCACGTCTCCGGCACCTTGATGCTGAAGCCTCCGCGCGCGATGGTCTGCGGTGCTGTGTAGCGGGCCATGGCTGGCACCCTCTCCGTCCCCCGGGTCCGACTGTTCTCCGGCCGCCAGCCTACGGGGGCGGCCTGCCGGGACTACTCCCCGGTGACTCCGTCGATCCGCTCCCTGAGCAGGTCGGCGTGCCCGTTGTGGCGGGCGTACTCCTCGATCATGTGCGTGAGGACGTAGCGCAGCGAGTACGTGTCGCCGCGGAAGTCGACGGTGTAGTCGAGGGAGCCCGCGCGGTTCAGGGCCTCCACGACGCCGCGGGAGCGGGCGCACTCCGTGTGCCACGTCTCGAACGCCTCGTCGGGGTCCGCGTCCGCCACGTCGAAGTCGGCGGGCTCACCCGGGACCCGGCCCTGCCAGTGGGCGTTCGCCGCCTCGCCGTTGAGCACGTTGCGGAACCAGGACCGCTCGACCTCCGCCAGGTGCCGGACCAGCCCCAGCAGCGACATGTCCGACGGCGGTACGGCCCGCTCCTTGAGCTGCTCGGCGGTCAGCCCCGCGCACTTCATCGCGAGGGTCTCGCGCTGGTACTGGAGGAAGGCGGTGAGCGAGGCGCGTTCGTCGGCGGCGGCGTGCGGGGGGTCGGTTCGGCGGGGGCCGGAGAGGGGGGTGAGGGGTGGGGTGGGGGTGGGGGTCGGGCTTGTGGTGGGCGTGGGGGGTGTGGCGGGCGTGGCAGGTGTGGGGGTCTCGTCGGGCATCGGGCCATCATGCCGATGCCGGGCGGACGCCGGGTGGCAAATCCGTGTTCCGACGGTGGCGGCCGGGTTGCGGCGGGAGCGGAGGCCGACCCGCGCCCCGACCGAGGCGCCCTGCGCCCTGCTCCCCCTGGTTCGTCGACCTGTCCCGCCGCCCCAGCACCCGCACGCCACCCTCACACCGCCCGCCCCGCCACCCGTGGTCCTCCGCTCGTCGCGACAGTAATGTGCGGCGAATGAACGAGGGGGACGCTGTGGCCGTGGAAGCGAAGGGTGCGGGACGCACGCGGACGGGGCGGGTTCGCCAGGGCAACGGGGGCAGGGTCCCTCGGGGCGCGGGAAGGCGTCACGGTTCGGGGTGGCGTCGGTGTCTGTCCCTGATCGGCCTCCTGACCGCTTCCCTCAGCGCCATCCTCTCCGCCTGTCTCCTCCTCCCCCTCCTCGCCGCCGCCCCCGCCCTCGCCGCGCCCGAGCCGTCCCCGCGGGGGTCCACCCAGGCCGCCTCCCTCGCCGCCCACCTCCGTTCCGACCCCGTTTACATCACCGACCACCTCCCCCGCGCCGTCCCCCGCTCCACCGCCCCCGACTACGCCGAGATCGCCGAGGGCATCACCCGGCGGATCGGTGTGCGGACCTATGTGCTCGTGCTGCCCGAACCCGGTAGCAGCACGGAGAGCAAGGCGCTGCTCGGTGCCGTGCACGACCGGCTCGGGCGGGACGGGCTGTACGTGCTCATCGACGAGTCCTCCGTCTCGCAGGCCGTCGCCTTCGGCGTGCGCGCGGCCGCCGAGGACGCCTGGTCGGTCCAGCTCCGGGAACTTCCGTACGACGCCGGGCCCTTGCTCAGCTTCCAGCGGTTCGCCGATGTCATCGCGCTGGGCCCGGAGAAGGCCGCACGGCGGGCCGAGGCAGCCCGCGAGAAGCACGGGTCGGGCGGCGGCGAAGAGCCCGACGAGCTGCACATCGGTCCCACCGACCGCCGCAACCAGTCCTTCCTCACCGGCATCGCGCTCACCGGCCTCCCGCTGCTCGTCCTGCTGATCTCCCCGTACGTACGCCGGTGGTGGCGACGGCGGCGGACGCCGGCCGTCGACGTCGTCTCCCTGAGGAAGGGCGACGGGGAAGCGACCTCGCCCCGCACCCCGTCCCGGGCCCGTCGGCTTCACTGGGTCGAGGGCGCCGTCGCCCTCGTCCTCGCCGCGGCCGTCGCCCTCACCGCCACCGCCCTCTTCGACCAGACCACGTCCAGCGCCTCTCCCCCGCCCACCGCCGCCGACATGGAAGCGCGCGTCGACCGCGTCACGGACGGGCTGCGCCGCGACCCCGTCTACAGCGACCCCGACAGCCCCCACCCCCTCACGGCCCGGCAGCTCGACGGCCTCCGCTCCCGCATGAAGGACGCCGACTACGGCCCCGTACACGTCGCCCTCGTGCCCCAGATGACCGAGGACGAGTCCGGCGGCGACCCCGAGGTCTTCGCCGACGCGCTCCACCGCGGCCTCGGCAAGCCCGGCGTGTACGTCGTCGCCGATCCGATCTCGGGCGACATCGACGTCGTCTCGTACGACGTACGCGTCGACGCGAACCGCGTCGCCTTCGACCTGCCCGACGGCATCAGCTACGACGACTCGGACGAGCGTTCCGACGACCACCGGCTGGGCCGACGCCTCGACGAACTCCTGACGTTCCTCGACGACTCGCCCCGTACGGACGCACCCGAGACCTCCTCGATCGGCGCCGACGCGCCCGACCCCGTCGACGACACCGCTCTGCCCCGTCTCTTCAGCACCGACTTCTGGCCCGGCCTCCTGGTGGGCGCGATCGGGGCCGTGATCGTCTTCCTCGTGGTCGCCGCCGTCCTCGGCATCCTGGGGCGTACGGTGCCGAGGCTGCGTCCCGCCGCCCCGGGCCTTCGCGTCATCCGGCCCAGGCCGGGGAGTGGCGGAGGGTCCGGGAGGAGGCGTGCGACGCTCGTCGGCTTCGATGCCCCGACCGACCCTTCCCCCTCCTACCTCCGCCGCGCCGCCCACGAGGAACTCGCCTCGCTGTCGCGGGAGTTCGACCCCGAGGCCGCGCTGCCCTCCCGTCTGCGCACCCGCGTATGGGACTGCCTCGACACCGCCGCCCTGCTGGCCGACCGGGACGCCGGCGGGCCCGACGGCCGCGTGGACGACGACGTGCCGGCCGCCGACCTCGCCGCCGCCGTCACGCTCGCCCGCATGGGCCGCGCCGCGCTCGCGAACGGCGACACCGACAAGCCCTGCTGCGCGCTCAACCCGCTGCACGGCCCGGCCACCGGCTGGCGCGACGCCCAGTACGCGCCGGAGGACAGCAGGCGCCGCACCATCCCCGTCTGCGACGCCTGCCGCGCCTTCGTCATCGAGCGGCCGGAGCTCGCCCACACGCGCCGCCTCAGGCTGCCGGCGCCCTCGGGCGGGCGCGGCGCCGACCGTGTCCCGTACGAGGACGCCGCGGGCCCCATGCCCGCCGCGCGCAAGGGCGTTCCCCAACTCATCCGCCAGGTACGGGAGTACGCCGGTGTCCAGTGACCCGAACCGCCCTCCGCGTTTCCGTCGCCGCCCGGTGGTGGCGTCCGTCGCCGCCGTCCTGGCCTCGCTCGCCCTGCTGACGTCCACGGCGCCCGCGCTCGCCGCTCCGTCCGACCCCGGGCCCGGCTCCGGCCCTGGCCGCGGTCCCGGGGAGAAGATCGCTCGGGCGCTGGCCGAGTCCCCGGTGTACGTCGACCCTTCGTACGCCGAGTCCGCCGTGCCTCCTGTCCGGCAGAAGGAACTCGTCCGGCAGATCGACGCCACCGGTCTGCCCATCAAGGTCGTCCTCGTACCGCTGGCCAAGGGCGACGCGTACAACGGGGACGCGGACACGCTCGCGGGCGTCGTACGCGACCGCCTCGAGGACCGCGACCTCTCGGCGGACGGCGGCCCCTCGACGGACGGTGCCCCCTCGACGGACGGTGGCCCCTCAACGGACGGTGGCCCCTCAACGGACGGTGACCTCATCCTCCTCACCACCGACGGCGACTTCCACGACTCGATCCGCGGCCACGAGTGGCCCGGCGAAGCGCACCAGGCCGAGGACGCCGCGAACGCCGTCGACCTCATGGACGAACTGGACGACGCGAGCCTCGCGGACCTGACCGCCAAGGCCGTCACGGTGATCGAGCGGGGCAACGGCACGGCGGAGTACGAGAAGGAGACGAAGAAGCTGCACGAGGACCTGGCCCGGGACCGCGGGGCGGGGAACGGCGGCAAAAGCGGCGAGGGCGGCAGCTCAGGCGCTGGGCCGGAGGCCGACGGTCCCCCCTGGCCCCTCATCGCCGCCGTCGCGGTACCGGCGCTCGCTCTCGCGCTCCTCGCGGCCTTCGTCGTACGTTCCGCACGCCGCCGCACCGCGTCGGCCGCCGCCCCCTTCGCCCTCCCCCAGGCCGTCTTCGCCGCGGCACGCGCCGCCGACGAGGCCGAGCTGCGCCGCCGCGCGGAGGCGGAGGTCCTCGCGCTCGGCGACGCGGCACGGGCGGCGGACGCCGGGACGACGCCGGGGCTCCAGCGGGCCCTCGACGCGTACGCCGCCGCAGGCACCGTCCTCGACTCCGCACGGGGGCTGCCCGACCTGGCCGGCGTCCTCGCCCTGGTGCTGGAGGGCCGCGACGCCCTGGACGGCACGCCGGACCCGCTCCCCCTCTGCTTCTTCAACCCCCTGCACGGCCGCGCGGCCCGCACCATCTCCTGGCGGCCCCTGGGCCGCCGCGATCAACTGCGGGTCTCCGCCTGCGCCGACTGCGCCCGCGCGGTCCGCGAACGCCGCGCTCCGGAGGTCCTCACGGACACGGCGCCCCCGGACGGCCGCCCTGTCCCCTACTTCGAGGCCGACGCCGAGTCGAGCGTGTGGGCGGCGACGGGGTACGGGTCCCTGCTGGGCGATGCCCCGGAGGACGGGATCGCGCGGCGGGTGGGGCGAGGGGACTTCTCCCGAAGGCAGGATCCTCCCCGGAAGCCGCGCGGCTGAAGACGGCATGGCGTGTCATCGACGGTCCTGGTTTCCTCAGGACGTCCACAGAACAGGCGCCGACAGTTCAGGCGCGATCATGGCAAAGTAGTGACCCGCGCAATGCGGCATATCGAGCCAGAACAACGGGGTGACATGTCCGGATCCGACCTGGTCGTCGACTTCCAGCTACTCAACAAGTCGGCGAGCCAATTGAACGCCATCGAGAAGGAATTCAAGAATCTCGACGAGTGGAAGGACGACGTCAAAACGGCGGTTGGCGCATCCGACATGAAGGATGCCATGGGTGACTTCGTCGACAACTGGGACAAGAATCGCAAACGCCTCCTCGAAGACCTCGAAGAGGTCGGTAAGCAAGTCGAGGGCACTCGGGACGCCTTCCAGAAGCTCGAAGACCAATTGTCGAAAACCGGCAAGAAGAAGGACAAGTAGCGCAGCGCGGCACAGTCACACCGCACGAGCACGACTTTCGGGGGAGAAATGGCACGGCCCAAGGACTGGCAACCACTGCGTGAGAGCGACCCCGTACCGGGGGACCCCGAGGGGGTCCGCAGCCAGGTGAAGCACATGAAGAAGATCGCCGAGTACCTGCGCACACAGGCGGCGGCGCTCACCGCGATGGCCGACGCCGACAACCTCAAAGGCCAATACGCGGACAAGCTAGCAGAAGACGCCCGCGGGCTCGGCCGCAAGCTCGACGAGGCAGAGGACCGCTACCGCGAGGTCAAAAACCATCTGTCCAGCTGGGCCGAGGACATGGAGGGGTACCAGAAGCGGGCGGACAAGGCGCTCGACGACGCCAAGGACGCCCAGCGCATCATCGACGCCCACGAGAACAAACCGGACTCCGACAAGAAGGCCAAGGACGGCGACGAGAAGGACAAGAAGGGCGACAAGGATTCCGACACCGAGGATCCCGCCCTGAAGAAGGCCAAGGAAGACCTGTCGGACGCCCGCGGGCGTCTCAACTCCGCGGCCGGGGATTACGACGAGCGCGCGAGCCATTACGCGGGCAAGATCCGCAAGTCCATCGACGATGACATGAAGGACAGTTGGTGGAACGACTTTAAGGCGGCGATCGGGGATGCCGAGTGGCTAGGCACCCTGGCCGAGGCCATGAGCTGGGCGGCCACCGCTGTGGGCATCGCAGCGATGTTCTTCCCCGGGCTCGGCGTCATCGCCCTTGGCTTGACGATCGCTGTAGCCGCGATCCATCTCGTGCAGGCTGCGACAGGAAACGGCTCCTGGTTCGATGTCCTCATGGATGTCGGTGCGTTGAAGATGGCGCGCAACGGCATCAAGGCCGGCAAAGCGATAAAGGCTCTGCAGGAGAGTTCCCGCAAGGCAGCCTCCAGTGCTGCTGGCACGGCCAAGACGGCGCAGAGCGCCTCCAAGACGGCTGGATCGCGCGCGAGTTCGGTGGCTAAGTCCCGAAAGGGAGGCGGCAGGTCGGGCACCGCGCGGAAGAACGCCAAAGCCCGTAACCTGAACCAACTCGGTAAAGCTAGGAGTCAGGGGAAGAAGGCCGCCGACGAGGTACGCGATGCCGAGATGCCCCAGATCAGCGCCAAAGAAAAGGCAGATGCGCTCGGCGATGTCGAGGTTGGCAAGCAGATCAAGGACATCAACAAGTGGCGGGACGCGTACCCCGAAAACACCAAGCTCGCCGACAACGCGCGCGAAGCCGCGCGACAGAAAGACGTGCTTCGGGGGTCCTGGGGGGTCAGCACTGTCCTGGATACTGGTGACAAGGCCGGAGACTATGCCTCCGACGGCGAGTACAGCCGCATGAAGGACCGGATGACCAGGCCCGTGGCATCACGATGGTGAAGGAGAACCCATGACGGCCGAATCCTCGCGCCCGGAATCCTCGCGCCCCGAGGACCGTGACCACCAGAGGGACCGGCGTCTCCGGATCGGCGTGGTCTCCTTCCGGGTGATCTTTCTGCTGGGCCTGGCCCGTATGTTCGCGCCGTTCCTCACGGAAGATCTCGCCGGTGAGGCATGGCTCCCGCCCGCGACCTGGGAATGGACGCTGTGTGCGGTCTCACCAGTGATCTTGATCTACCTGGCTCGACGCCCCGACGACTGGTCGAAGATCGCTGATGAGCACAGCTTGATCAAGTGGGCCCTCGTGATCTACCTCTTCTACGCCTCATTGCTCGCCATCGGGAAGGGTCACCTGTCTTTGTGGATCGCCGCGGCCGTGAGTCTTGCCGGTCTCGCCGGTATGGCACACCTCAATCGCAAGGAGCAAGACGGTGAAGGCTGAACATATGGACTCGGCTCCGCGAGATCTTTCCTCCGGCGCCCCAGGCCTCCCTCCCGTCACGGGCTATCGCCTTCTCCTGCCCAGCGAATGGGCCCAGGTCCCGCTTCGCCAGGGCACAGAAGAAGCCGTTCGCCATATCCTGGATGACGCGTTCACACGCATACCTGAGGACGCCCCAACGGACCGGATCGGCCCCTATAAACGCGAGCTGGAACGCCGGTTCCGTGCGGCCGTCACCAATGCCCGGAAAACCAATGCCCTGGACCTCTATCTGCCCGTGAAACCCATGGGTGATGCCATGCTCGGCGCTTCGATCCTGGTGACTGAATCCCTCGTCCCCAGGCCCGCCGGTCGCCGAACTGCGGAGACGGAGCCCACCGAGGTCGCGGTCCAGTTGCTCTCGCGGGATGGTGTGGAGGACGCGGATCTGAGCTCGGGCCAGATCGATGGTGCGCTCGCCGTACGTCGTGAGCACGTGGCAGGTGCTTCGGCACAGAAGGGCGCGGACCTCGCATCTCGTCGAGTGGAGTACATGGTGTCCGTACCGGGCGATCCGGACCGCTGGTTCGTGGCCGCATTCTCGACTGTGGGAGGCGGGGATCCGCAGGACGAACTGGCCGAAGCGCTCGTCGAATGGTTCGACGCGGTGATGGCAAACTTCCGCTGGAGCCGAGGGTGACCAAAGAAGCGAAAGAGTACTTTTGGAGCATTCTCGATATCGGAGATATCGATGCGGACCCTTGGGTTCTCGTACCGCCCAGGGCAGGTCTCAGCGCTCCGTTCGACCTATGGGACGACATCGGCGCCTGGGCTCGTGAGACTGCCGAGGAACTGTGGGAGGACTTCGACCTCGACCCCGGCCCCAACGGCGTCGACTTCGTCGCAGGCACCCTGCAGCGCACCGCCGAAGCCCTCGCCCCGCCCGGCTCGGACCACTGGCTCTTCCTCCACCTCGACCACCCGACGGACGTCCCGCTCCCCGTCTGCGCGGCACTCGGCCCCACCGCCGGCCCCCGCGAGGAGACCCTCCGCGCCCTCACCGAGGCGGACGACAAGAGCGCGGTCGAACCGCCGGTCGTGAAGACGGTCAAGTCCGACCGACTCGGCAAGGGCATGACCACGTTCCGCTACGTCCCGCAGGAGGACTCCCCGCACCTGCTGGCCTGCGTGCGGTACGCGTGGCAGATCGAGGAGCACGGCGCGGACGTCGTCATCTGGACGGCCTCCGAGGACATCGCGCATGTCATGCGGGCGGCGGAGGATCTGGAGAACCTGGCGCGGACGCTGAGCGTCTGGGCTCCCTGAGGGGTGGGGCGGGGCGGGTTCACGTGACCCGTGCGGGGCGGGGCAGTTGCACGTGATCCGTCCGCGGCGGGGCAGCTGCACGTGATCCGTCCGGGGCTCACGCCGACCCCTGCATGCCGATCCACCGCACGAAGGCGTCGAGGTCGTCCATGGCGCCCAGTACCCGTCGCGGGTCGGGGGCGGACACGATGACCACGACGTCGCATCCGGTCGCCTCGTGACGCCAGGCGTAGCGCACGCCCGCGACGAGCGTGCCGCCGTCCGTTTCGGGCAGCTGCGTGTACCGCAGGGAACGCAGGCCCGTGCCGAGCGACTCTGTGGTGAAGTCCTCCACGATCGGCTTCTCCACGAGGGCCGGGGCGTCCGTGGTGACCAGGGCCCGCAGACTTTCATCACGGTCGTGGTCGCCGTCGCCCTCGCCGTCCGCCTCGATCGAGGCGACGTACACCGGCAGCGGCATCAGGCGCGGGTCGGGCAGATGGAGGTAGACGTCGAACCCGGGGTGGCTCGACGGGAATCGCTCGGCACAGGAGCGCAGCGTCGCGGCCAGGACCTTGAGGTCCTTGCGGGTCGGCTCCAGGCCGCTGTCACCCCACCACGCCGCGGACAGATCGCGGCCCCACTCCTTGGGGCCCTTCCACGGAGTGCCGGCCCAGGAGTTCGGGATCTGCATCCACAGATCGGTGTCGTAGTCCACATGCGGCCGGCTCACGGGCGACTCCATCGGAAGGTGCTCATCATCGCGTCGAACAGTTCCACGAAGAGATCGGTGTACGCGGCGTACTCGATGTGCTCGGCAAGGCCGTCGACACCCGCATCCCTCTCCTCGTCCGGCTCCTCCGGCTGCCCCACCGCGAGCGTCGAGAAGACGGCACCGAGCCAGCGTCCGGGATCGCCCGGCACGGGAACCACGTAGTCGACGCGGCGCGAAGCGAGCTCGCCACCACCCGGTTCCCCGGCGGCGACCGTGCGTTCCGTACGGACCGCGCTCACGCCGTCGATTTCCACAACCGCGGTATCGCCCGCCCGGCCTGGTGATTCCAGCAGGCGGCGCGAGACCGCCGAGGGATCGACGGCCACCTCGTCCGGGAACTTCATCTCCGAGACGACGATCGACGCGGGGACGGCGATGCCGTGCATGCGCTCGACCGGTAGGTAGAGGTCGAGCGCCTCGGCCTTGCGGGCCTCCTGGACGGCGTCCTTGAGACGCCGCTCCAGCTCTCGCCGGTACGGCCCGACCCTGTCCCGCGGCGCGTCCGCGGGCAGCGTGGCGAACGCGTCGTCGACGAGGGCGCGGATCGCGTCGTCGGTGCCCGTCCGCATGGGTATACGGGCCCATTCGGGCGGCAGGATCAGCTGGTAGCCGCGGGGAGCGGTGGCGGTGCGGTCAGTCACGTAAGGCCTTCGGCGGGGTGCGGTCGGACGGTCACGGCCGGCGCTCCTTGTGGGTGCGGGCGCTGCTGCGGGCTCGGGCCCGGTACTTGGGCAGTGCCCACTGAGTGAGGGGCGCTGCGAGCGGTACGAGTACGTAGATCACGGACCCAGTGGCGAAGCCGGTCAGGCCGTTCAGGAGGGCCGAGCCGAAGACCACCACCGGAACCCCGAAGTCGCGCCGGGGCGAACGCTCGTACTTCAGGACCAGCCCGATCACGAACGCCGTGGCGACGAGACCCGCGGGCCCCAGCACGTACCGCAGGACGAACAGCGCGACGCCCTCCGAGGCGGCGCCCACGATCATGGACGCGCAGTACAAGAGCGGAGGCACCATCGAGATCACGCGCACCACGCCCACGTCCTTGGCGTAGGCGCGCTCCGCCTCCTCGGCCACGCGCTCCCGCTGCAAGCGGTCGCGGTCCAGCGCGGCGAAGTAGCGCTCGCCGGGCTCCCGGCGGTCCCCTCGGCTCACCAGGAGGACCCCACTTCGGCGGTGTACTCGTTCTTGTAGTCCTGGAACGGCTCGAAGTACGGCTTGTCCACCGTGTCGCTCGATCCGAGGGCCTTACCGCCCAGGTCGATTCCCTGGCCGGAGAGGAAGACCTGTTGATTGAGGCGTAGTTGGCTCTCGGCACCCTGGCTGGCGGCGTGGACGGCACCCAGAGCGCGGGGTGATCTTGACGTCGCCACCGACCGTACTACTACGCCACTGTAGAAGCTAGTTCGTTGTGCGATGAAGGGTGCGGACGCGCCGTCGAAGCACGTCGAATACGTCGTGCCGGTACCGTCGTCCGCGTTGTCAGGCTCTCCCGCCCCGCCCGGCGGGGACGGGGGTTGGGTCGTCGTCAGCTTCACCACACTCGGCGACGGCAACCCCGAGGGCGACTTCACCGAGATCCTCGTCGAGCTCTTCGACGCCGTGATGACTACGTTTCGCTGGAGGACCGAGTGACCGTCACCTTCTCTCTCGACTCGGACAGCGATGCCACCGTCTGGCCCGCCATGCCCCTCCTGGGCGACGGGCGTGCGGCGGCACGGGAACGCAAGAAATGGGCTCGCCGCACCTCGGAGCTGCTCTGGTCGCTCGTCGACGACGAACACGTCGACAAGAAGCAGGTCAAGATGCTGGCCTTCGAGCTGGACTCCGTGGCGGAGCAGCTTCCCCGGACCGTCCCGGTCCACCAGATCTTTCTCTACGTACCGGACCCCCGCAGGGAGTTCCTGACCTTCCTCGTTCACGCGGGCCCGAGCGAGGGTGACGTCGACGCGACGCTGGACGAGCTCGTCCAGAAGGACGAACCCGGCGCCGCTCAGGACCCCGAGGTCATCGACTTCGACACCGAGCATCTGGGCCGCGGCAAGCGCTCCATCCGCTACTTCGTCGCATCCGAGGCCGGTGCCATGTGCTGTTCGGTGAACTACGCCTGGCGCCTGGAATCCCTCCGCATCGACGTGATCGTGCGCACGGTGGGTGAGGACATCGGGTGGATCACGTCGAACATCGACGAGTTCGACGAGTTCGACGAGTTCGCCCGGAGCCTCTTCGTGAACCTCGACGCCTGAGCCGAGTGCCTGTATCACCGCGTGCCCTCCTTGAATGGTTCCGGCGACAGCTGAGTCCCGATAGATGGCGCCCGCGCCTCCGCGTCACGACACGGTGACAGTCCACTGGAATCAGGCGATTCGCCCCGCTATCAGGCCACTTCCAGCCCTGGCGGAACCCGCGACCCCACGGTTAACGTCGGCACGCTGGAGACACCCCTCGCCCCACCGGGAGCCGACCGTGAACCGCCGCACCGTGCCCGTCACCGCCGCGCTCGCCGCGACCGCTGCCCTGCTCCTGACGGGATGCGGCGGCGGGAGCGACAGTGACTCCAAGGACAACGACAAGATCGCCGGGGCCGACGACGGCTCGGCGAAGCCGAAGAAGTCGGCCGACCCGGCGGGCGCACCGGCCGCGGACAAGCCGGACGGCGTCGACGTATCGCTGCCGAAGAGCATGAATCTGGTCTTCGACTGGGACAAGCCGAAGGACGCGAACGAGGCGGCGGCTATGGATGATGCCGCGAACTTCATGCGGGCGATCTATCGGGGCGTTGACAAGCGCACCTCGAAGGACGCGGCGGTGTCCGCGTACTCCACCGGCGGCGGGCTGCACTACGCGAAGGTGCAGATCGACAGCCGGATCGACGGCGGCTGGACGGCCACCGGGACCCGGCGCCACTACCAGGCCACCACCCGGTCCGCCCCGAACGGCAAGTCGGTGGAGGTCGCCTTCTGCGTGGACTCGAGCAAGTTCTACGGCAAAGAGATCAAGACCGGAAAGGTCCTGAAGAGCGAGCCGAGCATCAAGGACTACGACCACTTCAAGATCGTGATGGTCAAGTACCCCACGGGTGAAGGCTTGTGGCAGGCCTCCAAGGTGTTCGTCGAGACGAAGGCGAAGCAATGCCAGTGAACAGATCACGGCTCACGACGCTCGGTACCGGCGCGGCGGCCCTGGCACTCGCCGCCGGAACGCTCACCCTCACACACGCGGCGTACGCCGCGGAGCCCAGCAGCAACGGCGAGGGCGGAAGCACCGAACAGCAGGGCGGCGCCGACAAATCCGGCACCGGCATCTACGCCGCCGCGAAAGTCACCTACACCGGCTCCGTCGCCAAAGGCGGCGGCAGCGGCAATGTGACGTCGTCCGACGTCAACTGGACGCCTCCGCCCTGCTGGTACGCACCCAAGTACGGCGCCGAGGAGTTCAAGAAGAAGATGTCGAAGGAGCTGAAGGACGCGGCGAGCGCGCCCGGGATGACCGGGCACGCGGGCGCGGCGATCAACGAGCTCCAGCGGCATTACGAGGACGACTACGGCTGGACGGACACCCCCGGCTACAAGGACTACAACGTCGACAAGGACGGCGAGGGGATGTTCTGGGCGGCGGTCGAGAACCCCGACGAGCCGGACTACCTCAAGCGGACCTCGTGCAGTGACATCCCCTTCTGGGTCGAGAACGGCGAGGCGCCGCCGCCCCAGTACGAGGAGGCCATCAGCCCGGAGATCCTCGCGGCGCTCGCCTACCAGCACATGGAGCTGCCGAAGACCAAGGTCACCCTGGCCCCCGACGGCACGACCAAGGTGAAGCTGCCGACGTGGGCCTGGCTCGACAAGGCGGCCTTCGACGAGGTGAAGGCGACGGCGGCGATCGACATCCCGGGCTTCCGGATCGAGGCGACGACGACCGCGAAGCCCAAGTCGCTCACCCTCGACCCCGGCACCGCGGACGCGACCACGCTCCCCGCGAACGGTGAGTGCCCCATCGTCGGCGACACGATCGGGGAGCCGTACGCGAAGGGCAAGTCCAAGGAGACCCCGCCCTGCGGCATCGTCTACGGCCGCTCGTCCGCCGGCTCCACGTTCCCCCTCAAGGCCTCCCTCACCTGGGAAATCAGCTGGACGGGCACAGGCCATGGCGCGGCCGAGGCCATGCCCGACGGCAAGATAGAGGCGGTCCAGAACGTCACGGTCGAGGAGATCCAGTCGATCAACCGTTGAGGACCCCGGCGGGCCGCGGGTGGGCAAGAACACGCCACTGACCGTTTAGGCCACCGCGGTCAGGAGCGGGCCGGATGCGTGGACCGAGAGGGCATGCTCCTCCAGTTCGCGCTGGAGCGCCGTCCTGCCGCCGCCCTGCCGTCCCCCTGCCGTCCCCCTGCCGCCGACGCCCTGCCGCCGCGGATCGAATCGCTCGGCAAGGCTCGCGGCCATCTGACGGGCCTCCGCCCGGGTGCCCTCGTGGAGCGTGAGCCCGAGCCAGCCGTCGTCGAAGTCGAATGCGACGACGTAGTCGTCCTCAGGGACGGGGACGGGTGGGCCCGGTGTGCTCCGTGCACTTCCGTTTCGGCTCTGCCGCTCTTGCTCCGTCACGACATCAACTCCCTTGTAACCGGCGGCGGGGGTGGTCCCGTGGCTTCTCGCCTGCGAACCCTGCCCGAACAACGACGGCGGGGCGGGAACGGCGGTCGCCCCGCCCTTCCCGCCCCGAAGGAGCCGAGCCCCCGGCTACTTGCGTGCAGCCTTGCCGAGCTCGTCGTCGATCTGCTCGTACTTGTCCGCGGCGTTGGTCAGGTAGTCGCCCATGCCGTCCAGGCCGTCGATCGTCTTCTTCGCGCCCTCGACGAACTCGTCGAAGTTCTCGTCGAACGCCTTCGAGGCGCTCTTCGTGACGAAGCCCGTCTCGACGAGGTGCTTGATGTACTTCTTCAGCCCGTCCAGCTTCTCGTTGAGCTTGTCCTTCTCCTTGACCACGTGCTTGGCCGCGTCTCGCATGTCCTGATATGTGACATCAAGGTCCTTGGCCATGAGGCTCTCTCCCAATCAACTCGCCGCAGGGCCAACCCCCGTGGCTCCCTTAACGCGGATGGTGTGATCTTCCGCTCTTGCGCCAGCAGCTTACGGGTGGGGCGGATGGGATCACAGCCCGGTTCAGTCACAGCTCTGCTATGAGCGAGTGCGAAGGGGTGCGAAGAGTTATGGAGGAATGCGGGCGGATGCGGAGGGAGATCGCGGCAGGGGATGTCGGGTGGCGCGTGGCCTTTCCCGGGTGCGGCTGTGCACAGGGCGTTGCCTGTGGGAAGGGGGGAGCGGATATCGTCGGGCGCATTGTTCAGCTCCGGGGAGGACGATCGTGCGCCTGACTCTGACCGTCGTCGATCCGTTCGGCGGGGGCACCGCCGACGTGGTTCTCGACGCCGATCCCGAGTCCACCGTGCGGGACATCGCGGTGGAACTGGCCCGGCAGGTCGGCCACAGCGGTGCGCAGGTCATTCCGATCGGGCACGGGCAGCAGGCGCCCGGCGGTGGCGCTCCGATCATTTATGTGGACGGGTACGCCGTCGACCCCTCCGCCACCGTCGTCACCTCGCCGCTGCGCGAGGGGGCCATCGTCAGCCTCGACGATCCCGCCGGATGTCTGCCCGGCGAGCCCTCCGGGCTCGTCGAGCTGCGCGTCGCGAGCGGGGCCGCCGCCGGAGCCGTGCACCGGCTCGGGATCGGGCGGTACGACATCGGCGGCGGGCCCGCCTCGTACATCCGCATCGATGATCCGGAGCTGCCCGCCCGCGCCCTGACGTTGTCAGTTGCAACCGACGGCACCTGTCAGGCCACCCTCCACGGAACCCCTGAGGAGAAGGAGGGTGTGACGCTCGACGGCGCGCCCTTCGGGGTGGAGAAGGAGGAGGAAGAGCCCGTTGGGGCGGGGGCGCCGGTCGAGGGCGAGTCCAAGAAGGACCGCAAGGCCCGGGAGAAGCGGGAGCGGCAGGCTCGCAAGGAGTGGAAGGAGCGCAAGGAGGCTCGGGCCAAGCTGGCGAAGGGGGCCCGGGGCGCCAATGGGCGGCTCGACAGTGTCGCTTGGCCGCTCGGGGCTCAGATCGCGCTCGGCAACACCCTCCTCGAACTCGTCCGCTACACGCCCCCGAACGCCGCCCTCAAGTGGTCCGAGGACGGTGCCGGGCTCGACTACAACCGGCCTCCGCGGCTGCGGCCGCCCGAGCGGCAGACCAGTTTCCGGCTGCCCAGCCCGCCCCGTGAGTTCGAGGCGCGGCCGCTGCCGTGGCTGATGGCGCTGTTTCCGCTGGTCGGTGCCGTCATCGCAGCGATGATCTTCAATCGCTGGTACTACCTGATCATGGCGGGACTGAGTCCCATCATGCTGTTCGGCAACTACTTCATGGACAAGAAGCACGGGCGCAAGTCCCATGCGAAGCAGGTCAAGGAGTACAAGGAGACGAAGGCCCGGATCGAGAAGGACGCGCAGGACGCGCTCGTCGCCGAGCGGGTCGACCGGCGCAACGCCGTGCCCGATCCCGCCTCCGTGCTCGCCCTCGCCACCGGGCCCCGCACCCGGCTCTGGGAGCGGCGGCGCACCGACGCCGACCATCTCCTCGTGCGGTTCGGGACCGGGCAGTTGCCCTCCGAGGTCGTCCTCGACGACCCGGAGAAGGACGACCACCGGCGGCAGGTCACGTGGAAGATCGAGGACGCGCCCGTCGCGCTGCCGCTGAAGGGGCTCGGTGTCATCGGCATAGCGGGGCCCGACGACTCCGCCACCGCGCTCGGGCGCTGGGCCGTCGCGCAGACCGCGACCCTGCACAGCCCGATGGACGTGCAGTTCTACGTACTCACCGAGGCCACGTCGAAGGAGAGCTGGGACTGGGTGCGGTGGCTGCCGCACGCCCGGCCGTCCGGCGGCCAGGACATCAACGTACTCATCGGGACGGACGCCGAGACCGTCGGCGCCCGCATCGGTGAGCTGACCCAGATCCTCGACGCGCGGGTGAAGGCCGCCGAGGAGAACAAGGGGCAGGGGGCGGCCTTCTCCGACCCCGACATCGTCGTGGTGTGGGACGGGTCGCGGCGGCTGCGGTCGCTGCCCGGTGTGGTGCGGCTGCTGCGCGAGGGGCCCGCCGTGCACATGTACGCGCTCTGCCTCGACACCGAGGAACGGTTCCTGCCGGGCGAGTGCCAGGCCTTCGTCGTCGCCGAGCCGAAGCCGGGTCCCGACCCGTACGCGAGCGGCGCCGGCGGCGCGGCCCTGCCGAGCGCGCCGAGCGGGCCCGCGATGCCCCAGCAGGCCCCCGGCGGCTTCCCCTCCTTCCAGGCCTGGCACACCACCGCGCCCGACCCGCAGCAGGCCGGCGCCCCGCGCGAGCTGCGGTTGCGCGTCGAGATGAGCGGCGCCGAGCGACTCCTCGACGTACGGCCCGACTTCGTGACCCCCGCCTGGTGCCTGCGCCTCGCGCGGTCCGTGTCGCCGCTGCGCGACATCAGCGGGGAGACCGAGGACTCCGCGCTGCCCGGGTCGAGTCGGCTGCTCGACGTGCTGCAGCTGGAGCCGCCGACCGCGGGAGCGATCACCGCCAGGTGGCAGGCGGGCGGGCAGTCCACCATGGCCGTCATCGGTGAGTCGTACGACGGTCCCTTCGGCATCGACATGCGCAAGGACGGGCCGCACGGCCTCATCGCCGGTACCACCGGTTCCGGTAAGTCGGAGCTGCTGCAGACCATCGTGGCCGCGCTCGCCGTCGCCAATACGCCCGAGAACATGACCTTCGTCCTCGTGGACTACAAGGGTGGGTCTGCCTTCAAGGACTGCGTGAAGCTGCCGCACACCGTCGGCATGGTCACCGACCTCGACGCGCACCTCGTGGAGAGGGCCCTGGAGTCCCTCGGGGCCGAGCTGAAGCGGCGCGAGCACATCCTCGCCGACGCCGACGCCAAGGACATCGAGGACTACCAGGACCTCGTGCGGCGCGACCCCTCGCACGCGCCCGTGCCGCGACTCCTCATCGTCATCGACGAGTTCGCCTCGATGGTGCGTGACCTGCCCGACTTCGTGACGGGCCTCGTGAACATCGCCCAGCGCGGCCGTTCGCTCGGCATCCACCTGCTCCTGGCCACGCAGCGGCCCTCCGGTGTCGTCTCTCCGGAGATCCGCGCCAACACCAACCTCCGCATCGCGCTGCGCGTGACGGACGGCGGCGAGTCCAGCGACGTCATCGACTCCCCCGAGGCCGGGCACATCTCCAAGAACACCCCGGGACGGGCGTACGTGCGTCTCGGGCACGCCTCCCTCGTACCGTTCCAGTCGGGCCGTGTCGGTGGCCGCCGCCCCGGGGCCGCCGACCCGACGCTGCTCGCGCCGTGGGTCGACTCCCTCGACTGGGCGGCCCTCGGCCGCGCCACGCTCGTGAAGCCGAAGGCGCAGGCCCGCGAGGAGGAGGAGATCACCGACCTGAAGGTCCTCGTCGACGAGATCATCGAGGCCAACAGGACCCTCGGCATCCCCGCCCAGCACAGCCCCTGGCTGCCCGCGCTCGGCGAGACCCTGCTGCTCGACGAGATCCCCGCCCCGGCGCCCCGCACGGCCCCCGGCGCGCTCACGCCCGCCCCGTACGGCGTCGAGGACCTCCCCGCCGACCAGGCGCGCCGCCCCGTCGTCGTGGACTTCGCGCACTTCGGCCATCTGATGATCGGCGGCGCGCCGCGCTCCGGCCGCTCGCAGGTCCTGCGGACCATCGCGGGCTCGCTCGCCCGCACCCACTCCAGCGCCGACGTGCACCTCTACGGCATCGACTGCGGCAACGGTGCGCTCAACGCGCTGACCCGCCTGCCGCACTGCGGCGCCGTCGTCGGCCGCAACCAGACCGAGCGCGTCGTACGCCTCATCAACCGCCTCAAGGGCGAACTCACCCGCCGCCAGGACCTGCTGGCCGACAAGGGGTACGCGGACATCGGCGAGCAGCGGGCCGACGCCGCGGAGGACGAGCGGCTGCCGCACATCGTCGTGCTCCTCGACCGCTGGGAGGGCTGGCTGCCCACGCTCGGCGAGATCGACCACGGTTCGCTGACCGACGAGATCACCACGATCATGCGGGAGGGCGCGAGCGTCGGCCTCCACATGGTGATGACGGGTGACCGCCAGCTCCTCGTGGGCCGCATCTCCTCGCTCACCGAGGACAAGTACGGTCTGCGGCTCGCCGACCGCTCCGACTTCTCGATGCTCGGCATCCCGGCTCGCAAGGTCCCCGAGGAGATCGCGCCGGGCCGCGCCTTCAGGAACGAGAGCGGCACGGAGACGCAGTTCGCTCTCCTGTCGGAGGATTCCACCGGTCAGGGGCAGGCCGCCGCGATCGGCGCGATCGGCGAGCGGGCCGCGGCCCGTGACGCGGACGTGCCGCGCCACCGCCGCCCGTTCCGCGTCGACACGCTGCCGAGCCGCATCTCCTTCGAGGAGGCGTGGGAGCTGCGCGACCCGGACGCCTCGCGCTCCAAGCTGTGGGCGCTGGTGGGCATCGGCGGCGACGAGGTCATGGGGCACGGGCCCGACCTGGCGGAGGGCGTGCCGGCGTTCGTCATCGCGGGCCCGGCCAAGTCGGGTCGCTCGACGGTCCTGATGAACATGGCGCGTTCGTTCCGCACGCAGGGTGTACGTCTGGTCGTCGCCGCCCCGCGCCAGTCGCCGCTGCGTGCGCTCGAGGGCACGGAGGGCGTGCTGAAAGTGTTCACCGGGGACGACATCGACGAAGACGAGTTCGAGGAGCTCATCGACGAGGCGGAGGCGTCGACCGAGGACCCGGTCGTCGTCCTCGTCGACGACGCCGAGATCCTCGAGGACGCGGACGCGGCGAGCCACTTCAAGCGGATCATCCAGCGCGGCACCGACCTGGGTCTCGCCCTGGTCATCGCCGGCGACGAGGAGGACGTCTGCAGCGGCTTCTCGGGCTGGCAGGTCGACGCGAAGAAGGGACGCCGCGGCATTCTGCTGTCGCCGCAGGACAGCTCCAGCGGCGATCTGATCGGGCTGCGGATCTCGCGCAGCATGGTCGGCGGTCCGGTGGCGCCGGGCAAGGGCATGCTGCACCTCGGCAGCGGCGAGATCTCCACGGTGACGACTCCGCTGTAGCGGAGGTCGTGAGGGCAGGAAGGGGTCGGCTGTGGGGAGTTCCCGGCGGCGCGCGGCGGGGCCCGCGCTGCGGTACGAGCATGTGCCGGGGGCGCGGACCTCCGGCCGGTCGGGGAAGGGGAAGCGGAAGGGGGGCGAGGAGGGGGAGCGGGGCAACTGGCGCTTCGGCACCCTGCTGTTCCTCGCCGTCCTCGCCGTGGTGGTCCTCTTCGGCCTGGCGGACCTGGCCTGGGGCGAGACGCTGTGGGGAGAGGTCGCGCCCGGCTGGCCCGGCGGCGGCTACGGCTTCGCGATCACCATCGGGCTTCTCGCCCCGCCCGCCGTCGCCGCGATCGTCGTTCCGCTGCTGCGGGCGGACTGGAAGAAGGAGCCGCTGCGTTCGGCGGGCCGGGCGGTCGCCGCCCTTCCCGGCGTGGCGCTGACGTGCCTGCTTCTCCTGCTCTGCTTCGGAGCGACGCGGCCCAAGCACCGCCGCCGCGGCCCGGAGTGCTTCGCCCACGGCGAGCCCTGCTGGGTCCACGAGCAGTACCCCTACCTGTGGCTGCCGGGCCTCGCGGCGGCCGTCTTCTGCGCGGTGGCGGGCGGCCGGCTCGTGCACCTGTACCTGAAGAGGCGCCGCGCGGCTCTCACTCCACCCGGGACAGCCGCGCCTTAGGGTCGCCCGCGTCGGGGTCGTCCGACGTGTAGACGAGGGTCCTGCCGTCCAGGCGCAGGCGGACCGTGTGCGGGGTCTGCGCGCACTGGCCGCCGTTGCCCTCGGCGCCCTTGCCCACCGCCACGACCTCCGCCTTGGTGGCCGACTTCAGGGTCAGGACGTCCGTGCACGTGTTGCCGATCGGGTCGCGCTGCAGGACCGTGCCGAGCCGTTCCCCCGGCTTCGTCTGGCGCAGGGTGACCGTGAACGTGCCTAGGGGGACCCGGCCGCCGCTCGCGTCGGCGTCGCCTCGCCATGTGCCGAGGTAGGTCTCGGGGACCTTGCCCGGGCCCGCGGAGCCCTCCGGGGTGCTGGGCGCGCCGGACGCCGCCGGCGGCTGACCGGCCTGGTCCCCCGCCGCATTCTCGTCCTCCGGCAGCATCCCGAAGACGAACACCGAACCGACCGTGACGGCGGCCAACGCCCCGGCCACGGCGAGCGCGACCGTACAACTCACCCTGCGGCCGCGCCCGTTCGGGCCTTCGGGTGCGGAGGTCGCGGCCACGGAGACGGTGAGCTTGCCCGGTGCGGCGGGGGCGGGCGCGGATACGGGTGCCGGTACGGAAGGGGGTGCGGGTGCGTACGACGGGTCCGGGGGGCCGAACGAGCCCTCCACGGAGGGTGTGTTGAACGCCACGGGACCCGAGGGCGCCTCCCGCGGAGCGGGCGCCGCCCCCGCCCCCGCCCCCGCTCCCGTGTCCAGGTCCAGCAGCCGCACCGCGCTCCGGCTCACCCGTTCCACCACGGGACCCGGCAGCCACCCCGCCGTCACCAGCGCGGCCGCGCCCTGCGGGGCGAGGCGGCGGGCGAGTTCCGCGGGGGCGGGGCGCGCGGACGCGTCCTTGGCCAGGCACGCGGCGGCGAGGGCGCGCAGATCGCCGCGCAGCGCGCCGAGTTCGGGCTCTTCGTGGACGACCTTGTAGAGCAGGGCCGCCGACGAGTCGCCGGGGAACGGTGACTCTCCCGTCGCCCCGTACACCAGGACCGCGCCGAGCGAGAAGACGTCCGCCGCGCCCGTGACGCCCTTGCCGAGGATCTGCTCGGGCGACATGTAGCCGGGCGAGCCGACGGAGACGCCGGTGGAGGTGAGCGAGGCGGTGCCGTCGGTGGCGCGGGCGATACCGAAGTCGATGAGGCGGGGGCCGTCGAGGGTGAGCAGGACGTTGGAGGGCTTCACGTCGCGGTGGACGAGTCCCAGTCCGTGCACGTGCGCCAGCGCCTCGGCGAGGCCCGCGCCGAGGACCCGTACGGAGTGCTCGGGCAGCGGCCCGCCGTCCCGCACCGCCTCGGTGAGCGAGGGCCCGGCCGCGTACCCCGTGGCGACCCAAGGGACGGACGCGTCCGGGTCCGCGTCCAGGACGGGGGCCGTCCAGTCGCCGCCGACCCGCCGGGCCGCGTCGACCTCGCGGCGGAAGCGCGCCCGGAACTCCTCGTCGAGCGCGAAGTGCGGGTGCAC
The DNA here is from genome assembly GCF_056432085.1 of Streptomyces sp. NPDC045678. Taxonomy (NCBI): domain Bacteria; kingdom Bacillati; phylum Actinomycetota; class Actinomycetes; order Kitasatosporales; family Streptomycetaceae; genus Streptomyces; species Streptomyces sp. NPDC045678. The sequence goes on from NZ_JBWKJS010000008.1 coordinate 389,706, forward strand.
GACCTTGACCGCGACGGTGCGGCCGCCCCCGCTGCGGCCCAGATAGACCCGGCCCATGCCGCCGGAGCCGAGCCGGCCGAGCAGCCGGTAGGGCCCGATCGCGGTGGGTTCGTCGGCTTCGAGCGGATGCATGACCTTGGCCTCCCCCAGGCGCGGCGCCGGACACCTCGCGCGCCTCGACACCGCGGATCAGCGTAGTGCGCGAGCCGCGGACGGAACGCTCCCGCCCGCATTCCCCTCTACATGTGCGTAATGCCCGTATTGCTCACCTACATCCCGCTACGACCCCACGTTTCCCACGTCCCCGCCCCGAGGTCCCCATGAACCGTCGCCGTCCCTCCCCCACCGCACTCGCAGCGACCGCCGCGGCCCTGGCCTCGGCGCTGCTCCTGTCCGCCTGCTCCTCCGACAAGGGTGAGCCGGTGAGCTTCGAGGGGCCGAAGCGGCCCTCGGGCGCCACGACACAGGCGAAGGGCGCGGCGGCGGCGAAGACACTCCTGCCGACCGGACCCAAGGCGGCCTTCACCACCGAGAGCACACTCGACGACGGCACAAAGATCGGGGTGACGACACTGAAGGGGAAGAAGTCCGGATTCACCGGCAAGGTGTGGGTCTGGGCACCGAAGCAGTACTTCGACCCGAAGTACGCCGACAGCGGCTTCCCCGTACTGATAGTCCTGCCCGGCGGCAACGGCTATCCCAACAACTATTGGATGGGGACCGACCTCAAGCTGGAGAGCAGCATCGCCCGTTGGTCCAGGGAAGGGAAGAGTCTGCCGTTCATCGTGGTGATGCCCGTCCTCAATCCGGACGCAAAGAACTATTACGACGGCAGCGATATTCCGGGCCGTCCGAGAATGGGCACCTGGATGACGGACGACGTCCCCGATTTCGCACGGGCGAATTTCCGGACGTTCAAGTCCCGCGACGGCTGGGCCTTCATGGGTTCGTCGTCCGGCGGCTTCGTCGGGCTGAAGTCCGTCCTGAAGCGCCCGGACAGGTTCCGCGCCGTGATCGCCAGCGGCCCGGACACCGTCCCTGACTCGCCGCTCTGGGCGGGCCACGAGAAGGAGCGCCGGGCCAACGACCCGGGGCGGCTCGCCCGGCGCCTCGCCGAGCGCGGGGGCCCGGAGGTCGACCTCGCCTTCCAGATCGGCACGGAGGAATCGGGGCGGGCGAACCTGCGGAAGTTCATCAGGACGTACGGGAAGGGCCCCGTGAAGACGCGGCTCAACGTCATCCAGGGCGGCGGCCACAACGCGCGTTCCTACGTCCCCGCCATGGCCGACGGCCCCATCCAGTGGATCAGCGAGCACATGCAGGCGCCGATCCCGGGCGGCTGAGCCGCCTACGGCTCCAGGAGCGCCACCTGTACGTCCGCGGAGAAGCCCGTCGTCGGGCCGACCCTGCGGGCGAACTCGGTCACGCCCTCCAGCTGCTCGCCGCCGAAGCGGAAGTCGAGGGTCGTGAAGTACCGCTCCAGGACGCCGGCGTCGAAGGACTCCCAGCGTGCGGCCTGCTCCGCGACCTTGCCGACCTCCTCCAGGGAGAGGTCGCGGGAGGAGAGGAACGCCTTGTGCACCGCGCGGACGACCTCCGGCTCCCGCGTCGCGTAGTCGCGCCGCGCCGCCCAGACGGCGAAGACGAACGGCAGGCCCGTCCACTCCTTCCACATCTCCCCGAGGTCGTACACGTCCAGGCCGAGCCGCGGTCCGTCGATGAGGTTCGCGCGGAGCGCCGCGTCACCGATGAGGACGGCGGCGTCCGCCTCCCGCATCATCAGCCCCAGGTCGGGCGGGCACGTGTAGTACTCGGGACGCACGCCGTGCCGCTCGGCGAGCAGCAGCTGCGCGAGCCGCACGGAGGTGCGGGACGTCGAGCCGAGCGCGACGCGTGCGCCGTCCAGCCGGTCCAGCGGCACCTGCGAGACGATCACGCACGACATGACGGGGCCGTCGCAGCCGACCGCGAGGTCGGGGAAGGCGACGAGGTCGTCGGCGTTCTTCAGGAACTCGACGAGGGTGACCGGCGCGATGTCCAGCTCGCCCCTGACCAGCTGCTCGCTGAGCTTCTCGGGGGTGTCCTTGGTGAGCTCGAAGTCGAGGAGGGTCCCGGTCCGCGCGAGGCCCCAGTACAGGGGCATGCAGTTGAGGAACTGGATGTGACCGACGCGCGGCCGGGGAATGCGACGGGAGTCGTGCGGCTGTTCGGCGCCTGCCCCCGCAAAGGCGTTCAGGGGAGAATTGTCCACATCGGCGAGGCTAGCCCCCTTGCGGTACGGGCGGGGCGCCGGGGCCCGGGCGCGTCCCGTCAACACCACTGGGGGACGCGTCAAACCTCCGGGTGACGTGATCTTGCCCCCTATTGCATTCCCCTGCCTGCGTGCTAAGCTCGCCGCAAGTTGCAGTTTGGTTTCCCTTGCAGTACAGAGCCTGCGGAGCATGTAACTCCGTGGGCTCTCGTCGTTTTCAGACTTATGCAGTTGTTTAAACAATCGCTGGTTCTGGAGCAGGGCAACCCTTTGGCCCAAGGAGGGCTTATGGCTACCGGAACCGTGAAGTGGTTCAACGCTGAAAAGGGCTTTGGCTTCATTGCCCAGGAAGGCGGCGGCCCGGACGTCTTCGTCCACTACTCCGCGATCAACGCGAACGGCTTCCGCTCCCTCGAGGAGAACCAGGCCGTTTCCTTCGACGTGACGCAGGGTCCGAAGGGCCCGCAGGCGGAGAACGTCACCCCGATGTGATCGGGCGCCCCACGCGAGTGGGGCGTGTGGTTGCTCCGGTGACCAGATCCGGAGATTGATTAGTAGTACCCAAGGAGCCCCGCTCCCCTGCGCGAGCAGAGGAGACGGGGCTCCTGCCTTTTCTGGCCCCTGGGCCCTGGGTATCGACCTCCGCTCGTGGGGGCCGGGCGGTCGCCCCGGTGCGGGCCGGACGGGGCTGGGCGCGCAGTTCCCCGCGCCCCTGGAGTGCGCCCCTTCGGGGCAGCTCTACACGTGTTGCATGATCATGACGAACGTCGTGTTCGGGGCCAGGGCCTCGTAGGAGTGGGGGACGTCTCCGCGGTACGACATGTAGTCGCCGGGGGACAGTTCCACCGCTTCGCCCCGTGGGCCCGCCAGGAGGCGGCCCGTGCTGATGACCAGGTGTTCCACCGAACCCGGGATGTGCGCGTCGGACTCGCGGGGCGCGCCCGGCTCCAGTGCGCCGTGGTAGATGTCGCGCCGTACGCCCGTCGGGCCCGCGGAGAGCAGCGTGCCCGCGTACGAGGAGTTCTCCGCGTGCATGGTCGGGCCCTCGCCCGCGCGGATCACCGTCACCGCGGGCGTCGGCGACTCCACGAGCACGCTGAACGGCACGCCGAGCGCGACGGCCAGCGCCCAGAGCGTCTCGATGCCGGGGTTGCCCGTGGCCGCCTCCAGCTGGGACAGCGTGGACTTCGCGATGCCCGCGCGCTTGGCCAGCTCGGAGAGGGAGAGCCCGGCCCTGGTGCGCTCGCGGCGCAGCGCCGCGGCCACCCACTCGCGCGGCATGCGGGACCCGTCGGACCCGTCGGTCATGACTGCTTCTCCTAGCCCTCTTCCCCGTCCGTTCGGTACAGGGGGCCGATCGTTCGGCTTGACGAACGCGATCCTCTCCGCCCATCCTACGACGCATGCGTTCGCCACACCGAACAGACGACCCGTCCTGCCGAACGGGCGAGGGGGCCACCGGCCTCGTCCGCTTCTCCGACCTCCCGCCCGGCGTCCTGCGCGACATCGCGCTCGTCTGGCTCGCCGACGCCGTCGTCGGCATCTCCTTCGGCGCCATCGCCGTCGGAGGCGGCCTTCCCGTGTGGGTGCCGGTCCTCATGTCGCTGCTCGTGTACGCGGGCTCCGCCCAGTTCAGCGCGGTCGGCGTCCTCACCGCGGGCGGCGGCCCCGTGGCGGCCGCGGCGACCGGGCTGCTGCTCAACTCCCGTACGGCCGCGTTCAGCCTCGCCCTCGCCGACGACCTCGGCCGGTCCTGGACCGCGCGGCTGATCGGCGCGCACCTCGTCACCGACGAGACCGCCGCGTTCGTCCTCGCCCAGGAGGGACGCAGGCAGCGCAAGGCGGCCTTCTGGATATCCGGCGTCGGCCTGTTCGCCGCGTGGAACCTCTCCGTGCTCGCGGGCGCCCTCGCCGGGTCCGCGCTCGGCGACACCGACCGGTTCGGGCTCGACGCCGCGTTCCCCGCGGTGCTGCTCGCGCTGGTGCTGCCCGCCCTGCGCGGCGACAGCGCGGCACGGCGGGCCTCGGCGGCCGGCGCGGTCGTCGCGGTGCTCGCCGCGCCGCTGCTGCCCGCCGGGGTCCCCGTACTCCTCGCCCTGCTCGGTCTGCTCGCGGCACGCCGCGGACCCCGCCGCCCCCGCCCCGCCTCTTCGAGGAGCGCCTCATGAACGCCACGCTCGCCTGCGTCCTCGCCCTGGCCGCGGGAACGTACGTCTTCCGGCTCGCCGGGCCCGTCCTGCACGGACGCGTCGAACTCCCCGCCCGGGTCCAGGAGATGCTGACCGTGGGCGCCACCGTGCTGCTCGTCGCGCTGCTCGCCACCGGCGCGCTCACCGAGGGGCAGGGCTTCGCGGGGTGGGCGAGGCCCGCCGGGGTACTGGCCGGCGGGGTGCTCGCGTGGCGCAGGGCGCCGTTCGCCGTGGTCGTGGTGGGCGCGGCGGCGACGACGGCGCTGCTGCGGCTGGCGGGGGTGCGGTAGCCGGGCGCTCTCCCTAGGGGGCTCGGTTGGTCGGTCCCCGCTCGTACAACTCCTCCACCACCTCCGCGTACCGCTCCGTCACCGCCTTCCTGCGCACCTTCAGGCTCGGGGTGAGCAGGCCGCCCTCCACCGTGAAGTCCTCGTCGAGGACGGTGAAGTCGCGGATGCGGGCGGGCCGCGACGCCGTGGCGTTGGCGGCGTCCACGGCCTCCTGGACCAGGGCGCGCACGCGTGGGTCGCGGGAGGCGGGGACGGCCGGTGTCACGCCCTCGCGCTCCGCCCACCCCGCGACCTCCTCCGCGTCCAGCGTGACGAGCGCGACCGGGTAGGGCCGGTGATCGCCGATCATCACGGCGCGGGAGACGAACCGTGAGGCCTGAATGGCGAGTTCGGTCAGGGAGGGAGTGAGGTTCTTGCCGCCGGAGGTGATGATGAGGTCCTTCTTGCGGCCCGTGATCGTGAGGAACCCGTCGTCGTCGAGCGCGCCCAGGTCGCCCGTGTGCAGCCACCCTCCGGCGTCGAGGACGTCACGGGTGGCGTCGGGGTTGTTGTGGTAGCCGGAGAAGACCATGGCGCCGCGGGCCAGGACCTCCCCGTCATCGGCGATGCGCAGCTCGACGCCGTCGACGGGCCGGCCCACCGTCCCGTACCGCACCGCCCCCGGGTGGTTGAGGGTGAGGACGCCCGCCGACTCCGTCATCCCGTACCCCTCGTAGACCGCGATGCCGCAGGCCCGCAGGAAGTCGACGGTGTCCGGCGCGATGGGCGCGCCGCCCGTCAGCGCCCACCGGACCCGGCCGCCGAGCGCCTGCCTGACCAGGCTGTAGAGGGCCTCGTCGGCCGCTTCGTACGCGTCCCGCAGCTCGTCGGGCAGCGCTCCTTCGGCGGCGAGGACCCCGATGCGGACGGCCTCCTCGAACCGCTCACGCCCGCCCTCCCGCGCCTCGGCCAGCGACAGCACCACGGACCGCACCTTCTCGAACAGCCGCGGCACGGACGGCAGATGCGTGGGCCGTGCCTCGGCGAGCTCGGCGACGACGTCCTCGATGCGCCCGCCGAAGTAGGTGAGCGTGCCGCCCGCGATGAGCGTCGTGAACTCGATGAGCTGGGCCAGGAGATGGGCCAGCGGCAGATAGAGGTACGTGGACTCGCCGGGGCCGCCGTCCACGAGCGGGAGGGTCGCGGCCTGCACGGCCAGCAGGTTGCCGTGCGTGAGCAGACAGCCCTTGGGCGGTCCCGTGGTACCTGACGTATAGATGACGGTGGCCAGGTCCGTGCCGCGGCACGCGGATGCCCGCTCCAAGAGCTCTTCCAGCGAGCCGAGTTCGTTCGGCGGCTCCGTCATGAGGAGCACGTGCCGCAGACCGGGAACGCGGTCCCGCAGCCGTCCGACCCTCGCCGCCCGGTCCGCGTCCTCGCAGATCACGACCTCCGCGCCGGAGTCCGACAGGACCCACGCGACCTCGTCGTCACCGGCCGTCGGATAGACCGGCACCACGACGGCACCCGCCGCGAGGACACCGAAATGCGTGCAGGTCCACTCGGGCCTCGTCTCGGCGAGGACCCCGACGCGGGCGCCCGGAAGGACCCCGAGCGCGAGCAGCGCCCGGCCCACCCGGCGTGCGGCGTCGCGGAGTTCCTCGTACGTCGTCCCGGCCCACTCCCCGTCGCGCCGGAAGCGCAGGGCGGGCAGATCGGTGTGGCGCTCCGCCGCCCACTCCGCGAGGAGCGCCAGGGTGCCGGGCAGTTCGGACGGCTGCACGGGGTCCTTCCGCGTCTGCTGCATGCGTACGACGCTAAGGAGCCCGCCCGGCCGCGGGGATGACGCGAAACGTCAGCACCACTGGCCGGGGCGCTCAGCCGTTCTCGCCAACGCGGTGTTCTGGGCCGGACCTCCCGGCGCTAACGTCGTGACATGGCCAGGCGGACGATCACCGTGCACCATGTACGGGCCGTGCTGCGCGGCGCCGAGCGGCACGGTGTGGACACGGTGCCGCTGCTGCGGGAAGCGCAGATTCCGCCGCTCCTCCTCGGGGACGACCGGGCGCGGGTCACGGCGCCCCAGTTCACCCGGCTCTTCCGGGAGCTGTACCGCGCGACGCAGGACGAGTTCCTGGGCCTCGGCTCCGCCGTCAGCAGGCCGGGAACGTTCGCGATGATGTGCCGGGCCGCGCTGGGCTGCCGTGATCTCGGCGCGGCCGTCGAGCGGGGCGTGACGTTCTACGGCCTGTTTCCCGGCGGGCCCGATCTCGTCCTCGAACGGCGCGGGCGCGAGGCCGTGTTCGGTGTGCGCAGCGACCTCGAACAGGACTACTTCCTCGCCGAGTGCCTCGTCATCATCTGGCACCGGTTGTGCAGTTGGCTCATCGGGCGCCGCATCCCGCTGCGCTGGGCCGAGTTCGGGCACCCGCCGCCCCCGCACAAGGACGAGTACGAGCTGCTCTTCGGGTGCCCCGTGCGGTTCGGCGCCGAGCGGACCGGCGCGGGCTTCGACCCGCACTGGCTCGACGCGCCGCTCGTCAGGGACGAGGACGCGCTCGACGAGATGCTGCGCCTTGCCCCCTTCGAACTCCTCAGCCGCCGCGAGTACGGCACGACGGTCGCCGAGCAGGTGCGCCGCGTCCTCGCCGGGGCCCTGCGCTCCACGCCGCGGCTCCCCTCCCTCGGCGAGATCGCGGCGCGGCTCGCGGTGAGCCCGGCGACGCTGCGCCGCAGGCTCGCCCAGGAGTCCACGTCGTACCAGCAGTTGAAGGACGCGGTGCGGTGCGACGCGGCGATCGCGGGTCTGGCGGAGGGCCACGAGCCGATCGCGGAGCTCGCGGCCCGGCTCGGCTTCTCCGAGGACACCGCGTTCCACCGGGCGTTCCGCCGCTGGACGGGCACGACACCCGGCGCGTACCGCACGGAGACGGAACGCCCGCCCGGCGCCCCTCCCTACGACTCCTCGTCGCCCGGTGGCGGACCGTCCGGCGGCGGGGGCGCGTCCGACGGGGTCTCCGCGGAGGTTTCGCGCGGCTGAGACCTCGCGGCGTCGGGCCGCGCTCCGTTGACCGCCGCGCCGTTACCGGACACCGTCGTCTCGCCCTCCTGCTTGCCGAGCCGCCTGCTGGTGCGGCCGAGGGCGATCAGGACGGTGATGAGCGAGGTGGACGTGCCCTCGATGCGGCGGGTGCAGCGGACGGCCTCCTCGTACGCGGCGTGGGCCTGCGGCAGCATGTCCTGCGCGTCGTAGACGTCACCCATGTCCTTGAGCACGGACGCGTACCAGCCGGGATCGGACGCACCGTCGATCAGGGCGAGCACCGCCTGGCAGGCGGCGACCGCGTCGGCGTAGGCCCGCTCGACACCCAGGCGGCCGAGCTCCTCGTAGGTGAGGGCCATGTTGTGCAGGACGGCCGCCCGCCGCTCGGTGTCCCCGATCTTCGGGACCTCCGCGGCGAGCTGTTCGAGGACGTCCCGCGCCTCGGTCCGCTCGCCCGTCGCGACCAGCGTGTTGGCGAGTGCCGTCATCGTCGTGGCGAGGTCGCTCGGGTTGTCGGCCTGCTGCTTGTACGAGACGGCCTGCCGGAAGTACTCGACGGCCTCCTTGAGGTCGTGGGCGTCGCGGTAGGTGTCGGCGATGTCGTGCAGGATGATGCCGTAGACGCCCGGCGACTCCTCGGGGTCGGTCAGGCCGCGCGCCTCGTAGAAGCAGGCGAGGGCCTGGTCCAGGCGGGCGGGCCGGGACTGGCTGGTCTCTTCCGGCATGGCGGTTCTCCGTTCGGGGTCGGATGGTGGAGTCCTGCTTCCGTCGCGCAGTTCCCGTCCGCGGTTGATCAGTGTGTGGGTCAGGTTGGCTGCGGCTCCCGCCGTCTGGGCGTGGTCGGGCCCGAAGGCGTCGCGCAGGTCGTCCAGTTGCTGCCGGTGGGCGAGGGCGGCGCCCGCGATGTCGCCCGCCTCCTCCCAGCAGTCGGCGAGGCTGCGCAGGACGGCGAACAGCTCGATGTGACACGTCCCGAGCACTCGCTCCACGTCGACCAGGAGGCGCTCCAGGGCCACGAGTGCTTCGGTGACGCGGCCCGACATGCGCAGCCAGTAGGCGTGTTCGGTGCGGTTGACCAGCGTGTCGGTGTGGTCGGGGCCGAGCACCCGCTCCCGGTCGGCGAGGAGTTCCTCGTACGCGGTGACGGCACCGGCCGCGTCGCCCGCCCGCCCCCGGTACTCCGCGAGGTTGTGCCGGGCCCAGAACAGTTCGACGTCCTCGCGGCCGAGGGGCTCCTCGCGGTCGACGACGAGCTGCTCGAGGGCGTTGATCGCACCGGCCGTGTCGCCCGCCTCGCCCCACCACAGAGCGAGGGTGCCCCTGACGCCCAGCGTCTCGGGCGCCTCGTCCCCCAGTTCGCGCTGGAAGTCGCAGAGGACCTGCTCCAGCGCCACGAGGGCCCCGTGCACGTCCCCGGCGAGTGCCCGCGCATGGGCGAGGGAGCGCCGGGCCCGCAGCGAGTCGGCGTCGTCGGGCCCGCAGACGCGCTCGGTGTCGCCGACCAGCTGCCGGAGCTCTTCGACCGCCACGAGCGGGTGGCCCGACACGGCCCGTAGCTTGGCGGCTTCGAGCCTGGCCCCGAGGGTGTCCCTGTGGTCGGGCCCGAGGCGCTGCGCGGCCTGTTCCGCCAGGGTCTCGTACTGCTCCACGGCGTGTGTGTAGTGGCCGGCCTCCGCGACGCTGCTCACCGCCCGGAAGATCACGTCGTGCCCCTCGGGCGCCCACAGCGCCCCGTCCGCCACGCGCCGCAGCGCGTCGGTGTTCGCCCGCAGCGCCCGGCTCAGCGCGGCGTCCTTCTCGACCTCGGGCCAGGCCTCGACCAGCGCGTCGGCGGCGGCCGACGCGGCCTCGTCGACGCGGTCGCGGGAGAGGGTCTCGCGGATGCTGCGCTGGACCAGTTGGTGGACGCGTACGGCCTGATGGGGGACCCCGGGGGTGTAGTCGATGAGGTGCATGCGGTGCAGGGCTCGGAGTGCGTCGACGGCGTCGAAGGCCTCGACGGTGTCCTCCGTGCCGGCGGACTCGTCGGGCCCGGCGCGGTGCCGGGCCAGGTAGCGGCACGCGGCCTCTCCGGTGAGCACGGACGCGGGGATGCCGCTGGGGTCGAGCAGGGCGATGAGGACGAGCAGGGGGCTCGCGAGGCCCCGCGGCCGCATTCGGTCGGCGCGGTCGACGGAGAGCGACCAGGTCGCGGCGAGGGTGACGGTCTGCGCGTCGGGCAGCGAGCCGGGCTCGGGGAGGAGGCGGGCCAGGTCACGGGTGCGGCCCGCGAGGAGGGCGCGGTAGCGGGCGCAGTCGAGACCGGTCTCCAGGAGGTACGCGGCGGCCTGCGACAGCGCGAGCGGCAGGTCTCCGAGGTCCTCGGCGAGCCGCGCGATGCAGTCGAGCGGCAGGCCCCCGAGATTCTCGGCAAGCCGCGCGACGCGATCGGACGGCAGACCCGCGAGATCCTCGACGAGCCGCGCGACGCGATCGGACGGCAGACCCGCGAGATCCTCGGCAAGCCGCGCGACGCGATCGGACGCCAGATCCCCGAGATCCTCGGCAAGCCGCGCGATGCAGTCGGACGGCAGACCCGCGAGATCCTCGGCAAGCCGCGCGACGCGATCGGACGGCAGGCCCGCGAGATCCTCGGCAAGCCGCGCGACGCGATCGGACGGCAGGCCCGCGAGATCCTCGGCAAGCCGCGCGACGCGATCGGACGGCAGGCCCCCGAGAACCTCGGCAAGCCGCCCGACGCGATCCGACGGCAGGCCCCCGAGAACCTCGGCAAGCCGCCCGACGCGATCCGACGGCAGGCCCCCGAGAACCTCGGCAAGCCGCGCGACGCGATCCGACGGCAGATCCCCGAGAACCTCGACGAGCCGCGCGACGCGATCGGGCGGCAGGTCCGCGAGGTCCTCGGCGAGCCGCGCGAGGCGGTCGGGCGGCAGGTCCGCGGACGGTGGCGGGCCGGCGTCGCTGTCCCCGCGCTCCCCCGCGAGCACCTGCGTGAGGTACGCGACCGACTCCGCCCTGTCGAACAGGCCGACGTCGATGCAGCGGTGTCCGTGCCCGGTCAGGACGGCGTCGCGGCGCCGCGTGGTGACGAGCGTCCGGCCGTGCGGGCCCGCCGGCGGCCACAGGGCGATGCGGGGCGTGACGGGGTCGGCGAGCAGGTCGACCGGGTCCGCGAGGTCGTCGAGGACCACCATCCAGCCGGGGCCCTGTTCCCCGTCGCCGCCGGGCGGGCGCGGCTCCAGCCAGGCGAGGAAGCGGGCGGCGGCCTGCTCCGAGTCGGCGAGGGTGATGCCGAGGACGTCCTCCGCCGCCTGCGCGTACGCCGCGACGACCGCCTCGCGCTTGACCGCGGTGACCCACAGGAGCAGGTCGACCTCGCCGCTGCGCAGCAGGTCGCGGGCGTAGCGTGCGGCCAGCTGGGTCTTGCCGACGCCTCCGGTGCCGGAGAGGACCTGGCCGAGCACGGCGGTGCCGCCGTCGGCCATCTCCCGCGCGAGGCGTCTGCCCACGCCGCGGTCCTGGAAGCAGTGCGCCTCCTGGGGCAGCACTCCGACGATGTGCGGGCTGTGCCGTGTGAACGGCCTGGTACCCGCCGGTCCGCTCAGCCCTCGGCCGGATCCGGCGGGGAAGGGCGGTCCAGCCACAGATCCCCGTGCATCTCTCCGATGTTGACCGGGCTGCCGTGGTTCACGACGGAGCCGAGGACGGCCTGGCCGCCCGGCCCGGACGCCGTCAGGTGCCCGACGGTGGGCCCTTGGGTCACGAGGGCGGCGCGCAGCTCCTTCACGAGCTCCCGCAGTCCGTCGCCGAGCGCCCGGCGCACGCCGTCGTCCAGATCGTCGAGGACGATCTCGAAGCGGGTGCGCCAGGAGATCCGCTCGTCGCCGCGCAGCCGCCGCCCCGGATCGCCCTCCACCGCCTTGAGCCGGGCGTCCGTCCGGTCCAGGCGGGCCAGCTCGGCCTGCTCGCGGGCCGGGTCGCCGCGGCCGAACCACCGGGCCACCGGTCCCCGCACGTCCCGCCACGCCTCCGTCCCCGCGGCCTGCACGACGGCGGCCGAGCCCTCCGCCGCCAGTGCCGTCATGGCGTCATCGAGCATGCGCCACACCCCCATCGCTCCGAGCCCCGCGGCTCCCCCTCTGGGAACGTAGCGCCGAGACGGCGGCCTGGATACCTGCGAACCGAGGTCAACGAAGGTGAGCGTCCCGGTCATCCCGGCGATTACCCGCCTGTCTCTACGGTCGTTGACAGAACACCCCTGCCCCTGAGGAAAGTTGGGAGAGCCGCATGCACGCACGTACCAGCGCCAGAGCGTGGGCCGTGGTGGCCGCGCTCGGCCTGTCGGCCATCACCCCGCTCACCGCGGCACAGGCCGCCGCGCCCACCGGCACCCCCGCGACCGCCGCCGCCCCCACCGGCACCCCCGCGACCGCCGACTCCCCCGGCGACATCGTGTCCTCCGAGCCCAGCAGCTTCCACCCGATCCCCGGCCAGCCCACCCACACCAAGGCCTGGAAGATCCACTACCGCTCGACCACGGCCAAGGGCGAGCCGAACACCGTCTCGGGGACGGTCATCGTGCCCGAGGACGGCAGGAAGGGCCCCCGCCCCCTGATCACGTACGCCGTCGGTACCGTCGGCCTCGGCGACCACTGCGCCCCCAGCGCGGGCTTCCCCAAGGGCACCACCGTGGAGGGCAACCTCATCCAGCAGCTCACCCTGCGCGGCTGGGCGGTGGCCGTCACCGACTACGAAGGCCTCGGCACGCCGGGCGACCACACGTACACCGTGGGCCGCGCCGAGGGCCAGGCCGTGCTGGACGCGGCCCGCGCCGCGATCCGCCTGCCCGAGGCGGGTCTCGGCAAGGACACGCCGGTCGGCATCATGGGCTACTCGCAGGGCGGCCAGGCCTCGTCCTGGGCGGCCGAACTGCACGGCTCGTACGCTCCCGAGCTCGACGTCAAGGGCACGGCGACCGGTGGCGTACCCGGTGACCTGCTGGAGGTCGCGAAGTTCAACGACGGCCTGTACGGCTCGGGCCTCATCTTCATGGCGGCGATCGGCCAGAACGCGGCCTTCCCCGAGCTGAAGCTCGGCTCCTACCTCAACCCCGAGGGCAAGAAGCTCATCGGCGCCCTGCGCAACTCCTGCGTCGCGGACGGCTCGGTGCTCGGCTCGTTCAAGACGATCGCGTCCATGACGACGAAGAACCCCCTGGAGCAGCCCGACTGGAAGCAGCGCCTGACCGAGTCCCGGGTCGGCGCGGCCAGGCCGGACGCGCCCGTGTACCAGTACCACGCGCTCGCCGACGAGCTCATCCCGTACGCCGTGGGCAAGAAGGTCCGCAAGGACTGGTGTGCGCAGGGGGCGAACGTCGAGTGGCACACGGTGCCGGCCGGTGGCCACGTCAGCGGCGTGATCACGCAGTCGCCGTTCGCGGCGCAGTGGCTGGCGGAGCGGTTCGCGGGGAAGGAGGCGCGCGGCAACTGCTGAGGTCCGCCCCACCCGGGGGCCGGAGCGGAAAAAGAAGTGGGACCGCGCGATGAAGTCCCCCTAGGATCTTGAGGTTTGCACGACTTCGAGAACCCGGGGGGAATTCTCGTCATGCTCATCGCGCCCACGGCCCTGTCCCTGGCCATGCTGGCCCTGTTCGTCCTGGCGATGAAGGCGTCCGACACGGCGCCGCACCGCGGCGGGGCGGAGCCCGGCGCCGAACCCGATGGCCCCGGCAGCCCCGGAGGCGCCGGAAAGGGAGCCGCCCGATGACCGCACCCACCTCGCCGCGCACACCGTCCGACGCAGCGGGCCGCACGTCCGCACCCGCACCCGCGTCCGCCTCCGCCCCCATCACCACGTCCACGCCTCCGCTGACGCCACCACCGGGGGATCCCTCGCACGGGGACCCGGCCCCCGGCCCCGACTTCATCACTCCGGTGGACAACGTCTTCGTCCGCACCCATCTCGGCGGCTTCCCCGACATCGACCCCGCGGCCTGGACCCTGACGGTCGAGGGCCTGGTGGAGCGCCCACTGCGCCTGGACCTCGCGACGCTCCTCGCCGTGCCGTCCGATCGGCTCACCGCCGTCCACGAGTGCTTCGGCAGCCCGTTCCGGCCCGACACGCCCACGCGGGCGGTGACGAACATCGAGTGGACGGGCCTGCCCCTGGCCGCACTCCTGGACCGGGCGGGCCCGCTGCCCGCCGCCCGGCACGTGCTCTTCGAGGGCGCGGACACCGGCTCCTTCCAGGGCGAGGACGGACTCTCGTACGTGAAGGACCTCCCCCTGGAGACCGCCCGGCGTGACGTGTTCCTCGCCCACGGCATGAACGGCGAGCCGCTGCGCGTCCGGCACGGGTATCCGCTGCGGGCCGTGGTCCCGCGCATGTTCGGCACGAACTCGGTGAAATGGCTGACCCGGATCGTCCTGACGGACGAACGCCCGGAGCACGTGTTCACGACGACCCTCTACACGCGGACGCTCCCGGGGGACGACGTCCCGCAGCCGGTGCGCGCGCTGGACGTCAACAGCAAGATCCTCTCGCCCGACGCCGACGCCGAACTCCCTTACACGGGCTGGGTGTTCCGGGGGCGTACGTGGAGCACGACGGAGGTCGTCCGCGTCGACCTCTCCTTCGACGGCGACCCGTGGGAGCGGGCCACCCTCGACGCCCCCGGCGCCGACCCGGCCTGGCAGGGCTTCTCCCTGCGCCGCACGCTCGCCCCCGGCCCGCACACGGTCCGCTCGCGCGCGACGGACGCGGCGGGCCGCGTCCAGCCGCCGCCGGGCGCACGGAACTCCGTGCACGAGGTTCGGTTCACGGTGGGTGCTCCCGCGAGCCGGTCGTCCCACGAGTACGCCGCCCGCCGGTGAGGAGCAGCCATCAAGGCCCCCGAGACCGAGATCACCGAACCCGTACTGCGCACCCTCCTCAAGGAGCAGTACCCGGATCTGGCGACCCTGGAGATCCGCCGGGCGGCCAGAGGATGGGACAACGAACTCTGGCGCCTGGGCGACGACTTGGCGCTGCGCATGCCCCGCACGGAACGCGCCCCCGGCCTCCTGCGCAAGGAGTACCGCTGGCTGCCGGCCATGGCGCCGGGCCTCCCCCTTCCCGTACCGACGCCCTTGCGCCTGGGCGTGCCGTCCGCCCGCTTCCCGGAACCGTGGACCGTGGCGGCCTGGGTGCCCGGCACACCGGCCGACCGCACGCCGGTCAGCCGGGGCGCCCAGGCGGCGGACGCCCTCGCGGAATTCCTGCGGACGCTGCACGCGCCCGCCCCCGCGCAGGCGCCGCCGCACCAGGGGCGCGGCGGCCCCCTGCGCCCGCTCGCGCGCGACTTCCCCGGCCGGCTCGCCGACCTGTCACCCGAGGACATCGGCGTCGGCGCGGACGGCGCGGACGCCCTCCTCGCCCTCTGGGAGGACGCCGTCGCGGCGCCCGCGTGGCAGGGGCCGCCCAGCTGGCTGCACTGCGACCTGCACCCCGCGAACGTGGTGGTCGCCGACGGCGCCCTCACCGGCGTGCTGGACTTCGGAGAGCTCTGCGCGGGCGACCCCGCGACGGACCTCGGGGCGGCGTGGCTGATCCTGCCGACGGGGGCCGCACCCCGCTTCTTCGAGGCGTACGGACGCGCCGACGAGGCGATGGTCCGCCGCGCCAAGGGCTGGGCGGCCCTCCAGTCCCTGGCCCTGATCGACATCGGCCGCAACGGCGAACGGGGCCTGCCCGGTGGCAAGGTGACGTGGGGTCATGCGGGACGGGCGACCCTTCAGAGGCTGCTCGCCCGGTAGTTCGGCCGTGGTACCGGGCCCGGCGGCCCTCCGTTCCGCCGGGCCCGGTGGTTCACGGCGCCGGGTGCGCCAGGGTCACGCGGCAGGAGAAGGCCTCGCTGTCCTCCTGCAGGGCTGTGACCGAGACGCTCAGGTGGCCTTCCGGATACGCGGCGGGCTCGACGTGGGCGGTGATCAGGCACGGTGCGTCGAACTCGACGTAGCGGAAGAACGCCGACTCGAAGCGGATCGGGAAGACGTCACCGGCGCGCGGGCCCTGGACGGCGTGGGCCGCCTGCCGGGCGGCTTCGAGCAGCAGCATGCCCGGCGCGTGGTCGACGGGGTGGTCGAACAGGATGGGGTGCGTCCGGTCGACGCGCAACTGCCACTGGTGCGGCACCGGGGCGGGTGAGAGCACGACGTCGTCGGCGTGGTCCCTGCCCACCAGGGCGGGCGGTACCGCGGGGCCGAGCGGGTCCCGGGGCGTGTCGGCGGGCGGCGTGCAGCGGTCGCCGCGGAGTCTGCGGTAGATCGCCGGGGCGTGGCTGCTGAACCGGGTGTGCGCGGTACCGAGGTGGCGGCCGTCGCGCAGGATCTCGATGTCCATCGTGAGCGCGGCGAGCCGGCCGCCGCGCCGGGCGATGTCGCCGCAGCTGATGCGGAGTTCGACGTCCATCGGGCCCGCGTCGAGGACCATCGCGTCGGGCGCGACCTCGAAGGTGAAGTGCTGCCAGATGAGGTGGTGGCCGAGCGGCACGTCGTAGAGGGCGTGCGAGATGAGCGGGATGCTCTGCCGCAGCGTCTCGGCGAGCAGCATCGGGTCGTGCCGTCCGGTGACGGGCGCGTAGAAGGCATGACCGCGCGGCCACCGGGCGGTGACCGTCACCCGGTCGTCGCCCGCGGGCGCCCAGCCGGTGAGCAGTACTTCGTCGCGGACGCGCTTGTGGACGTACTCCTGCGGCACGTGACGCAGTTCAGCGGTTGGCGCGTTCTGTGCATACGAAACGAGAGTCATGGGTCCCCCCCAGGGATGTGTGATGCCCGATCGAAGTGCGCGGGCTCTGGTCACCCAGAACCATGACGCGTAAAGTAACGTGCGTTCTTTTTGTTTGTCGAGAGAGGCCGTCCGGATGCCGGAACCGAAGCAGGAGCGGGCCCAGAAGACGCGCGAGGAAATCCTTCGCGCCGCCGCTGAGGTCTTCGACGAGCGCGGGTACAGCGGTGCCGGCATGCGGGAGATCATGAACCGCGCCGGTGTGACGCTCGGAGCCGTCTACTTCCACTTCCCCAACAAGGAGGCGCTGGCCCTGGCGGTGATGCGCGCCCAGCCGGCCAGCATCGTCCCCGCCCTGAAGTCACAGGGGCTGCAACGCCTGGTGGACATCACGTTCGTGTGGGCGCACAAGCTCCAGACGGACCCGATGCTGCGCGCGGGCGTCCGGCTCACCAGCGAGCAGACCGGCTTCGGACTCGACGACGCCACGCCCTACCGGGAGTGGGCCCGGATCATGGAGGAGTGCCTCGCCGACGGCCGCACGGCGGGCGACGTCCGCACGGACGTCGACGTCCGCACGCTGGCCGAGTTCATCGTGTCCGCGTGTACGGGCCTCCAGGCGTACTCCCTCCTGGCGAGCGGCCGCGAGGACCTGCCCGAGCGGACCCGGGCCATGTGGCGGCTGCTCATGCCCGCCATCGCCACGGGCAACGCCGCCGACAGCATCGACGTGAGCGAGTCGCGGGAGGCCGCGGTCAACGCCTGACGGCGCTCCTCCGATCACGGTCACCGATCACCGATCACCACCTCGTTCTCCGACCGACCAGCAGCCAAGGACGTTCCATGCACCAGCACTTCGACCGACTGCGTCTCGTCGCGCTCAACATCGACGGCGTTCTGCTCAACGACACGTTCAGCCCCGTCATCGGCAACTTCATCACCAGCCGCGGGGGCGTGTACGACGCCGCGACCGAGCGGCGCATCCTGTCCCAGCCGCGCCGCGTCGCCGGGGGCGAGATGGCCCGCGCGGCCGGCCTCGACATCACGGGCGACGCCGCCCTGGAGCTCTACTTCGCCGAGCGCGACCGCTACGTCGCCGAGCATCCGGTGCGGCCGAACCCGGGCGCCGCGGAGCTGATCGGGCGGATACGCGGCCTGGGCCTCCAGGTGGTCTGCTACGGCGGCCTGAGCAAGCCCCACTTCGACACCCACCTGGGCCCGTGGGCGCACCTCTTCGACGGCCCCGGCTACGTCTGCACCGACTCGTTCCGGCCCGGCATCAAGGAGATCGCCGAGGACGTGTTCTCGCTGGGTCTCGACGAGGTGCTGTTCGTGGACGACGTCGCCCGGGTCGCCGAGGCGGCGAAGGGGCTTGGCGTGCCGTTCGTCGGCCATCCCTGCAGTTTCCAGCGCACGTTCATGGAGGAGCTGTCGGTGCGGCACATCGTCGACTCGCTGGACGCGATCGACGAGGACCTCCTGCGCACCCTCGACGCGGAGGCCGCGTCCGGTGCTGTCTGGCCCGCCACGACGCCGAGTTGAGGAACGCCGAAGGGCCTTCGGATCAAGGACCCGGCACCACCACACGCAGCATCACACCAAGGGGGACGGCACGACGATGAACGGCACCACGACGCACGGCGAGCACGGCATGCTGGCCGGCAAGACGATCATGATCACCGGCGCTTCGAGCGGCATCGGCGCGGCGGCGGCACGGCTCTTCGCCGCCGAGGGCGCCGCCGTGGTCCTCACGGCACGCCGTGAGCAGCTGGTGGAGAAGATCGCCGCGGAGATAGCGGAGACCGGCGGGCAGGCCCTCGCGGTCGCCGGGGACGTGACGGTCCCGGCGGACGTCAGGCGTGTGGTCGACGCGGCGGTGGAGACGTACGGCCGGCTGGACGGCGGTTTCAACAACGCGGGGTGGGCCACCGCGGGTACGCCGCTGCACGAGACCGACGACGCCGTCTTCGACCAGGTGATCGACGTCAACGTACGCGGTGTCTGGAACTGCATGAAGGCGCAGATCAGCGCGATGCTGGCGGACGGCAAGGGAGGCGCCGTCGTCAACACGTCCAGCGCGGCGGGCGTGGTCGCGACGGGGGCCACGGCGTCGTACATCGCGGCGAAGCACGCCGTGCTCGGTCTGACGAAGGCGGGCGGCGACGAGTACGGGCGGCGCGGGATCCGGGTGAATGCCCTGGTGGTGGGGAGCACCCGCACGGAGCTCATGGACCAGGTGCTCGCGGACACGCCGTCCCTGGAGGAGAGCTTCGTCTCCCGCTCCATGCAGAAGCGCATGGCCGACCCGGTGGAGGTGGCGCAGGCCGCCGCGTGGCTGCTCAGCGACCGATCGTCGTTCGTCACGGGTGGCTCCGTGCCGGTCGACGGCGGGTGGACGGCGGCCTGAGGCACGGAGGTCGTACACGCTGGCCGGGGTGCGGGAGGGGGTGCCCCGGCCGACGCGTGCCGGTGGGGGGCGACGGGACCTTGGGGAGTTGCCAAAGGCGTGGGGGGTTCGGGGGCCGGGGCGGGCGCCGGGGCGGGCGGGAGACGTAACGTCCGGACGGAAGCTGCCCGTTCACGGAATCGGAAGGTCTCACCGGTGCCTCTGCTCACCTCCCCCGTCCCGACGTCCTCCCCGCTCGCGGTAGCCGCGGAGGCCCCCGACCGCAACCTCGCCCTGGAGCTCGTCCGGGTCACCGAGGCCGCCGCCATGGCCGCGGGACGCTGGGTCGGCCGCGGCGACAAGAACGGCGCCGACGGCGCCGCCGTGCGCGCCATGCGGACCCTCGTCCACACCGTCTCGATGAACGGCGTCGTCGTCATCGGCGAGGGCGAGAAGGACGAGGCCCCGATGCTCTTCAACGGGGAGCGCATCGGCGACGGCACCGGCGCCGAGGTCGACATCGCCGTCGACCCCATCGACGGCACCACCCTGACCGCCAAGGGCATGCCCAACGCCATCGCCGTGCTCGCCGCCGCCGACCGCGGCGCCATGTTCGACCCGTCCGCCGTCTTCTACATGGACAAGCTCGTCACCGGCCCCGAGGCCGCGGACTACGTCGACATCGACGCGCCCGTCTCGGTCAACGTCCGCCGCGTCGCCAAGGCCAAGAGCCTGGCCCCCGAGGACGTCACCGTCGTCGTCCTGGACCGGCCCCGGCACCGGGGAGTGATCGACGAGGTCCGTGCGACGGGTGCCCGCATCAAGCTCATCTCCGACGGCGACGTCGCGGGTTCCGTGCTCGCCGTCCAGGAGGACAGCGGCGTCGACCTGCTGCTCGGCGTCGGCGGCACCCCCGAGGGCATCATCTCGGCCTGCGCCATCAAGTGCCTGGGCGGCACCATCCAGGGCAGGTTGCGGCCGAGGGACGACGCGGAGCGCGGGCGCGCCCTGGACGCCGGTCACGACCTCGACCGCGTCCTCGCCACGGACGACCTGGTCAAGGGCGACAACGTCTTCTTCGTCGCCACCGGCATCACCGACGGCGAGCTGCTGCGCGGCGTGCGCTACGGCGCGGCGAGCGCGAGCACGGAGTCGCTGGTGATGCGCTCCCGCTCCCGTACGATCCGCCGCATCGACTCCACGCACCGGCTCACGAAGCTGCGTGCGTACAGCGCGATCGACTTCGACCGGGCGAGCTGACACGGCGTCACCAGGCTTACCCGGTAAGTCCTCAGGCGATGTGCCGCCGCGGCCACTGTTCCACCGGCTCCTCCGCGACGAGCCGCCGGTACGCGTACGCGGCGGACGCCAGCGTCATGTGGTGGTGCCAGCCGGGGAACGAGCGGCCCTCGAAGTCGCGCAGGCCGTAGTTCTCCGTGAGGTCCGTGAGGGCGGCGGCCGTGCCGGAGTGCGCCCGCACCAGCGGCAGCAGATCGTGCAGCCGCGGGTTGACCAGGCTGGTCAGCCAGATGCGCCCCACACCGTGCGACCCGGGGCGGCGCCGCGCGAAGACCCGGTAGACACCCGGCGAGACGCCGCGCCGCCCGGGCAGTCGCACCAGGGCGGAGACCAGCCGGTCCGCCCGCGGCGCGCCGTGCCGGAAGTCGACCGCGGCCGACACCGCCCCCTTCGGCGACAGGAGTTGGAGGAGACGGCCCGCGGTGAGGATGCCGTCGGGGGCGCCCGGCGCGAGCACCCGCTGCCCCTCCGGCACGACCCGCAGGCCGTGCGGCACGGCGATCACACAGTGGCGCCCGCGCGCGGTCAGCTCCGTGGCCAGGTGCGTCCCCGACGTCGGGTGGTGGCTCGTGTCGGCGACCACCGGGACCGGTTCGCGGCCGGAGTGCGGGGTGAGCGAGTCGACGAGGTGCAGGACGTGCTCCGTGGGCGAGCAGTGCCGCACGGTGCCGGGGATGCGCGTGCGCGCCCGCAGCTCCTCGTCCTCGTCCCACTCCTTGGGGAGCCGCAGCCGCCAGTCCACGGGAATGTGCTCGGTGTCCGAGGACAGGAAGAGCCCTATCCCCATCTGGCAGTTGACGGTGCGGCCCGTGGCCCGCTCGAACCGCTGGTGCACGCCGCAGGAGTGGCTGCCCCGCTTGGGCAGCACCGCCACGCCGACGGTCCAGGCGCGGACCCGGGTACGGCGCTCGGCCAGCCGCAGCAGCTCGTACCGGGCCGGATTCCACTCCCAGGGGCTGGCGTTGGCGAACTGGTGCAGGGACTGGGCGGCCGTCGGTCCCGCGTGCAGCTGCGCCGCGAGGCGCCTGACCGACTTCCTGCCGGGCGTGGTGAGCAGCCCCAGCACGTAGGCCGCGGCCCAGCGCCGCTGGTCCGCGCGGCGCAGATGACCGAAGACGGTCTCCGCGTACGAGGTGATCGACCCGTCCGCGATCAGCTCGGGCAGCCGGTGGTCCTGGAGCTCTGTCATGGCATTCCCTCCCCGTGATGGCGCCTGACTTCCTCAAGAATAGAGAACGTTCGTTTTCTTTTGAAGCCCCGGGGTGCGGATGGGATTGCAGGCGGCCGCTACTTGGCCAAGTCCGGCCGGCGCGGATCGGCACGAGGGGCGACTTTCGGAAGTCGGCGTTGTCGGCGACGCGCCCAGTGCCCACAGTGGCTGTGGCGTGAAGGACCGGGGCGAGTTGCAGGGCTCCGGGGGGACAGGGAAGGGCGAGATGGTGAAGCAGGAACGGGCCGCGAGGACCCGGGAGGCGCTGGTCCGTGCGGCGGCCCACGAGTTCGAGCACACCGGGTACGAGGGCACGTCCCTCACCCGGGTCGCCGGGGCCGCGGGCATCTCGGTCGGCGCCCTCACCTTCCACTTCTCCTCCAAGGCGGGCCTGGCACAGGCCGTGCGGACGCGCGGCGACGCCGCGGTCCGCGCGTGCGTGGCGGAGGCCGGCGCGGGCGTGCCGGAAGCCGGCGCGGGCACCGCGCCCGCGCTCGACACCGTTGTCTCGCTCACCCTCGCGCTCGCACGGCTCCTCGAGGAGGACGAGGTGGTGCGCGCCGCCGTCCGGCTGTGGCGGGAGCTTCCCGACGGCGACGGCACGTGGTCCGGCCTCTGGCTGCCCGCGGTGGCGGAGGCCATCGAGCGCGCGGGCCCGGCCGGACTCGCCCCCGCCGTCGGCGAACGCGACGTGGTGCTCCTCGCGGAGTACCTCCTCGCGGGTGCGGAGTCCCGTCTCCGGGGGCGGCTCCACGGTCCCGGAGGCGAGGACGAGGGCGACGACAGCGTGGAACGGCACCTCTCCCGCCTCTGGACACTCGTCCTGCCGGGCCTGTCCGGGCACTGACGCCGGGGCGGCGCGGCCGGGCGGGGACACGTACGCGAAGACATCACAGGACTCGACGGGGCCGACCCGGCCCTGCCGCCGTGCGGACACGACACGCACGGCGGCGAGTGACGCACGTATCAGGAAGGTGGGTCGGTGAGCAGACGGAGCGAATCCGCTGTCCTCGCACGCGAGTCGGCTGTTCCCTGGGGCGGCACCGGGGGCGGCGGCCCCGTCTGGGGGCGCGGCGCGGGCAGTCCGCGACACGCCACCGGCGACCTGCCGAGGACGGCGGCACACGGGGCCCCCGGCGGGCACCCGGGCGGACGCGCCCGCGACGTGCTCGCCGTGGACGACCTCCTGGAGCGGGTGCGCGAGGACGGCGGCGCGGACGCCGTCGGGCTGCGCTTCCTGCCCGCGCTCGGGCGGCTGCTGCACTCCCTCGACACCGAGGCGGACCTGCACGCGGAGGGCCGCGCGGCCGCACGCTCCGCACTGGTGGCGGCCCTCCTGAAGCAGCAGCAGATGATCCGGCTGCTGCGGGAGCGGCCCGAGATCGCCCTGAACGACATCCGCGCCCCGATCTTCGTCACCGGACTGCCGGGCAGCGGCGCGGCGCTCCTGCACAACGCCCTCGCCGAGCACCCCGGGCTCGACGCCCCGACCCTCGCGGAACTGCACGACCCCGCGGGCCGCCCCACCACGATCCGCCGGCGCCGCGCGGCCCTCGGCCGGGCCGGGAGCGTCGCGCGGGACGCGGCGCTCGCCACGGCGGGGCGGGGCTCCGGGCTGCTCCTCGGCGCCACGCGGCCCGGCGGCTGCCACCGGCTGCTCGGCAACGCCTTCCACAGCATGGCGGCGACCCTCTCCTGGCGGGTGCCCGGCTACGCGGCCTGGCTGGAGACGGCCGACACGACCGAGGCGTACGCGTTCCACCGCGCCCAGCTCCAGGCCGTCACCTGGCGCGTCCCGGCCTCCCGCCCGGTGCTGCGCGACTCCTTCCACGCGCGCCACCTGAAGCAGCTCCTGCGGGTCTACCCGGACGCCAAGGTCGTCCAGGTGCACCGCGATCCGGCGGACACCGTCGCCGCGTGCGCCGGGATCGCGACGGCGCTGCGCGGCCGCACGGCCCGTCAGGTGCGGCCCGCCGGGCAGGAGTGGGCCGACCGCATCGAGCGCCACCTCGTGGCGTCCGAGCGGGCCCGGCTCGACGTCCCGCGCGGGCGCCTGCTCGACCTGCGCTTCGACGACCTGGTGGCGGACCCGGCCGGGCAGGTGCGCGCCGTACTCGCCTTCGCGGGGGTGACGGCGACGCCGATGTTCGACCGCGTCGTGACGACGTTCGTCGCCGGGACGGCCCGCGAGGCACGCCGCGCACGCCCCTTCCAGCCCGCCGAATTCGACCTCTCGCGCCGCGAGTTGCACAGCCGCTATGCGGTGTACCGGACGAGGTACGGCGTGTGACACATGAACCCCACCTACGCAGACCCAAGAAAGCGAGTGCCGTCGGTGACCGTGACATCTGACGAGGCGACGTCCCTGGCCCCGCCTGGGCCAGAGGCGCCCGAGGGACTGGAATCAGCCATTCCGAACTGGCGGTTGGCGCTCACCGTCGGCGTCGTCGCCCTGGGCGGACTGCTCTTCGGCTTCGACACGGGCGTCATCTCGGGAGCGCTGCTGTTCCTCAAGGAGGACTTCCACCTGACGTCCTTCCAGGAGGGCGCGGTGATCTCGTCGCTCCTGCTCGGCGCGGCGGCCGGCGCCCTGTGGAGCGGCGGGCCCGCCGACCGCTGGGGGCGGCGCGGGACGCTGATCGCCGTCGCCGCCACCTTCACGCTCGGCCTGCTGCTCGCCACCCTGGCCACCGGCTTCTGGACCCTGGTCGCCGCACGCGTGATCCTCGGGCTCGCCGTCGGATCCGCCTCCTCGCTCGTGCCGCTCTACCTCGCCGAGGTGGCGCCGCCCCGGCTGCGCGGCCGCCTCATCACGGTGAACCAGATCCTGCTCACCGCGGGCATCCTCGTCTCGTACCTGATCAACCTCTGGTTCGCCGACGACGCCAACTGGCGCGCGATGTTCGGCGCGGGCCTGATCCCGTCCGTCCTGATGCTGGTCGGCCTCTTCTTCGTCCCCGAGAGCCCGGTGTGGCTCCAGCGGCGGAGGCAGGGCGGGGTGATGACGGCACGCGAAGAGGGCGGGGACCGCGGCACACTGCGCGGGATGCTCGCCGAGCCCGTCGTGCGGCGCGCGCTGCTGATCGGCGTCACGATCGGCGCGGTGCAGCAGTTCGCGGGGATCAACACGATCATCTACTACGCCCCCAGCATCATGCAGCGTGCCGGGCTCCCCGCCACGAACTCGATCATGTACTCGGTCGCCATCGGCACGGCCAACCTGCTGATGACGGTCGCCGCGATCCCGCTGGTCGACCGGGCGGGCCGCAAGCCGCTGCTCGTCCTCTCCCTGGTGGGCATGGCCGCGGCGCTCGTGCCGCTCGGGTGCGCGCTGAACGGGGCGTTCGGCGGGGCCTCGCACGTGGTCAGCCTCGTCTCCATGGGGCTCTACGTCTCCGCCTTCGCGGTCGGCATCGGACCGGTCTTCTGGATCCTCGCCGCCGAGGTCTTCCCGCCCGCCGTACGGGCCAAGGGGGTCGCGCTGTGCGTCCTCGTCAACTGGTCCGCCAACTTCGTCGTCGGCCAGCTCTTCCTGCCCGCCGCCGATCTGTTCGGGGAGGCCGCCGTCTTCTGGTGCTTCGCCGCGGTCTGCGTCGCCGCGCTGGTCTTCGTGGTGCGCACGGTCCCCGAGACGAAGAACCGCTCGTTCGACGCGATCCAGCGGGAGCTCGCCGCAGGCACGCAGCGCCAGTCCTTGCATCAGGATGCAATCTAATTCACTCACGGAGGTCTCCATGGCGACGAACGTCGCTCCCCTCAGCAGTACGGCCCCGTCCCCGGCCGCCAGACCCGCCGGCTTCGCCCGGCTCCCCTCGCTGACCGGCCTGCGCTTCATCGCCGCGGTCATGGTCTTCCTCTTCCACGCGTCCCTGACCACCGAGCCGCCCCTGAACCCCTTCAGCGGCGACGTCTCGGACTTCTTCCACGCCGCCGCCAGCAAGACGGGGTGGATGGGCGTCACGTTCTTCTTCCTGCTCAGCGGCTTCATCCTCACCTACTCCGCCCGCCCGGACGACACGCCCCGCAGGTTCTGGCGCCGCCGCCTCGTCAAGCTCTACCCCAGCCACGTGGTCGGCTGGATCGGCGCGATGGTGCTGTTCGCCGCGGCGACCGCCACCTGGCAGCAGTGGCTGCCCAACCTGCTCCTGATGCAGACGTGGATCCCGGACTACCACACGTACCTGAGCATCAACCCGCCGAGCTGGTCGCTCTCCTGCGAGGTCTTCTTCTACCTCTGCTTCCCCCTGCTGCACCGCTGGATCTCGGCGATACGGCCCGAGCGGCTGTGGGCGTGGGCCGTCGGCCTGATCGCCGCCATCACCGCGATCCCGGCGCTCGGCTACCTCCTGCTGCCCGACGGCACCATGTCCAACGGCTTCCCGGTCTCCGAGGTCCAGTACTGGGCCGTCTACATGCTGCCGCCGGTGCGCACCCTCGACTTCGTCCTCGGCATCGTCATGGCCCGCATCCTCATGACCGGCCGCTGGATCAACCTGGGCATGCTGCCCGCCTGCGGTCTCGTCGTCGTCGGATACGCGGTCGCCAACGCCACCCCCTGGCTCTTCGGCCTCAACGCGGCGGCGCTCGTCCCGTTCGCCCTGCTCATCCCGGCCGTCGCCGCCACCGACCTGCGCGGTGACCGCTCCCCGTTCCGCGGACGCGTGATGGTCTGGCTCGGCGAGGTGTCGTTCGCGTTCTACATCGTGCACAACGTCCTCCTGGTGCACGTCCGTTCGCTGATCGGCGAGACGCGGCAGTTCGGGTTCGTCGGGGGCATGGGCGTCATGGCCCTGTACTTCGTGGTGTGCATGGCCTTCGCGTGGCTGCTGCACAAGGGCGTCGAGATGCCGATGATGCGCAGGTTCGCCAAGCCCCGCGCGAAGCGCTGACCTTCCGGGGCCGGACGAGGAAAGAGCCGGCGCGCCCTGCCCGAGGGTGCGCCGGCTCTTCCGTGCGTCCACATGCTGGCCCTCGTGACACACCTTGACCTATGCTTGCAAAGGCAAGTATTTCACTGCTGTGACGACACCGTGGGGCGCCGAGCCGCTTCCAAGGGGGCCGGGGTTCGGGCGCAGGCGATTACAGGACGGTGAAGGACGGCATGGCGACTGCCGCGCGCGGACGGCTCAGTGGCGAACTCGAACTGTGGAGGCAGCTGCTGCTCCTGGTGAACGGGGTGAGCACGACCCTCGACAAGAAACTCCAGCGCCAACACGGCGTGACCGCATCGGAGTTCACGGCCCTCTCGGTCCTGGGGCGCGGCGCGCTGCGGATGCAGGAGCTCGCCGACTCGGTGGGCTCGAGCCAGTCCACGATGAGCCGCCTGGTCACCCGTCTGGAGAACGAGGACCTGGTGGCCCGTACGGTCGGCGAGGAGGACCGGCGGGTGATGTTCGCGCACCTCACCGCCGAGGGCAAGAAGCTGGTCGCCCAGGCGCAGGGCACGTTCGCCAAGGAGCTTTCGCTCGCCCTCGACATGGCCTCCTTCGAACCGGAGACGGCGTCCCTGGTGAACCGGCTCCGGCACACCCCGGCGCCTGAGGCGCGGTAGCGGAAGCACGCGACAGAGCCCGGTGGGGGCGGCTCACCGCCCCCACCGGGCTCTGTACGGACGTACGGAAGCGCGCCCCGCAGCCGCCTCAGGCCGCCTCGGTCCCGCCCTTGGCGTCGTCCTCCGCGAGGAACTCCCCGACCAGCTCGGCCAGTTCGGCCGGCTTCTCGAAGACCGCGAAGTGGCCGGCGTCCAGCTCGGCGTACCGGCTGCCCTTGATGGCCGCGTGCAGCGCGCGGGAGTGCTGGACCGGGATCATGTTGTCGTGCGTGGCACCGATCACCAGCGTCGGCGCGGTGATCTTCGGCAGGTGCTCGGTGATGTCGAGCTCCAGGTTGAGCGCGATCTGCCGGCCGATGCCCGCGGGGACACCGCCCGAGACCATCTCCTCGACGCCCGCGACGCCGAAGGAATTCACCTGCGCCGTGGTCCAGCCGTTCAGCTGGAGGAAACGGCCGAACGTTTCGTGGTCGAGCTGGTCGAGCCGGTGCCACAGGTCGAAGTAGAGCTGCTGACGGGCGTCGTTCTTGATCCAGCCGGTGAGCAGGACCAGGCGGCGCACCTTCTCCGGGTGCACGGCCGCGTAGGCGGCGACGGCGAGCGCGCCCTGCGACCAGCCCACCAGGTCGACGGGGCCCTCGGCGCTGCTGTCCTCGATCGCCGCGTCGATCTGGGCGATGAGCAGGTCCAGGGTGAGCGGGCCGCCCTCGTCCTCGGTGGCGCCGCTGCCCGAGTAGTTGGGAACGACGACGGTGCGGCGGTCACTGAAGGTGTCGCGCAGCTGGTCGTACGTTCCCGCGTCGCCGCCGGTGCCGTGGACCAGGACGAGGCCGGGACCGGTGCCGGTCTCGAAGTACTCCACCTTGGAGCCGTGCGTCGAAGCGAAAGGCATCGCTTTCTCCTTGTTGTCGTGTCGCTGTTCTGCGGGAGGGGGGGAAGCCGCGCCGGTAGTGGCCGGCGCGGCGCCGCGGCCCGGGGAGGGACCGCGGAGATCAGGGGTCAGCCCGTGGCGGGCTCGACGGACTGGGCGTGCCGCAGGATGCCGCGCGGGTCCCAGGCGGCCTTCACGCGTTGCAGGCGCGGGTAGTTGTCCTTGTAGTAGAGGGCGTGCCACGGCGTCTGCGAGGTGTTGTGCGCCGGGTCGCCGAGGTCGACGTCGGCGTAGTTGACGAAGCAGCCGTCGTTCACGCGGCCCGGCGCGGGGACGCCGCCGGAGGCGCTGTAGACGTCCCGGTAGAACTCGCGGACCCACGCCAGGTGCCGTTCGTCCTCGGCGGTCTCCTGCCAGAACGCGAGGTACTGCAGCTTCATCACCGAGTCCCGCTGGGCCACCGCGGTCGCGTCCCGCGCGACGGCGTTGACGCGCCCGCCGTACCCCGCGATCAGCAGCAGCGCCGCCGGGTTGGTGTAGTCGGTGCGGGTCAGGTGGTGGTACGCGGCGGACAGCTGGTCGTCGGGGAAGCCCGCCCGCATGTACGCGGACTTGTCCTCGAAGCGCAGCGTCGGGTCGCCGCCCGCGAACCCGGGCCACTTGGTGGCGTGCAGGAACGGCAGCCGCTGCGTGCTGACGCGGGGCGTGACGGGCACGCCCGCGCCGACGGCGGCGACGAACGCGTCCAGGTCGGCCTCGGCGCCGGAGCGGGTGGCGTCGAGCTGCGTCACCATCGTGATCGCGCCCGCCGCCTTGTGGGCCGCCTTGAGCTGGCTGAACAGGTCGAGGTGGGTGGCGTCGGGACCGCCGTGGGCGACGAACCAGTCGCCGTAGTTCTTCACCAGGCGCTTGAAGCCCGTCTGCGTCAGACCGTCCCAGGACCAGGTGACGGTGGACGTCAGCAGCTCCGCGGGCGGGCGGGGCAGGAGGTTCGCCGGGTCGGTTCCCGTGGCGCCCGGGGTGCGGAGCAGGTACTTGGTGACGATGCCGAAGTTGCCGCCGCCGCCTCCGGTGTGCGCCCACCACAGGTCGCGCAGGCGGGCGTCGGCGCTGTCCCGGGTCGCGACCACCTTGCGCACGGTCTTGTCCTTGTCCACCGTCACGACCTCGACGCCGTGCAGGTGGTCGACGGTGAGCCCGAACAGGCGGGACAGCGCGCCGTAGCCGCCGCCGACGATGTGGCCGCCGGCCGCCACCGACGGGCAGGAGCCGCCGGGCAGCGTGACGCCCCAGCGCTTGAACAGGGTGCTGTAGACGTCGGACAGCCAGGCGCCGGGCTCCACCACGAACACCCGCTGTTCGGCGTCGTACGTCACCGACGTGAGCTGCGACAGGTCGATGACGACCTTGATGTCGGAGCTGGTGGTGAAGTTCTCGTAGCAGTGGCCGCCGCTGCGCACCGCCACGCGCTTGCCCGCGGTGACGGCCTCCTTGACGGCGTCGACCACCTGGTCGGCGCTGGTCACCAGACGTACGTAGTCGGGGCTGCCGACCCAGCGCTGGTTGGTGCCGCGGATCAGCTCCGGGTAGCGGGCGTCGTCGGGCCGCACGGTGACCGCCGTACCGGCCGCCGACGGGGCGGCCTCGGCCGCGGCGCGGACGGACGTGGCCCGGACAGGCGCAGCCTCGGCGAAGCCCGCGCCGGGGACCGTCGCGCCCAGGGCGACGCCGCCCGCCACCGCGGATCGCCGCAGGACCTTGCGCCGGGTGAGCTCACTCATCAGTGCTACTCCAGAGGAAGTCGGGTGCCACAGGTGGTTGCTGCGGCAGGTGGGGCCGCGGACGAAGGGCCGGTCTCAGTCGGTCGCGGTGTCGGCCGTGGCGGGAACGCGGGAGGGGGCGGACGCGGGGGCGGGGGCGGACGCGTGGGCGGGGTCGGTGGGCGCCGGGGCGGCCGTGGCGCGGTCGGCGCGCCGGTCCTTCCTGAGCTCGTTGGCGGCGAGGGCCATGGCGAGCCAGGAGAGGAGCGCCGACGCGGCGATGACGACGCGCAACCCGAGGTCCCAGCCGAGGAGTTGGCCGCCGAACCAGGCGCCGAAGGCGATGCCGATGTTGAACGCGCCGATGTTGATGGCGATGGCGAGCGTGGGCGCGCCGTCGCCGGCCCCCTTGAGGATGCGTGCCTGCAGCCCCGGCATGACGGCGAAGTAGGCGGCGCCGAAGACGACGAGCAGGACGAGCAGGAGCCAGGGCACCTCGCCGCCGAGCGCCATCAGGGCGAGGTCGGCGCCGAGCACCGCGAGGACGCCGACGAGCGAGGGCATCAGCGCACGGTCGGCGAGCTTGCCGCCGATGAGGTTGCCGATGAGGGAGCCGCAGCCGACGAGCAGCAGCAGCCAGCTCACGGTCGAGTCGTCGAACCCGCCCATCGAGGTGAGGATCGGGTTCACGAAGGTGTACGCGGTGAAGACGCCCGCCATCGCGAGGGCGGTGAGCAGGATGGCGATCTGGACGGTGCGGTTGCGCAGCACCCGCAGCTCGGCACCGACGCCACCGGACCCGCCGGCGACCGGCACGGGCGCGACGGGCGGCCGCCAGGCGACCAGGGCGAGGGCGAGCAGGCTCAGCCCGGCGATGCTCCAGAACGCCGAGCGCCAGCCGAAGTGCTCCTCCAGGAGGACGCCGAGGGGCACGCCGAGCACGGTGGCGAGGTTGAGGCCGACGGCGACCCGCGACACCGCCGAGGCCTCCTTGCCCTTCTCCGCCAGCGATCCCGCGACGACGATGCAGACCGCGAACAGCGTGCAGTGGGTGATCGCCGAGAGCACGCGGGCGGTCATCAGGACCGCGTACGTGGGGGCCAGCGCGGCGAGCACGTTGCTCGCCGTGAAGAGCCCCATCAGGCCGAGCAGCAGCGGGGTGCGGGGCACCCTGCTGCTGGCGAGGGTGACGAGCGGGCCGAGGACCACGACGCCGAGCGCGTACGCCGTCACGAGCAGACCCGCGTCGGACAGGGAGACGTCCAGGTCACCGGCGATGGCCGGCAGGACTCCGGCGACGACCAGCTCCGCGCTGCCGACGCTGAAGACGCAGAGCATCAGGGGGAAGAGGGCAAACGGCATGGCTGTTCCAAGTCACGGGTCGGGGCACGGGCCGGGTCACGGACCGGGGTGCGGATCGGGTCACGGACCGAGGTGTGGTCACGTCACGACGGGCGCCGCGGTCAGTCCCAGGGAGAGATCAGCAGCTTGCCGCGGGAGCCGCCCGCCGCGAGCCGCCGGTGCGCCTCGCCCACCTCGGCGAGCGGGAACGTCTCCGCGACCCGCAGCGTGAGCACGCCCTCGTCCACCAGGGCGGAGAGCTCTTCGAGGCGTCGGCCGTCCTGCTCCACGAACGACATCCGTACGTCGATGCCGCGTTCCGCGACGGGCGGCGCCGTCGGCACGATGGAGACGGCGCGCCCGCCGTCCCGCACCCCGGCGACGGAGCCGGGCAGTCCGGCCGTCTCCAGGAGGCAGTCGGCGGCGCCGGGCGGCACGGGCCGCTCGTCGGAGTACGCCTCGTGGGCGCCGAGCGCCTGCAGCCGGTCGGCGTCGCCGGACCGTCCGTACGCGAGCACCTTGAGGCCGCGGGAGACGGCGAGCTGGACGGCGAACCCGCCGACGGCGCCGGTCGCGCCGGTGACGAGCAGGGTGGCGTCGGCCGGCGAGGCGAGGGCCTCCAGCGCCTGGTGGGCGGTGAGTCCGGCGAGCGGCAGCGCGGCGGCGTCCCGGAGCTCGGCGGTGCGCGGCGCCCTGGCGGCCAGTGCCGCGTCGAGCGCGACGTACTGCGCGTGGGTGCCGATTCCGGTGGCCATCTGCGCCGACATGGCGACGACCCGGTCCCCCGCGGCGAAGCGGTCCACCCCGGAGCCGCACTCCTCGACGACGCCGGAGAGGTCCCAGCCGAGGATCATCGGGAAGCCGTGGCCCACGTTCTGGGCCGCCGACCCCGAACGGACCTCCAGGTCGACCGGGTTCACGGCCGACGCGGCGACCCGGACCAGGATCTGACCCGGTCCCGGCGTGGGGCGGGGCAGTTCGGCCACGGTCAGCAGTTCGGGGCCCCCGTACCGGGGCAGGGTGCTGGCACGCACGTAGATCCTCCTGCGAGTTATGTGATTACGGCAGAACGTAGCAGTCGTTCGGTTCTCCGCTCCCACCTCTGAGGACTACGCACGCCTACTTCGCCAAGTCCAGGAAATGGCCGCTCGCGCTTGCGGTTGATTGCTTGAGAATGCATAGATTAAGCCGCTCTCCACAGCCGAGAGGCTCACTCCGAACCAGTTGAGGTGATCCGTGTCCGGGAACAATTCGGCGCTTCTGGGCCGACCCAGCGAGCGCGTCCAGACCGTCGGGTACGGCGCGGCCGGCTCCACCGGTGACGCAGCCGTCGCGGCTCAGCCCGGCGCCGGGCTGTACGCCTACAGCGAGCGCGTCGACTCGTGGGTCGTCCGTACCGCCAAGCCCGTCAGCTACGAAGTACGCGTCGCCGACGGCCTGTTCGACTTCGAGCGCACGGACCTCCTGGAGCCGGCCGCGGCCCCCGGCAAGCGCCTGCGCCGGTTCGTGGTGCTCGACTCCGACGTCGACCTGCTCCACGGCAACCGCATCCGCGCCTACTTCGACTACCACGACGTCGAGCACGTCATCTGCGTCGTCCCAGCCGACGAGACCGTCAAGAGCTTCGAGACCGCGGCCCGCATCGTCGAGGAACTCGACGCGTTCGGCGTGGACCGGCGCCGGGAGCCCCTCATCGTCATCGGCGGCGGCGTCCTCATGGACATCGTCGGCCTGGCGAGCAGCCTCTACCGCCGCGGCACCCCGTTCATCCGCGTCCCCACCACCCTGATCGGCCTGGTCGACGCGGGTGTGGGCGCCAAGACCGGCGTCAACTTCAACGGCCACAAGAACCGGCTCGGCACCTACTTCCCCGCCGACCTCACCCTCCTGGACCGCACCTTCCTCGCCACGCTCGACCGCCGCCACATCGGCAACGGCCTCGCCGAGATCCTCAAGATCGCCCTGATCAAGGACGCCCGGCTCTTCGACGTCCTGGAGAGCCACGGCCCGCTCCTCCTGAACGAGAAGTTCCAGGGCGAGAGCGAAGCCGGCGAGGACGCCGCGCGCGAGGTCGTGCACCGCGCCATCCAGGGCATGCTCGAAGAGCTGCAACCCAACCTGTGGGAGACCAAGCTGGAGCGCTCGGTCGACTACGGCCACACCTTCAGCCCCACCGTCGAGATGCGCGCCCTGCCCGCGCTGCTGCACGGCGAGGCGGTCTGCGTCGACATGGCGCTGACCACCGCCCTCGCCCGCCGCCGCGGACTGATCGACGACGCGGACGCGCGCCGGGTCTACGACGTGATGCACGGCCTCGAACTGCCCGCCTGGGACGACCTGCTCGACCAGCCGGAACTCCTGACGGCCGCCCTGCTCGACACCGTCCGCCACCGCAACGGCCAGCAGCGTCTGCCGCTCCCCGTGGGCATCGGCGACGTCACCTTCGTCAACGACGTCACCGAGCAGGAACTCCTGGACGCGGTGGCCGAGTTGCGGGTCGCGGGACGCGGGCGCGGTCGTGACCTCGTGGAGGGCCGGCATGTCTGAGACCGCGTACGCTCCGGCTCCCGACGCCCCGGCCCCCTTCGCGTACGGCGGCGAGGTGATCGTCGGCGACGTCAGCGGCCCCGCCCACATCCACGGCGTGCACGGCACCACCGGCGTGACCCGCTGGAAGGCCCTCGCGTCCGGCGCGGACCTGCGCGGGGGCTGGGAGGCCGTCGAGTGGGCGTGCGTCCCGCCGGGCGGCGTCAGCGGCGAGCACCTGCACACCCGGACCGAGGAGGTCTACTTCATCCTCTCCGGCACGGGCGAGATCTACCTCGACGGCACCGCCCACCCGATCGCCCCGGGCTCGATGGTCCTCACCGGCCTCGGCACCGTCCACGGTCTGCGCAACACGGGCGACAGCGATCTGGCCTGGCTGGTCATCGAGATGCGCTCGCCCCGCTTCAGCGAGGCGCTCGGCGCGACCGCGCCCACCACTGCCGACGCCCCCACCCCCGCTTCCCTCAAGGAGGAGCCCCCGGTGCCCACCGCCCGCCTTCACGACCTACGAGCCGAGCGCTCCGTCTCCCCCGCCGGCGTCTTCACAGGACCGCTGCGCACGCTCGCCCTGGAGACGGTCGACGCCGCCGGCACCGTCGAGCTGACCGCCGAGGGGTGCGAGCACATGGTGTTCGTGCTCTCCGGCACGGGCTGGGTCGAGAACGGCAGCGACACCGCGGAGCTCCGCCCGGGCACGGCCGTGACGCTGCCGCTCGGCACCCGCGCCCGCATCGGCGCGGACCGGGGAGACGGCCTGGAGTTCTTCCACGCCGAGGTCGCCGTCGCGTCGCCGGGGTCCGACCGGTGATCGTCAGCGAACCCGCGCCGCCCTCCCTGCGCGGCGACAGCGGCACCTGGCGCTGTCTCGCCCGCCGCGGCATGTTGCACAGCGAGTGCGAGTCCTTCGAGCAGATCCGGCTCTCCCCCGGCGCCACCTGGGCGCACGAGCCGGCCCACGGCACCGAGGCCGCGCTGTACGCCGTCGCCGGGTCGGCGTCGGTGCACACCGACCCGACGCCCGACCGCGCGGAGCGCGTGCTCGACGCCGGTGGCGCGCTGCTCGTCGAGGCGCGCGCCGCGGTGCGGGTCACCGCCGGGGCCGAGGGGCTCGACCTCCTCGCCGTACGCGTGCTGCCCGCCGATGTCGCCTCCCGGCTCCCCGTGCGGGTGCCGGAGCTGCCGACGCGCGAGCAGACCCCGATTTTCCGCCCGCCGACCGACGACGGGCGCTGATTGAGGAGCAGACACGTTGGCTGAACACCACGAAAAAGTGCTGCCGCCCACGGACGACCTGCTGTGCGGCCGCTGGCCGAACGGCTCCATGAAGGCCGCCGCGGTCATGGACGTCAACAAGGTCGGCCAGGTGGAGGTGGAGATACCGGGCCCCGAGCTCGGCTATGTCCTGGTGGCCCCCACGACGGTCGGCATCTGCGGCACGGACCTCGAACTCCTGCACGGCACCGCCAGTTACGTGCGGGACGGCAGGGCCACCATGCCCCACGTGTTCGGCCACGAGTGGGTCGGACGTGTGGTGGCGATCGCCGGGAACTGCCAGTACTCGCGGCAGCTGGAGATCGGCGACCGCGTCGTCGGGCAGACCATGCTCTCCTGCGGGGGCTGCCGGGCCTGCCAGCGCGGCCACCGCAACGAGTGCTCGCAGCTCAAGGAGGTCGGCCTCTACGGACAGCAGGGCGCGGCCGCGGAGTTCATCAGGCTCCCCGCCCAGTCCCTGACGAAGGTCCCGCCGGGCGTCGACGACTTCGCCGCGGCGCTCGCGGAACCCGCGGTCACGGTGCTCGCGGCACTGGACAAGGTCGGGGTCTTCCCCGGAGAGCGCGTCCTCGTCTTCGGCACCGGCACGATGGGCCTGCTCGCCGTGCAGATGGCGCGCCGCGTCGCGGGCACGGTCGACGTGGTCGGCATCGACGACGCGGGCATCGGCGCCGCGCTGCGCATGGGGGCGGAACACGCCTTCCTGCCCGGTGAGGCGCGCGACGGCGACTACGACGTCGTCATCGAGGCGTCCGGCGCGGTGCCGGCGCTCCTCGAAGCGCTGCGGGTCGCCGACGTCGGAGGCCGGATCGCGGCGGTCGGCGTGCCCAGCGACCCGCTGCCGGCCGTCGACGCCTCGGAGCTGGTGCTGCGCGGCGTCACCATGACCGGCGTACGGCACGGGCTCGACTACTACGAGCGCGCGCTGCGGCTCTTCGCCGAGGGCGTCCTGTCGGCGAAGGGCATGATCGCCGACGTCTTCGAGCTGGCCGACGTCGACAAGGCCTTCGAGCTGCTGGAGAGGGGGCGTCGAGCCGCTCCCAAGGTGGCCCTGTCACTGACTCCCCGCCCCTGAAGGGGACGTGGCCGGCAACCGCCCCTGACGCTTCCTTCCCCCGGCTGCGTCAGGGGCTTCCGGCCCCACCCCCTCTCCCCTCCCCCGCATCCCCCTCCCCTCCCCGCACCCCACCAGGAAGGACACCCCATGAACCGCCCCATCGCCGTTGTCACCGGCGCCAGTTCGGGCATCGGCGCGGCCGTGGCCGAGGCCCTCGCAGCGACCGGCCATGACCTCGTCGTCGGCTACGGACGGCAGGCGGACGCCGCCAAGGAGATCGCCGACGGGCTCGCCGTACGGCACGGCGTACGGGCCGAGACCCTCGGGCTCGACCTGACCGACCCCGCGGCCGCGGGCGAGGCCCTGCGGGACCGCGTCGA
Organism: Streptomyces sp. NPDC045678; assembly: GCF_056432085.1. Taxonomy (NCBI): domain Bacteria; kingdom Bacillati; phylum Actinomycetota; class Actinomycetes; order Kitasatosporales; family Streptomycetaceae; genus Streptomyces; species Streptomyces sp. NPDC045678. The sequence continues at coordinate 425,898 of NZ_JBWKJS010000008.1, forward strand.
CGCGTTCGGCGGCATCGACGTACTGGTCAACAACGCGGGCCTGAACCGGCGCGCCTCGGTCGTCGAGGAGACCCTCCAGGACTGGCAGCGGATCCTCGACGTCAACCTGACCAGCCCGTTCCGGCTGAGCCAGGTCGCCGCCGCGCGCATGATCGCGCAGGGCCGCGGCGGCCGCATCATCAACATCACCAGCATCCACGAGCACATCCCGATCGGGGAGGGCAGCACCTACTGCGCCGCCAAGGGCGGCCTCGGCGCGCTCACCAAGGCCATGGCGCTCGACCTGGCCGGACACGGCATCACGGTCAACGCCGTGGCACCCGGCGAGACCGCCACCCCGATGAACAACGTGCCGGCCGGCCTGGACGCCGCCCGCATCGCCCGCCCCGCCATCCCGGCGGGCCGCCCCGGCCGCCCGGACGAGGTCGCCGCCCTCGTCGCCCACCTGGCATCGCCCGCCGCCGCCTACACCACGGGCACGTCGACCCTCGTCGACGGCGGCATGGCCCTCTCCGCGGCCGTCGCCAACGCCGCCCACGCCGGCACGGTCTGACCCCGGCCGCCCACAACCCTGGAGCAGAACATGTCACCCACCGCCTCGACGGAGACCCGGGCCACCGCGGACACCCTCTCCATCCCCACCGCCCGCAACGTCGACCACTACGCCTACACCGTCGCGGACCTGGACGCGGCCGTGGACTTCTGCACCACGGTGCTCGGCGCCGACGTCCTCTACCGGCTCGGCCCGGTCGAGGAGCCGGACAGCGACTGGATGGCGCGCCAGCTCGGCGTCCACCCGCGGGCCAGCACGCACATCGCGATGCTGCGTCTGGGACCGGACAGCAACCTGGAGCTGTTCCAGTACACCGCACCCGAACAGCGCACGCGGGCACCGGAGTTCACCGACGTCGGCGGACACCACATCGGCATCCACGTGAGCGACCTCGACGTGGCGCTCGCCAAGGCCGAACGCTCCCCCCACGTCCGTGTCCTGGGCGAGCCGCAGACCGACACGAGCGGCCCGACGGCGGGCAACCGCTGGATCCACCTGCTCACCGGCTGGGGCATGCGCCTCGAACTCCGCGAACTGGCCACCGAGTTGCCGTACGAGAAGGAGACCGAGGCGCGCGTCTACCGCCCCGCGGGCGACTGGCCGCGCGGCCTGCCCGGCGCCCTCGGCATCGGCCACGTCGGCTACTCGGTGGCCGACCTGGACGAGGCCGTCGCCTTCTTCACCGGCCCGATGGGCGGCGAACTCGCCTACCGCACCACCGAATCGGTGGACGCGCCGACAGCGCTCCGCCAGTACGCGGTCCCCGCCCCCTTCCGCAAGGACACCGCGGCGATCCGCCTCGGTCCGGTCACCACCGTCGAACTCAGCAGCTACGAGATCGAGGGCCGCCGCACGGAACGCCCGCGCAACAGCGACGTGGGCGGCCACCACCTGGCGTTCTTCGTCGACGACGTCGCACGCGCCGCCGCGTGGCTCGCGGCGACGGACGGCGCCGAGGTGCTCGGCGAACCGCAGCTCATCGAGGACGGCGGCCCGATCCACGGCGACCGCTGGGTCTACTTCCGCGGCGTCGGCGGATTCCAGCTGGAGGTACTCAACATGCCGCCCGGCATGCCGTACGAGCGGCACACCGCGGCCCGCCGGTTCGGCCCGAGCCCGCGGTGGACCAACCGCTGACCGGCGCGGCGGACAAGCAGCGGCGTACAAGCAACAGAAAGGGGTGGGGGGAATGCGCTGGACCGACATCTACGTGGAGAGCGCGGCCGCCGAGTTCGGGGAGCTGCAGACCGGCCAGGAGGCGGTGGACCTCGGTCTGCTGCCCGCCGAGGAGATCGAGCGGAGCGCGCAGCGCTCCGTGTCGGTGAGCGACGGGCGCAGCGCGCCCGAACTCGCTGTCGCCGCGGGCCGCACGGCGCTCGCCCGCAGCGGCCGGAACGCGCGGGACGTGGGACTGCTCATCCACGCGGACTGCTGGTACCAGGGCCTGGAGTTCTGGAACACGGCCGCGTACGTCCAGGACCAGGTGCTCGGCCACGGCGACTGTGTGTCGTACGAGCTGCGCCAGATGTCCAACGGCGGGATGAGCGCCCTGGAGAACGCGGCGGCGCGGCTCACCGCGATCCCCGCCACGCGGGCCGCGCTGGTCACCACGGGCGACCGCTTCGCGGACCCGGCGTTCCCCCGCTGGAGCACCGACCGGGGCCTCGCGTTCGGCGACGCGGGGACGGCCGTCGTCCTGTCCCGCACGCCCGGAGCGCTGCGCCTGGTCGCCACGTCGTCGTACTCGCAGCCGATGCTGGAAGGCCTGCACCGAGGGGACGAACCGTTCCTGCCGAGCGGCAGCGAGACGGGTCCGCTCGACCTGGTGGCGCGCAAGAAGGGATTCCTGCGCGATCACTCGCAGGACGAGATCACGACGCGCAACGAGACGGGCATGATGTCCGCCGTCAAGACGTGCCTCGCGGAGGCCGACGCGGACATCCACGAGATGACGGCCGTGGTCGTCCCGTTCTTCGGCGCCCGGCTCTCCCGGCTCCAGTGTCTGGCCCCGCTCGGCATCCAGCCCGAGGTGACGCTGCAGGAGTTCGGCCTGACGGTCGGCCACCTGGGCGCAGGCGACCAGGCGGCGGGCGTGGCGAAGCTCCTGGAGGACGACACGCTGAAGAGCGGCGACCGGGTGCTGCTCGTGGGGGTGGGCGCGGGCTTCAGCTGGACCTGCGCGGTCCTGGAACGGAGCTGACTCCGGTGACGCATGTGACGGCATTCGACGCGAGGGATACGAGGAGAGGGTGGGGCCGATGAATCACGCCTGGAAGCGATTGCGGGCCGAAGGCGTCGACGTATGGATCGACGTGTCCGCCGGCGCCGAGGGCGCGGCGCGCGAAATCCGCCGCGCGCTCGCGCAGGGCGAGGTGGCGGGGGCCCGCATGGGCGAGGTGGCGGAGGCCGGCACGGGCGAGGTGGCGGGGGCCGGCACGGGCGAGGTGGCGGGGGCCGGCACGGGCGCCCCGCAGGACGGTCCCGCGACCGGCCGCACCCCGGCCGCCGAGATCAGACGGGCCTGCGACCAGCTCCTCCCCCGCCACCGGACGAGCGGCGGCACCACCGGCCTGGTCTCCGTCCCCCTCCCCGTCCCTGTCTCCGTCCCCGTCCCCGCGGGGCCGATGGCCGATGCCGCCGCCTGGTCCGCGCGGGCCCGCACGCTGCGCGACGAGATCGACCGCCCCAACCTCGTCGTACGCCTCCCCGCCGAGGCGGCCGACACGGCGACCCTGCGGGCCCTGTTCGCGCTGGACGTCGCCGTGGAGGTGTCCGGGGTGTGCTCCCCGCGCCGGTACGGCCAGGTGGCCACCGCACTCCTGACGGCGCTGGACGGTTCACCCCGCACACCCTCCACCCCCTCCTACCTCTCCTTCGACGTGACCGGCGTCGAACGCCACGTCGACGCCCGCCTGGACCTCATCGGCTCCGACGAGGCCAAGGCGCTCCGCGGCCGCGCCGGTCTGGCGTGCGCCCGCCTCGCGCACCGCACGCACGAGATGACGTTCTCCTCGGCACGCTGGGGAGCGCTCGCCGCCGCGGGCACCCCGGAGCCGAAGCTGCTGTGGGTGACGGGCGGCGCCTCCCCGTACCGCTCGGCCCACTACGTACAGGAACTGGTGACCAGGGGCACGGCCACGGCGATGCGCCCGGCCGCGGCACAGGCGCTGGCGGAGGCGGGCACGGTGAGCGGCGACCGGGTGTGGCGGCACTACGCCGACGCGGAACGGACGTTGGCGTACTTGAACTGGTTCGGCATCTCGGTGGAGACGGTGGCGGCGGGCACACAGAACGCACCGCGGCGGCTCGCGGAAGCGGCGGCACCCCGCGACGACAAGCCCCACCCGGCCGTCCGCCCGCACCGCGGGGCGCACCAGGCCCACCGGCGGCTGACCCCGGCGTGAGCCGGAGCCGGCGGGGCCGGGGCGCGGGCGCGATCAGTCCCGCGGAAGCAGCCGGGCGGCGAGGGCGGTCGTGGCGCAGAGGACAAGCCCCGCGACGACGAGCCCGACACGCATCCCGGAGAGCGAGAACCCGCCCTCGCCCCCACCCCCCGCGAGCAGCGCACCGAACAGGGCGACGGACATCGCACCGCCCGTCTGGCGAAGGGAGTTGAGAAGCCCGGACGCGGTGCCCGCGCGCTCGCCGGGAACGCTGTCGAGGAGCTGCGCGGTCAGCGCGGGCACGGCGAAGGCGCCGCCGAGCCCGGTGGGCACGAGCAGGACGAGGACGAGCCACGGCGGCGTGTCGGCGGCCAGCGGTACGAGGGCGAACATGGCGAGGGCGAGGACGGCCTGCCCGAGCACGATGACGGGCCGCCGTCCGAACCGTTCGGCGGCGCGGGGCGAGACGAGGTTGGTGCCGGTGATGATCGCCGCGAGCGGCACGAACATCAGCCCGGCCTCGACGCCCGACATGCCGCGCAACTGCTGGTAGTAGAGGCCGAGAAGGAAGGTCACGCCGTAGAACCCGGCGTTCACCGCGAACCCGACGGCGAGGGCGACACCGACGTGCCGCTGCCGCAGCAGGGAGAGCGGAACCATCGGGGCGGGATGCCGCTTCTCGGCACGGTGAAAGGCGACGGCGGCGGCGACAGCCACACCGAACCCCGCCACCACGGGCGCACTGGTCCACCCCATGTGCCCGCCCTCGATGACGGCGAACGCGAGCCCCGCGAGGGCGAGTACGGCCGTCACCTGACCGGCGACGTCGACCGCCGCGGGCCTGCGCGGGGAGCGGGCGACGCGGGCGAGCAGCACGAGGATGAGGGCGCCCACGGGCAGGTTGAGCAGAAACACGGAGCGCCACCCGGCGGTCTCCGTCAGCACGCCCCCGAGAACCGGCCCCACCGCGACGGACACGGAACCGCCCACCGTCCACAGCGCGATGGCCCTGGCCCGACGACGTGGGTCGTCGTAGGCCTGCCGGATCAGCGAGAGCGAGGCGGGCATCACGATCGCGGCACCGGCGCCCTGCGCGACGCGGGCGGCGATCAGCGCACCGATGCCGGGCGCGAGGGCGCAGCCGAGCGAGGCCAGCGTGAAGACCCCCACCCCCAGCGCGTACGCCCCCCGCGCCCCGGCCCGGTCGGCGAGCGCCCCGGCGGACAGCATCAACGCGGCGAACATCAACGTGTACGCGTCCACGACCCACTGCAGCCCCGCCATGCCCCCGTGCAGGGTGGCGCGGACATCGGGCAGCGCGATGTTCACGGCGGTGACGTCGATGGTGATGACGGCGAACCCGAGAAGGGCGGCGCCGAGGGCGAGGGAGGGCGACGGCGAGGGTGAGGGGGCGCGGCGAACCCCGACGGCCGGGGCGGGCCGGGGATCGCGGACGGGACTGGAAACGACCATGAGACAAAGCTCCTGCGCTGCGACTACGGACGGACGGACGGTCGGGAGGCACCGTCGCGGAGCGACGGAGAGGTGAACCTCGCGGATCGCAGGGCAACGGGCGGGCGGGTGGGAAGGCCCGTCGCGGAGCGACGGAGAGGTGAACCTCGCGGATCGCAGGGCAACGGGCGGGCGGGTGGGGAAAACCGTCGCGGAGCGACGGAGACACGTCGCGGAGCGACGAAGAACCCGCCGCGGAGCGGCTGAGCACCACTCTCCGCCCAAGCCCCACGCAGTGGCAGGCCCCAACCACCCCCGCCCCCACGTTCCTGGCCCTGACACGGCCCCCCAAGTCCGATCACCACCAGGGACAATGACCGGATGACGACCACCACAGGCAGGGCACCGGGCACCCGGAACAACACCGCCACGGCCGCCGGCCCCGGCCCCGGCACGGAACTGGGCCGCTACCTCCGCGCCCGCCGCGCCAGGGTGACCCCCACCGAAGCGGGCCTCCCCGCGGGAGCGGGGTTCCGCCGCACCCCGGGCCTCCGCCGCGAGGAGCTGGCCACCCTCGCGGGGGTGAGCGTCGACTACTACACCCGTCTGGAACGCGGCCGCGAGACGAACCCCTCCCCCGCCGTGATCGACGCCCTCGCCCGCGCCCTGCGCCTCGCGGGCGACTCCCACGAGCGCCTGCGCGACCTCGCGGAGCTGGCCTCGGGCCGCCTCACGGAGCCGCACCCCACGGCCGACCACACGGTCCGCGACTCCACCCTGCGCACACTGGAGGCGCTGGCCCCGCTCCCCGCGTACGTGGTGAGCAGGCACAGCTACATGCTGGCCGCCAACGCCCCCGGCAAGGCCCTGCTCCCGGGCCTGTGGGAGTGGCCGGCCGAGCGACGCAACGTACTCCGCTACCTGTTCCTGCACCCCGTGGGCCGCGTCCTGTACCGGCCGTGGGAGGAGACGGTCGCCAGGTCCGTGTCGCACCTGCGCGCGATCGGCGGCACGGACACGGACTCGCCGCAGCTGACGAACCTGGTCGGCGAACTCCTCCTCAAGTCACCGGACTTCGCGCGCATCTGGGAGCGGTACGACGTGTGCGAACGCGGCGGCGGCACGAAGACGTTCGACCACCCGGAGGTCGGCCCGATGACGCTCACGTACGAGGTGATGACGCTGGCGAGGACGGGCGGCCAGCGCATGGTGGTCTACCAGGCCCCGCGGAACACACAGGACGAATCAGCGATGCTGAACCTCACCTGAGGCCCCCGCCCCTCCCTCCTCCCCCTCACTCGCCCGCCCCCTCAGCCGCACAGGACTCCCCGTTCCTGGGCGTCTCCCCGTACAGCAGGAACCCGTTCACCTTGTCCTGCACACACGTGGACCCCAGATAACCGGTGTGCCCGTCCCCCTTGTTGTCGAGGACGACGGCCTGCGAGCCGAGCCGCCGCGCGGTCTCCTCAGCCCACCGGTAGGGCGTGGCCGGGTCGCCGCGCGTGCCGACGAGCAGCAGCTTGGGCGTCTTCACGTCACGTACGTCCTCACGGATGTAACGCGTCCCGGCAGGCCGCCCGAAGCACAGCAGGACGGGCATCAGCATCGACTTGCCGAAGACGGGCGACGCGTCGTCGAACTCCTTCTGCAGCCGGCCGACTTCCTTCTCTATGTGCGCGGCGTCGGGCCGGTCGGGGTCGTCGGCGCAGTTCACGCCCATGAGCGCGGCAGCCATGTTGTCGGCGGGCACGTCCTCGCCCGCCGGCAAACCAGCCACCGGGCCGATCGGCGGAACCCCCGCGTGCGCGAGCCCGCCGCTCATCCGGATCAGCGCCCGAGGATCACCGTCCGCGAGCAGCGCCCCCAGCGCCTGCGAGAGCGCGGGCCACGCCTGCCTGCTGTACAGGGCCTGTCCGAGTACGCCGACGACGTCCTGCCCGGTGAACTCGGCGCCGTCCATGGAGCGCAGCGGCATCTGGTCCATGTCCTTGATGAGCCTGACCATGCCCTTGCGGGCGCTGCGCGAGTCCGTTCCGAAGACGCAGCCCGCGTTCCCGGTGCACCAGGTGAGGAAGTTGTCGAGGGCGGTCTGGCGGCCCTCGGCGGTCACGAGGGACTGCTCGGCGACGGGTTCGGTGAGCGTGTCGACGCCGTCGAGCACCATCCGTCCGACGTTCTTCGGGAACTGCGCGGCGTACACGGCTCCCAGCCGCGTGCCGTACGAGAACCCCAGGTAGTTGAGCTTCTTGTCGCCGAGGGCCTGGCGCATGACGTCCAGGTCGCGGGAGACGTTGACGGTCCCCATGTGCGGCAGGACGGGCCCCGACTTCTTCGCGCACTCCGCGGCGACCTTGCGCATCTCCGCGAGCACGGCGGCCGCGTCGCCCGTTCCGCCGGACGAGGGATCCGTGCTTCGATCCGCGTCGCCGCAGCTGACGGGCTCGCTCAGGCCGACGCCGCGCGGGTCGAAGGAGACGACGTCGTAGTCCTTGCTGAGGAAGCCGAACTCCTTCTGGGCCCCCGCGAGCGCGGAGACGCCGGGTCCGCCGGGACCGCCGAAGTTCAGCAGCAGGGAGCCGCGCGGCTCGCCGCTCGCGCTGGACTTCATCCGGATCATCGCGACGTCGACGTCCCCCGCGTCGGGGTCCGCGTAGTCGAGCGGGACGCTCACGTGCCCGCACCGGATGTCCTTGGCGCCACCCGTGGCCTCCGCCATGGCCTCAGTGTCGCCCTTACAGGTGCCCCATTTGATCTTCTGCGTGTAGTAGCGCGCCAGATCGGGCCGCCCGCCCTCGTCGCCGGCGGCGGCCATGCCCGCTCCCACGACGACCAGCACGGTGACGCCGGCGACTGCACAAGCTCCGCGCACGGCAACCTCCCAGGGTGTGCCCCTCGGCTCACCCTAAGCGCGGCTCCCGCCCCTCGCCCGTCCGGCGCACGCGCGCACTCACCCTCCGTGACGGCCTTCACCCACCGTCACTGCCGCCGCTCCAGGATCGCGGTCACCCCCTGCCCACCCGCCGCACAGATCGAGATGAGCCCGCGCCCGGGCCGCCCCCGCTCGGCGAGCAGCTTGGCCAACGTGGCGACGATCCGTGCCCCGGTGGCCGCGAAGGGGTGCCCGGTCGCGAGCGAGGACCCGGCGACGTTCAGCCGCGCCCGGTCCACCCTGCCGAGCCCTCGCTTCTCCCAGGCGGCGAGCGTGGCGAGCACCTGTGAGGCGAAGGCCTCGTGCACCTCCACGAAGTCGAAGTCCGCCAGTCCGAGCCCGGCGCGCTCCAGCATCCGGGGCACGGCGTGCGCGGGCGCCATCAACAGCCCGTCGTCACCCCCGGCGACGTCTCCGTGCACGAAGTCCACCGCCGCGGTCTCACAGGCGACGAGATGCGCCAGCGGCTCGAGGCCCCGCCCCGCGGCCCACTCGTCACTCCCCAGCAGTACGACGGCCGCGCCGTCCGTCAGCGGAGTGGAGTTCCCCGCGGTCATGGTGGCCCCGCCGCCCGCCACCCCGAACACCGGCTTCAGCTTGGCCAGTTGCTCCACGGTGGACCCGGGCCGCAGGTTCTGATCCCGGGTGAGCCCTTCGTACGGCACGACGAGGTCATCCAGGAACCCCCGCTCGTACGCGGCCGCGAGACGCTGGTGACTGGCCGCCGCGAGCTCGTCCTGCGCCGCCCGCGTGATCCCCCACTCCCGCGCGGTCACGGCGGCGTGCTCGCCCATGGAGAGCCCGGTCCGCGGCTCGGCGTTGCGCGGGATGTCGGGCACGAGGTGCCGCGGCCGTACGCCGCCGAGGGCCCGCAGCCGCCCGCCGACGGACTTGGCGCGCCGGGCCGCGAGCAGCACCCGCCGCAGCTCGTCGTTGACACCGAGCGGCGCGTCGCTCGCCGTGTCGGACCCTCCGGCGATGCCGGACTCGACCTGCCCGAGCATGACCTTGTTGGCGACGGTGACGACGGCCTGGAGCCCGGTACCGCAGGCCTGTTGCAGGTCGTAGGCGGGCGTACGGGAGTCGATGGCGGATCCGAGGACGACCTCCCTGGCGAGGTTGAAGTCCCGGCTGTGCTTGAGCACGGCACCCGCGACGAGCTCACCGACCACGCCCTGCCCCCGGAGGCCGTACCGCTCAACGAGCCCGTCGACCACGGCAGTCAGCATGTCCTGGTTGGACGAGGTGGCGTACGGCCCGTCGGAACGGGCGAACGGTATGCGGGTGCCTCCGAGGACGGCGACGTGGCGCACAGAGGGAAGGCTCATGTCTCGACCAGCTCCTGACCCTTGAGTAACCTTACTCGGAAGTAAATTTACGACCGAGCTGGGAGTTGGACAATGGCCGACCGCTACCTGACCTTCACCGCCACCGGACCCGGCCGCTTCCTCACCCGCCGCCTGGGTCTCCCCCGGCCGACGCAGCTGCGCCGCTGGACCCCCGAACACCCGTCCCTCACCGGCGATTTGCTGCTCCTGTCACTCTCCACGCCCTCCCCCTACGCCACGGACCTGAGCACCCTGCTGACATCGACACCACTGACGCTCACGACAACCACCGCACGCCCCACCGCAGTTGTCGTCGACGCCACGGCCGTCACGGACACGCGGTCGCTCACCGAGGTGTACGCGGCGCTGCACCCCGTGGTCCGCGACGTGACCGACAACGGCCGCGTCCTGATCCTCGGTTCCCCGCCCGACCCCGCGGACCACCACCAGGCGGCGGCCCAGCAGGCCCTGGAGGGTTTCCTCCGTTCCCTCGCCAAGGAACTCAGCCGCGGCCGCACCGCCAACCTCGTGCGCGTCAGCGGCCCGATAGCCACCGCCGAATCGACGCTCCGCTTCCTGCTCTCCCCCAAGTCGGCGTACGTCACCGGCCAGGTCATCGAGACCGGCCCCGCCGAGACCGTGGCCGCCCCGGCCGACCGGGACCGGCCCCTGGCCGGCCGTACCGCCCTCGTCACGGGCGCGGCGCGCGGCATCGGCGCGGCGGTCGCGGAGGTCCTCACCCGCGACGGGGCCCGGGTCACGCTCCTCGACGTACCGTCCGCACGGCCGGACCTGGCCCGCCTGGCCGACCGCCTCGACGGCGGCACGGCGCTCCCCCTCGACATCACGGCGCCCGACGCCGGCGAACGGATCGCCGCGGCGCTGCCCGACGGCCTCGACGTCCTCGTCCACAACGCGGGCATCACGCGGGACCGCAAGCTGGCCAACATGGAGCGGGACCGCTGGACCTCGGTCCTCGACGTCAACCTCACCTCCGTCCTCACCGTCACCGACACGCTCCTCAAGACCGGCACGATCCGGCGCGGGGGCCGCGTCGTCGCCACCGCCTCGATCGCCGGCATCGCGGGCAACGCGGGTCAGACGAACTACGCGGCGAGCAAGGCGGGGATCGTCGGGCTCGTACGGTCGCTCGGGCCCCGGGCGCTCGCGGAGCACGGGGTGACGGTGAACGCGGTGGCGCCGGGCTTCATCGAGACGCGGATGACGGCGGCGGTTCCTCTCCTCATCCGCGAAGCGGGCCGCCGCATGAACTCCCTCTCCCAAGGGGGCCTCCCCGTCGACGTCGCCGAGACGACCTCCTGGCTGGCCCAGGGAGGCCTCAACGCCCAGACGGTCCGAGTCTGCGCCCAAAGCCTGCTCGGCGCGTGACCCTCCCCCCACACCGCTCCGCGCGGGCAGACCCCCCACCCCCACCGCCCCGCGGCGAAAGCTCCCCACCCACCCACCCGTTCACCCCGCACCGCCCCGCCCGAGTAGGAGCACCACCCCCGCCGCTCCGCGGCGGATGCTCCCCACCCACCCACCCGCTTACCCCGCGACGCCCAGCAGAAGTAGGGGCGGGTGGGCGGGCGGGGGCTCGCAGTACCCACCCGGGGGGGAACTCAACACCCACCGGCCGACCGGAGGCGGCCACGCCCTACCTCCCACCGGACGAGGCTGGCCACACCCCACCGGACGAAAGCGGTCGCACCCCACACCCCACCCGACAGGACCGGTCACACCCCACCCGACTGGCGTGGCCACACCCCGCACCCCCACCGGACGGGAGCGACCTCACCCCACACCCCACCCGACGGAGGCAGTCGCACCCCACACCCTCACCGGACGGGGGGGCCACGCCCCGCACCCCCACCGGACGGGGGTGGCCGCACCACCGCACCCCACAGGACGGAGACAGTCGCGCCCCACACCGTCACCGGACGGGAGCGGCCTCACCACCGCACCCCACAGGACGGAGACAGTCGCGCCCCACACCGTCACCGGACGGGAGCGGCCTCACCCCACACTCCACCCGACGGAGGCGGCCACGCCCCGCATCCCCACCGGACGGGAGCGGCCTCACCCCGCACCCCACCCGACGGAGGCAGTCACACGCACCCCGCACCCTCACCGGACGGGAGCGGCCTCACCCCACACTCCACCCGACGGAGGCGGCCGCACCCCGCGCTCCCGCCGGGGCCGCAGCCGCGAGCGCGCCCGAGGGGACGTGGGGGTATGTGCGCACGGAGCACCGAGCACACCACCCCGGCCAGGAATGTCCGACGCGGCGCAGGGATGGCGAGTACGCACATACCCCCGCGGCCCCGCCCCACAGACGGACAACAGGCGACCTGCCACCACCGGACCGCACCCGCCCCCCGGCCCGCCCTCCCCCCACAGACGCAGAACCACCACACCGCACCGACCCCCACCGGAAGGACACCATGCCCGCCCTGGCCCTCCTCCGAGCCGTCCTCAGGCACAACCGTCCCGCCCCCGACCCATCAACCCCGCCACCCCCGACCCGCCTCACCACCACCCGCACCCCGGACCCCACCCACCTGGCCGCCTACCAGCGCGTCTGCGGATTCAAGCCGGCCCCGGACACCCTCCCCCTCACCTACCCCCACGTCCTCGCCTTCCCGCTCAGCATGCGGCTCATGACCGCGCGAGACTTCCCGCTCCCCCTGCTCGGCCTCGTGCACACCAGCATCGAGATAGACCAGTACCGGACCATCGGTCCCGCGGAAGCGCTCCACCTCACCGTCCGCACCACCGCACTCACCCCCCACCGCCGCGGCACAGAAGCCACCCTCCTCACCGAGGCCGCATCCACCGACGGCGAGCTCCTCTGGCACTCCCGCAGCACCTATCTGGCCCGCCACAAAACCCCAGGAACACCCGGCACCTCACAGAACACCGCGCCCGCGCCCACACCCGCACCCGCACCCGGCAAGAAGTGGGACCTGCACGCCGGCCTAGGCCGCCGCTACGCCGCCGTCAGCGGCGACCGCAACCCCATCCACCTGCACGCCCTCACCGCCCGCCCCTTCGGCTTCCCCCGAGCGATCGCCCACGGCATGTGGACCGCGGCCCGCTGCCTGGCGGAACAGGAGCCGACACGGGGAACCCCCACGCCCATCCCCACCCACACCCCCACCCACACCCACACCCACATCGACTTCAAGGCGCCCGTCCCCCTCCCCTCCACCGTGACCTACTCCACCCCCACGCCCCACACCTTCGAACTCCGCAGTCCACAGGGCAAGCTGCACCTCACAGGGACGACGGGACCCAGCGACGTCCTTCCATGAGTCCCCCGAGCCCCGCCCACGCGAAGTTCATGAGCGTCGCCGCCGCCTCCTTGGCGGAGACGGAGCCCTCCGCATTGGCCCAGCCCGCAAGGGACTCCGCCGCGCCCACCAGCGCCTGCGCGAGACCGGCGACCTCCCGCTCGGGAAGGGACGGGTCACCGTGGGCGGCCCGTGCCGCTTCCGCGATCAGCGTCGTGACGAACGAGACGATCTCCTCCCGCATCGCGGCGACCTCCGCCGCGAACGGCTCGCCCTGCGTCCGCGCCTGACTGTGCAGCACGGCCCACCCGTCGGGCCGCTCCGCGGTGTGCGTGAAGAACGCCCGCAGCCCGTCCCACAGTTGCCGATCGGCAGGCACGGCAGGCACGGCAGGCCCAGCGGAGCCATCCTCAGCCCCCCGCACCGCCCCCGGAACCGCGCCCCGAGGCCCCGCCCCCTGCCGCACCGCAGCGACCAGCGCCGCCGCCTCCCGCCGGATGCACGCGCTGAAGAGCTCTTCCTTGGAGTTCAGGTACAGGTACACGAGCGGCTTGGAGACACCGGCGAGTTCCGCGATCTCGTCCATGGACGCGGCCCGGTACCCCCGCTGCCCGAACGTCCGCACCGCCGCGTCCAGCATCTGCTGCTCACGTACAGCCCGCGGCATCCTCGTCTGCTTCGGCAACTTCGTCTGCTTCGGCTGCTTCGGCTGCTTCGGCAACTTCGGCTGCTTCACCTCTATCGGCTGCTTCTGCCGCCGCCGCTTCTCGCCCACCCCGGCCCCCGCCTTCCCACGCTGTCCGTTCACACGTCAGCGTACGGTCAACGGGCACCGGCCCACGATTAACGGAATCCAGCCACAGAAACGGCAGAACCCCACTCCGGAATGGTTCCGGGGTGGGGTTCCAGTGCATCGGACCGCCTCACACAGCCGTCTCACACAGCTGCCTCACACAGCCGCAGGCACCGCCCGCGACGACCGCGCGTCCTCAGCCGAGTCCGCAGAGTCCGCCGAGTCCGTCGAGCCAGCCGAGTCCGCAGCGTCGAACTCCTCCAGCGAAGACGCCGACGCCCGCTCGTACGCCTCGCGGTCGAGGATCTTCTCGCGGGCCGCGACGACGACCGGGACCAGCGCCTGGCCGGCGACGTTCGTCGCGGTGCGCATCATGTCGAGGACCGGGTCGATGGCGAGGAGCAGGCCGACGCCCTCCATCGGGAGGCCGAGGGTCGACAGGGTCAGCGTCAGCATGACCGTGGCGCCGGTCAGACCCGCCGTCGCGGCCGAGCCGACGACGGAGACGAACGCGATGAGCAGGTACTCCTTGATGCCCAGGTTCACGTCGAAGATCTGCGCGACGAAGATCGCGGCGATCGACGGGTAGATCGCGGCGCAGCCGTCCATCTTGGTCGTGGCGCCGAAGGGCACGGCGAAGGACGTGTACTCCTTCGGGACGCCGAGGCGCTCGGTGACCTTCTGGGTGATCGGCATGGTGCCGACCGAGGAGCGGGAGACGAAGGCCAGCTGGATCGCGGGCCAGGCGCCCTTGAAGAACTGGAGCGGGTTGACCTTGGCGACGAACGCGAGGAGCAGCGGGTAGACGCCGAAGAGGACCAGCGCGCAGCCGATGTAGATGTCGGCGGTGAACGTCGCGTACTTGCTGATGAGGTTCCAGCCGTAGTCCGCGATGGCGAAGCCGATGAGGCCGATCGTGCCGATCGGGGAGAGCTTGATGACCCACCACAGGGCCTTCTGGAGGAGGGCGAGAACCGACTCGCTCAGCTCCAGGATCGGCTGCGCCTTGTCGCCGATCTTCAGCACGGCGATGCCGGCGACGGCGGCCATGAAGACGATCTGGAGGACGTTCAGCTCGGTGAAGGGCGTGATGACGTCCTTCGGGATGATCCCGGTCAGGAAGTCGATCCAGGAGCCCGCGTGGTCGGGGGCCTTGCCGTCCTTCGGGGTGAGGCCGGTGCCGGAGCCGGGGTTGGTGAGCAGGCCGATGGCGAGGCCGATGGCGACCGCGATCAGCGACGTGATCATGAACCAGAGCAGTGTGCGGGTGGCCAGCCGTGCGGCGTTGTTGACCTTACGCAGGTTGGTGATCGACACCAGGATGGCGAAGAAGACGAGCGGGGCGACCGCGAGCTTCAGCAGGCCGATGAAGGTGTCGCCGACCTTGGAGAGAGTCGTGACCAGCCAGGAGATGTCCTGGCTGCGGGCGAGCCAGCCGAGCAGGACGCCCAGCACGAGGCCGCCGAGGATCTGCGCCCAGAAGGGGATCTTGAGGAACTTGGGTATCCGGAAGCCGGACTGGGGCTTCTCGGTCTGGCCGGCCTTGTCGGCGGGCGTCGCGGATTTCGCGGACACGGACACACTCCGGTGAGGAAAGTCAGGGGGAGGGGGACGTACGGGAGCGGCGACCGCGAAGGGTCAGCGGCGCCACTGCAGCGGGGGTCACGTTCAGATGTGACAGGCCGCGGACATGCAGCGGCAGAGGTCGACATGCAGGCGCGCCACGAGCGGGACGCTCATGGCGTTGTGGTGCGCTGCTGTCTTCATGTCGAATACGTTAACACTCGTGCTTTGAGAACATCAAAGGTCTTGTTTGAGGTAAGAGAAGGGGCTCCCCCCGCTCGGGCCCTGCCCCACCCACCTCAACCCGCCTCAACCCGCCTCAACCCGGCCCGCCTCGACCCGCCTCAACCCGGCCCGCAACGCGGGGAACCCCGCCCCGCAACGCACGGAACCCCGGCCCCGGAGCGACACGCTCCGGAACCGGGGTCCCCAAAAGTATGTGACGAAGCTTACGAACCCTGCGCCTGCGCCCGCGCCCGCGCCACGTCGTCCGCCTCGTCCTCCTGGCTGCGGTTCGCCTCCAGGTTCGCCTTGGCGCGGTCCACGCGCGCCACGACCGTCTCCGAGGCGCGGTCCCGCTCCTTGCGGAGGACCACGAAGCTGATCGGCGCGGAGATGACCAGCGCGAGCAGCAGCACCCAGAGCAGGTTCGACTCACCGAGGCCCCGCGGCAGGATCTCGGAGTAGACGAGGCCCCAGACGACCAAGAAGCAACCCACGAAGATCCCGAGGCGCATCAGCGTGTAGCGGAGCATGTCAATCCACTCTTCCGTTCCGAAATGGGCCCGAGTAGGACGAGCCTCTCCAGTGAAGCACGGAGAACTCCGCCCCCGGCAAGGGGGGCGCCCCAATAGCCGGGCCCTACCGAAGCTGCCTCAGGAGCATGATGTCGTCGCGGTCGTCGCCCGGCGCGACGCGTATGGCGCCGGGCACCCGCCCGACCTCCTTGTAGCCGCAGGACGCGTAGAAATGCTCCAGGCCGGTGCCGCCGCGGCAGGTGAGCCGGATCGCGTCCGTGCCCTCCAGCGTGCGGGCCGCGTCCTCGACGGCCGCCATCAGGTCGCGGCCGTACCCCTTGCCCTGGTGCCGGGGGTGGACCATGACCGTGTAGAGCCATATCCAGTGCCGCATGAGGCGGTGCGTGTTGTGGGTGAGGAACGCCGTCGCGGCGACGGCGCCGTCCTCGTCGTACCCCACGAGGAGCCGTGTCCGGCCCTCGCTCATCGCGGCGAGGTGCCGGACGAACTCGGGGCGTATCTCCTCGGGCGTCGTGGGCGGCACGAAGCCGACGGCCCCGCCGGCGTTGGTGACGTCCGCCCACAGGGCGAGGACGCCGTCGCGCAGCGCGGGGTCGACCGGCGGATCCAGCCGGAAAGCGAGCGACACGAACAGCTCCCTCAGACCCGCATGGCCTGCGGCGTCTCCCGGAGGAGCGGGTCGGGACCCTCGTACTCCCGGATCGCCTCGTACCGCGTGTTCCGCTCGACCGGGCGGAACCCGGCCTCGCGGATCAGGTCGAGGAGGTCCTCGCGGGTCAGCTTGTTCGGGGTGCCGAAGTTGTCCGCGTCGTGCGTGATCTTGTACTCGACGACCGAGCCGTCCATGTCGTCCGCGCCGTGCTGCAGGGCGAGCTGCGTGGTCTGGAGGCCGTGCATGACCCAGAAGACCTTGACGTGCGGAACGTTGTCGAACAGCAGACGCGACACCGCGAAGGTCTTCAACGCCTCCGCGCCGGACGCCATCGTGGTGCGCGCCTGGAGGCGGTTCCTGACCTTGCCGTCCTGCATGTCGACGAAGTCGTGCTGGTAGCGCAGCGGGATGAAGACCTGGAAGCCGCCGGTCTCGTCCTGGAGCTCACGCAGGCGCAGGACGTGGTCGACGCGGTGGCGCCGCTCCTCGATGTGGCCGTACAGCATCGTGCTCGGGGTCTTGAGACCCTTCTCGTGCGCGAGGCGGTGGATGCGCGACCAGTCCTCCCAGTGGGTGCGGTGGTCGACGATGTGCTGCCGGACCTCCCAGTCGAAGATCTCCGCGCCGCCGCCGGTCAGCGACTCCAGGCCCGCCTCGATCAGCTCGTCGAGGATCTCGGAGGCGGGCATCCCCGAGATCGTCTCGAAGTGGTGGATCTCGGTGGCGGTGAAGGCCTTCAGGGAGACGTTCGGGAGGGCCTTCTTCAGCTCGCTCAGCGACCGCGGGTAGTAGCGCCACGGCAGGTTCGGGTGCAGGCCGTTGACGATGTGCAGCTCGGTGAGGTTCTCGCCCTCCATCGCCTTGGCGAGGCGGACGGCCTCCTCGATGCGCATCGTGTACGCGTCCTTCTCGCCCGGCTTGCGCTGGAACGAGCAGTACGCGCAGGACGCGGTGCACACGTTCGTCATGTTGAGGTGGCGGTTGACGTTGAAGTGCACGACGTCACCGTTCTTGCGGGTGCGCACCTCGTGGGCGAGCCCGCCGAGCCAGGCCAGGTCGTCCGACTCGTAGAGCGCGATGCCGTCCTCGCGGGACAACCGCTCCCCGGCTCGGACCTTGTCTTCCAGATCGCGCTTGAGCCCTGCGTCCATGCCTCGCCCTTACCTCTCCCTGCGACCCGCCACCACCGACGGCGACCTGCGACAAACTCCCGCAACGGTACTCCCCCGCCCTCCGGGCGGGAGGTGCCCCCTACGCCTCTTCCGGAAGCTCCCCGACCCGGTTCTCCCACTTGGTGGAGAGCACGATGGTCGTCCGCGTGCGGGAGACGCCCCGCGTGCCGCTGAGCCTGCGGATCGTCTTCTCCAGGCCGTCCACGTCGCTGGCCCTGACCTTGAGCATGTAGGAGTCGTCGCCCGCGATGAACCAGCAGTCCTCGATCTCGTGCAGGTCCTTCAGGCGCCGTGCCACGTCCTCGTGGTCGGCGGCGTCGGAGAGCGAGATGCCGATGAGGGCGATGACGCCGAGGCCGAGCGAGGCGGAGTCGACGGTCGCGCGGTAACCCGTGATGACACCGGCCGCCTCCAGGCGGTTGATCCGGTCCGTGACACTGGGCCCGGAGAGGCCGACGAGCCGGCCGAGTTCGGCGTACGACGCCCGTCCGTTCTCCCGCAAAGCCTGGATGAGCTGCCTGTCCACGGCGTCCATAGGTGCGATGCCTTTCATTATTCAGCGATACCGCGAGTCTATGTGTAGAATCTAAGGCGTAACAGGGGCTAGACCCTGTGAATCTTTCTCAATCTCAGCAGATCAACGACGATCCTTCAGGAGTGAGTCACCCGTGTACTCGATCGAGATGGCCTACGCCCGCATGCGCGAGCTCCAGGACCTGGCCAACCGCTCGCGTGCCCACAAGACCGCCGCGCCCAAGGCCCGCACGAAGCGCGCCGCCAAGAAGCGCTAACCCCCCTGGGAGCCGGAGCCCAGCTCTCCCTCCCACCGGCGGTACAGGCTGTGCGGCACACGCGCCGCGTCCAGCACCCGCCCGGCGACGAAGTCCACCAGATCCTGGATGTGCGTCGCCCCCGCGTAGAACGCCGGAGAGGCGGGCAGCACGATCGCGCCCGCCTCGTCCAGGCTCACCAGGTGCTTCAGCGTCTGTCCGTTCAGCGGCGTCTCGCGTACGCAGACCACGAGCCGTCGGCCTTCCTTCAGCGTCACGCTCGCCGACCGCTGCAACAGGTCCTTCGAGAGCCCCAGCGCCACCCCGGCCACGCACGCCGTGGACGCCGGCACGATCAGCATCCCCTTCGTCGCGTACGACCCCGAGGAAGGCCCCGCCGCCAGGTCACCGGCCGACCAGTACTGCACGTCGGACACGTCCGGGTCGAACACCCCCGGCTTGCCGTCCGCGCCGCGCCCCAGCCACTGCCGCAGATCGTCCCGCCAGTGCGCGTCCCGGAAGGCGATCCCCGTCTCGTCGAGCAGCGTCAGCCGCGACGCCCGGGACACGACGAGGTCCACGCTCTCCCCCGCCGCGAGCAGCGCACGCAGCACAGCGGCGGCGTACGGAGTGCCCGAGGCACCCGACACCCCCACGATCCAAGGCCTACGCTGTGTATCTCCTGCGTTCACGCTATGAAGCCTATCGCCGGGCTCATCAGACGGTGAGGCCGCGTACGAGCAGATCCAGCAGCGCGCACGCGAACAGGGCGATGCCGATGAATCCGTTCACCTGGAAGAAGGCACGGTTCAGGCGGGACAGGTCGTGCGGCCGCACGATCGAGTGCTCGTAGACGAACGCTCCGGCGACGACCGCGAGGCCGAGCCAGAAGAACGCGCCCGCGTCGGTGGACGCCGCGTACCAGACGAAGAGCGCCGTCGTCACCAGGTGGCAGGCGCGCGCACCCCAGATCGCGGCCGGGATGCCGAACCGCGCGGGCACCGACTTCACGCCGACCTCGCGGTCCGTCTCCACGTCCTGACAGGCGTAGATCAGGTCGAAGCCGCCGATCCAGACGCCGACCGCGAGCCCGAGGATCACGGCCTGGCCCGACCACTCACCGGTGATCGCGATCCACGCGCCGACCGGGCCCATCGCCTGGGCCAGGCCGAGGATCGCCTGCGGGAAGTTCGTGAACCGCTTGCCGTACGGATAGACGACCATCGGGACCACCGCGACGGGCGCGAGCGCCAGACAGAGCGGGTTGAGCAGCGCGGCCGACACGAGGAACACGGCGAGCGCGATCAGCGCGCCCGTCCACGCCGACTTCACCGACACCGCGCCCGTGACGAGCTCGCGGTGGGCGGTGCGCGGATTGCGGGCGTCGATCTCGCGGTCGATGATCCGGTTCGCCGCCATGGCGAACGTCCGCAGCCCCACCATGCACACCGTCACCAGGAGCAGCCGCCCCCAGTGGATGTTCTCGTCCAGCCGGAACATCGCGGTCAGCGCGGCGATGTACGCGAACGGCAGCGCGAACACGGAGTGCTCGATCATCACGAGCCGAAGAAATGCCTTGGTGCGCCCCGGCTGCGGGATCGCGGCTGATGCTGAACTCACGAGAGTCCGTACTCCTTCCAGCGACGGTCGACCTTCGCCGCGACGGACGGGTCGGACTCGACCATGTCCGGCCAGCCGCCGTCGCGTACGTAGCCCTCCTCGGGCAGCTTCTTCGTCGCGTCGATGCCTGCCTTGCCGCCCCAGAACTGCTGGTAGGAGGCGTGGTCGAGGTGGTCGACGGGACCCTCGACGACCGTGAGGTCGCGGGCGTAGTCCGTGTTGCCGAGCGCGCGCCAGGACACCTCGTGCAGATCGTGCACGTCACAGTCCTTGTCCACGACGACGATCAGCTTCGTCAGGGACATCATGTGCGCGCCCCAGATCGCGTGCATGACCTTCTGCGCGTGCTTCGGGTACTTCTTGTCGATCGAGACGATGGCGCAGTTGTGGAAGCCGCCCGACTCCGGAAGGTGGTAGTCCACGATGTCCGGGACGATCACCTTGAGCAGGGGCAGGAAGAAGCGCTCCGTCGCGCGGCCCAGCGGGCCGTCCTCCGTCGGCGGGCGGCCGACCACGATGGACTGGAGCAGCGGCCGCTTCCGCATCGTCACGCAGTCGATCTTCAGCGCGGGGAAGGGCTCCTGCGGGGTGTAGAAGCCGGTGTGGTCGCCGAAGGGGCCCTCCGGGAGCATCTCGCCCGGCTCCAGCCAGCCCTCGATGACGACCTCGGCGTGCGCGGGCACCTGGAGCGGCACCGTCTTGCAGTCGACCATCTCGACGCGCTTGCCCTGGATGAACCCGGCCAGCATGTACTCGTCCATGTCACCGGGCAGCGGCGCCGTGGAGGCGTACGTCACGGCGGGCGGGCAGCCGAAGGCGATGGCGACCGGCAGCTTCTCGCCCCTGCGGGCGGCCACCTGGTAGTGGTTGCGGCTGTCCTTGTGGATCTGCCAGTGCATGCCGATGGTGCGCTTGTCGTGGCGCTGCAGGCGGTACAGGCCGAGGTTGCGGACGCCGGTGTCGGGGTCCTTGGTGTGGGTCAGGCCCAGGTTGAAGAAGGAGCCGCCGTCCTCGGGCCACGTGAACAGCGCGGGCAGCCGCTCCAGGTCCACGTCGTCCCCGGTGAGGACCACTTCCTGGACGGGCGCGCTGTCGGACTTCACCTTCTTCGGCGGTACGTGCGCCATCGCGCCGAGCTTCCCGAACGCCTCGCGCACCCCGACGAAACCGTGCGGCAGCTCCGGCTTGAGCAGGCCGCCGATCTTGTCGCTGATCTCGTTGTACGACTTCAGGCCGAGCGCCTTCAGGAGGCGGCGGTCCGTCCCGTACACGTTCATCGCCAGGGGCATCGCGGAGCCCTTGACGTTCTCGAAGAGGAGCGCGGGGCCGCCGGCCTTCTGCACCCGGTCGACGATCTCACCGACCTCCAGGTACGGGTCGACCTCGGCCTTGATGCGCTTGAGATCGCCCTCGCGGTCCAGTGCCCGGAGCAGGGAGCGAAGATCGTCGTAAGCCATGCGTTCCAGTATCCGGCACCGGTTACCCTGGCCCCGTCACCGGGGGCACGCACGCCTCCCGCCGCAACCGCTTGGGGGATCGCGCCACCATGCTCAGGTATCTGCCGTTCCTGCTGGTCCTGGCGGTGTGGATCTATGCCTTCATCGATGTCCTGAACACTCCGGAGAACGAGGTCAGGCATCTGCCCAAGGTGGTGTGGGTCATCATCGTGCTCCTCTTCGGAGAGGTGCTGCTCGGCCCGATCGCCTGGTTCGTCACCGGCAAGAAGCGGCACGCGCCCGGCAGCGCCACAGGCGGCAGGACCCGCTGGGTCGCGCCCGACGACAACCCGGATTTCCTGAAGTCCCTGAAGGAGAAGGAAGAGGATCCGGACGAGAACCGGCGCGACAAGGGCAACGAGGGCTGAGGGGCCGTGGAACTGCGGCTGCTCGTGACCTTCGAGAAGGTCGCCACCGTCCTCAGCTTCACCCGGGCCGCCACCGAGCTGAAGTACGCGCAGTCCAGCGTCACCAGCCAGATCCGCGCCCTGGAGACCTCGCTCGGCACGGAGCTCTTCGACCGGCTCGGCAGCCGGATCCGGCTCACCGAGGCGGGCGAGCGGCTGCTGCCCTACGCCCGGCAGATCATCGAGCTCTCCGACGAGGCGCGGGCCGCCGTCGTCGGCGCCGAGGAACCCTCGGGCACGATCGCGGTCGGCACGATGGAGTCGCTGACGTCCTACCGGCTGCCGCCGCTCCTCGAACTCTTCCACCACCGTTACCCGAAGGTGCGGCTCTCGCTGCGTCCCACGCTGGGCGACGAGACCCGGCAGGCGCTGCGGCAGGGGACGTACGACGTGGGTTTCCTGATGGAGCCCGGGACCGAGCACCAGGGCCTGGAGACCGAGGTCCTCGCGCGGGAGCCGCTCGTCCTGGTCTGCGCGCCCGCCCATCCCCTCGCGGCGCGCGGTGCGGACGCCCTCACCACGGGCGACCTGGCGTCGGCGCAGCTCGTCGGCACCGAGCCCGGCTGTCCGTACCGGGACCTCTTCGAGGGGGAACTGCGCGAACAGACCGGCACGCCACCCCCCTTCATGGAGTTCGGCACCATCGAGGCGACGAAGCAGGGGGTGGCGGGCGGTCTGGGTGTCGCGCTGCTGCCGGCCGTGACGGTGGCGCGGGAGCTCGCGGCCGGCACGCTCGTCCGTCTCGGCTGGGAGCCGCCGTTCACACTGTGGACGCAGCTCGCGTGGCGGTCGGGGAAGCGTCTCGCTCCGCAGGTGCGGCTGTTCGTGGAGCAGGCCGTGCGGCTCGTGCGGGAGCAGGGTTCCCCGTCCGGGCCAGCGTGACCTTGAGGCTCGCGGCGACGATCAGCGGGACGCCGAGTGCCTGGACGAGCCCGATGTGGTGGCCGTAGACCGCCCAGTCCGCGACCATCGCGACCGCCGGGTAGGTGAAGGCGAGCACGGCGATCTTGGCGGTGGGCAGCTTCGCGTACGCCGCGTACATCAGGACGTACATGAGGCCGGTGTGGATCACACCGAGCCCGGCGAGCCAGGCCCACCCCGCGCCGGTGCCGCTCATCGCGCCGAAGTCGGTGAAGGGCAGCAGCAGGGGGATGCCGATGACGACCTGGACCAGGGCGATCAGGTGCGGGCGGACGCCGGTGACGCGCTTGGTGACGAGGGTGGACAGGGCGTACAGGACGGCGGCGAGGAGCGCGAGGCCGATGCCCGCGAGCGAGCCGGCGTCCCCGGGCCGCACCCCCGAGACCAGGATGAGCCCCGCGAACGCGACGACCAGCCAGCCCAGTTGGGAGCGGGACAGGCGCTCGCGCAGGACGAGGGCGCTGAGCAGCACCAGGAAGAACGGCTGCGTGTGGTAGACGACGGTGGCCAGGGAGATCGAGGACGCCTCGTACGCCTTGAAGAGGAACACCCAGTTGAAGACGATGAACACCCCGCCGAGCGCGGCGAGGCCGAACTTCTTGAGGGTGAGTCCGTGGTCGCGGAAGTAGCCGCGGGCGAACGCGTACGCGCCGAGGGCGAGGGCGCCGAACAGGACGCGGAAGAAGACGACGTTGAAGGCGGAGGCGCCGGACTCGACGACGAAGATGCCGAGGGTGCCGGACAGCATCATGGCGGCGGTGAGCTGGGCCGTGCCCCTGCGCTCGGAAAGCTTGGCTGAGGTCATGTCCATGAAGCTACGAGCGGGCGTATGTGCTGGTCCACGCGTCAGTGGGGCGTCCTTCCGATGGCTCCATCGGCGCTGTCGATGAGGCCTGACCGGGGGCTCGGGTGGGCACGATGGGAGGCATGAGCAGCGCATCCCGCATTCCGACGGTCGACCTGCGTCCGTGGCTCTCCGGCGGCCCCGAGGCCCGCGCGCGGACGGCGCGGACCGTCGACGAGGCGCTGCGGAGCGCCGGTTTCCTGCTGGTGACCGGGCACGGTGTCGACTCGGACCTGCGCACCGCGATCAGGTCGTCGGCGCGCGGCTTCTTCCACCTGCCGGACGCGGCGAAGCGGCCGTACGCGGTGAAGGTCGGCGGACGCGGCTGGCTGGGCCCCGGCGCCGAGGCGAACAGCTACGCGGAGGGCACGGCCGCTCCCCCGGACCTCAAGGAGTCCCTGTCCTTCGCCGCCGACGAGCCGACGGGTGACGCGGTGGTCGACGCGGAGTGGTTCGCGGCGAACACGTGGCCGGAGGAGACGCCGGAGCTGCGGGCCCTGGTGACCACGTATCTGCGGGAGATGCGGTCGCTCTCGGACCGCCTCCTCGAACTCCTCGGCGCGGCGCTCGGCGAGAGCGAGGACTTCTTCACCCGCCACACCGGGCACCCCACGTGGGGTTTCAACATCAACTGGTATCCGGGCCGCGAGACCGTGGGCGAGCCGGAGCCGGGCCAGTTCCGCATCGGCCCGCACACGGACTTCGGCACGGTCACGGTCCTCGACCGGCAGGCCGGGCGGGGCGGCCTGCAGGTCTTCACGGACGACGACGGCTGGCAGGACGCGCCGTTCGACCCGGAGGCGTTCACGGTCAACATCGGTGACCTGATGGCGCGTTGGACCGGCGACCGGTGGCGGTCGGGCCGCCACCGCGTCCTGCCCCCGCCGGCCGACCTGCCCGCCGAGGAGCTGATGTCGCTCGTCTACTTCTACGAGTGCGACCCGGGCACGGACGTACGGGGCGTCGACTCGCACGGGTATCTACGGGCCCAACTGGACGCGATCACCGTGGAGCCGTAGCCGCCGCCTCCTCACGGGCGCCGTCCCGCCCTGTCGACGACCACGCGCTCCAGGACGGCGCTGTGACCCGTCACCGTGCCCTTCTTGAAACCCGTCGGCAGGTCCTCGACCGCCACCTGCCGCTGTCCCAGGAACTGCTTGGTCTTCTTGTCGAAGATCAGCTCCTGCCGCTCGCCGTCGTTCTCGCGGGCGATGGCCACACCGTGCCGCCCCGCCGCGTCCACCGCGTCCTCGCGCACCTCGACGCCGGGGATCTTCGACGCGGCGAGGTAGAGCGCGGCGGCCTGCTTCGGCGGCATCAGGCCGCCGCAGAGGTCGCCGACCTGGACGAACGCGTTCTGGTCCGCGCTCTCGCCGCCCGACGCCACCCGGTAGAGCCAGTCCCGCATGTTGACCGGATCGGTCGGCAGCTTCTCCAGGCTGCGGTAGTGGGCGTCGCCCTCCGTCAGGGGCAGGTCCGGCGGCATGCGCTCGTGGTCGAAGTGGTCGACGCGGTCGTTGACGATCTCCGTGTGCCTGCCGTCCACCGAGGCCCAGTACTCGCGCACGTGCAGCGGCTGGATGCGGGCCGTCTCGTCGCTGCCCGTCTCCATGTACCTCTCTTTGGTCCTGACGTAGACGAACTGGTCGTCGCGCAGGCCCTTCGGCGCGGGCTGCGCCTTCGCCGCCGCCGCGATCTGTTCCAGCATCCGCACCGTCTCCTTCGACGGCGGGCCCGCCTGTGCCGCCCGGTCGCCGAAGGGCGAGGCGACCAGGACGCCCGCCGCGACCGTCGCGGCGAGCGCTCCCGCGAGGAGCGCGGGGCGGCACCAGATCGTGGAGTTCTTCTTCGGCGCGGCCGCCGCGGCCTCGCTCTGCCGGATCTCGGTCAACAGGTGCTCCTTGAGCAGGTGATGACGGCCTGGTGGAAGGTCGCGCTCG
This sequence comes from Streptomyces sp. NPDC045678, assembly GCF_056432085.1. Taxonomy (NCBI): domain Bacteria; kingdom Bacillati; phylum Actinomycetota; class Actinomycetes; order Kitasatosporales; family Streptomycetaceae; genus Streptomyces; species Streptomyces sp. NPDC045678. The sequence continues at coordinate 451,772 of NZ_JBWKJS010000008.1, forward strand.
GGAAGCTCGTTCATCGGTTTCCCTCCTTGATGGGCCTGACCGCGGTGGTGCGGTCACCTCTTACCTGTCCGCGTCTCTTGGGGGGTTCCACGGCTTTTGCGAGTTTGGCGCGGGCCCGGGAGAGCCGGGAGCGCACCGTGCCGACGGGGATGCCGAGCGCGGCCGCCGCCGAGACGTAGTCGAGCCCCGACCAGACGCAGAGCGCGAGCACCTCGCGCTCTGCGCGGCGCAGTTCCGCCAGTGCCGTGCGGACGAGGGAGAGCTGTTCCTCGTCGTCGACGCGCCCGGCGAGTTCGTCGGCGAAGTCGGCGACGACCTCGTCGCGCGGCAGCCGTGCGACGGCGGCGGCATGCCTGCGCGCGGCTCTGCGCGTATTGCGGGTGACGTTCGTGGCGACGCCGAGCAGCCAGGGCCGCAGCGGCCCGCCGTCGGCGTCGATCCGGCCGCGCAGCCGCCACGCGTCGAGGAAGGTCAGGGACACGATGTCCTCGGCCGATGCCCAGTCGCCCGTCAGCCGGTAGGCGTGGTTGTACACGGAGCGCGCGTACGCGTCGAAGAGCTCGCCGAAGGCGTCGGCGTCCCCGTTCCTGATGCGGACGCGCAGCGCTCTGTGACGTGCCTGTAGTTCCCCCTGGTTCGTCTCCACGCCTCCTACCTGTCCGTACGCGAGAAGCCGGTTCCCGTGACCTGGGTCACGGGAACCGGCTTCGGCCGGGTGCGAGTCGCTCAGACTCCGGCGTACGAGTGCTTGCCGGTGACGAAGATGTTCACGCCGTAGTAGTTGAACAGCCAGCAGCCGAAGGCGATCAGGGCCAGGTAGGCGGCCTTGCGGCCCTTCCAGCCCGCCGTGGCGCGGGCGTGCAGGTAGCCGGCGTAGGCGACCCACGTGATGAAGGACCAGACCTCCTTGGGGTCCCAGCCCCAGTAGCGGCCCCACGCGTCGCCGGCCCAGATCGCGCCCGCGATGATCGTGAACGTCCACAGCGGGAAGATCGCGGCGTTCAGGCGGTACGAGAACTTGTCGAGCGAGGCCGCCGAGGGGAGCCGCTCCAGGACGGAGGTGGCGAACTTGCCGGGCTGCCCGCCGGTCGCCAGCTTCGTCTCGTAGCTGTCGCGGAAGAGGTAGAGCAGGGTGCCGACGCCGCCGACGTAGAAGACGGCGCCGCAGAAGATCGCGGTGGAGACGTGGATCCACAGCCAGTACGAGTGCAGCGCGGGCACCAGCTGGTCGCTGTTGGTGTACAGGACGGTGACGGCCAGACCGAGGTCGAGCAGGACCGTCGTGACCAGCGGGAGGCCGAGCCAGGCGATGTTCTTCTTCAGCGCGAGCAGCACCAGGTACACGGCGACGGCCACGGTGGAGAAGGTGATGCTGAACTCGTACATGTTGCCCCACGGCGCGCGCTGCACCGACAGGGCGCGGGTGAGCACGCCGCCGAACTCGAGCAGGAACGCGAGGACCGTGAGGGAGACGGCGATGCGGCCGTAGAGGTCGCCCTTCTCGTCGCCCGCGGAGGCGCCGGGCCCGTCCGGCACGTCACGGGTGCCGGCCACGGACCGGGTGACGACCTTGGGGCGCTCCAGGGTGGCGGTGCCGCCCTTGGCCCGGGTGGTGACGGCGGGCGCGGCCGCGGCGGCCGTCTCCTTGCCCGGCGTGAGTGCCGCCGCGGTGCGGGCGACCTTGCTGCGGCTGCCGAAGAGCCACTCCGCCATGTGCGCGAAGAACGCCAGGAGGTAGACGGCCATCGCGGAGTAGATCAGCACGTTGCTGATGTGCGCGAGGTTCTCGTTGGGCTCGGCGGCCAGGGTGGTGGCGAGGTTCACTTCTCAGACCCTTCGGCAGGTACGACATCGGGGTCGGTTTCGGCGCCGGAGCCGGGGGTGGCTTCCGCGTCCTGGTCCTGTTCGGGCGCGGTCGGCGCCTGATCGTGCAGTTGGGCGGCGAGCTGGGAGAGCTCCTCGGGGACCTTCGCGGACTCGCTGCGGCCGAGGCCCGCCATCTCGACGACGGTGACGCCGTCGGCGCCCTTGACGGCCCGCACCCAGACGCGGCGGCGCTGGATGAACAGGGAGCCCGCGAGACCCGCGACGGCGGCGATGGCGCCGCCCAGCGCCCACCCGGTGCCGGGCTGCTGCGAGATCTGGAAGGTCGCCCACTCCTTGAGGTCCTTCTCGAAGGTGATGGACCCCGCGCCGTCGGGGAGCTTCATGGTCTCGCCGGGGCGCAGCCGCTGCTTGAGCAGCTCGCCCTTGGCGTCCTTGAACTTCGTCATCTTGCGGGTGTCCAGCTGGTACACGTTCTGCGGGACACCGGCGTTCACGCCGAGGCTGCCGTGGTACGCGGACAGGGCGAGGACCGGGTAGTTCGCGGCGGGGAACTGCGAGAACATCTGGCCCTTGCCGACGCCCGCGAAGGTCGGCACGAAGAAGGCGTTGAAGCCGAGCTGGTCGGACTTGCCGTTCTTGTCGCGGTAGCCGTCCATGACCTTGATGGCGCCGGTCGCGGTGCCGTTCTGGTCGATGGGCAGCACCGGCACGGACGCCTGGTAGACGACCTTGCCCTTGCCGTCGCGGACGGTGACGGAGGGGGCGAAGCCGTGGCCGATCAGGTAGACCTTGGAGCCGTCGACCTCCAGCGGCTTGTTGACCTCGATGGACTTCTTCTTCTCGGGGCCGTCGACGCCTTCGCTGTAGGTGACGTCCGCGCGGTAGGTGCGGGCCGTGCCGCGGTTGGGGCCCGACTCCTCGTACGTCCCGACGAAATTGTCGAGCTTGAAGCTGAAGGGCTCCAGGTCGTCGGTGTCGTAGAGGCTGCCGGACTTGAAGTCGTCGTACTGGCTGAGGGTGTTGGCGAAGCCGTCGCCCTCCATGACCAGCTTGCCGCCCTCGGACTTGAAGAGCTGTCCCGCGGCGAACGCGATGAGCATCACGATCAGCGCGATGTGGAAGAGCAGGTTGCCTGCCTCGCGCAGGTAGCCCTTCTCGGCGGCGACGGAGCTGTCGGCGCCGGAGCCCGCGGTGTGGGCGCGGAAGCGGCGCTGCTTGAGCATGGCGAGCGCGGTCTCGTGCACCTGCTCGGGCTCGGCGTCGGTGCGCCACGTCGTGTAGGCGGGCAGCCGGGTCAGCTTCTTGGGGGCGCCCGGCGGGCGGCCGCGGAGCTGGCCGACGAACTGCCAGGTGCGGGGCACGATGCAGCCGATGAGGGAGACGAAAAGCAGGATGTAGATCGCGGAGAACCACACCGAGCTGTAGACGTCGAAGAGCTGCAGCTTGTCGTAGAGCGGGCCGAGCGTGGTGTGCCGGTCCATGAAGTCCTGGACCTTGAGCTCGTCGACGTTGTTCTGCGGGATCAGGGAGCCCGGGATCGCGCCGAGGGAGAGCAGCAGGAGCAGGATCAGCGCGACGCGCATCGAGGTGAGCTGCCGCCAGAACCAGCGGATCCAGCCGAGGACACCGAGGCGCGGCAGGTTGGGAGCGTCGTCCCGGTCCCGCGGCGCGGTCGACAGACTGGCGCCCGCGGCTTCGTAGTCGTTCCGCTCCTCGGTGGTCCCGGTCGCGCTGTCAGGAGCTTGGGTCTTGCTCATGTTCAGATCCCCACCGAGTAGCTGCTGGTCCAGACCTGCATGTCCTGCACGATGCTGTCCCACACACCGGTGACGAGGAGGAGGCCGGTCGCGATCATCATGATGCCGCCGATGCGCATCACCCAGACGTAGTGCCGCTTCACCCAGCCGAACGCGCCGAGCGTCTTGCGGAAGGCGACGGCCGCGAGGATGAACGGGATGCCGAGCCCCAGAGAGTACGCGACACCGAGGACGGCGCCGCGCTGCGGGTTGGCGCCGTCGGCGGAGAGGGCGATGACGGAGGCGAGCGTCGGGCCGATGCAGGGCGTCCAGCCGACGGCGAAGAGGGCGCCCACGACCGGCGCGCCGGCCAGGCCCACGGCGGGCCGCTTGTGGAAGCGGAACTCGCGCTGGGTGAGCCACGGCATGAGCCCCATGAAGAAGAGGCCGAGCACGATCATCACCACGCCGAGCGTGGTGTTGATCGTGCTCTGGTGCTCCTTGAGCGTGCGCCCGATGGCGCCGAAGAAGACGGTGGCGGAGACGAAGACGACGGTGAAGCCGGCGACGAACAGTCCGGCGCCCGCGGCCATCCGGCCGCGCTTCGCCTCGCCGAGGTCCTGGCCGCTGACCCCGGTGACGTACGAGAGGTAGCCGGGGACGAGCGGCAGGACGCAGGGTGAGAAGAAGGAGACGAGCCCGCCGAGCAGGGCGACCGGGATCGCGAGGAGCAGCGCCCCGCTCATCACGGTCTGGTTCGGTCCGGTGAGGGCCGCGAGCGTCGACATCACTTCTCCGCGAGCACGGGGTCGATCATCTTCCGCAGCTTCTCTTCGTTCAGCGGCTGCTGCGAGCGGGCCGCGATCTTCCCGTCCCGGTCGACGACGAGCGTGGAGGGGATGAAGTTCGGGTTGAGCGAGCCCTTGGGGAAGCGCAGCATCAGCTTCCCGCTCGGGTCGTGCAGGCTCGGGTAGGGAACCTTGTGTTCCTTCTCGAACTGGATCGCTGGGCCCCGCTCGGGGTCACGTGTGTTGATCCCGACGAACTGGACGCCCTTGTCCTTCGTCTCCGCAGCGACCTTCACGAAGTTCGGCGCCTCGGCCCGGCACGGCGCGCACCAGGATCCCCAGACGTTGATGACGACGACCTTGCCCTTGTAGTCCTCGGCGATGTTGAGCTTCTTGCCGTCGAGGGTCTCGCCGTCGAGCGACGGGTTCGCCTTGCGGTCCGCCTTCTTGACCGTGGCGATGCCGTCGGACCCGGCGACGAAGTTGGTGTTGCCGGAACCCCCCGACGTGCCGCCGGAGCCGCAGGCGGACAGTGTCAGCGCGGCGACGACGGCACCTGCGGCGAGCAGGGCGGCGCGGCTGCGACGGTGATTGCTGCTATCGATGCGGTGTGGGGCGCGGCAGGCGACACTCATGTGAAAAGTTTCGCATGTCCATTTCGTGGATCTTCCGCACCCCCTCCACCGAACGAAGTCCCCTCTTCAGAGCGGACCGGGGGCCCGTCTCAGAGGCTCTTCCAGCCCCCGGCGGGCTGCTGGCCGACCTCGAGGCCCTGGAGCTTGGCGAGGATCTTCGGGTCCTGCACGTCGAGCCAGTCGACGAACTGGCGGAACGAGACGAGGCGCACGTCCTTCTTGCCCGCGATGTGCTTCAGGGCCTCCTCCACGGCATCCATGTAGATGCCGCCGTTCCACTCCTCGAAGTGGTTGCCGATGAAGAACGGCGCGCGGTTGGACTCGTAGGCCCGCTTGAAGCCGGCTATGTACGCCTCCGTGGCCTGCTTGCGCCAGCCCGGGTAGTTGTACGAGGGAGCCTTCGTGGAGTTCTTCGACTGGTTGGCGAGGATGTTGTAGTCCATCGACAGGACCTCGAAGGAGTGCCCAGGGAAGGGCACGGCCTGCAGCGGCAGGTCCCAGATGCCCATCTTCTTCTGGGGCCAGCGCTGGCGGCCGCCGGGCGAGGACGCGTCGTAGCGCCAGCCGAGCTTCTTCGCCGTCGGCAGCAGGTTGTCCTGGCCGAGGAGACACGGGGTGCGGCCGCCGACGAGTTCCTTGTCGTAGTCGAAGGGCAGCGAAGGCAGGTCGGTCCAGCCCGTGTTCGTACGCCACTTCTTCACGAAGGACTTCGCCTGGTCGATCTCGTCCTGCCACTGTGCGGGCGTCCAGTTGGCGACCGAACCCGTGCCCGCGCAGAAGTGCCCGTTGAAGTGCGTGCCGATTTCGTGGCCGTCGAGCCATGCCTCACGAACGTACTTCAGGGTGTCCTTGATGTGACCGTCGCTGAGATATCCGATGTCGGAAGCGCCGACCCCGTTGTTCGGCGGACGGTACATCCGCTTCTTCGATTCCGGGAGCAGATAAAGCCCGGAGAGGAAGAACGTCATGTGCGCGTCGTGCTCCTTGGCGAGCTTCAAAAAGCGCGGGAACAGACCGTTCCCCACTTCGCCCGCACCGTCCCAGGAGAAGATCACGAACTGCGGCGGCGTCTCGCCCGGCTCCAGCGGAACGGGCTTGCCCGGCTGGTGGGGCTGGGTGCCGGTGTACGAGGTCGAGCCGTCACCGATCGGCTTGGCCGGCTGCTTGCTCGCGCCGCCCTGCTCGTCCCCGGCCTTTCCCGCGGGCCCCGACGAATCGCCGTCGCCCCCGGAGCCGCATGCCGCGAGCCCGAAAGCGGCGGCCGCACCGGCTCCGAGTCCGAGCATTCCCCTGCGGCTGATGTCGCGCATTCCATCCCCAATCGTCGCGCCCTTGGGTCCGGCCCTGCTCTATCTGCCATGCAAGACGGACGACCAGTTAGAGGGCGCGACGATCACCGGGGTTCCGGTAAGTCGCAGTTATTTATGTTGTTTTACCGGAAGGGGACATACAGTCGCTGCGCGATTACGCGACGTCGATAATCAGGGATGCCCGAAAGGGAAAAGCGGATGCCCTCAAGGGTGCCCTCAGGCGCCGAATGCCTTGCCCTTGCCCTTCACCGGCTTGGCACCGGCGAGGAGATGCGCGGGCACCAGATCCCTGGCGGGCTCCGTGTATCCCACCGAGACGATCCGGTCGCCGCGGTAGGTGAACGTCGTCAGCGACGCGAGCGTGCACTGCCGCTTGCGCGGGTCGTGCCAGAGGCGTCGCTTCTCCACGAAGCTGCGCACGATCCAGATCGGCAGCTGGTGGCTGACGCACACCGCCTCGTGCCCGCGGGCCGCGTCCTTCGCCGCGTCCAGGGCGCCCATCATCCGTACGACCTGCTCGATGTACGGCTCGCCCCAGGAGGGCTTGAAGGGATTGACGAGGTGCTTCCAGTTGTCGGGGTTCTTCAGCGCGCCGTCCCCGACGCCGAAGGTCTTGCCCTCGAAGACGTTGCCCGCCTCGATGAGCCGCGCGTCCGTGGCGAGGTCCAGGCCGTGCGCCTTGGCGATCGGCGTGGCCGTCTCCTGGGCACGGTCCAGCGGCGAGGCCACGACGTGCGTGACATCGCGCTGGGAGAGGTGCTCGGCGACCCGGTCCGCCATCTGGCGGCCCAGCTCGGAGAGGTGGTAGTCGGGCAGCCGCCCGTACAGGATCCCGTCCGGGTTGTGCACCTCGCCGTGGCGCATCACGTGGACGACGGTCAGCTCGTCGCCCGCCGGGGTGCCGGTCATGCGGAGACCTCCGTGGCTTCCGCGGCCGCACGCGCGGCACCCGGCAGGGCGGCGGCGATCCGCTCGATCGCCCGCTCGTCGTGGGCGGTGGACACGAACCAGGACTCGAAGGCCGACGGCGGCAGGTAGACGCCCTGCGACAGCATCGAGTGGAAGAACGCGGTGAAGCGGAAGGACTCCTGCGCCTTCGCGCCCTCGTAGTCACGCACCTCGCGGTCGGTGAAGAAGACGGAGAACATGTTCGACGCGTTCTGCACCCGGTGGGCGACGCCCTCCTTGCTCAGCGCCTCCGTCACGAGCGAGCGGAGCTCCGCGGAGACCGCGTCCACCTTGGCGTACGCCGCGTCGTCCAGGAGCCGCAGCTGCGCGAGGCCCGCGGCCGTCGCGACCGGGTTACCGGACAGCGTGCCCGCCTGGTAGACGGGGCCCGCGGGGGCGAGGTGCGCCATGACGTCCGCGCGGCCGCCGAAGGCCGCGGCGGGGAAGCCGCCGCCCATGACCTTGCCGAAGGTCATCAGGTCGGGCGTCACGCCGTCCACACCGAACCAGCCGGCCTTCGACGTACGGAAGCCGGTCATCACCTCGTCCGAGATGTACAGCGCGCCGTTCTTGGCGCAGGCGGCCTTCAGGCCCTCGTTGAAGCCCGGGCGCGGCGGCACCACGCCCATGTTGCCCGGCGACGCCTCGGTGATCACGCAGGCGATCTCACCGGGGTACTTGTGGAAGGCCTCGTGCACGGCCTCGATGTCGTTGTACGGGACGACGATGGTGTCGCCCGCCTGGGCGCCGGTGACACCCGGGGTGTCCGGCAGGCCGAACGTCGCCACGCCCGAACCCGCCGAGGCGAGCAGCGCGTCGACGTGCCCGTGGTAGCACCCCGCGAACTTGATCACCTTGGCGCGGCCGGTGAAACCGCGCGCCAGACGGATGGCGGACATGGTCGCCTCGGTGCCGCTGGAGACGAGCCGCACCTGCTCGACGGGCTCGATGCGGGCCACGATCTCCTCGGCGAGCGCGACCTCGCCCTCACCGGGCGTGCCGAAGGAGGTGCCGCGCGCGACGGCCTCCTGCACGGCGGCGGTCACCTCGGGGTGGCTGTGCCCGAGGATCATCGGACCCCACGAGCACACGAGGTCGACGTACTCACGGCCGTCGGCGTCTGTCAGGTACGGACCGGCACCGGACACCATGAAACGGGGCGTACCACCCACAGCGCGGAACGCGCGCACGGGAGAGTTCACACCGCCGGGCGTCACGGCCGCCGCACGGTCGAAGAGAGTCTGCGAAACTGGGGCGCTATACGGGAAGCTCACACGAGCCATGGTGTCAGAGGGCGCGGACATCCTGCGGACAGGTGTTTCACTCCACGTTTTAGCGGGTGAACGTGGGGGAGGTCACTGACACGATGATCGGGTTGCGTGGCGGGGGCCGCGAGGCCTAGAAAAGACAGGGCCGTGCCGCCCTGGCAAAGCAGTCGGGTGGAGATATGCATCGCGGTGGCGGACTGGGCGAGGGGACCGACGGCCTGGGCCCCCGGCGTGCCCGGCGGGGCAAGCACCGACGCGAAGCGGAAGCGGAACCGGCGCCCGACCAGGCGCCGCGAGGCGGCTCCGACGGTTTCGGTGAGTCCCGGCGGGACCGGGTGAGCAGCAGGAGTGGCGGGGTGGGGGTGACGTACAAGTACTTCGGCGCCCCGGACGGCGCGACCGCCGCCCGCGTGCCGATCTCGATGCGGCCCGAGGAGCTCGGCGGTGACGAGCTCGGCATGGGCGGCATGTTCACGAAGATCAAGCCGGAGACGATGGCCGCGATGGTCCTGACCGGCATCGAGGGCATACCCCTGCACAAGGTCCCCCCGCTCGAACTGGTCGTCCTCCACCCCGACTACGCCGTGGTGAAGCTCCCCATGACCGTCGTCGACCCGCTGCGCGGCATCGGCGAGGAGTCGGTGGGCGCCGCGGCGTTCATATGGTCCACGGTCCCGGACCGCGGCGGCCCGCGCGACGCCTTCAACGTGTACCAACTCCTGCACGAATGGCAGGATTTCAGCCACCGCCTGCACGACGCGGGCCACCAGGCGTACTGCCTGGTGTGGCCCTGACGGTTCCGCCCCGGGAGGCGGCTTCGGCTACCGCGGTCGCAGGGCGGCCAGTTGCTGCTCGAACGGGACGACGACCGGTGTGTCGGCGGTCCTTTCGGCGGCCCCGTCCCCGGACCCCGGCCTCATGAGCCGCGCGAGCTCCGCGCCCGCCCGGTCGAGACGCTCCGCGAGCCCTTCGGCGCCCCAGTCCTCGGACGCCGCGTAGACCCCGGTGGGCACGACGACGGCCCGCAGATACGCGAAGAGGGGCCGCAGCGCGTGGTCCAAGACCAGGGAGTGCCGCGCCGTGCCGCCCGTCGCCGCGACGAGGACCGGCGTCCCCGCCAGCGCGTCCTTGTCGAACCCGCTGACCGCGTCGAAGAAGGACTTGAACAGGCCGCTGTACGACGCGGAGAAGACGGGCGTGACGGCGATCAGGCCGTCGGCGCCGCGCACCGCGCCGACCGCGGCGTCCAGGGCGGGGCCGGGGAACCCGGTGGTGAGGCTCTGCGCGATCTCGACGGCGAGGTCGCGCAGTTCGACCACTTCGACACGCACGTCGGCATGCTGTCCGACGGCCGCGGCGAGCCGGTCGGCGAGCAGGCGGGTGGACGAGGGCACGCTCAGCCCTGCGGACACGACGACGAGCTTCATGCGGTGACCTCTTCCTGGGCGGTCTGCTGGGCGGTGGTCTGCTGGGCCGCGGCGGTCCGGGACGCGTGCGTGGGCGCGTCCGGGACGCCGGCCGGGCGGTTCTTCGCGAACTCCTCGCGCAGCACGGGGACGACCTCCTCGCCGAGGATGTCGAGCTGCTCCAGGACGGTCTTCAGCGGCAGCCCGGCGTGGTCCATCAGGAACAGCTGCCGCTGGTAGTCGCCCACGGTGTCGCGGAAGGACAGGGTCCGCTCGATGACCTGCTGCGGCGAGCCCACGGTGAGCGGGGTCTGCGCGGCGAACTCCTCCAGCGAGGGCCCGTGGCCGTAGACGGGCGCGTTGTCGAAGTAGGGGCGGAACTCGCGCACCGCGTCCTGGGAGTTCTTGCGCATGAACACCTGGCCGCCGAGCCCGACGATCGCCTGCTCGGGCGTGCCGTGCCCGTAGTGCGCGTACCGCGACCGGTACAGCTCGACCATCTTCGCGGTGTGTTCGGCGGGCCAGAAGATGTTGTTGTGGAAGAAGCCGTCTCCGTAGTACGCGGCCTGCTCGGCGATCTCCGGGGACCTGATCGAGCCGTGCCAGACGAAGGGCGCGACGCCGTCGAGCGGCCGGGGCGTCGAGGTGAAGGACTGGAGCGGCGTACGGAACTTGCCCTCCCAGGTGATGACTTCCTCGTCCCAGAGGCGGCGCAGGAGGGCGTAGTTCTCGACGGCGAGGTTGATGCCCTGGCGGATGTCCTTGCCGAACCACGGGTAGACCGGGCCGGTGTTGCCGCGGCCCATCATCAGGTCGACGCGGCCGTCCGCGAGGTGCTGGAGCATCGCGAAGTCCTCGGCGATCTTCACCGGGTCGTTGGTGGTGATGAGCGTGGTCGAGGTGGAGAGGACGAGGCGCTCGGTGCGGGCAGCGATGTAGCCGAGCATCGTGGTCGGGGACGACGGCACGAAGGGCGGGTTGTGGTGCTCGCCGGTCGCGAAGACGTCGAGGCCGACCTCCTCGGCCTTGAGCGCGATGGCGACCATGGCCTTGATCCGCTCGGCCTCGGACGGCGTGCGGCCGTTGGTCGGGTCGGTGGTCACGTCGCCGACGCTGAAGATCCCGAACTGCATGGCTGGCTCACTCTCCGCGGGTCCGCGTGTTTGTTCCGCGCATTCGTTCCGCGCGTTTGTTGACGGTTCAACTATACCCACGGAACGAGAGTGCGGCCCGGGCTATTCCCCCGCATGGGCGGAGCCCCGGTACGGCCGCGCCTACCGCGCCTACCGCGCCGTCCAGTACGGATCGCGCCCCGTCGACGCCAGCAGCCGCTCGAAGGCCGAGGCGCGGGCCTCGTCCACCGGGACGGCCTCTCCGAAGACACCCATCTTCCGGGCCATGGGGGCCATGGCCTCGACGGCGGAGGTGAGCCGCGCCACGACGGGATCCCCTTCCTCCCGGTCCCCCTGCGGGTACTCCTGCCCGGTGGCCCGTGCCAGGTCCCAGGCGTGCACGGTCAGATCGAGCAGCGCCATGCAGCCGACGGTCTCGGCGGGCATGTCCATCGCGCCGGTGGTGCCCTCGTCGGCGCCGGGCTCACCCCAGGCGGCGACCAGCCCGTCCGCCTCCTCCAGGAGGCGGTCCCGCCAGTCGGCACCATGCTCCGCCACGTAGTCCGGCGTCTCGGAGAAGTCCGAGTCGCGCTTGGCCGCCAGCTCCTGGAACTGGACGATCACATGGAAGACGTGATTGACCAGCGCGCGCACGTCGTAGTCGGCGCACGGGGTGGGCGCGCCGAGACGGCCGTCGGGCAGGGCGCGCACGACGGGGGCGGCGCGCTCGACGGCCAGCGCGAGCAGCTCACTGAGCCTGGGGGCGGAGGAAGTGCGTGAAGTGTCCATGGGACGACGGTACGAACGAGGGACGGCCCCCGGCTTGAAGAAACGCGACACTCCGGGCGGACGGGCTCCGCGGGCCCTACCATCCCTCCATGCCAGACGCGCCCGCAGTCGGCGACGGCCCCCGCCGCGACACCCGGGGCATCGTGGACGCGTCCGGACTGCTCTCCAGGGTGCGTTTCCGCCGCCACTCCCCCGCCGAGGCGCTCCGCCCCTACCTGGAGCACTACTGGCTGATCGACTGGGACCTGCCCGAGCCCTACGCCACGCACGTGGTCCCGCACCCGTCGGTGAACGTCGTCTTCCAGCGGTACGCAGCCGACGCACCCGACGCCCTCGACGCCCCCGAGGGCCCCTTCGGCGAGGTCGCCGGCGTCGGGCTCGGCCTGTTCAGCAGGAAGCTGGAGGGGCGCGGGCGGGTGCGCGGGGTGCAGTTCCGCCCCGGCGCCTTCCGCCCGTTCGCACCCGACCGCCCGCTGTCGGACCTGACGGGACACCAGCTCCCCCTGGACGAGGTGTTCCCGCACACCCCCGAGGAGGCCGCGGCCGCCGCGGCAGCCGTCCTCTCCCCCGACGACGAGCACGCGCGCGTGGCGGCACTCGACGCCTTCCTGCTGGACCTCGCCCCCGCGCGGGACCCGCAGGCAGAGCTCGCGGCAGGCCTCGTCGACCGCATCCGCGGCGACCGCTCGATCCGCCGCGTGGACGCGTTCGCGCGCGCGGAGGGCATGTCGGTGCGGGCGCTGCAGCGGCTCTTCTCCGCGTACGTGGGAGTGGGGCCGAAGTGGATCATCCTGCGGTACCGCATCCACGAGGCCCTGGAGCGGGCCGAGTCGGAGCGGGACGTGGACTGGGCGGACCTGGCGGCCACGCTCGGGTACGCCGACCAGGCCCACCTCGTACGGGACTTCACGGCGACGGTGGGCGTGCCGCCGACGGCGTACGGGCCGCGCTGAGGGCCGGGGACGGGCAGTTGTCAGACCCTCCGCCTACCGTAAGGACATGGAGCGATCACCAGCACATGAACTGCGGCTGGACCCCTGGTCCGACGACGACGGCCTCACACTGCTCCACGGGCTCAACACCCCGGAGATGACCGCGCACTTGGGCGGCCCCGAGACGGACGAGAAGGTGGCGGACCGCCACCGCCGCTACCTGGCGCTCGACGGCGAGGGCCAAGCGCACGGCAAGGGCCAGATGTTCCGCATCACCCTGGACGGACGCACCGCGGGCTCGATCGGGTACTGGGAGACGACCTGGCAGGGCGAACAGGTCTGGGAGACCGGCTGGGGCGTCCTGCCCGAGTTCCAGGGCAGGGGCGTCGCGGCGGACGCGGCGCGGCTCGTGATCGAGGAGGGCGAGGGCGGCGGGCCGCCACGCCCACCTGCACGCCTTCCCCGCGACGGACCACGGCGCGTCGAACGCGGTGTGCCGCAAGGCGGGCTTCACGCTGCGGGGTGAGTCGACGGTCGAGTACCCGAAGGGGAACTGGCACGCGTGCAACGACTGGCACGTCGCGCTGACCGAAAGCTGACCGGCCCGCCCCCCCGTCCCGGGAGGGCACCCCACATCGCCTTGACAGCCCCCGGACCCTTCCCGCACATTTATCTGCGTTACACAATCTCTGCGTTACGCAGCTATACTGATCGAAGGGCCCCGTGTTCACCACCACCGAGACCAGCACCGGGACCGACGCCCCCCAGCCGTCGCCCCGCCCGCCGGACACCCCCGCCGGAAAACGATGGGCCATCCTCGCCGTCGTCCTCGCCGCCGACGTCCTCGACCTCGTCGACGCCACCATCACCAACATCGCCGCCCCCGCCATCACCCACGACCTCGGCGGCGGCCCCGCCCTGATCCAGTGGCTCGGCGCCTCCTACGCGCTGGCCCTCGGCGTCCTGCTCGTCGTCGGCGGCCGCCTCGGCGACAGGTACGGGCGCCGCCGCCTCTTCCTCACCGGCCTCACCGGCTTCACGCTCGCCTCCCTCGCCTGCGGCCTCGCCCCCACCCCAGGAACCCTCGTCGCCGCCCGCCTCGTCCAGGGCGCGTTCGGCGCCCTCGTCATCCCGCAGGGCTTCGGCATCCTCGGCGCCACCTGGCCGCGCGAGCACATCGGCAAGGCCTACAGCCTGTTCGGCCCCGTCATGGGACTGTCCGCCGTCGGCGGGCCCGTACTCGCCGGGTTCCTCATCGACGCCGACCTCGGCGGCCTCGGCTGGCGCCCCATGTTCCTGATCAACCTCGTACTCGGCGGCGCGGCCCTCCTCGCCGCCGTACGCCTCCTCCCCAAGGACAGCGGCACCCCAGCCACCTCCATCGACGGCCTCGGCTCCGCGCTCCTCGGCGCCACCATGCTCGGCCTGCTCTCCGGCCTCATCGAGGGCTCCACCAACGGCTGGACCGCCGCCCCCGCCCTCCTCATCGCGGCCGGCCTCGCGGCCTTCGCCCTGTTCTGCCGTCGCCAGACCACCGCCCAGAACCCCTTGATCCAGCCCTCGCTGCTGCGCAACCGCGGCTTCACGTCGGGCCTGGTGCTCGGGGTCGTCTTCTTCGCGGCAGTCTCAGGCCTGCTCTACGTCATCTCCCTCTTCCTGCAGCAGGGCCTCGGCCGCTCACCCTCCGAGGCCGCGCTCGGCCTGGTCCCGCTCTCCGCCGGCATCGTCATCGCGTCGATCGCCTGCTACGGCCTCATCGGCAGGTTCGGCCGCACCCTCGTCCTCGCGGGCCTGCTCACCACGCTCACCGGCACGGGCTGGCTCCTCGCCCTGACCGCCGTGACCGGCACGGACACCGGGACATGGGCCCTCGTCCCACCCCTGCTCGTCATCGGCATCGGCATGGGTACGTGCTTCGGCACCGTCTACGACGTCACCATCGGCGACATAGCCCAGGAGGAGGCGGGCAGCGCGAGCGGTTCACTGAGCGCGGTCCAGCAGCTCTCCAACGCCATCGGCGCGGCCGCGGTCACCACGGTGTTCTTCAAGACCGCGCACGACGGCACGGGCCACGCCATGACGGTCAGCCTCACGGTGGTCGCGGGCCTCCTGCTGCTCGCCTGCCCCCTCGCACGACTGCTGCCGCGCAAGGCACAGGAGGCCGGGCACCACTGAGCGGCACCACTGAGGCCAGCCACCCCGCTCGCCCGCCCCAATCGGCTACCCGGGTCAGGCGTCCAGCTCCCCGCCCCGGATCCGCTCCACCTGCGCGCCGCTGAACTCCACAGTGCGCCGCATATGGCCGATGAGCACGGCGAGTTCATCGTCGTCGAGCCCCTCGAAAAGCTCGAACCAGCCGCCGCTGAGCTTCCCCCACATGCGCCCGAACTCGCCGATCTTCTCCGGCACCGTCGCGACGAGCACCCGCCGACGGTCGGCGGTATCCCGCTCCCGTACGACATAGCCCGCCCTCTCCAGCCGGTCGACGAGCCGCGTGGCCGACCCCGTCGTCAGACCGGTCAGTTCCGCGACGCGCCCCGTCGTGACCGGGCCGCCCTCCAGGCCGAGCAGATTCAGGCACTGCACGTCGGTGGGGTGCAGCCCGAGATGATCGGCGACGGCCTGGTTGAAGAGGGCGTACGAGGCCATGTAGCGCCGTGACTCGGCGGCCAGCTCACTCATCAGCAGCCCGCGCCGCCCCTGCTCACCCTCTGCCATGCCGGAACGCTCCTCAGGAGGCCGCTAGCCCATACTCCGATACCTGCGTCGAGCAGCAATCGTACGACGCACACCTGCACGCCGGACGGACCCACCCGGCGCGCAGGTCACGTCCGCAAAGCCACACCAAGCCCACGCCGGGCCCAGTCGGCACCCACGCCCATGCCACCCTGATGACCATGCTCATCGCCCGCTCCGCCGCACTCTTCGTCCTCGCCGCGCTCTTCGAGATCGGCGGGGCCTGGCTCGTCTGGCAGGGCGTACGGGAGCACAAGGGCTGGGCGTGGATCGGCGCGGGCGTGATCGCGCTCGGCATCTACGGTTTCGTGGCCACGCTCCAGCCCGACGCCGAGTTCGGCCGCATCCTCGCCGCGTACGGCGGGATCTTCGTCGCGGGCTCGATCGTCTGGGGCGCGGTCGCGGACGGCTACCGGCCCGACCGGTGGGACGTCGCCGGGGCGCTGATCTGCCTCGCCGGCATGGCCGTGATCATGTACGCGCCGCGAGGCCGCTGAACGGCTGCGCGCCACAGAGCCGCCGCTGAACGGCCACGCGCCGCGAGGCCGCCGAACGGCCCGCATATCCTGACCGAAGGCCCCACCCACGGACCTCAGAACCGTCTTTCCTGCCCGTCTGCCTGCCCGAGGAGCGCCCATGACCGCCGCCGCCACCCGCATCGCGATCGTCACCGGCGCGAGCAGCGGTATCGGCGCCGCCACCGCCCGCGGCCTCGCCGCCGCGGGCTACCGCGTCGTCCTCACCGCGCGCCGCAAGGACCGCATCGAGGCGCTCGCCGCCGAACTCACCGACGCCGGGCACGACGCGGTCGCGTACGCGCTCGACGTCACCGACCGCGCGGCCGTGGACGAGTTCGCCACCGCGTTCCGCAAGATCGCGGTCCTCGTGAACAACGCGGGCGGCGCGCTGGGCGCGGACCCCGTGGCGAGCAGCGACCCGGCGGACTGGCGCCAGATGTACGAGACGAACGTGATCGGCACGCTCAACGTGACGCAGGCCCTCCTCCCCGCCCTCACCGCGAGCGGCGACGGCACGGTGGTCGTCCTCTCGTCGACAGCCGGGCACGGCACGTACGAGGGAGGCGGCGGCTACGTGGCCGCGAAGCACGCCGAGCACGTACTCGCCGAGACCCTCCGCCTGGAGATTGTCGGCACGCCGGTCCGCGTCATCGAGGTCGCCCCCGGCATGGTCAAGACGGACGAGTTCGCCCTGACCCGCTTCGGCGGCGACGCCGACAAGGCCGCGAAGGTCTACGCGGGTGTCGCCGAGCCGCTCACCGCGGACGACGTGGCGGACACGATCACGTGGGCGGTCACGCGGCCCCCGCACGTCAACATCGACCTCCTGGTGGTCCGCCCCCGCGCCCAGGCCTCCAACAGCAAGGTCCACAGGGAGTCCTGACCATGCGCCTCCCCGGCGACGACCCCGGCCACCCCGCCTTCTCCGCGGACTCCGCCGACCCCCTGGAACGCCTCACCCACGAACACGAGTCCCGAACCCTCGCCGAGGAGGCGAAGAACGAACGCCTGGTGTGGTGGTACCTGGCGTACTTCCTCTTCGGCATCCACATCGTCGCGTTCATCATGATCTACGCGGTCACCCACGCGAAGTGACGGACGGAGGGCCCGGCGCGCAGGCCCTCAGCCCTTCACGCAGACGACCTGCTTCAGCTTCGCCACGACCTGGACGAGATCCCGCTGCTGGTCGATGACCTGCTCGATCGGCTTGTACGCGCCGGGGATCTCGTCCACGACGCCCGAGTCCTTGCGGCACTCGACGCCCCGCGTCTGCTCCTCCAGGTCCTTCGTCGAGAAGCGGCGCTTGGCCGCGCCCCGGCTCATCCGGCGGCCCGCACCGTGCGAGGCCGAGTTGAAGGACGCCTCGTTGCCGAGACCCTTCACGATGTACGAGCCGGTACCCATGGAGCCCGGGATGATGCCGTAGTCCCCACTGCCGGCACGGATCGCGCCCTTCCGGGTGACCAGCAGGTCCATTCCGTCGTAGCGCTCCTCGCTGACGTAGTTGTGGTGGCAGGAGATCTCCGGCTCGAACGTCGGCCTGGCCTTCTTGAACTCCTTGCGGACCACGTCCTTGAAGAGCGCCATCATGATCGCGCGGTTCTTCTTCGCGTACTCCTGGGCCCAGAACAGGTCGGTCCGGTACGCCGCCATCTGCGGGGTGTCCGCGATGAAGACCGCGAGGTCCCGATCGACCAGGCCCTGGTTGTGCGTGAGCCCCTGAGCCACTCCGATGTGGTGGTCGGCCAGCTCCTTGCCGATGTTGCGGGAGCCGGAGTGCAGCATCAGCCAGACCGAACCTGACTCATCAAGACAGAATTCGATGAAGTGGTTGCCCTGGCCGAGCGTTCCCATCTGCTTAGAGGCACGTTCATGACGAAATTTGACCGTTTCGGCGATCCCGTCGAACCGCCCCCAGAAGTCGTCCCACCCAGCCGTGGCCATCCCATGGAAGCGCCCCGGCCCGACGGGGTCGTCGTGCATGCCCCGCCCCACCGGAATCGCCTGCTCGATCTTCGACCGCAGGCGGGAGAGGTCACCCGGAAGATCGTTCGCGGTCAGTGACGTCCTGACCGCCGACATGCCGCAGCCGATGTCGACGCCGACCGCCGCCGGGCAGACCGCGCCGCGCATGGCGATCACCGAGCCGACCGTCGCGCCCTTGCCGTAGTGGACGTCCGGCATGACGGCCAGGCCCTTGATCCACGGCAGCGTCGCCACGTTCTGGAGCTGGCGCATCGCCGAGTCCTCGACCGTGGCCGGATCCGTCCACATCCGTATCGGGACCTTCGCCCCGGGAACCTCTACATACGACATATCGTCCTCATTCCCCCGAAAACAACTACAAGCCTAGAAGCGCAAATACCGGCGCCAAGGTCAACGAAAGGGGTGACGGACCGGCGTCCACGGCAGCGCGTGCGATACACATTGTGTCCACCGGCCGCCCACCAGCGGCAACCCATTAACCAGGCAGAGCCAGGCGAGAGGAGCCATACGGTGCAGCTGAGGGCCAAGGCCTGTGTACCGGGCGTCGCCGCGCTCCTCGCGGTCGTGCTGACCGGCTGCAGCGGCGGGTCCGGCCTCGGTGACGAGAGCGACGACTCCAAGCCGGGCGGCAGCGGCAGTTCGAACGCCCCGGCGCAGCCCGGCAAGTACCGCACCCTCCCGGAGCCCTGCGGCGAGGTCGGCGAGGACACCCTCGACGCGATGCTGCCCGGCATCCCGGAGATGGAGGACCCCGAGCAGCGCGAGAAGGCGTACGAGGGCACTCCCACGGTGACGTACGACACGGACCGCCGCGTGGGCTGCAACTGGAAGATCGAGTCGACCGGCGCCTCCCACCACCTGCTCATCGACTTCGAGCGCGTCGTGTCGTACGACGGCTCGGTCAGCGACGACGCCCGCGCCGCGGAGGTCTACGCGACGAAGCTGCGCGAGGCGGGCCTCACCCGCCCGTCCGACGCGCCCACGGAGAGCACGGAGGGGACGGAGGGCAGCGGGAGCGCGAGTCTGGACGAGGGCGGCAAGGGTAAGGAAGGGAAGGGCGGGGACAAGGCGCAGGGCGGGAAGAAGGCCCGTGCCGGCGACGAGAAGAGCAGCCGCAAGGGCAGCCGTGAGGGCAGTCCTGAAGGTGCGCAGGACTCCGGCGCCGCTCTGGACGGCACCGCCGCCTCCGAGCCCGTGACCCCGCCCCCCGGCCTGGAACCCCGCACCCTCGCCGACCTCGGCGACGAGGCGTTCCTCGACGACGCCCTCACCACCGCCACCTCCGCCTCCCGTCACCGCACCGTGACTGTGGTGTTCCGCACGTCGAACGTCATCGTGACCATCGAGTACGACGAGCAGCCCGGCCGTCGCACGGACGTCCCCGACAGCAGGGAAATGCAGGACAAAGCGCAGGATCTGGCGGACACCCTGGCCGGCGAGTTCAACGAGTAGCGGGTGACGGGAGCGGGTACGGGCGGGGCCCCCGCTCCCCCGAAGCGGAGTCGTCCGCCGCCCCATGCGCGTACCGTGGCCCCTCGGACCCGACGACGTCACGAGACGAACTGGACGTCACGAGACGAACAGAGTGAAGGAACCATGCACCGACCTGCACAGCGAAAGCGACAGCTCCGCAGCCGCCTCCTCGTCTGCGCGGCCGCCGTACCGGTGATCCTCGTCGCCGGCTGCTCCTCCGACTCCGGCTCCGACTCCGGATCCGACGCGTCGAAGAAGGACTCGGGCGCCAAGTCCTCGGCGTCGGCCAAGTCCGGCGACGAGGCCGCGAGCGTGGAGGAGGCCGCGTACGCCAAGCTTCCCGAGCCCTGCGACGTCCTGTCGAAGAAGACGCTCGAGGACCTCGTGCCGAAGGCGAAGGACAAGTCCGGCAAGGCCGGCACGTCCAGCGACACGGCGCTGCGCGGCAGCTGCTCCTGGGACAGCCTCGACAACAACGGCGTGGACGGCTCGCAGTTCCGCTGGCTGCGCGTCTCGCTGATGCGTTTCGACTCGGACGCGTCGCTCGGCAGCGGTGCCAAGCGCGCGCAGGACAGCTTCGCCAAGCAGGTCGCCGACGCGCAGGCGACGAAGGACGCGAAGAACGTCAAGGCGGAGCCGGTGCAGGGTGTCGGCCAGCAGGCGACCCTCGTGCGGTACGACCTGAAGAAGGACAAGGACACCTTCAAGCAGCAGACGTTCGTGACGCGCGTGGAGAACGCGGTCATCACCGTCGACTTCAACGGCGCGGGCCTCGCGGGCGACGAGTCACCGGACGCGGGCAAGCTGGGCAAGGACGCGCAGAAGGCCGCGAAGGAGGCCGCCGACGCGGTCGTCGCGGCCAACGAGGGCGGCGGCAAGGCGTCGTCGGGCGCGAGCGACAAGCCGAAGACGGACGACAAGAAGTCCGAGGACAAGAAGTCGGACGACAAGAAGTCGGACGACTCCAAGTCCGACGGCTCCACGTCCGACGACAAGAAGAAGAGCGACGGCAGCACCAAGTCCTGACGCTCCCGCACATCGCCCAACGCACGCCCTCACCAGGCAAGTTGACGGAGCCCGGCCCCTCACGGGCCGGGCTCTCGGCGTACCGGCCCACGTACCGGCACACGTACCGGCACACAGCGTTCCGCACGTATGTGCCAGGCTGTCGCTCGCAATACGGCGCCGCACGGCGCCCTTAGCCGCTACAAGCCGACACACGGTCTTGCACAGGGAGGGGTTCGCGGGTGGCCGCGATGCAGCTGACACGCACGCACCGGATACTCATCGGAGTGGTCGTCGCCGGAGCGGTCGTCATCGCCGGGATCGGCTTCGCGGGGTCGTACGCGGCCGTGCGCGAACTCGCCGAGGAGAAGGGGTTCGGCGACTTCTCGGTGGTCTTCCCCATCGGCGTCGACGCGGGCATCTGCGTGCTGCTCGCCCTGGATCTCCTGCTGACCTGGCTCCGCATCCCGTTCCCGCTGCTGCGCCAGACGGCGTGGCTGCTCACGGCGGCGACGATCGCGTTCAACGCCGCGGCGGCCTGGCCCGATCCGCTGGGCGTGGGCATGCACGCGGTGATCCCGGTGCTCTTCGTGGTCGCCGTCGAGGCGGCGCGGCACGCGGTGGGCCGGATCGCGGACATCACCGCCGACAAGCACATGGAGGGCGTGCGCCTCACGCGCTGGCTGCTCTCCCCCGTCCCCACGTTCAAGCTGTGGCGCCGCATGAAGCTGTGGGAGCTGCGCAGTTACGAGCAGGTCATCAAGCTCGAACAGGAGCGCCTCGTCTACCAGGCGCGCCTGCAGGCCCGCTTCGGCCGCGGCTGGCGCCGCAAGGCGCCGGTGGAGTCCCTGATGCCGCTGCGCCTGGCCCGCTACGGCGTCCCGCTCGCCGAGACGGCTCCGGCGGGCCTGGCAGCGGCGGGCATCGACCCGGTCCTGCTCCCGCCGGCCCCGCAGGTGTCGATGACGAAGGCCCCCGGGGCCGAGGCCCAGCAGCACCCCCAACTCCCGGCGGCTTCGGCGGCCCCGGAGCCCGAGACCGCCCCCGCCCCCGCCCCCGAGGAGCCCCAGCCGGACCCCCGGTCCCCCGCCCCGGAGGAGACCCTCCCGGTCGCGAACCACGCGAGCCCCTGGTTCGCGGCGCACAACGCGTCGTACGCGCCGGTGGCCCCGTACGACGAGTGGTACGCGGAGCAGGAGCGGCAGCAGGCGCCCGGCGGCCAGGAGGAACAGCAGGAGTTCCCCGTCCCGAACGGCGCGGGCGGCACCCGTCCCCTCGGCGAGGGCACCCAGCAGCAGCATCCGGGCCCTGTCCAAGGCCCTGCCCAGGGACCCGTGCAAGGCCCCGTCCAGGGGCCCGCGCAAAGCCCCGTTCAGGGCCCCGCCCCCGCTCCGGCCCCCTCCGACGAGGACCTGTACCAGGTGTTCCGGCAGTCGATAGAGGGTGAGGGCATGCCGACCCCGGGTGCGTTCGCGGCCAACGCGGAGGCGGCGTTCGGCCTGCGTCTCCAGTCCCGCGAGCTGAACAACTACATGGACCGCTTCACGGCCCGCCTGGACAACGAACTGATGGAAGACCACATCGCGTAGTCACCACCCGCGCGCTCACGCTCGTGCCTTCTGCCTTTTCTTGGCCGTCTCCCCGTACACGGCGAGCACCACGCCCACCACGATGAGCGCGGCGTAGAGGGGCGTAGGCACGTCCCACCACTTCTTCAGCATGCCCCAGGGCTCGTCGCCGAAGGTCCGTCCGGCGACGCCGAGTGCTCCCTGGATGCCGACGACCCAGCCGACGATGGCGATGATTTCTCTCATGCGTCCACCATCGGCCGGGGATCGGCCGTTCGCGTCCTGCCTCCGGCCGAACCGGAGGTAGTCCGAAGGATGCAGCCCGCGTGCGGTCCTACGCGGCCAGCAGCTTGCGCACGCGGTCCGCGCCGACCGCGAGGAGCAGGGTGGGCAGGCGCGGGCCCGTCTCGCGGGTGACCAGGAGGCGGTACAGGAGGGCGAAGAAGGAGCGCTGGGCGACCTTGATCTCCGCCGGGAGTTCCTTCGCCGTGGCGTCCGCGGAGAACCCCGCCTGCACCTTCGGCACGCCGTAGACGAGGTGGGTGAGGCCGTCCAGGGACCAGTGCGAGTCCAGGCCTTCCAGGAGGAGGCGCAGGGACTCGCGGCCCGCGTCGTCCAGGGAGGACAGGAGCTCCGTGTCCGGCTCGGAGCGGACGATGGTGCGGGCCTCGGCCGGGACCTGGGTGGTGATCCAGTTCTCGGCGCGGTCGAGGCGCGGCCGGGTCTCGTCGAGGGACGTGATCGGGTCGGAGGGGTCCAGGTCCCGCAGGATGCGCAGGGTCTGGTCCTCGGCGCCCGCGGTGATGTCGGCGACGGAGGCCAGCGTGCGGTACGGCAGCGGGCGCGGGGTGCGCGGCAGCTCACCGGCGGCCGTGCGGACCGCCCGCGAGTGCGCGGCGGCGTCCGCGGGCAGGGCCGATCCGTCGGCGACCTTCGCCTCCAGCTTGTCCCACTCGTCGTAGAGCCGCTGGATCTCCTGGTCGAAGGCGATCTTGAAGGACTGGTTGGGCTTGCGTCGCGCGTACAGCCAGCGAAGCAGCGGCGCCTCCATGATCTTCAGGGCGTCGGCCGGGGTGGGCACGCCGCCCTTGGAGGACGACATCTTCGCCATGCCGGAGATGCCCACGAAGGCGTACATGGGGCCGATCGGCTGCACGCCGTCGAAGATCTGGCGCACGATCTGGCCGCCGACGACGAAGGAGGAGCCCGGGGACGAGTGGTCGACGCCGGACGGCTCGAAGACCACGCCCTCGTACGCCCAGCGCATCGGCCAGTCGACCTTCCAGACCAGCTTGCCGCGGTTGAACTCGCTCAGCAGGACCGTCTCGCCGAAGCCGCACGCCGTGCAGGTGTAGACGAGCTCGGTGGTCTCGTCGTCGTAGGAGACGACGGTCGTCAGGTCCTTCTCGCACTGTCCGCAGTACGGCTTGTACGGGTAGTACCCGCCGGTGCCGCCGCTGCCGTCGTCCTCGGAGGCCGCGCCCGACCCCTCGGCGGCCTCCAGCTCGGCCTCGTCGACGGGCTTCTGCTGCTGCTTCTTGCCGCCCTTGGCGGGGTCCTTCTTGGTGCGGTACTGGTCGAGGATCGCGTCGATGTCGCCGCGGTGCTTCATCGCGTGCAGGATCTGCTCGCGGTAGACACCGGAGGTGTACTGCGCGGTCTGGCTGATCCCGTCGTACTCGACGCCGAGCTCGTCGAGGGACGCGGTCATCGCGGCCTTGAAGTGCTCGGCCCAGTTCGGGTACACGGAGCCGGCCGGGGCCGGGACGGAGGTCAGCGGCTTGCCGATGTGCTCGGCCCAGGACTCGTCGACGCCGGGGACGCCGGCCGGGACCTTGCGGTACCGGTCGTAGTCGTCCCAGGAGATCAGGTGCCGGACCTCGTACCCGCGGCGGCGGATCTCGTCGGCGACCAGGTGCGGGGTCATGACCTCGCGCAGGTTGCCCAGGTGGATCGGTCCCGAGGGGGAGAGTCCGGAGGCGACGACGACCACCGGCCCGGCGGTGCCGTCCTGTTTCGCGCCCGGGGCACGACGCTCCGACTCGGCGATGACCTCGTCCGCATAGCGGGAGACCCAGTCGGTGGTATCGGTGCTCTGAGCCACGATCGGCACGCCTTTCTTCTACGTGTTTCTACTACGTGAGTACCGCTTGACGGAGCCATTCTCCCAGGTCGCCCCGTAACCGCGAAAACCGCTTTTCACCGCGTGGGATACTCGGTTTCCGTAGCTTCAGCACAGCCAGGCACCCGAGCAGAACGGCACCCATCCATGGCCTCGGTCACGTCCCTCACCGCCTCCGTCCACCAGCGCCTCGCGGACGCCCTCTCGGCTGCCCTGCCGGAGGCCGGCGTCGCCGACCCGCTGCTGCGACGAAGCGACCGGGCCGACTACCAGGCCAACGGCATCCTGGCGCTCGCGAAGAAGGCCAGGGCGAACCCGCGCGAGCTGGCCGCCCAGGTCGTCGAGCGGATCACCCACGGCGAGCTGCTGGCCGACGTCGAGGTGTCGGGTCCCGGGTTCCTGAACGTCACGGTCACCGACAGGGCGATCACGGAGACCCTCGCGGCCCGTGCCGCCGACGGCGACCGACTCGGCGTCCCGCTGAACCCCGCCGCGGGCACGACGGTGATCGACTACGCGCAGCCGAACGTGGCGAAGGAGATGCACGTCGGCCACCTGCGTTCCGCCGTCATCGGCGACGCGCTGCGCCACATGCTGGACTTCACCGGCGAGAAGACGGTCGGCCGCCACCACATCGGCGACTGGGGCACGCAGTTCGGCATGCTCATCCAGTACCTGATCGAGAACCCGGGCGAGCTGGCCCCGGCCGACGAGGTCGACGGCGAGCAGGCCATGTCGAACCTGAACCGGATCTACAAGGCGTCGCGCGCGGTCTTCGACGCGGACGAGCAGTTCAAGGAGCGGGCCCGCAAGCGGGTCGTGGCGCTCCAGTCCGGCGACAAGGAGACGCTCGACCTGTGGCAGCGCTTCGTCGACGAGTCGAAGGTCTACTTCTACTCGGTCTTCGAGAAGCTGGACATGGAGATCCGCGACGAGGAGATCGTCGGCGAGTCCGCGTACAACGACATGATGCCGGAGACGGCGCGGCTCCTGGAGGAGTCGGGCGTGGCCGTCCGCTCCGAGGGCGCGCTCGTCGTGTTCTTCGACGAGATCCGCGGCAAGGACGGCGAGCCGGTGCCGCTGATCGTGCAGAAGGCGGACGGCGGCTTCGGCTACGCGGCCTCCGACCTCTCGGCGATCCGCGACCGTGTCGTCGGCCTGGACGCGACGACGTTGCTGTACGTGGTGGACGTGCGGCAGTCGCTGCACTTCAAGATGGTCTTCGAGGCGGCCCGCCGGATGGGCTGGCTGAACGACGACGTGACCGCGCACAACATGGGCTACGGCACGGTGCTCGGCGCCGACGGCAAGCCGTTCAAGACGCGTGCGGGTGAGACGGTGCGCCTGGAGGACCTCCTCGACGAGGCGGTCGAGCGGGCCACGGCCGTGGTGCGGGAGAAGGCCGAGAAGATCGGTCTCACCGAGGAGGAGATCGTCGAGAACGGGCGGTACGTCGGTATCGGCGCCGTGAAGTACGCGGACCTGTCGACGTCGGCGAACCGCGACTACAAGTTCGACCTGGACCAGATGGTGTCGCTGAACGGCGACACGAGCGTGTATCTCCAGTACGCGTACGCGCGCATCAAGTCGATCCTGCGCAAGTCCGAGGGCGACGCCGCCGCCGCGCACCCGGAGCTGGCGCTGGCCCCTGCCGAGCGTGCGCTCGGCCTGCACCTCGACGCGTTCGGCGACCTCGTCCACGAGGCGTCGGCCGAGTACGCCCCGCACAAGCTGGCCGCGTACCTGTACCAGCTGGCGTCGCTGTTCACGACGTTCTACGACCAGTGCCCGGTGATCAAGCCGCGCCCCGCGCAGGACGTGGTGGAGAACCGTCTGTTCCTGTGCGACATCACGGCCCGGACGCTGCACAAGGGCATGGAGCTGCTGGGCATCAGGACGCCCGAGCGCCTCTGACGCCCGGGCGGTCCTGGAGGGTGGATCAGGCGTAGTAGCGGATGGTGCCGTTCAGCGCGGCGGTGCCACCATCGCCGCAGTACTGCTTGAACGTCGCGGCGAACGCCTTCAGTTCACCGGCCTCGTCCAGGGCGAGCTTGGTCACCTTGAACTCGCCGGACGTGGTGTTGCAGCCGCGGCCGTTGCCGTAGACGTCGAGCTCCCCGAGTCCGTCGTCGCCGAACCGGTTGGCCGGGTAGGTCTTGCCGACCTCCAGGGTCTGCCCCTTGGGCGCGCCGATGTCGGCGGACCAGTCGTCGCGCTTCCCGGAAACCGAGTAGTGCACCCGGGAAGCGTCGCCGGACGCCCTGAAGGTGCTGGTGGAGCCGGTGTAGCCGACGGTGAGCCCGCCGCCGATGTAGTCGCCGGGGTCGCTCTGGAAGCGGTACGACAGCGGGTAGGCGCGGTACTTGACGGTGCCCTTGAGCGCGGGAGCCGTGGCGCTCTCGCAGTTCTGCGTGAACGAGGCGTCCAGGACGGTGACGTTGCCGTCCGCGTCCGTCTCGATCTGGTTGACCGCGAACTGTCCGTACACCTCGTTGCAGCCGCGGCTGCCGCCGCTGACGTCGAGGCCGGGCGAGCGGCCGGTGCGGAACGCGGCGCGCTCGGCCCCGCGGTAGACGCCGGGGTGCAGCTTCTCGCCGCGGGGCGCCGCGATGTCGATGCTCCACCCCGCGTCGGGCAGCCGCACCGTCAGGGACTCCGCCGTGCCGCTGATCCGCACCGGGCTCTGCGGGTCCTTGTACGTGCCCGATTGGCCCTGGCCGATGTAGTCGCCCGCCGCGCTCGTGTACGTGTAGGAGCTGACGGCGACCGGATCGCCCGCCGCGGCCTGCGCGGGCGCGGCGACGGCGAGCAGGCCGCCGGCCACCGCGACGCCGACGAGGGCGCGTCGGAGTCTCTTGCCCGGCCGGGCCGGGACGGGCAGAACTGAACTGCGCATGGGAGATCCCCTCTGTGTGGAGCATCCGCACTCCCCAGGCGGATGAATTCTCAACAGAGGTCACCTTAGGCTCGGGACCGACAACTACCCCCGGGTTCAACCGAGTTCGCTCAGATTTCACCAGACGCAACCGTGAGCGCCCGCCCCAGCCGTCGCAGCCCTTCCGCGATCTCTTCCGGCGTCTGCGTCACGAAGCACATCCGCAGGGTCGTCCGGTCGGGCTCGCCCGCGAAGAAGGGGGCGCCGGGGACGTAGGCGACGTGGTGCGTGATGACGGTCCGCAGCAGTTCCGTCGTGTCGTGTCCGTCGGGGAGCTTCGCCCACACGAACATGCCGCCCTCGGGGCGGATCCAGGAGGAGCCCTCGGGGAGGGCGTCCGTGAGGCCCGCGAGCATCGCGTCCCGCCGTTCGCGGTAGACGCCCGCCACGCGCGCGACGTGCGCGTCCAGGTCCCGGTCGGCCAAGTAGCGTGCCGCGGCGAGCTGGTTGACGGTGGGCGTGTGCAGGTCCGCGGCCTGCTTGGCGACGGCGCAGGCGCGCAGCAGTCCCGCGGGGGCGCGCAGCCAGCCGAGCCGCAGGCCGGGCGCCATGACCTTCGAGAAGCTGGAGAGGAGGACGGTCCGGTCCCCGGCGCCGGGGTACGTGGCGATCCACGGCGCGCGCCGCCCCTCGAAGCGCAGTTCGC
The DNA here is from genome assembly GCF_056432085.1 of Streptomyces sp. NPDC045678. Taxonomy (NCBI): domain Bacteria; kingdom Bacillati; phylum Actinomycetota; class Actinomycetes; order Kitasatosporales; family Streptomycetaceae; genus Streptomyces; species Streptomyces sp. NPDC045678. The sequence continues at coordinate 479,512 of NZ_JBWKJS010000008.1, forward strand.
CGTACGGGTCGTCCTCGACGATCCACAGTCCGAGCCGTTCGGCGACGCGGGCGATCGCCGCGCGCCGGTCGGCGGGCAGGGTGCGTCCTGTCGGGTTCTGGAAGGTGGGGACGGTGTACAGGAGCTTGGGGCGGTGCAGGGCGACGAGGTCTTCGAGGGCGGCGGGGTCGATGCCGGACTCGTCGCAGGGCACGGGCACCACGCGGGCGCCGGCGAACGCGAAGGCCTGGAGGGCGGCGAGGTAGCAGGGATTCTCGACGAGGACGGTGTCGCCGGGCTCGACGAGCGCGGTCGCGAGGAGCGAGAGCGCCTGCTGCGATCCGGTGGTGACGAGCACGTCGTCGGCGTCGGTCGGCAGGCCCCGGGCGGTCGTGCGCGCGGCTATGGCGGTACGGAGGGCGGGCTCGCCCTCGGTCGTCGCGTACTGGAGCGCCCGCTCGGGCATCTCTTCGAGGACCGCGCGGAACGCGGCCGCGATGCCCTCGCCGTCGAAGAGGCCGGGGGCGGGCAGGCCGCCCGCGAAGTTGATGACCTCGGGCCGCGCGGTGACCGCGAGGATGTCCCGTACCGGCGAGCCTCCGACGGCCGCGGCGCGCGCGGCGAGCGGCGGCAGGGGAGCTGCGGTACGGGAGGGCTCGGTGACGGTCACGGCGACGGCTCCTTCGGCTCTGGCGGCTGTGCCCGCACCCTAAGCACCTGGGTGCGGGCTACACACGCCGTTCCGGGATGCGGACGCGGCCGTACCGGGTCAGCCGTCCTGCAGCTGCCTGGTCCACTTGTCGGAGCCGGGCGGCCAGCCGTAGGTGGGGCGCCCCTTCTTGCCGCTGGTGCGGAACGGCTTGCCCTGGTCGTCGATGCGCAGGGAGTTGTGCCGCTTGCCGCTGGACCACTCCAGCTCCAGGTACCACCGCACGTCGTGCGCGTCGGTGTCGGCCATGATGAAGAAGACCTCGGGGTCCTTCTCGCTGACCTTGTACGGGAAGTCGCGCTGTCCGGAATTGGGTTTGACGCGCGGCGACCCGTCGTCGAGGTCGATGGAGAAGGACTTGGGGTCGACGTCGCCGCCGCAGCCGGTCGCCATCTGGAAGTTGTTCCAGGCCAGCGGCGCGCTGGTGCTCTGCACCCGGACGTTCATGTCCTGCAGGACGACCGTTTCCTCGCCCGTGCCCTGCACGGTGACCTCGATGAGCTGTCGGCCCGCCGGGACGGCGCCGAGGTCGCCGACCCAGCCGGCCGCGTCCTGCACCGCGGGCTGCTGCGGCACCTCGGAGGCCTTGCGGTTCACCAGGAAGTCCTGGAGGCAGGGGTCGTCCATGGCGTACGGCCTGGTGCGCACCGTCACCGGTACGTCGAAGCTGCCGCCTCCCGAGCCGCCCGCCGACACCGGGCCCTTGCCGGCGCCGCGGGAGGCCCCGGGGTAGGGGCGGCCGCTCTTGGAGGGCGACGCGGAGGCGCCGTCCTTCTTCTTGCCGCCGTCCTTCTTCTCGTCGTCTCCCTCGTCCTTGCCCTTGCCCTTGCCCCTGCCGGTGGGGGCGTCGTCGGGGGAGCCGCCGGGGCGGGGCGAGGATGCCGCGCCCGTGTCCCGCTTGTCGCCGTGGTCGCCGTCGCCGTTCATGGCGAGGGCGACGGAGCTGATGCCGACGACCGCGGCGACGGCCGCCGCGAGGATGAGGGGGCGCCGCCTGCGCGACAGGGAGCGCTCCGGCCGGTCGGTGACCAGCCCGGGCCCGGGGTCGGGGCGTGGGTCCGCGACCGGCTGGGCCGGTGGTTCCGGTTCCGTCTTCCTGCCCCGCGACGCGTCCGCCAGGATCCACCGCCGGTGGACTTCGACGAGCTCCTCCGGGGACGCCTTGCAGAGGCGGGCGAACCGCTCCACGGGAGCGAACTCGGTCGGCACGGCGTCCCCGTTGCAGTACCGGTGCAACGTCGACGTGCTCATGTGGAGCCGCTTGGCCAGCACTCCGTAACTGAGCCCGGACCGCTCCTTGAGCTCCCGCAGCAGCTCCGCGAGAGTCGCCATCTCCGCCCTCCACCATTCCATTCACGCGTTCCAAGGGGACGTCGTTCCCCCAGTTCAGAGCCGGTACGGACGTTCCAGCGTCCCCAACTCCCCCACACCCGTGGCGGTGGGGACCCGCCACGGCACAAGCTGTGCCCCGCCAGGCCATCCAAACACGCCGCCTCCGGCACACAGTAAGGACCAGCCATGCCCCTCACCGGTTCCCGGATCGCCCCCGCTGTCCGCAGCGTCACGGTCACGGCCCTGGCCCTCGGCGCCCTTTCCCTGACGGGTTGCACCGACGGAACCGGCACTCGGGACGAGGGCCCGGCGACGCGCGTCGCGCGGCCGACGGACAAGCACAGCACGGTTCCGCTCCCCGACTCCAACCGGCGCACCGCACGCCATCCGGTTCCCGGCACCCACGCACCCACGGAAGCGGAGGGAGACCCAGGTCACATTCGCTCGTGTCACATTCCTGCCGGGCTCGTCCGTCCTCACTGTGAACCACCCGGAATCACCGGCCAACGGCACAGGAGCACACCATGGAAGCCCGTCTGAACGTCTTCACCAGCCCGTCCGCAGGCAAGGCCCTGAAGCACCTCGCCGCGGTCGGCCAGGTCATCTCGGAAACGGGACTGTCGGCCACCATCCAGGAACTGGTGAGGATCCGCGCGAGCCAGATCAACGGCTGCGGCTTCTGCCTCGACATGCACACCAAGGAGGCGATCGCCGCCGGCGAGAACGCGACGCGCGTCCACCTGGTCGCGGCGTGGCGCGAGGCCAAGGTCTTCACCGACGCCGAGCGCGCCGCCCTGGAGCTGACGGAGGAGGGCACCCGCATCGCCGACGCGGCGGGCGGGGTCTCGGACGAGGTGTGGGGCAACGCCGCCAAGCACTTCGACGAGGAGCAGCTCACCGGCCTGACGATGCTGATCGCCCTCATCAACAGCTTCAACCGCCTGAACGTCCTCGTCCAGCAGCCCGCCGGTGACTACCAGCCCGGCCAGTTCGGCTGACCCGCCCGGCACGGGGGAGCTCCGGCCGGCACACGCACCTTTTGGTGAGTACCGCACAAAAAAGTCGGTACTTGTCCGCCCTTCGGAGCCGGACGAGGATCGAACGCGTACCCGGAGGAACGGTCCGACGGGACGCCTCGAAGGAGCTCCCCCGTGCCCAGCACCCCTGCACACAGCCCTGTTTCGGTTCTCGGCCTCGGTCTGATGGGCACCGCCCTCGCCGCGGCCCTGATCAAGGCCGGGCACCCGACGACCGTATGGAACCGGACGGAGTCGAAGACCGGTCCGCTGGTGGCCCAGGGCGCCACCCCCGCCGCCACCGCGCGGGACGCCGTCACCGCGGGCGGCCCGGTCGTCGTCTGCCTCACGACCAACGACAACGTGCGCGCCCTCCTGGAGCCCGAGGCCGACGCCCTCACCGGCCGCACCGTCGTGAACCTCACGAACGGCACGCCGGGCCAGGCACGGGAGCTGGCCGACTGGGCGGCGGCGCACGGCATCACGTACATCGACGGCGGCATCATGGCCGTCCCGCAGATGATCGCGACGCCCGGCGCGTACATCCTCTACAGCGGCACCGACGAGGCGGCCTTCGAGGCGCACCGCCCGACCCTGGCCGCGCTGGCCGACACGAAGTGGGTCGGCAAGGACCCCGGCCTCGCCGCCCTGTACGACCTGTCGCTGCTCACCGGCATGTACGGCATGGTCATGGGCGTCGCGCAGGCCAACGCGCTGATCCGCAGCGAGGGCATCCCGGCCGGCGAGTTCGCGCCGCTCCTGACCGACTGGATCGTCGCGATGACGCGGGGCCTGGTGCCGGGCGGTGCCGAGGCCCTGGACTCCGGCAAGCACGTCACGGACGTCTCCAACCTCGCCATGAACAGGGCGGCGTTCCCCAACTTCACGCGCGCCTTCGCCGAACAGGGCCTGCGCACCGAGCTGTTCGAGCCGCTCCAGGGCCTCCTGGACCGCGCGGTGGAGCAGGGCCACGGCGCCGACGGCCTCTCGCGCCTGGCGCTGCTGCTGGAAAAGGACTGACCGCGGAACGACAGGCCTACGGGACCAGCACCACCTTCCCCGTCGTCTCCCGCCGCTCGATGGCGGCGTGCGCCTCGGCCGCCCGGTCCAGCGGGAACCTCTGCACGGCGGGCACCAACTCCCCCTTGGCGGCGGCCTCCAGGGCCTGCCGCTCGCGCTCCGGTCCTTCGCCCGGGTTCTCGAGCAGGTGCAGCAGCGCGTTGGTGAAGGTGACGCCCCGCTCCGCGAGCACCTCGGGGTCGGGTTCGAAGGCGTTCTGTGACGACCAGCCGATGACGACGTACCGCCCGCCGTCGGCGATCAACTCGAAGGCGGCGGCGCCCTTCTCCCCGCTCACCCCGTCCAGTACGGCGGTGACGCGCCGCCCGCCGCCGAGCCGCTCGGCGACCTCGCGCTCCCAGCCGGCCCTGTTGTAGTCGACGGCGATGTCGGCGCCGAGGGCGCGTACGGCGTCGACCTTGGCGGGCCCGCCCGCCGCGCCGATCACCGTGGCCCCGAGGGAGCGCGCGTACTGGACGACGAGCCTCCCCACGCCCCCGGCGGCGGAGGTCACCAACACCACGTCGTCGGAGCGGAGTTGAGCCACACCGAGCAGTCCCATGGTGGTGGCGCCGGTCATCACCATGGTCACCGCGGTCTCGAAGCCGAGCCCGTCGGGGACGACGTGCGCCTGCTCCACGTCGGCGACCGCCAGTTCGGCGTACCCGCCGGGGACCGCGCGCGGGACCACGACGGCGCGTCCGAGCCACGCGGTGTCGACGCCGGGCCCCACGGCCTCCACCGTCCCCGCGACCTCACCGCCGAAGACCGCGGGCAGGTCGGGCAGGGGCGGCGCCATGTCGGACGCCTCGCCCCGGCGCATGACGGTCTCGACGAAGTGCACCCCCGCCGCCCGTACGGCGATCCGCACCTGGCCCGGCCCCGCGACGGGGTCGGGCAGGGTCTCGGTGCGGAGGTTCTCGGCGGGACCGAACTCGTGCAGGACGACAGCGCGCATGGTGTGCTCCTCGGAACGTGGAAACGTACGTCGACGCACACCACCCTCCGACCTCAACCATCCTTGAGGTCAAGAGGCTCAGAGCTGCCGCGCGACCTCGGTGGCCCAGTACGTGAGGATCATGTTGGCGCCGGCGCGCCTGATCCCCGTCAGGGACTCCATGATCGCCCTGTCCCGGTCGATCCAGCCCCGCTCCGCGGCGGCCTCGATCATCGCGTACTCGCCACTGATCTGGTACGCCGCCACCGGCACGTCGACCGCGTCGGAGATCCGGGCGAGGATGTCGAGGTAGGGGCCCGCGGGCTTCACCATCACCATGTCGGCGCCCTCTTCGAGGTCGAGCGCCAGCTCCCGCAGGGACTCCCGGATGTTGGCCGGGTCCTGCTGGTAGGTCTTGCGGTCCCCCTTCAGGGACGACCCGACGGCCTCCCTGAACGGGCCGTAGAACGCCGAGGAGTACTTCGCGGTGTACGCGAGGATGGCGACGTCCTCGTGGCCGACCTGGTCCAACGCGTCACGGATGACGCCGATCTGACCGTCCATCATGCCGCTCGGGCCCACCACGTGCGCGCCCGCGTCGGCCTGCACCTGCGCCATCTCCGCGTACCGCTCCAGGGTCGCGTCGTTGTCCACGCGTCCCTGGTCGTCCAGGACACCGCAGTGACCGTGGTCGGTGGTCTCGTCGAGGCACAGGTCCGACATGACGATGAGGTCGTCCCCGACCTCGTCGCGCACGTCGCGGAGCGCCACCTGAAGGATCCCGTCCGGGTCCGTGCCGGCCGTGCCCAGAGCGTCCTTCTTCGACTCCTCCGGCACACCGAACAGCATGATCCCGGCGACCCCGGCCTCCATCGCCTCGACGGCGGCCTTCTTCAGGCTGTCGCGGGTGTGCTGGAAGACACCGGGCATGGCCCCGATCTCCACGGGGTCACTGATCCCCTCGCGCACGAACGCGGGCAGGATCAGATCGGCCGGATGAAGCCGCGTCTCGGCGACCATGCGCCGCATGGCGGGCGTGGTCCGAAGGCGCCGCGGCCGCGCCCCGGGAAACGATCCGTACTTGGTCACTGTCTCTCTCACCTCACGAAAGGTTCTGGTCCCGACTGAAGGTTCTCAGCCGGGACCAGGGGAATTCAGCCCGTCCGGCGTTTGAGGACGAACTCGGCGAAGCCGGTGATCAACGGTGCCGGACCGCTCAGGGTGCCGTACGCCTCCGACGCGAACCGGGCCGACGCTCACTGGGCCGAGTGACAGGGTCGCCCGCCTCCAGCGCGGCCGTACGACGAGCCGTACCGAACTCCGCCAGGGCCTCGGCCAGCTTGTGCACCGACGGCTCCGGAGCCATCACGTCCACCCGCAGCCCGTGCTCCTCCGCGGTCTTCGCCGTGGCGGGCCCGATGCACGCGATGACGGTGACGTTGTGCGGCTTGCCGGCGATGCCGACGAGGTTGCGCACCGTGGACGACGACGTGAAGAGGACCGCGTCGAAGCCGCCGCCCTTGATCGCCTCACGCGTGTCCGCCGGCGGCGGCGACGCCCGCACCGTCCGGTAGGCGGTGACGTCGTCGACCTCCCACCCGAGGTCGATGAGCCCGGCGACCAGCGTCTCCGTGGCGATGTCGGCCCGCGGCAGGAACACCCGGTCGATCGGGTCGAAGACCGGGTCGTACGGCGGCCAGTCCTCCAGGAGCCCCGCGGCCGACTGCTCACCGCTCGGCACCAGGTCCGGCTTCACGCCGAAGGCGATCAGCGCGGCGGCGGTCTGCTCACCGACGGCCGCGACCTTGATCCCGGCGAAGGCACGCGCGTCGAGCCCGTACTCCTCGAACTTCTCCCGCACCGCCTTGACGGCGTTGACGGAGGTGAAGGCGATCCACTCGTACCGCCCGGTGACCAGGCCCTTGACCGCGCGCTCCATCTGCTGGGGCGTGCGCGGCGGCTCGACCGCGATGGTCGGGACCTCGTGGGGCACGGCGCCGTAGGACCGCAGCTGGTCGGAGAGCGAGGCCGCCTGCTCCTTCGTACGCGGCACGAGCACGCGCCACCCGAAGAGCGGCTTCGACTCGAACCACGACAGCTGGTCGCGCTGGGCGGGGGCCGAACACTCGCCGACCACGGCTATGACGGGCCGGCCGCCGTCCGGCGAGGGCAGCACCTTCGCCTGCTTGAGCACCTGCGCGATGGTGCCGAGCGTCGCGGTCCAGGTGCGCTGGCGCGTCGTCGTACCGGCGACGGTCACGGTCATCGGGGTGTCCGGCTTGCGGCCCGCGGCGACCAGCTCTCCGGCGGCCGCGGCCACGGAGTCCAGAGCCGTCGAGACGACGACGGTCCCGTCGGACATGCCGACCTCGCTCCAGCAGCGGTCGGAGGCGGTACGGGCGTCGACGAAGCGGACGTCCGTGCCCTGCGCGTCCCGCAGCGGCACACCCGCGTACGCGGGCACACCGACGGCGGCCGCGACGCCGGGCACGACCTCGAAGGGGATGCCGGCGGCGGCGCAGGCGAGCATCTCCTCGGCCGCGTACGTGTCGAGGCCCGGGTCGCCGCTCACCGCACGCACGACCCGCCTGCCGCCCTTCGCGGCCTCCATGACAAGATTGGCCGCAGCTCGGAACGGCGTCGCGTCGGCGGTCATTGACGTGTCGTCAGCTGTCGGCCGGGGTGTGTCCACACCTCCCCTGGCATGCACGCGGACGACGTCGAGCACATCGGGCTCGGCGATCAGCACATCCGCTCGGGCCAGCGCCTCGACGGCGCGCAGGGTCAGCAGTCCCGGATCTCCGGGTCCGGCACCGAGGAAGGTGACGTGCCCGTGTGCGGGAAGGCCTGGAAGGTTCGAGGTGGGGCTCAAAGTGCTCGCTCCCCCATCAGACCGGCCGCGCCCTTGGCGAGCATCTCGGCTGCGAGTTCGCGGCCCAGCGCCATGGCCTGGGTCTCCGTCTCGGGCACGGGACCGGTGGTGGACAGCTGCACCAGCGACGAGCCGTCGGTCGTACCGACGACGCCGCGCAGGCGCATTTCCTTGACAATCTGCCCGTCGGCCAAGACGTCGGCCAGCGCTCCCACGGGCGCGCTGCAACCGGCCTCCAGGGCGGCGAGCAGGGACCGCTCGGCGGTCACGGCGGCCCGGGTGTACGGGTCGTCGAGCTCGGCGAGCGCGGCGGCGAGTGACGCGTTGTGCGCGGCACACTCGACCGCCAGTGCCCCCTGGCCGGGGGCGGGCAGAACAGTGTCGACCGACAGGAGCTCGGTCACCTCGTCGGCCCTGCCGACGCGGTTGAGTCCCGCGGCGGCGAGGACGACGGCGTCGAGCTCACCCTTGTGCACGTATCCGATGCGGGTGTCGACGTTCCCGCGGATCGGCACGGTCTCGATGGACATGCCGTGGCTGCGCGCGTAGGCGTTCAGCTGCGCCATGCGGCGCGGCGAACCGGTGCCCACGCGGGCGCCGTCGGGCAGCTCCGCGAAGGTCAGGCCGTCGCGCGCCACCAGCGCGTCGCGCGGGTCCTCGCGGACCGGCACGGCGGCGAGGGTGAGCTCGGCGGGCTGCGCGGTGGGCAGGTCCTTGAGCGAGTGGACGGCGAAGTCGACCTCGCCACTGGCCAGCGCCTCCCGCAGCGCGGCGACGAAGACGCCGGTGCCACCGATCTGCGCGAGGTGCTCGCGCGAGGTGTCGCCGTACGTCGTGATCTCCACGAGCTCGACGGGACGCCCCGTGAGCTTCTGGACCGCCTCGGCCACGTGGCCGGACTGGGTCATGGCCAGCTTGCTGCGCCTGGTCCCGAGTCGATAGGCCCTCTCGGTCATGCCCGGCCTCTATTCGGGTCGTCGTTCTCGTTGTTCATGTGGTCAGCCCTGCTGACCGCCGCGACCGTCTGCGGGTCGAGGTCGAAGAGCGTGCGCAGCGCGTCCGCGTACCCGGCGCCGCCGGGCTCGCTCGCCAGCTGCTTGACCCGCACCGTGGGCGCGTGGAGCAGCTTGTCGACGACACGGCGGACGGTCTGCGTGATCTCCGCGCGTTGCTTGTCCTCGAGGCCCGGCAGACGTCCTTCGAGCCGGGCCATCTCGCCGGCCACCACGTCGGCGGCCATGGTGCGCAGGGCGACCACGGTCGGCGTGATGTGCGCGGCGCGCTGGGCGGCGCCGAAGGCGGCGACCTCGTCGGAGACGATGCCGCGGACCTGCTCCACGTCGTTGGCCATGGGCGCGTCGGCGGAGGCCTCCGCCAGCGACTCGATGTCCACGAGCCGCACGCCGGGGATGCGGTGCGCCGCGGCGTCGATGTCGCGGGGCATGGCGAGGTCGAGGAGGGCGAGCACGGCCGGGCGGGCCGCACCGGCCGACGACAGGACGCGGGGGCGCTGCTCGGGGAGGCGACCCGTGACGCGTGCGGCGGCCGCCAGCGCGGCGATCGCCTCGGCCTCGGCCTGCGGGTCCGGGGCCTGGTCCTCGCGCCGCTCGCCCGGGGCGTTGTCCACCCAGGCCGCGTGCTGTTCCAGGGCCGCCGCGTCCATCCCGGCGACGGCCTCCTCACCGGCGACGGAGAATCCGCGCGGTGCGGCCAGGTCGACCGGGCAGCCCTCGTCGGCCACGGTGGCGGTCCGCGCGCCGTGGCCCGCCGGACCGTTCCCGGCCTGCGCGGGCGCCTCGTCGGTCGTGCCGTCCGCCGGGGGCACGCGCCCCTCGACAGCGGCGGTGACGGACTCCGCGGTCAGCACCAGGCCGGTCGCCCCCGTGCAGGAGACGGCCACGTCGGCACGTGTCAGTTCGTCGGCCACGTCGGCCATGGGGACGGCGCGTGCCAGGGCCTCGGTGTCGGAGTCCGCGAGGATCTCCGCGAGGCGCCGGGCCCGCTCCTCCGTGCGGTTGGCGATGACCAGCTCGCGGACGCCCGCACGCGCGAGCGTCGCCGCGGCCAGCGAGGACATCGAGCCCGCGCCGATCACCAGCACGCGCTTGCCCTCGGCCCAGGCCTCCACGGAACCGCCCGCGGCGAGCTGTTCGAGGCCGAAGGTCACGAGCGACTGCCCGGCCCGGTCGATGCCGGTCTCGGAGTGCGCGCGCTTGCCGACCCGCAGGGCCTGCTGGAAGAGGTCGTTGAGAAGCTTGCCCGCGGTGTGCAGCTCCTGCGAGCGCGCCAGGGCGTCCTTTATCTGGCCGAGGATCTGGCCCTCGCCGACGACCATCGAGTCGAGTCCGCACGCCACCGAGAACAGGTGGTGGACGGCACGGTCCTCGTAGTGCACGTAGAGATAGGGAGTGAGCTCCTCCAGGCCGACGCCACTGTGCTGCGCGAGCAGCGTGGACAGCTCGGCGACGCCCGCGTGGAACTTGTCCACGTCGGCGTAGAGCTCGATGCGGTTGCAGGTGGCGAGCACGGCCGCCTCGGCGGCGGGCTCGGCGGCCAGGGTGTCCTGCAGGAGCTTGGCCTGCGCGTCGGCGGACAGCGCGGCGCGCTCCAGGACGCTCACCGGGGCGCTGCGGTGACTCAGCCCCACGACCAGGAGACTCATGCCGGCATCACGGCGGGTACGTCCCCGTCGGGTCCCTTGCGCTGCTGCTTGGCGGTGACGGGCGGGACGGGGCCCTCGGGGGCGGCGTCCTCACCGGCCTTGCGCTGCTCGTGGAAGGCGAGGATCTGCAGCTCGATGGAGAGGTCGACCTTGCGCACGTCGACGCCGTCCGGCACGGAGAGGACCGTCGGCGCGAAGTTCAGGATGGAGGTCACACCGGCGGCGACGAGCCGCTCGCAGACCTGCTGGGCCGCGCCGGCGGGGGTGGAGATCACGCCGATCGAGACGCCGTTGTCGCTGATGATCTTCTCGAGCTCGTCGGTGTGCTGCACCGGCATGCCGGCGACCGGGGTGCCCGCCATCGCGGGGTCGGCGTCGATGAGCGCGGCGACACGGAACCCGCGCGAGGCGAACCCGCCGTAATTGGCGAGCGCGGCGCCGAGGTTGCCGATGCCGACGATGACAACCGGCCAGTCCTGGGTCAGCCCGAGTTCACGGGAGATCTGGTAGACGAGATACTCGACGTCGTAGCCGACGCCGCGCGTCCCGTAGGAGCCCAGGTACGAGAAGTCCTTGCGCAGCTTCGCGGAGTTGACTCCCGCGGCGGCCGCGAGCTCCTCGGAGGAGACCGTGGGCACCGAGCGCTCCGACAGTGCGGTGAGGGCTCGGAGGTACAGCGGAAGCCTGGCGACGGTGGCCTCGGGAATTCCTCGGCTGCGGGTCGCCGGTCGGTGAGTTCGGCCAGTTGCCACGGTGCTCCTGCGGGTAGAGCGGGGCTGCAGGCGGTCACTCGTCCCCAGACCGCCCCGTCGAATGCAGGCTATGTCTTTGTGAACGCGTGCACAAAGATGGTGTCCGATTTGCCCGGCCAACGTGACCGGGGTCACGCGCTCCCGGCGCACGATCGTGGAACCGCCGCGCGGACGGCTTCGTGGCGTATTCGATGGGGGCAAAACCGCACACTCTCCTCACGATCATCGCCCCCGAGACCAAAACCGCCCCAAAGCGTAATCGACTTTGCGGGCACTTTGGACTGACCGGTCAGTGACGGACGGCCCTACCCTTCGAGCTCGCGCCGCAGCCGCGCCTCGTCCACACGCCAGAAGGTGTGCTGCTCCCCGTCCACCAGAACGACCGGGATCTGTTCCCAGTAGGCCCGGTGGAGCTCCTCGTCCTGCGTGATGTCCTTCTTCTCCCAGGGGGTGCCGAGCTCACCGCAGACCTTCTCGATCACCGACTGTGCGTCATCGCACAGATGACACCCCGGCTTCCCGATCAGGGTGACCAGCCGCTCCTGAGGTTTCTTCTTCTCCGTACGACCGCTCGCAGGGCCGCTGTGACGACGAAAGATCGGACTCATGCCGCCATTCTCGCCCGCCCTCCCCCGGCCCGGACACGGAGAGTTCACAGGCCCGATTCCTCCCGACTCCGGAACCACCGAACAAACTGGCTATGCTCACGGCATGGCCGCTCTCGGATGGCTCACCCCCCGTAGGCGCTCCGCCACGGCGCGGAGCGTGTTGGCAGGCGAGGCCTCGGCTGAGGCAGCGCGCAAGTCCTCCCAGGAGCAGGAGGAGCTCGACGCCCTCGCCACACAGGCCGCGCCCGACGAAGGCGAGCAGGAACCGGAGTTCCCCGTCGTCGGCGACGACAAGGCCGCCGCCTTCTTCGACCTCGACAACACCGTGATGCAGGGCGCCGCGATCTTCCACTTCGGCCGCGGGCTCTACAAGCGCAAGTTCTTCGAGCGCCAAGAGCTGTTCCGATTCGCCTGGCAGCAGGCCTGGTTCAGGCTCGCGGGCGTCGAGGACCCCGAGCACATGCAGGACGCCCGCGACAGCGCCCTGTCCATCGTCAAGGGCCACCGGGTCGCCGAGCTGATGTCCATCGGCGAGGAGATCTACGACGAGTACATGGCCGAGCGCATCTGGCCGGGCACCCGCGCCCTGGCCCAGGCCCACCTCGACGCGGGCCAGAAGGTCTGGCTGGTCACCGCCGCGCCGGTGGAGATCGCCACGGTCATCGCCCGCCGCCTCGGCCTGACCGGCGCCCTCGGCACCGTCGCCGAGTCCATCGGCGGCGTCTACACCGGCAAGCTCGTCGGCGAGCCGCTGCACGGCCCGGCGAAGGCCGAGGCCGTCCGCGCGCTGGCCGCCGCCGAGGGCCTGGACCTGGGCCGCTGCGCCGCGTACAGCGACTCGCACAACGACATCCCGATGCTCTCGCTCGTCGGGCACCCCTACGCGATCAATCCCGACGCCAAACTGCGCAAGCACGCCCGGGAACGCGACTGGCGGCTGCGGGACTACCGCACGGGCCGCAAGGCCGCGAAGGTCGGCATCCCGGCCGCGGCCGGCGTCGGCGCGCTCGCGGGCGGCGCGGCCGCTGCCGTGGCCCTGCACCGTCGCCGCCACTGAGCCCCGCCCCGAGCATTCCGTCGGTCCTACCCCGCGACGTCTCCCGCCAGTCACGCCGGTAGCACTCGGCCACAACACGCCTCAGGCCGACACGGAATGTGAACTGATTCGATCAGCAGTCGCTCACTCTGCGGTACTTAACCGGGCGCCAATCGGTAACAGAAGCGACGTAATCGATGATTTGAGCAACTGGGTGTAGCGCTGCCTGTACGAAGCGTTATTCTCCTCAGACGCATAAGGGACCCCACACGTCGCTACGACGGGTGAACGGTCCCGCACTGCACGTGATGGAAGCTCTGCCTCTGGGAGTCCCGTGTACCCACACGTCGGGGTTGACGCCTCGGGCCTGGCTACGCTGCGCGCAACGGTCATCGACCGCTTGCGCGGCTTCGTCCCCACCGCGTACGCCGTCCCCGCCGTCCCCGCCCTTGCCGTCCCCGCACCCGCCGGGCCCTGCTACGCCCTGGCGAACGGCGGTGCGGCAGTCAGCAGACGGGCCCGTTCCGGTTCCGCTGCCGCCACCTCGGCCCCCACCCCCCGCCGCCCCGCGGCGGACAGCGACAGCGCCCGCATGATGGACCTGGTCGAACGCGCCCAGGCCGGCGAGTCCGACGCCTTCGGACGCCTCTACGACCAGTACAGCGACACGGTCTACCGCTACATCTACTACCGCGTGGGCGGCAAGGCGACCGCCGAGGACCTCACCAGTGAGACCTTTCTGCGCGCCCTCCGCCGCATCGGCACCTTCACCTGGCAGGGCCGCGACTTCGGCGCCTGGCTGGTCACGATCGCGCGCAACCTGGTCGCCGACCACTTCAAATCGAGCCGATTCCGCCTCGAGGTGACCACCGGCGAAATGCTCGACGCCAACGAAGTCGAGCGCAGCCCCGAGGACTCCGTCCTGGAGTCCCTCTCGAACGCCGCCCTCCTCGAAGCCGTCCGCCGCCTCAACCCTCAGCAGCAGGAGTGCGTGACCCTGCGCTTCCTCCAGGGCCTCTCCGTCGCCGAGACCGCGCGGGTCATGGGCAAGAACGAGGGCGCGATCAAGACCCTCCAGTACCGCGCGGTGCGCACGCTCGCCCGACTCCTGCCCGACGACGTCCGTTAGCTCTCCGTGGTGCCCAACTCACCTTCCGTGGCGGCCAGATGGGCGCCACGGAATTGTCGCGGTCCGATCATCTTTCGTCCGTAACCCAAGTGCCGCGACGCTCGTTGTGCGGGATGCAGGCTCCCTGTGGTCGCTACCTGGCTGGCTCCGCTCACTCGATCGTGTGGAAATGGTCAGGACATGCAACCCTCAGGACCCCCTGGGGAGTCGACCGTCTTGACGAGAGGAGGTGCCGCCAGTGATCGCGAACGTATCGGCCCACCGGCGGGCGAACGCCTTCGCCCAGGCCCTGGAGGAGCATTCCGACCAGGGTCCGGCGGCCGAGAAGTCCGTGGACTCCGCGCCCGTACCCGCGGCCGCACCCGTGGAGTCCCCCGAAACCACCGGCCGCGCCGAACCGTCCGAGCAGAGCCGCATGCTGGCCCTGACGGACGGTCTCGACGCGCTGCCCAAGCCCGTCCTGGACCCCGAGGTCAAGGTCGTCCAGCGCGCCCAGCTCGTGGCTGCGATGGAAGCCATGTTCCTCGAGGGCGGCAGTCCTTCCGTTCCCGAGCAACGGTCCCGCAAGGGTGCCCACCGGGCGAGTGGCCTGCGGAAGTTGCGGCCGCGCACCCGTCTGTCCAAGGGCATCGCGGCGGGCGGCCTCACGGTCGGCGTCGCCGCGGGCGCGTTCGGAGGGGTGGCCGCGGCCAGTTCCGACGCGCTCCCCGGCGATTCGTTGTACGGCCTCAAGCGCGGCATGGAGGACTTCAAGCTGGGCCTGGCCGACGACGACGCCGACCGCGGCCAGATCTATCTGGACCACGCGTCGACCCGCCTGAACGAGGCACGCAGGCTCATGGAGCGGGGCCGCTCAGGCGCCCTGGACCACGAGTCCCTCGGCGAGGTCAGGCGAGCCCTCTCCGGCATGCGGCACGACGCCACGGAGGGCCACCGCCTGCTCCTGGAGGCGTACGAGCGCGACGGCTCCCTGGGCCCCATCCAGGCGCTGTCCGCGTTCTCCCGGTCGCACCGCGAGGCATGGACCGACCTCCAGGGCCGCCTTCCCGTCCAGCTGGGCGACGTCGGAGAGCAGGTGAACTCCGTCTTCGACGCCATAGACGAAGAGGTCGACCCGCTGCGCTCCCTCCTGCCCAGCGCACCGAAGAAGGGCGGCTCCGGCGGGCGTACGTCACAGAGCCCCAGCGGCTCCGACAGCGCCGACGGCCGGACCTCCCACCCCTCGGGCGGTGGCAGTTCGCACAGCAACGGGGCGGGCGGCGACAGCAGGCCGAAGCCCTCCACGTCGGACCGCAAGGACGACGGCATCCTCGGCGGCACCACCGGCGGCCTCCTCGACCCACCGGACGAGAAGACCAGCCCGGAGCCCTCGGCCGGCGACGGCAAGAGCAAACCCGGCCAGCACAGCTCCCCGCAGGAGCCGGACGTGACACTGCCCCCGCTCCTGCCCGGCCTCCAGCTCCCGGAGCTCGGCATCAAGGGCGAGGACGCGAACTAGTCCCTGTCCGTACGAAGCTGGGGGCGCCTTCCTTGTGCGGAGGGCGCCCCCAGCCGCGTACCCACACCTAGAAGAACACCGACCGCCGCTGCACCAGCAACTTGTACAGCGAATGCTGGATCTGCTCCCGCACCTGGTCCGTCAGGTTGAACATCAGCATCGGGTCCTCCGCGGGCCCCTTCACAACGCCGTCCTCGCACCGCTTCGCGGGCATCGCACGGCTGCGTCGGACTCCGTCCGCCGGCTCCACGTGCCCCCGCACAGCCGCCTCAGAAGAACACCGACCGCCGCTGCACCAGCAGCTTGTACAGCGAGTGCTGGATCTGCTCCCGCACCTGGTCCGTCAGGTTGAACATCAGCATCGGGTCCTCCGCGGCCTCCGGCGGATACCCGTCCGTCGGGATCGGCTCGCCGAACTGGATCGTCCACTTCGTCGGCAACGGCACCGCGCCCAGCGGACCGAGCCAGGGGAACGTGGGCGTGATCGGGAAGTACGGGATGCCGAGGACCCGCGCCAGCGTCTTGGCGTTGCCGATCATGGGGTAGATCTCCTCCGCCCCGACGATCGAGCACGGCACGATCGGTGAGCCCGTCCGCAGGGCCGTCGACACGAAGCCGCCGCGGCCGAACCGCTGCAGCTTGTAGCGCTCGCTGAACGGCTTCCCTATGCCCTTGAACCCCTCCGGCATCACGCCCACCAGCTCGCCCCGCTCAAGGAGCCGCTCGGCGTCCTCCGCGCACGCCAGCGTGTGCCCGGCCTTGCGGGCCAGTTCGTTGATCACCGGCAGCATGAAGACGAGGTCGGCGGCGAGGAGCCGCAGATGCCGTCCCTGGGGATGGTTGTCGTGCACCGCGACCTGCATCATCAGGCCGTCCAGCGGCAGCGTCCCCGAGTGGTTGGCGACGATCAGCGCCCCGCTGTCCGCGGGGATGTTCTCGATGCCCTTCACCTCGACCCGGAAGTACTTCTCGTAGAAGGGCCGGAGCATCGACATCAGGACCTGGTCGGTGAGCTCTTCGTCGTAACCGAAGTCGTCGACCTCGTACTCACCCGTCAGCCGCCGTCGCAGGAACGCCAGACCGCCCGCGATGCGCCGGTCCCAGCCGCCACCGGCCCGCGGCCCCGGCACCCGCCCCTGCGGCTCCACGGGCGCCGGCTGCGGCTCCGCGACCTGCTGCACGTCCTGCGGCCTGCCCTCCTGCTGCCCGGGCAGCGCCTTGACCCCGGCCACGGGGTCGCCCTTGCGCCGGGGCGCGGACCTGCGGCGCGAGGCGCGCTGCGCGCTGCCGCGCGACCGGTCGTCGTCGAACGGAATGACCTTGGCGTCCGCCATCGTTGACGCTCTCCTCAGTTGGCGCTCGGGTGGCCGCCCGCGAGGGGCAGCGCGGCGATCCGGTCGACTGCCCCCGCGAGGGCACCTGGTGGCAGCAGCCCGGGGCCCCGGCTGCGTACGAAGTCCGCGAAGGCCTCCGCGGTCGTGTACTTCGGCTCAAACCCCAGTGTCTCGCGCATCTGCCGGGTGGCCACGACCCGGCCGTGGGTGAGCAGCCTGATCTGCTCGGGCGAGAAGTCCGTCGCACCGAGGGTGCGCAGCGCGGAGCCCACCCAGGTGACGGTCGGCAGGAGCACCGGCACGGTGGGGCGGCCGAGCCGCCGCGAGCACTGGGACAGGAGCAGCTGACCGTCGCCCGCGATGTTGAACGTGCCGCTGTTGAGCGTGCCGCGCTCCGGATCGTGCGAGGCGAGCCGCAGCACCTCGACCGCGTCGTCCTCGTGGACGAACTGGAGGCGCGGGTCGTAGCCGAACACGGTCGGCAGGACCGGCAGCGAGAAGTACTCGGCGAGCGGGGAGTCCGCGGCGGGGCCGAGGATGTTCGCGAAGCGCAGCACGCACACCGCGACGTCCGGGCGGCGCCGCGCGAAGCCGCGCACATAGCCCTCGACCTCGACGGTGTCCTTGGCGAAGCCACCGCTCGGCAGCGATTTGGGCGGCGTCGTCTCCGTGAAGACCGCGGGGTCCTTGGGCGCCGACCCGTACACGCTGGTGCTCGACTTCACCACGAGCCGTTTGACGGTCGGCGACTTCTGGCAGGCGCCGAGCAGCTGCATGGTGCCGATGACGTTGGTCTCCTTGACCGAGCCGCGACCGCCCCCGCGACCGCCGAGCGCCGTCGCCGTGACGTCCATGTGCACGACCGTGTCGACGCCGTGCTCGGCGAGGATCCTGGCGACCGTGGGCTGGCGGATGTCGGCCTGGACGAAGTCGGCGCCGCCCAGATGGTGCTCGGGTGGGACCGCGTCGACGGCGACCACCCGGTCGACGTCCGGGTCTCGCTGAATGCGCCGGACGAACCGGCCGCCCAGCTGTCGGGCCACCCCGGTCACGAGCACGACCTTGCCCAAGATCAGCGCCTGCCTTTCCCCAAACCCTCGCCGCGCCGGCGTCGGCTGTGTTCCGAACCACGCTATCGGGTGGACGTTGCGCTGTGATGTCCGTGCACCCAGAGACGGCCGAAAACACCGAAGCCCTCCCGCCGGATGACGGGAGGGCTTCGGATCACGCTGTTACAGCGGTCGCCTACTTCTTGTTGCGACGCTGAACGCGAGTGCGCTTCAGCAGCTTGCGGTGCTTCTTCTTGGCCATCCGCTTACGCCGCTTCTTGATTACAGAGCCCACGACTACCCTCGCTCACTTCTCTTCACTCGGTGCGGGGCAGCAGACTGGGCCCACACGACCTACGTCGGCCTAGCCTACCTGTCCCCGCGTGAGGGACGTAATCGAGGGGCCATGGCCCCTGCGCGACGGGCCCTCGGGACCCCTCGCTCAACCTGCTTCGACCCCCACATAGGACTCGCGGAGGTACTCGTGAACCGCCTGCTCCGGAACCCGGAAGGACCTTCCGACCCGGATGGCGGGCAGATGACCGCTGTGCACCAACCGGTACACGGTCATCTTGGACACTCGCATCACCGAGGCGACTTCCGCCACGGTCAGAAACTGAACCTCGTTCAGCGGCCTCTGGTCTGCAGCCATGACACCCCACCTGAACCTTCCGCACATGACGGGCACCGGCTTCCCCTTCCGGTGACTCTTCGTCGCTGCGCGCTCACTCCCCAGACTAGGGGCGGATGATGCGAGTGGGGAAGAGGAGCAGCCATCGGCCGCCTACTGTGACAGACACGCTCGATTGAGTACATAGCGAGTAAGCGGTCGGTAGTAATCAGACCGCACAGCGTCATCAAGCGGAACGACGACGGACACCTGCCCCTCGGCCTCTCCGACGAACAGCGCGGGATCATCCGTATCCGCCAGACCGATCGCCTCAAACCCCAGCTGACCTGCTCCGCAGACCCATCCGTGGTCCCCCACGACCAACCCGGGAAGCGGTCCGCCGGCCTCCGCTGCGGCATCCAGAGCGGCCCGAACCGGGAGTGGTGAATGGGTGTGTGCGCCGGTCTCACTCCCGGTGGGACGCGCGCCGGGTTCGCGCACCAGCGCGACTCCTTGTACGTAGTCAAGGTTGTACGTGCGTAGGCCAAACCGGGTCGTTATGTCGACACTGTTGCCCTGCGCGGGGGTGAGGACGTGACATCCGGCCGCCGACAAAGCGTCCGCCAACGCGGCGTAGAACCCGAGCAGCCGGTGCGGGTGACCGGTCCCGAAGAGCACGGGGAGGCGCCTCCGCGCGGCGGCCGCGAGCCGTTCCGCGAACGCGTCGAGGGCCGCCAACGTCCGTTCCGGATCGATGACATCGGCTCCCGAGGTGCACCTCGGATCGGCCGACACTCCACACTTGTCCGACATCAGGCGCAACAGGTCGCCCGCGCCCCAGCTCCATTCGGGGTCGAGCCCGAGAAGTACCCGCGGGTCGCGGGCCGCGAAGAGCCGGTAGCTCCGCAGGCTCTCTTCCCGAGAGGTGGCCACGGGCCCGGCCAACCGAGCCGCCAACAGATGCGCACGCAGGGCGCCGGTGCTCAACACGCAGCCGATGCTGACGCATCCACGACCACGCGTCCCCAAAACCCCGGAAAACACCCACAGTTGGGCTAACACGGGCATAATCGGGGCGGCCCTCCGTCGGCGCGCTCCAGCCAACCGACGTACTCCTACGCCAGCAGCCCCCGCAGCGGAAACACCGCCCGCCGTGCGGCGAGCACCGCCTGGTCGAGGCGGTCGGCGGGGTCGTACCCCGACTCCCATCCCTTCCAGTCCACCGGCCACCGGCCGTCCGTCATCCGTCCCGGCGCCAACTGCCTCGTGCGCGCGAAGACTTCCTGCCGCCAGGACTCGGGGATCTCCGCGGTCGGCTCGACGGGCCGCCCCGCGGCGATCGCGACGAGATGCGTCCAGGACCGCGGCACGACATCCACCACCGCGTACCCTCCGCCGCCGAGCGCGACCCACCGCCCGTCCGCGTACTCGTGGGCCAGCTCGTGGCACGCCACCTGCACGGCCCGCTGCGCGTCCAGCGACACCGCGAGGTGCGCCAGCGGGTCCTCGAAGTGCGTGTCCGCACCGTGCTGTGTGACCAGGACCTGCGGCCGGAACTCGGCGAGCAGCTCGGGCACCACGGCATGGAAGGCCCGCAGCCACCCCGCGTCCCCCGTGCCGGCGGGCAGCGCGACGTTCGCGGCCGTCCCCTCCGCCGCTCCGTCCGCACCCGTCTCCTCGGGCCACCCGGTCTGCGGGAAGAGCGTCCGCGGATGTTCGTGGAGCGAGATGGTGAGAACCCGCGGGTCCTCCCAGAACGCGGCCTGCACCCCGTCACCGTGATGCACGTCGACATCCACGTACGCCACGCGCTCCGCGCCCAGTTCGAGGAGCCGGGCGACGGCCAGCGCGGCGTCGTTGTAGATGCAGAACCCGGAGGCGCCGCCGGGCATCGCGTGGTGCAGTCCGCCCGCGAAGTTCACCGCGTGCAGCGCGTCCCCGCGCCACACGGCCTCGGCCGCGCCGACGGACTGGCCGGCGATCAGCGCCGACACGTCGTGCATCCCGGCGAAGGCCGGGTCGTCCTCCGTGCCGAGTCCGTACTCACCTCGCGCGGACGCCGGGTCCACGGAGGCGGCCTTCACCGCGTCCACGTAGTCCCCGCGGTGCACGAGCCGCAGCGTCGAGTCACCGGCACGCTTGGCCGAGACCACCTCCAGATCCCGGTCGAGCCCGAAGGCGTCGACCAGACTTCGGGTCAGCCCGAGCCTGACCGGGTCCATCGGGTGACCCGAGCCGAAGTCATAGCCCGTTACTGCCTCGTCCCACATCAGCTGTCCGCGGCCGCTCATGCCCGTCACCGTACCGGTCCGGTTCCGGGGCGAAGGAACGGGCGTACGGCAAGGTCAAGAGCACCAACACCATGGGAACGACCATGGCCCACCGGTAGTTCCACGCGTCCCCCAGCGCTCCCACCAGCGGCGAACCGATCAGGAAGCCCACATAGTTGAAGATATTCAGTCGCGCGACGGCCGCATCCGAAGCTCCCGGGAACAGCCTCCCCGCCGCGGCGAACGTCTGCGGAACAATCACGCACAGCCCCAGTCCGAGAACCGTGAACCCGGCGATCCCGACCCACGCCCCCGGCGCCACCGCCACGATCACGAACCCCAGCGCCGCCACCACGGACCCGGCCCGCACCACCGCCCCGGCCCCGAAGCGCCGCACCCCCAGATCCCCGAGCCCGCGCCCCGCCAACGTCATGACCATATAGACGTTGTACGGAACGGTGGAGACCTCCTCCGAACTCCCGAGCACGTCCTCCAGATACTTGGCGCTCCAGTTGGAGACGGTCGAGTCACCGATGTAGGCGAAGGTCATCACCAGGCAGAGCGGAAGCAGCACCTTGAAGACGACACCGTCCCCCCGGCCGCTCGCCTCCGCCCCCACCCTTTCCTCCGGCGCTTCCGCATCGACGTACCACCGGCTCCCGATCAGCGCGGCCGGCAGCAGCACAGCCACGACCGGCAGACAGGAGACGAAGAGCGACAGGTCCCAGTGCGCCCCGGCCCAGGCCAGCGACGCCCCCACGATCCCGCCCAGGCTGTACGCGGCGTGAAACCCGAGCATGATGCTCCGCCCGTGCGCCCGCTGAAGACTGACCCCGAGCATGTTCATGGACGCGTCCAGCGCACCCACCGCACACCCGAACGCCCCGAGCGCCACGGCGACCTGCCACAGCGCGTCACCCGCGCCCACCCCAAGCAGCGCCAGCAGTACGACGGGCTGCGACCACCGCAGCACCACGCTCGGCGGCACCTTCTTGACCAGCTGCTCGGTGCCCACGCTCCCGACCCCCGCCAGAATCGGCACCGCCGCGAGGAAGACGGGCAGCAGCCCGTCGGATATCCCGTACCGGTCCTGGATCGCCGGGATCCGCGTCACGAGCAGAGCGAAGGTCACACCCTGCACCAGGAACGCGAACGCCAGCGAGGCCCTGCCGCGCCGCAGCACTTCGGTCATGGCTGCAGAGCGTAGGGCCCCGGACTACCCGTGGGTAGATGGATCACTCAACCAATTTCGGCGCCTTCAGCGCCCCGCCACGACCGCCCCACCAGCCATACCCGCCACGTCCGCCTCGACCATCTTCTCCATCGGCCCGACGACCAGGCGGCCACTGACGAACATGGTCAGCGTGATCGCGCCGGCCGCGATCGCCCCGCCCAGCCACACCATGGTGTCGACGGGCAACGTGTAGGCCCCCACGACCCGCAGCAGCGCCTCCCCGAAGAGCGCCAGACCCCATACGACCGAGAACATCCGCTCCAGCCGCGCGAACCGCCCGCGCTCGGCGTTCAACCGGTCCCAGGCCGCGGTCCTCGCCGCGTTCCCCTTGGTCACCCAGGGCTTGAGACCGGCGGTCATCAGCGGCCGACCGGCCACCACCGACAGCAGAATCGCGATCCCCACGGTCGCCGTGATGGCGCTGTCCTTGGCGAGCATCAGCCGCGGGTCCCCGGCGATCAGGCTCATCGCCAGCCCGACGACGTTGGCGGCCAGGATGAGCGCCGCGAGCCCGTTGACCCGCCGCTCCTTGACCAGCCCCCAGGCCGTCCGCCCCGCAGGCACGACGCTGCTCCAGGCGAGCGCCGCTATGGTGCCCGTCCCGAACCCCTTGCTGAGCAGGTAGTACGAGGCGGTGGGCACCAGCGCGTCGAGCACGAGCGGCTTGAGCGACTCGACGCGCGCCTTGCGTGCGTCGTCGGGGGCGTCGGCCGTGGTAGCGACGGGGCGGACCTCTACGAGGGCGTCGGTGGCGAGCTGGCTCATGATCGGGTTCCTCCGTCGGGCTGCGGCGTGCGTCCTGTTCGATCGCGACGACCTCAGCTTCGCCTCCCCGGCCCGCCCGCCGACAGAAACGATCGTCCGGACCTCACCATGACAAATGTCAGCCCCGCTGCCCGGTCACCGTCATACGAGCAGGTCAGGCAACTCCCGCAGGTCGCTGAAGAGTTCAGTGGCGCCGACGAGCCGCTCGGCGGGCGTCATGGCGGTGAACCCGAGGACGTCCATCCCGGCGGCGACCGCGGCCTGCACCCCGAGCGGACTGTCCTCCACCACGACACACTTCTCGGGCGCCACGCCCATGCGCTCGGCGGCGTACAGGAAGAGATCGGGCGCCGGCTTGCCCCGCCCGACGTCCTGCGAGCTGAAGACCCGATCCTCCCCGAACCACTCATCAAGTCCGGTCTTCCGATGCCCGACCCGAATGCGCTCGTGGCTCCCGGAGGAGGCCAGACAGTAGGCGACGCCGTCCCCGGCCAGTTTCTCCAGCACTTCCACGGCTCCGTCCACGGGCTGCAGCTCCCGCTCGAACGCGGCGAACACCCGCCCGTGAAAGACGTCGTCGAAGTCGGCGGGAAGCCGCTGCCCACTCCGCTCGAGAATCAGATCGTGTACGCGATGCACGGCGGCCCCCATGTAGTCCCGCAGGGAGTCCTCGTACGAGGTGGGGTGTCCCAGCTCGGTCAGATAGCCGGCCAGGATCGTATTGGAGATCGGCTCGCTGTCCACCAGGACGCCGTCGTTGTCGAAGATGACGAGGTCGTATCGCATATCCCGACCCTAATCCTTCTCCGTAAATTTCCCTGGAACGCAGAAAACCCCCGCACCAAAGGTGCGGGGGTTTTCCCAAAAAAAGTTCGGCGGCGTCCTACTCTCCCACAGGGTCCCCCCTGCAGTACC
>NZ_JBWKJS010000009.1:0-22876 GCF_056432085.1 Streptomyces sp. NPDC045678
TGCGCGGGTAGGACGGGTCTGTTCTTTTCTCCCCCCAGCCCCCCCCCAAAACAAAAACCCCAACAAACCCCCCCCCCCCCCGCCTCCCCCCCCCCCCCCCCCCCCCCCCCCCCCCCACCTCCGCTGTGGGCTCCGTCGCGCTCCACCCTGCTCTCTCCCGCTGAGCAGGCCGAGCGTCCCGCGAAGCCGTTCCCTTCGCTATCCGCGCCGGACGGTGCCGGTCACGCGGCTTCCTTGCGCTGCCGGTCGATGAGGTGCCTCAGGACGAGCCACTCACGTACTTCCCACGAATGTCCCGAGGAACAGCTGATGCTGCTGTCCCCGCCCGCGGTGCCGGAACTCCGCGGCGACGCGTCGATCGTGCCCGGGCATCTGTCCACCACGCACTGGCTGGTGAGCGGAGCCCGGTCGGTCTGGTCGGAGTCGATGACGCGGAGCAGTTCGACCTGGAGTCCCTGGATCTCCGCCGCGAAGTCCTCGGCCGGCGGCTGGGCCGTCAGCCACTCCAGGTGGAGCAGGAGGAAGCACGTCAGGTGCGGTACGGAACGGCTCGGGACCGTGATCCCGAGTTCATCCGCCACGTAACTCGCCCACGACTCCAGGATGGCGACGATGTTGCTCCGGGCGTCGAGCGCGGAGACGTTCAGATGGTCCCGCCTGCGGCTGCCCGACACCCTGGTGGGGTTGCGTCGCCGGGACGTGGCCATCACGTGGTGCAGGCCTTCCTGATGAAGGTCGGGGAGCGCGCGCAGATCGCGCTCCAGCCTCCCGACGCAGGCGTCGCAGAGCAGTGAGCCCGTGGCATCACGTATCTCCGCTCTGTGGTTTCCCGAGCATGAGTGGATCTCCATATATGTGTCTCCCTGTTGTCGCTGGACGGTCCTTCGGGACCGTCCCGGTCAAGTGGCGGCGCGGTGACCGACGTCGCGCCGTACGCGGAACGTGACGAACGCGGCCGGCCGCAGGGCGGCGAGGGCGACATCGAGGTTCACCCGGCCCCGCACCACGTCCTCGGGTGTGTTGTTGGTGTCGTCGCAGATGACCCCGAACGCCTCGTCCGCGGTCCCTCCGGGCAGCACCCCCTGGCGCCACAACCCCTGGAGGAACGTCGTGGTGGACTGATGTATCAGCGCCCGCAGCCGGGCGGTGTTCGACTCGAACGCCGCCCAGGGGGCGCCCCGTTCGAGTGAGGCCCGGGTGTAGTTCACCAGGCGGCACACCCCGACGTCCGCCCAGTCGGCCTCGGTGGACAGCGTGTGCGCACTCTGCGGCCGGACGCCCTGCCCGGGGACGAACCGCAGACAGTTCACCCCGAAGCGGCTGACCGACTCCTCCTCGTCCACGGACAGTGCACGCTCCTGCTGCACCACTCCCACCAGCGTGCCGGTCGGCGGAGTATGGACTCCGTGCTCGGCGTCGGTGCGGCAGTACATCCCCGAGACGTGCCCCGAGGGCGGCACCAGGCGTTCGTGTCCGCCGACCTCGGTCACCGTGATCCACGGGTAGTGGACGGCGACGAACCGGGCGTCCGGCTCGGCGAGCCCGAAGGGCCTGTCGCGCACGTCGGCGGGGGCGAGGCCCTGGCGGGTGTGCAGCAGAGCGACCCGGTGCCCCGTGCGGCCGCAGTGCGCGGCGATCTCCCGCGCGACGCGGTCCGCGTCTTCCGGCACCCGCCACAGATCCGGTGCGACCACGAGGCTGATCTCCGGCAGGCGCTCCAGCCTGGCGAGAGCGGTCCGGTAGGCGGCGACCCTGTCCTCCCCGCCGACGCCCGTCGCGGCACGCCCCGTTCCCAGGACCCACGCACCGCCGCCCCCGTTGCGGAAGTGGCCGAGCACGGCGTCGTGCAGGAAGGACGGCGTGTCCCGCGCGTCCTCTGCGTCCCCCGTGCTCCCCGTTCTCCCCGCGTTCCCGCGCAGGGAGAACGCCTCGAGGAACTCCAGCGGGTGCCGGACGAAGGCCGGCTTGCCGGGCAGGCCCGGGGCGTCCCCGATGAAAGCCGCCACCGACGTGTGCACGCCGTGGATGAGCGGCGCGGTGGTGGTCGCTGTGTGCGGTTGATGCGACTGCTGTTGCGGCATGCAGGCTCCTCGGACACGACGTGAGGGGAGATCCGCGGCCGGATGGCGCGGACCGTGGCGGCCGGGTCCCGGCCCGGCGGAGCTTCAGCCTGCCGGAGTACGCACCAGGGCGGAGGATTCCTTGGGCAGTTGGACAGAGCGTGCTCCGGCGGTGCCGGTGCGGGCCCCCGGGTCGCGGTGCGCGCGGGCGGAGGGCGGCGGCCCCGAGGTCTGGTCCAGGAGGGGCACCTGTCGCACGGGATGCGGGGGTTCCGGACGTCAGGGCGCGCAGGTGCGCGGTCGCCGCGAGGCCGGACACCGGACGTCAGACATGGATCATGCCTTCGAGCGTGACGACGCCGTGGCCCGACACCTCGACGGAATCGACCCGGTCGCCGTCGCCCTGGACCAGGGCGCTCATGGGGGAGGGGCGGCCGATCTCGATGCCCTGGGTGATCTCGATGAGCTGCCCGTACGAGGCGAGGCCGTGCCGGGCGATGTGGATGGCGATGGGGCCTGCGACGGAACCGGTGGCGGCGTCCTCCACGACTCCGTAGGCGGGCGAGAACATGCGGTTGCGCCAGACGGTCCCTGAGCCGGCGATGCAGTTCGTCGCCATGTCGGGGAAGCTCGCGAGCGCGCGGTGGTCGGGGTCCACCTTCGACAGGGCCTCGAAGCTCTCGAAGCCGACCAGGACGTGCCGCGGGCCGTTGCGGTAGATCTCCACCGGCAGCGTGGACTCGCGGACGCCCAGCGCTTCGAGGAGCTCGTCGGCACGGTCGAAGGGCTCCCACACGGGAACCGGCTGGCGCATGCTCGTCGACACGACCTTCCCGCCCACGCGCCGCAGCTCGAAGGGGATCTCGCCCATGGCGGTCTCGATCCGCAGCCGGTCCGCGTCGGTGCGCCGCCCGAGCGCGATGGCGGTGCCCAGCAACGGGTGCCCGGCGAAGGGGAGTTCGTTGACCGGAGTGAAGATCCGCACGTGTACGTCGCCGCCCTGCTCGGGGCCGAGGACGAACGTGGTCTCCGAGAGGTTCATCTCCCGGGCGATGCGCTGCATCTGCTCGGCGCTCAGATCGTCGGCGTCGAAGAAGACCGCGACCGGGTTGCCGGTGAGGGGTTCTCGGGCGAACGCGTCGACCACTACGTAGTTGTGCATCAGTTCTCCACTGTCGAGGTTGCCGGGCCGGCGCTCGGGGGAGGGCGCCGGCCCGGCGGTTCGGGGTGCGGTGCGGAACGATGCCTACGATGCGCGATCGGTCTTAGATCGGGACTGAATTACGCTGGAATAACGTCGGGCGTGGGGTGCGAGGCCGCTGCGAAGGCCCACCTGTGGGGCTGTGGGGCTATGTGAGGCTGTACCCCGGCGCTGAGGCTTCCTCCGGCGTCGGGGTCGTGCCCCGCGTCAGGAGGCGGCGGGCCGCGGCG
The DNA here is from genome assembly GCF_056432085.1 of Streptomyces sp. NPDC045678. NCBI lineage: Bacteria > Bacillati > Actinomycetota > Actinomycetes > Kitasatosporales > Streptomycetaceae > Streptomyces > Streptomyces sp. NPDC045678. The sequence goes on from NZ_JBWKJS010000009.1 coordinate 3,492, forward strand.
TGGTCAGCGGGGCGGTTGACGGACTCGACCGCCTGCAGATCGTCCCCGCGGAAGAGGAGCACGGAGAAGGCGTCCGGGTCGGCGCCGAGCACCACCTCGGTCTCGTGCCCCTCGTCGAACCCCGCGATCTGCACGGTCGTGGAGAACTGATCGCTCCAGAACCAGGGCAGTTCGTCGTACGCGCGGGGCGTCCCGGCAAGTCGCTCGGCGACCGACCGGGCGTGCCCGACGGCGTTCTGGACGCACTCGAGCCGCAACCGGCTGCCGGAGCGCACCTGGGGGAACACCGCGCAGTCCCCGATGGCGGAGATGTGCGGATCGGCGGTCCGCAGCCGCGAGTCGACGGTGATGCCGCCGTCCACCGGGAGCCCGGCCGCGGCGGCCAGTTCCGTGCGCGGGGTGACCCCGACGCCGATCAGGACCAGGTCGGCGGGGAGCCTGCGGCCGTCGGCCAGTTCCACGGCCTTGACGTTCGAACGCCCGTCACCGTGCAGTGACTTGACGCCCTGACCGAACAGCAACTCCGTGCCGTTCCGCCGGTGCAGCCGGGTGAAGTGCGCGGCGGTGGGCGCCGAGACGACCCGGGCGAGCGGGCGGTCGAGCGCCTCGACGACCGTCACCCGGACGCCCGCCTCCCGTGCCACGGCGGCGAATTCCAGACCGATGAACCCCGCCCCCACCACCACGGCACGCCGCGCCCCGGCCAGCGCCGACTGCAGTGCGGCGGCGTCCCGCGCGGTGCGCAGGGTGTGTACGCCGCGCAGGTCGGCACCCGGCACGTCGAGCGTCCGGGGCGTGGCGCCGGTGGCGAGGACGAGGTGCCCGTAGTCGTAGGTGGAACCGTCGGTCAGCCGCACCGAGCGCGCGGCCGGGTCGATCTCCGTGACGGTGCCGGAGACCAGGTCGATCGACTGGCGCACGTAATACGTCGCCGGGCGCAGCCAGAGCGTGGCCTCGTCCGCCTCGCCCTTGAGGTACGCCTTGGTCAGCGGCGGACGCTCGTAGGGGAGCGCGTCCTCGGCGCTGATCAGTGTGATGCCTCCCCGGTAGCCGTGCTCGCGCAGCGAGGCCGCGGTCTGGTAACCGCCCTGCCCGGCCCCCACCACGACGACCGACTCGGGGTGTGCGCGGTCCGGCATCAGTTCTGCCGTTCGGGGGTGTGGACGATGAGGCCGTCGAGGGCGTCACTCGACTTGAGCTGGCAGCTCAGCCGACTGTTGGGCCGGCGGGGGCACGCGGTGAAACCGAGCATCTCGTCCTCCCGCTCCTGCGGCGGCTCCAGCTTGTCGAGCGTGGACTCGTCGACGTAGACGTGGCAGGTGGCGCACTGCATGTTGCCGCCGCACTGGGCGACGATGCCGTCGATGTCGTTGAAGACGGCGCCGCGCATGACGCTGGTGCCGGCAGGGACGTCGACCGACGTCTCGGTGCCGTCGACGTTGACATACGTGATCTTGGGCATGACGGAACTCCTTGACGGCAACCGGGCGCGCTCGAGGCGGGCGGTGATGCGGATGCCTTGCAGGTGGAAGACGAAAGGTGGAGAGGGCGTAGCGGCGGTCGATGGGGGAACGCGACACCCCTGCCGACCCGCCTTCACATGCCGACCGTCGGGACACGCGACGTCCTGGGCCAGGGCTGTGACAGCGAGGGGAGCGTACCAAACCGATTCCGGCCGGGCCAGGTTCCGCCGAGATCTCGGACGGGCCGGGCCAGGTTCCGCCGAGATCTCAGACGCGACGCTTGCGTCCGCGGCGGGGGTCGGGCAGCCGGTGCGTCATGAAGGGCCTGCTGGTGGTGAACTCCCGGAACTTCAGGGCGGCGTCGGAGAGGTAGGCGTCGCGGTTCCACGCCAGGGTGAGCACGCGGTGGCAGTCGGGGGCGTCCAGGTGCACCCAGGCCACCGGCACCTGGGATTCCGTGCCGGCCTGCCGGGACATCGCCGGGATCAGGCCGATACCGAGCCCCGCGCTGATCATGTTCTGGCTGGCGCCCGGTTCGTTGCCCTCGCAGGACAGCATCGGCTTGAGCCCCTCGGCCGCGAACAGCCGGTCGAGAAGCGCGCGTTGCCACTGGCCGGGGCGGGTGGTGACGAAGGGCTCGGTGGCGATCTCACGGATCGTGACGCTGTCCTGGCCGTCGAGCCAGTGGCCGCGCGGGACGGCGAGCAGCACCTCTTCGCAGGCGAGCTCGACCGAATCGAGGTTCGTGCCGGACAACGTCTGTGACGCGACGCAGAAATCGACCTCACCGGCGCGGAGTTGGCGGTCCATCTCCTCCGCGTTGGACTGGTAGAGCCGGACGTTGGCGCGGGGGTAGGCGGCCCGGAAGCTGCCGAGCAGATGCGTGATCGTCAGGAGGGTCTCGGAAGCGACGCTCACCCGGCCGAACGCCGTGTCGCGGGCGTCCTGCAAAGCCCGCCGGGCGTCGTCGAGTTCGCTCAGGGCGCGGTCCACGTGGGCCAGGAACACCACGCCGTACTGATTGAGCCGGATGCGGCGGCCCTGCCGGTCGAACAGGGGGGTGCCGAGGTCGGCCTCCAGGCGCGCGATCGTGCGGCTGAGCGAGGGCTGGGCGACGCGCAACTCCTCGGCGGCCCGGCTCATGTGCTCGAAACGGGCCACGGCTTGGAAGTAGCGCAACTGCAGAAGATCCATGGTCCACCTTCACTTATGCCTTGTGGGTCATCCTCACATGGCAGAACCGGTCTTGGAGTGCATAAGGAATTCTCCCTACGGTTCTCATCGAGGCCACCGCACAGGTGGACGGCAACGGCGCCGGACACCTGCACACGCGAAGCGGGGGCCCCTTCTCCTTCGTCTGTGCACGACACCTCACCTCCCGCCGCCCCGCCGGCCACCGTCCCCCAGGAAGGTCGCACCATGAGCGCTGCGGATCTGGCCCGACTCCAGTTCGCGGCCACGACCGGCATCCACTGGTTGTTCGTGATCCTCACGATGGGGCTGGTCCCCATCGTCGCGATCATGCACACCCGGGCCGCGTTCACCCATGAGCCCGCCAAGAGAGCAGTCCGGGAGCGCATGACCCGCTTCTGGGGACAGCTCTACGTCATCAACTACGCGGTCGGCATCGTCACCGGCCTCGTCATGGAGTTCCAGTTCGGGCTCAGCTGGAGCGGCGTGAGCAAGTTCGCCGGCAACGTCTTCGGTGCACCGCTGGCCCTCGAAACGCTCATCGCCTTCTTCGCCGAGTCCACCTTCCTCGGCATGTGGATATTCGGCTGGGGCCGCCTGCGCAGGAGCGTGCACGTCACGCTGATCTGGCTGGTCGCCCTGACCGCGTACGCATCCGGGTACTGGATATTGATAGCCAACGGCTTCATGCAGCACCCGGTCGGTTACGAAGTGCGGGACGGAGCGGCCTATTTGACCGACTTCGGCGCGCTGCTCACCAACTCCAACGCCCTGGTCGCTCTCTTCCACCTCTCGTTGGGCGCCCTGACGACGGGCGGTGTCTTCGTCGCCGGCATCAGCGCCTACCACTTCCTGCGGCACACCAAGGAAACCGAACTCTTCCGCACCTCCCTGAAGCTGGGCCTGTGGGTGTCGACGGTCTCCTCCTTCTTCGTGGTCGTCGTGGGCGAGATGCAGCGACCGATCATCGAGCGGACCCAGCCCATGAAGGACGCGGTCCTGGAGAACAGCGGAGTCGCCGAACTGCAGGCCCAGCTCGTCAAGGAGCACGGCCCCGGCGACTACGTGCCCTGGCAGGACACCATGCGGATCTCGATGGACACCATGACGCTCATCGGCAACACGGTGTCCACCCTCACCTTCATCGCCCTCGTCCTTCTCTGGAAGGACCGGCTGATGCGCTGGCGCTGGGCCTCGTGGGTCCTGGTCGCCACCGTCCCGCTCCCGTTCATCGCGTCCGTCGGCGGCTGGGTGGTCCGCGAAGTGGGCCGCCAACCGTGGGTGATCTACGGTGAGTTGACGGTCGGCAGCGCCCTCTCCCACGTCGGGAAGACCTCGCTGCTCGTCTCCTGTGCCCTGTTCATCACCATCTTCGTCGCCCTGGCCGTGACGAACTGGACCCTGATCGCCCGGTTCGCACTGCGCGGCCCCGGCGCCACCCAGCTCGGCGCCGACGAGCCACTGCCGGACGACCTGCCCGCGGGACCGGGCGGCGGCACCGACGAGAAGCAACCGGTCCCCGTGCTGTAGAGCCGACGGAACCCGCCCCCTCCCGTGCGACGAACACCCTTGATGTAACGGAAAGTTGAGCGAGATGAGTCTGGAGACTGTCTGGCTGGCCCTGCTGGGCCTGCTGCTCACCGGGTACTTCGTACTCGGCGGCTACGACTACGGCGCGCAGATGCTGCACCCCTTCCTCGGCCGCGACGGTCAGGAGGAGAAGCGCACCAGCGGCAACGCCGCCCTCGACGCCATCGCGCCGTTCTTCCTGGGGAACGAGGTCTGGCTCGTCGGCTTCGCCGGAGTCCTTTTCGGAGCCTTCCCGCACCTCGAAGGCACCCTCCTGACCGCCATGTACCCACTGATCGTGGCGATCCTCACCGGTCTGGTCGTCGGCAACGCCGCGGTCCAGCTGCGCCGCCGCGCCCACAGCGCCCGCGGCCGCCGGGCGTGGGACGCCCTGATCGTGTTCGGCGGCGCCGTCCCCGCCGTGTCCTGGGGGCTCGTCGTGGGGCTGCTGCTGCACGGCGTGCCCCGCCGCGCGGACGACAGCTTCCACATCGGGGCCGGCGAGGTGTTCACACCGTTCGTGCTGGCCTGCGGCGCCACCACGGTGCTGCTCTTCGCCGCGCACGGAGCGACCTTCGTCGCACTCCGCTCGGGGGACGAACTCGCCGCACGGGCACGGCGCCTGGGCGCCGGAATCCTCATCGGCGCCGCCGCGGCGGGCGCCCTCGCCCTGCTCCTCACGTTCTTCGGGGCGGGCGCCTCGATGACCAACCGGACGGCATCCGCGGTCGTCGCCGCCCTGTTCGTGGCGGCCCTCGCCGCCGCCCGGTGGCACCTCGACCGCGGAAACGGCGTCCTCGCGTTCGCCGCCACCTGCACCGCGACCGCGCTGCCCGTGGTCCTCCTGGGCACCGGCCAGTACCCGTACCTCCTGATCACCCGAGCAGGCGCGGGCCTGGACATCCACCACGCCGTCACCGACGACGCCACCTTGAAGATCCTCAGCGGCTTCGGGGTCCTGGTGATCCCGACGATCCTCGCCTACCAGTTCTGGAGCTGGTGGGCCTTCCGTGGCCGGACGGGCCGACGCCACCCCAGCTACTTCTGAGCCCGAGCTACGCCCGAGCCCGGACAGCAACGAGAGGTACCCCACGATGAAGCCCGTCGAACGCCGCCTGATGCGGGAAGTCCCAGCGCTGCGGCGCCACGTGACGTACTCCTCGGTGCTGGCCCTCGCGGGCGCCGGGCTCATCGTCGCCCAGGCGGTCCTGCTGGCCACGGCCCTCGCGGACGGCTTCGCCGGACACGGGATCCGCACCGGCACACTGGCCGCGCTGGGCACCGCCATGGCGCTGCGCGCCCTGCTCACCTGGGCCCGCGGCACACTCGCGCAGCGCGCGGCCGCCGACGCCAAGGCCACCCTGCGCGACCGGATCGTCGGACAGCTGCGACGGACAGGACCGCTGCGGCTCGCGGACCGCCGCCACGGAGAGACGGCCACCCTGCTCACCCGTGGCCTCGACGCGCTGGACCCCTACGTCGTCGGCTACCTGCCCACCATGGCGGGCGCCGCCGTCGTCCCCCTCGTCGTGGTCGCCTGGGTGGGCCGGACCGACTGGAGCTCGGCGCTGATCATCGCGATCACCCTGCCGCTCATCCCCGTACTCGGCGCGCTGGTCGGCCTGCACACCGCCCGGCGCACCGCCCGCCAGTGGCGGCTGCTCTCCCGCCTCGGCGGGCACTTCCTCGACGTGGTGGCCGGGCTGCCGACGCTGCGCGCCTTCGGCCGCGAGCACCATCAGACCGACGTGGTGCGTGGCATGGCGGACGCCCACCGGCGGGCCACCATGCGAACCCTGCGCCTGGCCTTCCTGTCCTCCCTCGTCCTGGAGACGGTCGCCACCCTCTCCGTGGCCCTGGTCGCCGTCCCGGTCGGACTGCGGCTGCTGGACGGCGACGTCGGCCTGCGGACCGCGCTCGTCGTCCTGTTCCTCGCTCCCGAGGCCTACCTGCCGCTCCGCGCCATGGGCGCCGCCTTCCACGACAGCGCGGAGGGCATCGCGGTCGCCGAACGGGTTTTCACCGTCCTCGACGACGCGGACTCGGCGCCGGCCGACGCGGGCCGCACTCCGGTGCCCGACGCCCGCACGGCGTCCCTCGCCCTCCACGACGTGACCGTCCACTATCCGGGCCGTACCGAACCCGCCCTGCGCGACGTCTCGTTGACCATCGCTCCCGGCGAGCACGTCGCCCTGGTCGGCCCGAGCGGCGCGGGCAAGTCCACGCTCCTCTCCCTGTTCCTCGGCTTCGTCACGCCCACCTCGGGCCGGGTCGAGGCCGACGGCACGGACCTCGCCGGCCTCGCCCCGGACGACTGGTGCACCCAGGTGGCGTGGGTGCCGCAGCGCCCGCACCTGATCGCGGGGACCGTCGCCGAGAACATCCGCCTCGGCCGCCCCGACGCGAGCGACACCGAAGTGCGGGCCGCGGCCCGTGCCGCCTCCGCCGACCTCTTCGTGGAGGGGCTGCCCCACGCGTACGACACGGTGCTCGGCGAACAGGGCGCGGGGCTCTCCGCCGGTCAGCGGCAGCGGATCGCGCTGGCCCGCGCGTTCCTCAAGGACGCGCCCGTGCTGCTGCTCGACGAACCGACCGCACACCTCGACCCCGAGAGCGAGGCCGCCGTCACGCGCGCCACGGTCGCCCTCATGCGCGGCCGCACGGCGATCGTGGTCGCCCACCGCACGAGCCTGCTGCCGCACGCGGACCGCGTCATCACCGTACGAGCGGGCACCATCACCGACCCCGCCTGTGAACCCGCTCCCGAGCATGCCTCCGCGGAGAAGCTGGTGGTCTCATGACCTCGTACGACTACGACTACGACAAGGCCGGTACCGGCTCTCACGGGCCTGCTCGCAGGGGGCGGCCCACCGTCCGCCTCCTGCGCCACCTCCTGCCGTACTGGCGCAGGATGCTGCCCGCCGCTCTCGCCGCGGCTGGCAGCGAGCTCGCCGCCGTCGCGCTGATGGCCACCGCCGCCTGGCTCATCACCCGCGCCGCCGAACAGCCGCCCCTCGCCGCGGTGAGCGTCGCGATCGTCGCCGTACGGGCCCTCGCCCTCAGCCGCGGCGCGCTCCGCTACATCGACCGGCTCCTCGGCCACGACGGTGTGCTGCGCGCCGTCGCGGGCTTCCGCACCCGGGTGTTCGAGGCACTCGTGCCGCTCGCCCCCGCGGGCACCCCCGCCTTCCGCAGCGGCGACCTCCTGACCCGCCTCGTCGACGACGTGGACGCCGCCCAGGACCTGCTGCTGCGGGTGATGATCCCGGCCACGGCGGCGTTCGTGGTCGCCGCGGTCGCCACCGGCACGGTCGCCGTACTGCTGCCGGGAGCGGGCGTGCTGCTCGGTCTGCTGCTGGCCGTGGCGGGGATCCTCGTGCCCGCCGCGGTCCTCGTCCTGTCCCGCCGCACGGGCCACGCCGAGAAGGCGGCGCGCGCCGAACTCGCCGCCGTCACCGTCGACCTCACCCGGGGCGCCGCCGACCTCGCCGCGTACGGCGCCCGCGGCCGCACCCACGACCGGGCCCGCGCCGTCACCGCACGCATCGCCGAGCTGGAGCGCCACAAGGCGCTGACCACGTCGCTCGCCCAGGCGATCGTGCTCGTGCTGCAGGGCGCGGCGACGGTCGGTGTCACCTGGCTCGCGCTGCGCGCCCACGCGGCGGGCGACCTGCCCGCCGTGCGGCTCACCGTCATCGCCGTCCTCGCGCTCGTCTCCTTCGAGGCGCTCGCGCCGCTGCCCGCGGCCGCCCGCCGCTTCGTCGAGGTACGGGCCTCCGCCCAGCGCCTCGCCGACCTCTTCGACACCCCGGCGCCCGTCGCCGACCCGCTCGACCCCGAACCGCTGCCCACCGACGCACCACTCGACGTGACCATCACCGACCTCCGGGTCCGGCACGTCCAGGACGGCCCACCGGCCCTGGACGGCGCGAGCCTGCGGCTGCCGGCCGGCCGTCGAGTGGTGCTCATCGGGGCCAGTGGGTCCGGTAAATCCACCCTGATCGCGGCGCTCATGCGGTTCGTGCCGTACGAAGCGGGCAGCATCCGCGTCGGCGGGCGCGAACTCAGCGACTGCACCGGCGCCGACGCGCGCCGCGCCATCACCGGCATGACGCAGGACGCGCACGTCTTCCACGCCACGATCCGCGCCAACCTCGTCCTCGCCGCCCCCGACGCCACCGACGACGAGCTGCGCGAGGCGGCCCGCAGGGCGAGGATCCTGGACTGGATCGAATCGCTGCCGGAGGGCTGGGAGACCGTGCTCGGCGGGGACGGCGCCACCGTGTCCGGCGGTCAGCGCCGACGCCTGCTGCTGGCCCGCGCGCTCCTCGCCGACCCACCCGTCCTCGTCCTCGACGAACCGACCGAAGGCCTGGACCCGGACACCGCGGCCGAGGTGCTCGCCGACATCCTCGACGCCACCCGCGGCCGCACCACGCTCCTGGTCACGCACGAGCGCGCGGGCCTCGCGGGCGCCGACGAGATCGTCACCGTGGACCGGGGCCGGATCCGCCCCGCCACCCCCGAGGACCTCGACTCCACGACGGACGCCCTGGCCGCCACGGCGCCCTGAGACACGCGCCGAGCCGCGGCCGGACGCCCGTCGGGTCCCTCTTGCCAAGCCCGGGCGGCACGTCCAGGATTGTCCCTCCTCGGACGACCTTCGAGGTGCTCGAACCGTGGGCGCGCGACCTGAGGGTGCGCGATCGGAGTGAGGAGCGAAGGCCATGGACTTTGGACTCGTACTGCAGACCGACCCGCCCGCATCGGAGGTCGTCGGGCTCATGAGGCGAGGGGAGCGCAACGGCTTCCGCTACGGCTGGACCTTCGACTCCTCCGTGCTGTGGCAGGAGCCCTTCGTCATCTACAGCCGCATCCTCGAACACACCACACGGCTGACCGTCGGCCCCATGGTCACCAACCCGTCCACCCGGACCTGGGAAGTCACCGCGTCGACCTTCGCGACCCTCAACGACATGTACGGCAACCGCACCGTCTGCGGCATCGGGCGCGGCGACTCCGCGATGCGCGTCGCGGGGCGCAAGCCCAACACCCTCGCCAGGCTCGGCGAGGCCATCGACGTCATCCGTGACCTCGCCGAGGGGCGCGAGGCGGACATCGGCGGGCAGACGCTGCGGCTGCCCTGGGTCAGGGACGGCAGGCTGCCGGTGTGGATGGCGGCGTACGGCCCGAAGGCGCTCGCGCTCGCCGGACAGAAGGCCGACGGGTTCATCCTGCAGCTCGCCGACCCGTATCTGACGCGGTGGATGATCAAAGCCGTGCGGGACGCGGCCGCCGACGCCGGACGCGACCCCGCGGACATCAAGATCTGCGTGGCCGCGCCCGCCTACGTCGGCGACGACCTCGCGCACGCCCGCGAACAGTGCCGGTGGTTCGGCGGCATGGTCGGCAACCACGTCGCCGACCTGGTCGCCAGGTACGGCGAGCACTCGTCGATGGTGCCCGAGGCCCTCACCGCGTACATCAAGGCCCGCGAGGGCTACGACTACAGCCACCACGGGCGCACCGGGAACCCCGACACCGCCTTCGTGCCCGACGAGATCGTCGACCGGTTCTGTCTGCTGGGCCCCGTCGAGTCGCACCTCGAACGACTGGGTGAGCTGCGGGAGTTGGGCGTCGACCAGTTCGCGGTGTACGCGATGCACGACGCGCGCGAGGACGTCATCGACGCGTACGGCTCCGCGGTGATCCCGCAGTTCTCCTGAGCCGCCGGCACCCGACAGGGATCAGGGCACGCGGGCCGTCCACTCGGCGGTCGTGAACTTGGTCCGCACGAGTTCCTCGGCGCGCGCCATCTCCTCGTCGGTGACCTGCCCCTCGGCGAGGCCGTACCGGCCGCGGAACGAGTCGATCATGCGCTCGATGACCGCCTCGCGCGGCAGGCCGGTCTGGCGGCGCAGGGGATCAACGCGCTTCTTGGCGCTCCGCGTGCCCTTGTCGGAGAGCTTCTCCTTGCCGATGCGCAGCACCTCGAGCATCTTGTCCGCGTCGATGTCGTACGACATCGTCACGTGGTGCAGCACCGCGCCCGGTGCTCCGCCGGGTGCCACCGTCCGCTTCTGCGCGGCGCCCGCGATCTTCCCCGCGTCGGTCGCGATGTCGTTGAGCGGCTGGTACCACGCCTTGATGCCCATGTCGGCGAGGGCGCCGAGCACCCAGTCGTCCAGGTACGCGTAGCTGTCCTGGAAGGAGAGGCCCTGCACCAGGGCGTCGGGGACGGAGAGCGAGTACGTGATGGTGTTGCCCGGCTCCACGAACATCGCGCCGCCGCCCGAGATGCGGCGCACGACGTCGATGCCGTGCCGGGCCGCGCCCTCCGCGTCCACCTCGTTGGCGAGCGACTGGAAACTGCCGATGATCACCGACGGCGACGCCCACTCCCACACGCGCAGCGTCGGCGGCCGACGGCCCGCCGCGACCTCCTGGGTCAGCACCTCGTCGAGGGCCATGTGCAGCGCGGGCGGCTGCGGACCCTCGTGGATCAGCTGCCAGTCGTAGTCGGTCCAGTCCGTCGCGTGCGCGAGGGCGCGGCGGACGGCGACCCCGACACCCTCCGACGTCAGGCCGTACATGACGGTGCCTTCGGGGAGCGCGGCCTCGATGCGGGCGGCGAGGCCCGGCGCGTCCGTGTCGGCCGGCGCGCCGTTCAGCGCGCCGTTGATCGCGTCGAGCGCCTCGTCGGGTTCCAGGAAGAAGTCACCGGCCACGCGGGTGTTCCGCAGTTCGCCGCCCTCGACGTCCAGATCCACGACGACGAGCTTGCCGCCGGGAACCTTGTACTCACCGTGCACCGTGCCGCCTCCATGCCACGTTCGTCACGCCGGCCACGTCGGCCGCGTTCCGAATCATCCCCCAACGCTAACCGAGAGAGGGAATGTCCCCCTTGTGTGCTCCGTGCGGGGGACCGTGCCCCGTACGGCGCATCCGTCCGCCGCCGACCGTCCGAAGAACAGGGGAAGCACCACCCCGCCCCCTGGAGTCCGCGCCATGCACATCTCGGTCGTCCTGTTCACCTCTGATCTGCGGGTGCACGACCATCCGCCGCTGCGTGCCGCCGTCTCCGGAGCGGACGCAGTGGTGCCGCTCTTCGTCCGCGACCGGGCCATCGCCGACCTCGGCGACGCGGGCCCGAACCGGGAGGCGTTCCTCGCCGACTGCCTGGCCGACCTCGACCGGCAGCTGCGGGACCGTGGCGGGCGGCTCGTGGTGCGCGCCGGCGACCTCGTCGAACAGGTGCGGCTGGTCGTCGAGGCGGCGGACGCCGACGAGGTCCACATGGCGGCCGGGATCAGCCGGTACGCGCACGCCCGCGAGCACCGGCTGCGCGAGGCCCTGGAGCGGGACGGCCGCCGCCTGTACGTCCACGACGCCGTGGTCACCGCCCTCGCCCCCGGCGCCGTGACCCCCGCCAACTCCGACCACTTCGCCGTCTTCACCCCGTACTTCCGCCGCTGGACCGCTGAGGGCGTACGGGCCGTGCTGGCCGCCCCGCGCACCGTGCGCGTCCCGGACCACGTCCGCTCCCACCCGTACCCCTCGCGCGAGGACATGGACGGCCTCTCGCCGGGGCTCGCCGAGGGCGGGGAGAGCGCGGGCCGCGCCCTGTGGAAGGCGTGGCTGCGCGACGGCATCGACCGGTACACCGACCACCACGACGACCTGGCGGGCGACGCCACGTCGAAGCTGTCGCCACACCTGCACTTCGGCACGCTGTCCTGCGCCGAACTCGTCCACGGCGCCCGCAAGCGGTCGTCCCGCGGCGCCGAGGACTTCGTCCGGCAGCTGTGCTGGCGCGACTTCCACCACCAGGTGCTCGCCGCCCGGCCGCGCGCGGCCGCCGAGGACTACCGCACGCGCGGAGACCGCTGGCGCTCGGGGAAGTCGGCGGACGCCGACGTCCGGGCCTGGCAGGACGGGGCCACGGGCTACCCCGTCGTCGACGCCGCCATGCGCCAGCTGCGACACGAGGGCTGGATGCACAACCGCGGCAGACTCCTCACGGCGAGCTTCCTCACCAAGACCCTGTACGTCGACTGGCGGATCGGCGCACGCCACTTCCAGCGGCTCCTCGTCGACGGCGACCTCGCCAACAACCAGCTCAACTGGCAGTGGGTGGCGGGAACCGGCACCGACAGCCGTCCTAACCGGGTGCTCAACCCCGTGCTCCAGGCGAAGCGCTACGACCCCGACGGCACGTACGTACGCCGCTGGGTGCCCGAACTGGCCGACCTGCGCGGCGCCGCGGTCCACGAACCGTGGAAGCTGCCGAAGAAGACGCGGGCGGAGTACGACTACCCCGAGCCGATCGTCGACCTCTCCGACGGGCTGCAGCGGTTCAGGCGGGCCCGCGGCCTCGAGTGAGCCCGCCCCCCCCTGGCGGGGTCAGGCCGAGGCGATGCTGTCCATCAGGAAGTGCACCGCCTTCAGCGCGTCGGCCCCCGGCGGCAGGGCGGGCGCCTGCCCGGCCAGGGGCCGTTCGATGAAGCCGGTGTCCAGGTGAGGCGAGCGGATGTCGAGGACCGTGACGGACCGCGGCGCGAGTTCCTCGGAGAGCACACCCAGCCAGCCGCTCAACGCCTCCTTGGACGCGGTGTAGTCGGCGGTGCCCGCGATGTGGTCGGTCTGCGCGGGCGCGTCCGGGCACTCGGGATGTTCCCTGGGGACCGGTACGTCGACGGTGGCGTCCGTACGGGCCCGCTCGGGCACCCCTCCCGTCATCGCCAGCAGGAACCCCTTGTCCGCCACCACCGGTGCCGCGCCCCTCAACACCGCCATGGGACACAGCGCGTTGACCGTCAGAAGATGGCCCGACATCGCGTTCGACACGTCCTCCACCGCGCCGAAGGCCGCCGCCCCGACCGTCACGAGCACCCCGTCGAGGCCTGAGAGCGCGCGCTCCGCCCACGGCCCGAGCGTGGAGCACTGGTCCAGGTCGCACGCCTCGAAGCAGCGGGCGGGCGGGCCTCCGAGGTCGCGTGCGAGAGCGGCCAGACGCACGGGGTTGCGGCCTGCGAGGGCCGGCCGCGCGCCGCGCTCCGCCAGTGCGCACGCGATGAGACCGCCCAGAACGCCGGTGGCCCCGACCACGAGGACGCGGGCACCCGAGATTTCCATTCGTCTTCCTCCAAGGGACGAGAGGTTGAGGGGATGCCCGGTACTTCACGCCGACCGTGCGGATCGGATGCGCTCTCCGCAGACCGGATCCGAAGCATCGGACAGCGGCGGACCGGCCGACGCCAGCCCCTCGCGCAGCGCCCGCAGTCCGCGCCGCGTATGACTTTTGACCGTGCCGAGCGGCAGACCGGTCCGCGCCGAGATCTGGCTCTGCGTCAGGTCTCCGTAGAACGCCATCCGCAGCACCAGTTGCTGGGGGAAGGGCAGGAGCGCCAGCTCGCGCTGGACGAGGACCCGGTCGAGCACCTGCTCGGGGTCGGGCCCGCCGACGGGCGGCGTTTCCTGCCGGGCGCCCACGGCGGTCAGGAGCACGGCGCGCCGTGCCCTCGCCGCGAGCGCGTCGGCGACCTTGTGCCGCGTGATGCCGACCAGCCACCCCGCCAGGCCGCCCGCACCCGGCCGGTACCCGTGCCGGCCGCGCCAGGCGGCGAGGAACACCTGCTGCGTCACGTCCTCCGCGTCAGGACCGTCGCCCAGGGCGCGCCTGGCGAGCTGGTGGACGAGGCGCCCCCAGCGGCGGTAGGCCGCGGCGAGCTGATCGTCGCCGAGCGGAGGCCCGGGGGCCGGAGAGCGATCCAGGACCGGAGAGTCGTCAGGGACCTGGGAGTTATGAGGGATCTGGGAGTTATGAGCGGCCTGGGAGTTGTGAGGGACCTGAGGGTCATCGGGGTTCGGCGAGTCATCGGGGACCGGGATGTCAACCGCCACCATGGCACGTACTCCTCGTACAGGGACCGGAGTTGACCCCAGATTGGTGACAGTCCGTGAGAGGCGACAACTTGCAGCGATTGTGCGTCGTATCGTCGCGGGACAGCAGCCGTCGCGGGACAGCAGCCGCACGGCGGAGTGAGTTCGAGGGGGTACGGATGGCGGGCACCGCGCTGACCACAGGAACCGTCGCCCGAAGACTGGGGGTCGCCCCGACGACGCTCCGCTCCTGGGAGCGGCGCTACGGCATCGGCCCCGCCGACCGGGAACAGGGCCGCCACCGCCGCTGGAGCCCCGTCGACGTGGGCCGCGTGGAGGAGATGTGCCGGCTGACCGCGCTGGGCGTACCGCCCGCGGAGGCCGCGCGCGCGGCGCTGCAGGAGGCGCCTGCCGAGGTCCCGTACCGGCGGCGCGGCGGCGACTCCGGCGCCCTCTCGCTCGGCAACGTACGCCAGGAGTGCCGGGGCCTCGCCCGAGCGGCGGTGCGGCTCGACGCGCCCGCCGTCGAGACCCAACTGGCCACCACCGTGGGGGAGTACGGCTTCACCACGGGGTGGGAGGAGGTCATGGCGCCGGCCCTGCACGCCATCGGACGGAAGTGGGCGTCGTCCGGTGAGCGGTACGTGGAGGTGGAGCATCTCCTCTCCTGGCACGTCTCCTCCGCGTTGCGCTGCGCCCCGGGCGCGGCGCCGCGAGACCCCGCCGCGCCGACACCCGCCGGTCCCGCGCTGCTCACATGCGTGCCGGGGGAGCAGCACACCCTCCCGCTCGAGGCGCTCGTCGCCGTCCTCGGCGAACGCCGCGTGCCCACGCGGATGTTCGGCGCCGCGCTGCCCGCCGAGGCGCTGTACGAGGCGGTCCGGCGCATCGGGCCGTCGGCCGTGGTGCTCTGGGCGCACTCCCGGAACACCGCGGACCGGGCGCTGGTACGCCTCATCACGGAGGCGGAGTGGGGCATGCGGGGCGCCCGGACGCACCCCGCCGTGCTGGTCGCGGGGCCGGGCTGGTCGCCGGCGGCGGGAACGTACGGGCCGGGGGTGGAACGGCTGACCGGACTGCGGACGGCGGCGAACCGGATCGAGTCGCTCTTCGCGGCGTGACCGGTCGGTACCGGTCGTTCTCCGCCGCGTGACCGGCCGACCGGGCTTCGGGCGGTCTCGGGGCAACGGCACCGTCGGCAGCCGGGAAACGGCCCCTTCCCGCCTTCGCGCAGGAGGGGGCCGCTCGGCTGTTCAGTCGGTGGACAGCGCCTGAAGCACATCGCCGACCCGGGGGTCGGGCAGGGAGCGGGCGACGTCGGCCTGGGCGACCGTGCCCACGAGGCCGTGTCCGTCGATCACGGGCAGACGGCGCACCTTGTGCGGGATCGTCGTGCGAATGACTTCCTCCGCGTCGCCGTCGGCGCCGATGGTGAAGGCCTCGCCCTGGGCCGGCTCCCCGGCCGGACAGGTGGCGGGGCCCTTGCCCGCGCCCCGCACCTTCACCGCGATGTCCCGGTCGGTCAGGACGCCCTTCAGCTTGTTGTCGTCGGCCACGCCCGCCCGGTCGAAGAAGTCCGTGTCCGTCGGACCTGGCATGAACGAGGTGACCGCCGTGACCGGGTCCTTGAAGGCCAAGGTGCAGGGCTGTGCCGGGAGGACGCTTCCCGACGGAGTCGAGGTGGCGGCCCACCGGCGGATGGCGGAACCGGGTGCGGGAGCCCGACGGGAGGACCCGCAACGGCGGAGTTAGGCGCGGCGGGCAAGGGGTACCGATGACGCGGGCGGCGCACAGGGGCCCCGGTCGGTTCTGGGAGGCAGACGTGGACGCGAGCGTGGACCGGATCGCCCAGCCGTGGGGGGCCCGCACCCCGTACGGGCGGCACGAGCCGTGGCCCGCGCGGGTGGACACCCATCTCGCGGAGGGTGTCACGCCGGACGAGGTCCAACGGTGGGTGCAGACGGCGTCGATCCTCCACTCCGACGGGGACGCGATGGACATCGCCGTCGTGGACGGGCGCATGGTCGGCGTGCGTGGCCGGGCGCGGGACCGCGTCAACCATGGCCGGCTCGGGCCCAAGGACCTCTTCGCCTGGCAGGCCAACGCCTCCCGCGACCGCCTCACCCGACCGCTCGTCCGGCACGAGGGCCGCCTGGTGGAGTGCGACTGGGACACCGCGATGGAGCGCGTCGTCGCCCGCTCACGGGAACTGCTGGCCGAGCGGGGACCGGGATCGATCGGCTTCTACACGAGCGGGCAGCTCTTCCTGGAGGAGTACTACACGCTCGCGGTGCTGGCCCGGGCCGGCATCGGCACCAACCACCTGGACGGCAACACCCGGCTGTGCACCTCCACCGCCGCCGAGGCGCTCAAGGAGTCCTTCGGCTGCGACGGCCAGCCCGGCTGCTACGACGACATCGACCACGCCGACGTGATCGCGCTGTTCGGCCACAACCTCGCCGAGACCCAGCCCGTGCAGTGGATGCGCGTCCTGGACCGGCTGGCGGGCGGCGACCCGCCCCGTCTGGTGTGCGTCGACCCGAGGCCCACACCGGTGGCCCGCAGGGCGGCCGTCCACCTGGCACCGCGCCTGGGCACGAACCTCGCCCTGCTCAACGCCCTCCTGCACGAGATCATCCGTACCGACCGCGTGGACCACGGCTACATCGAGGCCCACACGGTCGGCTTCGAGGAGCTGGCGGCCCGGGTGGAGAAGTGCACTCCGGAATGGGCGGCCGAGATCTGCGACGTGCCCGCCGCGCGGATCGGGGAAGCCGCGGAGCTCCTGGGGACCGCGGACAGGCTGCTGTCCACCGTGCTGCAAGGCGTCTACCAGTCCCACCAGGCCACCGCGGCCGCCGTGCAGATCAACAACCTGCACCTGATCCGCGGCATGCTCGGCAGGCCGGGCGCCGGCGTCCTGCAGATGAACGGTCAGCCCACCGCTCAGAACACCCGCGAGTGCGGCGCCAACGGCGACCTGCCCGGCTTCCGCAACTGGCAGAACGACGCGCACGTCGCCGACCTGGCGCGCGTGTGGAACGTGGATCCGAAGACCATCCCGCACTACGCGCCACCCACCCACGCGATGCAGATGTTCCGCTACGCCGAGCAGGGCTCGATCCGCATGCTGTGGGTCAGCGGCACCAACCCGGCCGTGTCCTTGCCCGAACTCTCCCGGATCCGCTCGATCCTGGGACAGGGGCGGCTCTTCGTCGTCGTACAGGACCTGTTCCTGACCGAGACCGCCCAGTTCGCCGACGTGGTGCTGCCGGCCGCCACCTGGGGCGAGAAGACCGGCACGTTCACCAACGCCGACCGCACGGTGCACCTGTCCGACAAGGCGGTCGAACCGCCCGGCGAGGCCAGGCCGGACCTGGACATCTTCCTCGACTACGCCGCCAGGATGGACTTCCGCGACAAGGACGGCGGCCCGCTGATCACCTGGCACGATCCCGAGTCGGCGTTCGAGGCGTGGAAACGGTGCAGCGCGGGCCGTCCCTGCGACTACACCGGCCTCAGCCACGCCAAGCTCCGAGGTGGCAGCGGCATCCAGTGGCCGTGCAATGACCGGGCCCCCGACGGCACCGAGCGTCTCTACACCGACGGCATCACCTGGGCCGCCCCCGACACCTGCGAGTCCTACGGCAAGGACCTCATCACCGGCGCGGCCCAGGAGCCCGTCGAGTACCGGTCGCTCAACCCCGACGGCAAGGCCGTGCTCAAGTCAGCCGCGTACGTTCCGCCGCACGAGCTGCCCGACGACACGTACCCGTTCCAGTTGACCACCGGCCGGACCGTCTACCACTTCCACACCCGCACCAAGACGGGCCGCGCACCCCAACTGAACGCGGCGGCCCCCGACGTGTGGGTGGAGGCGTCCGTCCGTGACGCGGCCGCACTCGGGATCGGCGAAGGCGACCTGGTGGAGGTCCGCACGCCCCGCGGCGCCCTGCGCGGCCGACTGCGCGTCACCGAGATCCGTACGGGACTGCTCTTCGTCCCCTTCCACTACGGCTACTGGGACACGGAAGCCGGAAACGCTCCCGACGACGACACCCCCGGGCGGGCGGCGAACGAGACGACCGTCACCGACTGGGACCCGGTCTCCAAACAGCCGCTGTTCAAGACCGCCGCAGCCGCGCTGCACCTCGTGGCACGCGGCGACGGCGGCAGCGCCCCGGCGCCGACCACCACCGCCTCGGCTCCCGCGCCGGGCTCCGGGGCCGCGACCGTACCCGCCACGACCGGGGGCCGCTCCGCACGCGTAACCCAGACGGCGGACGCCACCTGGGACAACGCCCGGAAGGAGAGCTGATGAACGGCGTCACGCTCGCCCTGCGCTCCTCCACGACGGCGGGGATCACATGGCCGGGCACCTGACATCCGTGGCCGCGCGCCACCGCGCCGAGCACGAGGTCCACCACGTCGCCCTGGACCTCGCCGACTGGTCCCGAGCCCATGTCTACGAGTGCGTACCGCGGTAGGGCGTTGTCACGCATGCGGAAACCTCCGTGCACCGGGTGTGGGGAGGGAGGGGTGCGGAGGGCCGCCGCCTCAGTCGGCGGAAAGGGCCTCGACCAGGCGTCCCGCTTCGGGGTCGGTCAGGGCCCGGGCCGCGTCGGCGAGGGCGACCATGCCGACGAGGTCGGTGCCGTCGATCACCGGTAGGCGTCGGACCTTGTGCGTCGTCATGGTCGCGAACACCTCGTCCATGTCGTCGTCCGCGCCGATCGTCACGGCCTCGCCCTGCGCGAGGGTCCCCGTCTCCACCTCGGCCGGATCGAGTCCTGCACCGAGGACCTTCACCACGATGTCGCGGTCGGTCACGACGCCGACGAGCCGGTTGTTCTCACCGCAGACGGGCAGTGCCCCTACCCGCAGTTCCTTCAGCTTGCGGGCCGCGTCCAAGGCACTGTCGTGTGCCCGTACGCACTCCGCGCCGCCGGTCATGATGTCCCGTGCCGTCTTGGTGGCCATGAAAAATCGCCGTCCCTTCTCTGCCGGAGGATGTTCGATGTGGTCTTCGGGGCCCGTGGGGCCGCCTGTTCCGGGTGACCGAACGACAGGCCCGCGAAACAGGGGAATCCAGAAGAAGCGCACCGCCTCGGCACATCAGTGACGACGTGCTGTCGAAGACGTGCTGGCGAACACGGGGGGCCGTGGGGGGGGGGGGGGGGGGGGGGGGAGGGGGGGAAGGAAAGCTCTTTGTGGTAGGGTGGTGGAATCGGGTCGTGGGGAGGTGTCGTTTGGTTTTGTGTCGTCTGAAGTAGGGCGAGA
>NZ_JBWKJS010000009.1:22886-491807 GCF_056432085.1 Streptomyces sp. NPDC045678
AAAAAAAAGCACACCTCTCAGAAACATCGGGGAAGCGTTGCTGCCGAAGAGGGGTGGAAAACAGGGGGGGGCGGTGACTCCGACGATCCCCCTCCTCCCCCCCCCCACCGCCCCGCTCCGGGCCCTCGGTCAGCGGCCCAGTGCCTTGGCCAGTTGCTGCTTGTTCATCGTCGACCGGCCGTCGATGCCGCGCTTCTTCGCCTCCGCGTAGAGCTGATCCTTCGTCGGCCCCTCGGAACCGCTGTGCGAGCGCTCGCCGCCACGCTGCGGGGCGGACTTCTTGTCCTTGGTGGACGTCTTGCTCGCGGACTTCGACTCGCCGGAGCGAGCCCGCTCCTTGTTCACGGTGCGCGCGGCGATCTCCTTCGCGCGGCCCTCGGAAGTGCCCCGCTTCTCCGCGCCTTCCTTGATGTGCTCGTACTGACGCTCCCGCTTCGAGCTGGAACCTTGCGGCATGACGCTCTCCTTCCACACCGATGGCGGACCGGCCCTTCGACCCCGTCCGCTCGCCACGGGCTTTCCGCGTACCCTCCGGTCGGGCTCTCACCCGGTCCCGATGCGTCCATCCGAAGCGGGGCACGGCACGTGTGCGAGCAGACGGCGCCCGAATGGATGAGGAGGCCGAGCCCCTCCGTCCACGCGTCAGAGCAGCAGCACGATCGCGTAGACGAGGAAGAACGCCGCGATGAGCACCGCGAGGCCGATGACCAAGGTCAGCGGCCCCTTGGCCCAGCCTTTCGGGGGGTTGTGCGTCTCCTCGGGCCCCGCGCCCGGCATGCTGCTCTCGGCCGGCGGGGTCTCCCCCGGAGGCACGCTCCCGCCGGGTTCCAGTCCTGTGGAGTTCCGCGGATCGGGGTCGGGGTCCGGGTCCGGTCGCCGCGGATCGGGAGCCTCGTCCGGGTGCTGGGAGGGAGTCATGGCATCCAAGTTTCCATGTGGTCCGCCTGCTCACCTCTTCAGCAGGGCCGATGTGGGGAGAAGGGGGCGCAGGGTGATCGATAGCCTGCCGGGGAGCGGGTGACGAGGGCTCGGGCCCGAACTCCCCGGATCGCTCCCATGGTTCGTCCTGAGCGTCTCTCAGGGCCCTATGCAGAAACGACGAGGTGAGAGGCACCGTGTTTACGACCCGCCCCACGCTCCAGGGCACCTTCGGCATGGTGTCGTCCACCCACTGGCTCGCCTCGCAGTCCGCGATGGCCGTCCTGGAGGACGGAGGCAACGCGTTCGACGCCGCCGTCGCCGCCGGGTTCGTCCTGCACGTGGTCGAGCCGCATCTGAACGGGCCCGCGGGCGAGGTCCCCGTCATCCTCGCGCCCGCGGGGGGAGAGGTGCGCGTCCTCTGCGGCCAGGGCGTCGCACCCGCGGGCGCGACCGTGGACCACTACCGCTCGCTCGGCCTCGTCCTGGTCCCCGGCACCGGGCCGCTCGCCGCGGCGGTGCCCGGTGCCTTCGACGCGTGGATGCTGCTCCTGCGGGACCACGGCACGAAGTCCCTCGCGGACGTCCTGAAGTACGCGATCGGGTACGCGGAGGACGGGCACGCGCCCGTGGAGCGGGTCTGCGAGACCGTGGAGACGGTGCGGGAACTCTTCGAACGGGAGTGGCCGTCCTCGGCCGATGTCTACCTGCCCGGCGGCAGGCCCCCGCGGCCCGGCGCGCTCTTCCGCAATCCCGCGCTCGCCGCGACGTGGCGGCGGCTCATAGCGGAGGCCGAGGCGGCGGCCGGTGAATCCGGCGGCGCGGCGCGCGTGGCGGAGATCGAGGCCGCGCGCGAGGTGTGGCGCGGCGGATTCATCGCCGAGGCGCTCGTGCGGCAGGCCGGACGGCCGACCATGGACACGAGCGGCGCGCGGCACGTGGGCACGCTCGCGGCGGACGACCTGCGCGGGTGGGAGGCGTCGTACGAGGCTCCCGTCACGTACGACTGGAACGGCTGGACCCTGTGCAAGGCGGGCCCGTGGAGCCAGGGACCCGCGTTCCTTCAGCAGTTCGCGCTGCTGCCGGGGAGCGTCGCGGAGCTCCCGGAGTACGGATCCGCGGAATACGTCCACCTCCTGGTCGAGGGCTGCAAGCTGGCGATGGCGGACCGGGAGGCCTGGTACGGGGACGCGGCGGCGGAGGGCGCGGCCGTGGGCGAGCTGCTGTCGGCCGAGTACAACGCGGAGCGGCGGCGGCTCGTCGGGGAGAAGGCGTCGCGCGACCTGCGGCCCGGAGCGCCCGGCGGGCGCGAGCCGCGGCTCTCCGCGCACGCGCTCGCGGTGGCGGCGGGGGACACGCCGGGGGCGGACGTGTGGGGCGGTACGGCGATGGCGGGGGCGGGGGAGCCGACCGTGGCCGGTGACGGGGGAACCCGCGGCGACACCTGTCACATCGACATCGTCGACCGCTGGGGGAACATGCTGTCCGCCACGCCGAGCGGCGGCTGGCTGCAGTCCAACCCCGTCGTGCCGGAACTGGGCTTCCCGCTGGGCACGCGGCTTCAGATGACGTGGCTGGAGGAGGGGCTCCCGAACTCCCTCACCCCCGGCAGGCGGCCGCGCACGACGCTGTCCCCTTCACTGGCGCTCAAGGACGGGGTGCCCGTGCTGGCCTTCGGCACGCCCGGCGGTGACCAGCAGGACCAGTGGCAGGTCCACTTCTTCCTGGGAGTGGTCATGCGGGACGCGGTGCGCGGCGGACTCGACCTCCAGGGCGCGATCGACGCGCCCAACTGGCACACGGAGGCGTTCCCCGGCTCCTTCCACCCGCGCGAGATGCGGGCGGGCAGCCTCACGGTCGAGTCCCGCACGTCCCCCGAGGTGATCGAGGAGCTGCGGCGGAGGGGGCACGTGGTCACGGTCGGGGGCGCGTGGTCGGAGGGCCGGTTGTGCGCGGTGGCGCGGGAGCCGGGGTCCGGGGTGCTGTCGGCGGCGGCCAATGCGCGGGGGATGCAGGGGTATGCGGTGGGGCGATGAGGTTCCTGGCGGGGCACGCCCCCGGAGGACGGCGCCCCAAGGGTTCGCCCCAGGGGTTCCCCGGGAGTTAACCCCACGTTCGGCTCGGACGTACGGGATGTCAGTGGGGCGTGCTCTCATGGGAGGCATGATCGAAGAGTTTTTGACGCACGGGGTACGCGACGTGGAGGAAGCCCTCCGGAAGGCCGCCGCGGCCGAGGTCACCCCCCGCTTCCGGCAGCTCGCCGAGGGCGACGTCGTGGAGAAGAGCGGCCCGCACGACATGGTGACCGTCGCCGACCGCCGCGCGGAGGAGCAGCTGACCGTCGACCTCGCCGCCCTGCTCCCCGGCTCGGTCGTCGTGGGCGAGGAAGCGGTGCACGCCGACCCGTCGCGTTACGAGGCGATACACGGAGACGCGCCCGTCTGGATCGTCGACCCCGTGGACGGAACGCGCCAGTTCGTGAACGGGAACCCCGGGTTCTGCATGCTGGTCGCCCTCGCGGTGGGCGGCGAGGTGCAGGCCTCGTGGACGTACGCGCCGATGCTGGACGAGATGGCCGTCGCGGTCCGCGGTCGGGGCGCGTGGCTGAACGGGCAGCGGCTGGTGGCGGGCGCGCCCGCGCCCGGCGCCGACGTGGACGTGGCGACCTCCCACCCGGACTTCACCACGGAGGAGCAGAAGCAGGCCCTGCTGGGTCTCGTGACCGACGGTGTGCGCCCGCGGCCCTGCGGATCCGCGGGCCTCGAGTACCTCGCCATCGCCCGGGGCGAGTTGGACGCCATCGCCTTCTCGTGGGAGCTCGCCTGGGACCACGCCGCGGGGCTGCTGCTCGTGGCGGAGGCCGGCGGCGCCGACCTGACGCTCACGGGGGAGCCGTTCCGGATAGGCGGGGGCAACGCCCTGCCGTTCACCGCGGCCCGCGACGCCGCCACGGCCCGCAGGATCGCGGGACTCCTCGCGGCCGGCGCCTGAGGCCGCTCCATCACGGGGCTCCTCGCGGGGCTCCTCGCGGCCCGCACCTGAGAGGGGCTCGAGGGAGGGCGCAGGTCGTCCGTCCTATCCTGGGCGGCAGAGGCTGTCGGCTGACAAAGGAGTCCGGGTGCCGTCGATGCTTGACGCCGTCGTCGTGGGAGCGGGACCGAACGGGCTGACCGCTGCCGTGGAGCTGGCCCGCCGCGGCTTCTCCGTGGCCGTTTTCGAGGCCAAGAGCACCGTCGGGGGCGGGGCGCGCACCCAGGAGCTGACGCTCCCCGGCTTCCGGCACGACCCCTGCTCCGCCGCCCACCCGCTGGGCATCAACTCCCCGGCGTTCCGCGCCATGCCCCTCGACCGGTACGGACTGGAGTGGCTCCAGCCTCCGCTGCCCATGGCCCACCCCTTCCCGGACGGTACCGCCGCCGTCCTGTCCCGTTCCGTCGCCGAGACCGCCGCCTCCTTCGGGCCGCGCGACGCGGGGGCGTACCGCAGACTGATCGAACCCTTCCTGCCCAAGTGGGACACGCTGCTGCGGGACTTCATGTCCCTGCCGATGAGCTCGCTGCCGCGCGACCCCGTGACCCTCGCCCGCTTCGGACTCGCCGGGCTGCCGCCGTCGACGTGGCTGATGCGGCGCTTCCGGGACGACCGGGCCCGCGCGCTGTTCTCGGGGCTCGTCGCACACGTCATCGCGCCGCTCGACGGCATCGTCACGGGCGGCGTCGGCATGGTCTTCGCGCTGGCCGCGCACGCCCGCGGGTGGCCCCTGGCGCGTGGCGGCTCGCAGTCGATCTCCGACGCGCTCGCCGCGTATCTGAAGGACCTCGGCGGCTCCGTCCACACGGACTACGAAGTGAAGCGGCTCGACGACCTGCCGCCCGCCCGCGCCTACGTCTTCGACACCTCACCGACCGCCCTCGCCAGGATCGCGGGGCTCGGCCGTGCGTACGAGGGGTACCGGTACGGCGCGAGCGCCTTCAAGATCGACTACGCGCTCGACGGCCCCGTCCCCTGGACCGCCGAGGAGCCGCGGACCGCGGGGACGGTGCACATCGGCCCCAGCAGCAAGGAGATCGGCGTCGCGCTGCGCGCCGCCTCGCGCGAGGGGCGGGCGCCCGACGCGCCGTTTCTGATCACCGTGCAGCCCAGCGTCGTCGACCCCTCCCGCGCTCCGGCGGGCAAGCACGTCTTCTGGGCGTACGGTCACGTGCCCAACGGCTGGCAGGGCGACCTGACCGACGCCATCGAGCGGCAGCTGGAACGCTTCGCCCCCGGCTTCCGCGACCGTGTCCTCGCCCGCGCCACGGCGGGCCCGCCCGAGCTCGCCGCACACAACGCGAACTACGTGGGCGGCGACATCGCCTGCGGCGCGGCGAGCGGACTGCAACTGATGCTGCGCCCCAAGCTCTCCCTCTTCCCGTACGCGACACCGCACCCCGCCGTATTCATCTGTTCGTCCGCGACGCCTCCCGGCCCGGGGGTGCACGGCATGTCCGGGCACAACGCCGCGAAGGCCGTGTGGCGCATGCTCAGGAGCACACCGTGACCGTGCCGATCACCCTGGTCCAGGGCGACATCACCGCACAGCACGTCGACGCCGTCGTCAACGCCGCGAACTCCTCGCTGCTGGGCGGCGGCGGGGTCGACGGCGCCATCCACCGGCGCGGCGGGCCCGACATCCTCGCCGACTGCCGACGTCTGCGCGCCTCCCACTACGGCAAGGGGCTGCCCACCGGCCGCGCCGTCGCCACCACCGCGGGGCGGCTCGACGCGGGACATGTGATCCACACCGTCGGCCCGGTCTGGTCCGCCACGGAGGACCGCTCCGAGCTCCTCGCCTCCTGCCACCGCGAGTCGCTGCGGGTCGCCGCGGAGCTGGGGGCGCGTACGGTCGCGTTCCCCGCGATCTCCACCGGCGTCTACCGCTGGCCCCTGGAGGACGCGGCGCGCATCGCCGTCGGGGCGGTGCGGGAGGCGGCGGACCCCGAGCGGTTCGACGAGGTGCGGTTCGTGCTGTTCGGGCAGGAGGCGTACGACGCGTTCGCGGCGGCCGCGGGCCGTTAGCGCGCCCCGGTCAGGGCAACGTCGATGTCGGATTTCCGCCAGCCGCGGCCGGGCGGGATCCGCGAAGCTGGGAGCATGCACACCGACACAGAGCGCTGTGTACGCGCCGTTCAGTCGAAGGACGCCCGCTTCGACGGCTGGTTCTTCACGGCCGTCGTGACCACGCGGATCTACTGCCGTCCCAGCTGCCCCGTCGTACCGCCCAAGGCCGAGAACATGACGTTCTACCCGAGCGCCGCGGCCTGCCAGCAGGCGGGGTTCCGGGCCTGCAAGCGGTGCCGGCCGGACAGCAGCCCGGGCTCTCCCGAGTGGAACCAGCGGGCCGACCTCGTCGCCCGCGCGATGCGCCTGATCGGGGACGGCGTCGTCGACCGCGACGGCGTCCCCGGCCTCGCGGCCCGCCTCGGCTACAGCACCCGGCAGGTCGAACGGCAACTGCGCGCCGAACTCGGCGCGGGACCGCTCGCCCTGGCCCGGGCCCAACGCGCCCAGACCGCACGCCTCCTCATCGAGACGACCACGCTGCCCATGGCCGACATCGCCTTCGCCGCGGGATTCGCCTCGATCCGCACCTTCAACGACACGGTGCGCGAGGTCTTCGCCCTGTCCCCGGGCGACCTGCGAGCGCGCACGCCGAAGCGCCTCCCCACCGCGAAACGCAACGCCGCCTCACCCGGCGCCGCGGGTGGCCCAGCGGGCAGTGCCCGGCCCGGTGCCGGGGTTGGAGACCGGCCCGGGGCCGCGCTCGGCGCCGCGGGTGGAGCCTCGCCCGGCGGCGCGGGTGGAGCCTCGCCCGGCGGCGGGAGTGGCGCCCCGGACTTCACTCCGCCCGTCACCGAGAGCGGTGCCCCGGCCTCCGTCCCGCCCGCCTCCGAGAGCGGTGCCCCGGCCTCCGTCCCGCCCGCCACCGAGGGCGGTGCCCCGGCCTCCGTCCCGCCCGCCACCGCAGGCGGCACCCTCACCCTGCGGCTGCCGTTCCGTGCGCCGCTCAACCCCGACAACCTCTTCGGGCACCTCATCGCCACCGCCGTGCCCGGCGTCGAGGAGTGGCGGGACGGGGCGTACCGGAGGACGCTCGACCTTCCCTACGGGCACGGCATCGTCGCGCTCACCCCGCACCCCGACCACATCGGCTGCCGGCTCTCCCTCACCGACCTGCGCGATCTGACCATCGCCATCAGCCGGTGCCGCCGCATGCTCGACCTGGACGCCGATCCGGCCGCCGTGGACGGCCAGTTGAGGGACGACCCGCTGCTCGCGCCGCTCGTCGACAAGGCCCCGGGCCGCCGCGTGCCGCGCACCGTCGACGAGGCCGAGTTCGCCGTCAGGGCCGTCCTCGGCCAGCAGGTCTCCACCGCCGCCGCCCGCACCCACGCCGCCCGGCTCGTCACCGCGCACGGGCGGCCCGTCGAGGACCCCGAGGGCGGGCTCACCCACCTCTTCCCCGCCCCGGAGGAGCTCGCCGCGCTGGACCCCGAGACCCTCGCCCTGCCCCGCAGCCGCCGCGCCACCCTCACCACGCTGGTCCGGCACCTCGCCGACGGCAGCCTCCGCCTCGGCCCGGAGAGCGACTGGGACGAGGCACGTGCCCGCCTCACCGAGCTCCCCGGCTTCGGCCCCTGGACGGTCGAGGTCATCGCGATGCGCGCGCTCGGCGACCCGGACGCGTTCCTCCCCTCCGACCTCGGCATCCGGCGTGCCGCACAGGAGTTGGGGCTGCCGCACACCCCCGCCGCGCTCACCGCGCGCGCCGCGGCCTGGCGACCCTGGCGGGCGTACGCGGTGCAGTACCTGTGGGCCACCGACGCCCACCCCATCAACGTCATCCCCGCATGACATCCCCGCACAGCGGCCTCGCTGAAGGAACGTACCCATGGAACGCCTGCACACCCTCATCGACAGCCCCTACGGCCCCCTCACCCTCGTCGCCACCGACGGCGTCCTCAGCGGCCTCTACATGACCGAACAGCGGCACCGCCCGCCCGAGGAGACCTTCGGCGACCGCGACCCCGCACCCTTCGGCGCGGCGATCGGTCAGCTGGAGGCCTACTTCGCCGGGGAGTTGACGGAGTTCGACGTGCCGCTACGACTCGACGGCACCCCGTTCCAGCGCACGGTCTGGGACGAACTGCGGCGCATCCCTTACGGCGAGACCCGTACGTACGGTGAACTCGCCGAAGCCCTCGGCAAGCCGAACGCCTCACGCGCGGTCGGCCTCGCCAACGGCAAGAACCCCATCGGCGTCATCGTGCCCTGCCACCGCGTCATCGGCGCCAACGGCAGCCTGACCGGGTACGGCGGCGGCCTCGACCGCAAGCAGCGGCTACTCGCCTTCGAGGGTGGGGCGGGGCAGGCGGCCGAGGACGCGCTGTTCTGAGCTCGGCCGCCCCGACGCCCGTTCTCCGGCTGGTCGGCCGCCCCGACGCCCGTTCTCCGGCTGGTCAGCCGACCCGGTGCCCGTCCTCCAGCTCCGCGGGACCGTTGCCGTGCGCCAGTACGTCGAGCGCGGCGGCGACCCGGCGCCCCAGCTCGCCCGGCAGATACTCCGCGAGCTCCTGGGGCGCCACCAGCCGCCACGACAGGAGCTCCTCCTCCTGCAACGTGACCGACTCCAGCTGCGCGGCGCCGAGCACCCCGCCGTCGTACAGGTACGCCACCAGCGGCGGCCGCGGTCGCAGGGGGCCCGGCGGCACCCAGTCCACCGCCAGCAGCGGCCCGGGTTCGACGTCGAGCCCGATCTCCTCGAGGGTCTCCCTGCGCGCGCCCTGCCGCGGTGTCTCACCGGTGTCCGACTCCACGGTCCCGCCCGGCAGCGCCCACCCCTCGCGGTAGTTGGGCTCGACGAGCAGCACCCGGCCCTCCGCGTCGCGGAAGAGCGCGGCGGCCCCGACGAGGACGCGGGGGAGTCCCGCGATGTACGTGGTGTAGTCCTGGATGGTCACGGGGGCAGGGTAGCCGGGGGCGGCGGTCACATCTCGTGGGCCCGCGCGGCCGTCACGACGCGCAGCGTGGCGAGAGTGGCGGGGGCCTGGGGGCCCAGGACCCGTGCGCGTGCCTCGTGGACGGCCGACGCGACCTCGTGGGCCTCGGCCCGGTGCCCGGCGCCGCTGAGCGCGACCGCCAGCTCGTGACCGCTCGCGAGGGTGTCGGGGTGGTCGTCGCCCAGAGCGGACCGACGCCCTTCGTGCGTGGCGCGTGCCTCGGGCACGGCTTCCCGGTGGCGGCCCAGCGCGGCCAGCGCGACGACCAGGTTGTGCCGGCACAGCAGGACGTCGGGGTGCCGCTCGTCCCGGAGGTTCCCCCACAGCCGCAGCACGGTGCGGCAGATCGTGTACGCCTCTTCGTAGCGCCCCAGGTGGTGGAGCACGTAGGCACGCAGCTGGTGCGCGGTCAGGGTGTCGGCGTGCCCCCTGCCGAGTACCGTGTCGCGGCCTGTCGCGCACTCCGAGAAGGATTCCAGCGCTTCGTCGAGGCGGTCGAGGGCGAGTTCCACGCGGCCGATCTCGCAGCGCGTGGTGAGCGCCTGGGGGTGGTCCGGGCCGAGGTGTTCCAGCTCGCGGGCTCTGATCCGCTTCAGGTTGTCGAGGGTGTTGTGCTTGTTCCCCGGGCCGGCGAGGGCCATGACCCGGCGGAAATCCTCCGCGCATCCGGCCTCCTGGGGGAGGCGCCGCGGGAGCGGCAGGCGGAAGGGGACGCCGTGCCGGGGTGCGCGCGAGTGGAAGAGGACCGGGCCGTCGGCCGCGGCGAGGTCGATGCGGAAGTCGAGGTCGACCGGTCCCCGCACGGGCCCCTCGACGAGCAGGAGGTGGATGTCGAGGTCCTCGAGCCAGCCGAGGTCGCTGCCGAGGCTTGGCGCTTCGAGGACCACGATCAGGCTGGTCAGGGCCGGGCGCGGGGCGCCCGCCGCCCGCGCGGCGGCGATGAGTTCGCGGCGACGGGCGCGCTCGGTGTCGAGGGCGGACGCCAGGAGAGGTGCGGCGCCGGTCACGATGTGCGGCAGCGTGCCGGTTCTCGCCGAGAGGAGGAACCGGTCGGTCGAGTCGAGCAGGTGGAAGCGCACCGAGCCCGCCGAGTGCCGTGCGGCGAGCCCGCCGACGATCCCCTCGAGGAGTGCGGAACGGTCGGCGGTCGTGCCCTGGACGACGCCGTGCGGGCCCATGGCGCGGAAGTCCAGGAAGACCTCGGCGCCGTGGGGGTCCAGACCGATGGGCACGGCGAGGGACGCGTCGTCGTCCGGACCGCGCGGCGCGGGGGCCGGGGCGTGTGCGGCGATGTACGCGTCGAAGACGGCGGCGGCCTCGTCCGCGGTGGGCCGCTCGTCGAGCAGGGGCGAGGAGTAGCGCCGCAGCAACGGCGCGAAGGGTTCGGGGACGTCGCCGCCCGCCGCGCTCAGCAGGGTCAGGCCCAGCTTGGAGATGTCGTGCGCGACGCCGTCGGTGTGCTCCTGCACGCACCAGCCGGTCACGCACACATCGTCCCCGGCGAGCAGCACTCGGTTCGGTGTCAGGTCGCCGTGCAGGAATCCCCGTACATGGGCGTCCGCGAGCGCTGTCGCGATGCCACGGCCGAGCAGCGCGAACTCCAACGGGTCGGTGAACCAGCGGCTGTCCGGGCCGGTGCTCGTGAGGCTCGGAGTGGGCAGCCCGTCCGTCAGTTGGAGTTCGCACGCCAGCCAGGACGGCTCCGGGCCCGCGTCGACATCGACGAGCCGGGGCGCCCGTACGCCGCGCAGCATGCGCAGCACCTCGGCCTGCCGGGGCAGGGAGGCCCGGCGCGTGGAACCGGACCGGACGAGCCTGAGCGCGGCGACCTCTCCCTGCCCGCGCCGCCCGAGGAACATCCCGTCGGTCGTCCGCGCGTCGACGTGCCGGGCGAACAGCCTCCAGGGACCCGCCTGTCGGGGGTTCTCCGGTTGCAGGGACCGCCACGGCGAGCCCGGGGCGTCGACGTACGCGGGAAGTCCGGGGTCGGCGGCCGGCGTGAGCGTCGTCCCCGTCGTGCCGACCCCCAGCCTCCGCAGCAGCCGGGTGTCGACCCAGCCGAACGGCCGCCCCTCGCGCCCGGCCCGCTCCGACCCGTCCGGGTGGGCGAGCCAGGCGGGGAAGTTGGCGGACCGGCCGGCCAGTTCACCCAGGCGGTCCGTCACCGCCCGGCTGGTGCGCAGCAGTTCGCGGACCGGGGCGGTGCCCAGGAGGATGTCGCGGACGCCGGTCGTGACGTCGTAGCTCCGGTGCTGCGGCGCGAGAGCGGTGTCGCCGTCGCAGCGCCGCAGCAGACCGCTGAGGAAAACCTCGGCCAGGTGCCCGGTCGTCACGTCCGGGCCGAGCGCGTCCCGCACCAGGCGCATCACCGGCACGGACACCGGCGCGACGGCGGCGAGGTGGGCGGCGAGGCGGTACGCCTCCGGGGAGGCCGTCTCCCTGAACCGCAACACCCGTCGCTGCGTGTCCGGTTCGGGCGGCGGCTCCGGGGCCGCGGGGAGGGGAGCACGCAGCAGCGGCAGCACGGCGCTCGCCCCGGGGGAGGCGAGGAGGTCCGCCCAGGCGCCGACCGCCCCCGGCTCCGGCGCGAGCACGGGGACCGCCACGTCGTCGAACGCGGCGACCCCGGGCGGCAGCACCGGATCCGCCACCTCCCAGGCGAGGTTGGGCGCGCCGCGCCGTCTGCTGGTGATCCGCCAGGGTTCGGCCCGGATGCCGGAGCCGTCCCAGAGGTGCGGGGGCAGGGCGTGCAGCACCGCGGTCGGGCCGCACCGCCCCCACTGGTCGAGGAGCGCACGCATGCGCCCGTCGTGCCAGGCGGCGCCGACGCCGTCGCTGAGCACCAGGATCAGCGTGTTGCCGCCGGGATCCGTCGCGGTGGCGGGCGGGAGTACGGCGGTGCCGGCCGTGAAGGGGCGCCGGCCGAGCAGCGGGGCCCCGGGGCTGCGGGTGTCCAGGCCGTGCACGCGTACGTCACGGAAGGCACCGCTGCGTTCCAGGAGCAGCCGCGTCTCCAGGGCGAGCTGCTGCCACAGGAGCATGGAGGCACCGTCGTCGACGAGCAGCGTCAGGTTCAGCCAGCGGGCCCGGGCGGGGCGCAGCACGGCGTCGGTGAGACCGCTGTGGGCCGTCGATTCGGCGGTGGCCGTCTCGTCGAGCTCCCACCGCCCGTGGTCGGCCACGGTCTGCTTCAACGGTCGCAGCGCCCGCGCGAGT
The DNA here is from genome assembly GCF_056432085.1 of Streptomyces sp. NPDC045678. Classification (NCBI taxonomy): domain Bacteria; kingdom Bacillati; phylum Actinomycetota; class Actinomycetes; order Kitasatosporales; family Streptomycetaceae; genus Streptomyces; species Streptomyces sp. NPDC045678. The sequence continues at coordinate 35,060 of NZ_JBWKJS010000009.1, forward strand.
TGCAGCTGCCGGGAGCCGGTGGCGCGGGTGCCGGGCGTGCGTACGGGCAGCACGTTGACGGCGCCGGCGCCGGCGCCGTGCCGCGGGCCGGGGGCCGCGCCGCCGAACAGCGGGGAGCGGGCCGGGGCCGTCGTGCGGCGGGCCACCGCACCGGCGGGTCTGCCGCGTGCGGTCCGTGCGTCCTGGTCCGTGAGCGGTTCGTCGGCGTCGGGGCGCGCCGCGGGCACGTCCTCGACCGGGTCCCGCGGACGCGGAGCCGTCCGGTCGGCCTCCCGTTCCCCGGGCCGCTCCTCGGCCCGCGGCAGCCACCCGGCATCGTCGTCGTCGGCCCCTTGGCCGGGCGCGGCCGCCCGCGCCGCCCGTGCCAGGACGCTCGACGCTCCCTCGGGCAGCCGTGCCGCCAGCCACAGCGCGTCGAGGAGCTCCTCCCGCGCGAGGCCGACGCCGCCCTCCGCGAACACCGCGAGCGCCCGGCGCAGCCGCTCGGCGGGGTCCTCGCCCCGCACGCCTACACCACCCCGCCCAGCCGGTGGAGCACCGCGTCGAGCAGGGCGCCCGGCGGCAGGTCGAGACCGCCCTTGCGCAGGAACACGGCGTTCAGGAGCTGGTCGGTGGCCAGCTCGCCGGGCGCGCGGCGGCCCAGGAAGGCGTGCAGGAGGTCGTCGACGCCGTCGAGGGCCGCGTCGCCGAGGTGTGCCGCGACGATGTCGCGCAGCCGCTGCTCGTCGGGCTCGGCCAGGTCCAGGCGGACGCAGCGGCGCAGGAACGCGGGCGGGAACTCGCGCTCTCCGTTGCTGGTGATGACCACCACAGGGAACTCGGAACAGCGCACCCTGCCCCGCGTCACGGGCGCCCGCACCTGCGGGTCCGCGGTCAGGACGTCGACCCGGGCCCGGTCGTCGGGCAGCCTGGCCAGCTCCGGGATCTCGAACTCGCCCTCCTCGAAGACGGTCAGGAGGTCGTTGGGCAGGTCCACGTCCCCTTTGTCGAGCTCGTCGACGAGGAGGACGCGCGGCCGCTCGCTGGGGACCAGCGCGGTGCCGAGCGGTCCGAGGCGGACGTACGAACCGATGTCGGGGTCCTCACCCGCGCCGTCGGCACCGGTGGTCTCGCGGCGCAGGTTGGACTCGCGCAGGCGGCCGATCGCGTCGTAGCCGTAGAGGGCGTCGCGCAGCGTCGAGCGGCTGTTGACCGGCCACGTCAGCACCCGCCCCAGCGTCAGTTCGTGCGCCACTGCGTGGGCCAGGGAGGACTTGCCGGTGCCGGGGTGGCCGGTGACCAGGAGCGGGCGGCGCAGCAGCAGCGCGGCGTTGACCACCTCCGACTCGTCGGGCCCGATGAGATACGGGCGGGGCCGGGGCGTGCCGTTTTCGGGGGTGAAGCGGCGCCACGGCGGGGGCTCGGGAAAGTCGACGTGCCGGGCGTCGCCGTCTCCGCGGAACAGCCGCCAGTCGCCCTGCCCGGGCGTGGGGGATGTCTGGGATGCCGTCATGAACTGCGTGCTCCTTCGTCGGAAAGCGGGCGCGTCGCGTCGGGGTCCGTGAGCCTCGGCTCCTGGTCTGTGCCCGTGCGGTCCTGCCACGCGAGGTCCTCCCACACCAGGGAGGGGCGCACGGGGAGTCCCGCGGAGTCCGGCAGCGCCGAGGCCCTGAACCGGTGCACCCGGTAGGGGAGTTCCTGCAGCCGCCCGGTGGGCGCCAGGGGATCGAGGCGGTGGGCGTGGTCGTGGTCCTCCGCCTCACGGTCCCAGAGGACCACCGGCACGCCGAGGGCCAGGCAGAGGTCGAGCAGCTGGGCGCGGAGCGCGGGCGGCCCGTGCAGGACGACGTGGTTGGCGTCCCGGTGGCTGGAGTTGAGCAGCGCGGCGACCTGCCGACCGTCCGCGCAGCTCGGGTCGATGACCAGCACTCTGCCGTGCCCGTCGCCCCACCGCCGGCGGTGCTCCACCTCCCGGCGGGGCACGCGGCGGCTCATCTCCGGGCAGCGCAGCGTGAGCGGGAAGGAGGCGCCGAGGGGGAGGCTCGGTACGAACTCGTTGGGGCTGCCCGCGTCCCATTCGTCGACGGGCAGGTGGAGCCCCGCGCGGTCGACCTCGATGTCCACGGCGGGCAGCCCGTCGCCGGACCGCTCGGCGCCCTCGCGGATCAGCGCGCCGACCTGCTCCGGTGACAGGGGCGCGTCCCCCGCGGCGGTCTCCAGGCGGCGCACCGAGCCGTCCGCGTGCTGCTGCCAGAGCCTGCACCGGTACCGTGCGGCGGCCTCCGTGCCCTCGCCCTCCGGTTCGCTCCTGGTGATCCTGGCGAGCAGGCGGGTGACCGGCGCCGTCCGCGCGTCCGCCCAGTGCGCGGCGTCGGCCCTGCGCTGGTCGCGTGCCGCGGGGTGCACGCCGAGCCGGGTGCAGACCCGCTCGGTCCAGCGGCCGAGACCCTCGCCGAGGGGGCCGCCCGCGGCCGCGGCGATGAACTCCACCAGGTGGACGAGTGCGGGCACGCGGGGTGTCCCCGCCGGCACGCTGCCGCCGTCCTGGTACTCCTCGAGGTCCGCGATGATCTGCGCCAGCGCCTCGGGCGGCAGCCGTGCGGTGCACAGGGCCGCGGGGAGCGGTGTGTAGCGCAGCGCCTCCTGGGCCGCGCGGGCGGGCAGTGTCGGGTCGGTGAGGACGACGAGCTCCAGCTGCCGTACCAGGAAGGCGTGTTCACCGCGGGAGAGCAGGCCCGCCGCGTCGACGGCCCGGCCGGTGCCGAGGAGCGCGGTGAGCCGGTCGGGGCGCGCGCCGCGGGGCCCGGCGGTGAGCAGGGACTCGCTGAGCGTGGGCAGGGCGCGGTGCCGGGTCAGCAGGACGTCGGTCAGCTCCTCGACGGTGGGCGCCGACCCGTCCCCCGGCGCGGCGAGGCCCAGTTCGTCGGCGAGCCGCCGCGCGTGCTCGGCGCGTGCCGTCGGCTCGGGCAGCAACGACCGCAGCAGGTCGCTCAGTTCGGCGGCCACCGGATCGTCCTGCGGTGCGGGCCGCGCGGTGCGGCAGTCCGCCACGACCTCGCCCGCCCCGGCCGCGTACAGCTGTTCCCGCACCGCCTGCCAGGGCAGGGCCCAGGTGCGCCGCAGCGTCCGGCCGGGGTGGGCGGGGGCGTCCGGCTGCCCGAGCTGTCCGACGACGATGCCGGTCGCGCTGTCCCCCGCGTCGGTCCACAGCGGGCCGCCGCTGAACCCGGGGCCGATCGCGGCACCCGACAGCGGCCCGTCCAGGTAGCCGACGTGGCCGTCGAGCAGCTTGAGGACCGTGTCCGCGAAGGTGATCGGATCCCCGCAGCCGTGCCAGGCCCGCAGCGACTGGCCCTCCGTCATCTCCGTCCATACGACGGGGGTGATGCCCGCGGGCGCCGGCTCGGAGAGGAGCAGCACGCACAGGTCCCCCTGCCAGGCCGCGGTGGAGTGCCGGGGCGGCACCCACACCTCTATCTGTGCCTTGATCCGTACCGTACGCCGGGCGAATCCGACCTGGAGCACCTCGTGCGCGGGTCTCGTTCCGCTCAACGGGGGCCGGCCCAGCGCCTCGTTGACCACGTGCGCACAGGTCAGCACCCGACCGGGCGAGAGCAGCGCGGCCGCGCCCACGGCCGTGTCGCCGTGCGGCCCGAGCACCGCGACGACCTGCGGTGCCCGGGTCCCCCTGAACCACCCCACGGCTACGGCCCGGTGGCGCCGCCGGGCGTCCCGTCGGCTCCCGCGCCCGGCTCTTCCGTACGCCGCCACGTCGCCGACACCGTCATGGTGGCCGCCCCCTTCACCCCCGCGATGCCGAGCTTGAGGTCCTTGCCCACCTCGATGCCGAAGTCGACCGTGAACTCCGCGGGCGGGTGCGCGGCCCGGGACACCGACGCGTGCACCTCGTCGAGGAGTGGACCGAGCGGCCGCAGCGTGGCCCGCAGCGCGTCGGCGGCGAGGGCCGTGACCCGCCCGCCGGCGGAGACGGCGCCGGGGACGCCGAACTCCGGTGGCAGGTCGCCGGATTCGGGGGCCTGCCCCACGTCGGCGAGCTCGACGCGCAGCGCGGCCCCGGCCAGGTCGAGTTCCAGGTACTCAGGCATGGGATCATTGTGCGGCCAACGCGGCCGCGTATGACGCCGGTTCACTCAACCCGCACCCCGACCCACCACGCGGAACGGCGGGCGGGGACGGCGGACCGGTCAGTCGCCGTCCTGGCCGCGGGACCTGGCGATCCGGCGGAGCCGGTGGTGCCGGTCCGGTGTCTGCTCGGTGATCGCCTCGCCGACCATCGTGCGCACCGCGTTCCGCAGTCCGTGCAGCGCGTGGCCGCGCGCGGGGCCCGCGCCCGGGTCCTGGCGCAGCTCCTTCAGGAGGGCCCAGCACAGCGTCAGCATCACCACGACGAACGGCAGTGCCACCAGGATCGTCGCGCTCTGCAGCGAGTCCAGACCGCCCGCGACCAGGAGTACCGCCGCCACCGCCGCCATGAGGACGCCCCAGGTGACGACCAGCCAGGTCGGCGGGTGCAGGGATCCGCGGCTGCTGAGCGAGCCCATCACCAGTGACGCGGAGTCGGCGCTCGTGACGAAGTACGTCATCACGAGGAGCATCGCGACCCACGACGTGACGGTGCCGAGCGGCAGCGCGTCCAGCATCGCGAAGAGCGAGGACTCCGCCCCCTCCTCGACCTTCGCCGCCATGTCGACCTTGCCGGTCGCGTCGAGCCGGATGCCGGTGCCGCCCATCACGCAGAACCACACGACGGTCGCGCCGCTCGGCACGAGGAGCACGCCGATCAGGAACTCGCGGATCGTCCGGCCGTGCGAGATGCGGGCGATGAACGTGCCGACGAAGGGGGCCCAGGACAGCCACCACGCCCAGTAGAAGATCGTCCAGGAACCGAGCCAGCCGCTGTCGGTGAAGGCGCCGGTGCGCGAGGCCATCGGGAGCAGCTGGTGGAGGTAGCCGCCGACGCTCGCCGGGATCGCGTCCAGGATGTAGACGGTCGGCCCGAGGACGAAGACGAACAGCATCAGGCAGGCGGCCAGCATGATGTTGAGGGTGCTGAGCCACTTCACGCCCTTGTGCACCCCGGAGAAGGCCGACAGCACGAAGGCGGCGCCGAGCGAGACGATGATGATGAGCTGGAGGGTGGTCGAACTCTCCACGCCGGTGGTGAGGTTGAGTCCCGTGGCGACCTGGAGCGCGCCGACGCCGAGGCTGGTCGCCGTGCCGAAGACGGTGGCGAAGACCGCGAGCAGGTCGATGATCCTGCCGGGCAGGCCCGCCGCCCGCCGGGCACCGAGGAGCGGTACGAAGACCGAGCTGAGCCGGTTGCCGCGGCCCTTGCGGAAGCCCGCGTAGGCGAGGGCGAGGCCCACGATGCCGTAGATCGCCCAGGGTGTCAGCGTCCAGTGGAAGAAGGAGTACTCCAGGGCGGTGCGGGCCGCGCCGCCGGAGCGGGGCGCGGCGCCCGAGGAGGGCGGGGGGTCCAGGTAGTGGGTCAGGGGCTCACCGACGCCGTAGAACATCAGGCCGATGCCCATGCCCGCGCTGAACATCATCGCGATCCACGCGAGGTTCGTGAACTCGGGTCGCGCGTCGTCCGTGCCCAGCCGGATCCGGCCGAAGCGGCTCAGCGCGAGGACCACGCACAGGACGAGGAAGACGTCCGCGGCGATCACGAAGAGCCAGGCGAAGTTGTCGAGGACCCAGCCGAGCGCGCTGTCGGAAGCGCGGTCGAAGGACCGCTTGCCGAGCGCGGCCCAGGCGACCACCCCGAGCACCGCGGCGACGCCGACGCCGACCACCAGGTAGTCGGGGGTGCCGTCCGGGGGTGACCCGTCCGCGGAGTCCCGGCCGCCCGGGGGAGGGCCCGCCGGACCGTCACCGGGTCGGGACTGATCGATCATTTCCGTACTCATGGCGCACCACTATGGTGCGGTATCGGGGGATTTTGCGTCGGGCCACGCCGTCTCACGTCCCGGCGGCCATGGGCAGCGGCCCCTGTCTGCGGTTATGGTCGCAGCGGCGCGACTGCCTTGACGCGAGCAAGGCCCGGAAAGCAAGGGGAATGCAAGGTGGCGGACGCTGCAAGCACGGCGGGACACGAGCGGCAGGCGCAGCGCGTGCTCATCGCCGCGGACAAGTTCAAGGGCTCGCTCACGGCCGTGCAGGTCGCCGAGCGGGTGACGGCCGGGCTCCACCGGGTCGCCCCCGGCGTCGCGGTCGAGGCGCTGCCGGTCGCCGACGGCGGCGACGGCACGGTCGCCGCGGCCGTCGCGGGCGGCTTCGAGCGCCACGAGGTGCGCGTCACGGGACCGCTCGGCAACGAGGTGACGGCGGCGTACGCGCTGAAGGACGGCACCGCCGTGGTGGAGATGGCCGAGGCCTCGGGCCTCCAGCTGCTCCCCGAGGGCGTCTTCGCGCCGCTCACGGCCACGACGTACGGATCCGGAGAGCTGATCCGCGCGGCGCTCGACGCGGGCGCCCGCACCATCGTCTTCGGCGTCGGCGGGAGCGCCACGACCGACGGCGGCGCCGGCATGCTGGCGGCGCTCGGCGCACGCTTCCTGGACGCCGGGGGCGAGCCCGTCGCGCCCGGCGGCGGCCCGCTGAAGGACCTGGCCACCGCCGACCTGTCGGGCCTCGACCCGCGTCTGAAGGACGTCGAGACCGTGCTCGCAAGCGACGTCGACAACCCGCTGACCGGGCCGAAGGGCGCCCCCGCGGTCTACGGACCGCAGAAGGGCGCCGACCCGGCTGACGTCGCCGCGCTGGACGCCGCGCTCGCCCACTACGCCACGGTCCTGGAGAAGGCGATCGGCCCCAAGGCCGCGGAGTACGCGCAGTCGCCGGGCGCCGGCGCCGCGGGCGGCATCGGGTACGGCGCGCTGGTCGGTCTCGGGGCGGGCTTCCGGCCCGGCATCGAGGTCATGCTCGACGTGCTCGGCTTTGCGCCCGCCCTGGAGCGGGCGACGCTCGTCATCACCGGTGAGGGCTCACTCGACGAGCAGACCCTGCACGGCAAGGCACCGGCGGGCGTGGCCGCCGCCGCGCGGGCCGCGGGGATCGAGGTCGTCGCGGTCTGCGGCCGCCTCGCGCTCGCCCCCGAGGCGCTCGGCAGGGCGGGCATCCGCCGCGCGTACGCCCTGACCGACGTCGAGCCGGACGTGGCGCGGTGCATCGCCGAGGCGGGCCCGATCCTGGAGACGGTGGCGGAGGGCATCGCCCGCGACTTCCTCGCCTGAGTCCGGACGCGTCCACCCCGCACCTGACATCCCCACCCGTGTCGAACAGGGAACGTGATCGTTTCTTCTCTACGTGAGAAGGAGTCGATCTTGACCGGGTGGGCACGGCTCGGCGGCGGTCTCGGCATCGTCGTGAGCCTGTGCCCGGTGCCGGGTCTTACCGTTGACGCGCGGGTCGGCGCGCACGTGGACACGTACGCGGGGGCGCTCGACGCGGTCCTTTCGGAGCGGCTTGAGATCTGCCGCGAGGACCGCCCGGGCGCGCCCGGCGACGCCGACACCGTGCCGGAGCGGCATCCCCGGCCCGGCCCGGCGATCCCGGGCCCGAAAGCGGCCCCCCGCGCGTCCCGGACCCCCGCCGACCGCCCGGCCCCGCGCCCCGCCCCCGCACCCTCGGCGCACCCCGCCCCCGCACCCCCGGCGCGCCCCGCCGACCGCCCGCCCCGCGCCGCGCCCCGCGTACGGGAACTCCACGTCCCCGTACGCCTGGAGTCCCGCCCGGCGCGCCCCGCACCCAGCTCACCGCCCCGGCCCTCCCTCTCGGCACCCGGCTACCGCCCCGCCGAGGAGCCCGAGCGCGAGGGCGGGCGGTCCATGGTCACCACCACGATGGTCGTCACCACTCCCGCGGTCCTCGCCGCCGCCCTGCTGCGCCCCCGCTCCCGCTCCGCCGCGTCCGGTACGTCCGGCGCCCGTTCCCGCCCCACCCCGCCCTCCGGAGGCCCCTCGTGACGGAATGGTTCGTACTCGGTCTTGCCATGGTGCTGGCCTGCGCGATCGTGCTGGCCGTGACCGTGCTCAGACACCGCCGGGTGCCCGAGGACGACGACACCAGCGAGACGCCGGACGTCCTCGAGTACATGGTGATGATGGTCGGCGTCGTGTACGCGATCGTCCTCGGCCTCGCCATCGCCGGTGTCTGGGAGGCCCGCGGAGCCGCCCAGGACGGCACCCGCGACGAGGCGCAGGCCCTGCACGAGATCAGCAGGCGCGTGCAGGTCTACCCGGCGGACGCGCGGAAACGCATCGAGCACGACGTACGGCGCTACAGCGAACACGTGACCACCGTCGAGTGGCCGCACATGATCGAGGAGCACCGGCTCACGGACCGGGGCGGCGAACTCCTCGACACGCTGCGCCGGGACATCGCCCGGCGCCCGCCCGCGAGCGAACTGGAGGCGCAGACCTACCAGCCGCTCCTCGACCAGGTGGCCGCCGCCGACGAGGCGCGCAGGACGCGGGCCGACAACGCGGAGGAGACCCTGCCCGGCGTGGTCTGGTTCGGCCTCGTCGCCGGCGCGTTCGTCACGGTCGGACTGATCTTCACGCTGCAGATCAGACGCTCGTCCAGGGAGCTGCTGCTCGCCGGGACCTTCAGCGCCCTGATCGCCTTCCTCCTCTTCCTGGTCTGGAACTTCGACGCGCCGTTCGGCAGGACGGCGACGGAGACGACGACTGCCTTCCAGGACCTGATCAGCGCGTGAACCGCCGTATCCGGCAAGGACGTTCAAGCCGGGCGGGCCCCGTGCGACTGCCCCTGCGCGAGCCGGTGCGCCTCCACCGCGAGTGACACCTCCACCAGGTCCCGGGGGCGGGCCAGCGAGCGCGAGGTCAGCTGTTCCAGGCGGCGCAGGCGGTTGAACACGGTGTTGCGGTGGCAGTACAGGCGCCCGGCCGCCCGCCCCGCCGAACCCTCGCACGCCAGCCAGGCGTCCAGCGTCTCCAACAGCACGGCCCGGTCGGCCGGTTCGAGGGCGAGGACCTCGCCGAGGACCTCCGACACGAGCCGCCCCGCCAGCTCCGGCTGGCTCACCACGAGGGCCGTCGGCATCCGCTGGTCGAGCCGGACGATGCCGGTCGCGTCCGGCGGACACGTGCGCAGCGCGAGCTCCGCGAGCCGTCGCGCGTGGCCGAGCTCCGCGAGCCCGGCCACGACGGGGCTGATGCCGCCCGGCCCCGGGCACCGCCCGTCGAGCAGCAGGGCCAGGCCGTCGAGACCTTCGTCCGCGCCGAGCGCGACCACGCCGACCTCACAGTCCGTCCGCATCCGCCAGATGAAACGGAACCCCGCCCGCTGGAGCTGCCGGTGGAACGCCTCGCGCCCGTCGCGCCGCTCCGCGCGGAGCACGACCACCGCGTACGGGCCGTGCTCGGGCAGATCGAGACCGGCGGCGGCGCGCGCGGCGAGGCCAGGCGCGGACCGGCCCTCGAGAAGGGCGTCGAGCAGCGCCTGCAACTGCTCGTCGGTGCGCCGCCGCAACTCCAGCTCCGTCGCGCGGTACGCGTCGGACGCCACGGCGGCCTGCGCGTCCACCGCCGACCACACCATCGTCGCCGAACGCATCAGGACCGCGAGCTTCTCCGGCTCCTTGCCGACGGTGCCCTCCAGGAGCGAGTCCCACACGAGGTAGCCCGCGTTGCGGTACGAGTGCACCAACAGGTCGAGGGGCAGCCCCTGTTGGGCACGGCGCCGGCCCGCCTCCTCCGCGTACTCCAGGTCGCGGCGCGGCGAGGCACGCGGGGCCGAGATGGCCTCGATGCCGATCCGCATGGCTTCCTCGGCCTCCCGCCACTGCACGTCGTACGGCAGGACGCTCCCGTACACCGACGAGTGCTCGCCGAGCTGCCGCAGATGCTGGTCGACCAGCTCGGGCACCCGTGGCAGGAGTGCCGTGCACGCCTCCTTGAGGAGCTTCCAGTCGTGTCCGGTCCGAGGCCTGCGTCCGTTCGCGAGCCCGCTCATCGTTCCCCCCGTCGCCGCGCGCCAGGGCGCCGTCGGCACGGCGCTGCTGGGGAGGATGCCATTGCTCCGCCCCCTCCGGCAGGCCCCTGACACGCGGTGTTGTGCCCATGCACAACGGCGGGGCGCCGCCGGTGGTCTCCCGCAGCGTTTCCCCCGCAGTCCGTGGACGGGCGGCTCCCGCGGTGCTGGGGTGAGCGCCACACGACGGCGGATGTGCCGTACGGGACGAAGGGGCGGTACGTGGGCGGCTCGGATGCGGAGGACAGGGGTGGGGGCCATCCCGGGGGTGGTACGGGACTCGTCGTACGGGAGGTGTCCGTCGGGTACGGGCCCGTGCGGGCGCTGCGGCGCGTCTCGCTGGACCTGCCGGAGGGGACCGTCGTCGCCGTGCTCGGCGGCAACGGCGCGGGCAAGTCGACGCTGCTGCGGGCCGTCTCGCGCACGCTCTCCTTCCAGGGCGGCGCGCTCACCTCGGGATCCGTGCACTTCGGCGGGCGTCGCATCGACGGCCTATCGGCGGACCGGGTCGTCGCCGCCGGGATCTCCCAGGTTCCCGAAGGACGCCAGGTGTTCGCCCGGATGACGGTCACCGACAACCTGCGGGCGGGCGCCCTCGGCGCCACCGGGTCGCGCGCCGCCAAGGCGGACGCCCTGCGGCGCGTCCACGACCTCTTCCCCGTACTCGCCGAACGCGGCGCCCAGCGCGCCGGACTGCTCTCCGGCGGCGAGCAGCAGATGCTCGCGGTCGGCAGGGCGCTCATGGCCTCCCCGCGTCTGCTCCTCCTCGACGAGCCCTCACTGGGGCTCGCCCCGCTGATGGCCGCACGCATCGCCGACACCATCCGCGAGATCAACGCGCAGGGCACCTCGGTGCTCCTCGTCGAGCAGAACGCCGCCCTCGCCCTGCGCCTCGCCACCACCGCGTACGTCCTCGACGTCGGCGAGGTCGCCCTGTCCGGGCCCGCCGACGAACTCGCCGCCTCCGACGAGGTGCGCCGCCGCTACCTGGGCGTGGTCGACGAGGACGCGGCGGCCGACGCGACCCGGGGGACCGGCGCACTGCCGACGCTGCGGCGCTGGGGGGCCGGCCGGTGACCGAGGAAGCCACAGGATCCGTGCCGTCCCTCGACGTCCGCGACCTGACCGTCCGCTTCGCCGGGCTCACCGCCCTCGACGCCGTCAGCTTCACCGTCCGCCCCGGCACCGTGCACGCCGTCATCGGGCCGAACGGCGCGGGCAAGTCCACCTGCTTCAACGTCCTGTCCGGCGTCTACCGCGCCACCTCGGGCAGCGTCCGCTTAGGAGACCACGAGCTCACCGGCCTGCGCCCGCACCGCATCGCGGAGCTCGGCGTCGCCCGCATCTTCCAGAACCTGGCGCTGCCGCCCCGCGCCACCGTCGCCGACAGCCTGCTCCTCGGCCGCCACCGGCTGACCCGCGCCGGTTTCATGTCCGCCGGACTCCGGCTCCCCTCGGCCGCCCGCGAAGAGCACCGCCACCGCGAACGCGTCCGCGAGATAGCCGCCTTCGTGGGCCTGGAAAGCCGGCTCGACCAGCCCGCGGGCGCCCTGCCCTACGGCCAGCAGAAACTCGCCGAGCTCGCCCGCGCCCTCTGCATGGAGCCGCGCCTGCTGCTCCTCGACGAGCCGGTCGCCGGCATGACCGCCGACGAACGGCGCCGCACCGCGGCCGTCATCGCGGGCGTCCGCGACAGCCTCGGCATCTCGATCGTCCTGGTGGAACACGACATGGGGGTGGTGATGCGGCTCGCGGACGCGGTGACCGTACTCGACTTCGGGCGCCGGATCGCCGACGGCGCCCCCGGCGACGTACAGAACGATCCGGCGGTCGTACGCGCCTACCTGGGCGAGGGCGACCGGACCGGGAACGGAGAGGGACGACCGTGACCACCTTCACCGAGCTCCTTCTCAACGGCATCTCCATGGGGTCGGTCTACGCCCTCATCGCCCTCGGCTTCGTCGTGATCTTCCGCGCCACCGAGGTGGTGAACTTCGCCCACGCCTCCCTGCTCCTCGCGGGCGGCTACATCACCGCGTCCCTCCACGACGACCTCGGCTTCTGGCCGGCGCTGCTCGTCGGCGTCGCGGGCGCCGCGGTGGTCGGGGCGGCCGTCGAGTTCCTCGTCATGCGCCGCTACCGCGGCTCCGACCACAGCGTGCTCGCCATCGTCACCATCGGCGTCGACATCCTGCTCACCACCGAACTCACCCGCCGCCTCGGCACCGACGTCCTGCCGCTCGGCGACCCGTGGGGCGACGACGTGCTCACCATCGGGCCGATCTCCCTCGCGCACACCCGCATCGCCGCGTTCGTCGCCGCGGCCCTGCTCATCACCGTCTTCCTCCTCGCCTTCCGCTACACCTCGTGGGGGGTGGCGATGCGGGCCGCCGCCGAGAGCCCGGAGACCGCCGCGCTGATGGGCGTACGGCTGGGAAGAGTGTCGCTCGGCGCATGGGCGGTCGCGGGGGCGCTCGCGGCCGTGGCCGCGCTGTTCCTCACCGTCTTCCCGACACCCGGCCTGGAGCGCGCCACCTCGCTCGCCGCGCTGAAGGCGTTCCCCGCCGCGATCCTCGGCGGCCTCGACTCCACCACGGGCGCGCTGGTCGGCGGTCTCGTGGTGGGCGTGACCGAGTCCCTCGCCACCGGCTACCAGAGCGAGCTCAGCTTCCTCGGCCGCGGACTCGGCGACCTCGCGCCCTATCTCGTCATGACCGTCATCCTGCTGATGCGACCCGCCGGGCTGTTCGGCACGAAGGAGCTCGCCCGTGTCTGAGGCCCCCGTCTCCGAGCCCGTCGAGGCCGTCGCCGCACCCGCCGCCCGCCCCGTCCGCCGTACGCGGCTCAGGCGCCCCCGCACCTACCTGTGGGCCGCCGGCACGGCCGTCCTGCTCGCCCTGCCGTTCTACCTGGACCGCTTCTGGCTCCAGGCGGGCCTCTTCGCGATGGCCGCCGCCATCGGCGCGATCGGCCTCAACCTCCTCACCGGCGCCACCGGCCAGCTCTCCATGGGCCACGCGTTCTTCCTCGCCATCGGGGCGTACGGATACTGCGTCCTCGCCGGCGACGGGGGAGACGGCCTGACCGGGCTCGGTCTGCCGACCTGGCTCGCGGCGACCCTCGCCGTGGCACTGGCCGGGCTCGCGGGCGGCCTCTTCAGCCCCATCGCGGGCCGTCTGAGCGGCGCGTACCTCGGCATCGCGACCCTCGCGCTGATCTTCATCGGGCAGCACGTGCTGTTCAACGCCCACGACCTCACCGGCGGCTCCAACGGACGCGACGTGCCGCCCCTGAACGTCTTCGGCATCGCCTTCGACGAGAGCGAGGTGGTGGTCGCGGCCGTCCCGTTCGGCTCCGTCGAGAAGCTCTGGTACGCGGGACTCGTGCTGCTCGTGGCCGGCGGGCTCTTCGCCCGAGGCGTCCTGCGCGGCCGCCCGGGGCGCGCCATGAACGCGATCCGCGACCACCGCGTCGCCGCGGGCGTGATGGGCGTCCCGGTGGCCCGCTACCGCGCCGGGGTCTTCGTCCTGTCGTCCATGTACGCGGGCCTCGCCGGGGTGCTGCTCGCCCTGGTCTTCCAGCGCACCGTCCCCGACTACTTCGGCATGACGCTCTCCCTGGAATACCTCGCCATGATCGTGATCGGCGGTCTCGGCTCGGTCGCCGGCGCCGTCGCGGGCGCCGCCCTCGTCTCCCTGCTGCCCCAGCTCCTCACCCGGTACAGCGACGCGCTGCCCCTGGTCTCGGCGCCCGGCACCGGCGGGATCTCACCGGGCGAGGCGTCCCGGTATCTGTACGGCGCCGCCGTCGTGGCGGTGGTGCTCTTCCTGCCCGGCGGCCTGGTGAGCATCGCCGCCCGGCGCGGCAGGACAAGGCCAGGTACTCCAGGGGAGGAAGCATGAAAGCACTGACCAGGGCCACCGCGGCCACCACGGCGCTCGCCGCGCTGCTCGCGCTGACGGCGTGCAGCTCGAAGGCCAAGGACGACGGGGCCGACGGCGACAAGGGCGCGGGCGGGGTGAAGACCGGCGACGGCGTGACGAGCGAGACGATCGATCTCGGCGTCCTCACCGACATGACCGGCGTCTACGCCACCCTCGGCAAGAGCGTCACCCAGGCCCAGCAGCTCTACGTCGACCAGACCAACGCGGACGGCGGCATCTGCGGCCGCAAGCTGAAGCTCACCGTCCGCGACCACGGCTACGACCCGCAGAAGGCCGTCGCCGCCTACACCGAACTGGAGCCGAAGGTCCTCGGCTTCGCCCAGTTCATCGGGTCCCCGTTCGTCGCCGCCGTCGAGCGGCGCATCGAGGGGAACAAGGGCCTGGTCCTGCCGCAGGCCTGGTCGGCGAACCTGCTGGGCAGCCCGTACGTGCGCGTGGTCGGCTCCACGTACGACCTGGAGACGATCAACGCGATCGACTTCCTGATGAAGGAGAAGGGTCTCAAGAAGGGCGACAAGCTCGGTCACGTCTACTTCGAGGGCGACTATGGGGAGAACGCCCTCAAGGGCTCGAAGTACATGGCCGAGAAGGGGGGCCTCACGGTCGTCGAGCAGAAGATCAAGCCGACGGACAACGACATGACCGCCCAGGTCTCCGCCCTGAAGAAGGCCGGCGTCAAGGCCGTCGTGATCAGCGCGGGCCCGCGCCAGGCCGCCTCCCTCGTCGGCGTCGCGGCGGCGGGACGCTTCGACGTCCCGGTCATCGGCAACAACTCGGCGTTCGCCCCGCAGCTCCTCGCCACCCAGGCGGGCCCGGCCCTGATGAAGAACTACTACGTGGCCTCGCCCACCCTGCCCGTCGGCGCGGACACGACGGAGGCGAAGAAGCTCGTCGGCGACTACAAGAAGGCCCACCCCGAGGACTCCCTCGACAACGGCGTCGTGGCGGGCTGGACGGCGGCGTCCGTCTTCGGCGAGGCCCTGAAGGCGGCGTGCGAGGAGAAGGACCTCACGCGCGAGGGCGTCGGCAAGGCGCTCCTCACACTCGACGACTTCGACGCGGGCTTCGGCGTCACGCAGAACTTCAGCGACCCGAAAGCACCCTCTTCGAAGGAGAGCGTCATCCTCCAGCCGGACAAGAAGGCGACGGGCGGCATGAAGGTGGTCAGGCAGCCGAGCGCGGCGGAGGCGGCGACGGGCTACACGGCCGGGGGCTAATTCTCAGCCTGTCCGGCGATTGAGGACGAGCCCGAAGGGCGACCGACGGCACGCGAAGGGGGGCCTGAACCATTCGGTTCAGGCCCCCCTTCACACTGCTCAAGCGCCGCTACGGCAATTGCGTCGCCCGCGCCTCACGCCGGTTGCCGCGGAAGTTGTTCACCCTCCGAGCCGTGGCGAAGAGGGGGATCACCGCACCCAGGACGAGCTGGAGCGCGCAGCCGGTCTGCAGGAGCAGCTGGCCACCGGGAGCCTCGAACGCCCACGCCGCGAGCAGCCCCATCGCCGCGACGATCCAGGAGAGCATGGCGACCGCGAGGGGACCGCGCGGCTTCGGGTACTCGACGCGGCTGACCATGAGCCAGGCCGTGCCGATGATCGCCAGGAGCGTCGCCACGAAGGGCAGCTCCAGGAGCACGATCGAGACGACCGTCAGCGCTCCGAAGGGCGACGGCATGCCCTGGAAGGTGCCGTCCTTCACGGTCACGCAACTGAACCGCGCAAGCCGCAGCACCACCGCCAACAGCACGACGATCGCGCCGACCGCCGCCACCCGCTGGTGCGCGTCGTCGGCGACCATGCCGTAGACCAGGACGAAGTACGCCGGGGCCAGACCGAAGCTGATCAGGTCCGACAGGTTGTCCAGCTCCGCGCCCATCGGCGAGGACCGCAGCTTGCGCGCCACGAGACCGTCGAAGAGGTCGAAGACGGCCGCGCAGAGCATCAGGATCACGGCGGTCGCGGCGGAGTGCCGCGCCATGCCGCTCTCGTTGCTGCCCTGGAGGTGCGGGATGAGGATTCCCGTGGTGGTGAAGTACACCGCCATGAACCCGCACGTGGCGTTACCGAGCGTGAGGGTGTCCGCTATCGAGAGGCGCAGTGAGAGAGGCATCTCCTCATCGGCCTCGTCCTCCACCGCCTCGGGCACCCAGCCCGCCTGTGTCTCTGGATCAACCACGGTCAATGCGAGTCACCCCAGCCACGGTCTTCTGACCGACCTCGACGTCCACCTCGACACCCTCGGGGAGGTAGATGTCGACGCGCGAGCCGAAACGGATCAGGCCGATCCGCTCGCCCTGCTCCACCTTCATGCCCTGCGGCACGTACGGCACGATGCGCCGCGCGACCGCGCCCGCGATCTGGATCATCTCGATGTCGCCGAGCTCGGTGTCGAAGTGCCAGACAACGCGCTCGTTGTTCTCGCTCTCCTTGTTGAACGCCGGGACGAACCCGCCGGGGATGTGCTCCACGGACGTCACCGTGCCCGCGAGGGGCGCGCGGTTGACGTGCACGTTCAGCGGGCTCATGAAGATGGCGACGCGGGTGCGCCCGTCCTTCCACGGCATGATGCTCTGCACCACACCGTCGGCCGGAGAGATGACACGGCCCTGAGCGATCTCGCGCTCCGGGTCGCGGAAGAACCACAGCATGCCGGCCGCGAGGGCGGTGGCAGGGACGGCTACGGCCGCGGCGCCCTTGGAGCGGCGCGCGCGGGCGAGGCTGAGTGCCGCGGTGGCGACGGTGGGCAGGAGCCACGGCGATGCTCCGCGGGCAAGGCGTCCCTGGAGAATGCCGTCGCGTGGTGCAGAGGTTTGGCTGTGGGGCATGGATGACCTTCGTAGCGGATGAGGCCGCGCAGGGAATGGGGGACGGCGGCTTTTCCGGATGTTATCGGTTGCGAGCCACAACTGGGCAAGCCAGGAAGCCGAGTCCGCGGCTGAAGAGTGTTGACAGGGTGTGATCTTCTTCTCAGCGAAAATGGCCCAAACCGGGCATCTAGCCCTGGAATCGATACTCTTCGAGTAGCCGTCGGCCAATGATCATTTTCTGGATCTCGGCGGTACCTTCACCGATCAGCAGCATGGGTGCCTCCCTGTAGAGGCGCTCGATCTCATACTCCTTCGAGAAGCCGTATCCACCATGGATCCGGAACGCGTCCTCCACGACTTCCTTGCAGTACTCGGAGGCGAGGTACTTCGCCATGCCTGCTTCGAGGTCGTTTCGTTCCCCGGAGTCCTTTTTGCGCGCTGCGTTCACCATCATCGCATGGGCGGCCTCGACCTTGGTAGCCATCTCGGCCAGCTTGAACTGAATGGCCTGGTGCTGGGCGATCGCCTTGCCGAAAGTGTGACGTTGCTGGGCATACGAGACACCCAGTTCGAAGGCACGCTGAGCGACACCACAGCCACGAGCTGCGACATTGACGCGCCCGACCTCGACGCCGTCCATCATTTGGTAAAACCCTCGGCCGGTGACCCCGCCGAGCACACGATTGGCCGGAATTCGCAGTCCGTCCATGATGAGTTCGGTCGTGTCGACGCCCTTGTAACCCATCTTGTCGATCTTGCCGGGGATGGTGAGGCCGGGCCGGACCTCGCCGAAGCCGGGCTCCTTCTCCACGAGGAAGGTCGTCATCGACTTGTGGGGCGCCGTGCCCTCCGGGTGTCCTTCGTCACTCCGGCACAGAACGGCCACCAGAGTCGACGTCCCGCCGTTGGTGAGCCACATCTTCTGACCGTTGAGAACGTACTCGTCGCCGTCCTTGACGCCCTTGGACGTGATCGCCGACACATCGGAGCCGAGCCCCGGCTCCGACATCGAGAACGCGCCCCGCACCTCGCCGGCCGCCATGCGCGGCAGGAAGGTCTCCTTCTGCTCCTGCGTGCCGTGCTGCTTGAGCATGTACGCAACGATGAAGTGGGTGTTGATGATGCCGGAGACCGACATCCAGCCACGCGCGATCTCCTCGACGCAGAGCGCGTACGTGAGCAGCGACTCGCCCAGACCGCCGTACTCCTCCGGGATCATGAGCCCGAAGAGACCCAACTCCTTGAGGCCGTCGACGATCTGCTGCGGGTACTCGTCACGGTGCTCCAGTCCGGTCGCGACAGGGATGATCTCCTTGTCGACGAAGTCCCTGACGGTGGCCAGGATCTCCTGCTGGATGTCGGTGAGACCGGCGGTCTGCGCGAGTCGGCTCATGGGTTCACTTCTCCGCGTTCTTCGACGGGGCGTTGAGCTCCGGGCGGCCGGGCTGTTCGCCGCCGCGCTCCTTGATGTACGTCTCTGTGGGCACCATCACCTTGCGGCGGAACACGCAGACCAGCGTGCCGTCCTGCTTGTAGCCCCTGGTCTCCACGTACACGATGCCGCGGTCCGACTTGGACCGGGAGGGCGTCTTGTCGAGGACCGTCGTCTCGCCGTAGATCGTGTCGCCGTGGAAGGTCGGCGCCACGTGCTTGAGCGACTCGATCTCCAGGTTGGCGATGGCCTTGCCGGAGACGTCGGGGACGGACATGCCGAGGAGCAGCGAGTAGATGTAGTTGCCCACGACGACGTTCTTCCCGAAGTCCGTCGTCTTCTCCGCATAGTTCGTGTCCATGTGGAGGGGGTGGTGGTTCATGGTGAGCAGGCAGAAGAGGTGGTCGTCGTACTCGGTGACCGTCTTTCCGGGCCAGTGCTTGTACACGGCGCCGACTTCGAACTCTTCGTAGGTGCGGCCGAACTGCATGTGTCTTACGCCTCCGGGGCCTCGAACTTGGACGTGCGGGTCATCCCGGCCGCACGGCCCTTCCCGGAGATGACCAGGGCCATCTTCCGGCTGGCCTCGTCGATCATCTCGTCGCCGAGCATCGCCGAGCCCTTCTTGCCACCCGCCTCGGACGTGTAGTACTCGTACGCGTCCAGGATCAGCTCGGCGTGGTCGAAGTCCTCCTGCGAGGGCGAGAAGACCTCGTTGGCGGCCTCCACCTGACCGGGGTGCAGGACCCACTTGCCGTCGAAGCCGAGCGCCGCGGCGCGGTTCGCGACCTCGCGGTAGCCGTCGACGTTCTTGATCTGCAGGTAGGGGCCGTCGATCGCCTGGAGGTTGTTGGCGCGGGCGGCCATCAGGATCTTCATGAGGATGAAGTGGTAGGCGTCCGCCGGGTAGCCGGGCGGCTGCTCGCCGACGACCAGGGACTTCATGTTGATGGACGCCATGAAGTCGGCCGGGCCGAAGATGATCGTCTCGACGCGCGGGGAGGCCTCGGCGATCGCGTTGACGTTGTTGAGGCCCCGCGCGTTCTCGATCTGCGCCTCGATGCCGATCTTGCCGACCTCGAAGCCCATCGTCTTCTCGATCTGGCTGAGGAGCAGGTCGAGGGCGACGACCTGCTCGGCCGTCTGCACCTTCGGCAGCATGATGCAGTCGAGGTTCTGGCCGGCCCCCTCGACAACGGTCACGACGTCGCGGTACGTCCACTCGGTCGTCCAGTCGTTGACGCGCACGACCCGCGTCTTGCCCGTCCAGTCGCCCTCGTTGAGGAACTTGACGATGGTGTGCCGCGCCTCGGGCTTGGCGAGCGGCGCGCAGGCGTCCTCCAGGTCGAGGAAGACCTGGTCGGCCGGGAGGCCCTGGGCCTTCTCCAGGAAGCGGGGGTTCGAACCCGGGACCGCCAGACAGGAGCGGCGCGGACGAAGGCGGTTGATGGGCGCGGTCATGCGGGGACCTCCAGGGGGTCGAGGTTGTTCGCTTTCCGGATCTCGTCGACGATACGGCCGATGATCTCGGTGATGCCGAAGTCCTTGGGGGTGAAGACGGCGGCCACACCCGCCGCCTTCAGGTCCTCGGCGTCGCTGTTGGGGATGATGCCGCCGGCGACGACGGGGATGTCGGTGGCGCCCGCCTTGCGGAGCCGCTCCAGCACGTCGGGGACGAGCTCCGCGTGCGAACCGGAGAGGATCGACAGGCCGACCGCGTGCACGTCCTCGGCGAGGGCCGCGTCGACGATCTGCTCGGGCGTGAGGCGGATGCCCTGGTAGACCACTTCGAAGCCCGCGTCACGCGCGCGCACCGCGATCTGCTCGGCGCCGTTGGAGTGTCCGTCGAGGCCCGGCTTGCCGACCAGGAAGCGGAGCCGGCCGCCGCCGAGGTCCTCGGCCGTCCGTGCGACCTTCTCGCGGACGAGGGCGAGCGGTGTGCCCTCCTCGGCCGTGACGGCCACAGGAGCGCTTGAGACGCCCGTAGGAGCCCGGAACTCCCCGAAGACCTCCCGGAGTGCCCCCGCCCACTCTCCGGTCGTCACACCGGCGCGTGCGCACTCCAGGGTGGCCTCCATGAGGTTGCCCGTCCCGGCCGCCACCTCCTTGAGGCGCTCCAGGGCCTTGCAGGGGCGGGGGTGGTTGAACGGCGGCTGGTAGCGGGTGTCGCGCCACTGCTTGAGGGCGTCCACCACGCGGGCCTCGACCGCCGGGTCGACCGTCATGATCGCCGCGTCCAGGTCCGAGGTGAGCGGGCTCGGCTCCGTGGACTCGTAGGAGTTCACGCCGACGATCTTCTCCTGGCCCGACTCGATGCGCGCCCGGCGCTCCGCGTGCGAGGAGACGAGCTGCGACTTGAGGTAGCCGGACTCGACGGCGGCCATCGCGCCGCCCATCTCCTCGATGCGGTCCATCTCGGCGAGGGACTCCTCGACGAGCGAGGCCACCTTGGCCTCGACGACGTGCGAGCCCGCGAAGATGTCCTCGTACTCCAGGAGGTCGCTCTCGTGCGCGAGGACCTGCTGGATGCGCAGCGACCACTGCTGGTCCCAGGGCCGGGGGAGACCCAGCGCCTCGTTCCAGGCGGGCAGCTGCACGGCACGCGCGCGTGCGTCCTTGGAGAGCGTGACGGCCAGCATCTCCAGGACGATGCGCTGGACGTTGTTCTCCGGCTGCGCCTCGGTCAGACCGAGGGAGTTGACCTGCACGCCGTAGCGGAACCGGCGCTGTTTCGGGTTCTCGATGCCGTATCGCTCGCGCGTGACCTGTTCCCAGATCCGCCCGAACGCCCGCATCTTGCACATCTCCTCGATGAACCGCACTCCGGCGTTCACGAAGAAGGAGATGCGGGCCACGACGTCCCCGAACTTCTCCTCGGGGACCTGCCCCGAGTCGCGTACGGCATCGAGAACCGCGATGGCGGTGGACATCGCGTACGCGATCTCCTGGACCGGTGTGGCCCCCGCCTCCTGGAGGTGGTAGCTGCAGATGTTGATCGGATTCCACTTGGGGATCCGCGCCACGGTGTACGTGATCATGTCGGTGGTGAGGCGCAGGGAGGGACCCGGCGGGAAGACGTGCGTCCCGCGCGAGAGGTACTCCTTGACGATGTCGTTCTGTGTCGTCCCCTGGAGCTTGGTGATGTCCGCACCCTGCTCCTCCGCGACCACCTGGTAGAGCGCCAGGAGCCACATGGCGGTGGCGTTGATCGTCATCGAGGTGTTCATCTGCTCCAGGGGGATGTCCTGGAACAGCCGTCGCATGTCACCGAGGTGCGAGACGGGCACACCGACCCGGCCGACCTCGCCGCGGGCGAGGATGTGGTCGGGGTCGTAGCCGGTCTGCGTGGGCAGGTCGAACGCGACCGAGAGGCCCGTCTGCCCCTTGGCGAGGTTGCGCCGGTACAACTCGTTGGACGCCTCCGCCGTGGAGTGACCGGCGTACGTCCGCATGAGCCACGGCCGGTCCTTCTGACGCTCTGTCATCTTGCGCTGCTCCTCAGTGCGTTCAGACGTTGCGGAAGCGGTTGATCGCGTCGATGTGCTGGGCGCGCATCTCCGGGTCGCGCACGCCCAGGCCCTCCTCGGGCGCGAGGGCGAGGACGCCGACCTTGCCCTGGTGGAGGTTGCGGTGGACGTCGTAGGCGGCCTGCCCGGTGTCCTCCAGGGAGTAGACCTTGGAGAGCGTCGGGTGGATCTTGCCCTTGGCGATCAGGCGGTTCGCCTCCCAGGCCTCGCGGTAGTTGGCGAAGTGCGAGCCGATGATGCGCTTGAGGGACATCCACAGGTAGCGGTTGTCGTACTCGTGCATGTAGCCGGAGGTCGACGCGCAGGTGGTGATGGTGCCGCCCTTGCGGGTGACGTAGACGCTGGCGCCGAAGGTCTCGCGGCCGGGGTGCTCGAAGACGATGTCGATGTCCTCCCCGCCGGTGAGTTCGCGGATGCGCTTGCCGAAGCGCTTCCACTCCTTCGGGTCCTGGGTCTGCTCGTCCTTCCAGAACTTGTAGCCCTCGGCGTTGCGGTCGATGATCGCGTCGGCGCCCATGGCGCGGCAGATCTCCGCCTTCTGCGGGCTGCTCACCACGCAGATGGGGTTGGCGCCGCCGGCGAGTGCGAACTGCGTGGCGTACGAGCCGAGTCCGCCGCTCGCGCCCCAGATCAGGACGTTGTCGCCCTGCTTCATGCCGGCGCCGTTGCGGGAGACCAGCTGGCGGTAGGCGGTGGAGTTCACCAGGCCGGGGGACGCCGCCTCCTCCCAGCTGAGGTGGCCGGGCTTGGGCATCAGCTGGTTGGACTTGACCAGCGCGATCTCGGCGAGACCGCCGAAGTTGGTCTCGAAGCCCCAGATGCGCTGCTCGGGGTCGAGCATCGTGTCGTTGTGGCCGTCGGACGACTCGAGTTCGACGCTCAGACAGTGCGCGACGACCTCGTCGCCCGGGTTCCAGGCGTTCACGCCGGGCCCGGTGCGCAGGACGACGCCTGCGAGGTCGGATCCGATGATGTGGTACGGCAGGTCGTGGCGCTTGGTGAGCTCGCTGAGCCGGCCGTAGCGCTCCAGGAAGCTGAAGGTCGACAGCGGCTCGAAGATCGAGGTCCACACGGAGTTGTAGTTGACCGAGGAGGCCATGACGGCCACCAGGGCCTCGCCCGGGCCGAGTTCGGGGATCGGCACGTCGTCGAGGTGGAGCGACTTGCGGGGGTCCTTGTCGCGGGTCTCGAGGCCCGCGAACATCTCCGCGTCGTCCTTGTGCACGGTGATCGCGCGGTACGACTCGGGCAGCGGGAGAGCGGCGAAATCTGCGGATGTGACCGTGGCCGAGCCACTCGCGGTCGCGGTTTGAGCCTGAATCGCGTCCAGGATTTCCTTCACGGTTTACCTCCGGCGGTAGCGCTGAGGGGGCGCTCTTCGAGGGGGATACGTCGGCGTTCGTTGTGATGCTGTGGAGGGGTGTGCCGTCGGTTCGGCGAAGGGTGGTGCTCGGCAACGCCTTGGTGTGGCGCGGGAGGTGCCTGTGACGCAGGCGTCCGGGCGCGCAAGCCGTGGCTTGAGGGGACAGCCGACGTGCGCGAGATCCCTGCACGCCGGCCGCCCGGACAACATCAACGTATGGCACCGCGTGCCAACGGGCAAGACACTGGGTGCCATTAATTTTTGACCGATGATCGATCACCGCAGGTCAGAGGGGGTGCCGACAGGACGAAGGGGGCGCTACCGAAAGGTAGCGCCCCCTTCTAAGCCACGCATGAAGGCGGATCAAAACCTGCCCAGGAACACCCGAAGGAACGCGTCGGGAACCCCGCCGAGCCGCTAGGAACGCTCCCTGAGCGCCTTCTCGATGGTCCGCATGACCTCGTCCAGCGGCGCGTCCGTGCGCGCCACGGCGACCAGCACCTCGCCCTGCTCGGACACCGTCGCCGGCGTGGCCGCCGGCATCGTGTCGCGGCCCGCGCCGATGCCCGTGCCGAAGGTCCGCCGGACGATCGCGAACGCGTGGTCCAGCTGGGTCTCCACGTCGCCCTGGCCGCCCGCCCGCAGCCATCGCCGCAGGACGTGGTTGTGGGCGGTGACGACCGCGGACGCGGCGACCTCGGCGAGCAGCGGGTCGTCGTTCCCGTCGTGGTGCGCCTGCTCGTCGAAGTGGCCCAGCAGATAGCGCGTGAAGAGCCGTTCGTAGCGGGCCACCGAGGCGATCTCGCGCTCACGGAGCGTGGGGACCTCACGGGTGAGGCGGTAGCGCTCCACGGAGACCGCGGGCGACGCCGCGTACATCTTCATGACTTCCTTGATGCCCCGGCACACCGTGTCCAGCGGGTGCTCGTGCGGCGGAGCCGCGTTGAGGACCGCCTCCGCGCGGATCAGGGTGTCGTCGTGGTCCGGGAAGATCGCCTCTTCCTTGGAGCGGAAGTGCCGGAAGAACGTCCGGCGGGCCACCCCGGCCTGCGCGGCGATCTCGTCGACCGTCGTCGCCTCGTACCCCTTGGACGCGAAGAGCTCCATGGCAGCGGCCGCCAGCTCCCTGCGCATCTTGAGCCGTTGGGCGGCGGCACGGCTGCCCGCGGCACTCTCGGGAGCGTCGGGGGTTGCGTTGCGTGAGGACTTGGCGGCCTTGGACATGCCATGAACGTACTGCATGTGCGCGCCACGGTGCTCCTGAGGGACGGGGCCGCCCGAGGGTTCGAGCAGCCCGCCCCAGTCCGTCCGTTCCCCCGGTCGCTCCTCGGCCTGCTCAGCGCCGCGCATATTCGCGGAAGCCACGGCCCGTCTTGCGGCCGAGGCAGCCCGCGGCCACCAGGTGTTCGAGCAGCGGCGCCGGGGCCAGGCCCGGGTCGCGGAACTCGCGGTGCAGGACCTTCTCGATGGCCAGCGACACGTCCAGGCCGACGACGTCCAGGAGCTCGAAGGGGCCCATGGGGTAGCCGCCGCCGAGCTTCATCGCGGCGTCGATGTCGTCCAGCGAGGCGTAGTGCTCCTCGACCATCTTGATCGCGTTGTTGAGGTACGGGAACAGCAGGGCGTTCACGATGAAGCCGGCACGGTCGCCGCAGTCCACCGGGTGCTTGCGGATCTTCGCGCACACCTCGCGGACCGTGGCCCGGACGTCGTCCGCGGTCACCACCGTGCGGACCACCTCGACCAGCTTCATCGCCGGGGCCGGGTTGAAGAAGTGCATGCCGATCACGTCACGCGGCCGCGAGGTGGCACGGGCGCAGGCGACGACCGGCAGCGAGGACGTCGTGGTCGCCAGGATCGCGCCCGGCTTGCAGACCTTGTCGAGGGTCGCGAAGAGCTGCCGCTTGACGTCCAGGTCCTCCGCGACGGCCTCCAGGGCCAGGTCGACGTCGGCGAACGCCTCGTACGACCCCGCGGGTGTGATCCGCTCCAGCGTCTGAGCCGCCGCCTCCGCCGTCATCCTGCCCTTGTCCACGGAGCGGGACAGGGACTTGCCGATGCGGGACTTGGCGGTCTCCGCCTTCTCCTCGGTCCGAGCGGCGAGCACCACGGAGAAGCCCGCCTTGGCGAAGACCTCCGCGATGCCGGACGCCATCGTCCCCGAGCCCGCGACGCCGACCGAGCGGACCGTGCGCCCCGGCGCGCGCTCCTCGTCCTCCGCGGGGGTCAGCGCGTCGCGCACCACCTCCGAGCCGCCCGCCTCCGCGTACGTGTAGAAGCCGCGGCCCGCCTTGCGCCCGGTAAGGCCCGCCTCGCTCAGCTGCTTGAGGATCGGCGCGGGCGCGTGCAGGCGGTCCTGCGACTCGGCGTACATGGCGTCGAGGACCGTGCGGGCGGTGTCCACGCCGATCAGGTCGAGCAGCGCGAGCGGCCCCATCGGCAGGCCGCAGCCCAGCCGCATCGCCGCGTCGATGTCCTCGCGCGACGCGTACTTCGCCTCGTACATCGCGGCGGCCTGGTTGAGGTAGCCGAAGAGCAGCCCGTCGGCGACGAAGCCCGGCCGGTCGCCGACGGCGACGGGCTCCTTGCCCAGCGCGATCGCCAGATCGGTGACCGCGGTGACGGCGGCGGGCGCGGTCAGCACGGACGAGACGACCTCGACCAGCTTCATCGCGGGCGCCGGGTTGAAGAAGTGCAGGCCCAACACCCGCTCCGGGCGCGCCGATTCGGCGGCGAGGCGGGTCACGGACAGCGCGTTGGTGCCGGTCGCGATGATCGTCTCGGGGCGCACGACGGCGTCGATCTCGCGCACGACCTGCTGCTTGATCTCGTACGACTCCGGGACGACCTCGATGACCAGGTCGGCGTCGGCCGCGGCGCGCAGGTCGGTGAAGGTGCGGAAGCGGGTGAGGATGCCGCGGCGCTCCTCCTCGGTGAGGCGCTCTCGGCGCACGGCGCGGGCGGTCGAGGCCTCCAGGGACTCGACGGCGCGGGTGGCCGCGGCCTGGCAGATGTCGATGCCGATGACCTCGCGGCCCGCCCGGGCCAGGACCTCGGTGATGCCGGTGCCCATCGTGCCCAGACCGATGACGGCGACGGTGTTCAAGGGAGCGTCCATGCGTGGACTCCAGGAAGAGAGTGACGACTGAGGGGCGCGCGGGTACGGCGACTGCCGCACGGCGAGCGGGAAGTGATGCGTGTCGTGTCCGGGCGGCGCGCAGGGCACGCCCGGTGAGGGGAGTCGACCGGCTCTGTCCCGGAGCCACGTCGTACTGAGGTACGTGAAGTACCGAACCGACCAGACACTCGCGGCGGCTGCGTCACCAGGCCGCCACGAGGAAATAACTGCTACGGGGAGTGTGCCCCGCTCACATGAGACTAACCGGCGAGTAACGAGCGCGCCAGCCCGCGATGTTTTCCCGTGTCTGTGATCTACATCGCGACCGGCGGTAAGGCTTAGGCTCGCGACCATGGATGAGGAGTTGCGGACGGTGACGGAACGCTTACGGGCCGAGGCGGGCGGATCGAAGGAGTACGAGAGGCTGATCGCCGCCGAAGACCCCGACGAGCTGGCCGAAGTGCTCGTCTCACCCGGGCAGCCCCTGTGGGCCCGGGAGTTGGCCGCGGTCAGACTCGGTGTCGCGGGCGACCGCAGGGCCTTCGAGTCGCTCGTCCTCCTCCTGAACCACCGGGACCCACCACGCTGCGCCGCCGCGGCCCACGCCCTGGCCCGCCTCGGCGACCCGCGCACGGCACGCGCCGCCGCCGCCCTGGCCACGAACGAACTCCGCGTCGCCTACGCCCTGTACCCCGTGCGCCTGCTCACGGAGCTGCGCGCCCCCGAGTCGGCGCCGGCGCTGATCACCACGCTCCAGCGCAGACTGGCGCCGCACGACCCCTTCGGCAAGATCGCGCTCGCCTGCGTGGAGGGTCTCGGCGCACTGGGCGACGCCCGCGCCAGGCCGGTCCTGACGGCCGCCCGCGGCCACCCCCGCCTGGCGGCGGCGGCCTCGGCCGCCCTGGCCCGCCTCCCACAGGACGACGACCGCGCCGGCTGACGGGGCGGCTGCGGAGCGCCGGCTACTCGGGCACCACTGCGAACGCCTCTATCTCCATCAGGAACTCGGGGCGCACCAGGGACGCCACTTGTACCGCCGAGGCCGCGGGGAGTCGCCCGGGATCGAGGAAGGCGTCCCGGGCGGCCCGCACGGCGGGCATGTGCGCCATGTCCGTCACGAAGTACGTCAGCTTCACGACGTCGTCAAAGGTGGCGTCCGCCGCCGCGAGGCACCGCCGGAGGTTCTCGAAGACCTGCCGGGCCTGCGCGGCCGCGTCGCCCTCGCCGACCGGCCTGCCGTCCTCGTCCAGGGCCAACTGGCCCGAGACCGCGACGAAGCGGCCCGAGCCCATGACGACGTGCGTGTACGCGGTGGCGGGGGCGACGCCCTCGGGGGCGTGGATGTGGGTGAGTCGGCTCATGTGTTCATCGTGGACCACGGGTGTGACAGCGCCCTCGGCTTCGCCTTGCTCGGGGGCTGTGGCTTCGGGGCCGGCCGGGTTTCGCAGACCGCGTCGATCTCGCCGTCGCCGGTCG
This sequence comes from Streptomyces sp. NPDC045678, assembly GCF_056432085.1. Classification (NCBI taxonomy): domain Bacteria; kingdom Bacillati; phylum Actinomycetota; class Actinomycetes; order Kitasatosporales; family Streptomycetaceae; genus Streptomyces; species Streptomyces sp. NPDC045678. The sequence goes on from NZ_JBWKJS010000009.1 coordinate 62,722, forward strand.
GTACCTTGCCGGTCGTCAGGTACACCGCCAGGTGCCGGTCGAGGCACTTGTTGCCGCTGAGGGTGACGCCGTGGTTGCCGCCGCCCTGTTCGATCACCAGGCGGGAGCCCCGCAGCATGCGGTGGAGGTTCACGGCTCCGTCGTACGGGGTGGCCGGGTCGTCCGTGCCCTGGAACAGCAGGACGGGCGGCAGCTCGGAGTTGGCGACGTCCGGCGGGCTCAGGTGGTGCGTCGGCCAGAACGCGCAGGGCGCGTTGTACCAGGCGTTGTTCCAGGTGGCGAACGGTGCCCTCGCGTGCATGCGGTCGTTGTCGTCGCGCCACGTCCGCCAGTCGCGCGGCCACTGCACGTCGCGGCACTGCACGGCGCTGTAGACGCTGTAGCTGTTCTCGCCCGCGGCGTCGACCGCCCCGAACACGTCGTACGCCGCCACGAGCGGTGTGCTGTTCCCGTCGTTCACGTACGCGGCGAACGCCTTGGCCAGGCGGGGCCAGTACCCGTTGTAGTAGCTGCCGGGCAGGAAGGTGTCCTCCACTTCGGCGGCGCCCACCTTCTTGCCCGCGGGCTTCGCGGCGAGCGCCTCGCGCATCGCGTACCACTTGGCCTCGACGTCCCGCGGGTTCCCGCCGAGCCCGTAACTCGCGTCGTGGCGGGCGATCCAGGTCATGAACGCCTTGTGGCGGTCGTCGAAGGCCCGGTCCTGGCGGAGGTTGTTGTCGTACCAGAGCCCCGACGGGTCGACGAGTGAGTCGAGCGCCATGCGCCGCACCCGGTGCGGATAGAGCCTTCCGTAGAGGGCGCCCAGGTATGTGCCGTAGGAGTAGCCGAAGAAATTGATCCGCCCGGCGCCGAGGGCCGCGCGGATGGCGTCCATGTCCTGGGCGACGCTCACCGAGTCGATGAAGGGCAGGACGTCGCCGTACTTCTTGCCGCACGCCGTCGCGAACGCCCGTGCCCTGCGCAGGTTGTCGCGTTCCAGGGCGGCCGTGGCCGGGACGGCGGCGGGGCGCACGGGGTCGAAGTGGCCCGGCGCGCAGTTGAGCGCGGGCCGGCTCCTGCCGACCCCGCGCGGGTCGAAGCCCACGATGTCGTACTGCGCGGCCGCCTTCTCGGGCAGCGATTTCGCGACGAACCCCGCCATCGAAAGGCCGCTGCCGCCGGGGCCTCCGGGGTTCACCAGGAGCGGTCCCTGGAAGGTCTTGGCGGTGTGCGGGACGCGGGACAGGGCGAGGGTGATCTGCCGCCCGTGCGGCTCCTGGTGGTCGAGGGGCACCTTCAGGGACGCGCACTGGAGCGTCGGGTGGTTCTTGGTGGCGCACTTCTTCCAGGCGAGCGGGCCGCGCTCCGCCGGGGCTCCCGAGGCGGGCGGCACCGCCGCGGCCAGGGTCGCCGTCACGGCGGCGACCGAGCAGAGTACGACGGCACGCTTCTTCATTCGGCCTCCCAGGGCGGCGGGTTCGGGGCCAGGGGGCCGCGATCTCCGGCGCATCTTCCCGGAACGGGCTCCACAAGAGCGCCCGTCCCGGCCGGGAACAACCCGAACGGAGCAAGCCGGTCAGAGCAGGGTGAGCTGAGTGGGTCCCGCGGCGGGCTCGGGCTCCTCGGGGACCCGGATCCGTCGGGCGGCACCCGCGCGCGTGGGACCGATGCCGAACTCCTCGGCCAGTTCGTGCACTTGGCGGGTGATGCGGCGCTGGTACCACTTGGGGGCGTAGGCGCCCTCCGCGTACAGCCGCTCGTACCGCCGCACCAGGTGCGGGTGGTGCCGGCCGAGCCACGCCATGAACCACTCCCGCGCCCCCGGCCGCAGATGCAGCACCAGCGGCGTCACCGAGGTCGCCCCCGACTCGGCGACGGCCCGCACCGTGGCGCGCAGCTGATCCGGGTGGTCGCCGAGGAAGGGAACGACCGGTGCCATCAGGACGCCGCAGCCGATGCCGTGCTCGGTGAGGGTGCGCACGGCGTCGAGGCGGCGCCCGGGCGCCGGGGTGCCCGGCTCCACCGTGCGCCACAGCTCCTCGTCGACGAAGCCCACGGACACGGAGACCCCGACGTCCGTCACCGCGGCGGCCTGCCGCAGCAGATCCAGGTCGCGCAGGATCAGCGTCCCCTTGGTCAGGATGGAGAACGGGTTCCCGCGGTCGCGCAGGGCCGCGATGATCCCCGGCATCAGCCGGTAGCGGCCCTCCGCGCGCTGGTAGCAGTCCACGTTCGTGCCCATGGCGATGTGGTCCCCGTGCCAGCGCGGCGAGGCGAGCTGGCGCCGCAGCAGTTCGGCGGCGTTGACCTTGACGACGATCTGGCTGTCGAAACCGAGTCCGGTGTCCAGGTCCAGATAGCTGTGCGTCTTGCGCGCGAAACAGTAGACGCACGCGTGCGTGCACCCCCGATAGGGGTTGACCGTCCATTCGAACGGCATGCGGGACGCCCCCGGCACACGGTTCACGATCGACTTGGCCCGTATCTCGTGGAACGTGATCCCTCTGAACTCGGGGGTGTCGATCACCCTCGTCGTCACCGCGTCCGCGCCGAACAGCGCGGCATCCGCGGTGCCACGGCGTGGCCCGTCGGAAAGGTTCTCCCAGCGCATGGCGCCTCCTCGGTAGCACTGACCACAGAATAGAACATACGTTCCCTTGATCGTGCGACCCCGCTCCGCGCGCCGTGCTTTTGATAGCGTTCCGTCAAGCGCGACCTGCGCGACACCGCCGCGACGAGGGAGGTTGATGAATATGGCCCGCCGTACGCCTCATCAGCATGTCCTTGTCCGGGTCGCGCGAGCCTGAGGACGAGCCCGAAGGAACAGGCCGTCACGAGCGACCCGGTCGTCGAGAACGACCTGGAGAGTCGCGTGTCTTCTTCTCTTTCCACCACCGCTGCCGCTCTGTCGACCGAACGCCTCACCCTGCGGGCCTGGACGGCCGACGAGGTCGCCGACGTCCTCGCGGACCGCCGTCCGGCGCACTGGGCGCGGGACTTCCCCGCCGACGGGGACCGCGTCATCGCGAGCGTCATCGCCCAGCAGATCGCCGACGGACCGCAGGACCCCGGAGCGCACGGCCACCGGCTGATCGTCGAACGGGAGAGCGGCGCCGTCGTCGGCTCCATCAGCCTGCTCTGGCCGCCGAGCGAGAGCGCGGTCGAGTTCGGCTACGGAGTCGTGCCCTCGCGCCGCGGCCGGGGCTACGCTCCCGAAGCCGCACGGGCCCTCACGGCACACGCCCTGGCCTCGCCGACCGTCACCGTGGTGTACGCCGAGGTGGAACTCGGCAACGAGGCCTCCGTCCGGGTCCTGGAGAAGGCGGGCCTGCACCGCTGGAGCAGTGACGGGACGACGGCCCTGTACCGCACGGACGCGCCGGAACCGGCACCGTCCAAGAAGTAGCGGATCCCGGGCCCGGCGGCGGCGCGGACCCCTGCCGCCGGGCCCCTTCCGGCCGGTCCGCCGTCGGGCGGTCCCGCCGCGCGTTGGATGATCGTAAGCATGCTCGTCGAGTCCCTGTCCGTCGCAGCCCTGGCCGTCGTCCTCGTCTGCGCCGTCGTCCGCCCCTTCCGCTGGCCCGAGGCCGCCTTCGCCGTGCCCGCCGCCGGTGTCGTGATCCTGGCCGGGGCGATCCCGCTCGACGACGTACGCGAGGAGGCCGCCCGGCTCGGACCCGTCATCGGATTCCTCGCGGGCGTTCTCGTCCTCGCCAAGCTCTGCGCCGACGAAGGGCTCTTCCGCGCCTGCGGCAGCTGGATGGCGCGCCGGGCCGCAGGGCGGCCCCGCACCCTGCTCGGCGCCGTCTTCGCCCTGGCGTCAGTGATCACCGCGACCCTGAGCCTGGACGCCACCGTGGTCCTCCTGACGCCGGTCGTCTTCGCCACCGCCGCCCGCATGGGCGCCCGCCCCGCGCCGCACGTCTACGCCGGCGCCCACCTGTCCAACACCGCGTCGCTCCTGCTGCCCGTCTCGAACCTGACGAACCTCCTCGCCTTCACCGCCACCGGGCTGAGCTTCACCCGCTTCGCGCTGCTCATGACGCTGCCCTGGCTGGTCGCCATCGCGGTCGAGTACGTCGTCTTCCTGCGGTTCTTCGCCGCCGACCTCGACGCACCCGCCGAAGGCACCGAGCCCGCCGACCCACCGCGGATGCCGCGTTTCGCCCTGGCGACCGTCGCGGCGACGCTCGCCGGATTCGCCGTCGCCTCCGGCCTCGGCATCGAACCCGCCTGGTCGGCCGCGGCCGGTGCGGCCGTCCTCGCGGTACGGGCCCTGCTGCGCCGTCGTACGACACCCGTGGCGATCCTGCGCTCGGCCTCGCTGCCGTTCCTGGCCTTCGTCCTCGCCCTCGGCATCGTCGTCAGGGCCGTCGTGGACAACGGCCTCGGCGACGCCCTCGGCCGGGTCCTGCCCGACGGCACCGCGCTGCCCGCGCTGCTCGGCACCGCCGCCGTCGCCGCGCTGCTCGCCAACCTGATCAACAACCTGCCCGCCGTCCTCGCCCTGGTCCCGCTGGCCGCCCCGGCCGGACCCGGAGCCGTGCTCGCCGTGCTGATCGGCGTGAACATCGGACCCAACCTCACCTACGCCGGATCGCTCGCCACGCTCCTCTGGCGCCGCATCGCCCACCAGCACGAACACGACGTCAGCCTCGGACGGTTCACCCGCCTCGGACTCCTCACCACCCCCGCCGCCCTGGTCCTGTCCACCCTCGCGCTGTGGGTCTCCCTGCGGCTCCTGCCCGGCTGAGCACGCCCCTTGCAGGGGACCCGATTTGGGAGGCCGGTGCGCCGGGTGGTTGGCTTTCCGTGAAGCCCCCGAGTCACAACTGCTGGAGGAAGTGCAATGGCGCAGGTCGAGGCGGTCACCGAGCGGATCATCACGGCACAGCCGGACGATGTCTTCGACGCGCTGGCCGACTACAACGGCACGCGGGAGAAGCTCCTGTCGGAGCACTTCAGCGAGTACGAGGTGCGCGAGGGTGGCGACGGAGAAGGCACCCTCGTCCACTGGAAGCTGCAGGCCACCAGCAAGCGCATCCGCGACTGCCTCCTCGAGGTCAGCGAGCCCACCGACGGCGAACTGGTCGAGAAGGACCGCAACTCATCCATGGTCACGACCTGGACGGTGACCCCGGCGGGCGAAGGCAAGTCCCGCGTGGTCGTCACCACCGTGTGGAACGGCGCGGGCGGCATCGGCGGCTTCTTCGAGAAGACCTTCGCGCCCAAGGGCCTCGGGCGCATCCACGACACCGTGCTCGCCAACCTCGCCACCGAGGTCGAGAAGTAGCTCCCCGCCACGGCCGGGCGGCCAACTCCCGCCTAGGCCATCAGGGTTGTTGGCACGCTCACCGTTTCGAGTGGTTTTCTGTTCGGCCCCGTTGTACGCCGTAGGGCTCCGACCGGCGCATACGCCCCCGGGGCCCCACGCGACGCCTACTCGTCGCGCTTGCTCCCAGTTGTCGCGTAATGCGAGAAATGGGCGGCGCAAGCGCGACGAGGGGAGCAGTACGTGGGCGGGACGACGCTGGTGCAGGTCGCCGAGCAGGGCGAACGGCAGCACGAGGTGGCCGAGCAGGACCCGACGCCGGACGGTGGAGCGGGGGCGGACGGCCGGGGCGCGCAAGCGCCACCACCCGCGCCACCCGCACCACCCGAGCCCCACGACGCGACGGCCGAGCACCTCAGCCCCGGCCGCGTCCGGATGGTGTTCGTCGGACTGATGCTCGCGCTGCTCCTCGCCGCGCTGGAGCAGATGATCGTCGCCACCGCGCTCCCGAAGATCGTCGGCGAGCTGCACGGCCTCGACAAGATGTCCTGGGCGATCACCGCCTACCTGCTCACCTCCACCATCGGCCTGCCGATCTACGGCAAGCTCGGCGACCTCTTCGGGCGCAAGGGCGTCTTCCAGTTCGCGATCGTCATCTTCGTCATCGGCTCGGCGCTCGCCGGCTGGTCGCGGACGATGGAGCAGCTGATCGCCTTCCGCGCCTTCCAGGGAGTCGGCGCGGGCGGCCTCATGATCGGCGTCCAGGCGATCATCGCGGACATCGTGCCGCCCCGGCAGCGCGGCCGCTACATGGGCCTGATCGGCGCCGCGTTCGGCCTCGCCTCGGTCGCGGGACCGCTGCTCGGCGGCTTCTTCACCGACCATGCCTCCTGGCGCTGGTGCTTCTACTTCAACGTGCCCTTCGGGCTCGTCACCCTGCTCGTCGTCTCGCTCGTCCTGAAGCTGCCCAAGCCCACCGCGAAGGCCCGGATCGACGTGCTGGGCGCGCTGTTGCTCGCCGCCGCCTCCACCTGCCTGGTCCTGCTGACCAGTTGGGGCGGGACCGAGTACGCGTGGGGCGACCGCGTGATCCTGGGGCTCGGGGCCGGTGCGGTCGTGGCGAGCGTGCTCTTCCTGATCGCCGAGAGGTTCGCGGCAGAACCGATCATTCCGCTGCGCCTGTTCCGTGATCCGGTCTTCAACATCACCAGTCTTGTAGGCATGGTCATCGGAATCGCCCTCTTCGGAGCGGCCAGTTATCTGCCGACCTTCCTGCAGATGGTCGACGGCGCGAGCGCCACCGAGTCCGGCCTCCTCATGCTGCCTATGATGGGCGGCATCGTCGGAGCGTCGATCGTCTCCGGGCAGCTCATCAGCCACACGGGCCGCTACAAGATCTACCCCGTCGTCGGCGGGGTCCTCTCCGTCATCGGCATGTGGCTCCTCTCGCGCCTCGAAGTGGACACGTCCCGGCTGGAGTACAGCATCTGGATGGCGGTGCTCGGCGCGGGCATCGGCCTGGTCATGCCCGTCCTGGTGCTCGCCGTGCAGAACGCGGTCCGCCCCACCGACCTCGGCACCGCCACCAGCGCCAACAACTACTTCCGGCAGATCGGCGGCAGCGTGGGCGCCGCGATCTTCGGCACGCTCTTCGCGAACCGGCTCGCCGACGCGCTCGCGGACCGGCTCCCCGCGGGATCGGGGGCGGCCGTGCCCGACGCCGAGTCCATCACCCCGCAGCTCGTCCACACGCTGCCCGCGCCGCTGCGCGACGGCTACATCCAGGCCTACGCGGACGCCATGCCGCGGATCTTCCTCTACTTGGTGCCGGTGCTCGTCCTCGGCATGCTGCTCGCCTTCTTCCTCAAGGAGACCCCCCTGTTGTCCAGCGCCACCTCCACCAACGCACCCGCCGCCGAGACCGCGACCGTCGGCGCCGTCCCGCAGGCCCGCACGACGACGTACACCGCCGGGGTCCCGGTCTGCGGCACCGTGCAGCACCCCGACGGCACCGTGGTGCCGCGCGCGGCCCTCACCCTCATCGACGTGGCGGGGCAGCAGATCGGGCGCGGCGCGAGCGGCGAGGACGGGCGGTACGCCCTCGCGACGCCGGGCACCGGTTCGTTCGTACTGATCGCGGCGGCCGGCGGGCACCAGCCGCAGGCCGTCACCGTCACCGTCGGGGAGCGGCCCGTCGAGCTCGACGTGGTCCTCGGCGGGGCGGGCCGCCTCGCCGGGACCGTGGTGACCGCCGACGGGACGCCCGTCAGGGACGCCGCCGTCACCCTCACCGACGTCCGCGGCGAGGTCGTCGCCACCACCCGCAGCGGACGCGAGGGCGGGTACGTCATCACGGAGCTGGTGGCCGGCGAGTACACCCTGGCCGCGAGCGCCCCCGCGTTCCGCCCCGCCGCGCTCCCGGTCACCGTGCAGGCCTCGCGCGAGACGCGGCAGGACGTGGAGCTCGCGGGCGGCGCCGTGCTGCGCGGCACCGTGCGGGCCGGCGGCGGGCGGCCCGTCGAGGACGCGCGCGTGACCCTGCTCGACGCGGCGGGGAACGTCGTCGACACCCTGACCACCCAGGCGGACGGCACCTTCCGTTTCGTCGACCTGTCGTCCGGCGAGTACACCGTGATCGCGGCGGGTTACCCGCCGGTTGCCACGGTGCTCCAGGTCGCCGGCGGCGGCCGCACGGAGCGGGACCTGCAGCTCGGCCACGAGGACTGAGGGGTTCCGTCGGTGGTCCGGGCCGGCGGGCACCGGCCGGGCGCCCTGTGGGGGCGTGCGCCGGTTCCCGGGCGGTCCGGGCCAATTCCCGCATTGCCCCGCACGGCAACCTGCTACCCCCGTACGGTGGTTGGTGGCGGCTCAGATCTTGCGCTGCCGCGGGAAGGAGCATGAGCCATGGAACCAGGCACTCCGGGCGAGCCGCCGACGCAGAGTGCCGCGTCCGGCCGCATCCCACTCGCCGTGGTCGTCGTGGACGGCGCCGGACTCGTCTCGCACTGGAGCGTCGGTGCCCGCCGGCTCTTCGGGTACGAGAAGGAGGAAGCCGTCGGCCGTCCCGTGGGCGACCTGCTACCGGTGCACGGCGCCATCCCCGAGGACCGCGAGTCCTACGGAGCGTTCGACGGGCTCGGCCCCGACCTGGAGACCTCACTCGACCGGCGCATCTCCTACCCCGCCGCCGGGCGGGCGCGGCTCACCGGGTCGAGGAGCGGCGGCGACTGCCGCGTCGACGTGCTCTGGTGGGCGTACCCGCTGGTCGGGCCGGGATCCGAGCGGCTCCTCGTGCTCGCGGCGGACGCCGCACGCCTGGCAGCGGCCGACGAGCCCGAGAGCGGCCCGGACGGGCGCGCCGAGCGGAGCCGGCAGGACGTGCAGATCGAGCGCATCGCGCCCGGCTTCGCCCTGCACACGGACTTCCCCGGCGCGGACGAGCTCGCAGCCCGCCTTCCCGAGATCCTGCCGAGCATGAGCGTGGGGGAGAGCGCGCGCATCGTCTCCCAGGTGCTCGAACTCGGCTACCCCGTCCTGGAGTTCAGTCATCAGGACCGCGTGCCCGTCACCCCCGACTGGGGCGTCGCCCGCCGCGCCGAACGCAAGGAGCGCAGGCAGCGCGCCGCGCAGGCGGCCGCCCGCGGGATCCCGGTGGCCCCCGACCCGGTCGACGACGAGGGTGAGGACCTCGAGTACGCGGCCGTGCGCGAACACCTCGAATTCCTCAACGAGGTCAGCGGGCGGATCGGCTCCTCGCTCGACCTGTCGCGGACCATCCTGGAGGTCAGCAGGGCGGTCGTGCCGCGCTTCACGGACGTCGCGGGGACCTACCTGCGTGAGCAGGTCGTGGCCGGTGAGGGTTTTCCCGAGGGCCCGCCGGACGAGACCACGATGTGGCACCGGGTCGCGGTGGAGCACACCGACGAGCCGGGCCGCTGGGACGACGTGGTGCCGGTCGGCGAGTCGATGCCGTTCCCCGCCCACACGCCGTTCTTCCAGTGCATGACCTCCGGCGACCCGGTGCTCGTGCCCCGCATCACGGAGGAGATGGGCAACGCCATCGCCTCCCAGTTCGAAAAGCGCGACATCCGCCCGCTGATCAACCACCGCTCGATGCTCGTCGTCCCGCTCAAGGCGCGCAACGTGGTGCTGGGCTTCATGATCCTGCTCCGCCACCGGGAGCGGCCGGTCTTCAACGACATGGACCGCGTCACCGGCGCCGAACTGGCCGCACGCGCGGGCCTCGTGCTCGACAACGCCCGCATGTACACGTACCAGGAGAGCGTCGCCGACACCCTCCAGGACAGCATGCTGCCGCACATCCAGTCCCGGATGCCCGGCTGCGACATCGCCACCCGCTACCTGCCGGGCACGCTCCTCGGCCGGGTGGGCGGCGACTGGTTCGACTCCGTCAAGCTGCCCGGCTCCAGAACCGCCCTCGTCGTCGGCGACGTGATGGGCCACGGCCTCAACTCGGCGGCGATGATGGGCCAGTTGCGCACGGCCGTGCAGACCATGGCCGCCCTCGACCTGCCGCCCGAGCAGCTCCTGCGCAACCTCGACGACCTCGCACAGCGCCTGGGCGAGCACTATCTGGCGACCTGCCTGTACGCGGTCTACGACCCGATCGCGAGCGAGCTGCACCTCGCCAACGCGGGACACATCCCGCCCGTCCTGGTGCGCGCCGCGGACGGCCGCAGCGAACTCCTGGACCTGCCCACCGGGGCGCCCATCGGCGTCGGTGGTGTGCCCTTCGAGTCGGTCACGATGCGGGTGGCGCCCGGCGACCGGCTGCTGATGTGCACGGACGGCCTGGTCGAGGTCCGCGGCGAGGACATCGGCGTCGGCCTCGCCACGCTCACCGAGTCCGCCGCGCACCCCGCCGCCTCCATGGACGACGCCTGCGACACGATCATCCGCGCCCTCAACACCCGCGGCGGCCGCAAGGACGACGTGGCGCTCCTGATGGCCAGGCTCAACGGAATCCCGGCCGAGAACGTCGCGCACTGGCGGCTCGCCGTCGACCCCGCGGAGGTGGGCAGGGCCCGTGACATGGTCCGCGCCCAACTGCGCGGCTGGTCCCTGGAGGGGTTGAGCGACACCGCCGAGCTGGTCGTCAGCGAGCTCGTCACCAACGTCGTGCGCCACTCCCGCAGCAGCAGGATCGACCTGCGCATGGTCCGCTCCGAAGTCCTGGCGTGCGAGGTCGAGGACGAGGACCAGACCCTGCCGACGCTGCTCAGCGCGGGCCCGGCGGACGAGTTCGGACGCGGCCTCCGCGTGGTCAGCGGGCTGGCGAAGGAGTGGGGGACCAGTCGTACGCGCGCGGGCAAGACGGTCTGGTGCGAACTGGCGCTGCCGCGGCGTTAGTCGGCGAAAAGGGGCGCGTCCGACGTCGACGTGGCGACGTGCCGCGCGGTGATCCACGTAGCGCATGCCAGGTGGTCCGCGTACTCACATGCACGGTGAAGAGTGCGCGGGCGCTTGTCCGTGCGACCGGGGCGCGGTAGACCGATCTTGTCGCCGGCTTCGGCGGCTTCGTCGCACTCCGGGGAGCACGGACATGAGCGTCACGAGTCGGTACAGGGCGGCGTGGGAAGGGTTCTGGCGCGAGGCCCCCGACGAGCCGGGGGAGGTCTTCTGGGACGCCGAACCCGCCCTCACCGTCGGCCTCCATCTCGCGCTCTTCGAGCCGCACATGACCGCCGTCGGCCTGCCCGTCGTCGACCTCGGCTGCGGCAACGGCACCCAGACGCGGTTCCTCGCCGACCGCTTCCCGCGCGTTCTCGGCGTCGACCTGTCGGCGGCCGCCCTCGAACACGCCCGGCGCGCGGACCCCGCGGACCAGGTGGACTTCCGGGAGCTCGACGCCGTCGAGAAGCGCGAGGCGGAGCAGTTGCACGCGGAGATCGGTGACGCGAACATCTATATGCGGGGCGTACTCCACCAGTGCGACCCCGCCGACCGGCAGCCGCTGCTCGACAGCATCGCCACGCTGCTCGGCGAGCGCGGCCGCGCCTTCGTCGTGGAACCCTCGGAGGCGGCGCGGCCCGTCCTGATGGGCCTGGTGCAGGGTCCCGCGGGGCCGCCGCCCAAGCTGGCGCCGATCTTCGCGCACGGCCTCGCGCCCGCCGAGGTCGCCGACGCGTCGGTGGGCTCGTTCGTCGAAGCGGCCGGGCTCGTGGTGCTGGCGGCCGGTGAACTCCCGCTCACGACAACCGAGTTCACCTCCGACGGTACGCGCATCGAGTTGCCGTCGAGGTGGCTGGTGATCGGGCGCAGGGGCTGAGGGGGCGCGAGGTCCGGCCGGGGTCCGGAGGGCGAGAGGCTTCCGCCTTGATAGGCAAGTCGTTGCTTGCATATGCTCCGGTCATGGAAGAGGATGTCTTCAAGGCGCTGGCCGACCCCACCCGCAGGCGCATCCTCGACGGGCTCGTGGAGAGGGACGGCCAGACCCTGTTCGAGATCTGCTCGCGGCTGCTGACCAGGCACGGGCTGGGTCTCACCCGGCAGGCGATCAGCCAGCACCTGGCCGTGCTCGAAGCGGCGGGGCTGATCCACACGAGGCGACAGGGCCGCTTTAAGTACCACGACCTCGACACCGCGCCCCTGGAACGCGTCATGGCCAGGTGGCTCGGGCCCGGCGAGGCCGACACCCCCGAGGCAACGGAGAGCACGCCATGAGGATCAACCTGACCAGCGTATTCGTCGACGACCAGCTCAAGGCTCTGGCCTTCTACACCGACGTACTCGGTTTTCAGCAGAAGGCCAAGGTCGCGGTCGGCGACGACTGGTGGCTGACCGTGGTCTCGCCCGAGGACCCCGAGGGGACGGAGCTGCTCCTCGAACCCGACGGCCACCCGGCGGTGAAGCCGTACAAGGCGGCGCTGGTCGAGGACGGCATCCCGGCCGCCGCCTTCGCCGTGGACGACGTCGCCGCGGAGTTCGAGCGGCTGCGCGGGCTCGGCGTGTACTTCACCCAGGAGCCGCTGCAGATGGACGACGTCACCGTCGCGGTCCTCGACGACACCTGCGGCAATCTCATCCAGATCATGCACACGGCCTGACGGCCCAGCTGATCGTTTGGGGGAGTGCGTCGCGGGCACTACGAAGGGCTGTGCGCGACCATCAGAGGGCGAGCGCGACAAACCGGACCCCCGAGCGCGAGGTACTCATGAGTGACCAGAACATGGCGGACGACGCCTACCAGCCCACCGGCGACAACGAGGAGCAGGCGGACGCGGCGCCGCTGGACCTGCAGGACGCGCTGGACGAGCGCACGTACGACGACATGCTCGACGAGGGCTACTCGCCGCCGGAGAAGCCGCTCGGCGTGACCAAGACCGGCACGACGGCGGCGGAGCAGCACGAGGGCGAGACGCTCGACGAGCGGCTGCGGCAGGAAGTCCCCGACGAGGAGGTGCCCGACGCGGAGCGTCCCGGCCGTGACGACATCGGCGACCTGCCGGACGGTGAGGGCGAGCCCATGGACCCGGAGGCCGGCCAGGACCGCGCGGGCCGTCTGGTGGCCCCCGACGAGGGCGCGCACACCGACATCGACAAGCAGGTCGTCGCCCGCGACGAGGGCATCGACGGCGGCGCGGCGGGCGCCGAGGAAGCGGCGGTCCACATCGTCCCCGACGAGAACCTGCCGTCGGCGCAGGACGACCGGGACTGAACGCGCCCGCGACGTGTCGGGGCCGGGGTGCACCGGGCGCCCGCGGGCAGGCGGGATGTGTCGCCCTGTTCGAAGCTGGACGGAGGGCGACGTGTGATCCGTTCCACGAGCAGGAGGACCTCCATGACCGTCCCCACCTCTTCCGGCCCGGGTGTGGCCGTCGTCACCGGCGCGGACTCCGGCATCGGCCGGGCCACGGCCGTCCGGCTCGCCGCCGCCGGGATGGACGTAGGGATCACCTGGCACAGCGACGAGGACGGTGCGCGGCAGACCGCCGAGGAGGTGGGCCGGCACGGCCGGCGTGCCGCCGTCGCCCGAATGGACCTGACCCGGCTGCCCGACGCCGCGGACGCCGTCGACGACCTCGCCGAGCGCCTCGGCCGCATCGACGTCCTGGTCAACAACGCGGGCACGGGCACGGCGACGCCCTATCTCGACCTGGCACACGCCGACGTCCGGCGCGTCGTCGACGTCGACCTCATCGGTCCGTTCCTGTGCGGTCAGCGCGCCGCGCGGCGCATGATCCGGCAGGGCGGGGGCGGCCGCATCGTCAACGTGACATCGGTGCACGAGCACCAGCCCCGCGTGGGCGCGGCCCCCTACTGCGCCGCCAAGGGCGGACTCGGACTGCTGACCCAGGTGATGGCCCTGGAGCTCGCGGAACACGGCATCACCGTCAACGCCGTCGCGCCCGGCGAGATCGCCACACCCATGACCGGGCAGGAGGACACCGACGTGCACGAGGTGAGCCGTCCCGGCATCCCGCTCGGCCGGCCGGGCGACGCCAGGGAGGTCGCCGCCGTCATCGCCTTCCTCGCGAGCCCCGACGCCTCGTACGTGACCGGCGCGTCCTACGTCGCCGACGGCGGCATGCTGCGCATGGGACCCCAGGCCGGTTCGCATCTGCGGAGCGACGAGTGGCGCCGCCCCTGAGCACGCCCCTCGGCCCGCCCCGTGGGCCCGTGCGGCAACCGGCCCGTGTCGAACCCGGCGGCCCGGGTACCGGAGCTGCCTGGAGCAGGGATCGTGGGACAGCGCCGGCCCGCACGATCCGCACGTGCCGTGCGGGTGCGGATGCCGGGGTCCGGAAACGGAGCAGCAGGTGACGCCGAACGCAGAAGACCTCACCCGACAGGACACCGCCCCGGGCGCGCAGGGCGCGCAGGCCCCGTACGCCGGTGGCTCCCCGCACCACGACACGCCCGCGGCGCACCACGTTCTGCCCGCGGACGACCTCCCGCCCGACCTCAACCAGGCCATCCTGGAGGCCGCCAAACAGGTCGGCGCCCTCCTCAAGAGGGGCGAGCACGACTTCGCCCTCGCCGGCAGCGTCGCCGTGTACGCGCACGGCGGGACCGGCAACCTCCAGCACGACGCCGACTTCTGCATCAGGCCCGAGGACGCCGCGGCGGTCGCGGCGACTCTGGAGGAGGCCGGCCTGACGGTGTACGCGCCGCCCGAGGACTGGCTGCTCAAGGCCAAGTGCCTCGGTCAGGACATCGACCTCATCTTCGAACTGGGCGGCGAGCCGGTCACCACCGAGCTGCTCGGCCGCGCCACGCAGCTGCCGGTGGACTCCGTGCAGATGCCGGTCCTGGCGCCGACCGACCTCGTACGGGCGCTGCTCGCCGCCTTCTCCGAGCACCACTGCGACTTCGGCGCCGTGCTGCCGATCGCGCGGCAGCTGCGGGAGATGGTCGACTGGGAGGCGCTCCGCGACGCGTTCGGGGACCTGCCGATGCCGGCGGCCTTCCTCTACCTGCTCGAACGTCTGGAAGTCATCGCACCGCGAGGAGGAGACGGATGAACGACCCGGCCCATGTCGAGTACCGCATCGCGCATCTGAAGGAGCGGCTCGCCGCCGAGGAACTCGGCGAGCTCGGCATCCGCGTCGAGCACCGCGGATCGTCCGTGGCGGTCGTCGGAACCGTGCCCACCACCCACTGCCGCGACGAGCTGCTGCGCACCGTGAACGAGGAACTGGACGGCGAGACGGTCCACTTCGACGTCGTCGTGGCCGAATCGGCGGCCCCGGACCACCCGGAGGAACTGGCATGATCCGCATCGCAGCCGTGGGGGACATCCACATGGGCCTCGACAGCCAGGGCGTGCTCAGGCCCGCTTTCGAAACGCTGCCCGACTGCGCGGACCTGTTGCTGCTGGCCGGGGACCTCACCCGCCACGGCACGCCGGAGGAGGCGGAGGTGGTCGCGCGGGAGGTGACCGGTCTGCCCGTGCCCGTCGTCGCCGTGCTCGGCAACCACGACCACCACGACGAACAGCCCGAAGCGGTCACCGCCGTCCTGCGCGAGGCGGGTGTCCGGGTCCTCGAAGGGGAGAGCACGGTCGTCGAGGTCGACGGGGCACGCGTGGGCATCGCGGGCACCAAGGGGTTCGGCGGCGGCTTCGTCGGCCGCAGCGGCAGTGAGTTCGGTGAACCCCTCATGAAGGAGTTCATCCGCTACACCCGCCGCTGCGCGGACGGCCTGCGCGCCTCCCTGGACGAGCTGGCCGAGCAGGGATGCGGTACGAGAGTGGCGCTGACGCACTTCGCGCCCGTGCCGGACACCCTCGCGGGGGAGCCCCTGGAGATCTACCCGTTCCTGGGCAGCTACCTGCTCGCGGAGGCGGTCGACGCGGCGGGCGCGGACCTGGCCGTCCACGGCCACGCACACGCGGGCACCGAACACGGCATGACCACGGGCGGCGTCCCGGTCCGCAACGTCGCCCAGCCCGTGATCCGCAAGGCGTTCGGCGTGTACCACCTGAAGGACCGCCATCCGGCGCAGGCACGGTAGGCCCGGGAGGGGTGCGGCGGGGAGTAGTCTGCCGAACAGGAACGTGGCTGTCTTCCAGGGCCGGTGCGCCCCGTGGCGCGGAAGGCTCAGTGATGGAGCACCGGGTGACTGTGCAGGAACTGCTCGGCGGGCTCACAGAGGCCGTCGACGACGGTCGGCACGGTGAGTGGGCCGTGCGGTGCGCGCACGCGCTCGGGCTCGGCGGCATCGCGGTCTCCTTGCGGTGGGGCGCGGAACTGGTCTGGTTCAGCGACAGCGTCAGCGCACGGCTGGAAGACGCCCAGTTCACGTTGGGGCAGGGCCCCGGAGTGGCGGCGGAGTTCGGTGACGTGCCCTATCAGGTGCCGGATCTGAGCCGAGGCGCCGCCGAGCAGTGGCCGCGGCTCGCCGCCGAGGCCCAGGAGTTGGGCGTGTGGGCGCTCTTCGTCTGGCCGGTCCGCTCGGGTGCGGCGCGGCTCGGGTCACTGACCGGATACCGCAGGACGCCCGGGCCGCTGACCGCACAGCAGGCGGCGGACGGACTGCGGGTGGCCGACGTGCTGGCCGGCCGGCTGCTGGCCTGGGGGCCGGGGAACGACAGCTCCCCCGAGGGGCGGGGGAAGGCCGGTACGGTCGACCTGCACTGGGCCGAAGTGCACCAGGCCACCGGTGTGCTCAGCTGCCGGCTCGGCGTGACCCTGGGCGAGGCGATGGTCCGGCTGCGGGCCCAGGCCTTCGCCGAGGGCAGACCGGTGACCGAGACCGCACGCGAGATCCTCCGGGACCTGCCGTCATGAAACCTTCCTGCGGCAGCTGACACACCGAAACCGTGAGCGCGCGGCTCTGGTTCCCCCTTCTTTCGTCAGAAGCGTTGACGAACTCCACCCGCCCTCTTAGCTTCTACGCGTCGTACTTCGTACGTCATATATGAGACGTGATACGCGATACGTGAGATCCGAGGGTGCCCCATGACGTCCGTGCCGACCCCGATCCCCTCGCGCACGCAGTTCGTGCTCGAAGCGATCAAACACCGCATCCTCAGCGGCGAGTTGAGGCCGGGGCAGCCCCTGGTCGAGGCGGAACTCGCCGGTGAGTTCGGGGTCTCCAAGACGCCCGTGCGCGAGGCCCTCAAGACCCTCGCGGGCACCGGCCTCGTCACGATGAGCCAGTACAAGGGGGCCGCGGTGCGTACCGTGGACGCGGCCATGGCCCGCGAGGTCTACGACGTACGGCTGCTCCTCGAACCCGAGGCGCTGCGCCGCACCGTCCGGCGCGGGGCGGCGCTCGACGCCGCCCGCGACGCCCTGGAGCGTGCCGACATCGCGGAGGACGCGGCCGAACGCTCCCTGGCCAACCGGGAGTTCCACCGCACGCTGTACGCCGCCTGCGGCAATCCGCTCCTCGGCCGCCTCCTCGACGAGGTGCGGGACCAGGCCGCCCTCGTCTCCGCCGTCGCCTGGGCGGCCGACCCGTCGTGGGCCCGCGAGGCGACCGAGCACCAGGAGATCCTGCGGCTCGCGCTCGCCGGGGACGCGGACGGCGCCGCCGAGGCGCTGCACCGGCACATCGCGTCGTTCGTGCAGCGCGCCTTTCCTTCGGAAGGGAACCACAAGTGACGTACGCAGAAGGAGAGTTGTTCGGCGCGCAGCGCGTCGCGCTCGCCGACGTGGTGGCGATCCCCGTGACGCCCTTCGCCGAGGACGGCTCGATCGACCACGACGCCCACCGCAAGATCCTGCGCCGCCAGCTCGACGTCGGGGTGCGCACCCTCACGCCCAACGGCAACACGGGGGAGTTCTACGCACTCGCGCCGCAGGAGCGCCGCGCCGTCGTCGAGTCGACCGTCGAGGAAGCGGCGGGGCGGGCGGCGATCCTCGTCGGTGTCGGCCACGACGTGCCGACCGCGGTCGCCGCGGCCCGGCACGCCGAGACGGCGGGCGCCCACATGGTGATGGTCCATCAGCCCGTCCACCCCTACGTCTCCGACAGCGGCTGGGTCGACTACCACCGGGCCATCGCCGAGGCCGTGCCCCGCCTCGGCGTGGTCCCCTACCTGCGCGACGCCGCGCTGCCCGGCGTCCGTCTCGCCGAACTCGCCGACGCCTGCCCCAACGTCATCGGTGTCAAGTACGCGGTGCCGGACGCGGCGCGCTTCGCCGGGTTCGCGCGGGACGCCGGGCTCGAACGGTTCGTGTGGGTCGCCGGACTCGCCGAGCCGTACGCCCCCTCGTACTTCTCGGCGGGCGCCACCGGCTTCACCTCCGGGCTTGTGAACGTCGCCCCCGGCCTCTCGCTGCGCATGATCGAAGCGCTTCGACGCGGCGATTACCCGGCGGCCATGAGCATCTGGGCGCGGATCCGCCGCTTCGAGGAGCTGCGTGCCGCCGACGGTTCCGCCCACAACGTCACCGTCGTCAAGGAGGCCCTCGCCGGACTCGGCCTGTGCCGCCGCGACGTACGCGCTCCGAGCAGTCTGCTGCCCGAAGCGGAGCGCGCCGAGGTCGCGGACATCGTCGCCGGGTGGTCCATATGACGCGCCCGGCAGGCGAGTTGCGCAGTCAGCGGTGGTACGGCGAGACGATCTCGTCCGGCCTGCGCTCCTTCAGCCACCGCGCCCGCACCCGGCAGCTCGGTTACCTCCCCGAGGAGCACCTGGGCAAGCCCGTCGTCGCGGTCCTCAACACCTGGTCCGACATCAACCCCTGCCACTCCCACCTGCGTGAGCGTGCGCAGGCCGTCAAGCGGGGGGTGTGGCAGGCGGGCGGGTTCCCGCTGGAGTTCCCCGTGTCGACACTGAGCGAGACCTTCCAGAAGCCGACGCCCATGCTCTACCGGAACCTCCTCGCCATGGAGACCGAGGAGCTGCTCCGCTCGTACCCCGTGGACGGCGCCGTGCTGCTCGGCGGCTGCGACAAATCGACGCCCGCGCTGCTCATGGGCGCCGCGAGCGTCGACCTGCCCACCGTGTTCGTGCCCGCGGGGCCCATGCTGCCGGGTCACTGGCGGGGCGAGGTCCTCGGTTCCGGCACGGACATGTGGAAGTACTGGGACGACCGGCGCGCCGGGCTCATCGGCGACTGCGAGCTGACCGAGCTGGAGAGCGGTCTCGCACGCTCCCCGGGCCACTGCATGACCATGGGCACCGCGTCGACGCTGACCGCCGCCGCGGAGGCGCTCGGCGTGACGGTGCCTGGCGCCTCGTCCATCCCCGCCGTCGACTCCGGGCACGAGCGGATGGCCGCGGCATCCGGCCTCCGTATCGTCGAACTCGTGCGTCAGGGGCGGACGTTGTCGCAGATCCTCACACCGGACGCCTTCGAGGACGCCGTCACCACCGTCCTCGGCCTCGGCGGCTCCACCAACGCCGTCATCCACCTCATCGCGCTGGCGGGCCGCGCCGGGGTGAAGCTCACCCTCGACGACTTCGACCGGATCGCCCGCGCCGTGCCCGTCCTCGCCAACGTCCGCCCCGGCGGCGAGCGTTACCTCATGGAGGACTTCCACTTCGCGGGCGGACTGCCCGGCTTCCTCTCCCGCATCACGGACCTGCTCCACCTGGACCGCCCCACCGTCGCGCACGACACCCTGCGCGAACAGCTCGCAGGCGCCCGCGTCCACCACGACGACGTCATCCGCACCCGCGACAACCCGGTCGCCACGGAGGGCGGCGTCGCTGTCCTGCGCGGCAACCTCTGCCCGGACGGCGCCGTCATCAAGCACATCACCGCGGACCCGCGGCTGCTGCGGCACACGGGGCCCGCCGTCGTGTTCGACGACTACCGCACGATGCAGCGCACCATCGACGACCCGGCGCTCCGCATCACGCCCGACCACGTCCTGGTGCTGCGGGGCGCGGGCCCCAAGGGCGGGCCCGGCATGCCGGAGTACGGGATGCTGCCGATCCCCGACCACCTGCTCAAGCAGGGGGTGCGGGACATGGTGCGGATCTCCGACGCGCGGATGAGCGGCACGTCGTACGGCACGTGCGTGCTGCACGTCGCGCCCGAGTCGTACGTCGGCGGGCCGCTCGCCCTCGTCCGCACGGGCGACCTCGTCACCCTCGACGTACCGGCACGGAGCCTGCAACTCAACGTCCCCGAGGCCGAGTTGGTGCGGCGCCGGAGTGAGTGGGTGGCGCCGCCGGCCCGTTACGAGCGGGGTTACGGCGCGCTCTACAGCGAGCAGATCACGCAGGCCGACACGGGGTGCGACTTCGCGTTCCTGGCCAGGCCCGGCGCGGTGCCGGATCCGTACGCGGGCTGACGCCTTCTTCTTGATCGGTATTTCGAACGACGTACGCGAAGCGCTTCACCTCTGGCACACCGAGGCGCTTCCCTTCCCCACACCCACGATCCCCCGTACCCCCACGATCGGAGAAGTGTCATGGCACACGCCGCAGCCGTGGCGAAGCCGCCGCCGCACGGCACCGCGAAAGCGCCACCGCCCCCGCCACGGAAGCGGCGCAAGAACGGGACGACCCCGCGCCGGCTGCCGTACCTGCTGATCGCGCCGGCCGTCCTGCTGATGCTCGGCTTCATCGCCTACCCGGTGGTCAGCGTCTTCTACTACAGCCTGCGCCACTACAACCCCACCAAGCCGTGGCGCGACGGCTACGCGGGCCTGGACAACTTCGTCACGGCGTTCACCGACGACCCGGACTTCTGGCACACCCTCGGCTTCAGCTTCCAGTGGGTGGCCGTCGAGGTCGTCCTGCAGCTGCTGCTCGGACTCGCCCTCGCCCTGCTCGTCAACCAGACCTTCGTCGGCCGCGCGATGGCCCGCGCCCTCGTCTTCTCGCCGTGGGCCGTCTCCGGCGTACTGACGTCCACCATCTGGCTGCTGATCTTCAACTCCCAGACCGGCATCACCCGTTACCTCGCCGACGCCGGCGTCGGCTCCTACGGCACGTCCTGGCTCTCCGACACCGGCACCGTCTTCCCGGCCGTCGTCGTCGCCGAACTCTGGCGCGGCGTCCCCTTCTTCGCGATCCTCATCCTCGCCGACCTCCAGTCCGTGTCGAAGGACCTGTACGAGGCGGCGGAGGTGGACGGCGCGAGCCGCTTCCGGCAGTTCTTCCACATCACGCTGCCGCACCTCAAGGACGCGATCATCCTCTCCACGCTGCTCCGCGCCGTCTGGGAGTTCAACAACGTCGACCTGCTGTACACGCTCACCGGCGGCGGCCCCGCGGGCGAGACCACGACCCTCCCGCTGCGCATCGCGTCCATCGCCGTGGACTCCCACGACTTCGGCTACGCCTCCGCGCTGACCGCCGTCGCCTTCGTGATTCTTCTCTTCTGCTCGCTGCTCTATCTGCGGCTCAGCAAGTTCGGGGGACAGGACAAGTGAGCAGTACGAGGAAGCCGCCCCGCTGGCAGATCCACCTGCCCCTCGGCCTCTATCTCCTCTTCACCCTCATCCCCTTCTACTGGATCCTGCTCTTCGCCCTGCGCCCCACCGGATCCACCTCGCTCGTGCCGTGGCCCCTCACCTTCGAGCACTTCGACAAGGTGTGGACCGAGCGCAGCTTCGCGACGTTCTTCCAGAACAGCGTGCTCGTCGGCGTCGCCTCCATGGCGATGACCACGCTCGTCGCCCTCGCCGGCGGCTACGCCCTGGCCCGCTTCGCCTTCCGGATCAAGCGCGGCTTCATGCTGGCGCTGCTGTGCTCGCAGTTCATCCCCGGCGCCCTGATGCTCGTGCCGCTCTTCCAGATCTTCGCCGAACTCCAGATGATCAACTCGCTGGGCAGCGTGATCATCGCAGAGACCGTCTTCCAGCTCCCGCTCTCCATGATCTTGCTCAGCGGCTTCATCAAGAACGTCCCGTACGCCTTGGAGGAGGCCGCCTGGGTCGACGGCTGCGGACGCTTCCGGGCGTTCTGCGCCATCGTGCTGCCGATGCTGCGGCCCGGACTCATCGCCGTGGGGTCGTTCGCGTTCGTGCACAGCTGGAACCACTTCCTCTTCGCCCTGATGTTCCTCAGCGACCAGGGCAAGCAGACGATCCCGGTGGGCCTCGCCACGCTCATGGGCGCCGACAGCGTCGACCTCGGCGCGCTCGCCGCGGGCGGTGTCGTCGCCGCGGTGCCCGTCGTGATCGTCTTCGCCTTCATCCAGAAGTGGCTGGTCACCGGGTTCAGCGCCGGGGCGGTGAAGGGATGACGGCCACGGTGGGCGCGGGGGCCGGGAGCCTTCGGCCGCCGCTGTCCGTCGTCCTGGCGGGGGCGCGCGGGCACGGCGCCCGGCACCTGGAGAACATCCGCCGCCTCCAGCACGCCGGGCTCGTACGTCTCGTGGGCGTCTGCGAGCTGCGGCCGCTCACGGGGGAGGAGCTCGCGGGGTTCGGCGGGGTGGCGCAGTCCGAGGACTTCGCGGGGCTGCTCGACTCGACCGGCGCGGCCGTCGCCGTGATCTGCACGCCCATCCCGACCCACACCGGGCTCGCTCTCACGGCGGCCGCACGCGGCGTCCATGTGCTTCTGGAGAAGCCGCCCGCCCCGTCGTACGAGGAGTTCCGGCGGATGGCGGGCGGGGCGGCCGCCGCGGGCACCGCCGTCCAGATCGGCTTCCAGTCGCTCGGTTCGCACGCCCTCCCCGCGATCCGGCGACTGGTCGCCGAGGGGGCGATCGGCGACGTGACGGGGGTCGGCGGGGCGGGAGCGTGGGTGCGCGACGAGGCGTACTTCCGGCGCGCGCCGTGGGCGGGACGCCGCCGCCTCGACGGAATCGACGTCGTCGACGGCGTTCTGACCAACCCTCTGGCGCATGCCGTCGCCACCGCCCTCGCGCTGGCCGACGCGACGGAGGCCGAGGACGTCACGGCCGTGGAGACGGAACTGTTCCGGGCCCACGCCATCGAGTCCGACGACACGTCCTGCGTCCGCGTCGGCACGGCGTCCGGCTGCCGGATCACGGTGGCGGCGACGCTGTGCGCCCACACGAACGGGGAGCCGTACGTCGTCGTGCACGGGACGCGGGGGCGCATCACGTTCTGGTACCGGCAGGACCGCGTGGAGGTGCGGGGCGCGGGCGCGGCGCCGGGCCGACGGCGGCCCGACGTCGTACTCGGTGCGACCACCCTCCACGGCAGGACCGACCTCCTGGAGAACCTCGTCGAGCACCTCACAGGGCGCGCCCCGCTCCTCGTACCGCCCGCGAGGACCGGCGCCTTCATGCGCGTCGTCGAGGCGGTGCGGACCGCCCCCGACCCCGTGGAGCTGCCCGAACGGGCTGCCTGGACCACGGCTCCGGGCGACCGGGCGGGAGCGGGACGACGTGTCGTGCACGGCATCGACGGCCTCGTGGCGCTCGCCGCCGACACCCTCCGCCTCTACTCCGAGCTGGGCGCCGACTGGGCCCGGCCCGCCCCGACGACCTTCACAACGAGGTGAGTACGTCATGAAGCATTCCCTCGTCCTGCGCTGCGCGGGACGGCCCGTCGGCCGCTACGCCTACCGGAACGACCTCGACCGGCGCCTGTCCCCGCGCCCCTACCTGCACCCGGTGACGACCCTCGCGGGTACGACCGTCACCGAGCTCGGCCCTGCGGACCACCCGCACCACCTCGGGGCCGGCGTGGCCGTGCCGGACGTGGCGGGCCACAACTTCTGGGGCGGCCGCACGTTCGTACGGGACCGGGGGCCCGTCCACCTCGACAACCACGGCGTGCAGCGCCACCAGGACTTCAAGCTGCACGATCCCGACGGGTTCGTGGAAGAGCTGACCTGGACGGTGGCGGGGGAAACGGTGCGGCGGGCGGCGGGGCAGGCCGCGGGGGAGGTGCTGTTCAGGGAGTGCCGCACGGTGGCGGCCACGGAACTCGACGCCACGGCCTGGGCGCTGGACTTCACCTTCTCCCTCACCAACGTCACCGGTGACGAGGTGTCCGTCGGCAGCCCCGCCACCAACGGGCGGCCCGGCGCCGGGTACGGCGGCTTCTTCTGGCGTGCCCCGAAGGAGTCCGCGGCGCCGCACGTGTTCACCGCGGGCGCGGAGGGCGAGGCGTCCGTGCACGGGGCCCGCGCGGACTGGCTGGCCCTCGCGGGCGACGGCTGGACCCTGGTGTTCGCCGGGGCGACGGCGCGGACCCGGCGCGACCCGTGGTTCGTACGCGCCGCGGAGTACCCCGGCGTCGGCTCCTCCCTCGCGGCGGAGGACCGGCTGACGATCGCGCCGGGCGACACTGTCGTACGCCGTGTGGTGACGGTCGTCGCCGACGGCGCCCTGAAGCGCGACGAGGCGACGGCGCTGGTACGCCGGGCGGTGACGGCGTGAACGCGTCCGACGGTACGGATGGCGGCACGTACCGGAATCCCGTGCTCGCCGCCGACTGGTCCGACCCCGACGTGCTGCGGGACGGCGACGACTTCTATCTCACCGCCTCCAGCTTCGGCCGCGTCCCGGGGCTGCCGCTGCTGCACTCCCGTGACCTGGTCAACTGGACGCTGATCGGGCATGCCGTCGAACGTCTCGAACCGGCGGAGGCCTTCGCCGTGCCGCGGCACGACTGCGGCGTCTGGGCGCCGTCGCTGCGCCGGCACGGCGGGCGGTTCTGGATCTTCTGGGGCGACCCCGATCATGGGATCTTCCAGGTCAACGCGGCGGAGATCCGGGGACCCTGGACGCGGCCGCACCTCATCAAGCCAGGCAAGGGCTTCATCGACGCGTGCCCCCTGTGGGACGAGGAGTCCGGCCACGCCCACCTCGTGCACGCCTGGGCCACGTCGCGTTCCGGCGTGAAGAACCGCATCACGGGCCATCGGATGAGCCCCGACGGACGCGAACTGCTCGACGAGGGCACCGTGCTGATCGACGGCGATCTGATCCCCGGCTGGTTCACGCTCGAAGGGCCCAAGATCTACCGGCACGACGGATGGTTCTGGATCCTCGCGCCCGCCGGGGGAGTGGAGACCGGGTGGCAGGGCGCCTTCCGTTCCCGCGCGTTCCACGGGCCGTACGAGGAACGCGTCGTGCTCCAGCAGGGCCGCACCGACGTCAACGGTCCGCACCAGGGCGGATGGGTGCGCACGGCCCGCGGCGAGGACTGGTTCCTGCACTTCCAGCGGCGCGGCCCCTACGGGCGCGTCGTCCACCTCCAGCCGATGCGCTGGGACACCGACGGCTGGCCGGTGCTCGGCGACGACGGCGCCCCCGTCCTCGTACACCGCAAGCCGGACCTGCCGCGGCAGCCCGCCGCCGCGCCCGCCACCGACGACGCCTTCCCCGGCGGCCGGTACGGGCGCCAGTGGCAGTGGACCGCCAACCCGCGGCGCGGCTGGACCACTTCGCACTCCGGCGACGGCCTGCGCCTGACGTGCGTCCGCAGCGCGCAGGCACCCGACCTGCGCACGCTGCCGCACGTCCTCACGCAGCGCCTGCCGCTCCGGCCGTGCGTCGCGGAGGTCGGCCTGAGCCTGGCCGCCGACGCGCCGGGCGCGCGGGCCGGGTTCGCGGTGCTCGGCGACGCGTACTCCTGGATCGGCCTGGCACGGGACGCCGAGGGCACCGCCCGGCTCGTGCACCGGTTCGCCGAGCGGGGCGGCCCGGAGCGCGATGCCGAGCACGCGCGTCCCGCGCCGGACGGCACGGCCCGGCTGCGCGTCGAGGTCGGCGAGGGCGCGCGGTGCCGCTTCTCCGCCGATACCGGCGACGGACGCGGCTTCCGGGCCTCGGGGCCCGTGTTCGCCGCCACGCCGTGGAACTGGGTCGGCGCGCTGTTCGGGCTCTTCGCGGCGGCGCCGACCGGCAAGGGCCCAGCCGGCGCCGCCCTGTTCACGCACTTCCGGATCACCACTGAAGGAGAGACCAGACGATGAACACGAGAACGGGAACGAGCACGTCCGCGCTCGCGCTGGCCGCGGTCCTCGCGCTGACCGCCACCGCCTGCGGAGACGACGGCAGCGGCACGGCCGGGGGCAAGGGCGGCGAGGGCTCGGGCAAGGGCGAGATCACCTTCTGGGACAACAACACGGCCGTCCGGCACGACATCTGGAAGGAGATCATCGGGGACTTCGAGAAGGCCAACCCCGACATCAAGGTCAAGTACGTCGGTGTGCCCGCGGAGAGCGTGCAGTCCAAGTACGACACCGCCATCCAGGGCGGTGGGCTGCCCGACGTCGGGGGTGTCGGCGCGGCCATGCTCGCCGGGATCGCCGCGCAGGACGCCCTGGAGCCGTTGGACGAGCGTCTCGACGGCAGCGCGCTGGGCGACGAGCTGAACACGGGGATGGTGGACAGCGTGCGGGCGGCCGGCGGCGGCAGCCGTCTGTACACGGTGCCGACCTCCGCCAGCAACGGCGTCCTCTACTACCGCACCGACCTGTTCGAGGCGGCGGGGCTCGACGCGCCCACCACCTGGTCCACGTTCTACGAGGCGGCGGACCGGCTCACCGACCAGAAGGCCAACCGCTTCGGCTACACCATCCGCGGCGGCGAGGGCTCCATCGCGCAGGCGCTCGACGCGATGTACGGGCAGTCGGGCATCGGCTCGTTCTGGGACGGCGACCGGACCACCGTCAACCATCCCAAGAACGTGGCCGCGTTGAAGAAGTACGCCGCCCTCTACAAGAAGGCCACGCCGTCGGCCGACCTCAACAACGACTTCACGAAGATGAACGCCCAATGGGACAACGGGCGGATCGGCATGCTCAGCCACAACCTCGGGTCCTACGCGGACCACGTGAAGGCGCTCGGCGAGGACAAGTTCCGGGGCCTGCCGAACCCGACGACCGACGCGGGCGTCCGCGTCCAGGTGTCCAACCCGGTCGACGGGCTGGCCCTGTTCAGGTCGAGCAAGAACAAGAAGGCCGCCTGGAAGTTCATCGAGTTCGCGGCCTCGCACGCCTCCAACAGCAAGTGGAACGAGTCGGCGGGTGCCATACCCGCCAACACGCGCGCCGCGAAGGATCCGTGGGTGAAGAAGGCCGAGCCGACCGAGCTGGCGGCCGCGGCACTGAACAGCGGCTCCACGAAGATCGTGCAGCTTCCCTACTACCTGCCCGACTGGA
This sequence comes from Streptomyces sp. NPDC045678, assembly GCF_056432085.1. Lineage (NCBI taxonomy): Bacteria > Bacillati > Actinomycetota > Actinomycetes > Kitasatosporales > Streptomycetaceae > Streptomyces > Streptomyces sp. NPDC045678. Next base: position 89,436 of record NZ_JBWKJS010000009.1, read on the forward strand.
ACACCATCAGTAAGGCGGAGAACGAGCCGAAATTCCAGAAAGTGCTGCTCGGCAAGATGTCGGCGGAGGACTTCCTCGACAGTCTCGCCGAGCAGCTCAATGAGGCGCAGGCGGAGTGGCAGAAACAGAACCGCTGACGCCGGCCTCGTCGATTCCGGCTCCAGCTGGCCCCAGCGGCAACTCTCCAATGGCTTCCGCCTTCAACAGTGGAAGCGATTCCGTCAGTTGACCGCCGTCGCACTCGCGGGCGACGGCACGCCCGCCCCCGAGGCCGCTGCCGCGACCCGGGTCGGCAACCCCTACGCGGGCGCCAAGGTCAACGTGAACCCCGAGTGGAAGGCCAAGGCCGACGCCGAACCAGGCGGGCGCCGGTCTCGGCGAACGCCCGAAGGCTTCGAAGCGCTTCGACAGGCTTCTGGACAGGCCATGCCCGCCCCCATAGGGTCGGTGGGCGATCCGCGTCGAAGCGGTTCCCCGCCCGAGCCGCTCAGCCGGAGGAGCACTCCATGGTCACCCTAGCCGAGGTAGCCAGGCACGCCGGGGTCTCGGCCAGCACGGTGAGCTACGTGCTCAGCGGCAAGCGCTCGATCTCCCGGGGCACCCGCGAACGAGTGGAGCGCTCCATCGAGGAGCTGGGCTACCACCCGAACGCGGGCGCCCGCGCGCTCGCCAGCGCCAAGTCGAACGTCATCGCCCTGATGATGCCGCTCCGCACCGATATGTACGTACCGGTGATGATGGAGATCGCCCTCGCGGTCACGACCACGGCCCGGACCTACGGGTACGACGTGCTCCTGCTCACCGGCGCGGAGGGTCCGGCCGCCGTCCGCCGCGTCACCGGCAGCGGCATCGCCGACGCGATGATCCTCATGGACGTCGAACTCGACGACGAGCGGCTGCCGTTGCTGCGCGCCGGGGACCGTCCCGCCGTCCTGATCGGCCTGCCCGCCGACACCGCGGGACTGGCGTGCGTGGACCTCGACTTCGCGGCGACGGGCGCCCTGTGCGCGGAGCATCTGGCCGGGCTCGGCCACCGGGACATCGCCGTCATCGGCGAGGCGCCCGCCGTGTACGAGCGGCACACCGGCTTCGCCGAACGCACTCTGGAGGGACTCAGGTCCATGGCGGGCGAGTCGGGCCTGCGTCTGCTGCACCGCCCCAGTGACGGCGGTTACGACGCGATGGCCATGACCCTGGCCCGCATCTTCGACGAACGGCCCGGCACCACGGGCTTCGTCGTACAGAACGAGTCGGCCGTCGAGCCGCTGCTCGCGCTGTTGCGCCAGCAGGGCCGCGCGGTCCCCGAGGACGTCTCGGTGGTGGCCATCTGCCCGGACCAGGTCGCCGTCGGGGCGTCCGTGCGGCTCACCTCGGTCTCCATACCGGCGCAGGAGATGGGGCGCCGTGCCGTGGAGCGGATCGTCGCGAAGCTGGCGGCGCGCGGCACGGACGGCGTCGAACTCCTCGCCCCCGAACTGACGGTGAGGGCGAGCACGGGGCCTGCCCCGCACTCGCCCCCGACACGGTGACCGCCGGACCACCGGTCGCTGCCGTCCTTCCGGTAAGGCTCTGCGCCCAGGGAAGGCCGTGCACTCAGGGAAGGCCGTGCACCTAGGGAAGGCTGTGCACCTTCGGGCCGACCGCGTTCGACCACGCGCTGCCCGCCGTGGCGTCCCAGTTCGTCGACCACGTCATGGCGCCGCGCAGCCCCGGGTACGTCTTCGACGGCTTGAACGAGCCGCAGCCGGTGCCGCGGGCGAGGCAGTCGAGGGCGTTGTTGACGATCGTCGGGGAGACGTAACCGCTGCCCGCGCCGCGCGGCGACGCCGGGACGCCGATCCCGACCTGCGAGGCGTCGAGGCCGCCCTCCAGCTGGATGCAGGCGAGCGCGGTCAGGAAGTCCACGCTGCCCTGGCTGTAGACCTTGCCGTCACAGCCCAGCATCGAACCGCTGTTGTAGTACTGCATGTTGACGACGGTGAGGATGTCCTTCACATTCAGCGCCGTCTGGAAGTAGCCGCCCGACGTGGACTGCATGTCGATGGTCTGCGGTGCCATCGTCAGCACCATCTTCGGGCCCGCCTTCGCCGAGAGCTGGCGCAGGGCCTTCGACATATAGGTGGGGTTGAGGCCGTTCTCCAGATCGATGTCGACGCCGCTGAACCCGTACTCCTGCATCAGCGCGTACGCACTGTTCGCGAACGCCGTCGCGGAGGCGTCGCTGTTGACGGAGATGGTGCCCTTCTCGCCGCCGACCGAGAGGATCACGGACTTGCCCGCGGCCTTCTTCGCGGCGATGTCCGCCTTGAAGTCGGCGGTGGAGGAGTAGCCGACGGCCGGGTCCAGGTTGAAGGTGATCTGGCCCGGAGTGCTGGTCGCGTCGGCGAAGGAGACGGCGATGATGTCGTACTGCGACGACACGTCGCGCAGCTTCTGCACGGTCGCGCCGTTGTTGAAGTTCTGCCAGTAGCCGGTCAGCGCGTGCTTGGGCACCGTGCCGCCGTCCCCGCCGCCGCCCTTGGTGGTCCGTGCGGTCACGGCCGTCGACTTCGCGGACTCACCGGCCGCGTTCGACGCGCTCACCTGGAAGCTGTACGTCGTCTCGGGGGTGAGGCCGGTGACCGTCGTGGAGGCGCCGCCGACCGAGGCGACCTTCGTGCCGTCGCGGTAGACGGTGTAGCCGGTGGCCGTGGACACCGGGGACCAGGACAGGTCGACCGACGTGGAGGTCGTCGTGCCCGCCGCGAGGCCGGCCGGCACGGCGGGTATCTCCACCGGGTCGGTGCCGCCGCCCCCGTCGGGCCCGAAGACGCTCACGTCGTCGACGTGGTACGCGCTCTGCCCGTACCAGCCGTGCGTGTACACGGTGACCGACGTGGTGTTCGCGCCGGTGGTGAAGCTGGTGGAGAGCTGCTGCCAGGACGAGGTGCCCGGCGTCCACGTCGACACGTCGGTGGTGCCGGTGCCGCGTGCACCCAGGTAGACGTAGCCGCCCTGCACCCAACTGCTGAGCTTGTAGGTCGAGTTGGGCTTCACCTTGACGAGCTGGGAACACTCGGCGTGGTTCTGGCCCGACGGGGTGGCCTTCAGAGCCTTGGTGCCGCCGTGCACGGGGGAGGTGACGGCGGCACCGCTGTTCGCCGCGCAGGTCCAGTCGCTCAGGTCCGACTCGAACCCGGCGTTCTTGGCGACGTTGACGTCTGCCTGGACGTCCGCCGCCACGGTGCCGGCCTGTGCGGCGTCCGCCGACTGCGCGGGCGCGGCGAGCGCGGTGACGGCGAGTGCGCTTGCCGCACCGACGGCGAGCGCCGCGCCGAATCTCCGGCGAAAGCCGGGTCTGCCCTGACGTACACGGTCCACGAAGGGCCTCCAGGAAGAGGTGAAGGGCGGATGTGAACGACGGTGGCCACCGCTGCTGTGCGCATAGTTGGTCCAGACCATTCAACTTGTCAAGACGCTCAGCGCGTTCGTCCTGAAGTCGAGACCGCCGGCCGCGCCGCTGATCTCGTAGCCGAACTGCACGTCACCGATGGTCTCGTTGCCCATCCAGCCCTTGGTGTTCTTGATCCACTTGAGGATCGGCAGGACGTCGACCGTCCCGGCCGACGAGTCGGAGGTGCGCAGGAACGAGAAGACCTCGTTGCTGCCGTTGCTCCCCTTGTGGACCTCCCAGGTGTGACCGCCGAGCTTGACGGTCCCCTGCGGGGTGCCGAGCGGGCCGACGTTGCCGTGCCGGTTCACCCACAGCATGATCTCGTAGTCGTAATCCGTGTCCCAGATGTCGTACGAGGAGTTGTAGTCCCCCGCCGCGGGCACCGTGACGTTGTACGAACTCTTCAGCGACTTCAGCGAGTCGACCGGCTTCCCGACCACCTTCTTGGCGTTGGGGTAGGACTTGATGCCGCTGGTGTTCGGGTGGTCCGCGCGCACGCTCCACTTGGTGCCCGAGTCGGCGGTGAGGCACTGGCTGCCGGCGCCCGAGCCCCAGATGTTGTTGTAGAGGGTGTAGCCGTTCAGGGTGGTGTTGCCCCACTGGTCGCAGGTCGACCAGACGGCGGCCCGGGCCGGGGCGGACGTCAGCCCGAGGGCCACGCCCGCGGCCAGGGCGGGGGCGAGCAGCAGGCGGGTCAGGGCGGTGCGGCGGGGGTGTCGTCGTCCCATGATTCTCTCCAGGGGTGGGGGAAGGTGACCGCGGGCTCAGGGAGAGCACGCGGGGTGTGCGTCCTCGCGGAGTACGGCCACCGCGTACCGGCCGAGGGTGATCGCGCCGTCGGCCGTGTCGCCGGTCAGCAGGTCGTGGTGCCGGCCCGGGAGCGGGACGGTCACCTCGTCGCGGCCGTGGTGCAGGAGGAAGAGCAGGTCGCCGCGGCGTACGGCCTCGACTCCGCGGGGGAGGCCGGCGGGCGGAGGCCGTACGCCTGCCTCGGTGGCGGCGCGTTCGAGCAGGTCACGCAGGGCGTCGGGTGCGGGGAGCGTGGACACGTACCAGGCGCGACCGCGGCGCAGCACCGCGGGCAGCCCGTCGAGCTCGCCGCCCCGGTAGGCCGCGACGGTCACCGCCTCGTCGTCGGCCGTCAGCTCCTCCGACCAGAGCGTGCCGGTGAACCCGTCGCAGTCCACGCGCTCGTCGGCGTCCAGCGGCCACCACTCGTGGAGGGTCCGGATGCCGAACAGCGCGCGCAGCCGTGCGTCGATTCCGTCGGGCCGCACCCGGTCGTCGCCGTCGCCCACGCCCGTGAAGAAGCCGCAGACGACGGTGCCACCTGCCTGTACGTAGGCGATGAGGTTGTCGATCGCGGTGTCGGTGAGGAGGTAGAGGTGGGGCAGGACGACCATGCGGTACGCCGACAGGTCGTGCGTCGGGTGGGCGAAGCCGGCGGGCAGGTTCGCCTCCCACAGGGCGCGGTGCCAGGCGCGCAGGAGCTCCGCGTGGTCGAGCAGGGAGGAGGGACGGCCGTCCTGCTGCCCGGCCCACCACGACTCCCAGTCGTGCAGGAGCGCGATGTCGGCGGGCACCCGCGCGCCCGCGATCCGCGGGCCGACCCCGGCGAGCTCCGCACCGATCTGCCGGACCTCCTTAAAGGTGCGGCCGTCCTCGCCCGCGTGACCCACCATCCCTGAGTGGAACTTCTCCGCGCCCTGCCGGGACTGGCGCCACTGGAAGTAGCAGACGGCGTCGGCGCCGCGGGCCACGGCCTGCCAGGTCCAGAGGCGGTTCAGCCCGGCGGGCTTGGGGTGGTTCACGCCCCGCCAGCTGACCGGCCCCGCCGCCTGTTCCATCAGCATCCAGGGGCCGCCGCCCGCCTGGGAGCGCGTCAGGTCCTGCACCATCGCCCCGTACTGGCCCGCCTCCGCGTCCTTCGGGTCGGGGTACAGGTCGACCGACACCACGTCCTCCTCCGCCGCCCACTTCCACCCGTCCTGTCCCTGCCACAGCGGCATGAAGTTGGTGGTGACCGGGAGGTGCGGGGTGTGGGCGCGGACGATGTCGCGCTCGGCGGCGTAGCACTCCATGAGCGCGTCGGACGTGAAGCGCTTGAAGTCGAGAACCTGGGCGGGGTTCTTCGTGTAGTGCGTCCGGCGGGGCGGCAGGACTCCCTCCCAGGTGTCGTACACCTGACCCCAGAAGGCAGTGCCCCAGGCGGAGTTGAGGGAGTCGAGGCCTCCGTACCGCCTCCGCAGCCAGCGGCGGAACGCGGCTGCCGCCTCGTCACCCCAGTCGTAGGTGCAGTACTCGTTGTTGATGTGCCACATGGTGAGCGCGGGATGGTGCGCGTACCGGGCTGCCAGCGCCTCGGTGATGGCGGCCGCGTGGCGGCGGTAGACGGCGCTGGAGTGCGCGAAGTGCTGGCGCGAGCCCCACCGTTCGACGTGTCCGTCCTCGTCGCGCGGCAGCGTCTCGGGGTGCAGCCTGCCCAGCCACGGCGGGGGAGAGGCGGTCGGGGTGGCGAGGACGACGCCGATGCCGTGCTTGTGCATCAGGTCCATCACACGGTCGAGCCAGTCGAACTCCCGTGCACCCGGCCGAGGTTCGATCTTCGCCCACGAGAACACGCCGAGCGTGACGGTGGTGACACCGGCCTGCTCCATCAGGCGTACGTCGTCGTGCCAGACCTCCTCGGGCCACTGCTCCGGGTTGTAGTCGCCGCCGAAGAGCACGCGGCCACGGGTGACGTCCCGGAGGGTAGGCATCGGCGAGGTCATCCCTTCACCGCGCCGGTCAGCATGCCCTGCTTGAAATGCCGCTGCACGAACGGCGCGAGAGCGGCCACCGGGATGAGCGCGAGGACCATCACGGCCATCTGGATGGCGAGCGGCGACAGATGGCCCGTGGTGATGGCCTGGCCGAGGCCGGTCGGTTTCTGCTGCTTCAGGACCAGCTGCTGCATGACGTTCTGCAGCGGCAGCATGTCCGGGTCACTCAGGTAGATCGAGGCGTTGAACCAGGCACTCCAGTAACCCACCGCGTAGAAGAGGGTGATCACGGCGAGCACAGCGCGCGAGAGCGGCATCACGATCCGCCACAGGATGCGCAGGTCCCCGGCCCCGTCGATGCGGGCGCTCTCGACCAGCTCCTGCGCCGTGCCCATGAAGAACGCGCGGAGGACGAGGATGTTGAACACGTTCACGGCGCTCGGCAGGACCAGGGAGAGGTACGTGTCGGTCAGGCCGAGGCCCTGCACCACCAGGTACGTGGGGATCAGCCCCGCGCCGAAGAACATCGTGGCGACGATCAGCAGCAGGATCGGGCGGTGCAGCACGGAACCGGGCCGCGAGAGGCCGTACGCGCACAGCACCGACACGACCATGCTGAACAGCGTCCCGAAGACCGTGACGCCGACGCTGACCAGCGCGGCCCGTGACACCTGGCCGCCGCTGAGCAGTTCCTGGTAGTGGATGAACGTGACGCCGCGGGGGACCACCACGAGGCCGCCCGCATCGGTGATGGTCCGCACCGAGGAGAGGCTGGTGACGACGACCACCCACACCGGGAAGAGCACGGCCAGACAGACCAGCGCCAGCGTCACACCCTTGGCGGCGAGTCCCGCCCGGGTCGGCGGCTCCTCCCACACCGGGCGCAGACCGGTCCGGCTGCCGGGCCTGATGCCGAAGTTCAGCACGTTCAGAGCACTCACCGCTGGTACACCCCCTGCTCGCCCATGAGATGGGCGGCCTTGTTGGCGCCGAGCACGAGCAGGAGGCCGAGGACGCCCTTCACGATGCCGATCGCCGCGCCGTAGCCGAAGTTGCCGTTGTCCAGGCCGGTGTTCCAGACGTACGTGTCGAGCACCTCGGAGGCGGCTGCCCCCACCGCGGCCCGCTGGAGGAGGATCTGCTCGAAGCCGACCGTGAGCGCGTTGCCGACCTGGAGGACCAGGAGCAGGGCCACCACGGGGCGCAGCGCGGGCAGCTGGATGTGCCAGATGCGGCGCCAGCGGTTCGCGCCGTCCATCGCCGCTGCCTCGTACAGATCGGGGCTGACGGCGGCGAGCGCGGCGAGGAAGACGATGACGCCCCAGCCCGCGTCCTTCCAGATCATCTCGAAGGTGACCAGGAACTTGAACAGGCCCGGGTCGGTCATCAGGTCGAAGCCCTCGTGCCCGCGGTCCCGCAGCACCTGCGCGACCAGGCCCGCCCCGCCGAACATCTGCTGGAAGACGGTGATGACGAGGACCCAGGAGAAGAAGTGCGGCAGGTACAGGATCGCCTGCGCCACGGCCCGCACGCGCGGCCGCACGAAGCTGTGCACGAACAGCGCGAGCGCGATCGGCACCGGGAAGAACAGGGCCAGCTGGATCGCGAAGATCGCCAGGGTGTTCCTGACCGCCTGCCAGAACAGCCGGTCGTCCATCATGTGCCGGAAGTGCTCGAAGCCGATCCACGGGCTCCGCGACATCGCCTGGAACGCGTTGTCCGCGATGTACGGGTCGTAGTCCTGGAAGGCGACGACGTTGCCGAGCAGCGGCACGTACGTGAAGACGAGGAGCAGGAACAGCGCGGGCAGCACCATGAGGAGGAGCACGCGGTCCCGGCGCAGCCGGTGGCGGAGCGGGACGCGCGGCGCGGGTGCCTTGCGCGGTTTCGCGGTGCGCGGTCCCGCCGTGCGCGCTCGTGCCGTGTGCGGCGGGGGTGCTGCCGGGGCCGTCGCGACGTCCGGGCGAACGGGGCGAGTGTCCGCCGTGCCGTGCGCCGTCATGTCAGGACGCCGCATCGCCGGACGTGTCGAGCAGCTTCTTGTACCAGTCACGCAGCTTGTCGCCGCCGCCCGACCTCCAGTCCGCCACCGCCCGCCGCACGTCGGAGACCTTCTTGCGGCCCCGCACGACGTCCTTCTCCAGATCCTCGAACTCGGCGTTCAGCTCGGTGTACCGGTTCGGCTCGATGATCATCATGCCGTGGAACAGAGGCTTCTTCGTGTGCGCGCCCTGCCGCTGCTGCCACCCGACCATGCCCTTCGTGACGTCGGGCAGGTCGGCGTAGGCGACGAAGGGCGCGGGCGACGCGAGGTACTCGTACGTCGAGAAGACCTCGTCGTTGCCCTTGCCGTTCTTGGTGAGGACGCCGTCCTCGAACGTGTGGTGGACGCCTTCGACGCCGTACATGCGAAGCCGCTGCTCCTTCGAACCGTAGGGCGCGGCCGTGAAGTTGGCGAGGGCGAGAATGTCGCGGACCGTCCTCTCGTCGGCCTTCTCGCTGATGAACGTCCAGATGTCGGCGGGCGGGCGCGCGTACAGGGTGGGGGCTCCGCCGTCGGAGGCGAAGTAGTCGAACGCCTCCATCCGGAACTTCTCGTCGTCGACGCGCTGCACGGCGGCCTTGCCGTACCAGTCGGACAGGTCCTGGCAGTACATCCACACCTTGCCGGCGGCGCACAGGTCGCCGATGCTGCCGGTCTCGGCCTTCGCGTCGGGGTGCACAAAGCCCGCCGCGTAGAGCTTGCGCGACCACTCCAGGGCTTCGAGGTACTCGTCGGTCTCGTAGCGGTTGACCAGCTTGCCGCCGACGAGCTTCCAGTAGTACGGCTTCTCGGGCAGCACCCCGAAGACGTTCCAGGCCGCCCACGTCATGTCGCCGCACGCCCACACCCTGCTCCTCGGGGCGTTGAGCTCCTTGCACAGGTCGTAGAACCCCTGGGCGCTCGTGGGCGCTTCGAGACCCTCCTTCTCGAAGAGGTCGGTTCGGTAGAAGGGGGCGATGTTGGTCGTGGTGGCGGCCGGCATCGGCAGGCCGCGGAGCTTGCCGCCGAAGACGGAGCGCTGCCAGGCGCCGGTCGGGATCGCCGCGAGGTTCGGATACTTCTTGACCTTGTCGCCGCTCAGGTAGGGCCCGAGATCGGCGAACTTGTTGGCGATGGCGCTCGGTATCTTGCCGGTGAGCTCCCAGCCCGGCACCACGACGGCGTCCGGGACGCGGCTCGAGGCGAGGACGGCGCCCAGCTTCTGGCCGTACGTGTCGCCCTGCTGGTTCCGCCATGTGACGTGCACACCGGCGGCCTTGTCCATGGCCGTCCAGTACGGGTTGCCCTGCTTGGGGACGTTGCCCCAGATGGGGGCCATGACGGTGAAGCGGCCGCCCTTGCCGAGCCGCTCCGGCACCGACACCTTCAGCCGGTCCGCGGGCAGCGCCTTGGTGTAGCCCGCCGCCGAACCGTTCTCGGCGGGGATGTCCGGCGTGCCGACGTCCGACGCGACGTACGCGGGCAGCAGGTCCTTCAGCTTCTTCCCGGTCGTGGTGCCCTCGTTGTTCGAACCGCTGCCCCCGCACGCCGTCAGCAGCGGGGCACCGCCCGCCAGGGCCAGCGCGGCGAGCCCCGACGAGGCGAGGAAACCTCTGCGGCTCGGACCGGGCCCGGGGGAGGGGAAGTTCGGCGTCATTGCGTCAACCCTTCGTGGGACGCGGATATGCGAAGCGTTTCGAAGCGCTTCGATGCCGAGCGAGAGTAGGTGAAGGCTCGGTCCGGGACAAGGCTGCGGACACGAATCGCCTTACGCTGGGCGGGTTTTGCCGTTGTCGTCGCCGACGTGGAACGTCTGCTACGTGGTGGTCCTCACCTTGACATGGACGCCATCGAACACCGAGCATCGAAGCGCTTCGAAGGATGCTCCCGCACCTTCCGATGTGCCCGCCGCCCGCCGAGGGGACCCCCACGTGACCGAGAACCCGCCACCGTTCCGCGACCCCGGACTGCCTCCGGACGAGCGCGTGGACGATCTCCTCGCACGGCTCACCGCCGACGAACGCGTCGCGCTCCTGCACCAGTTCGCGCCCGCCGTCGAGCGGCTCGGCGTCGCCGCGTTCCGCACCGGTCAGGAAGCCCTGCACGGTGTCGCCTGGATGGGCCCCGCCACCGTCTTCCCGCAGGCCGTCGGGCTCGGCGCGACCTGGAACGACGAACTGGTACGGCGTGTGGGCGAAGCCGTCGGCACCGAGGCGCGGGCGATGCGCACGCGCGACGACCGCGTCGGCCTGAACCTCTGGGCCCCCACCGTGAACCTCCTGCGCCACCCGCTGTGGGGCAGGAACGAGGAGGGGTACGCGGAGGACCCGCACCTCACATCGGCCCTCGCCGTCGCCTACACGCTCGGCCTGCGCGGCGACCACCCCACGCGGTGGCGCACCGCCCCCGTGCTCAAGCACTGGCTGGCCCACAACAACGAGACGGACAGGGACACGTCGAACTCCTCCGTGCGTCCGCGCGTCCTGCACGAGTACGACCTGCGCGCCTTCCGCGCCGCGGTCGAGGCGGGGTCGGTCGCGGGTGTGATGCCCGCCTACAACCTGGTCAACGGCCGCCCCAACCACGTATCGCCGCACCTGCGCGAGCAGTTGCGCCGCTGGACCGACGAGGAGCTCCTCGTCTGCTCCGACGCGGGCGCGCCCAGCAACCTCGTGGACTCCGAGGAGTACTTCGACACACACGAGGAAGCGACCGCCGCCGCGCTCCTCGCTGGTGTCGACAGCTTCACCGACCACGGCACCGACGCGACGGTCGTCGTCGGACGTCTTCAACGCGCCCTGGCGGCAGGGTTGGTGTCGATGTCGGACATCGACGCGGCCGTGCGCAGGCACCTGTCCCTGCGGCTGCGACTCGGTGAGTTCGATCCGGACGGCGGACCGTACGCGGACGCCTCCCCGGACGACATCGACACCCCGGCACACCAGGAACTCGCCCGCGAGGCCGCCGAGCAGGCCGTCGTGCTGCTCAAGAACGACGACGGTCTGCTCCCGCTCGCCGAGGACACCCGGATCGCGGTCGTCGGCCTGCTCGCGGACGCCTGCAAGACCGACTGGTACAGCGGAACCCTGATCCGCCGCAGCAGCGTCCTCGACGGGCTCCGCGACCGCTTCGGCGCCGACCGCGTGACCTTCGCGGAGGGCGTGGACCGGGTGCGGCTGCGGTGCGGGGCGGGCTGGCTGCGCGTGCCGCGGTCCGACGCGGGGGAACGGACCGGGGAAGCGGTCGGCGCCCTCGATCCCGCGCTGGTCGCGGGCCGCACGGACCTGCCGCCGCTGACCGTCTGCCAGGACCCGTCGGACGCCGCGGAGTTCGCGCTCGCCGACTGGGGCGGCGGTGTGCTGACGCTGCGGGCGAGCGACGGCTGTTACCTCTCGGTCGCCGAGGACGGCTTCGTGCGCGCCTCGGCGGACCGGCCGGGCGGCTGGGTCGTGCAGGAGACGTTCGGTCTTGTGGAGCACGGGGACGGGTACCTCGTCGAGCACGCGGGGACGGGTGGGTACGTCTCTGTCGCCGCCGGTGCGGTGAAGGTTGCCGCGCGAGAGGAACTTCTTCCGGAGGGCGACGGGAGCGTCTTCGCCGCCGGGAGCGTCTTCACCGTCGAGGTCCTGGAGCGCGGCGAGGACGCCGTGGCGCGGGTCGCCGCCGACGCGGACGTCGTGGTCGTCGTCGCGGGAAACGATCCGCACATCAACGGGCGCGAGACCCAGGACCGGACGACCCTCGCCCCGCCGCCGCACCAGGAGCGGCTCCGGCGGGCCGCCCACCTGGCCAACCCGCGCACCGTCCTCGTCCTGACCTCCTCCTACCCCTACGCCGTCGCCGAGGCCGACGCGGAACTCCCCGCCCTCCTGTGGACGGCACACGGAGGACAGGCCGCGGGCACCGCGCTCGCCCGGACACTCGCCGGTGACGTCTCGCCGGGCGGCCGGCTCCCGCAGACCTGGTACGCGGCCGACGCCGACCTTCCCGACCTGCTGGACTACGACATCATCGGCTCACGCCAGACCTACCTGTACAGCGAGGACCGCCCGCTGTACCCGTTCGGGCACGGCCTGAGCTACGCCGCCTTCGCCTACGGGGACCTGGAGACCGCACGGGAGGGTGAGCTGATCCGGGTCGCCTTCACCGTCACCAACACGGGGGCCGTCGCCGCGGACGAGGTGGCCCAGCTCTACGTACGGGCACCCCGGGACGCCGGGGCGGGCCTCGTGCTGCCGCGCCGACGCCTCGTCGCGCACCGCCGCATGCGTCTCGCGGCAGGGGCGGCGGAGCGTACGGCCTTCGAACTGCCGGTGGCCGAGCTGGCGTTCTGGGACGTGCGGCACGACCGTTGGGCCGTGGCACCGGGACCGTACGAGGCACTGGTCGGCGCCTCCAGCGAGGATGTGCGGCTCACCGCGTCCGTCGAGGTCGACGGGGAGCCGATCGCCGCCAGGCCGGTACGGAGGGACGGCCTGGCGGCCAACGGCTACGACACGCAGCAGGGCACCGAGATCGTCGACCGCACGAAGACGTCGGGCGACGCGGTACGTGCCCTGGGCGACGGAGCGGGCGAACTGCGCTTCCACGACTGCGATTTCGGCACCGGAGTGGATGCCGTGTCCGTCGAGGTCGCGGGCGAGGGCGCCGTCGACCTCATCGCGGGCAGCACCGCCACGACCGTCACGGTCCCACCGACCGGCGGGACGTACGAGTACGCCCACCACGGTGCCGTCTTCGCCGCCTCCGGCACAGAGGACCTGTGCGTCCGCCTGCGCGGTCCCGTCCGGCTGGCCCGCATCACCTTCATGGCGGACGACGAAGGCCGGAGCGAGGGCGTGGCATGAAATTCACCGACGGATTCTGGCTGATGCGCGACGGGGTGCGGGCCTCGTACGCGACCGACGTGCGCGAAGTGCGGGAGAGTGAGGCGGGGTTCACCGCGTACGCAGCCGTCAAGAGGGTGCGGGAGCGCGGCGACACCCTCAACTCGCCGCTGATCACGGTTGATTGCTTCTCGCCCGCGGAAGGCGTGATCGGTGTCCGGGCGACGCACCACGCAGGGAGGGCCCACCACGGGCCGGACTTCACCCTCCTCGCGAGCGAGGGGGCCGCGACCACCGCCGACGTCCCCCGCATCCGCCGCGGGGGCACCGTCACCGAGCTGACCAGCGGCCCACTCACCGTCCGCCTGGACAGCGCGGCCCCCTGGGGTCTGGAGTTCCTCGACGGCGACGGGCACGTCCTGACCGGGGTCGGGCGGCGCGGCACGGGATTCGCCACCACCCCGGACGGCGTCCATCACATGATCGGGCAACTAAGCCTCGGTGTGGGCGAGTTGATTTACGGCCTCGGTGAGCGCTTCACCCCGTACGTCAAGAACGGCCAGAGCGTCGACATCTGGCAGGCGGACGGCGGCACCAGCAGCGAGCAGGCCTACAAGAACATCCCCTTCCACCTCTCCTCGCGCGGCTACGGCGTCTTCGTCAACCACCCCGGCAAGGTGTCCTACGAGATCGGCTCCGAGTCCGTCGGCCGACTGCAGTTCAGCGTCGAGGACCAGTCGCTGGAGTTCTACGTCATCGCGGGACCCACCCCGAAGGACGTCCTGCGCCGCTACACCGCCCTCACCGGCCGCCCCGCCCTGCCGCCCGCCTGGTCGTTCGGGCTCTGGCTCACCACCTCCTTCTGCACCCCGTACGACGAGGCCACCGTCACCGGCTTCGTCGACGGCATGGCGGAGCGCGGCATCCCGCTCAGCGTCTTCCACTTCGACTGCTTCTGGATGCGCGAGCACCAGTGGACCGACTTCCGGTGGGACCCCGACGTCTTCCCCGACCCGGAGGGCATGCTGCGCAGACTCCGCGAGCGCGGACTCAAGGTCAGCGTCTGGATCAACCCCTACATCGCGCAGAAGTCGCCGCTGTTCGCCGAGGCCGCCGCCGAGGGCTTCCTCGTCCGGCGCCCGAACGGCGACATCTGGCAGTGGGACCTCTGGCAGCCCGGCATGGCGCTCGTCGACTTCACCCACCCCGGCGCCCGCGCCTGGTACGCGGCGAAGCTGCGCGCCCTGCTCGACCAGGGCGTCGACTGCTTCAAGACCGACTTCGGCGAACGCGTCCCCACGGACGTCGTCTGGCACGACGGCTCCGACCCGCACCGCATGCACAACTACTACACGCAGCTCTACAACAGCACCGTCTTCGAGCTCCTGGAGAAGGAGCGCGGCACTGGCGACGCGGTCCTCTTCGCCCGCTCCGCGACCGCCGGCGGCCAGCAGTTCCCGGTGCACTGGGGCGGCGACTGCTTCGCCTCGCTCGGCGCCATGGCCGAGTCGCTGCGCGGCGGCCTGTCCCTCTCCCTGAGCGGCTTCGGGTTCTGGAGCCACGACATCGGCGGCTTCGAGGGGACCCCGGACCCGGCGGTCTTCAAGCGCTGGCTCGCCTTCGGCCTGCTCTCCTCGCACAGCCGCCTGCACGGCAACGTCTCCTACCGGGTGCCGTGGGCCTTCGGCGAGGAGGCGGTCGACGTGGCACGGAGGTTCACGCGCCTGAAGCACCGGCTGATGCCCTACCTGTACGGGGCGGCCGCCGAGGCCCACCTCGACGGCGTGCCCGTCATGCGGCCCATGCTCCTGGAGTTCCCCGACGACCCGGCGTGCCGCACGCTCGACCGGCAGTACATGCTCGGCCCCGACCTGCTGGTCGCGCCCGTCTTCAGCGTGGAGGGCGACGTCGAGTTCTACCTCCCCGAAGGCACCTGGACACACCTCCTGACCGGCGAGACCGTCCAGGGCTCCGGCTGGCGGCGCGAGACCCACGGCTTCGACAGCCTGCCGCTGTACGTACGGCCCGGCGCCCTGCTGCCGCTCGGCGCCGACGAGTGCCGTCCGGACGGCGACTGGCTCGACGGCCTGACCCTGCTGGTGACGCCGGAGGCACCCGGCCGCACGGAGGCCGCCGTCACCGTTCCCGACCACGAAGGGCGGCCCGCGGCGGTCTTCCGCGCCACGCGGCAGGGCACCGGCGTCCGCGTCCTCGCATCCGGCACCCGGCGGCCCTTCGGGGTGCGGACGGTGGACGGCCGAGCCACGGCCCACGGCGTGGGGGAGGTGACGCTGACCGATGCCCGCACGGACGGAGAGACCCGCTAGCGCGACGGGGACGGACGCGGACGCGGAGGCCGAGTTCCACGCGTTCTTCGAACGGCACTACGCCGAGCTCGCCCGCCTCGCCCACCTGCTGACCGGCGAGGCCGACGGCGCGGACGACCTGGCGGCCGACGCGCTCCTCGCGCTCTGGCACCGCTGGGACCGGGTGCGGGCCGCCGACCATCCGGCCGCGTACGCCAGGGGCGTCGTCGCGAACATGGCGCGCAGTCGCATCCGCAGCGCCGTGCGCGAGCGGCGCCGCATCACGCTGTTCTGGTCGGGCCGCGACGAGGGCGTCGCGGACCCCGACGTACCTGCGGTCGTCGACGTGCGGGAAGCGCTGCGCGCGCTGCCCTTCCGCAAGCGGGCCTGCGTGGTCCTGCGGCACGCCTTCGACCTGTCGGAGAAGGACACCGCACAGGCCCTCGGGGTCTCGGTGGGTACGGTGAAGAGCCAGACGTCGAAGGGCATGGCTGAGCTGCAACGACGCCTCGGCCCGTACCCCGCGCTCGCCCGGGTGCGCGCGGTCGTGGCGGACACGGGGGGAAGCACATGAGGGACGACGGACACGACGACGGCGTGCGCGAGAAGCTGCGCGGCGCGGCCCGGGCGCACCGGCCCGACCGCGAGCGGATGCTGGCGCGCATCGAGCGCGGCATGGCCGAGGGCGAGCGGGCCGATGGCCGCTCGAGGACCACCCGCTCCCGGGCGGGCGGCGCGTCCTGGCTGCGGGTGGTGAGCGCGACGGCGGCCGTGGCCGGGGTCTGCGCGGTCGTCGGGTACGGGGTGGCGGTCGCGCTGCGCGACGGCGGGTCACCGCAGTCCGTGGCCACCAGCACGTCGTCCGGGCCGGCGGCCGCGTCACCGGAGCCGACCGGCACGCTCGCGCCGCCGACGCGCCGCCCGAGCGTGCCGCCTGCGAAGTCGCCGGGCGCGGACGAGGGCGGGGAGCCGTCGGGGTCCTCGTCCCGCGGGCCGTCGGGGAGTTCGGGGCCCCCGAAGGGCAGCGGCAAGCCCGCGGCGCCCGACGACCCCGCGGCGTCCGCGAAAAGGGTGCCGGCCGACCGGCTCCTGTGGGCGGACGGGTCGATCGACCCCGGCTCCAGTGCGTACTGGTCGCAGAGCGACATCACCGTCAAGGCGAAGAAGCCGCTGACCGCGCTCACCGTGGAGGTGCGCGTCGCCGGGAGCGGGAAGGCCGACGCCACCGGCGACTGGCGGTCGCTGCCCGAAGAGGACTTCGACGTGTCGGTGACGGAGCGGGACGGTGACCTCGTCTACCGGTGGACGCTCAGGCGGGGCCGCACGGTGCCGGCCGGTGAGCACGTCTTCGCGGGGCAGTTCAACCACCCGGCGGGCAAGCGGGACGCGGGCGACGACACGTACGAGATCCGAGCGGGCACCTCCGGCGAACGGACGGTCTGGCGGGGGGACTTCGCGTGACACCGTGACGCCTTGAGCCGTGAGGTCGTGAGTCCGGAAAATAATTCCCGCCCGGCGGCAACCCCTTCCCGGTCGGCGGAGACCACACAGCGGAGACGGGCTCCCCCCGAGCACGAGGAATGGGACTCATGACATCACGAGCTGAACTGCGCAAGGGCCGCAAGCGGCGCCTGACCACGCGCCGGGCCATCGGCGCGGCGACCGCCGCGCTGGCACTGACCGGCGCGGGGATCGCGACGAACAGCATGCTGTCGCCCGCGGGCGCGGCCACCGCCTGGCCCGAGGCCAGGGGCGAGGCGCCCACGTCGAAGACCATCGAGGTCTCCGGCACCCGCGACGGAGGCCTCAAGCGTTACTACGGCACCGGCGACCTCGGCGGCGACGGCCAGGACGAGGGCCAGGACCCGATCTTCAAGCTGAAGGACGGCGCGGTCCTCAAGAACGTCATCATCGGCGCCCCTGCCGCCGACGGCATCCACTGCCAGGGCAGCTGCACGCTGCAGAACGTGTGGTGGGAGGACGTCGGCGAGGACGCGGCCACCTTCAAGGGGACGTCGGCGAACGCGACGTACACCGTGTACGGCGGGGGCGCGCGGAAGGCCGACGACAAGGTCTTCCAGTTCAACGGCGCGGGCAAGCTGGTCGTGACCAAGTTCCAGGTCTCCGACTTCGGCAAGCTGGTGCGCTCCTGCGGCAACTGCTCCAAGCAGTACCGGCGGACGATCACCGTGAACGACGTGGACGTCACCGCGCCGGGCAAGTCGATCGTCGGCATCAACACGAACTACGGCGACACGGCGGCGCTGCGCGGCATCCGCATGCACGGCGACAGCAACAAGAAGATCGCCACGTGCGACCGGTTCACCGGCAACAACACCGGTGACGAGCCGACCAAGACGGGCTCGGGCCCCGACGGCACGTACTGCAAGTTCACGGCCTCGGACTTCAGTTACGAGTAGAGGCCCGCGCGCCCGATTCTGCGCGAGACGTTGACGTGCTCAGAACTACTGCCTAAGTTTCCGTTCGTAATCCTGACCATTGTCCGAAATATCGAACGATATAGAGGCGGTAGAGATGGCGATGGCGTGCACGCGGCGGAGATTCGGGTTCACCGTGGGGGCGGTGGGCGCCCTGCTCGCGGGGGCGCTCGCCGCGAGCCCCGGCGCGGCGGGGGCCGGCCCCGGCGGTCCCACGGACTACACGATCGACGTCGATACGACCCGCACCGGCGCGAAGATCGACGACTCGATGTACGGCGTCTTCTACGAGGACATCAACCGTGCGGCCGACGGCGGGCTCTACGCGGAGCTCGTGCAGAACAGGTCCTTCGAGTACAGCACGGACGACAACACGTCCTACACCCCGCTCACCTCGTGGGACGTGGACGGCACCGCGCGGGTCCTGAACGACGGCGAGCGCCTCAACGCCCGCAACCGCACCTACCTCTCCTTGGGCGCCGGTTCATCCGTCACCAACTCCGGTTACAACTCCGGCATCGCGGTCACCCGGGGCAAGCGGTACGACTTCTCGGCCTGGGCCCGCACCGACGTGCCGACGCGCGCACCGCTGACCATCGGCCTCAGGGACTCCGCCGGCGACCTGGCCACGGCCCGTCGCGTCACCGCGCGCGGCGGCTGGGCGAAGTACGAGGCCTCGTTCACCGCCACCCGCACCTCCGCCAACGGCCGCCTCACCGTGCGGGCAGACGCCCCCGTCGCCCTCGACATGATCTCCCTCTTCCCCCGCGACACGTACAAGGGACGCCCGAACGGCCTGCGCAAGGACCTCGCCCAGAAGATCGCCGACCTGCGTCCCGGCTTCCTGCGCTTCCCCGGCGGCTGCCTGGTCAACACCGGGAGCCACGAGGCGTACGACGAGAAGTCGGGCTGGCAGCGCAAGCGTTCCTACCAGTGGAAGGACACCATAGGGCCGGTCGAGGAACGCGCCACGAACAGCAACTTCTGGGGATACAACCAGAGTTACGGACTCGGCTACTACGAGTACTTCCAGTTCGCCGAGGACACCGGCGCCATGCCGCTGCCCGTCGTGCCCGCCCTGGTCACCGGCTGCGGCCAGAACAAGGCCACCGACGACGACGCACTCCTGAAGCGGCACATCCAGGACACCCTGGACCTCATCGAGTTCGCCAACGGACCCGTGACGAGCCAGTGGGGCAAGAAGCGCGCCGAGCTGGGCCACCCCAAGCCCTTCCACCTCACGCACCTGGCGGTCGGCAACGAGGAGAACCTGCCCCACGAGTACTTCGCCCGCTTCAAGCAGTTCCGAGCGGCCGTCGAGGCCGAGCACCCGGACATCAGCGTCGTCTCCAACTCCGGCCCCGACGACAGCGGCGCGATCTTCGACACCGCCTGGAAGCTCAACCGCGAAGCGAACGTCGACATGGTCGACGAGCACTACTACAACAGCCCCCAGTGGTTCCTGGAGAACAACGACCGCTACGACTCCTACGACCGCCAGGGCCCGAAGGTCTTCCTCGGCGAGTACGCCTCCCAGGGCAACCGGTTCTCCAACGCGCTCTCCGAAGCCGCGTTCATGACCGGCCTGGAGCGCAACGCCGACGTCGTGAAGCTCGCCTCGTACGCGCCGCTGCTCGCCAACGAGGACTACGTGCAGTGGAAGCCGAACATGATCTGGTTCGACAACGACCAGTCCTGGGGCTCGGCCAACTACGAGACGCAGAAGCTCTTCATGCGCAACGTCGGCGACGAGGTCGTGCCCTCCACCGCCACCGGCACCCCGGCCACCTCAGGACCGATCACCGGCTCCGTCGGCCTCTCCACCTGGGCGACCAGCGCCGCGTACGACGACGTGAAGGTGACGGGGGCAGACGGCAGGACTCTCCTGACCGATGACTTCTCGGCCGGTGACAGCCAGTGGAAAAAGGCGTCGGAAAAGGGTAGTTGGGCCGTACGGGACGGCGCGTACGTCCAGTCCGACGAGGCCGCCGAGAACACCCTGGTCACGGCCGGCGACACGGGCTGGCAGAACTACGACCTGAACGTGAAGGCCACCAAGAAGGCGGGCAAGGAAGGCTTCATGGTCGCCTTCGGCGTCAAGGACACCGGCAACCACTACTGGTGGAACGTCGGCGGCTGGAACAACACCCGGTCGGCGGTGGAGAAGACCACCGACGGCGCCAAGCAGACGATGGTCGAGGACGGCACGACCGTCGAGACGGGCCGCAGCTACGACCTGCGCGTCGAGGTGCGCGGCCGCCAGGTGACGTTCTACCTCGACGGCAAGAAGTGGGGCTCCTTCACCGACGACAAGCCCGCCGAGCCCTTCCGCCAGGTCGTCACCCGCGACAAGGCCACGGGTGAACTGATCGTCAAGGTCGTCAACGCCCAGGCGGCGGAGGCCCGCACGCAGATCGGCCTCGGCGAGGGCGCGCGCGTCGCGCCCGAGGCGCGGGTGACCACGCTGACGGCCGACCCGGCCGCCGAGAACACGAAGGACGCCCGGCCCGTCGCACCGAAGACGTCCACCTTCAAGGGCGTGGACGGCACCTTCTCGTACACCTTCCCCGCGCACTCGGTGACGTTCCTGCGGATCAAGACGAAGTAGCCCCTCCCTCCTCGAAAGGCGCCCGACCACATGAACCCCGACCGCAGACTCCTCCTGAAGAGCGCGGCCCTCGCCGCCGGCGCCCTCGCCGCCACCCCCGCCACGGCCCGCGCCACGACGCCCGGCGCCGCCCGTCCGGCCCCCTACGCCAACCCCCTGGTGCGGCAGCGCGCCGACCCGCACATCCACCGCCACACCGACGGCCGCTACTACTTCACCGCCACTGCCCCCGAGTACGACCGCATCATCCTGCGCCGCTCCCGTACCCTGCGCGGCCTCGCCACCGCCGAGGAGGCCGTCGTCTGGCGCAAGCACGCGAGCGGCGACATGGGCGCGCACATCTGGGCGCCGGAGATCCATCACATCGACGGCAAGTGGTACCTCTACTTCGCCGCCGCGCCCGCCGACGACGTGTGGAAGATCCGCATGTGGGTCCTGGAGAACTCCCACCGCGACCCGTTCAAGGGGACCTGGACGGAGAAGGGGCGCATCGTCACCGCCTGGGACACGTTCTCCCTGGACGCGACCACGTTCACCCACCGCGGATCCCGCTACCTCGCCTGGGCGCAGTACGAGCCCGGCATGGACAACAACACGGCCGTGTTCCTGTCGCGCATGGCCAACCCATGGACGCTGACGGGCCATCAAGTACGGCTCACCACGCCCGAGTACGACTGGGAGTGCGTCGGATTCAAGGTGAACGAGGGCGCGTCGGTCGTCCAGCGCAACGGGCGCGTCTTCATGACGTACTCCGCGAGCGCCACCGACGCCAACTACTGCCTGGGTCTGCTCACCGCGGACGCGGGCAGCGACCTCCTCGACGCCGCGTCGTGGAGGAAGTCCCCGAGGCCGGTCTTCACCAGCGACGAGAGGACCGGGCAGTACGGCCCCGGCCACAACTCGTTCACCGTCGCCGAGGACGGCCGCACCGACGTCCTCGTCTACCACGCCCGTCAGTACAAGGACATCACCGGCGACCCCCTGAACGACCCCAACCGGCACACCCGCGTCCAACGCCTGGGCTGGAAGCCGGACGGGACGCCGGACTTCGGCGTCCCGGTCGCGGACGGAAGAGTCGCAGGCGGCTGAACCTCTCAGCGCGCCGAGAAGGCGTGCACCGTGCTCGACCGGTAGGTCTCCCCGGGCCGCAGCACCGTCGAAGGGAACGACGGGTGGTTCGGGGAGTCCGGGAAGTGCTGGGTCTCCAGGCAGAGGCCGTCGCCCTGGCGGTACGTGCGGCCCGAGGGACCCGTCAGGGTGCCGTCGAGGAAGTTGCCGGAGTAGAACTGGACGCCGGGCTCGGTCGTGGCGATCTTCATCGTACGGCCGGAGTCCGGGTCCCGCAGGGTCGCGAAGTGTTCCGGGCGGCGGGTGATGCCCTTGTCCAGGACCCAGTTGTGGTCGTACCCCTTGGCGGTCACCAGCTGCGGATGCGCGACGCGGATGTCCTCGCCGACGGTCTTCGCGCGCCGGAAGTCGAAGGGCGTGCCCGCCACGGCTGCCAGCTCACCCGTCGGGATCAGACCCGCGTCCGTCGGGGTGAAACGGCTTGCGGCCAGGAGGAGTTCGTGGTCGTAGATGCCGCCGCTGCCCTCGCCCGCCAGGTTGTAGTACGCGTGGTTGGTGAGGTTCACGACGGTCGCCCTGTCGGTCGTCGCCGCGTAATCGACGCGCCAGTCGCCGTGCGGCGTGAGGGTGTACGTCACCTTCACGCGGAGTGTGCCGGGGTATCCCATCTCGCCGTCGACACTCACGTACCGCAGGACGAGACCGACCCCCGACGGGCCGGTGAACGGCTCCACGTCCCACACCCGCGTGTTGAAGCCCTTGGCGCCACCGTGCAGGCTGTTCTCGCCGTCGTTGACGGAGAGCTGGTGCGTGGTGCCGTCCAGGGTGAAACGGCCGCGCGCGATGCGGTTGCCGTAGCGGCCGATGAGCGCGCCGAAGAACGTGTCCCCGGCGACGTACGCCTCGACGGTGTCATAGCCGAGGGAGACGTTCGTGTACCGGCCGCGCCGGTCCGGCAGTTCGAGGGACTGGACGATGCCGCCGTACGACAGGACCTTCATCCGTGTGCCGCCGTTCGCCAGCGACCAGCGGTACACCTTGGTGCCGTCGGCGAGTCTGCCGAAGAGCTCCTTCGTGGGGCGGGCGCCGTCCGTCGCGTACGACGTGCCGCCCGCGACGGTCGCGGTGATGCCGGCCGCGGCTGCCGCCGCCAGCACGGTGCGTCTGCTCGTTTCCATGTGCGTCTCCAGAGAGGGGAGTCGGGGAAGGGCTAGCGGCCGACCTTGCGCTTGTTCCAGACGTCGAAACCGACCGCCGCCAGCAGCACGAGGCCCTTGATGACCTGCTGGTAGTCCGTGCCGATGTTGACCAGGGACATGCCCTGGTTGAGCACGCCGAGGACCAGACCGCCGATCACGGCGCCCATGACCGTGCCCACGCCGCCGCTCATCGACGCGCCGCCGATGAACGAGGCCGCGATCGCCTCGAGCTCGAAGTTCAGGCCCGCCTGCGGCGTGCCCGCGTTCAGGCGTGCCGCGTAGACGCAGCCCGCGAGGGCGGCGAGCACGCCCATGTTGACGAAGATCAGGAAGGTGACGCGCTTGTCCTTGACGCCGGACAGCTTCGCCGCCGCCTTGTTGCCGCCGAGCGCGTACACGTGCCGGCCGATGACCGCGTTGCGCATCACATAGCCGAGCCCGATCAGCAGACCGCACATGATGAGCAGCACCACGGGCACACCGCGGAAGCTCGCGAGGGTCAGGGTGAAGGCGACGACGGCCGCGGTGATCGCCACCAGCTTGGCCACCCACAGGCTCGTCGGCGTGACGTCCAGGTCGTACGCCAGCTGCTGCTTGCGGCTGCGCCACTCGCGGAAGACCAGGAACACGATCGTCGCGAAGCCGATCACCAGCGTCGGGTTGTGGTACTGCGTGTACGGGCCCATCTCCGGGATGAAGCCCTTGGCGATGTTCTGGAAGCCGTCGGGGAACGGCGACAGCGACTGGCCCTCGAGCACGATCTGGGTCAGACCGCGGAACAGCAGCATGCCGGCGAGCGTCACGATGAACGACGGGATGCCGACGTACGCGATGAAGAAGCCCTGCCACGCGCCCGCGACCGCGCCGATCAGCAGCGAAAGGACGAGCGCGAGCACCCACGGCATGTCGTGCTTGACCATCATCACCGCCGACATGGCGCCCACGAAGGCGACCAGCGAGCCGACGGACAGGTCGATGTGGCCCGCGATGATGACGATCATCATGCCGATGGCCAGGATCAGGATGTAGCCGTTCTGCTGGATCAGGTTGGACACGTTGCTCGGCAGCAGCAGGACGCCGTCCGACCAGATCTGGAAGAGGATGACGATGAAGGCCAGGGCGATGAGCATGCCGTACTGGCGCATGTTGGAGCGCACGCTCCGCAGCAGCAGCTCGCCGACGGACTGCCGGGCGGGTGGCGCGGACGCGGTGTCGCGCGCGGGCTTGGTCGTGGTGGTCATGGCGGAGGCCTCAGCTTCTGTTCTTGGTCATGTGGCGCATCAGGAGTTCCTGGGTGGCGTCCGCACGGTCGACCTCACCGGTCAGCCGGCCCTCGGCCATCGTGTAGATCCGGTCGCACATCCCGAGCAGCTCGGGCAGTTCGGAGGAGATGAAGAGCACCGCCTTGCCGGCCGCGGCGAGCCGGTCGATGACGGTGTAGATCTCGTACTTCGCGCCGACGTCGATGCCGCGCGTCGGCTCGTCGAGGATCAGCACCTCCGGGTCGGCGTGGATCCACTTGCTGAGCACGACCTTCTGCTGATTGCCGCCGGAGAGCCGCCCCACCTGCTCGAACACGGTGGGTGCCTTGATGTTCATCGACTTCCGGTAGCGCTCGGCGACGGAGCGCTCGTGGTGCCCGTCCACGAAACCGTCCTTGCGCCGCATGCCGGGCAGCGAGGCCAGGGAGATGTTGCGGTTGATGTTGTCGATGAGGTTCAGGCCGTACTGCTTGCGGTCCTCGGTGACGTACGCGATACCGGCGTCGACCGCCGCGGGTACCGTCTTCGTCACGACCCTGCGGCCCCCGACCGACACCGTGCCGGTGACGTACTGGCCGTAGGAGCGCCCGAAGACCGACATCGCGAGTTCCGTGCGGCCCGCGCCCATCAGACCCGCGACGCCGACGATCTCGCCGCGCCGCACGGTCAGCGACACGTCGTCGACGACCTTGCGCTGATGGTCGACCGGGTGCCGCACCGTCCAGTTCTCGACGGAGAGGGCGAGCGACCCCGCGTCCTCGCCCTCGTAGGGCGTGCGGTCGGGGAAGCGGTGGTCGAGGTCGCGGCCGACCATGCCGCGGATGATGCGGTCCTCCGACAACTGCGGCTCGCTGTCCGGGCGTTCGCGGACCGTGAGCGTCTCGATGGTCCGCCCGTCGCGCAGGATCGTGACCGAGTCCGTGATGGCCCGGATCTCGTTCAGCTTGTGGGAGATGATGATGCTGGCGATGCCCTGCTCGCGCAGCTCCACGATGAGGCCCAGGAGCTTCGCGCTGTCCTCGTCGTTGAGCGCGGCGGTCGGCTCGTCCAGGATCAGCAGTTTCACCTCCTTGGACAGCGCCTTCGCGATCTCCACCAGCTGCTGCTTGCCCACCCCGATGTCGGCGACCGGCGTCTGCGGCTTCTCGTCCAGACCCACCCGCTTCAGGAGCGCGCTCGCCCTGCGCAGCGTGCCGTGCCAGTCGACGAAGCCACGGCTGCCCTGCTCGTTGCCGAGGAAGATGTTCTCGGCGATGGACAGATGAGGGACGAGGGCGAGTTCCTGGTGGATGATGACGATGCCGCGGCGCTCACTGGCCCGGATGTCCTTGAAGGCCATCCGCTCGCCCTCGAAGTGGATCTCGCCGTCGTAGCTGCCGTGGGAGTGGACGCCGCTGAGGACCTTCATCAGCGTGGACTTGCCCGCGCCGTTCTCGCCGCAGATCGCGTGGATCTCCCCGGGCCGCACGGTCAGGTTCACGTCGGAGAGCGCCTTGACGCCGGGGAACGTCTTGGTGATCCCGCGCATCTCCAGGACCGGGCGGCTCACTTGAGCTGCCCGGCGGTGAAGTACCCCTCTTCGACGAGGAGGTCCGTGTTCGACTTGTCGACGCTGACGGGGTCGAGCAGATAGGACGGCACGGTCTTCTTGCCGTTGTGGTAGCCCGTGGTGTTGTTGACCTTGGGCTTCCTGTCGTGCAGGACGGCGTCGCCCATGGCCACCGTCTGCGCGGCCAGTTTGCGGGTGTCCTTGAACACCGTCTGCGTCTGCTCGCCGCGGATGATGGACTTCACCGACGCGAGCTCCGCGTCCTGCCCGGTGATCACCGGCAGCGGCCTGCTCTTTGAGCCGTACCCCGCGCTCTTCAGCGCCGAGATGATGCCGAGTGAGATCCCGTCGTACGGCGAGAGGACCGCGTCGACCTTCTGCGTGCCGTAGTTCTTGCTGATCAGGTCGTCCATGCGCTTCTGCGCGGTGCCGCCGTCCCAGCGCAGGGTGGTGGCCTGGTTCATCTTCGTCTGCTTGCTGCGGACGGTGAGCCTGCCGCTCTCGAAGTACGGCTTCAGCACCTTCATGGCGCCGCTCCAGAAGTACTTCGTGTTGTTGTCGTCCGGCGACCCCGCGAACAGCTCGATGTTGTACGTGTCGCCGGACTGGTCCTCCGGCTTCCCCAGCTTGAGCTTGTCGACGATGTACTGCGCCTCCAGGCGGCCGACGCGCTCGTTGTCGAACGACGCGTAGTAGTCGACGTTCTCCGTGCCGAGGATGAGCCGGTCGTACGAGATCACGGGGATGCCCGCGTCGTGCGCCCGCCCCAGGACGTCGGTCAGCGCGGAGCCGTCGATCGCGGCGACCACCAGAAGACTGCGCCCCTTGGTGATCATGTTCTCCAGCTGGGCGACCTGGTTCTCGACCTTGTCGTCGCCGTACTGCAGATCGGTCTTGTAACCGGCCTTCTGGAACTGCTTCGCCATGTTCTCGCCGTCGGCTATCCACCGCTCCGACGACTTGGTGGGCATCGCGAGGCCGATCGTGGCGCCCTCTCCGGCATCCGGCTTGTAGCGGCTGCCGCCCTTCGCCTCCTGGCCGCAGGCGGTGAGCGCGCCGAGCAGGACGGCGGCGGTCACCACGGCGGTAAGGCGGGTACGTCCGCGGATGGTCACGGGTCAGCTCCCTTCGGGGAAGCGGTTCAGGTCGCCGGGCAGCCGGGAGCCGAGCGGCGACATGCCCGCGCCGGCGCCGTGCCGGGCGAGCAGGTCCAGGGCGAGCCGCCCGCGGCGCACGCGCTCACGGGCGGTGTCGAGAGTGACGTCGCGCAGGTGGGCGCCGTAGGGATAGATGGCGGGCGCCTTCGCGAGCCCGAACTTCAGGTAGAGGGGCGCGCCGCGCCGTATCAGCTCGGCGATCTCGTACATGCGGATGTAGCCGCCGAGGTCGTCCGGCGCCTCGACGTACATGTCCATCGGAGCCGCCGACACCCGCCGGATCTCCGTGAGGTGAGCGAGCGTCAGGTCGCTCGGCACGTTCAGCGAGTCCGCGCCGAGCCGCTCGTACACCGCGTACGCGGCAGGGTTGACCGGGCCGATCAGCGCCGACACCTTCAACGTCGTGCCGGCCGGGATGATGCCCGCGGTCCTGGCCCGGTGCAGCGTCCACAGCACGCCCTCGTCGGCGACGAGCAGGCACTTCACACCCAACTGCGTGGCGCGCACGGCGTCTTCGACGCATCCGGCGACGGCGTCGTGGCCCCGGGCGCGCAGCCCGGCACCGTGCGAGTCGGTGCGCACGGAGGCACCGGTGTCCCAGGTGCCGCGCGGTCCGGTGAACAGACAGAGCTCGATGTCGCGCTCGGCGGCCGTCTCCACCATCTCGGTGATCTCGGCGTCGGACAGCATCCACACGCCGCTGCCCTGGCTGATGCGGTGGATCGGCACGTCGAGCCGCGCGGACTCCTTGAGCACGACGCCGAGCGCCTCGGGCCCTTCGACCGAGGGAATCTCGACCCGCCAGGTGCCCCCGTCCGGGAAGGCGTGCGGGGAGGCGTCGGCGGGATCGGGGGAGGGGGCGGAGAGCCCGAGGGCGGCGAGGGCGGGTTCGCCGGGCTTTCGGGGGCGGGAGGGGGATGTGTCGGTCACGGCTGTCCTTCTTGATCAGGTCGTTCGAAATGTCGAACGGTGTTCGCTTCATGGGGTATGCATCGGTATCGCCGCGCATGACGTGGGGCGGCACGGTGTCGTACTCAGGGGCGCGCGGGGGCTGTCACATGTGCGGCTCCGCCGCGTGGGCGCGACCAGCCATACACGGCCCGCGGACGAAGAGAAGAGCTCAGGGCACCAGCAAGACCTTCCCGGTCTCGGGATCACCGCCCCCGACAAGGGCAACCGCCTCCCCGAACCGCTCCAGCGGAAACTCGTGGGTGATGAGGGGAGCCGGATCCAGCAGCCCGAGGTCGAACGCGCGCACCGCGTCCGACCAGGCCCCGGACGACGCCCCGAACACGGACCGCACCTCCAACTGGCTGAGGGACAGATGCACGGGATCGATGCCCACGGCCCCCTCCGTGAACATCCCGGTGAGCACCACCCGCCCGCCCCTGCGGGCGAGCAGACACGACGAAGCGGCGGTGGTGGCCGCACCCGCCGTCTCGACGACGAGATCGAAGGACCCGTTCACGGCCGCCGCCTCGGCGGGCGACAGCGCACGGGTCGCCCCGAACCCCAGCGCGAGCTCCCCACGGGCCTCGCGCGGATCGACGACGGCCAGCTCCGCGGGGCCGCCCGCCGCGAGCCACTGCACCGCGAGCAGCCCCAGCGTCCCCGCCCCGACCACCGCGATCCGCTCGCCGGGCCGCGCCCGGCCCACCCGCACGGCCGCCGCGATCACCGCGGACGGTTCGAGCAGCGCGGCGGCGCGGAGATCGGCATCGTCACCGAGCGGATGCAGCAGCCGCGCGGGCACCGCGACGTGGTCGGCGAAGGCACCGGGTTCGGTGAACCCGGTCTCCGCGTAGCCGCCGCCGCACAGGCTCGTCTCGCCGTACCGGCAGCGCTCGCAGACGCCGCACGTGCGGAAGCCCTCGGCGACGGTCTTCCGCCCGACGAGGCCGGGGTCGACGCCGCCGCCGACGGCCACCACGGTGCCAGACCACTCATGGCCCGGGATCACCGGGTAGCGCACGTACGCGGCGTCGCGGTGTCCGTCGTACACCTCGCGGTCGCTCATGCAGATCCCGGCGGCGGCCACCTCGACGAGGACCTCGCCGGGGCCCGGCTCCGGGCGCGGGCCGGTGGTGAGCCGGTGGGATCCTGGGCGGTCGACGACGATCGCGCGTGACGTCACGCGTCGGCCCCGCCGGGCGCCCGCTTCTCCCAGCCCTCGGCCCACAGGTCGAACCGCGCCTGCTGCTGCGGGAACTCCGCCGCCGCGTCGACGTCCAGCTCGACGCCGAGTCCCGGTGCGTGCGACAGCTCGAAGCAGCCCGTCTCCGGGTCGACCCGCGGGGCGCCCTTGACGACCTTCTTGATGTCGGCGTCCGCGAAGTCGTTGAAGTGTTCCAGGATCTTGAAGTTCGGTGCGGTGAAGCCGATTTGGAGGGACGCCGCGGTCAGTACGGGGCCGCCCACGTTGTGCGGGGCGACCAGCATGTAGTGCGTCTCGGCCGTGGCGGCGAGCTTGCGGGTCTCCCAGATGCCGCCGATGTGGCCGACGTCGGGCTGGAGGATGTCGGCGGCCTGGCTCTCGAACAGCTCGCGGAACTCGATCCGGTCGTGGATGCGCTCACCGGTCGCGACCGGCATGTCCACCTTCGCGGCGACCTTCTCCAGTGCCTTCAGGTTCTCCGGCGGTACCGGCTCCTCCAGCCACGCGGGCCGGAACGGCGCGAGGTCGCGGGCGAGCCGGATCGCCGTTGCGGGCGAGAACCGGCCGTGCATCTCCAGCATCAGCTCGGCGTCGGGTCCGATCGCGTCGCGGACGGCCTCGATCAACGAGACGGCGTACAGGCTCTGTTCGTGGTCCAGTTCGTAGTGCCCGGTCCCGAACGGGTCGATCTTCAGGGCGCGGTAGCCGCGCTCCATGACGCCCTGGGCGGCCTTGTGGTACGCCTCCGGGGTGCGTTCTGTGGTGTACCAGCCGTTCGCGTACGCCTTGACGCGGTCGGTGACCTTCCCGCCGAGCAGTTGCCACACCGGGACGCCGAGGGCCTTGCCCTTGATGTCCCAGCACGCCATCTCGATGACGGCGATGCCCGACATCACGATCTCGCCGGCCCTGCCGTAGTCGCCGTACTTCATCCGGCGCACGAGATCCTCGACCGCGAACGGGTCGGACCCCTCGATGTGGTTGGCCGCCGCCTCGCGGAGGTAGCCGATGAGTGCGTCGGTGTGCCCGAGCATGCGGGTCTCTCCGACACCGGTCAGGCCCTCGTCGGTGTGGACCTGGACGTAGGTGAGATTCCGCCAGGGCGTTCCGACCACATGCGTGCTGATTCCCGTAATGCGCAAGGCAGTTGCCCCTTGACTTGTTCGGTATTTCGTCACACGTTCGAAATGTTGGCGTGACGGTATTCACGGTGGCCTGAAGGTGTCAATGGGTCGCGCGGAACGGTCTTGGGAGGCCCTGGGCGCGTGGCGTCCGGCATCCGACGGCCATTGCGCCGCGAACTGCGCCGTGCCTAACCTGTGTTCGTCATACCGATCAGCGACCGAAGTTTCGGACGCGCAGGGTGGGAGGCCGAACTCATGGGACGACTGGTGCCCGCGGTGACCAGGTCGCTGGACATACTCGAACTGTTCCTGGAGGGCGACGGCACGTTCTCGGCGCCCGAGGTCACCCGCAGACTCCAGCTGCCGCGCACCACCGTGCACGAGCTCCTGACCACCTTGGCGGCCCGCTCGTATCTCGTCCAGATCCCGGACCAGCCGGGACGCTACCGGCTCGGCGTGCGCACCTACCAGCTCGGCAGCCGGTACGCCGAACAGCTCGACCTCGCCGCCGAGGGCCGGCAGGTGGCCCAGCAGGTCGCCGAGACCTGCGACGAGACCGTCCACGTCGCCATCCTCGAGGACACCGACGTCATCTACATCGCCAAGGTCGACTCCACGCACGCCGTGCGCATGGTCTCCGCGGCGGGCCGCCGGCTGCCCGCGCACTGCACCTCGGTCGGCAAGATGCTGCTGGCCTCCCTGCCGCAGGACGAGCTCGAAACCCGCGTCCGGGGGCGGGAGTTCACCGCCATGACCCCCGACAGCATCACCGACCCGGACGAGCTCCTCGCCGCACTCGCCGATGTCCGTGAGCAGGGTGTCGCGGTCGAGCACCGAGAGTCCAACCCGGACGTGAGCTGCGTGGCCGCGCCGGTCCGCGACAGCGCGGGACAGGTCGTCGCGGCCCTCTCCATCTCCGTACCGATGATCCGCTGGTCCGAGGAGCGCGAGCGCGAGCTGGCCGAGCTGGCCGCCAAGGGCGCGGGCGACCTGTCGGTCCGGCTCGGCCACCGGGGCGCGCGGTGAGCCGAGCGTTCGACGTGGCGGTGCGCGCGGAGGCGTCGCTCGGCGAGGGCCCCACCTGGGACGTCGCGACCGGCCGCCTCATCTGGGTCGACATCCTCGGTGCCCGCGTCCACACGTACGCCCCCGGGGACGGCCGTCGCACGGTCATGGCCACCGAACAGCACGTCGGCGCGGCCAACCCCCGCGCGGGCGGCGGCCTGGTCGTCAACCTCCGCGACGGCATCGGCCTCTACGGCCCGGGCGGCGCGCCCTTCAGCTGGCTGGTGCGCGATCCCGTGCCGGGCCGCCGCGGAAACGACGCGGCCGTCGCGCCCGACGGAGCGCTCTTTGCGGGCACGATGCGCTACGACGAGGCGCCCGGCGGCGGCGGACTCGCCCGGATCGCCCCCGACGGCACCGTCACCGAAGTGGCCGACGACGTGGCCGTCAGCAACGGCACCGGCTGGAGCCCCGACGGGCGGCTCATGTACTACGTGGACAGCCCGACGCGACGCGTCGACGTACTGGACTTTGACGGCGAACACGCCCTGAACCGTCGGCCGTTCGCGCACATCGAGGAACGGGCGGGCTTCCCCGACGGACTCACCGTCGACGCCGAAGGATGTGTGTGGGTCGCGCTCTGGGACGGCGCGGCCGTCCGCCGCTACACACCGGACGGACGGCTCGACCTGACCGTGGAACTCCCGGTGCGCCGCCCCACCGCCTGCGCCTTCGGCGGCCCCGGCCTGCGCGACCTGTACATCACGACGGCCCGCACCGGCCTCGACCGCCCGCACCCCCTCTCGGGTTCGGTGCTCGTCGTGCCGGATGCGGGCCAGGGCCTGCCGGGAACCGCCTTCGGCGGCTGAGCTCAGCCCTTGAGCTCCCTGAGGTAGTTGCCGAACTTCTCCAGACCGTCGATGTCGCGCGGCCCGCTGATGCCCTCGTTGTAGTCGAGGACGAAGAAGTTGTTCTTCTTGACGGCGGGCAGCTCCCGGGTGTGCGGGGAGTTCTTCAGGAACTCGATCTTCTTCTTCGCGGACTGGTCGCCGTAGTCGAAGATGATGACGACCTCCGGCTCCGCCTTGGTCACGGCCTCCCAGTTGACCTGCGTCCAGCGCTCGTCGAGGCCGTCGAAGATGTTCCTGCCGCCCGCGCTCTTGATGATGTCGTTCGGCGGCACCTGGCTGCCGGCCGTGAACGGCTGGTCGGTGCCGGAGTCGTAGAGGAAGACAGGGACCCGCTTGCCGTCCTTCGCCTTGGGGGCTTTCGCCTCCACGGCCGCCACGCGCTTCTTCAGGCCGCCGACGACCCGGTCCGCCCTCTCCTCGACCCGGAAGATCTTCCCGAGCCGCTCCAGGTCGCTGTAGAGCGCCTTGAACGGGGTGACCTTCTGTGGGTGGCCGGGGTAGTTGAAGCAGCTCTCCGTGTGCATGAAGCTCTGGATGCCGAGCTTGTCCAGGATCTTCGGGGTGATGCCGCGCTGGTCGCTGAAGCCGGAGTTCCAGCCGGCGACAACGAAGTCGGAATCCGCCTCGACGACCACCTCCTTGTTGAGCAGATCGTCGCTGAGCATCTTCACCTTGGCGTACTCCGACGCCCAGGGGGACTCGCTGACCGGCGGATTGGCGGGCGGCAGCACATAGCCGCGGACGTGCTCGGTCAGGCCGAGGCTGAAGAGTTTGTCGGCGCTCCCGCCCTCGTACGCGACCGCACGCTGGGGGACCTTGTAGGGGACGGGCTCGCCGCAGCGCTTGACGACGGTCTTCTTCTCGGCCGTCCCTGCTCCGTCGGACGAGTCGAGGTCGGCGCCGCAGCCGCTCAGGGCCAGTGTTGCCGCGAGCGCGGAGGCCAGGGCGAGGGATCTGGTGTGACGCATGAGGTGGTGACGCCTTTCGAGGTGATGCGTTGCGAAGGTTCAGAGGGAGGGGTGGAGCGCGTACAGGAGCTGGGGGTCGCCCGTCAGCGGATGCGGGACGACGGTGGCCTTCACCCCGAACACGTCGGCCATCAGGGATTCGGTGAGCACGTCCTCGGGGCTCCCCGACGTCACGAGGCGTCCCTGGGAGAGCACCCCGATCCGGTCGCAGGCCGCCGCCGCGAGGTTGAGGTCGTGCAGCACGACGAGGACGGTGGGCCCGGCGCCGCGCAGATGCGACAGGATCTCGATCTGATGGCGTACGTCGAGGTGGTTGGTCGGCTCGTCGAGGACCAGGACGTGCGGTTCCTGGACGAGGGCGCGGGCCAGCAGCACGCGCTGGCGCTCGCCGCCCGACAGGGTGAGGACACCGCGCCCGGCGAGGTGACCGACGTCGAGCCGCTCCATCGCGCGGGCGCACAGCTCGCGTTCGCGGGCGGTGAGCGCCTGGTTGCCGCGCTGGTGCGGGGCGCGTCCGAGCGCGACGACCTCCTCGACCGTGAAGTCCATGTCGACGGCGCCGTCCTGCGTCATGGCGGCGACGAGCTGCGCGCCGCGCCGCATCGTGAGCCGGGACATGTCGTCGCCGCCCACGAGGACGGCGCCCGAGGTCGGGCGCAGCGCCCGGTACACGCAGCGCAGCGCGGTCGACTTGCCGCTGCCGTTAGGGCCGACCAGACCGACGACGTCGCCGGACCCCACGTCGAGGGAGAGGTCATGGACGAGGCTCTTGCCGTCGATGGTCACGGAGAGCCCGTCGAGTCGCAGATCCATCTCAACGGCCCCCGAACGTATAGCCCTTGCGGCGCATCAGGCCGATGAACACCGGTACCCCGACGAGCGCCGTGAGGACACCGAGCGGCAGCTCGCGCGGAGCGACCACGGTCCGCGACAGCAGGTCCACCCAGACCATGAAGACCGCGCCGGCCAGCGGGGCGACGGCGAGCACGCGGGCATGGGGGGCGCCGACCACCATCCGCACCAGGTGCGGCATGACGAGTCCCACGAAACTGATGGCGCCGCTGACGGCCACCATCACACCGGTCACCAGGGACACGACGACGAGCAGTGACGTGCGGTGCCGGTCGGGGCTGACGCCGAGGCTGGACGCCGTCTCGTCGCCCAGCGCGAGGACGTCGAGCGCCCTGCTGTGCCGGTACAGCACGGCGAGGCCGAGGAGGACGGCCGCCGCGACGACGGGCAGCGCGCCCCAGCTCGCGGCGCCGAAGCTGCCCATCGTCCAGTACAGGACCATCGACGTCGCCTCGCTGTCCGGCGCGAAGTAGATGATCACGCTCATCACGGCCTGGAACCCGAGGGACATCGCCACGCCCGTCAGGACGAGTCGCAGCGGTGAGAGCGCACCTCGGCTGGACGAGGCGACGTACACGAGGAACGAGGCGACGAGCGCGCCGAGGAACGCCCCCGCGGACACGGCGTACACGCCGAGCGCGGCGAGACCCCCGGTGACCGTGACACCGACCGCGCCGACCGACGCGCCCGAGGAGACCCCGAGCACGAAGGGGTCGGCGAGCGCGTTGCGCACCATCGCCTGGATGGCCACGCCGACGGCGCTCAGACCGGCACCCACCAGGGCGGCGAGGAGCACGCGGGGCGTGCGGATCTGCCAGATGATCTGGTACGTCGTCGTCTCGTGGGCGTCGACGCGGCCGCCGGTGAGGGCGGCCCACAGGAGTCGGGCGGTGTCGGCGGGCGATACCGCCGCGGCACCGAGGCCGATGGCCACGACGACGGAGACCAGCAGGACGAGGAAGAGCGCGACGCAGGTCAGCACCAGCGCCTTGGGAGAGGTGAGCCGGTCCCGGAACGTGACCCGCGGCTCCGGAGAGCCGTTCTCGGGAGGCGACTCGACGACGGAGCTCACGCGTCACGCTCCTTCGAGGCGACGGCCTTCGTGGTGCCCGCCTTCGGGGTACCCGCCTCCGGGGCGCCGCGCACCACGAGCACCGCGGCCCCGAGCGCCGCCACGACCAGCGCGCCGAAGACCGCGGCGGTGCCGGGGTAACCCGCGAGGCCGAGGCCCGCGCCGCCGAGCGCCGCGCCGGCGAACACGCCGAGGCTCTGGCCCGCCGCGTTGAGGCTCAGCGCCGAGCCGCGCAGCGTCGTCCCGCAGCGCCGCACGATGAGACTGACCACGCACGCGGCGACGACGGCGTGGCTCGCCGCGTGCAGCGCGGTCATGGCGAGGGCGAGCGGCAGCCAGTGCGTGAAGTAGAAGCCCACGACCGAGACGAGCGCGGCGACGAGCCCGGCGGCGAGCATGCGCTCCGTGCCGACGCGCGGCTCGGCGGAGTTGGTGAGCCGGCCGGTGAGGAGGTTGCTGACGAAGAACGACGCGCCGCTCAGCGTCCACACGAACGCGAAGAGCCCGGCGTCGAGGTCGAACCGCTCCTCGTAGAAAGCCGCGAGATACGACAGGTAGCCCATGAACACCGCGGTGCGCAGGAACCCGATAAGCAGCAGCGGCACCACGCCGCGCACGGCGGCAAGCGCTCTGAACGAGGCGAGATAGCCGAGGCGCGGCCCGCCCGCGGCGGCTTGGCCGTCCGGGTCCGCGTGCCGCCCGCGCCGCGCCACGAAGACCGCCGCGAGCAGCAGCGACACCACGGTCACCGCGAGCAGGTCGCCCTGCCAGCCCCAGAACAGCGCGGGCAGCGCGATGACCGGTGCGGCGAGCATGGCGGTCATGGAGGTGGTGGCCGTGACGAGGGTGGCCGCTCGCCCGGCGGCCCTGCCGGTGCCGAAGCGGTCGGCGGCCGCGGCGGTGAGCGCCGGGTTCAGTACGGCCGTACTGGCGCCGACGAGCAGACAGAACACGGCGAGCAGCAGGAAGTTACCGCCCGCGCCGAGCGCGGCCGAGCCGCCGAGCACGACGAGCGCGCCCGCGGCGGCCCACTCCTTGGGGACCCGGTCGATGACCGGGGCGAGCGCGGCGCCGACGAGCAGGGCGGCGAGTCCGCCGAGCCCGCGCAGGCCGCCCATCGCCGCGACGCTGCTGCCCGCCTCGTCGGCGATGGGCACGAGGTACGTGCTGAAGACGGTGAACGGCAGCAGGCCGACAGCCGAGGCGAGCAGCACCGGCCAGAGCGTGCGCGCCATGCGCAGATCACCCGGCGGCACGTCCGCGTCGCTCCGGTCGGAGCTGCCCTTGGCGCGGTCCTCGGTGGCATCGGTGCTCACGCGGCCGCTCCGTCCGACGCGAGGGCGGCGCGGTACCGGTACATGGGGGTGGCGTCCGCGCTGAACTGGGAGAACGTGAACGGCTCGGCGTTCAGGCCGGTGACGCCCGCGCCGAGGAAGGCGCGGGCGACGGCGCTGCCGCTCTGCGCGTAGACGACGAGCGGCACGCCGTGCTCGACGCAGTGCCGCAGGATCAGGTCGAACGTGCCGTTGCTGAGCGTCATGCCGGTGGCGACCACGGCGTCGGCCCGCGCGAGCACCTCGGTCATGTCGTCGGAGACGGGGTCGCCCCACGCCGTGGTGCGCAGGTTCAGGTCGCAGGGCAGGCAGACGCCGCCCCGCTCGCGTATCGCCGCGACGAGTGGGTTGACCACACCGATCAGGGCGACCCGCGCGCCGGGTTCGATGTCGAGGAGCCCGGCGATGGCGGCGTCGCGGGCCCCGGCGCGCTCCTCGGGCGTGCCGGTCGGGAGCATGACACGCTCGGCGTCGTCGGCGTCGCGGTGCGGGCGCACCCGGGCGAGGTAGGCGTCGAGCGCGGCGGTCCGCACGGGCGCGGCCTCGTCCCGCAGGAGCTTCTCCAGGGAATGGCCCGAGGCGTGCTCGCAGAAGCCGGGGGCGAGTTCGCCCGCCTCGAAGGAGCAGGCGCCGAAGGAGTCACCGACGCGGAGCAGCAGGTAGTGGTTGTGGTACGTGACGTCGCCGCCGGCTAGCCGCGTCGTGTTGTAGAGCCAGAACGCGCTGGTGACGGTGAGGTCGGCCGGGTCGGGGCCGTGGGCGCCCGCGAGGACGGCTTCGGTGAGCTCGGCGACGGTCTGGGGTGGGGTCTGCGACATGGGGGCGGGGTTTTCCTCTGGGTCGGGGATGACGCGGTCGCGGGGACTACGCGGCCGGTGGGGTGGTCACGATGCGGCGGCGGGCCAGGCCGTCGTGGACCAGGGGAGTTCGAGCTCGTCGAGCGAGGTGATCTCGTGCGGCTTCAACGTGTCGATGTCCAGGGCCTGTTCGTGCCGGGCGAAGGCGCTGTCGACGTAGCGGTGGCCGGTGTCGGCGGCGATGAAGACGTACGTCCGTGTGTCGTCCCTGCGCCGCTCCCACAGCGTCGTGAGGTAGGCGGCGCCGGCCGAGAGCCCGGCGAAGATGCCGCTGGTGCGCAGCAGGGAGACGGCGCCCGACACGGCGCTGTCGAAGTTCACCCAGTGCACGCGGTCGTACAGTTCGTGCCGGACGTTGCGGAACTCGATGGCGCTGCCGATCCCCGCGATGATCATGTCGGGGTCCGCGACGTGCTCGGAGCCGAAGGTGACGCTGCCGAAGGGCTGCACGCCGACGAGCGACACGTCGCGGCCGGCCTCGCGCAGATACGTGGCGAGGGCCCCGGTGGAGGCACCCGAGCCCACGCCGCCGACCAGCGCGAGGGGCCCGGTCGGCAGCTCCTTGTCCATCTCCGCGGCGACGTCCTCGTAGCCGAGGTAGTGGATGTCGTCGTGGTACTGCCGCATCCAGTGGTACGAGGGGTTGTCCGCCAGGATCTCGGCGATGCGCCGCACCCTCAACTCCTGGTCCAGGCGCAGGTTCCGGGAGGGCGCGACCTGCTCCAGCGTGGCGCCGAGTATCTCCAGCTGCACGCGCGTCGAGCGGTCGACGGTGGTGGAGCCGACGATGTGGCACTTCATGCCGTACCGGTGGCAGGCGAGCGCGAGGGCCTGGGCGTAGATGCCGCTCGAGCTGTCGACGAGGGTGTTGCCGGGGCGGACGGTGCCCGAGGCGAGCAGGTGCCGTACGGCACCGAGGGCCGAGTAGATCTTCATGGTCTCGAAGCGGAGGCAGGCCAGATCCGGTGCGAGGGATATGAGATCGGGCTTCTTCACCGCTTCGGCGATGTGTGCGTGCATGACGGAGATCCCCCGTAGGGACGAGAGGGCAGGGAGGGGTGCCGGGGGAGCGCCGTCGGCCCCCGGAGCGGCTCCGGGGTGGACCCCGGAACGCCGAGAGCATCACACTAGATGAAAATGATTGTCAAGAGCGGGTAAGTTCGGCACACTGGTCCGCGCGGAGCGCCGTGCCGTGCGCCGCCATGTCGAGAGGAGTCGCGTGAAGCTGATCCAGGAGGCCGCAACCCGGTCTCGTCCGCCGCGCCGTGGCGCGCCCGCGACCGGGGTCGGCACCGCCTTCGGCACCTTCGGCGAGCTGCTCCAGGGGGTGCTTCCCGAGGAGGGCGGCGACTTCCTCGTGACGCTGCCCGTCGCCCGCTGGACGATGGCCACATACCGGCAGGGGTCCGCGTCGGGCGAGCTCGAAGTCCGGCCGGGACACAAGACGAAGGCGCTGCGACTGGCGCGCATGATCGTCGAGTCGGCCCCCGCGGGGCCGCCCGGGCGCCCGCCCGGCGGAGTGCTCACCCTCAGCAGCGTCATCCCGGAGGGCAAGGGGCTCGCCAGCTCCTCCGCCGACCTCGTCGCCACGGCGCGCGCGGTCGGCCGGGCCCTCGGCGTCCCCATGCCGCCCGCCAGGATCGAACGGCTCCTGGCCCGCATCGAACCCACCGACGGCGTCCTCTACCCGGCGATCGTCGCCTACCACCACCGCAGCGTCCGGCTCCGCGCGGTCCTCGGCTCACTGCCCGCCATGGGCGTCGTCGGCATCGACGAGGGGGGCTCGGTGGACACGGTGGACTTCAACCGCATCCCCAAACCGTTCACGACCGCCGACCGGCACGCCTATGCCGGGCTGCTCGAACGCCTCACCGTCGCGGTGCGCGGCCACGACCTGGCGGAGGTGGGGCGCGTCGCCACGCGCAGCGCCCTGATGAACCAGACCCTGCGCCACAAGGCGTCGTTGGAACGGATGCTGGACATCTGCCGCGAGGTCGGCGGCCTCGGCGTGGCGGTCGGGCACAGCGGTACGACGTCGGGAATCCTGCTCGACGCCACGGACCCCGCGTACACGCGCCGTGTGACGGCGGCGGCGGAGGCGTGCGGGGAGCTGACGGGCGGGGGGCCGGGCGGGGTGTCGGTCTACCGGACGCTGAGCTTCGGCACGGTGCCCGCGCGGCCTCCCCTTCGCGTGGCGTCCGCCCTCGGGAAGGTTCCGTGACCGGCGGCACGGAAGGGATGCGCGGGACCCGCCGGCGCGCCGCCGTCCTCGAAACCCTCGGCAGCCGCGCCGAGTTCGTCTCCGCGCAGGAACCGCACGCCCGGCTCGCGGGGTCCGGCCGGGCGGTCGGCCGCACCACCGTCCACCGCGCGCTGCGGGAACCGGACCACGCCGGCCTCGTCGTCGTACGCGACGAGAGCGGCGAACGTCTCCACCTGCGGCGGCCCACCGACGAACACCGCCACTACCTCACCTGCCGCGACTGCGGCCGGAGCCGCGCGGTGGACGCGGGCGCCGTCGAGGCGTGGGCGGACCGCCCGGCGGAGTCGACGGGCTTCGCCGAGCCGGCGCACACACGCGAACTCAGCGGCGTCCGCGGGCCCCGCCGCTCCGCTCAACTGTGCACGCCCAGGCCGGACATGCCCGGCGCCAGCTCC
Organism: Streptomyces sp. NPDC045678; assembly: GCF_056432085.1. Lineage (NCBI taxonomy): Bacteria > Bacillati > Actinomycetota > Actinomycetes > Kitasatosporales > Streptomycetaceae > Streptomyces > Streptomyces sp. NPDC045678. Next base: position 129,003 of record NZ_JBWKJS010000009.1, read on the forward strand.
GGGCGCAGCACCAGGTCCTCGTCGTAGGCACCGCCGTTCTCCTCGTGGAAGGGCAGCGGTTCCGTGTCGGGCAGGGCGCGCAGGCGCTCGCGCAGCCGGGCCGCGTCGCGCGCGTATCCGGTGTCCGTGAGTCGGTCGGCCCCGTACACGACGAACGGCGGCAGCGCGGCCATGCCCGTGTACCAGAACGTGCCGTGCAGCAGCGGGAACAGCACCTGGTCCAGCTGGCCGTGGATCCCGCGCGGCCCGAAGCCCGATGCGCGGGCGCCGACCGACGTGACGACGAGGGCGCGCTTGCCGGCGAGGCCCCCGTCGCCGTACCGCAGGGTCCGGCCGTCGGGCCCCTTGATGCCGAAGCCGAAGCCCTGGACGAGCACCCGGTCGAACCATCCCTTGAGGATCGCGGGCGGACCGAACCACCAGAGGGGGAACTGGAAGACGAGCGTGTCCGCCCAGGCGATCTTCTCCTGCTCGCGGCGCACGTCCTCGCTCAACGTCCGGTCCTTGTACGCGCGTTCCTGCTCGGGGCCCACGAAGAGCCGCCGGTCGCGCGGCGCGTCCCCGAAGTCGTCGGCGTCCACCACCGCCTTCCACCCCATGCCGTACAGATCCGACGTGCGGTGCTCGTGCCCGAGTGACTCCAGCGTGCGCAGCCCCTCCGTCATCAAGGAGCCGCCCAGCGAGCGCCGGTCGGGATGTGCGAATACCCAGAGAATCTTCATGCTTCGATCTTGTGCCGCGCTTCCGGGCGGCAACGAGTGGCCACATGGCCATGGCCCGCAAGGATCTGGCCAAGATCTGGCCGAGTGGCGACCGTCAGGGAACTCGGGCCCCTTCGCATCCGACTCCTTGAGCGGTGCGGACCGGCCGGTCCGCACCGTCGCACGACCCGGGAGCGGTGATGGCTGAGGACAGACGGCGGAGATTCGTGCCGCCGCCCGCACTCTGCGGCTTTCTGTTGCTGTTGGTGCTGATCTTCGCCGGGTCGTACGCCGTCGGCAGCGCGGTGGGGCCGGTCGCGCCGGGCATGCACGACTCGCGGACGGACCCGGGGTCCGGCACCCGGCCCGACAGTGACAGCGATACGGATACCGGTACCGACACCGGCGGCGGTGGCATGGGCGGCATGCACGGCGGAGGCCACTGATGGGCGTCGACGCGGCGGACGCCGTGGTGACCACCGACCTGGCCATCGGCGGTATGACCTGCGCGGCCTGCGTGAAACGGGTCGAGAAGCGGCTCGGCAGGCTGGACGGGGTGAGCGCGACGGTCAACCTCGCCACCGGCCGCGCCCGCGTGAGCCACCCGCCGTCCGTCACTCCGGCCGAACTCGTCACCACTGTGGAGCAGGCCGGATACACGGCGGAGCTGCCGGAACCGCCACGGCGGCGGGAACGGGACCAACAGGCGCACCCGCAGGAGCAGGACCCTCGGGAGCAGGAACCTCAGGGGCGCCGGCAACAGCAACAGCGGCAGCAACTCCTGGTCACCGCGCTGCTCGCGCTCCCCGTGCTCGTCCTCTCCATGGTGCCCGCCCTCCAGTTCCGCAACTGGCAGTGGCTGTGCTTCGCGCTCGCCGCGCCGGTCGCCACCTGGGGCGCGTGGCCGTTCCACCTGCGCGCGCTGCGCGGCCTCCGGCACGCGGCGGCGACCATGGACACGCTGGTCTCGCTGGGCGTCGCGGCGTCCTTCGGCTGGTCGGCTTACGCGCTCTTCCTCGGCGGTGCGGGCGCCCCCGGCATGACGATGCCGTTCACCCTGCTGCCCGCCGCCGACGACGGCGTCGCGCACGTCTATCTCGAGGCGGCCGTCGGTGTTCCGCTGTTCGTCCTCGCCGGACGGTTCCTGGAGGCCCGGGCCCGGCACGGCACCGGGCAGGCACTGCGGTCCCTCGCGGGGCTCGCGGTCAAGGACGTCGCCGTAAGGGAGGACTCGGGCGCCGAACGGGTCGTCCCTGTGGCGCGGTTGCGGGTGGGACAGGTCTTCGTGGTGCGTCCCGGTGAACGGGCCGCGACCGACGGTGTCGTGGTCGAGGGCAGCTCCGCCGTCGATCTGTCACTCGTCACCGGGGAGAGCGAACCCATCGAGGTCGGGCCCGGGTCCGGCCTGACCGGCGGTGCCGTCAACGCGGGCGGGCTGCTCCTCGTCCGTGCCACGGCCGTCGGGGCCGACACCCAACTGGCCCGCATCACCCGCATGGTGACCGACGCCCAGGCGGGCAAGGCGAACGCGCAGCGGCTCGCGGACGAGGTGGCGGGCGTGTTCGTGCCGGTCGTGCTCTCGCTCGCTGCCACGGTGCTCGGCTTCTGGCTCGGCGCCGGAGCCGACCCGCAGGCCGCCGTCACCGCCTGCGTGGCCGTGCTCGTCGTCGCCTGCCCGTGCGCTCTGGGCCTGGCCACCCCCACCGCCCTGATGGCCGCGACGGGCCGGGGCGCCCAGCTCGGTGTCCTGGTCACCGGGCCGCGTGCCCTCGAAGCGCTGAAGCACATCGACACCGTCGTCCTCGACAAGACCGGCACCCTGACCTCGGGACACATGAGCGTCACCGCCTTCACGGCGGCGCCCGACGGCATCGGCGAGGAGGCGGCGCTACGGCTCGCCGGAGCCGTGGAGCAGGGCTCGGAACACCCGCTGGGCCGAGCGATCACCTCGTACGCGAGCAGATCCGCGCCCCAGGAACGGCTGCCCGCGGTCCGAGAGTTCGCGGCCGAGGCGGGGCGCGGCGTCCGGGGCGAGGTCGACGGGCATGACGTCGAAGTACGCGCCCCCGGCGACGAGTTGGCGGGGACGCTGGCCCGCGCGCTGACGGAGGCCGAGGACGCCGCGCACACCCCGGTCCTGGTCCTGGTGGACGGCAGGCCCGAGGCGCTCGTCGCCGTGGGAGACCTGGTGCGCCCCGGCAGCTACCGCGCCGTGGACCGGCTGCGGCGCCTCGGCGTACGCCCCGTTCTCGCCACCGGCGACCGCGAGGCCACCGCCCGCGCCGTCGCCGGGGATCTCGGCATCGACGAGGTGCACGCGCGCTGCACACCCGAGGGAAAAGCAGCACTCGTGAGGGAGTTGCGAGAGGGGGGCCGCCGTGTGGCGGTCATCGGCGACGGCGTGAACGACGCCGCGGCGCTCGCGGGCGCCGACCTCGGCATCGCCATGGGAAGTGGCACCGATGTCGCGATCGGGGCCGCCGACGTGACGCTCGTCCGCGGCGACATCGAGGCCGTCGCGGACGCGGTCCGCCTCGCCCGCCGCACCCTGCGCACCATCCGCGTCAACCTCCTGTGGGCCTTCGGCTACAACGCCGCCACGGTGCCGCTCGCCGCGGTGGGCCTGCTGAACCCGATGGTCGCCGCCGCGGCGATGTCGGCGAGCTCCCTGCTGGTCGTCGGCAACAGCCTGCGCCTGCGCACCTGGCACCCGACCCGCGGCCCGGCCCCGCGCCCGACCCGCGGCCCGGCCCCGCGCCCGACGCGCGGCCCGGCCCCGCGCCCGCACCGCGACCGCCGGGGAACCCGTGGAGGTCACCGATGAGCGACACACACTCCTGGCAGCCCTCCCGCCGCAGGATCCGCGACGGACTCGGCGGCGCGCTCGCACCCGTCGCCGCGTGTGCCCTCGCGCTGGGGCTGCTCACGGTGTGGACGGGGACCGGCGCCGCGGGCAGCCCGGCGCGCGTCGAGGTCGCTGACGGGACGGTCTTCCTGCCGTACGGCAACACGCGGGACAGTGCCGCGTTCTTCCGGATCACCAACTCCGGCGGCTCCGACGACCGGTTGACCTCCGTGTCCTCGCCCGCTTTCGACGACGTGATGCTCGGCCGGTACGTGCCCAGGGGACGTGGGGCCGCCGGCATGCGCATGGTGGACTCCGCCGCCGTCCCCGCGGGCGAGGTCCTCACCATGTCGCCGTACGGCCTGGACGTCATGGTGCGCCTGCGCGAGCCGCTGCGCCTCGGCGAACGCATCCCCTTCGTCCTCACCTTCCGTGAAGGCGGGACCGTCAGAACCGAAGCGGTCGTGATCCGTCCGTCCTACGGCAGCGAGGAACGGCGCCTCTAAGGGCGGGATGGTCACTCCTCCGAACATCACACTGTCTACTCTGTGCGGATGTCCGAGCGAAACGATCAGGTCGTCCGGGTCACCGCCGCATGGCAGCGGCTGACCGACTGGCTGAAGGCGCACGCCCCGACGTCGTACGCCTCCCTGCTCCCGCCCGCCGCGGAGGACGAGATCCGCGCGGCCGATGCCCGGTTGACGGACGCACTCGGGTACGGGCTGCCCGCGGAGCTGGTCGCCGTGTGGCGGCTGTGCGGCGGGGTGGCGCACCAGTACATCGAGGCGAACGAGGACGAGGGCGAGGTCGGCTCCGGGGCGTTCCTGCCGGACGGCGTGCTGCTCGGGCCCGCCGACGCGCTGCGTCCGCGCCTGCCGGGAATCGAGCGACGGGACTACTGGGACGGAGCGCGGGTCGTCCCGTGGCTCACGGGCGACGAGGCCGGGCCCGAGTACGGCCGGTACGTGTCCGAGGACGGCGTCGGCCGCTGGTCCACGATGTCGGGGCCCGACGTGTCCGCACCGGACCATCCGTCGGCGGCCGACTACCTCGAAGCCGTCCACCGCACGCTGGTCGAGGGACCCGGCGATCAGTATGGCCCCGACGTCCCCGGCATCGTGTGGGGCTGCCTCGTCTGGGACGACCCGCGCGACCCGCGCCTGGACGACGCCCAGCCGCACTGGACGCCCCTTCACCACAGCGCCCGGCGTGGTTGCGAAACTGGTGGCGCCAACTGATGTGAGTGTGGGCTGTCCGGTCATCCGACCCCGGGGGAGTGGGAGAAGCTTGTGAAGATCCTGATCAGCGCCGACATGGAGGGCGCCACCGGCGTGACCTGGCCGGCCGACGTGCTGCCCGGCACCCCGCAGTGGGAGCGGTGCCGGGCGATGTTCACCTCGGACGTCAACGCCGCCGTGCTCGGGTTCTTCGACGGCGGCGCCGACGACGTGCTCATCAACGAGGCGCACTGGACGATGCGCAACCTGCTCCTTGAGCAGCTGGACGACCGGGTGGAGATGCTCACCGGCCGCCACAAGTCGCTCTCCATGGTGGAGGGCGTGCAGCACGACGACGTCGACGGCATCGCGTTCATCGGCTACCACGCGGGCGCCGGCATGGAGGGCGTCCTCGCACACACCTACCTCGCCAACCAGATCACCGGCGTGTGGGTCAACGGCGTCCGGGCCAGCGAGGGCCTGCTCAACTCGCACGTCGTGGCCGAGTACGGCGTCCCCGTCGTGCTCGTCACCGGCGACGACCTGGCCTGCGAGGACGCCCTCGGCTACGCGCCCGGCGCGCTCAAGGTCGCGGTCAAGGACCACGTCTCGCGGTACGCCGCTGTCTGCCGCACCCCGGCCCGCACCGCCGCGGACATCCGCGCCGCAGCGAAGGAGGCCGCCGCGCTGGCCGTGCGCCACGAACCGGTGCACGACGGGCCGTTCACCGTCGAGGTCGAGTTCGACGCCGAGCACCTCGCCATGGCGTCGACCGTCGTGCCGGGGGTGCGCCGTACGGGGGAGCGCAAGGTCGCGTACGACAGCGAGACGATGTACGAGGGGATCCGTACCTTCAAGGCGGTTACGACGATCGCCTCTGCCGCCGTGGAGGAGCAGTATGGCTGACCAGCAAGTGCGGGACGTGCAGCAGAAGCCCGGCGATCACGTGGACGCGCGGGCGCTCGACGAGGTCGTGACGTTCACCTCCGACCTCATCCGCATCGACACCACCAACCGCGGCGGCGGCGACTGCCGCGAGCGGCCCGCCGCCGAGTACGCGGCCGAGCGCCTCGCCGACGCGGGCCTCGAACCCACCCTCCTGGAGCGCACTCCGGGCCGCACCAACGTCGTCGCCCGCATCGAGGGCACGGACCCGGGTGCCGACGCCCTGCTCGTCCACGGGCACCTGGACGTCGTGCCCGCGGAGGCCGCCGACTGGAGCGTCGACCCGTTCTCCGGCGAGGTCCGCGACGGCGTCGTCTGGGGCCGCGGCGCCATCGACATGAAGAACATGGACGCGATGATCCTGTCCGTGGTCCGGCAGTGGGCCCGCGCGGGGGTGCGGCCCCGGCGCGACCTCGTGATCGCCTTCACCGCCGACGAGGAGGCCAGCGCCGCCGACGGGTCCGGCTTCCTCGCCGACCGGCACGCCGCGCTCTTCGAGGGCTGCACGGAGGGCATCAGCGAGTCGGGTGCCTTCACCTTCCACGACGGCCGCGGCAACCAGATCTACCCCATCGCGGCGGGGGAGCGCGGCACGGGTTGGCTCAAGCTCACCGCGCGCGGCAAGGCGGGCCACGGCTCGAAGGTCAACCGCGCCAACGCGGTCAGCAGGCTGGCCGGCGCCATCGCCCGCATCGGCGAGCACCGCTGGCCGGTCCGGCTCTCCCCGACCGTGCGCGCCTCGCTCGTCGAACTGGCCGCGCTCTACGGCCTGGAGACCGACCCCGACGCGCCGGGCTACGACGTGGACGCCTTCATGGAGAAGCTCGGCCCGACCGCCGACCTCGTCGCGCCGACCGTCCGCAACAGCGCGAATCCGACGATGCTGCAGTCGGGTTACAAGGTCAATGTGATCCCTGGGGAGGCAGTGGCGTACGTGGACGGCCGCTTTCTGCCGGGCGGCGAGGAAGAGTTCCAACGAACGCTTGACCGACTCACGGGGCCTGACGTCGACTGGGAGTTCCACCACCGCGAGGTGGCGCTGCAGGCGCCGGTCGACTCGCCGACGTACGCGCGCATGAGGGCGGCCGTCGAGGAGTTCGCGCCGGAGGGCCACGTCGTGCCGTACTGCATGTCGGGCGGTACGGACGCCAAGCAGTTCTCGCGGCTGGGCATCACCGGCTACGGCTTCTCGCCGCTGAGGACACCGGAGGGCTTCGACTACCAGGCGCTCTTCCACGGAGTCGACGAGTGCGTCCCGGTCGACGCGCTGCACTTCGGCGTCCGTGTCCTCGACCGCTTTCTGCGTACGGCCTAGGAAAAATGGGGGAAGAGAAGGACATGATGCAGACCCTGGCGTACGGATCATGGCCGTCGCCGATCGACGCCGAGCTCGCCGCGACCCACGACGGCGCCCCGGGGTTCGTGGGCTTCGTGGGCGCCGAGACCTGGTGGACCGAGCCCCGCCCCACCGAGGCGGGCCGGCGCGCGCTCGTGCGGCGCATGCCCGACGGCGAGGAGCGCACGGTGCTGCCCGCGCCGTGGAACGTGCGCAGCCGCGTCGTCGAGTACGGGGGCCGCCCCTGGGCCGGGGCCGAGCGCCCCGAGGGTCCGCTCGTGGTCTTCGTCGACTTCGCCGACCAGCGCCTGTACGCGTACGAGCCCGACACCCCCGGCGACGGACCGAGACCCCTGACCCCGGTCTCCGGCACCGGCGGCGGACTGCGCTGGGTCGACCCCGTCCTGCGCCTGGACCGGGGCGAAGTCTGGTGCGTCCTCGAGGAGTTCACCGGCGAGGCACCGACCGACGTGCGGCGCGTCATCGCCGCGGTACCGCTCGACGGAACGGCGGCCGGGGACCGCGGCGCCGTGCGCGAACTGTCCGACGGCAGGCACCGGTTCGTCACCGGCCCTCGCCTGTCGCCCGACGGCGCCCACGCCGCCTGGATCGGCTGGGACCACCCGCGCATGCCGTGGGACGGCACGGAGCTGACGCTCGCCGAGGTGCGCGACGACGGCACGTTCGGCACGGCCCGTACGTTCGCGGGCGGCCCCGAGGAGTCGGTCGCGCAGGTCGAATGGGCCCACGACGGGCGGCTGCTGTTCGCCAGCGACCGCACCGGCTGGTGGAACCTGTACCGGGCCGACCCGCGCGACACCGCCGACGTCCAGTCGCTCTGTCCGCGCCAGGAGGAGTTCGCGGGCCCCCTGTGGCAGGTCGGCTGGAACTGGTTCGCCCCGCTGGAGAGCGGACTGATCGCCGTCGTGCACGGCAAGGGCGCCACCGCGCTCGGCATACTCGACCCCGAGACGGGCGAGGTCGTCGACGCCGCGGGACCCTGGACGGAGTGGGCCTCGACGGTCGCCGCGCACGGATCGCGCGTCACCGGCATCGCCGCGAGCCCCCGCAGCGCGTACGAGGTCGTGGAGCTGGACACCTGCACCGGCCGCGCCCGCGTCGTCGGCGCCGCCCACGACGACCCGGTGGACCCCGCGTACTACCCGGAACCGCACATCCGCACCTTCTACGGACCCGCCGGACGCGAGATCCACGCGCACGTCTACCCGCCGCACCACCCCGGCCACGTCGCACCCGACGACGAACTCCCGCCGTACGTGGTGTGGGCGCACGGCGGGCCCACCGGCCGCGCGCCCCTCGTGCTCGACCTGGCCATCGCCTACTTCACCTCGCGCGGCATCGGCGTCGCCGAGGTCAACTACAGCGGCTCCACCGGATACGGCCGCGCCTACCGCAACCGGCTGCGCGAACAGTGGGGCATCGCCGACGTCGACGACTGCGCCGCCGTCGCCCTCGCCCTCGCCGACGAGGGGACCGCCGACCGCGCCCGCCTCGCCGTCCGCGGCGGCAGCGCGGGCGGCTGGACCACCGCCGCCTCCCTGACCTGCACGGACGTCTACGCCTGCGGGACGATCAGCTACCCGGTGCTCGACCTCACGGCGTTCGCCTCGGGGGAGACCCACGACCTGGAATCCCAGTACCTGGAATCCCTCGTGGGCCCGCTCGACGCCGTGCCCGGACGGTACGCGGAACGCTCACCGGCCCGCCACGCCGAACTGATCACCGCGCCGTTCCTGCTGCTCCAGGGCCTCGACGACGTCATCTGTCCGCCCGCCCAGTCCGAGCGGTTCCTCGCCAGGATGGAGGGGCGCGGCGTCCCGCACGCCTACATCGCCTTCGAGGGCGAGGGACACGGATTCCGCCGCGCCGACACCCTGGTCCGCGCCCTGGAGGCCGAACTCTCCCTGTACGCGCAGGTGTTCAGGATCGACCTCGCGGGACGCGTCCCCACCCTGGAGCTCGCCAAGTGAGACCCCTCGTACGGCCCGCGCGCCTCATGCCCGGCGCGCGGGTGGCCGTCGTCGCGCCGAGCGGCCCCGTCCCCGACGACCGCCTCGACGCGGGCCTGGACATCCTGCGCGGCTGGGACCTGGAACCCGTCGTCGCCCCCCATGTCCGCGACCGGCACGGGGAGTTCGGCTACCTCGCGGGGGCGGACGCCGACCGCGCCCGCGACCTGGAACAGGCGTGGTGCGATCCGTCCGTGGCCGCCGTCTTCTGCGCCCGCGGCGGATACGGCGCCCAGCGCATGGTGGACCTCGTCGACTGGCAGGCCATGCGGTGCGCGACCCGGGCCGCCGGGCCCAAGGTGTTCCTCGGCTACAGCGACATCACCGCACTGCACGAGGCCTTCGCCGCCCGCCTCGGCGTCGCCACCCTGCACGGTCCGATGACCGCCACGGTCGGCTTCCTCAAGAACGCCCGCGCTCAGGAACATCTGCGCACGACACTCTTCGCGCCGGAGGAGGCCCGCGTCATCCGGGCCGGGTCCCCGCACGCCGCGGCCCTCGTCGGCGGCCGGGCCCGCGGTGTCACGCTCGGCGGCTGTGTGTCGCTGCTCGCCGCCGACCTCGGCACGCCCACGGCCAGGACCTCCGCCCGCGGGGGCCTGCTCTGCATCGAGGACATCGGCGAGGAGGCGTACCGCATGGACCGGATCCTCACCCAACTCCTGCGCGCCCGCTGGCTCGACGGGGTAGCGGGAATCGCGCTGGGGTCATGGGAGGAGTGCGGGGACCGCGACGAACTGCGGGCGCTCTTCGCGGACCGGCTCGGCGGGCTCGGCGTGCCGGTGGCGGAGGAGTTCGGGTTCGGGCACTGCGAGGGGGCGTTGACCGTGCCGTTCGGGGTGGCGGGCGAACTCGACGCGGACGCGGGGACGTTGACGCTGGACGAGCCCGCGCTCGTCTGACCGCCCCGCATCGGCGCTCTCCGCCTCTTTCGCGGAGTTTCACGGAATCTCCCGCCAGAAACCGCTGTCACAGCCGTTGACCTCAACATGACACGTGTCACAGCATGACTCCGCCGGTGCATACCGGCCAGTAGTCGCCGGTCGTCGGCCGTCCTCAGCGTGGAGGTCCCCTTGTCCCGTCGCCGTGCCCTGACCCTCGCCACCGCGGCGGCACTCGCCGCGCCGCTCGCGCTCGCCGCACCCGCCCCGGCGAGCGCGACGGGGCAGTACACCGTCACCGCCCTGAAGTTCACCGTCCAGGCGGGCGGCCGGAACTGCACCATCGACGCGGACCTGTACCGGCCCGCCGGGGTGGACGCCGCGCACCCCGCACCGGCCGTCGTCACCACGAACGGGTTCGGCGGCAGCAAGTCCGACGGGACCGCCGCGACCGGGAAGGCCTTCGCCGAGCGCGGCTACGTCTCGCTCGTCTACTCCGGCCTCGGCTTCGGCAGGTCCGGGTGCCTGATCTCCCTGGACGACCCGGAGATCGACGGCCGGGCGGCCTCCGGGCTCATCGACTTCCTCGGCGGCGAGCGGGCCGCCGACGACGGGACCAGGGCCGACTACGTCACCGCCGACGCGGACGGCGACCCGCGCGTCGGCATGATCGGCGGATCGTACGGCGGCGCCGTCCAGATGGCGACGGCCGCCGTGGACCACCGCGTCGACGCCCTCGTCCCGATGATCACATGGAACGACCTGGCGTACTCCCTCGACCCGAACAACGCGACCGACCGCAGGGTCCTCGGCGCCGCCAAGTGGCAGTGGATGAACGGCTTCTACCTCATCGGCGAGGGCCAGCCCCTGCTCGTCCCCGACCTGGACCCCTCCCGCGTCAACCGCCTGGGCTGCCTGCACTTCGTCACCAAGGCCTGCGACACGATCCGCACCCTCAACTCCGGCCGCTACCCGGCCGACAGGACCGAGGCGCTCCAGAAGTTCGCGCGCGGTGTCTCCCCGGTCTCCTACCTCGACAAGGTGAAGGCGCCGACGCTCCTCGTACAGGGGCAGGCCGACAGCCTCTTCAACCTCAGCGAGGCCGAGGCGACGTACAAGACGCTCAAGAACCAGGGCACCACCGCCAAGATGATCTGGCAGTCCTGGGGCCACAGCGGCGGCATGACCGACCCGGCGTCCGGCGAGCTCAACCTGGGCGAGGGCAACCTCGAGACCTCGTACGTCGGCAAACGCATCCTCGCCTGGTTCGACCGCTACCTCCACGGGAACAAGGGCGCCGACACCGGACCCGCCTTCGCCTACTACCGCGACTGGATCGGCGACCCGGCCAGCACCTACGCGAGCGCCCCCGACGTCCCCGCGCGCAACCGCACGCTCTACCTGTCCGGCGACGGCAAGCTCGTCGACAACCGGAAGAAAGTGACCCGCGGCAGCCGCGAGTACCGCAACTGGCTTGTCCCCACCAGCCACTCCGAGTCCTCGCTCGCCGGGATGATCGGGCTGCCCGACCCGGCGCCGCACGACACCAGGGGCACCTACCTCGACTGGACGACCGAACCCCTCACCGACGCCGTGGACGTCGTCGGCGCGCCCGAGGCGACCCTCGAGGTGATCTCGCCGAGGACGGAGCGCGTACAGCACTCCGGTGACGCCGCCGACAAGCTCGTCCTCTTCGCCAAGCTGTACGACGTCGCGCCCGACGGCAAGAAGACCCTCGTCCACCGCCTCGTCTCCCCGGTGCGGGTGCCGGACGTCACCAAACCGTTCAAGGTGTCGCTGCCCGGCATCGTGCACCGCTACGAGAAGGGCCACAGGTTGCAGTTCGTGGTGGCGGCGAGCGACGGGGCGTACGGCGGCAACCGGGGCGTCAAGCCCGTCACCGTGACCAGCGCGCCCGAGGACACCGGCGTCCTGAAGCTGCCGGTCGTCCGCCACTGAGACCCGCGGCGGCCGCGCGCCGGCGTCACCCGTACGGCCCACCGACCCACCCCGGAGGCACCTCCACCGCGCGCTCCGCTCCCCGGCTGCCCATGCTGGGGAGCGGGGGAGGCCGGCGTACCTCCGACGGAAGGGTCCACAGCATGAGCCCCAACACCTCCACGGGCGGCTCCCAGGACGGCGGGCTGATGACACCCGGCAGGGTGGCCGTCGCCGCGGTCGTCGTCCTCACCCTCGTCTTCATCTTCGAGAACACCCGCAGCACCAAGATCCGCCTGCTCATCCCCGAGGTGACCGTCCCGCTGTGGATGGCCCTGCTCGGCACGGGACTGATCGGCGCGCTGTGCGGGGCCTACTTCATGCGGAGGCGGCGGTGAGGGCGCGGCTCGCACGGGTGCGCACGGTGGCGGGCGGCGCGGTCGCGGCCACCCCGACGGCCGTCACCGACGATCACCCTCGGCAAGGCCGAGACCGGCGAACAGTGCCCCAGGCCCTGAGAGCCCGCCCCTGCGGATAGCGTGGCCGGATGTCCGCACCTCGTCCCTTCCTCGCCCAAGGCCCCCGCGTGGGCATACGTCCTCTCGCCCTCGCCGACGGTGCGGAGTTCACCGCACGCGCGCACCAGAGCCGGGAGCTGCACCACCCCTGGCTCTTCCCGCCGTGCACCGACGACACCTTTCGCGCCTACGCCGGGACGGTCATCGAGGACCCCGCCAAGGAGGGGTTCGTCGTCTGTGAGCGGGACGGTGGCGCCGTCGCCGGATTCATCAACATCAACAACATCGTCCGCGGCGGCTTCCACTGCGGAGCCCTCGGCTACGGAGCCTTCGCGCACGCCGCCGGGCGCGGCCTGATGAGCGAGGGGCTCGGGCTCGTCCTCACGTACGCCTTCGAGGAACTCGGCCTGCACCGCCTGGAGGCCAACATCCAGCCGGGCAACGCGGCTTCGATCGCACTGGTCCGCCGCGCCGGCTTCCGCCTCGAAGGCTTCTCGCCGGACTTCCTCTTCATCGACGGGGCCTGGCGCGACCACGAACGCTGGGCCATCACCGCCGACATGCGGCCATCTCCGCCCCGCTCTTCCGTTCGACGAGACCGGCAGTGTTGAAAGCGCCCGCGTACGTCGCACAGGATGGGCGCCATGCGGAATATCGTGCTCGTCGACGCCCCCTCCAACCTGGGCCTGCGCCCGCCCGCCCCCGGCACCGTGCCCGGCTGCTACAAGCTGGCCGGAGCCCTGCGGGAGCGGGGCATCCTGCGCCGTCTCGGCGCCTTCGAGGGCGGCGTGGTCGTGCCGCCCCGCTACGACCGCGGTGACTGGCGGGAAGGCGACGGCGTCTTCAACGCCGCCGCCATCGCCTCCTACACCCGCAAGCTCGCCGACCGCATCGAACACCACGTGCGCGGCGAGGACTTCGTCGTCGTCCTCGGCGGCGACTGCTCGATCCAGTTGGGTGCGGCGCTCGCCCTGCGCCGCATCGGGCGCTACGGCATCGCGTCCATCGACGGCTCCGCCGACTTCCGGCACCCGGGCAACTCCGACCGCATCGGCGCCGCGGGCGGCGAGGAGCTCGCCCTCGCGACGGGACGCGGCCAGGAGGACCTCACCGACCTCGAAGGGCTGCGGCCCTACGTCCGCGACGAGGACGTCTGCATCTTCGGTCTCAGGGACGGCGACGAGGACCGCGCGGAGTTCACCGATCTGAAGATCGCCAACGCCACCGTCGGCGAACTGCGCAAGTGGGGCGAGGAGAACATCGCCCGCGCCGTCGCCCAGACGCTGGAGGAACCCGAACTCGACGGCTTCTGGGTGCACCTGGACGCCGACGTGCTCGACCCGTCCGTGATGCCCGCCGTCGACAGCCCCGACCCCGGCGGCCTGTTCGCCGAGGAACTCCTCGCCCTGCTGCGGCCGTTCGTCCGCTCACCGCGCTGCGTCGGCCTCAACGTCACCATCTACGACCCCGACCTCGACCCCGACGGCAAGGCGGGCGACCTGCTCACCGACGTGATCGTGGAGGCTTTTGCACAATCCTGACCTGGGCGGCCCCTGGCCGACGCCCCGCCGACCGTGTTCCATGGTGATCGTGAAGACGACCGTGCGACGCGACGTACTGACCCTGCCCGCAGCCGCGCCGGGGCCTGAGAACCCGCTGCCGCCGCTGCTGCCCCTGCGGAACGTGCACACCCTCGACGAGCGCGCCAAGGAAGGGCTGCCGCGCGACATGGCGCGGCAGCTCGGCTACGCACCGCTGAGCTCCCCGCTGCCCACCCGGGTCCTCGACGCGTACGGACGCGAACGCACCGACACGGCGCTCGACGTGATCGTCGTGGAGAACGCCCGGCTGCGCGCCACCGTCCTGCCCGGCTACGGCGGCCGCGTCCACTCCCTCCTGCACAGACCGACAGGCCGTGAGCTGCTGTACCGCAACCCGGTGCTGCAGCCCGCCGCCTTCGCCCTCAACGGCGCCTGGACCTCCGGCGGCATCGAGTGGAACATCGGCGCGACCGGTCACACCACCCTGTCCTGCGCCCCCGTGCACGCGGCCCGCGTGCGGGCGCCCGACGGCGGCGAGATGCTCCGCCTGTGGGAGTGGGAGCGGCTGCGCGACCTGCCCTTCCAGGTCGACCTGTGGCTGCCGGAGGAGTCCGACTTCCTGCACGTCGGCGTCCGGATCCGCAACCCGCACGAGAAGGCCGCCCCCGTCTACTGGTGGTCGAACATCGCGGTGCCCGACGAGCGCAGGGTGCTCGCCCCGGCCGACGAGGCCTGGCACTTCGCGTACACGGGCGCGCTGCGCAAGGTGCCGGTCCCGGAGTTCGAGGGCGCCGACCGGACGTACCCGCGGAACAGCGAGTACCCCGCCGACTACTTCTACGACGTGCCCGACGGCGCACGCCGCTGGGTGGCCGCACTCGACGACGCGGGACACGGACTCGTCCAGACCTCCACCGACCTGCCGCGCGGCCGCAAGCTCTTCGTCTGGGGGACCGGCACCGGCGGCCGCCGCTGGCAGGAGTGGCTCACCGAACCCGGCACGGGCGGCTACGCGGAGATCCAGTCGGGTCTCGCGCGCACCCAGCTGGAGCACGTACGCCTGGACGCGGGGGCCGAGTTCAGCTGGCTGGAGTCGTACGGGCCGCTGTCCGCGTCCGCCGACCGCGTGCACGGGGAGTGGGCGGACGCCCGGGACGAGGTCGCGGCACGTCTCGCCGACGCGCTGCCCCGCGAGGCGGTCGACGCGGCCCACGAGGCGTGGCTGACCTCCGCCGACACCGAACCCGGCGAGGTGCTCGCCACAGGGTCGGGCTGGGGCGCCCTCGAAGTCCTGCGCGCCGGGCACAAGTTGCCGGGCACGCCCTTCGCCGAGTCGACCATCGGACCCGACCAGGCGCCGTGGCTCGAGCTGCTGCACACGGGCGCCGTGCCCGAGCCGCGCAAGGTGGCGCCGCCCGGGCCGACGCTCGTCGCGCCGCACTGGCGGGACATGCTGGAGACGGCGCCCGCGCGCCCGCTCGCCGAGTACCACCTGGGCGTCGCCCAATGGCACGCCGGCGACCGGGCGCAGGCCGTCCGCAGCTGGGAGCGCGGCCTCGAACTCGCCCCGTCGCGCTGGCCGTTGCTGCGCTGTCTCGCCGTCGCCGACCAGGCCGAGGGCAACACCGAACGGGCCGCCGACCGGTACGCGGAAGCCTTCGACGACCTGTGCCAGGAGCGCCGCGACGACGGACCCGTGTGGTCGGTGGCCACCGCCGCGCTCGGCCGTGAAGCCATCACCGGGCTGCTCGCCGCGCACCGCACGGAAGCGGCCCGCGCGGTCTGGGACCGCCTGCACGAGGCGACCCGCGCCGAGGGTCGCTTCCGCCTCCTCGAAGCGCAACTCCTGCACGCGGAGGGCGACATGGACGGCGTCCGCGCCGTCTTCGACTCCGGATTCGAGGCGGCGGACCTCCGCGAGGGCGCGGAGACGCTGGGCGACCTGTGGACGGCGGCGACGGGCGAGGCGGTACCGGAGCGGTACGACTTCCGCATGCGCCCGGCGGAGGGCTGAACGGGTCCCGGTTCTCAGACGAGTTCGCCGTCGCGGGCCACGACCCGGCCGCCGTGCACCACCATGTCCCGCTGCGGCATGTCCACGATCGCCTGCGGGATGTTCTCGCCGCGTACGAGGATGAAGTCGGCCGGGGCGCCCGGGGTGAAGTCCGCGTGGCGCAGGCCCATCACGTCCGCGCCGCCGTGGGCACCCACGAGATAGCAGTCCGTGAGCTCCTCGTCGAGGCGGACGTCGGTGACCCAGCCGAGTATGTGCGTGCGGTGCAGCATGTCCGCGTTGCCGAACGGGCTCCACGCGTCCCGCACGCCGTCGGAGCCGAGGCCGACGCGCACCCCGTGCTCCCGCAGCCTCGCGATCGGCAGGACCAGCGACTCGTTCGGCGCCACCGTCGTCAGGGAGATGTCGAGCTCGCCCAGGTCGGCGGCGATCTTCCCCAGGTCGCCGTCGGACAGGTTCGGCAGGCAGAAGACATGACTGACCGTCACCTTGCCGCGCAGGGACAGCGCGCGGGTGCGGTCGATGATGGAGCGCAGCACCTTCGTGCCCTTCTCGTCCCGGTCGTGCAGGTGGATGTCCACCCCCATGCCGTGCCGGTCCGCCAGACCGAAGACCAGGTCGAGCTGCTCGTCCATCGCGTGGTCGAAGCTGATCGGGTCGATGCCGCCGACGAAGTCGACGAGACCGGAGCGCGCGGCCTCCTCCAGGAGCTCCGCGGTGCCGGGCGCGCGGACCACGCCGTGCTGCGGGAACGCCACGATCTGCACGTCGAGGGCGTGCCGCAGCCGGTCACGCGCGTGCGCGACGCCTTCGAGGCCCGCCAGGTCGTAGGCCGGCGCCACGTCGGCGTGGGCCCGCATCGCGCGGGTGCCGCGCGTCACGGCGTGCGCCATCAGGCCGTACGCGCGCTCACCGACCGGGCGCCGCTGGCTCTTGAACAGCTCCACGTCCTGGGCGCAGTAGTCGGCGATGCCGCTCGCCGGCTTCCGCGTCACCCAGGAGCCGCCCCACGTCGTCTTGTCGGGGTGGATGTGCGCGTCCACGAGGGAGGGCAGCGCCACCCGGCCGCCGCCCTCGACGACCTTGGCGCCCCTGGGCGCGGGCCCGTCGGAGATCCGGCCGTCGACCACGGTGAGGTCCACGGGGGTCCGCGCGCCGAGCGGGCGCACGTTGCGGAAGACGACGGCCTTGCCGTGGCTGTGGCCGTGGCCCTGGCCGTGCCGGCGGTCGGCGGACTCGCGCGCGTCGGCGGCCGCGGTCGCGGTGCCGGACGGCAGGGCGGCTCCGGTGCCGGCCAGGGCGGCGGCGCCGGTGATCATGCCGCGGCGGGACAGGGGCGTCATGGGGACTCCTGGAGTGCTCGTGGGCCCGCGCAGGGGGAGGCGGGAGCGGAGGGGGAGCGTCCGCCAGTTTGTATACCAAGAGTCCGGGCGGCAGCAAGGGTGGGAGGGAACTGCGTGGGAGATTGCGCAGGTAATCCCGAATGGTTCCCAAGTGGGTGGTGTGCTCGGTATACAACCTGCCTCAAGAGGCGGGGCGATCAGGGCAGCTATAGCGTGACTCGCATCCGCCGCTACGGGGACAGCTAGGAGACCGCCATGTCATTGCAGGTGAGCGCCGTCATGCTCGGCGTCGAGGACCTGGACCGCGCCAAGAGGTTCTACGTCGACGGGCTGGGCTGCGAGGTCGACCAGGACTATCCGGGCTTCGTCCGGTGCAGTCTGGGGCCGGGGTCGTCGATGCTGGCGCTGTACGAGTGGGAGGCGGCCGCGCAGGACGCGGGTGTCCCTCCGGAGGGAGCCGGATTCCGCGGCGTCTCGCTGCACTACCTCACTGACTCCCGGAACGAGGTGGACGAGACCGTGCAGGCTGCGGAGTCCGCGGGCGGCACCGTGGTGAGGGAACCGTCCGCCACGGAGTGGGGCGGCTACTTCGGCTACTTCAGCGACCCGGACGGCCACCTGTGGAAGGTCGCCACCGCCGTGTGACCGCGCACCACGGTCACACGGGGTCGCTCTCGTCGAACAGCGACCGCAGCGCCACCGTCCGGCTGTCCCGTACGTGGAGCAGCGTGCTCGCCGCCGCCGTGTCCTCGTCGCCCGCCGCGATCCGCTCGTAGATGAGCCGGTGCTGGGCCCGCATGTGGCCGGGCTCGGCGCGCATCCCGAACAGGAGCTGCAACTGCCAGCTCAGCTGCTCCATCGTGCGGGCCAGCAACGGATTGCCGGAGAGGGCGACGATGCCCTCGTGGAACGCCGTGTGGGCGGCGACCTCGCGCGCCCCGTCGTCCGCGTCCGACGCCCGCTCGGCGTGGCCGAGCGAGGCACGGAGCGCGGCCAGACCGGGCGGCTCGTCCGGCGCGCGGTGCGCCACCTGTCGCGCGGCGAGCCGGGACGCCTGGACGGCGAGGGGCTCCCACACCTCGTACAGATGCCGTACGTCGTCGGGCTCCAGGCGCCGTACCCGCACACCGCTGTGCGGCAGCAGCTCCAGCAGGCCTTCGGCGACCAGGGAGCGCAGGGCCTCGCGGACGGGGACGCGGGACATCTGAAGCTCCTCGGCGACCTCCCGCTCCACCAGACGCGCGCCGAGGGCGTAGCGGCGGTCGACGATGCGCTGCCGTACCGCCTCGCGGGCCCGGGCGCTCAGCGACGTCCGTTCGGCGCCGCCCGTCGCCGCGCCACTCGTCGTACCGCCCGCCACGCGCACCGTCCTCCGCTCGACCGGGCCGCCACGGCCCGGCGGGACGCCCGTCCCGCCGTGGAGAATACGGGTCAGGCCTCGGTGACGCGGCGGTCCACGTACTCGAAGACGGAGCCGTCCGGGTGCATCGCGATGAGGTTGCGGCCCGCGGGGGTCGGGACCGGGCCCGCGATGACGCGCGCGCCGGACGCGTTCAGGACCGTGTACGCCTCGTCGACGTCCTTGACCGCGATGGTCGCGGAGACCTTGCGGAGCACCTCCAGCTCGTGCTCCGGACCGCTCATCAGCAGGAAGCAGCCGATCGCCGCGACGGAGACGCCGCCGCGCTCGAAGCGCATCGCCTTGCCGCCCGCGAGCCGTTCGTAGAACGCGACCGAGGACTCCAGGTCCTCGACGCAGATCCGCAGCGTGGTTCCCAGGATCTCCATGGTCGGAACGATTTCATGACTGACCGCCCGCTCGCCACCGCCTCCGGCGAGAAGATCCCCCGACTCCGTTCCCCAACTCCGTTCGGTGCCAAGCGCGTCGGAGGACGGCACCGTTCGGTGCCGCCCTCCGTTCGCCGTACCGGCCCTGATTCAGGACTGGGGACGGCTGCCGTGGTTCGCGCCGTTCTTGCGGCGGGCCTTCTTCTTGCGGCGTCGCTTCGAGGACATGGATACCTCCGTGTTTCCGATGGTGCTTCCCGGGTGCGAATCCGGACGATCACGCGCCGCCTACCCTAGGGGACAACCGGCCATGGTGTGTCCTGCGTCACTCTGTGGGGTCGGGGTTGCACGCGGGGTGTTCCCGTTAAGCCGCCGGTCGGCCGGGTACCCGGGCGCCATGACTGGTCCAGAGAATCCACTGTCCGGCCTCGACAAGGGCCTGACCGACGAACTGGTGCGCACGATCCGCGCCGAACTGCGCGAGGAGTTCCGCGAGCAGACCAGGAAGCAGCGGCGCAAGGCCACGCTGTACGCGGCGTCCGGCGCCGCCGCCCTCTACGCGGGCGCCGCGGCCGCCCTGGCCCTCGGCCTCGTCATCGAGCTCGGCCTGCCCGGCTGGGCCGCGGCCCTCATCGTGGCCGCGGTGCTCGGCGCGGCGGCGTTCCTGCTGCGCAACGCGGCACGGTCGGGCCCCGGCCGGGACGCCAGGACCTCGGCCGCGGGCACCCGCACGGCCGAGGCGCTGCCCGAGCCGGGCGGCAGTGGCCTGACAACCTCCACCACTCCCGCGGCCTCCACCACTCCCGCGGCCCCCACCACTCCCGCGGCCCCCACCACTCCCGCGGCCCCCACCGTCCCGCCGGGCGGACCCGACACCCCCGACGTACCGCCGATGCCGTCCGCCGCGCCCTCGACGGGCCGCGCGGGCGTCCGGCCGTGGGGCCGCGCCGCCGACGGGTCCGGGTCATGATGGCCGTATGGCGGCAGAGGATGTCGAACGCACGGAGGACGGCCACTTCATCATCGTCAAGGGACGACGGTGGCGGGCCACCGATCCAGGCCTCGCCGAGGACGTGCGGGAGCGGCTGGTCCGTCACCTGATGGCGGCCCGCCGTGCGGTCGCCGCCGCCGGTGACGACGGAGCGGCGCGCACGGCGGCCCGGGCCCGCGTGCAGCTGGCGAAGACGGGCCTCGGGGAGCGCGGCACGGCGTGGTGGGAACTGCCGCCCGCCGAACGCGAGGAACGCGCGGACGACAGCCTGCGCCGCCTCGACGAGCACCGCGACGAGCCCTGAGTCGGCTCTCCCTCCAGGAAGATCGCGTTGCCCTCGATGTCCTGCGCCACGACGCACCACTCGTTCGGGAACGCGCCGGAAGTACCTGCGCTGACCGAAGCACCTGCGCCGACAGCCGACAGGGGCGCGAGGCGGTCACACGACCCGGAACTCCTCGACGTCCCCCGTGCGCAGCTCGAGACCGTGTCCGACGCCCCCGTCGGGGCGGACGACGCCGCCGGTCGGGTCGAGCGCCCCGTCGAAGAACAGCGACTCGATGCGCACGTGGTCGTGGAACCACTCGATGTGCCGCAGGTTCGCCACGCACGCGGCGGCCGCGGCATGCGCGTGCGGGGCGCCGTGCGCGGAGACCTCCAGGCCGTGCGCCTGCGCGAGGGCCGCCGCGCGCAGCCACTCCGTGAGGCCACCACAGCGCGTCGCGTCGACCTGGAGGCAGTCCACGGAGGGGATCATGCGGGCGAAGTACGGGAGGTCGTAGCCGTACTCTCCCGCCGTCACGTCGCACACCAGCGCGTCCCTGACCAGCGCGAGCCCCCGCAGGTCGTCCGACGACACCGGCTCCTCGAACCAGCCCACGCCGTGCTCGGCGAGGACCCGGCCCACCCGGACCGCCTGCTTGCGCGTGTAGCCGCCGTTCGCGTCGACGTACAGCTCGGCCTGCGGGCCGGTGACGTCCCGCGCGGTGCGGACCCGGGACACGTCGCGGGCGGCCGCCCTGCCCCACCCCTCACCTATCTTGATCTTGACGCGCGGGATGCGCTGGCCGTGCACCCAGCCGTTCAGCTGCGCCGCCAGATGCGTGTCGTGGTACGTCGTGAAGCCCCCGCTCCCGTACACGGGGACCTCGTCGCGGGCCGCCCCGAGGAGGCGTACGAGAGGCAGCTCCAGAAGGCGTGCCTTCAGGTCCCACAGAGCGATGTCGAGCGCCGAGATCGCGCATCCGGCGGCGCCGGCGCGGCCCGTGTTGCGGACGGCCTTCGTCATCGCGTCGTGCGCGGCGGGAATGTCGAGGGCGTCGAGGCCCTGGACGACGGGGACGAGCACCTCGTCCATCAGGGCGGCCACGGACGCGGGGGCGTAGGTCCACCCGGTCCCCGTCGCGTCGCCCGCCGTGACCTCGGCGACGACGATGGTCGTGGTCTCCCAGGCGAGGGTGCCGTCGGCCTCCGGCGCGTCCGCGGGCACCGTGTACGCGGAGACGGCGGGTCGTTCAATGGGGACTTCGTGCTTCATTCGGACCGTTCCTCAGTCGTACCCGTAGGGCGTCAACGGCGGGTGCCGTCACCCGGTGTGGCAGGCGGCGCGCCCTGGACCTGCGGCAGCACCTTCGTGCGGTAGAAGTCGAAGAAGCCCCGCTGGTCCGGGCCGATCTGGCCCACGTACACCCGGTCGAAGCCGGCGTCGGCGTACGCGGTGAGCGCCGCGACGTGCTCGTCGACGTCGTCGCCGCACGTGAAGGACGAGGCGGCCGCCTCCTCGGTGACCAGCGGCTCCAGCTGCTCGAAGTGGCGGGGCGTCGGCAGGATCTGACCCATCTCGCCGGGCAGCAGCTGACTGCCCCACAGGTCGCGTGCCCGGCGCACCGCCTCCTCGCGGTCCAGGCCGTGACAGACCTTGAGGCCGCCGCTGACCGGCTTTCCGCCGCCACCGCCCTTGCGGTAGTGCGAGACCAGCGTCTCGTCCGGCGTCATGGTCGCGAACCCGTCGCCGATGCGTGCCGCGAGCGCCGTCGCCTTGGGGCCGAAGCCGGAGATGTCGATGGGCACGGGCTCGTCCGGCACGGTGTACAGGCGGGCGTTCTCAACGGTGTAGTGCGTGCCCCGGTGGTTGACCTCCGCGCCGGTGAAGAGGTTCCGCATGACCTGGACCGCCTCCTCCAGCATCTCGAGGCGGACGTGGACCGGGGGCCACGGGCCGCCCGTGATGTGCTCGTTGAGCGCCTCGCCCGTGCCGACACCGAGCCGGAAGCGGCCACCCGTCAGCACCGCGCTCGTCGCCGCGGCCTGCGCCACGACCGCCGGGTGCATACGGACCGTCGGACAGGTCACCGCGGTCTGCACGGGCAGCGACACCGCCTCCGCGAGCGCCCCGATCACCGACCAGACGAACGGGCTCTGGCCCTGGGACGCGGTCCACGGGTGGTAGTGATCGGAGATCCACAGCGACTCGAACCCGGCTTGCTCAGCCATGCGGGCCTGCTCGACCAGCTCTGCGGGGCCGAACTCCTCGGTCGCCAGGAAGTATCCGTACTCGGCCATGAGGGTGCACCTCCGGTGCGGCGGGCGGAGCAGGGTGGGCGGATACGGCTGCGAGTAACCCCGCGACGCGCGCGCAAACGGCGCCCGCGCGGTGTTCCTCAGGGCTTCCGCCCGGTGAACCGCCCCGTGCGGCACCGTGTTTGGCGGCCTCCGCGCAGGGGCACGCGTGGGGTCCCGACCCCGCCGGATTCGACCCCTTTCGACCCGCCGGAGACGCACCGTGAGCCGAAACCACATCGTCGTCGGAACCGGCTTCGTCGGCTACCGCACCGCCCGCACCCCGTCCCGCCCGGCGGCCACGCCCGGCAACCGTGTCCGCGTCGCCGCGGACGCGCTCCTGGGCTCCGTACTCCCGCGCCAGGCCGTCCAGTTGGGTCTGGCCCGCGCCCGGTCGGTCCCCCCGGAACCCGCCTCGCCCGAGGTGGCCCGCCTTCCGCACCCGGACGACCGCCCCTCACGAGCCCCCGAGCACCCGCCACCCAAGGAGGCCCCCCATGCCCAGCAGCAGTGACCAACTCGCATCCATCGCCCGGCAGTTGCGCGTCGACTCCGTCCGCGCCGCGGCCGCCGCCGGATCCGGCCACCCCACCTCGTCGATGTCCGCAGCCGACCTGATGGCGGTCCTCATCGGACGCCATCTGCACTACGACTTCGACCGGCCTGACCACCCCGGCAACGACCGGTTCATCCTCTCCAAGGGACACGCCTCGCCGCTCCTGTACGCCGCGTACAAAGCGGCCGGGGCGGTCACCGACGACGAGCTGCTCACCTTCCGCGAGCAGGGCAGCCGCCTCCAGGGGCACCCCACACCGCGCGCCCTGCCGTGGGTCGAGGTCGCCACCGGCTCGCTCGGGCAGGGACTCCCGGTCGGCGTCGGCATGGCCCTGTCCGGGAAGCGGCTCGACCGGATCCCGTTCCGCGTCTGGGTGCTGTGTGGTGACAGCGAACTCGCGGAGGGATCCGTGTGGGAGGCCGCCGAGCACGCCGGGTACGAGCACCTCGACAACCTCACCGCGATCGTCGACGTCAACCGCCTCGGCCAGCGCGGCCCCACCCGACACGAATGGCAGCTCAGCGCCTACGCCGACCGGTTCAGGGCCTTCGGCTGGCACGTCGTCGAGGCGGACGGCCATGACATCGACGCCGTCGACCGCGCCTGCCAGGAAGCGGCCTCCACCATCGGGCAGCCCACCGTCATCCTCGCCCGCACCGTCAAGGGCAAGGGCGTCGCCTCCGTGGAGAACCGCGAGGGCCTGCACGGCAAGCCGCTGCCGGACGCCGACGCGGCCGTCGAGGAACTGGGCGGCGTACACGACGTACGCGTGGAGATGCGCAGGCCCGCCGCCGCCCGCGCCATGCACGCCGTGCGCAGCGGCCACCTCGAACTGCCGCGCCACGCCCTGGGCGACGCCGTCGCCACCCGCACCGCGTACGGCCAGGCGCTCGCCGCGCTCGGCACCGCGCGCGGCGACGTGGTGGCCCTGGACGGCGAGGTCGGCGACTCGACCAGGACGGAGTACTTCGCCAAGGAACACCCCGACCGGTTCTTCGAGTGCTACATCGCCGAGCAGCAACTCGTCGCCGCTGCCGTGGGGTTGGCGGCGCGCGGCTGGGTGCCGTACGCGTCGACGTTCGCCGCGTTCCTCACCCGCGCCCACGATTTCGTGCGGATGGCGGCGGTGAGCGGCGCCGACATCAACCTCGTCGGCTCGCACGCCGGCGTCGCGATCGGCGAGGACGGCCCGTCGCAGATGGGCCTGGAGGACCTGGCGCTGTTCCGCGCGGTGCACGGCTCCACGGTCCTGTACCCGTGCGACGCCCATCAGACGGGACAGCTCGTCGCGTCCATGGCCGGACTCGACGGAATCAGCTATCTGCGTACGTCACGCGGGGACTCGCCCGTCATCTACGGGCCCGACGAGGAGTTCCCCGTCGGCGGCTCCAAGGTGCTGCGCTCCAGCGACGCCGACCGGATCACTGTCGTCGCCGCGGGCGTGACGGTCCACGAGGCGCTGGCCGCCGCGGAGGCGCTGGACCGTGAGGGCATCGCGGTGCGCGTCGTCGACCTGTACTCCGTCAAACCCGTCGACCGGCGCACCCTGCGCGAGGCCGCCGAACGCACCGGCTGCCTCATGACCGTCGAGGACCACCGGGAACAGGGCGGCCTCGGCGACGCGGTCCTCGACGCGTTCACCGACGGCCGGCCGGTACCGCGCCTGGTGCGTCTCGCGGTGCGGACGATGCCGGGCTCGGCGTCGCCCGAGGAGCAGCTGCGCGCCGCGGGCATCGACGCGGAGTCGATCGCGGCGGCGGCCCGCCTCCTGGTGGAGGAGGGAGTCGTCCGGTGACTCCGGCGGCTGCCGTCAGTGGTGGTGCACCGCCCTGAACCAGGCGTTGGCCGCCGGGCGGAACATCAGGACCGCCGCCGTGAGCGCCGCCGCGAGATGCAGCACACAGCCGGCGCCCGCCAGGACGTCGGCGACGTCCGGGGGCCACTCGGCGGAGCCGTCCGCCCACGCGGTGAGCGACGGCGTGAAGGGCGAGCCGAGCAGGGACAGCGTGCCGGTCGCCCCGAGCCCGCAGGCCAGCGCCCAGCGGGCCCACCGGGCGCCACGGCGCATCCGCACCGCCACCAGGACGGCGGCCGAGAACACCGCCATGTGGAACGGCAGGGAGGGCAGGAGCGACAGCCCGTCGACGGCCGTCATGAAGACGCCCGCGGCGGCCGCGGTGAGCCAGAGCGCGAACGCCGCCCTGACCGCGCCGGGAGCCGGTGGCCCGTCGGCGCCCGGCAGCATGCGGGCCAGCGCCGGGGCCAGGAGCCGCTGTTCGTGCGAGCGGGGCCGGGGGCGAGGGGCGCGGGGTGGCTCGGCGCCGGGCGGCGGGGGCTCGGCGGTGGTCGGCAGCGGCTCGGCGCCGGACGGCAGTGGCTCTGTGCCGGGCGGTAGTGGCTTTGTGCCGGACAGCAGTGGCTCTGTGCCGGGCGTCGGCGGCGAGGGGTTCGTCACGTCGGGGTGGTGCGGCATGGGGCGCCTCTCAGGTGGGGCCGGATCCGGTCCTCCGATCCTTCCGGCCCCGCGGCGCCGGGGCACGCCCGTCCGCCCCCGACTTCCCGGTGGTGCCAGCCACCCTCCCGACCAGGGTGAACGCCACCGTGTCGGAACCGTCCCGCGCGACTGCCGGACCTGACGCTGGGTACCCGCCGTGGCACGTCGGACCCGGCGAACCGAGCCGAAGGGAATCCCCATGAACGACGTACGGACGGTACGGGCCGGCCGCCGCACCGTGGAGCTGCACCGGCCGCAGAAGGTCCTTTTTCCGGTCCACGACGCCAAGGGCAAGGAGGACGGCAAGGGCGCGGGCGAAGGCAGAGGCAAAGGCAGCGGTTCGGGCCTCACCAAGGCGGACCTCTTCGACTACTACCGGTCCGTCGCGCCGTTCATGCTGCCCCACCTGCGCGACCGGCCCCTCATGCTGGAACGGCACCCGGACGGCGTCGAGGGCCCCCGCTTCATGCAGAAGGACACCCCGGACCACTATCCGGACTGGATCACCCGCGCCGAGGTGGCCAAGCAGGACGGCACCGTCACCCACACCGTGTGCGACGACACGGCGACGCTCCTCTTCCTGGCCGACCAGGCCTGCGTCACCCTGCACCGCTGGCTCTCCCGCACCGGCCGCATCGACCGCCCGGACCGGCTCGTCTTCGACCTCGACCCCGCCGAGGACGACTTCGGCACCGTGCGCGACGCCGCCCACCTCCTCGGCGAGCTCCTCGACCAGATGAACCTGCCGTCGGCCCTCATGACGACGGGCTCGCGCGGACTGCACGTGATCGTGCCCCTCAACGGGAACCACGACTTCGACGACGCCCGCGCCTTCGCCAAGGACGTCGCCGACACCCTCGCCGAGGCCCACCCCGAGCGGCTCACCACGGCGCCGCGCAAGAAGGACCGCGGCGACCGGCTCTACCTCGACGTGCAGCGCAACGGGTACGCGCAGACCGCCGTCGCCCCGTTCTCCGTGCGGGCCACGCCTGGGGCGCCGGTCGCCGTGCCCATCTCCTGGGAGCAGCTCGACGACCCCGCGGTGCACGCCCGCAGCTGGACGATCGACACCGCCGTGGAGCAGGCCCGCACCGAACCGTGGGCCGGCGTCCCGCGCTCGGGACGGGCTCTTGGGCCCGCCCGCCGGAAGCTGCGGGCGCTCCGCGGCTGAGCACGTTTGGCCAAGGCTCAACGGGTAACCCGGTGGAGGAGGTGAACATGGCCAATACACCCCGTAAAACCACAGAC
Organism: Streptomyces sp. NPDC045678; assembly: GCF_056432085.1. NCBI lineage: Bacteria > Bacillati > Actinomycetota > Actinomycetes > Kitasatosporales > Streptomycetaceae > Streptomyces > Streptomyces sp. NPDC045678. The sequence continues at coordinate 155,948 of NZ_JBWKJS010000009.1, forward strand.
AGCAAGACAACGGATGAAAAGGCATCGAGCAGCGAGAAGGAATCGCTGCCGGGCCCCATGGCAGTCCTCCGCAACGCCCGCGAGCAGCTTGCCGAGTTGACCGGGATGACCCCCGAATCGGTGTCGTCCTTCGAACGCACCGAAGACGGCTGGCTGCTGGAGATAGAGGTTCTGGAGCTGTCCCGTGTCCCCGACACGATGAGCCTCCTCGCGAGCTACGAGGTGCAGCTCGATCCGCAGGGCGAGCTCACGGGCTACCGGCGGCTGCGCCGCTACGAGCGCGGACGCTCGGAGCCCCGCGGAGCGGGCGGCTAGGGCCGAGAGAACGACCGGACAAGGCACGACCCGAAAGCAGGACAAGACCAAGGAGGCACCGTCGGCATGACCGTAGTCCCGGCACAACAGTCCGGCGGCGGAGGCGGCACGAGTGGCCTGTACGACGTCGTGGAGCTCATCCTCGACCGAGGACTCGTCATCGACGCCTTCGTACGCGTGTCGCTCGTCGGCATCGAGATCCTGAAGATCGATGTCCGTGTCGTCGTCGCGAGCGTCGACACCTACCTCCGGTTCGCCGAGGCGTGCAACCGTCTCGACCTGGAGACCGGACAGAAGAAGGACCCGGGCCTGCCCGGCCTCGTGGGCGAGATCACGGAGTCCGGCGCCAAGGGCAAGTCGAAGGGCGCGCTCTCCGGAGCCGCCGAGACCATATCGGACGCTTTCAAGCAGTCCCGTGAAGAAGGCGAGCGCCAGAGCGAGGAGCGGCCGAGGGCCCGGCGCTCGACCTCCCGCCGGAAGGAGGAGCAGGAGTGACCACGTACGTCTACGGCATCGCGAGCAGCTCCCACCCGGCGCTGCCCGACGGCATGGAGGGCATCGGCCGGCCGGCCTGCCCCGTGCGCGTCCTGAAGAACGGCGACCTCGCGGCCATCGTGAGCGACGCCCCCGAGGACCTCAAGCCCAAGCGGCGCGACCTGCTCGCGCACCAGAACGTCCTGTCGGAGGCCGGCGCGGCAGGGTCCGTGCTCCCGATGCGCTTCGGCAGTCTCGCCCCGGACGACGAGACGGTCGTCTCCGTGCTGGGCGAGCGGGCCGGTCACTACGAGGAGCGGCTGCGCACCCTCGACGGCAAGGTCGAGTACAACGTGAAGGCCACCCATCACGAGGAGGCCGTGCTGCACCAGGTGCTGGCCGAGAACCCGGACCTGCGGGCGATGGTCGAGGCCAACCAGCGTGCGGGCGGCGGCACCCACGAGCAGAAGCTGCAGCTGGGCGAGGCGATCACCAACGGAGTGCGGGCCCGCGAGGCGAGCGACGCCGTCGAGGTGCGGCGCGCGCTGGAACCGACGGCCGAGGCGGTCGGCGACGGCCCCGAGGGCACCGGCTGGCTGGCGAACATCTCGTTCCTCGTGGACCGCAAGACGTCCGAGGGCTTCCTCTCGGCCGTCGAGGAACTCCGCGCCACGCAGCCGCACTTGGACCTGCGGGTGCACGGGCCGCTGCCTCCCTACAGCTTCGTCGACCCGGGGCCTTCCGAGCCCGCGGAGTGATGACGGCATGGGGCTCATAGGGGAACTGCTCATGCTGCCTCTGGCCCCTGCCCGCGGCTCCCTCTGGGTGCTCAGGCAGGTCGTCGACGAGGCGGAGCGGCAGTACTACGACCCCTCGGCGATCCGTCGTGAACTCTCCCGCCTCGAGGAGCTCCTGGAGGCGGGGGAGATCGACGAAGCCGAGTTCGAGCGGTGCGAGGACCAGCTCCTCGACCGACTGCAGCAGAGCACAGGACAGGACTTCTGATAATGAACCGACTTGCAGTAGGCCTGGCCGTGGGCGCGGGATACGTCCTCGGGCGCACGAAGAAGGCGAAGTTCGCGTTCGCCGTCGGCAGCATGGTGGCGGGCAAGCGGCTCAATCTGAGCCCCAAAGCGCTGGGCCAGATGGTGACCCAGCAGCTGGAGAACAATCCGCAGTTCAAGGAGATCGGCGACCAGCTGCGCCAGGATCTGCGGGGCGTGGGCAAGGCCGCCACCGGATCCCTCCTCAACCGGCAGCTGGAGGGCCTCGCCGACCGGCTGCACGACCGCACCCTCGGCGTCCAGGACCGCATGTCCGGCGTCGTGCCGGACGAGGTCAAGGGCGGCGACGGCAAGCGCGACCGTGACGCGGACGACGACGACCACGACGACGAAGAGCCCGCGTCCGAGCGGGACGCCGACGCCGAGGCCGATGCGGGCGCCGACTCCGACTCCGACTCCGACCGGTCCGGGCAGCAGCGCAAGAAGGCGCCGGCCAAGAGGAGCGCGCCGAAGGCAGGCGCGAAGACCGCGTCGAAGACGGCCGCGAAGAAGGCTCCGGCCAAGAAGACCGCGCAGAACACGGCCCGCAAGACCGCCCAGAAGAAGACGGCCGCAGCGTCCCGCGGGACCGCCCGCAGGGCGACCTCGTCGGCCCGCTCCGGCGGCAGGACGAAGGGAGGCAGTGACCATGGCTGAATCACCCCTGAGCAACATCACGCGCAGCCCCGCTGCCGACCGCCTGAAGGAGGAGGCGCAGGCCTACCTCATGGCGCAGGCCGAGCGCATGCTCGTCGGCGTCGGGCACCGGCTCGGTGACGCCACCGTCAAGCTGAACGACATCGCGGACGGCAAGAGCCCCGGCTTCGGCAAGCTCGCCGCACAGGCGGGCAAGAAGGTCACCGAGGGCAAGGGCCCGGTGCGCAGCGCCCTGGAACTCGGCGGCAGCCACCTGAAGGACAAGGTCACCGACGCTTTCAAGGGCATCGGCGGCGGCAAGCGCAAGAAGGGCGGCGCGGGCCAGAAGCCGACGGTCATCCTGGAGTACATCGACGTCGGCGTGCCGCTGCGCGAGGCGTACGACCAGTGGACCCAGCACCAGGAGTTCTCCACCTTCGCCAAGGGCGTCAAGGGCGCCACCGTGGCGAACGACACGGACTCCGACTGGCAGCTGAAGGTGTTCTGGTCCAGCCGCAGCTGGAAGGCGCACACCACCGAGCAGGTGCCGGACCAGCGCATCACCTGGACCTCCGAGGGCGGCAAGGGGACGACCAAGGGCGTCGTCACCTTCCACTCGCTCGCCGAGAACCTCACCCGGGTACTGCTCATCATCGAGTACTACCCGAAGGGCCTCTTCGAGAAGACAGGCAATATCTGGCGCGCCCAGGGCCGCCGGGCCCGCCTCGACCTCAAGAACTTCGCCCGGCACATCACGATGCGCGGCGAGGCGAGCGACGGCTGGCGCGGCGAGATCCGCGACGGCGAGGTCGTCCGCAGCCACGAGGACGCGGTGGCCGAGGAAGAGGAGCGGGACGAGGACGAGCGGAACCAGAACGAGGAAGGCGCGGAGGACGCGTACGAGGACCGGGACGAGCAGGACACCGAACCCGAGTCCGAGGCCGAGTCCGACGAGGAGCCGGAGGACGAGCCGGAGTCCGAGTACGACGAGGACGAGGACGAAGAGGACGAGCGCGAGGACGAGCCGGCCGAGGAGTACGAGGACGAGGAGGACGTCCCCGAGGAGGAGCTCGAGGAGGACGAACCCGAGGCCGAGTACGAGGACGAGCCGGAGTCCGAGGAGTACGAGGACGAGCCCGAGGCCGACGACGGGAAGCAGCGTGAGTACGCCGGGTCGTCCGGCGGGCGGGACCGTCGATGACGGCGTCCCCCGGCGGCAGTGGCCTTCCCGGCCCGTACGGCAGCGGCGGTGGCGGGGCCAACCTCGCCGACATCCTCGAACGCGTCCTGGACAAGGGCATCGTCATCGCCGGTGACATCAAGATCAACCTGCTCGACATCGAACTGCTCACCATCAAGCTCCGCCTGATCGTGGCCTCGATCGACAAGGCCAAGGAGATGGGCATCGACTGGTGGGAGGACGATCCGGCGCTGTCCTCCGGGGCACGCCGCGCCGAACTCGCCCGGGAGAACGCCGAGTTGAGACGGCGCCTGGAAGAGGTCGAGGAGCGGGAAGCCCTTGAGCCGGCCGAGGCCAAGACCGCGGCCAAGACCGAGGCCAAGACTGGGGCCAAGACCGGGGCCAAGGCCAAGGAGGAGACACGTGAACGCCGCGAACGCTGACCCGCACGGCGGCGGACCGCACCACGACGACCTGCGGTACGTCTACGCGGTCTGCCGCCCCCTCGCCGCGCCGCTCGCCGCCGACCTCACCGGGGTCGGCGGCGTGCCGCCCCGGCAGCTCGTCCACGGGGACCTGGTCGCCCTGGTCGGGCCGGTGCCGGAGCGGGACTTCGCGGAGAAGCCGCTGCGCGCGCACCTCGAAGACCTGGACTGGCTCTCCGAGACGGCCCGCGCGCACCAGCGCGTCATCGACGCGCTCACCACCGTGACCTGCCCGCTGCCGCTGCGCCTCGCGACCGTCTTCCGGGACGACAGCGGCGTACGCGCGATGCTGGAGGACGGGGCGGAGCGCTTCCACCGCGTCCTCGAACGCATCGATGGGCGCGTGGAGTGGGGCGTGAAGGTGTACATGGAGAACGCCGAGGACGCCAAGGACACGGCGGGCGAGGAGACGGAGGCGGCCCCCCGGACCGGGCGGGACTACCTGCGCCGCCGGCGCAGTCAGCGCACGGCGCAGGAGGAGAACTGGCAGCGGGCCGAGGGCTTCGCGCGGGAGCTGCACGAGCGGCTCTCGGGGCAGGCCGACGACTCCCGGCTGCACGCCCCGCAGAACTCGGAGCTGTCCCGCACGCCGGGCCGCAACGTGCTCAACGCGGCCTATCTGGTGTCCCGCACGCATTCCGAGGAGTTCGTCGAGCTCGTGGACCGCACCAAGGACGAGGGTGCGGGGACGGGCGGGCTCCGGGTGGAGCTGACGGGGCCGTGGGCGGCGTACTCCTTCACGGGTGACGCGAACGACGAGGAGGACACGACCGCATGACCGTCGTCGAACGCAGGGAAGTCGCCCTGGTCGACCTGCTCGACCGGCTCCTCGCGGGCGGCGTGGTCATCGCGGGTGACATCACCCTGCGGATCGCGGACGTCGACCTCGTGCGCATCGACCTGAACGCCCTGATCAGCTCGGTCAACGAGCAAGTGCCCTCGCCGTGGCCGGAGTTGGAGTGACCCCCATGAGCACAGAAGCGGACCCCGTGCGTACCGAAGCAGACCGCATGCGTGCGGAAGCGGATCCCGTGCGTGCGGAAGCAGATCCCATGCGTGCGGAAGCAGACCGCGTGCGTACAGACGCAGAGCCGAACACCGACCGCCGCAAGCGCATGGACCTCGACCCCGACACCATCGAGCGGGACCTGGTCAAACTGGTGCTGACCATCGTCGAACTGCTGCGTCAGCTGATGGAGCGGCAGGCCGTGCGCCGCTTCGACACCGGCGAGCTGACCGAGGACCAGGAGGAGCGGATCGGCCTCACGCTGATGCTCCTGGAGGACCGGATGGCCGAGCTCCGGGGGCGGTACGGGCTGCGGCCCGAGGACCTGAACCTGGACCTCGGACCGCTCGGACCGCTGCTCCCCAGGGAGTGACACGCGACGGGGCCGAAGGACGGACGCGTCACTTCCGGCAGAGCACCTCCCCGTGCAGCACCGCGAACCACGCGTCCTCCCGCGCGCCCCACTCCCGCCACGCCGCGGCGATCGCGCGCAGCCGCTCCGCGTCCGTGTGGCCGGCCTCCACGGCGCGCTCGGCATACGTGGAGTCGACCGTACGGTCCGCCCACAGCCCGCTCCACCAGGCGCGCTCGTCCTGCGAGCTGTAACACCAGGTGTCCGCGGTCGCCGTGACGTCCGTGAAGCCGGCCTCCAGGGCCCAGGACTTGAGACGGCGTCCCGCGTCGGGCTCGCCGCCGTTGGCGCGGGCCACCTGCCGGTAGAGGTCCAGCCACTCGTCCATGACGGGTGTCCGCGGGTGCCAGGTCATCGCCTCGTAGTCCGCGTCGCGCACCGCGACGATGCCGCCCGGCTTGCAGACCCGCCGCATCTCGCGCAGCGCCCGGACCGGATCACCGACGTGCTGGAGCACCTGATGGGCGTGGACGACACAGAACGAGTCGTCGGGGTAGTCGAGGTCGTGCACGTCGGCCACCGCGAACTCGACGTTCTCCACGCCGCGTTCGGCCGCGGTGGCGCGAGCCCGGTCCAGGATGCCGGGGGCGCGGTCCACGCCGGTGACCCGGCCGTCCGGGACCAGCGCGGCCAGATCGGCGGTGATGGTGCCCGGCCCGCACCCGATGTCGAGGACCGTCATGTGCGGCTTCAGCGAACCGACCAGATAGGCGGCCGAGTTGGCGGCGGTGCGCCAGGTGTGGGAACGCAGCACGGACTCGTGGTGCCCGTGCGTGTAGACAGCGGTCTCCTGCGGCATGGCGGAACTCCTTCGTGTGCGCGTACGAAGACCGTACGCCGCCATGCCGAATAGTGAGACCTGCGTATCAGTATGTGGTCAGACGGAGGTGGCGGGCACCCTCAGCGGAGGTTGCTCAGCGGGCGGTAGACGGTCAGCGCCTCCGGCAGCTTGTCGATCAGCAACGAACCCTGCACGTGCGTCACTTCACCGTCGAACGCGACCGCCGTGCCCTCGCCGAGCCCGTCCACCCGCAGCCTGGGCAGCCGCGCGGCCGCCTGCGCGGGGGAGCGCACCTCGGGCCCGGTCAGCGCGGCGGCCAGCAGCCGGGCGCCCGGCCTGCGCCCGCCGTGCACGATGCGCACGTCGAGCAGACCGTCCGCCAGGTCGAGCCTGCGGCCCGGGGTGAAGCCCGGCCGGTGGTACGTGCAGTTGCCGGCGAACAGCATCCACAGCGCCCGGTCCTTGCCGCGGAACTGGGCGGTCAGCGGGTGCTCGTCGGAGCGCAGGATCTTGAGCGCAGCGAGCACCGACGCGGGCTTGCCGCCGATACGGGGCGACCAGTGCTCCCGCTGCCGCACCAGCTCCGGGTACACACCCAGGCTGAACGTGTTGAGGAAGTACCCCTCCTTGGGCTCCCCGGACTTCGACCCCTCCGCGGTGAAACGGCCGACGTCGACGGCGACCGCGTCGCCCGCCTCCACCGCACCCGCCAGATCGCGGGCGTCCTCGACCCCGAGGTCGTACGCGAAGTGGTTCAGGGTGCCGCCGGGCAGCACCGCGAGCGGCAGACCGTGGTGGAGCGCGACGCGGGCCGCGGCGTTGACCGTGCCGTCGCCGCCGCACACCCCGAGGACCTGCGCGCGGGCCGCCGCCTTCTCCAGCTCGGCGCCCACGTCGGCGGGCTCCGCGACGACGACCTCCGCCTCCGGCAGCGCGTCGCGCAGCGCCTTCACGCGCTGCGGGGTGCCCGCGCCGGTGTTGGTCACCAGGACCAGACCGGCCCCGCCCGGCAGCGCGGGCGCCGTCACCCGGGGCCGTCCCGGCGGCGCCAGCTGCGCCCGCGTCGGCACCAGACCCCGCACCGCGAACGCCGCGCCCGCGCCCAGCGCGCCGCCCACCAGGACGTCGCTCGGGAAGTGCGCCCCGGTGTAGATGCGGGAGACCGCGACGGCGGCAGCGAGCGGCGCGACGGCCGCACCCCAGGCCCGCGACTCCAGCGCCACCCCCGTGGCGAACGCGGCGGCGGACGCGGCGTGGCCGGAGGGGAAGGACGTGGTGATGGGCTGCCGCTTGAGCTGGCGTATCAAGGGCACCGAGTCGAGCAGCGGCCGGGCGCGGCGCACCGAGCGCTTGCCCAGCGTGTTGATCGTCGCGGAGGCCAGTGCCAGGGAGGCCACGCCGCGCACGGCGGCGCGCCGGGCGCGCGGGGTCCGGGTCGCGGTGATCGCCGCGGCCGTCGCGAACCACAGCACGCCGTGGTTGGCGCTCTGGCTGAGCCCGGGAAGGACCCGGTCGGCGCCGGGCCAGTGCCGCGTGGCCACCGCTTCGAAGAGCCGGCTGTCGAAGGAGACCAGACGGGCCTTGACCGGGCGGTGCCCGGCGGCGGGACGGGACAGGTCGAGACCGGAGACGTCCGGGGAGTCAGCGCACATGGCGCTCACGTACCCCCGCCTTCGCCGTTCAGGCCGCCCCGGCGGGGAAACGGTTTGCCCGGGCACCCGTCGGACACGGAGAATCCCGCTCATGGGACATCTGGAAGCCGCACACCTCGAGTACTACTTGCCGGACGGGCGGGCGCTGCTCGGTGATGTCTCCTTCCGGGTCGGCGAGGGCGCGGTCGTCGCCCTGGTCGGGGCGAACGGCGCGGGCAAGACCACCCTGCTCCGGCTCATCTCCGGCGAGCTCCAGCCGCACGGCGGCAGTGTCACCGTCAGCGGCGGCCTCGGCGTGATGCCGCAGTTCGTCGGCTCAGTGCGCGACGAGACCACCGTGCGCGACCTGCTCGTCTCCGTCGCCCAGCCGCGGCTCCGGGCGGCCGCGAAGGCCGTCGACGCCGCCGAGCACGCGATCATGACGGTCGACGACGAGGCCGCCCAGATGCGGTACGCCCAGGCGCTCTCCGACTGGGCGGAGGTCCAGGGGTACGAGGCCGAGACGCTGTGGGACATCTGCACCACGGCCGCGCTCGGCGTCCCCTACGACAAGGCCCAGTTCCGCGAGGTGCGCACCCTCTCCGGCGGTGAGCAGAAGCGCCTCGTCCTGGAGGCCCTGCTGCGCGGCACCGACGAGGTGCTGCTCCTCGACGAGCCGGACAACTACCTCGACGTCCCCGGCAAGCGCTGGCTGGAGGAGCAGCTCAAGGAGACCCGCAAGACCGTCCTGTTCGTCTCCCACGACCGGGAGCTGCTCGCCCGCGCCGCCGAGAAGATCGTCAGCGTCGAGCAGAGTCCCGGGGGCGCCGACGCGTGGGTGCACGGCGGCGGCTTCGGGACGTTCCACGAGGCCCGCAAGGAACGCTTCGCCCGCTTCGAGGAACTGCGCCGCCGCTGGGACGAGAAGCACGAGCAGCTGAAGAAGCTGGTCCGCACCCTGCGCCAGGCCGCCGACGTCAGCCACGAGATGGCGTCGCGCTACCACGCGGCCCAGACCAGGCTCCGCAAGTTCGAGGAGGCGGGACCGCCGCCCGAGCCGCCGCGCGAGCAGGACATCACCATGCGGCTGTCCGGCGGACGCACCGGCGTACGGGCCGTGACCTGCGAGAACCTCGAACTGACCGGCCTGATGAAACCCTTCGACCTGGAGGTCTTCTACGGCGAGCGGGTCGCCGTCCTCGGCTCGAACGGCTCGGGCAAGTCGCACTTCCTGCGGCTGCTCGCGGGCGACTCCGAGAATCCGGTGGCGCACACCGGGCTGTGGAAGCTCGGCGCGCGCGTCGTGCCCGGCCACTTCGCGCAGACCCACTCCCATCCCGAGCTGATGGGCCGCCCGCTCCTGGACATCCTGTGGCGCGAGCACGCGCAGGACCGCGGCGCCGCGATGTCCCGGCTGCGGCGGTACGAGCTGACGCGGCAGGCCGAGCAGAAGTTCGAGCGGCTCTCCGGCGGCCAGCAGGCCCGCTTCCAGATCCTGCTGCTCGAACTGCAGGGCTGCACGGCGCTGCTCCTCGACGAACCCACGGACAACCTGGACCTGGAGTCCGCCGAGGCGCTGCAGGAAGGCCTCGAGGCCTTCCAGGGCACGGTCCTCGCCGTCACCCACGACCGCTGGTTCGCCCGCTCCTTCGACCGCTATCTGGTCTTCGGCAGCGACGGCCGGGTCCGCGAGACGCCGGAGCCGGTGTGGGACGAGCGGCGGGTCGACCGCGTGCGGTAGACCCGCCGCCCGACCGGGACCGGCGGTCTCAGCCGAAGAACGCCGGGGATGTCGGGGGCGTCGGGAACGCCGGGGACACCGGCTTCGTGGGCTTGACGCCCGGTGCCGCCCGGCACGTCACGTCCTTCGCCGGCAGCCTGCCGGTGACCAGGTAGGCCGTGGCGGTGTCCTCCGCGCACCGGTTGGCCGGGCCCGCGGACATGCCGTACACGACGCCGTGCCCCTCGCCCTCGTCGACGGTCAGCAGCCGGGACCCCTTGAGCGCGCGGTGCATGCCGCGCGCGGCCGACAGCGGGGTCTGCGAGTCCCACTCGTTCTGCACGATCAGCGAGGCGACGTCGTTGTCCACCTTCGTGAGGGGCTCCACGGGACGGTCCCAGAAGGCGCACGGGTTGATGTTGGACGCGAAGTCGCCGAACAGCGGGTAGCGGGCGGCGTCACGGACCGAGTCGCGGCGGTACGTCTCCGGATCGCGCGGCATGGGCGCGTCACCGCACACGACGGTCCAGAGCGCCGAGACCAGGTTGTCCGTGCTCTCCGGCTCGGTCGGGAAGTCGGGGACCGGTTTGCCCGCGGCGGCGTCCTTCAGCATGCCGACGAGTTCGGCGGCGTTGCGCACGGTGAAGAACTCGCGGCGCAGGAAGCCGCGGATGTCGGTGCCGGTGAGCTTGGCCGTGCCCACGTCGATCGGGTCACGGTCGGCCCGCTCCACCAAGTCCCAGAAGGTCCGGGAGACTTCGGCCGGCGTCTTCCCCAGGTCGTACGTCGCCGAGTGCGCGGCGGTCCACCGCGTCCACCGTGCGAACGCGGGCTCGACCTCCGGCGCCCACACCTGGAACATCTTCCGCCACATCAACTTGGGGTCGACGGCGCTGTCCAGGACGAACCGGTCGGCGCGCCGGGGGAACAGCTGCGTGTAGACGGACCCGAGCGCGGTTCCGTACGAGACGCCGTAGTACGAGATCTTCTTCTCGCCGAGGACGGCCCGCAGGACGTCCATGTCCCGTGCGGTGTTGCGGGTCGTCATGTGCGAGAGTGCCGGGCCCGTCTCCTTGCGGCACTTGTCCGCCACGGTCCTCGCCCGGGCGACGTTCTCGCCGAAGGGCCGGTAGGGGCGCGGGAACCGCATCTCTTCGTCGGTGAGCCCGCAGTTGACGGGGGTGCTCCGCCCGATGCCGCGGGGGTCGAACCCGATGAGGTCGTACCGGTCGGTCACGGCCTTGGGCATGGTCTTCGTGAAGTACAGCGGCAGGTCGAGTCCCGGGCCGCCGGGTCCGCCCGGGTTGGAGAGCAGGACGCCGCGGCGCTTGCCGGGGTCGCCCGCCCTGATCCGGGATATCGCGACGTCGATGGCGGCGCCGCGGGGGTCGCGGTAGTCGAGCGGCACCTTGATGGTGGCGCACTGGTAGGCGGCGGGCGTGTCGGGCCCGCACCGCTTCCAGTCCGGCTTCTGGTCGGTGAAACGGCTCAACGGCCGGCTCTCGGTGTCCTGCCGGGGCGCGGCCGAGGCCGGCAGCGCGGTGAGGCCGGGCACCAGTACGGCGGTGACGCCGAGGGCGAGGAGCGGTAAGCGGCGGCGTCTCGGTACGGAGTGGGGCACGTGGGCGGTCCTTCCCGTCGAAATGTTCTGCCGCTCGGGTGGACGCGGAAACAGCGCCCTCCGCCTCCCCGGCAGGCGCCGCTGTTTCAGGACAATCACGGGGTTCCTGTACGCGCCGGTTCACCCGTGCGGTGCGCGCGCGGCCCGCGCCCGGTGCATCCTGGGTAGTACGGGTCCAGCGGGTACCCGGGAAGCAGGGAGCGCCGCGACAGAGCGATCGGACAGCGATCGCCCGCAGAGCGATCGGAGCGATCCATGAACGGAGTCGATCCGGGCAGGCTGGACGACCAGCAGCTCATCAAGGAGCTGGAGACGATCCACCGCACCCGCCACAGCACCCTGCTGCACGGCTCGAACGACGCCCTGCGGGCCCACAACGACCGCATGGCGCAACTCGAAGGCGAGTACCTGCGCCGCCACCCGCGCAGGTCGGTGGCCGGGGGCCGGACCCGCGCGGGCGCGCGGGAGAGAGGAACCACGAGCTCATGACGGACAACCGGACACTGCTGGAGCGGCACGGCGAAGCGCTCGACCTGTTCACCGACCGCGTGCACGCCGTCCGGGCCGACCAGTGGGACGCCCCGACGCCCTGCACGGACTGGACCGTGCACGACCTGGTCAACCACCTCGCGTCCGAGCAGCTGTGGGTACCGCCGCTGCTCCGCGACGGCGCCACCACGGAATCCGTGGGCGACGCCTTCGACGGCGACATGCTCGGCCCCGACCCGGTCGCCTCCTGGGACACGGCGTCCGCCGCCTCACGCGCCGCGTTCCGCGAGGAGGGCGCCCTCGACCGCACCGTGCACCTGTCCTCCGGAGAGGCGTCGGCACCGTTCTACGCCGGGCAGATGATCACCGACCTCGTGGTGCACGCATGGGACCTGTCCCGCGCGATCGGCGCCGACGAGACCCTGCCCGAGAGCCTCGTCGCGTTCGCGCTGGCCGAAGTGAAGCCGTATGCGGCCGAGTTGGAGAAGAGCGGCCTCTTCGCCCCGGCGGTCGAGCCGCCCGCCGACGCCGACGAGCAGACGGAACTCCTGAACCTCCTCGGCCGCGAGGCCTGAGGCCGTCGCCGAGATCACCACTGAGATCACCACTGGGAACACCACTGAGATCGCCGTTCCGCCGTCTTTCGGCTCGCGAACAGAGGGAACCTGATGTTCATGAGAGTCGGAGTGGTGGATGTGGGTTCGAACACGGTGCGGCTCGTCGTCGCGGACGCCGACGGGCAGGTGCCGTTGCCGGTCCACACGGTGAAGAGACGCCTGCGGCTGGGAGAGCAGCTGGACGGCGAGGGGCGCCTCGGCGAGGAGCCGGTCCGCGAACTGGTCGCCGCGGTGCGCGACGTACAGGAGGAGGCGCAGCGGTGGGGGGTGTACGAACCCTTCGCCTTCGTCACCTCGGTCGTGCGGGACGCCCCGAACCGGGCCGAGGTGCTCGAAGCGGTGGAGGCAGGCACCGGGATCCGGCTGCGCACCCTGTCGGGCGAGGCCGAGGCGGAGCTGACGTTTCTCGCCGCCCGCAGGTGGATGGGGTGGCGCGCGGGGCCGCTCGTGCTCTTCGACATCGGCGGCGGTTCCCTCGAAGTGGCCTTCGGGCGCAGCCGCCTGCCCGACTACGCGGCCTCGCTGCCGCTCGGGGCGAGGCGGCTGACACAGGACCTCTTCGACGGCCAGGACCCGCCCCGGCCCGAGGACGTGAAGGCGGTACGCCGTCAGGTGCGCCACCAGCTGCGGGACGTGGCCGCCCGGATCCGCTGGGAGATGCCGCACACGGCCGTCGCCACGTCCCGCACGTTCCAGCAGCTGGCCAGGTTGTGCGGCGCCGCGCCCGGCCGCTACGGCCCGTTCGTGGAGCGTCAGCTGGGCCGCGTCGAACTCGGCAGGGCGCTGAAGGAGCTGGCATCGCTGCCCGCCGAGCGGCGCGCCCAGCTGCCCGGCATCTCGGCGGCGCGCGCCGGTCAGTGCGTGGCCGGCGCGGTGGTCGCCCACACGGCGATGAAGCTGACCGGCATCGAGGAGGTCACCGTCTGCCCCTGGGCCCTGCGCGAAGGCATCCTGCTCCGCTACATCGAGGACGGTGACGCGGACTGGTGGGCCGGTGAGCACGTGCACACGGGAGACACGAGCCGCACCGCCCGGATGCTGCTGCCGCTGCCCGCGGGAACCTGACCGCGGGGACCTGACCGCGGGGACCTGAGACGCGACCCGGGCGCGCCCCGGGACGCGCCCTGAAGGGGATCAGCCGGACTGCGGCTTCGCTCCCTTGGCGAACTCCGCGAGGAACGCCTCGCAGAACGCCTTGAGGTCGTCGGGCTTGCGGCTGGTGATGAGCGTGTTGGGGCCGCCCGTGCAGACCTTGACCTGCTCGTCGACCCAGGTGCCGCCCGCGTTGCGGATGTCGGTCTTGAGGCTCGGCCAGGAGGTCAGGGTGCGGCCGCCCAGCACGTCGGCCTCGACGAGCGTCCAGGGGGCGTGGCAGATGGCCGCGACCGGGAGGCCGCTGTCGAAGAAGTCCTTCACGAACGCCACGGCCTTGGCGTCCGTGCGCAGGTAGTCCGGGTTGGCGACGCCGCCGGGCAGGACGAGCCCGTCGAACGCGTCGGCCCGGGCGTCGGCCACGACCTCCTGGACGGGGAAGGTGTCCGCCTTGTCGAGGTGGTTGAAGCCCTGGATCTCGCCGGGGTCCGTGGATACGAGGACGGCCTCACCGCCCGCGTCCCGGACGGCCTGCATGGGGTCCGTGAGTTCGATCTGCTCGACGCCCTCGGGCGCTACGAGGAACGCGATGCGCTGCGGCATGGCGGGGTCGTCCTTTCTGCTGGCACTGATTCTGTACGGAGACGCCCGTGCATGTGATTCAAGGGCGATGGCACCCGATGGCGCCCCGTACAAGATCTGATTGTCCGTATGAGCAGGGTTTAAACCCTTTCGTCCGGACCCCCGTCAGGAGCCGCGCGGCTGATGTCGGCGAGTGCCGACGTCGGATCCTGCGACACCGCGAGGTCGCCGAGGCTCACCATCCCCACCGGGTGGCCGTCCTCGACGACGGGCAGCCGCCGCACCGCGTGGTCGCGCATCAGCCCGATGGCCTCCGACACCGCGTCGTCGGGGGTCACCACCACCGGGTTGGGCGTGCACACGGCCTGCGCGCTGACCGTCAGCGGATCCGCGCCGTCCGCCACGGCACGCAACGCGATGTCCCGGTCGGTGAGCACGCCCAGAACCCGTCCGCCCGCCGCGACCAGGACGTCACCGATGTCCTGGGCACGCATCAACTGTGCCGCTTCGACGAGAGACGCGTCGGGGCGTACCGCCACGACACCCGGCGTCATGACGTCCCTTACGTAATCAGCCATGGCTGAGCCTTCCTGCTGACGTGCGCCGTAGTTCCGCGTGCTGACTCCGCCGCAGTACCCCTGAGCCCCGAAGCCATGCCTCCGCGGGGGAGCCCTAGGACCGCTGCCCGCGGTCCTTGCGCCCCGCCCCCGGCAGGAATTCCTGCACCTTCGCCTTCAGCCCCTGCTTGACCATCGACGCCCGGTCCGCGTCACCCTTGAGGATCGACGACGCGGTGGCCTCCATCTGGTCCCACGTCGCGTGCGGCGGGACCGGCGGCACCGCCGGGTCGGTGCGGAAGTCGATCACCACAGGGCCGCTCGCGTCGAGCCCGGCGCGCCACGCCGCCTCCACGTCCTCGGGGCGCTCCACGCGGATCCCGGTCAGACCGATCGAGCGGGCGAACTCCGCGTACGGCACATCCGGCAGCGACTGCGACGGCAGGAACGACGGGGCGCCCTCCATCGACCGCATCTCCCACGTCACCTGGTTCAGGTCCTGGTTGTTCCACACGCCGACGACCAGCCGCGGGTCCTCCCAGCGGTGGCGGTACTTGGCGGCGGTGATCAGCTCCGCCATGCCGTTCATCTGCATCGCGCCGTCACCCACCAGAGCGATGGCGGGACGGTCCGGGTGCGCGAACTTCGCGCCGATCGCGTACGGCACACCGCAGCCCATCGTCGCCAGGGTGCCCGACAGGGAGGCGCGCATGTCGCCGCGGAAGGTGAGATGGCGGGCGAACCAGTTCGCCACCGAGCCCGAGTCGGAGGTCACGATCGCGTTGTCGGGGAGCAGCGGGTCCAGGGCGCGCGCCACGAACTCCGGATTGACGGGGTCGGCGGAGATCCCGGCCCTGCGCTCCATCACCCCGTGCCAGCGCGTGACGTTCGCACAGATCTCGTCGTACCACTCGCGGCACACCTCACGGCGGTCCTTGTCGATGAGCGGGATCAGCTCGCGCAGCGTCACCCGCGCGTCGCCGACGAGGTTCACCTCGTACGGGTAGCGCATCCCGATCATGTGCGGGTCGATGTCGATCTGCACGCCGCGCGCCGACCCGAACTCCGGCAGGAACTGCGAGTACGGGAAGCTGGACCCGATCGTCAGGAGCGTGTCGCAGTCGCGCATCAGCTCGTAACTGGGGCGGGTGCCGAGCAGCCCGATCGAGCCCGTGACGTACGGGAGTTCGTCGCTCAGCGCGTCCTTGCCGAGCAGCGCCTTCGCCACGCCCGCGCCGAGCAGCTCCGCGATCTCCTCGACCTCCGCGCGCGCCCCCGCCGCGCCCTGGCCGACCAGGATGGCCGCTTTCTCGCCGGAATTGAGGACCTCCGCGGCGCGCTCCAGGGCCGTCGGCGAGGGCATCGCGGTCCAACTGGCGCGGTCGAGGCTGGAGGGGACCATCTTGAAGGCGTGCGGGGGCGGCGAGTACTCCAGCTCCTGCACGTCGCCGGGGACGATCACGGCGGTCGGGCAGCGGCGCGCGTACGCGGTGCGGATCGCCCGGTCCAGGACGTTGGGCAGCTGCTCGGGGACCGTCACCGTCTCCACGAAGTCGCCCGCCACGTCCTTGAACAGCGTGTGCAGGTCGACCTCCTGCTGGTACGAGCCGCCCATCGCGCTGCGGTCGGTCTGCCCGACGATGGCGAGGACCGGCACGTGGTCGAGCTTCGCGTCGTACAGGCCGTTGAGCAGATGAACGGCCCCCGGGCCCGACGTCGCGACGCACACCCCGAGGCGCCTGCCGAACTTGGCGTACCCGACGGCCTGGAACGCCGACATCTCCTCGTGCCGCGACTGCACGAAACGCGGCCGGTCCTCGGCCCTGCCCCACGCGGCGAGCAGACCGTTGATGCCGTCACCCGGATAGCCGAAGACCTGCTCCACGTCCCAGGCGCGCAGCCTCTCCAGAATGTGGTCGGCGACCTTGACGTTCATGCGGAACCCTCCGGTCGAAACGGAAAACGGCAGTGCCGTCCGGGTGTCCTGCCGGACCGGGGGGAAACCTGACGGGTGTTTGCTGCCGAAGGCGCGGGGCAGGCGGAGGAGAGTGCTTCGGACCGGAGGCACGTCCGTGGGAGCGTCCCTGACGCTCGCCTCCCGGGTGTGCCCCGTGGAGGTCCGACGTGCACACACTCCCGCGGTGACCGTCCATCCCAAGGCACCCACAAGGGAGTTGCGACGCACCATGCGATCCCACACCAGCACTGCAGTAGCCGCGAGGCCCAGGCGTCACCCGCACGACGACGCCCCCGACACCGCGGAAGCCTTCGACCGCCTCGTCGAACTGGCACCGGGACCCGAGCGGGACACCCTGCGCCAGGAGATCGTCCAGGCCTGGCTCCCCATGGCGGAACGGCTCGCAGGCCGCTTCCGCAACCGCGGCGAATCCCTCGACGACCTGCGGCAGGTCGCGGCCCTCGGTTTGGTCAAGGCCGTCGACCGCTACGACCCGCGGCGCGGCACCGCGTTCGAGAGCTACGCGGTCCCCACCGTCACCGGTGAGATCAAGCGGCACTTCCGCGACCACATGTGGACCCTGCACGTGCCGCGCCGCGTCCAGGACCTGCGCAACCGCGTGCGGTTCGCCCGCCAGGACCTCTCCCAGACGGTCTCCGGGCGCGCCCCCACCACCGCCGAGATCGCCACCCACGCGCAGATGAGCGAGGAGGACGCCAAGGCCGGCCTGGAGGCGCTCGACAGCTTCACCGCGCTCTCCCTCGACGCCGAACTCCCCGGCAGCGAGGACGGCTACTCGCTGAGCGACGCCTTGGGCGGCCCCGACCCGGCGCTCGACGTCGTCGTCGACCGCGAGGCCGTCAAGCCGCGCATCGCGCAGCTCCCCGAGCGCGAACGGACCATCCTCTACATGCGGTTCTTCGGCGACATGACGCAGAGCAGCATCGCCGACGAGATGGGCATCTCCCAGATGCACGTCTCACGGCTGATCAGCCGCTGCTGCGACCGGCTGCGCGACCAGGTCATGCGGGACGCGGCCTGACGCCCCGCCGCATGGCGAGTGCGATGTGCCGTGACATCACGTCGACCGCCCGCGCCTCGGCCATCGAGAAGGCGAGCCGCGCGCCGCTGCGGAAGAGCGTGAGGACGCCCTCCACCGGCCCGTGCGTGCGGGCGGTCAGCGGCACACACAGCAGGGACGTGACCTCGGCGCGGACGAGTACGTGCGCGCCGGACGCGTCCCTGCCGAACGCGTCCGGGTCCTCCGGGCGCACCTGAAGCGAGGCCGCCCCGCCGCGTGCCGCCTCCACGACGAGGGGGCACGCGGCGGGGTTCTGCGCGAGGACGTCGGCGGCCGGTGCGTCCGGCGGTCCGAGGACCGTCGAACGCCGCGGCCGGGCGGCGCCCTCGTCGGCGATCACCCAGTCCGCGAACCGTCCGTGCAGCACCCCGGCGGCCGCATCGAGGACGGCCGCGCCGTCCCCCGCGGGCGCGGAGAGCAGCGCCGACGTCATGGCGTCCATCAGGTCGAGCTGGGCCGCGTGCCGGGTCGCCTCACCGAGGTCGGGGGCGGGCCCCCGGACGCTCGGCCGCTGCTGGGCGTGGTCCTTCGTGGGTTGCAGCACGACGAGGACCGAGGTGCGCGGCTCGGCGCCGGGGCGCAGCGCGGTGAGGGTCGCACGGACCGGGGTGCCGGGGCTCTGCTGGAGGTGCACGTTCAGGCTCCGGTCGCCCTCGCCGCGGGCGACGGCCGCGGTCTGCGTACGGAACGCGACCCGGTCCGCGTGCATCAGGAACCCGGTCAGCGGCCGGCCCGTCGCGTAGCCCGCGCGGACACCGGTCAGACCCGTCGCGGCGAAGTTCATGCGCCGCACCACGGTCTCCCTGTCGACCAGCGCGACCGGCAGCGGCATCCGCTGGAACAGGGACCGCAGCAGCCGCTGCTCGCCACGGTCCGACGTGGCGTCGTCCCACTGGCCGTTCACGGCGAGCCGCTCGTACGTGGGCCACAACCGGGCCGCCACATGGTCCAGTTCGAAGAGCGCCGCGTCCAGGACGGTGCTGAGGTCACCGGCCGGGACGGAGCGCGCCGACCTCAACTCGGCGACACGGCGCAGGAAATCCGCGAGCTCTTCACCGAACTCCTCCATCTGGGACATGGGTCGAACCTATCCGCTGCGACCGTTTTCCGCGGGCCGTGCAGGGAAGCCGAGGGGGAGAGGAGGAACAGTCATGGCGCCCATGCCCGACCCGGACCTGCTCCGACCGGAGTCGTCCCTGCCCGGCCGCAGGCTGTCCGAACTCGCCGAGCAGGCCGCACGCTGCACCCCCGCCTGCTGCGGCGCGAGCACGACGGTTTCCGACGGCGGCGACGGACAGCCCATAGCCGTCACCCACCCCGACCTCGCCGGCCTCGTCTCGGTGCAGCTGCGCTCCGGCGACGGCCCCATCCCCGCCGCAGAGGAGCAGGGCGTACCCGTCGACGCGGAGGACCTGCTGCGGGACGAGCGGTGGCCCGAGTACCGGGCCATGGCCCTCGACGCGGGCGTACGGTCCTCCGTCACGCTGCCCTTCCAGCGCGGCGGGCTCACCGTCACCCTGACCCTGTTCAGCTTCCGCTCCGGAGCGCTCGACGACCCCGAGCACGGGCCCGCCCAGGCACTCGGGGACCTCGCCACGACGAGCTTCGTGCGCGACCGGCACTACCGCGCCGTGCTGACCGAGCTGGACCAGCTCGGCACGGCCCTGCGGACCCGGCCCGTCGTGGACCAGGCGTCCGGGATCGTCATGCACGTCCTGGGCTGCGACGCGGACACCGCCTTCGGAGTGCTGCGACGGATCTCCCAGACCACCAACCGCAAGCTGGCGGACGTCGCCGCCGCGCTGGTCGAGACGAAGGGCCGCGGCCTGGAACGCGAACTGGTCTCCCTGGCCCGCTGACGGCGCCGGTGGCGGCGCAGGCCTGTCGGGGATACGTATGGATACGTACCGCGGACCAGCGCGGCGGACCCGTACGGCACGGAGGCAGGGATGCGGCGCACGGAGACGGAGGGCCGCGGACCCGTCCGGTACGGGCCCCCGCAGCCGGAGCCCGGCCTCCCGGTCCTGCCCGAGCTCGCGGCGGCCGCCGCGGCGGCCGCGGGCCGCTCCCCGGCCGAGCCCGCCGGCGGCGGCCCCGCGCTCCTCGACGCCGCGAGCGGCTACTGGGCCCGGCGCGGTCTGCCCGGGGAGCGCGGCCAGGTCGTCGCCGCACCCGGCGCCCCGCTCCTCCTGCTCGCCCTCACCGCGGCCCTCGGCGGCGACGTCCTGCTGCCCCGCCCCTGCCCCGCCTGGTGGGCGCCGCAGGCGCGGCTGCTCGGCCGCGGCGTCTACCACGTGCCGACACCCGCCGAGTGCGGCGGCGTCCCCGACCCGTACGCCCTCCTGGAGACCGTCCGCCGTATCCGCGCCGAGGGCGGAAGACCCCGGCTCCTCGTGCTCTCCGTGGCCGACGACCCGACCGCCACCGTGCCGCCGCCCGAAGTGCTCCACGAGGCGGTGGAGGCCGCCGCGGGCGAAGGCCTGCACATCGTCAGTGACGAGACGTGGCGCGACACCCTGCACCACCCCCGCGACACCGTCCTGATCGGACCCGCCGAGATGGACCACGAGCGGGTGACCGTGCTCTGCGACCTCGCTGGGCCCTTCCTGCCCCCGGCACTGCCCGCCGCTGTCGCCCGCTTCCCCGCCACCGCGGCGGGCGCCGCCCTGCGCGCCCGCACCCTCGACGTCCTCACCGCGCTCGGCGCCACCCTCGCCGCACCCGCCGCGGCGGCGGCGTCGTACGCACTCGGCGAACCGGACCCGGTCGTCGAACGGCTCGCCGCCGCCGTCCGGCTGCACGCGCGCGTGGCCGACGCGGCCCAGCACGCCCTGCTCGCCGCGGGCGCCCTCGTCAGGCCGCCGCAGGCGGGCCGCCACCTCTACGCCGACCTCGGCCCCCTGCGCTCCGCGCTCGCCGCACGGGGCGTCGGCGACGCGCAGGACCTGGAGGACCACCTCGGCGCACGCCTCGGGATGCCCGCACCGGGCGGGCACCGCTTCGGCGACGACTTCGACGCCCTGCGCGTACGGCTGTCCACGGGGCCTCTCCTCGGCTCGACCCAGGCGGAACGCCAGGCGTCGCTCACCGCACCGGACCCTCTGGTGCTGCCGCACGTGAAGCGGGCGCTGACCCTGTTCGGCGCGGCCTTCGACGACCTCGCGGACCACCACAGCGAGGTCTAGGGCCGGACAGGCCCTAGGCCAGCGCGTGCCTGACCCTGCGCCACAGCGCGGGCGCCACACTGATCACCACGGTCAGCGCGACCGCCACCGCCACGCCCTCCCACGGCTCCTTGAAGAGGGAACCGCCGAGGATGCCGATCAGCTGGTACGTCACCGCCCACGCGAGACACGCGGGCACGTCCCCGCGGGCGAACCGGCGCAGCGGCATCTTCGCCATCAGACACGCCAGCATCACCGGGATCCGGCCCGCGGGCACCAGCCGCGAGAGGACCAGGACCATCACCCCGTGGTCCGCCAGCTTCGCCTGTGCCTGCGCGAGACGCTCCTCCGGCGCCCGGTCACGGATCGCCTCCAGCCAGCGCGACCCGTTCTTCGAGCTCATGCCGCGCCGCCCCAGCCAGTACAGGGCGACGTCCCCGAGGAACGCGGCGAACGCCGCGACACCGAAGACGATGAGCAGCGAGAACGGCGCCGTCTGATGGAAGGCCACCACCGCCGCCGAACTGACCAGCGCGCCCGTCGGCACCACGGGCACCAGCGCGCCGACCGCCACGAGCAGGAACAGCGTCGGATAGCCGACGGCCTGCTGCGTACTCTCCGGCGTCACCTGGGCCACTGAGGCAAGCATTACCTGGACACCTCCGGCAGCACGCTCTCTCCGTGCGCGAGCCGGTGCACCGACACCTCGGGGGCGAGCCGGGCCGCATGACGCACGAACTCGTGCCCCGGCGCGTGGAACTCATGCGGACGCACCGCGTCCATGCCGATGGGCCAGTACGTTCCGTAGTGCACCGGAACCGCGCTCCGCGGCCCGATCCGTGCCAGCGCTCGCGCCGCGCGTGCCGCGTCCAGGTGGCCGTGGCCCAGATACGGGCCCCAGCCGCCCACCGGCAGCAGCGCCACGTCGACGGCGCCGACCTCGTCGGCCATCCCGTCGAACAGTCCGGTGTCCCCGGCGAAGTACGTGCGCGCCTCGCCCTCCACGACGTAGCCGAGCGCGGGCGAACGGTGCGGGCCGACGGGCAGCCGCCGCCCGTCGTGCAGCGCGGACACCACGCGTACGGTGACGTCGCCGACCGGGATCTCGTCACCGGGCACGACTTCGGTGAAGCGCAGGTGCGGCAGCCTGCGCCGCAGCCCCGGGAGCGAACGTGCCGTGCCGTGCGGGACCAGGGCGCGGGTGCCGGGCGCGAGCCGGGCCAGCGAGGGCACGTGCAGGTGGTCGGCGTGCAGGTGCGACAGGAGCACGACGTCGGCGACCGCCGCGTCCGGCGGCGGCAGGGCGCCCCTGCGCCGTCTCAGGTGCGCGAGGCGGCGGGCGAACAGGGGGTCGGTCAGTACGCGGACGCCCGAGTCCTCGACCGTGCATGTGGCGTGACCCCACCATGTGACCTCGACGGGCACCCGGTTCCTCCTTCGTGCGACTGTCTCCGAGCCTACGGCCAGGAGTAGGGTCGGCGGCCTGGGACCGAAGGTCAGGGGGACGCCGTGGAGGATGCCGTGGGCACCGCCGTCGTGGGCGCCGTACGTGTCGCGGCGATCGCCAGTCTGACCCCCTTGGAGGAGCTGGAGGCCGACCCCTTCCTGGTCGACTCGCGCAGCCAGCACGCGATGTGCGCGCGGTGGGCCGCCGCGCAGGGATACGTGATCACTCGCGAACTCGTCGTACGAGGAGTGCGCACCGATCACGCCGTGCTGTGGGGCGACGTCGAGGCCGGCCTCGTCGACCTCTTCGTCGTGCCGAGCCGCAGGGTCCTGGAGCGGGCGCTGCGGTCCGCGGACGAGTTCACGGCGGAGTGCGCGCGGCGGGGGGTGCGGGTCGAGACGGCGGGGCTTGCGGAGCCCGCGTACGACTCGCGCATGAAGGCGAGCGTCCATCGGCGGCTGTCCATGCCGACCGCGGGGTACGACGGCTGCTGACCGGCGCCCCTCTCCGCCGCTCCGCGGCGTGCTTCTGCGCCGCTCCGCGGCGTGTATCCCCGGCGCTCCGCGCCGTTGGCTCCGCCGCTCCGCGGCGGTTCTCCCACCCGCCCGCCCGTACTCCGCACCGCAGCACCCGGTAGATCTCCGCCGCTCCGCGGCGGTGTGGCACGCTGGGGGCACATCGGGGGTCGGGAAAGGGCTTGACGTGGGGCGATGGCGGAGAGTCGGCAGCGCCCTGTGGCGCGTCGTGGCGGTATGGGCCGTCAGCACGCTGACGATGCTCGTGCTCGCCGGCCTCCTGCCGGACTTCAAGCTCCAGTCGGCCGACGGCGACAGCGCCACCCGCATCGCGATCACCGCCGCCCTCGGCGCCGGTGCCTTCGGCCTCCTCTCGGTCCTTGTGTGGCCGCTGCTCGTGCGGGCCCTGCTGCTCGTGCCCGCGCTCGTGCTCGGGGTGCTCGCGTTCTTCCTGAACGGGTCGTTGCTGCTGCTGGCGCTGAGCCTCATCCCCGAGGGGCGTGGCGAGGCCGGTGCCGAGACCGCCGTCGTGGTGGCCGCCGTGATGTCCGCCGTCGCCTCGGCGACCGGCGGCGCGCTCGCCGTGCGGGACGACGACGCGTACCGGCGGCGGCTGTACCGGCTCGCCGACCGGCGACGCCGCCGCCGTCCCGACGGCACTCCCGGGCCCACCACCCCCGGCACCGTCTTCATCCAGCTCGACGGGGTCGGGCACGACGTCCTGACCGGTGCCGTCGGGAGAGGGCTCATGCCGACCGTCGCGCGCTGGCTCGGCGACACGGGGCCCGCCACCCACCGGCTCACTCCGTGGCGTACCGACTGGTCCAGTCAGACCGGTGCCAGTCAGCTCGGCATCCTGCACGGCTCGAACCACGACGTGCCCGCGTTCCGGTGGTACGAGAAGGACACGGGCGAGGTCATGGTCATCAACCGGCCCGCCTCCGCCGCGGAGCTGCAGCGGCGGGCCGTCGCGCGGACCGGTGACGGGGGGCTCCTCGCCGTGGACGGCGCGAGCCGCGGCAACCTGTTCAGCGGGGGCGCGGAGCAGCTCGCCCTCGTGCTCTCGATGGCGGCGAGGAGGGGGAAGGAGAACCGGTCGCGGGCGGGGTACTTCGCGTACTTCTCCGATCCCGCCAACGCCGTCCGTACGGCGCTCTCCTTCGTCGCCGAGGTCTTCCGCGAGATCGGCGAGTCGACGGCCGCCCGGTTCAAGCGGCGCCGCCCCCGGGTGGGCCGCGGCGGCCTGTACCCGTTCATCCGCGCCTTCGCGACCGTCGTCGAGCGTGACGTCGTGGTCGCCGCCGTCATCGGGGACATGCTCGCCGGGCGCAGCGCGGTCTACGCCGACCTCGTCGCGTACGACGAAGTGGCGCACCACTCCGGTCCCGCGGGGAAGGACGTCGACAAGGTGCTGCGGCGGCTCGACCGGTCGCTCGCGCTGCTCGACCAGGTCGCCGACCACGCGCCCCGCGCCTACCGGATCGTGGTGCTCTCCGACCACGGGCAGAGCCCCGGTGAGACGTTCCGTACCCGCTACGGCCTGTCGCTCGGCGACCTCGTCCGGGCCGGGTGCGGGCTGCCCGTGCCGCGCAAGGCGCGGCGCACGCACAGTGGCGCGGAGGCCAGGGCGGCCGTGCGGGCCGCGCTGCGCAGGCCCGTGGAGGAGGGCGCGGAGCAGCGCAGGCCGGTGCGCCGCGCCGAGCCGATCGTGCTGGCCTCCGGCAATCTGGGGCTCGTGTCGTTCCCGGATGTGCGGCATCGCATGACGCGCGAGGAGATCGACCTCAGGCATCCGGCGCTGCTTCCGACGCTCGCCAACCATCCGGGCGTCGGCTTCCTCCTCGTGCGCAGTGCGACTCGGGGCGCGCTGGTGCTGGGGGCGCGCGGCGCCGAGGTGTATCTGGACGAGGACCCGGCCGATCTCGGGCCGCTCGCCGACTTCGGGCCCGGCGCCGCGGAGACCGTGCGGCGCACCGACGGCTTTCCGCACGTCGCGGACATCATGGTCAACTCCTGGTACGACCCGGACGACGGGGAGGTGCTCGCCTTCGAGGAGCAGATCGGTTCGCACGGCGGCCTCGGCGGGGCGCAGTCCCGGCCGTTCCTGCTGTCGCCGCTCGTGCTCGGCGATCCGGTGGCTGACGGCGGGGAACTGGTCGGTGCCGAGGAGGTCCACCGCGTCCTGCGGGACTGGCTGGGAGAGGGCTCGGGGCCGGAAGTGCCGCTGTCCGTCGACGTGAACGATTCCCTGTCCGGTGCGCCGGACAGCACAGCTTTTACTGTTCCCGGCCGCGCTGTGCAGGACAAAACACTCTGATTTGTGGGAGCGTCCGCCGTGCCCGACCATGTCTTCCGCCCGGCGATCCCGGGCGCCGGGCACGACGAGAGGCGCACCACCCCATGCACGACACCGGAACCGCGGCACCGTCGGATCCGGCCCCTGACCAGGGAGAACCCGGCCGGAGCGAATCCGGCAAGGGCGAATCCGGCAAGGGCGAACCCGGTCAAGGAGCAACGGCGCAGGCGGCGAGCAAGCACGCCCGGCGCTTCGGACTTCCCATCGCCACCTGCCTCGTCATGGGGAACATCATCGGCGGCGGCATCTTCCTGCTCCCGGCCTCCGTCGCCCCCTTCGGCACCATCAGCCTCGTCGCGTTCGCCGTCCTGACCGCGGGCGCCATCGCCCTCGCGCTCGTCTTCGGACGGCTCGCGGAGCGCGATCCGCGGACCGGCGGGCCGTACGTCTACGCCCGCGCCGCCTTCGGCGACTTCGCGGGCTTCCTGGCCGCCTGGTCGTACTGGATCACCACCTGGGTGTCCAACGCCGCGCTGGCCGTCGCCGCCGTCGGCTACCTCGACGTCCTGATCCCGGTCAACGACCACAAGTGGTCGGCCTGCGCGGCCGCGCTGGTCCTGCAACTCCTGCCGGCGCTCGCGAACTTCGCGGGCACGCGGTATGTGGGCGCCGTCCAGCTGGTCGCCACCGTCCTGAAGTTCGTGCCGCTGCTGCTCGTCGCGGTCGGCGGTCTCTTCTTCTTCGACAGCGCGAACCTCGGACCCTTCCAGGCGAGCGACGACAGCCCGATGGGCGCCGTCTCGGCCGCCGCCGCGATCCTGCTCTTCTCCTACCTGGGCGTGGAGTCCGCCGCCGTCAGCGCGGGCGAGGTGCGCGACCCGCGCCGCAATGTCGGGCGGGCCACCATCCTCGGCACCCTCGGCGCGGCCGTCGTGTATCTGCTCGGCACGCTCGCCGTCTTCGGAACGGTGGCGCACGACAAGCTGGTGGCGTCCACCGCGCCCTTCTCGGACGCCGTCGACGTCATGTTCGGCGGATCCTGGGGCGGCACCGCGGTCGCCTGTGCCGCGCTGGTCTCGATGGTCGGCGCCCTCAACGGGTGGACGCTGCTGAGCGCGCAGACGCCGTACGCGGCGGCCCAGGACGGCCTGTTCCCGAGCGCGTTCGGGAAGAAGAAGCGCGGTGTGCCGACGGTCGGCGTGCTGGTCACCGTCGTGCTCGCCTCGCTGCTCACCGTCTACAACTACACGGCGGGCTCGGGCGGCGTCTTCGAGTCCCTCGTCCTGATCACCACGTTCACGGCGACGGTGCCCTACCTCCTCGCCACCGTCGCGCAGATCTACTTCCTGGTGTCCGGGCAGCGCGACCGCGTGCACCGCGGGCGTCTCGTGCGGGACGCGGTCCTCGCGGGCGTCGCGTTCGCGTTCTCCATGTGGCTGGTCGCCGGGTCCGGGTACGCGGCCGTCTACCAGGGCGTGCTGTTCCTCTTCGTGGGTGTGCTCGTCTACGCGTGGATGGCGGCCCGCAAGCAGCGGGCCGCCACCGAAGGTCACTGAGAGCGCCTACCTCGCCAGTGGCGCGACGACCCAGCGGCGTGTCTTGAACATGCTGTCCTTCGAGCCGATCTCGATCAGCTTGCGGGCCGCCGGATAGGCCTCGTTGCCCTCCATCTCATAGCCGACCTCGAACGTGCCGGGCACGTCCGTGACCTGGGGCTGCCGCTCCGCCGTCGCCCGCTGCCCGGACTCGTCGGCGGTGATCGCGGCGAGTTCGGCGAGCAGTTTCCGCTGCGCCGCGTCGAGCGCCTTGCGCGGGTCCCGCTCCAGCGGTGCCGCCGTCGCCCTGCCGCCCTTGGGCGGCGGGGGCGAGACCTCGGTGCTCGGCTCGCGCGTGACGCCGGTGGCCCGGCGCGTGGCGATCTGCGCCTGGACGGCCGTGCCGTCGTTGTCGAGACCGACCCGGATCAGGCCGCGGCCCGGCGTGATGACGGGCACTCCGTCGAAGACCTGCCGGAACGTCACGTGTGTCTGGAGCGACACGGGGCGCCCGACCTCGGAGCCGTCCTTCGTGCCGGAGTTCTGCATCAGGTCGTGCACGCCGTCGACGACGAGGTCGGCGCCGTCGGCGTACCGCTCGGCGAACGCGCGCGCCGCCTCGATCGCCCGCTCGGTGGGCAGCTGCTGGGTGTTGCGGTGGTTGGGCTCGGCGAGCCGCACCCAGCGGACGCCCTCCGGGCCCGTGGAGATCACACGGTCGCCGGAGGACGCGTTGAGCACGCCGAGCCCGTCGACCTGGACCTCCTGCAGCGCCGCCGACGGGAAGTCGGCGAGCTGTCCGAGCGTGCCGAGTTCGGCGCTCGGCTCGCGGGGCGCCAGCTGGATGATCTGCTGCTGCCCGGGAAGCTGGGCGAGCGGCTCCCTGATGCCTTCGCGGGCGTAGTACCAGCGCCACGCGTACCAGTTGTCCGGCACGTGGTCGCGGTAGAAGTTCCGCTCCGTGTTGAGGCGGTTGGTGGCCTCGGCCTGGGTGGCGCCGACGGCGCACACGGAGGGCGCCTGGCCGTGGTAGATGTCCCAGCTGGCGTTGAGCCAGGCGTCGCAGTACGTCTGCCCGGACCGCCACTTCTCCCAGAACTTCTTGCCGTAGTCCGGGCTGTCGATGCTGACCGTCTCGAACCCGAAGATCATCCGGAAGCCGATGTTGGGTCCGGCCCAGGTGCGGATCGGGGAGTGCCCGCCGAGGACGCGCAGCGAGGTGCACGTCGACCAGAAGACGTAGTTCGCCTTCTCGTTGCCGAGCGCCATCCGGTTGGAGATGGCGTCGCTGCGGCCGTCCCAGACGGCGCCGAGCGGCGCGAAGAAGACGCCGTTGTTGTCCATGCCGCCGTGGCCGGAGTGGTAGACGGCGACGACCGCGTCCATGCCGTAGCGGTCCTGCCAGTTGTCGTACGTCTCCTCGTACGCCCACACCTGCGCGCCGCCGTCGGCGAACCAGAAGTTCCGGTCGTAGAACTGCTGGAGGTACGCCAGCCAGCCGGTGGCGTCGCCGTGGGTGTGGGAGAGCGAGGACTGGTTGACGAACTTCTGGATGCTGAAGGCACCCCACCAGCCGAAGGTCGAGTCCCGGTCACCCGCCGCTCCGGGCTTCTCGGGTTCGAGCGGAGACGGACCGTGGTCCGAGTAGTTGATGCGCATGGCCATACCCCCTGAGAGGATCTCCTCGTTCTGTGCGCGAGGGGGCCTCAAAGTGTCACCGCAGACGCGCCTTGCCCAGTTGCCATTCCGGCCATTGGCCCCCTGCCACGGACCTGTTCCCGCACCTCAGAGGCCCCTGTGGCGCGGCGCCGCACACAACGTGTTCGTATCGGCCGACGCGTACCTGCGCCCCTTGCTCGAACACCCCCGTCGGCCCGCCGCGCCCCGCGCGGCCCGTTTTGATCCGGAGTGTGATCGGATGGGGGCAACGGAACTTCCGTTCACGGATCCGCATTGAAGGGAAACGCATCGTGGCTACCACGCGCTCCGCGCACACGGTCTGGGAAGGCTCTCTGACGGAGGGTTCGGGCACCGTCACCTTCGACTCCTCCGGCATCGGGGAGCAGGCGGTGTCCTGGCCGTCGCGCGCCGAGGAGGCGAACGGCAAGACCAGCCCGGAGGAGCTGATCGCGGCCGCCCACTCCAGCTGCTTCTCCATGGCGCTGTCGCACGGTCTGACGGGTGCGGGCACCCCGCCCAGCCGGCTCACCACCTCCGCCGACGTGACCTTCCAGCCCGGCACCGGCATCACCGGCATCCACCTCACCGTCGAGGGCACCGTTCCCGGGCTCGACGAGGCCGGCTTCGTCTCGGCCGCAGAAGACGCCAAGGCCAACTGCCCGGTGAGCCAGGCGCTGTCGGGCACGACCATCACGCTTTCGGCCAAGCTGGCCTGACCTCGCGCCCGTTGACAGTGCCGTCACCCCTGTCGGGGTGGCGGCATTGTCGTGTGCGGCATTGACATCAGCCCGCTCAAGTTTTGTGATGGAGAACGGAGTAGACCGGGAAACGGGGGACGTGAGCTCGCGGCGGAAGGGACTGGACCATGGCACGTGCGGTCGGGATCGATCTCGGGACGACGAACTCAGTGGTGGCCGTGCTGGAGGGAGGTGAACCCACCGTCGTCGCCAACGCGGAGGGCGCGCGCACCACGCCCTCCGTCGTCGCCTTCGCGAAGAGCGGCGACGTCCTGGTGGGCGAGGTCGCCAAGCGGCAGGCCGTCACCAACGTGGAGCGCACCGCACGCTCCGTCAAACGCCACATGGGTGACGGGGGTTGGCGCTTTCCGGAGAACGGCGACGTGGACGGCACCCGCTACACCGCGCAGGAGCTCTCCGCGCGCGTCCTGCAGAAACTCAAGCGCGACGCCGAGTCCTATCTGGGCGAGGACGTCACCGACGCGGTGGTCACCGTGCCCGCGTACTTCGACGACACCCAGCGCCAGGCCACCAAGGAGGCCGGCGAGATCGCGGGCCTCAACGTCCTGCGCATCGTCAACGAGCCGACGGCGGCCGCCCTCGCGTACGGCCTGGACAAGGGCGACGACCAGACCGTCCTCGTCTTCGACCTCGGCGGCGGCACCTTCGACGTCTCGCTCCTGGAGATGGGCGAGGGCGTCATCGAGGTCAAGGCCACCAACGGCGACACGCAGCTGGGCGGCGACGACTGGGACCAGCGGATCGTCGAGCACCTGGTGCGCCAGTTCAAGAACGGGCACGGCGTGGACCTCGGCAAGGACAAGATGGCGCTGCAACGCCTGCGCGAGGGCGCCGAGAAGGCCAAGATCGAGCTGTCCTCATCGAGCGAGACGGACATCAACCTGCCCTACATCACGGCGTCCGCGGACGGCCCGCTGCACCTCGCGGAGAAGCTGACGCGCGCCCGGTTCCAGGAGCTCACCGCGGACCTGCTCGACCGCTGCAAGGCCCCCTTCCACCAGGCGGTGAAGGACGCGGGCGTCAAGCTCTCCGCCGTGGACCACGTCATCCTCGTCGGCGGCTCCACCCGCATGCCCGCGGTGACGGACCTCGTCAGGGAGCTCACCGGCAAGGACCCGCACAAGGGCGTCAACCCCGACGAGGTCGTCGCGCTCGGCGCGGCGCTCCAGGCCGGGGTCATCCGCGGTGATGTGAAGGACGTGCTGCTGCTCGACGTGACCCCGCTGTCCCTCGGCATCGAGACCAAGGGCGGCATCATGACCAAGCTCATCGAGCGCAACACCACGATCCCCACCCGGCGTTCGGAGACCTTCTCCACCGCCGAGGACAACCAGCCGTCGGTCGGCATCCAGGTCTTCCAGGGCGAGCGGGAGATCGCCGCGTACAACAAGAAGCTCGGCGTCTTCGACCTGACGGGCCTGCCGCCCGCTCCCCGCGGCGTCCCGAAGATCGAGGTCACCTTCGACATCGACGCCAACGGAATCATGCACGTCTCCGCGAAGGACGAGGCCACGGGCCGCGAGCAGCGCATGACGGTCACCGGCGGCTCCGCGCTGCCCAAGGACGACATCAACCGGATGGTGCGGGAGGCCGAGGAGCACGCGGAGGAGGACCGCAGGCGCCGCGAGGCGGCGGAGGGCCGCAACCAGGCCGAGCAGCTCGTCTACCAGACGGAGCGCTTCCTGCGGGAGAACGGGGAGCGGGTGCCGGTGGACACGAAGAACGAGGTGGAAGCAGCGGCGGCCGAGTTGCGGGACGTCCTCAAGAACCGGCCCGACGACACGACGGCCCTGCGCACCGGCGCCGAGAAACTGGCGACGGTGAGCCAGAAGATGGGGCAGGCGATGTACGCGAATTCCGGCGGGGGCGCCCAGCAGGAGACGCCCACGGAGGCCCCCGCCGAGGAGAGCGTGGTGGACGCCGAGATCGTGGACGAGGACGACAGGAGTGCCGGGGAGAAGAGCGACGGGGAGAGGAGCGACGGGGGGAAGGGCGGCGCCCAGTAGGTGCCGCGGGGGCGGGCGGGGGTCACGAACCCGTCCGCTCCCAGCCCCGCCGGTCCGGCCGCGCCCCGACCCGCTTCGGGTCCCGGCTGCGATACACCACGTACGGCCGGAACAGGTACTGCACCGGCGCGCTGAACATATGGATCAGCCGGGTGAACGGCACCAGGGCGATGAGGGCCATCCCGACCACCGCGTGGATCTCGTACAGCACCGGCACCCCCGTCATCCTGTCGATGTCCGGCTGGAGCGTGAACAGGCTGCGCGCCCACGGTGCGATGGACGTGCGGTAGTTGTAGCCGTCGCCGGACGCGTGCGTCAGCTTGGCCACCATGCCGAGCACGATCGCCGCGAACAGCACCAGGTACATCAGCTTGTCGTTGGCGGTCGTCGCGCGGAACACGGGCGTGTTGGTGCGCCTCCGGTAGAGCAGCAGGAGGATGCCGAGGACCAGGAGGACGCCGGCCGCCGTGCCGCCGTAGAGCGAGAACAGGTGGTACGTGTGTTCCGTGAGGCCCACCTTGTCCGTCCACGACTCCGGCAGGAACAGCCCCACCAGGTGCCCGACGAGCACGAAGAGGATGCCGTAGTGGAACATCGGCGACGCGATGTTGAGGAGCTTCGACTCGTAGACCTGGGACGAACGGGTCGTCCAGCCGAACTTGTCGTAGCGGTAGCGCCAGACGATGCCCGCGACGAGCAGGACGAACGCGACGTAGGGGAGCACGCCCCACAACAGGGTCTTCATGAGGAGCGCTCCCCGACGAGTGCGAAGGGCTGGAGTCCGACGTCCTCGCGCGGCGGCCCGGAGCGGGCGAGGGCCTGTGCCTCCGCGCGGTCCTTGGGCGAGGGTCCTGGCAGCGTCGCGCACACCGCGTCGAGGACCGCCGCGTAGGGCGTGCCGAAGTCGGTGAGCGCGATCCGCAGCAACTCCAGGCCGCTGCGGTGTTCCTGGAGGAGGGCGGGGCCCGCGTGCGCGGAGAACTCCAGGACGGCGGGCAGGAAGTCCGGCAGTTCCTCGCCCGTGAACTCCATGCCGTGCTCCCGGTAGACCTCCTTGAACCGGACCAGGGCCATGCCGCGGCGCCGCGTGTCGCCCTCGCGCCACCAGCTCAGATACAGGCTGTGGCGGTTCTTGAAGTCGAAGACCCGGACGTAGTGCGCGGCGAGCTCCCGCGGGTCGGTCGTCTCGACATGGCCGAGGAAGCCGTCGAGGCCGGCGGGGGCGGCCGCCCGCAGCAGGGGAAGCCGCTCGTGGAACTCGTCGTCCGGGTAGGCCAGGCAGAGCGCCGCCGCCTGGTACAGCACCGCGTGCCGCGTCACTGGTCGTCCTCCTTGGCCGCGTGCGCCTTGTCGGCCGCGCTGGGCTGTTCGTCGGCGGTCTGCCGGTCGCGCAGCGTGTGGAAGTTCTCGATGGTGACCAGCGGCAGGTTCCTGCGGCCGGAGTCCTGGCCGAAGGGTCCGTCGTCGCCCATCCCGGGGCCGCCCTCGTAGTCGAGGCTGCACGAGTCGGGGAGCGCGGACTCCTCCAGGCGCTGGGCGTCGGCGACGGCGGCGGTCGGGATGACGTACCGGTCCTCGTACTTCGCGATGGCGAGCAGCCGGTACATCTCCTCGATCTCCTGTCCCGTCATGCCGACCGCGTCGGCCGTCGAACTGCCGGGCGTGTCACCGAGGTTGATGGCCCGCATGTGGGACCGCATCGCCGCGAGCTTCTCCAGCGAGGCCCGTACGGGGCCGACGTCCCCCGCGGTGAAGATCTCCGCGAGGTATTCGAGGGGGATGCGCAGCGTGTCGATGGCGCCGAACAGGTTGCCCAGGTCCTCGCCGTCGTGGCCGGTCTCCGTCAGCGCGTCCACCACGGGGGAGAGCGGCGGGATGTACCAGACCATCGGCATGGTGCGGTACTCCGGGTGCAGCGGAAGCGCCACCTTGTACTTGCTGATCAGCGCGTGCACGGGGGAGCGGCGGGCCGCCTCGATCCAGTCGTACGAGATCCCGTCCCGCTCGGCCGCGCGCCGCACCTCGGGGTCCTCGGGGTCGAGGAAGACGCCCAACTGGGCCTCGTACAACTTGTGTTCGTCGGGCTCGGAGGCGGCAGCCGTCACCTTGTCGGCGTCGTACAGGATGACGCCGAGGTAGCGCAGCCGGCCCACGCACGTCTCCGAGCAGACCGTCGGCAGGCCCACCTCGACGCGCGGGTAGCACATCGTGCACTTCTCGGCCTTGCCGGTGCGGTGGTTGAAGTACACCTTCTTGTACGGGCAGCCCGTCACGCACTTGCGCCAGCCCCGGCAGTGGTCCTGGTCGACGAGGACGATGCCGTCCTCCGACCGCTTGTACATCGCGCCGGACGGGCAGGACGCCACGCACGCCGGGTTGAGGCAGTGCTCGCAGATCCTCGGCAGATAGAACATGAACGTCTGCTCGAAGGCGAACTTGATCTTGTCCGTGACCTGTTGGCGCGTCTTCTGCACCATTGGGTCGAGGTCGCCGTGCTCGGTGGCGCCGCCGAGGTTGTCGTCCCAGTTCGACGACCACTCGATCTTCATGGGCTTGCCGCTGATCAGCGAGCGCGGCTCGGCCACCGGATAGTCGTCGCCGAGCGGGGCGTCGGTGAGGTTCCGGTACTCGTACGTCCAGGGCTCGTAGTAGTCCTTGATCTCCGGCAGCTTGGGGTTGGAGAAGATCTCCAGGAGCGACTTGAGGCGGCCGCCGTTCTTCAGCTTCAGGGCGCCGCGCTTGTTCAGCTCCCAGCCGCCGCGCCACTTCTCCTGGTCCTCGTAGCGGCGCGGGTAGCCCTGGCCGGGGCGGGTCTCGACGTTGTTGAACCAGACGTACTCCATGCCGTCGCGGTTGGTCCACGCCTGCTTGCAGGTGACCGAACAGGTGTGACACCCGATGCACTTGTCGAGGTTCATCACCATCGCGATCTGAGCCATGACGCGCATGTCAGTACTCCACCTTCTGCGACCTGCGGCGGATGACCGTCACCTCGTCGCGCTGGTTGCCCGTCGGACCCAGGTAGTTGAACGCCCACGACAACTGCGCGTACCCGCCGATGAGATGGGACGGCTTGAGGATGAGGCGGGTCAGCGAGTTGTGGATGCCTCCTCGCCTGCCGGTCGTCTCCGTCCTGGGCACGTTCACGGTGCGTTCCTGCGCGTGGTGCATGAAGACGGTGCCGGCCGGCATGCGGTGCGACACGATCGCCCGCGCCACCACCACACCGTTCCGGTTGACCGCCTCGATCCAGTCGTTGTCCTTGACGCCGATCGCGTCCGCGTCCTGCGGCGCCATCCAGACGCACTGGCCGCCGCGGGAGAGGGACAGCATGAACAGGTTGTCCTGGTACTCGGAGTGGATCGACCACTTGTTGTGCGGCGTGAGGTAGCGGACGGTCACCTCACGCTCGCCGTCCGGGCCGAGCCGTGGCTCCCCGAACAGCCGGTTCATGTCCAGCGGCGGCCGGTAGACGGGCAGCGCCTCGCCCAGCTCGTGCATCCAGTCGTGGTCGATGAAGAAGTGCTGGCGCCCGGTGAGCGTGTGCCACGGCTTGAGGTGCTCGGTGTTGAGCGTGAACGCCGTGTACCTGCGGCCGCCGGACTCGCTGCCGCTCCACTCCGGCGAGGTGATCACCGGGACGGGCGCGGCCTGCGTGTCGGCGTACGTGACGCGCTTGCCCTCGTGCTCGGCGGCCAGGTGCGCCATCTCCTGCCCGGTGCGCGCCTCCAGGGTGCGGAAGCCCTGGGTGGCGAGGCGGCCGTTGGTCGTCCCGGACAGCGCGAGGATGGTGTTGGCCGCCTTCACCGCCGTGTCCAGGGCTGGCCGCCCGTCCGCGGGACCGCCGCGCACCACGCCGTTGCGTTCGCGCAGCTCGTCGACCTCCTGGTCGGGGTGGAGCGCGATGCCCTTCGCGGGCAGGCCCAGCCGCTCCACGAGCGGGCCGAGCGCGGCGAACTTCGCGCCGATCGCGGTGTAGTCGCGCTCCACGACCGCGAGGTTCGGCATCGTCCTGCCCGGCACCGGTTCGCACTCGCCCTTGCGCCAGTCCAGGACGACACCGCCGGGCTGTGCGATCTCGCCCGGAGTGTCGTGCTGGAGCGCGGTGGCGACGACGTCCTTGCGCACGCCCAGGTGGTCCACGGCCAGTTCGCTGAGCCGGTCGGCGATGGCGCGGAAGGTGTCGAAGTCGGTGCGGGCCTGCCAGGGCGGGTCGACGGCCGGGGTGAAGGAGTGCACGTAGGGGTGCATGTCCGTGGTCGACAGGTCGTGCTTCTCGTACCAGGTGGCGGCGGGCAGCACCACGTCGGACAGCAGCGTCGACGACGTCTGGCGGAAGTCGAGGGAGACGAGCAGGTCGAGCTTGCCCTCGGGTGCCTCGTCGCGCCAGGTGACCGTGGAGGGCCGCTCGTCCGGTTCCGCTTCCGCCGCCCGCAGCGACGAGTGCGTGCCGAGCAGGTGCTTCGTGAAGTACTCGGCGCCCTTCGCGGACGAGCCGAGCAGGTTGGCGCGCCACAGGGTGAGGACGCGCGGCCAGTTCTCCGGCGCGTCGGGGTCCTCGCAGGCGAACTTGAGGGTGCCGGACCTGAGTTCGTCGACGACGTTGGCGACGGGATCACCCGTCACCGCCCCCAGGTCGAGGGAGCTGCGGTCGAAGGTCGGATAGGACGGCATCCACCCCGTACGGGCGGACAGGGCAAGGCAGTCGGCCCCCGTCATCCCCGCGAAGCGCCCCTCGCCCAACGGCGACGCGAGCACGTCCGCCGCGAACCTGTCGTAGCGCCACTGGTCGGTGTTGAGGAACCAGTAGGCGGCCCCGATCATCTGCCGCGGCGGCCTGCTCCAGTCGTTGGCGCTCGCGAGCGTCGCCCAGCCCGTGACCGGGCGGCACTTCTCCTGGCCCACGTAGTGCGCCCAGCCGCCGCCGTTGCGGCCCTGGCAGCCGGTGAGCTGGAGCAGCGCGAGGAAGGACCGGTAGATCGTCTCCGAGTGGAACCAGTGATTGGTCCCCGCACCCATCAGGATCATGCAGCGGCCCCGCGACTTCTCGGCCGTCGCGGCGAACTCCCTTGCGATCTTCACGCACTTGGCGGCGGGCACGGAGGTGTGGACCTCCTGCCAGGCGGGCGTGCCGGGCGCGTCGGCGTCGTCGTACGAGGCGGGCCACGCGCCAGGGAGCCCCTCGCGCCCCACGCCGTACTGCGCGAGCAGCAGATCGAAGACCGTCGTCACCAGCGGCCCGTCCTGCCCGCCGAGCCGGGTCGCGGGCACCCCGCGCCGCACGACCTCGCCGCGTCCCTGGCCGTGCGTGCCGCCCTCGGTGTCGAACCGGGGCAGCAGCACCTCGACGCCCGCCGCGTCGCCCGCGCCGTGCAGCGTCAGGAGTGGCTCGATGTCACCCAGCTCCAGATTCCACTTGCCCTTGCCGGACTCGTTCCACCGGAACCCGAGGGAGCCGTTCGGGACGGCGGCGCGCCCGGTGCTCTCATCGAGCACAACGGTCTTCCACTCACCGCCTTCACCGCCGTCACCTCCCTCTGCTCCCTGTGGCCCCTGTGCTCCCTCTGTCCCCTCGCCGAGGTCGGAGGCGCGCAGGAACTTGGAGGGCACGTACGCGCCGTCCCGCTCGGTGAGCGTCACGAGGAAGGGCAGATCGGTGAACCTGCGCACGTAGTCGTCGAAGAACTCCGTCTGCCGGTCGACGAAGAACTCCTTGAGGATCACGTGCCCCATCGCGAGGGCCAGCGCGCCGTCCGTGCCCGGGTGCGGGTGCAGCCACTCGTCGGCGAACTTGGCGTTGTCGGCGTAGTCGGGCGCCACGACCACGACCTTCTGCCCGCGGTAGCGTGCCTCGGCCATCCAGTGCGCGTCGGGCGTCCTGGTCACCGGCACGTTGGAGCCCCACATCATCAGATACGCGGCGTCCCACCAGTCACCCGACTCCGGTACGTCGGTCTGGTCGCCGAACACCTGCGGCGAGGCGACGGGCAGATCCGCGTACCAGTCGTAGAAGGAGAGCATCGGCGCGCCGATGAGGCTCATGAAGCGGGCACCGGCGGCGTGCGACACCATGGACATGGCGGGGATGGGAGAGAACCCCGCGACACGGTCGGGCCCGACGGTCTTGATGGTGTGAACGTGCGCGGCCGCGATGATCTCGACGGCCTCGTCCCAGGTGGCCCGCACGAGTCCGCCCTTGCCGCGCGCCTGCTGATACGTCCGCCGGCGCTCCGGATCACCTTGGATGTCGGCCCAGGCGAGGACCGGGTCCTTCAGCCGCCCCTTCGCCTCCCGGTACATCTCCAGGAGGACACCGCGCAGATACGGGTAGCGGACGCGCGTGGGGGAGTACGTGTACCAGGAGAACGCGGCGCCCCTGGGGCAGCCGCGCGGCTCGTACTCGGGGCGGTCGGGGCCGACGCTCGGATAGTCCGTCGCCTGCGTCTCCCAGGTGATGATGCCGTCCTTGACGTACACCTTCCAGCGGCAGGATCCCGTGCAGTTCACGCCGTGCGTGGAGTGCACGACCTTGTCGTGGCTCCAGCGGTCACGGTAGAACGCGTCGGCGTCCCGCCCCCCGGTGAGCCGGACGCTGTGCAGGTCAGGCGCGGCGGCACCGCGCCGGAAGAACTTCCCCGCCCGCAGCAGGGCGGCGGCGGGCTCGGTCGTCTCTGTCACCGTGAAGCTCCCTAGGTCTGCCTCCTGTCGAACCTAGGGGCGGGGGCGGCGCGGCACCTTTCGGCTTCGGCCGTACGGGTGCGCGAGGTGTTCGAGGGGCGGCCCCGGCATTACCCCGGACGTAATCGACCCTTCGCCACGGGCCCGACAGAGTGATGTCAACGGATCCGGTCCGGCGCACTCCGGACCGGCTCCGGGACCCGTGCAGATACCGATACCGATACCGCTCACCTCTCCGTCCCTCACCCCACCTCACCGAACCCGCTTGGAGGCAGATCGCCATGGCCACGTCCACGTACCCGCTCACCGCTCTGGCCCGTACCACCGACCCCAAGACGATGCTGCGTCGCTTCCTCGGTCTGGACGCGGTCGTGACCGCCGGCAACGGTGTCGCGTATGCCGCCGCCTCGGGGCCCCTGGGGGACTTCCTCGGGGTCGACTCGGCGCTGCTTCTCGGGCTCGGCGTCGGACTCGTGCTGTACGGCATCGGTGTCGGGCTCCTCGCCGCCCGCAAGAGTCCGCCGCCGATCGCGGTGCAGGCGGTCGTCGAGGTGAACGCCCTCTGGGCGGTGCTCAGTGTCGTCGCGCTCGTCGTCCGGCTCTCGCCGAGCACGGCCGGAGCGGTGTGGATCCCGCTCCAGGCCGCGACGGTGGGCGGCTTCGCGGCACTGCAGTACGCGGCGCTGCGCGCGGTGAGGGCGGGGCGCTAGGGACTTCGGGCACAGGCCCTAGGGCATCTGCTGCTGCAGGTACTTGGAGGTCGCCGGGTCGGCCGGGAGCAGCGTCTCGATGGCCAGCTCGGCGACCGTCACGTCCATCGGTGTGTTGAACGTCGAGATCGACGAGATGAAGGACAGGACGTGACCGTCGTGTTCGATCCGCAGCGGCAGGGCGAAGTAGGGGACCTCCGTGCCCGGTTCGAAGGCGTCCTCCCCGGGGTTCGTCACCGGGTACGCCGCCACCTCCTCGTACACCGCCCGCAGCGCGTCCGAACGCTGCAGCGCGATCTGCCGCTCCATCTGATGCAGCAGATGCCCGCGCCACTCCCGGAGATTGCGGATCCGGGAGGCCAGGCCCTCCGGGTGGAGGGTGACGCGCATCGCGTTCAGGGACCCCTCGAAGAGGTGCTCGGGGAGGCCGTCGAGGATCATCGCGATGCCACGGTTCGCCGCGACGACGTCGTACTTCGCGTCGACGACCAGCGCCGGGTACGGCTCGTACCCGGCGAGGAGCTGTTCGAGGCCCTCGCGCAGCGTGCCCATCGTGGGGTCGTCCAGCGGTGTCTCGCGGAAGCGTGGCGCGTAACCCGCCGCCAGGAGCAGGGAGTTGCGTTCCCTCACCGGTACGTCGAGGTGGTCGGCGAGGCGCAGCAGGAACTCCTCGCTCGGCCGTGACCTGCCCGTCTCGACGAAGCTGATGTGCCGCGCGGAGGAGTCGGCGCGCAGGGCCAGCTCCAGCTGGCTCACCCGGCGCCGCTCGCGCCAGCCCCGGAGCAACGGCCCCACTCCGGTGGCGTTCTCGTTGGTCTTCCCCTTGGCCTTGTCGGCCTTGCCTCTTGTGCTCCCCTTGGCGGGCACGGCGGTTGTCATACGTAGACCGTAATCGAAACAATTTGTGGCAGGGTGAGCCGAAGACCGACCCTTCCCAAGGAGCGTGGCCCGTGACTCCCGAACCGCTGTCGCAGAAAGAGATCGAGGAACGTCTCGCCGAGCTGCCCGGATGGTCCCTGTCCCCGGACGGCGAACGGATCACCCGCTCCTACCGGCTCGGCTCGCACTTCGCCGCGACCGGTCTGGTCGTCCACATCGCGCGGACGCAGGAGGAGCTCGGCCACCACAGCGAGCTGACCCTCGCCTACAACACCGTCGCTCTCGCCGTGAACACGCACAGCGCGGGCGGCGCGCTCACCGCCCTGGACTTCGAACTGGCGGCAAAGGTGGAGCAGTTGGCTCCCGCGCACGGGGCGGAATGACCGTCGATGCTCGACTACGGCAAGGAAGCCGACCGGTACGACGCC
Source organism: Streptomyces sp. NPDC045678 (assembly GCF_056432085.1). Classification (NCBI taxonomy): domain Bacteria; kingdom Bacillati; phylum Actinomycetota; class Actinomycetes; order Kitasatosporales; family Streptomycetaceae; genus Streptomyces; species Streptomyces sp. NPDC045678. Next base: position 195,723 of record NZ_JBWKJS010000009.1, read on the forward strand.
TCGCGCGGCGGCGAGCCCCGCGCCGCTGCCGCCGCCGACGCGGTCCTCGGCCTGCTGCCGGCCGACACGGCCACGCTCCTCGACGTCGCCTGCGGCACCGGCCTGGTCACCCGGTGTCTCGCCGCGCGCGAAGGGCTGCGGGTGACCGGCGTGGACGCCGCGTATCGCATGGCGCGTCTCGCGTCACATCGGGTGCCGGGCGCCGTCGTCCTCGGTGACAGCCGCCAACTGCCCTTCCCCGACGACTCGTTCGACGCGGTCACCACCGTCTGGCTGCTGCATCTGCTCTCCGGTCCCGAGGAGACCTCGTCGGTCGTCGCCGAGTGCGCGCGGGTTCTCAGGCCGGGCGGTATCTACGTCACCACCGTCGACAAGGCCGCCTCGCACGACGTACGCAGCGACATCGACGCCGTGCTCGCACCGCGCCCGGTAGGGCCCGCCGTCGACCGGGTCGAGGCCGTCGACGCGTACGCCGCCGAACACGGGCTCACGGCGACGGGCCGGGCCCGGTTCCGCGGCCACGGCCAGGGCCGCTCGCCCCGCTCCACGGTCGACGACCTGCGACGCGGCTGGTTCACCCGGATCCCGCCCGACGGCCCGCTGGCCGAGCGGTTCGCCGAGCGGCTCGCCGTCCTCCCCGACCAGGACGTGCCGCGCCCCGATCCGCAGTTCGGCCTGCGCGCGTACCGCAAACGGGGACGGGTTTTGCGGTAGCGGCAAATCGATTCGCCGGAAACCGGGAAACGGGAGCAGTCTGGCCCTGTTCACACATGACGGCGGACCGGAAGGCGGCACAGCGCTATGGGGCATCACCACGGGCAGGGACAGGCGCAGGCGCAGGGGCACGGCCACAGTGACGGCCACGGCCACGGCCATGGGCACCATCACGACGGAGACATGGACTGGGCCGCCATGGGCACCATGCTGGAGCGGTACGCCCGTGTCGCCGCGCCGATGTACGGCGAGGTGGCCGACTGGCTCCGCCGCTGGGTCCCGGAGCCCGGCGTCGTCGTCGACGTCGGCAGTGGCCCGGGCGCCGTCTCGTTCTCGCTGGCCGAGTCGTTCCCCAAGGCCCGGATCGTCGCGGCGGACCCCGAGGAGGCCCTCTTGGAGCGCGCCCGCGACCGGGCGGCGCGCGAAGGCCTGACCGACCGCTTCGACACGGTGCGCGCCGCGTTGCCCGACGCCATCGACGACGTGCCCGAGGCGGACCTCCTGTGGCTGTGCAGGTCCCTGCACCACGTCGGCGACCAGGGCGCCGCCCTCTCCGCCCTCGCAGGCCGGCTGGCCCCCGGCGGCGCCGTCGCCCTTCTGGAGGGCGGCCTGACCGCCCGCTACCTGCCCCGCGACATCGGTTTCGGCCGCCCCGCCCTGCTGTCCCGCCTGGAGGCGGCGGACGAGGAGTGGTTCGCCGGGATGCGCGACGGGCTCGACGGCTCGAAGGGCACGACGGAGGACTGGCCGGCCCTCCTCAACGCCGCGGGCCTGCGCCACGTGGCGACCCGCAGCTTCCTGCTCGACCTGCCGGCGCCGCTGTCGGAGGACGCCCGCGCCCATGTGATCGCGGAGTTCACGCGCCGCCGCGACATGCAGTCCGAGCGCCTCGCCCCGGACGACGCCGCCACCTTCGACCGCCTCCTGGACCCGGAGGACCCGCAGAGCCTGCACCGGCGCCCGGACGTGTTCGTACTGACGGCGCAGACGGTGTACGTGGCGGTGAAGGACGCGTGAGCGCGGCGCGTGTGCTGGGGTGACGTTCCATCAACCCGCCTCCGCGTGAGGCGGGTTGCCGTACGTTCGTGACGGTGCCGGTCCGTGAGGTCCGGCCGCCCGGCCGAGCGAGGGGACGCCTGTGAACGAACTGGTGCGGTGGGAGTCCGACGAGGGGCCCGTCGTGGTCGAGGTGGACTCCCGGGACCCCGGGTTCAGATCGGTGTCGCGGCGCGGCGAGTCCGGCGGGATCCATGAGGTCGAGGGCCGCTTCGAGTCGGCCCTGAACAACGTGCGCGGCGCCGCGATGTCCGCGCTGCGGACCTTCCGCGACCGGGCACTCGACCCCGACACGATCGAGCTGGAGTTCGGCGTCAAGCTCAGCGCGGAGGCGGGCGCGGTGATCGCCAAGACGGCGACGGAGGGGCACCTGACGGTCAAGCTGACGTGGTCGCGGCCGGAGAGTCGGGGTCCGGGTACGTAGGACGGCAGGGTGCGTAGGACGGACGGAGCCTCCTCCGCCGGCCCGTAGCGGCCGGCGGAGGAGGCTCGGTGTGCGTCAGGCGACGTCGAACGTCGCCGGGTCCGGGCCGAGGCGGCGGTCCTCGTTGAGGGCCGAGATCGCCGCCATGTCCTCGGGGTCGAGTTCAAAGCCGAAGACGTCGATGTTCTCCTGGATCCGGGACGGCGTCACGGACTTCGGGATCACGACGTTGCCCAGCTGGATGTGCCAGCGCAGCACGATCTGCGCGGGGGTGCGCCCGTGCTTCTGGGCGATGGCGATGATCGCCGGGACCTCGAGGAGGCCCTTGCCCGAGCCGAGGGGCGACCACGCCTCCGTGGCGATGCCCTGCTCCGCGTGGAACTCGCGCGAGGCGCGCTGCTGCAGGTGGGGGTGCAGCTCGATCTGGTTGACCGCCGGGATGATCGACGTCTCGCCGAGCAGGCGCTCCAGGTGGTCGGGGAGGAAGTTCGAGACGCCGATGGACTTGGCGCGGCCGTCGGCGTGGATCTTCTCGAAGGCCTTGTACGTGTCGACGTACGCGTCCTTGGAGGGCAGCGGCCAGTGGATGAGGTACAGGTCCACGTAGTCGAGGCCGAGCTTCTCCAGCGAGGTGTCGAAGGCGCGCAGGGTCGCGTCGTAGCCCTGGTCGCTGTTCCAGAGCTTCGTCGTGACGAACAGGTCCTCACGGGCGACGCCGGAAGCGGCGACCGCCTTGCCCGTGCCTTCTTCGTTGCCGTAGATGGCTGCGGTGTCGATGCTGCGGTACCCGGCCTCCAGCGCCGTGGCGACGGCCTTCTCGGCCTCGTCGTCCGGCACCTGCCAGACGCCGAAGCCCAGCTGGGGCATTTCGACGCCGTTGTTGAGGGTGATCGGGGGAACCTTGCTCACGAGCTCTCGATCCTTAAGTCGTCGGGTGTATATGCCCATGGTCAACGATCAGCGGCCGTGCCGCATTCCTGAATGGCCGGATATCGAAGCCGTGTGGACACCGGATCGGTCCGGACCATTGACGGTGTCCCGTCAGGCAGGGACTCTATTGCACGCCACTGAACGCGGGACATCTATATGAACGCTACAAGCGCATCGGTTGTCTGGTGTCCCTGTGGTTTGTTCCTGAAACCCCACCTCTTCAGGAAAGGCGGCGCCACGCGAATGCGTATGTACGTGGACAGCACTGGTCTGTACGTGCACAGCACTGATCAGGAAAAGGCGAAGGAGAACGCGGAGGAGTACGCGAAGGCCGGCCGCGGGCCGTCGCGCAGGGCCGACGCAGAGGCCGCGGGCTGGCGGACCCCCGCGTACACGGTCGTCGACACCGCCCTCGAAGTCACCGCCTACCGTCTCGCCGACCGGTAGACGCGCCGCCATGCTGCTGCAGGTGCTCGGCACCGCCGCGGGCGGCGGACTGCCCCAGTGGAACTGCGCGTGCCCCGGATGCGCCGGGGCCCGCGCCCACCCGGAGCGCCGCCGACGGCACGCCGCGCTCGCCGTCCACGCGGGCCGGGGCCGCTGGTACGTCGTCAACGCCACGCCCGATCTCGGCGACCAGATCGAGGCCACCCCCGCACTGCACCCGGGCGCGGGACCTGACACGCGGCACACCCCCGTCGCCGGGATCGTCCTCACCGACGCCGAGCTCGACCACACCCTCGGCCTCGCCCGGCTCCGGGAGGCCCCTGACGGCGTGGAGGTCCTGGCCACCGCTCCCGTACGTGAGGCGGTACGCGAAGGGCTGCGCCTCGACTCCGTACTGGAGCCCTACACGCAGGTGCGGTGGCGCGAGCTACCGCTCGGCCGCGGTGTGCCGATGGCGGAGGGATCCGAGGTCCGGGTCGGCGCCGTCCCGGTTTCGGACAAGCGGCCGCGGTACGCCGGGGGACTCGGTTCCGGCACGGGGGCCGGTGACTGGGCCGTCGCCTTGCGGGTCACCGACGTCGCCACCGGTCGTACGCTCCTCTACGCCCCCTCCCTCGCCGTCTGGAGCGACGCCTTCGACGAGGCTGCCCGCGACGCCGACTGCGTCATCGTCGACGGCACGTTCTGGGACGACGACGAGCCCGTGCGCGCCGGGTTCTCCGACCGGACCGCCACCGCCATGGGGCACTGCCCGATCGCCGGCCCCGCCGGCACCGCGCACCGCCTGGCACGCCTGCCTGGCCGCGTCCTCTACACCCACCTCAACAACACCAACCCCCTCAACGACCCCCACGCCGAGCAGCACAAACTCCTCTCGGAGTGGGGCATCGAGGCCGCCGCCGACGGGATGGTGATCGAGCTGTGACCGCCACGACGTGCGGCGCTCCGGACACGGCGCGGCCCTGGACCCCCGACGAACTCACCGACCGGCTGCGCGCCGTCTCCGCCGCGCGCTACCACGACCGGCACCCCTTCAACGTACGCATGCACGACGGCGACCTCACCCCCGAAGAGGTGCGCCGCTGGATCGCCAACCGGTTCCACTACCAGCGGCACATCCCCGTCAAGGACGCCCTGGTCCTCGCCAAGTTCGACGATCCCGCGCTGCGGCGCGGCTGGCTGCGCAGGATCCGCGACCACGACGGGGAACGCGACGGCGAAGGCGGCATCGAACGCTGGCTGCGGCTCGGCGAGGCCGCCGGGCTGACGAGAGAGCACCTGCTCGACTCCTCCCGGGTGGTGCCCGGCGTGCGGCTCGCCGTCGACGGATACGTCAACTTCTGCAGGCTCCGCCCCGCACTCGACGCCGTCGCCGCCTCGCTCACCGAACTGTCCGCGCCCGACCTGATGCGGACCAGGATCGCCGCCTTCGAGAAGCACTACCCGTGGATCGACACCGCCGGGCTCGACTACTTCCGTACCCGTGTCGGGGAGGGCGGCCGGGACGGCCGGGAAGCGCTGAACCTCGTCCTGACGTGGGCCCGCACCCGCGAGGAGCAGGAGCGGGCCGTCGCCGCGCTCGCGTTCAAGTGCGACGTCCTGTGGTCACTGCTCGACGCCGTCGACCGGGAGCCCGGAGGTGCCCGATGACCACCTGTGCCGTATAGCGGCCCGCACTCGTCCGCTCCGTGCTGCTCAGGCACGACCGGGTGCGCGACGTCGACCTGCTGGTCCTGCCCGAACGCGTCGTCGTCCTGCGGGGAGCCGCGGGGAGCATCGTGGGCCTGTGCGACGGCGTGCGCGACGTCGCGGACATCGTCGCGGAGCTGTCGGCACGGCACCCGGACGCCCCCGTCGCCGAGGAAGTGCCCGGTTTCCTCGCGCAGTTGCGGGCGGAGGGGTGGCTTCGTTGACAGGCGTTCCGGGGGTTCCAGGTGTTCCAGGCGTGTCAGGTCCAGAAGGATCACCAGGCGCGCCCGACCCTCCCTGGGCGCTCCTCGCCGAGCTCACCCACGGGTGCCCCCTGCGCTGCGCCTACTGTTCCAACCCCGTCGAACTCGTCACGCGACGCGACGAGTTGAGTGCAGGTGACTGGGGGAGCGTTCTGCGGCAGGCCGCCGACCTCGGCGTCGTTCAGACCCACCTGTCCGGTGGTGAACCCCTCCTGCGCCGCGACCTTGCCGAGATCGTGGCGTCCGCCGACGCGGCCGGCCTCCACACGCAGCTCGTGACCAGCGGCGTCGGCCTGCACCGCGAGCGCCTCGACCGGCTCGTGGACGCGGGCCTGCGCAGCGTCCAGCTGTCCGTGCAGCACGCGGAGCCCGCGGCCGCCCGACTCATCGCGGGCGCACGTGCCTTCGCGGCCAAGGAACGCGCGGCGCGCCTCGTCCGGCGGACCGGGCTGCCGCTCGGCCTCAACGCCGTCCTCCACCGCGCCAGCCTCGACGCGCTCGACTCCCTCGTGGAGCTCGGCCTGGCCTGGGGCGCCGACCGCGTCGAGCTGGCCAACACCCAGTTCTACGGGTGGGCGCTGCGCAACCGCGACGCCCTGCTCCCGTCCCGCGCGCAGGTGGCGCGGGCCCGCGAGCGCGTCGAGGTGTGGCGGGAGCGGCTCGCCGGGCGCATGGAGCTGGTGTGGGTCGCGCCCGACTACGTCGACGGCACCGCGAAGCCCTGCATGGGCGGCTGGGGCGCTCTCTCGCTGACCGTCGCGCCCGACGGCACGGTGCTGCCCTGCCCGGCATCGGCCGAACTGCTCGGACCGGCCGCGCCCAACGTCAGGGATCGTGAACTGGGCTGGATCTGGCGGGAGTCGGAGGCGTTCGGCCGCTACCGCGGCGAGGGGTGGATGAGTGATCCCTGCCGTAGCTGTGAGTTGCGCGCCCTCGACTTCGGGGGCTGCCGCTGTCAGGCGTACGCCCTGACCGGCGACGCCGCCCGCACCGACCCCGCCTGTCACCGCTCGCCCGATCATGCGGCGGTCCGCGCCCTGGTCGACGGGGCGGGCCACGCGGCGAAGGCCTCGCCCGACTACGCGTATCGCACGCACACCGCCGACGCCGCGTCCCGGGCTCCGGCGGCCCCCGCTCGCCCTCACTGATCCGCTGATCACGCAAGGGCCTTGAGTCCTTTGTGCCCCTCGACTGTCAGGAAACTTTCCTGACACAACGCACTCCCGCAACGCACCGCAGAACTCCCGCAACGCACCGCAGAACTCCCGCAACGCATCGCAGAGAGGACCCCCCGATGTTCAAGGCAACGTCATCCCCCTCCCGCCACAGAAGCGCCCTCGCCCTCACGGCTGCCTGCGCGCTCACCGGCGCCGTCGCGCTGACCCTGGCCGCCGAGCCCGCAGCGCAGGCCGCACCGACCCCCGCCGAGCAGGCTCCCGCCGCGCAGGCCTCCGGCACGATCCACGCGGCGCCCTACGAGTACCTCGGCTGGGGCAACCCGCAGAAGCCCACCGACGTGATGGCCGCGACCGGCGTCAAGTGGTTCACGCTCGCCTTCATCCTGTCCGACGGCGGCTGCAACCCGGCCTGGGACGGCAACCGGCCGCTGAAGGGCGGCTCCGACGACAGCGCCATCAGGTCCATACGCGGCGCCGGCGGCGACATCGTCGTGTCCGTCGGCGGCTGGAGCGGCGCCAAGCTGGGCGAGAAGTGCCAGAGTGCCACCGCGCTCGCCGGCGCGTACCAAAAGGTCATCGACGCGTACAAGTTGAAGGCCTTCGACATCGACATCGAGAACACCGAGTTCAACAACCCGACGGTGCGCCAGCGCGTGGTGGACGCGCTGAAGATCGTCAAGGCGAAGAACCCGGGCATCGTCACGTACGTGACCTTGGGCACCACCCCGAGCGGCCCCGACGCGACCGGCAAGGACCTCATCAAGCGCGGCGCCGCCGCCGGGCTCGCCAACGACGCCTGGGTGATCATGCCGTTCGACTTCGGCGGACACAGCGGCACCATGGGTGACGCCTCCGTCAGCGCCATGGAGGGCCTCAAGAACGCGGTCAAGAGCGCGTACGGCTACAGCGACGCCGACGCGTACAAGCACACCGGGATCTCCTCCATGAACGGCAAGACCGATGTCCCGGACGAGACGGTGACCACCGCCGACTTCCAGAAGATCCTCGCGTACGCCAAACAGCGGCACATCGCGCGCTTCGCCTTCTGGGCCGTCAACCGCGACCGTGACTGCGGCTCCGGCGGCAACGCCGGTGACTCCTGCAGCGGCATCGGGCAGGCCCCATACGCTTTCACCAAGATTGTCGCCCAGTACGGGGGTTGAGGGGCCGGGGCGGTTCAGCGCGCGTCGTTCTCGGGCGGGGTCCCCAGGTAGGCGTCCCGCACCTTCGGATCCGCGCGCACCTCGGCCGGTGTCCCGTGGGCCAGGACCCGGCCGAGGTCGAGGACGACGACGCGGGCGCAGAGCTCCATCACGAAGGCGACGTTGTGCTCGACGAGGAGCACCGCGCAGCCCTCGTCGTCCGCGAGGTGACGGACGACGGCCGACAGCTGCTGTCGTTCGTCGGCCGTCATTCCGGACGCGGGCTCGTCGAGGAGCAGTACCGCGGGCGGGTCCGCGACGGCGCGGGCCAGCTCCACCATGCGGGCCTGTCCGACCGGCAGCGCGCCCGCGTACTGCCCGGACAGCGCGTCGAGGCCGCACGAGCGCAGCACCGCCGCGGCCCGTGCGCGCCGTCCGGCCTCGTGCGCGCGCCGGGTCGGCGCGGCGAGCAGGTCCGCGGCGAAGCCGCCGCCACCGCCCCGCCACTCCTGGGCGACGACGAGGTTGTCGGCGACGGTGAGCCGGCCGAAGAGCTGCTGCCGCTGGAACGTGCGCCGCATCCCGTGCCGGGCACGCCACACGGGGGAGCGGCGCGTGATGTCCCGCCCGTCGAGCAGCACCCGGCCCCGGTCGGGGCCGCGGATGCCGGACAGCACGTCGAACAGTGTCGTCTTGCCCGCGCCGTTGGGGCCGATGAGCCCGCAGACCTCGCCCCGCCGCACGCCGAGCCCCACCCCGTCGAGGGCCCGGATGCCGCCGAAGCGTACGCCGATGTCCTCGGCCTCCAGGACGTGCTTCCGTTCCCTCATGGCCGCGTCACGTCCTTCGTCGTCTGCCGTCCGCCGCTCGCCGCTGCCATGCCCAGGTACGCCTCCGTGAGCCGGTCCGCCCGCACCTCGGAGCGCGGACCGCACCAGGAGACGCGGCCCTGCGCGAGGTACGCCACCGTGTCCGCGACCCCGAGGATCTCGGCGGCCTTCTCCTCGACGAGCAGCAAACCGGCGCCCGCGTCCCGGAGTTCGACCAGCAGCCGGAACACGTCGTCGACGACGCGCGGTGCGAGACCGAGTGACGGCTCGTCCGCGATCAGGACCTTCGGCGGGCGCTCCAACAGCGGTGCGAGGGCCAGCAGTTGCTGCTCGCCGCCGGAGAGGGAGCCCGCGGGAACCCTGCGCCGCGCCGCGAGCCCCGCGAACCGTTCGTACACGGCGTCGCGTTCGTCCCGCCCCCGCAGGTACAGGGCGAGGTTCTCGTCGACGGTGAGCGAGGGGAAGATCCCGCGCCCCTCGGGGGCGAGGACGGCACCCCCGCGGGAGCGCCGGGCGGCACCTTCGCGGGTGACGTCGCGTCCGGCGACGTACACACGGCCCTGCGTGGGTGACAGGAGGCCCGCCGCGGTGAGGCAGAGGGTCGACTTCCCCGCACCGTTGGGGCCGAGCAGGGCGACGATCTCCCCGGCGTGCACGGCGAGGTCCACGCCGTGGAGCACGGGGGAGCCGTCGTAGCCGGCGTGGAGTCCGTCGAGGGAGAGGGCGAGCGACGCACCCGGGGCAGGGGTGCGGCTGTGCGGTACCGACGGGGACGACGGCGCGGTGTCGCTTCCGCCTGTCGAAGGCGCCGCCCCCTGCGCCGTCACCCGTGCCCTTCCCCGCCTCCGGTGCAACCGCACCGACACCGCCGCGCAATACCCGTCGGGGTCGTTCGCCAGGGCCAGGCCCGCCAGGCCGAAGAGGATCACCGGGAGGTGTACGGACTCCGTGACGTAGTCCGCGAGGAGGTGCGGGGCGACGGCGAAGACCAGACCCGCCACCACCGCGAACTGCGGTCTCCGTACGCCCGCCGCGACCACGACCGCCAGCCAGACCAGTCCTGTCGTCGCGGTGAAGTCGGTCGCGGTGATACGGGTGTTGTAGGACGCGTACATCACGCCGCCGAACCCCGCGAGCCCCGCCGAGAGCGTGAACAGCAGGAGTTTCGTGCGGACGACGGAGACGCCGGACGCCATGGCCGCCGCGGGGGCGGACCGTACCGCCAGCATGGCCCGCCCCGAAGGGGAGTTCCGCAGCGCGCCGAGCGACGCCACGGCCGCTGTGACGAGGACGGCCATCGCGACGCCCATGGCGCGGTCGTCCGAGAGGTCGACGGGGCCGAAGACCGGGCGGGGGATCTCCCAGCCCGTGTCGCCGTTGCGCAACCACCCCATCTGGAAGAGCACTTGGTCGGCGAGGAAGGCGAGCGCCAGGGTCGCGAGGGCCAGGGAGCGGCCGCCGAGCCGCAGCGCGGGCAGCGCCACGAGCGCGCCGAGTGCCGCCGCCGCGCACGTACCGACCAGCGCCGCCCCGGCGAACGGCCACCCGTGACTCATCAGGAGCCCGGCCACGAGCGCCGCGCCCGTCACGAAGGTGGCCTGCGCGAGGGACACCATCGCGCCGAGCCCCGTCACCACGGTGAAGGAGATGAAGACCAGCGAGATCGCGAGCCCCTGCGCGAGGAGGCCGCTCCAGAAGGGCGTGGTGATCGTGTAGAAGGAGAGGGCGAGGGCGAGCGCGGCCACCGCCCACGGGCCCCAGCGGCGCAGCCACGACCGCCCCGCCAGGTAGTCCACGGGCGGCGCGTCCACCGCCGCCGTGCCCGCGGTCCGCTGCCGCCGCGTGAGCAGGAGCAGCCCGGCGAACAGGATCAGGAAGGGCACGGCCGTGCGGAAGCCGGTGATCCTCTCGGCGAAGTCGGCGTAGCCCGCGACGAGGTTCTGGAGGACGCCGAGTCCGAGTCCGCCCGCGAACGCCAGCGGGATCGACAGGAAGCGGCCGAGCACGGCGGCCGTCGCGGAGACGAAGAGGAACAGCGTGAAGTCGTGCGAGGAGAGCCCGAGGAGGGGGGTGGCGAGGACGCCCGCGAGGCCCGCGAGGCCGGACGACAGCATCCACGCCACCGACGAGAGCCGGTCCGCGCTCATGCCGCGCAGCTCCACGAGCGACCGGTTGTCGACCGCCGCCCGCAACCTGAGTCCGAGCGGCGTGTGGCGCATCAGGATCCACAGGCCGACGGCCACCACGGCCGTCGTCACCCAGGTGATCAGCTGGTCGGAGTCGATGCCGACGCCGTCCGTCAGCTGCCAGTCGCGGGCCGGGCTCGGCCCGACGCCCGGCAGCCCGAACTGGTTCTCCGCGGGTTTCACCGGCGCCCCCGCGTCCTCCAGGAGCTCCACGATCCACAGACCGAGCGCGGGCAGCGCGACGAGCAGGCCGATCGTCGCGACGATCTGCGCGGTCTCACCGACCCGCGCCAGCTTGCGGAACATCAGCCGGTCAAGGCTCCGGCCGAGCGCCGGCGCCACCACCAGGACGAGGAGCAGCGCCGTCGGGACGGCGGGCCAGCCGAAGCCGGAGTGCAGTTCGTGGAAGGCGAGGGCGCAGAGGTAGGCGGTCGCGCCGTGAGCGAAGTTGAAGAGTCCCGAGGCGGAGTACGACAGGACGAGACCGGTGGCGAGCAGCGCGTACAGGGCGCCCGAGACGAGACCGCTCAGCACGAATCCGAGGAGGTCCGACATGGCGGCCCGCCCCTACTTGAAGGGGCTCGGTTCGTAGCACTTGAAGGGCGACGACACCGTGTACTTCCCGTCCTCGAGCCGGACGAGCGCGCCGCAGCCGAACGACTCCTTCCGCCCTTCGGGCAACCTGCGGTCGCCGACCATGGTGCCGGTGTCGGAGTAGCCGTCGGCCGCGTTCTGGAAGGAGTCGACGGTGAGGGCCTTGCCCGCCTTCTCGGCGATGGCGAGGAACAGGTCGGCCGACATGTAGCCGGTCATCATGTGCATGTTGAGCGGGACCTCTTTGCCCGCCGCCTTCCTGATGTCCTTCTTGAACTGCCGCATGTCCGCGGTGTCCTGTTCGAACGGCTGGAAGGACAGGAGCACGTGCACGCCGTCCAGCGCCTTCTTCGTGGCGCTCTTGGCGAGCAGGCCGGGGTCGTAGTCGGTGGGGTCGGTGATGACGCCCTCGAAGCCCGCGCGCTTGACCGCCGTGAACAGACCGATGTTGTACGGGGTCTGCATGACGGAGACCACGGCGTCCGGTGCCTTGCCGCCGTCGGAGCGCAGGATCTCCTTCGTGTACGCCGACCAGTCGCTCGGCACGGAGGTGGCGGGGACGGTCGACTTGGCGTACGTCACCTCGTAACCGGCGGCCGCGAAGGACTGCTTGTAGGTGCGGATGGCGAACGTGCCCGCGTCGTTGTCGTTGGCGAGGATCGCGACCGACCTGCCCTTCGCGCCGCCCGTCACCTTCTTGAGGCCCTCGGGCCAGCTCTGCGTGATGGTGCCACCGGGCATCGGTACCATGCAGCCGCCGAAGCCGTACATGTAGGTCGGGCCGCAGAAGGGCGGGATGGTGCCCCAGCCGAACGTGGGCACCTTCTGTTTCTGCAGGAAGTCCGCTCCGGAGAACGTGACCGAGCTCATCGGGGAGATCGCGAACACCTTCTCCCGTTGGACGAGCTTGCGCGCCGCCGCGAGGTTCTTCCCCGGGTCCTGCCCATCGTCCTCCGCACCCAGGTAGTCGATCTTCCGGCCGTGCACACCGCCCTCCGCGTTCGCGCGCTCGAAGCGGGCCCTCGCGCCCAGGTCGGTGTCCTCCTTGCTGTATCCGCTCGCGGTCGTCATGGAGACGATGCCGCCGACCTTGACGGAGTCGTCGGTCACCCCGCGCACGGAGCCGCCGCTCTTGTCGCCGTCGGATGCGCCGCCGGTGGAGGCGGAGTTGCAGGCGGTGGCGAGCAGCAGGGCCGCGGCGGCGGCGGTGATGGTGCGGATCGATCGCGACACGGTCGAGCCCCCTGAAGTCGAAGTGGGGCTGATTCTGTGGCGGACCTGATGAACCGTCAATAAGCGGTGCGACGGTATTTGATGAGCCGTCAGGAAGGTTCTGGTGCCCCGGCTAGCTGGTGTACAGCGCCTCGACCTCCGCCGAGTACACCGTCTCGATCGCCTTCCGCTTCAGCTTCAGGGACGGCGTCAGGAGGCCGTGCTCCTCGGTGAACTGGTGCGCCAGTATGCGGAACGTACGGATCGATTCGGCCTGCGAGACGAGCGTGTTGGCGGCGACCACGGCGCGCCGCACCTCGGTCTCCAGGTCCGGATCGCGCACCAGCTCGCCGGGCGGCAGCATCGGCTTGCGGCGCATCGTCAGCCAGTGCTCCACGGCCTCCGCGTCCAGGGTGACGAGCGCGGCGATGTACGGGCGGTCGTTGCCGACGAGGATGCACTGGGCGACGAGCGGGTGGTCGCGGACCCGCTCCTCCAGCTGGGCCGGCGACACGCTCTTGCCGCCCGACGTCACCAGGATCTCCTTCTTGCGCCCGGTGATCGTCAGATAGCCGTCCTCGTCGAGCGCGCCGATGTCGCCGGTGGCGAGCCAGCCGTCGTGCAGGGTCGCGTTGGTGGCCTTCGGGTTGTTCAGATAGCCCTGGAAGACGTTGCCGCCGTTCAGCCAGATCTCGCCGTCCTCCGCGATGTGCACGGTGGTGCCGGGGATGGCCTGGCCGACCGTGCCGTAGCGGGTGCGCTCGGGCGGGTTGGCGGTCGCCGCCGCCGTCGACTCGGTGAGTCCGTACCCCTCGTAGATCGTCACGCCGGCGCCCGCGAAGAACAGGCCGAGCCGCCGGTCCATGCCCGAGCCGCCCGACATCGCGTGCCGCACCCGGCCGCCCATCGCCTCCCGCACCTTCGAGAAGACGAGCTTGTCGAAGAGCTGGTGCTGCATGCGCAGTCCGGCCGAGGGGCCCGGCCCTGTGTCGAAGGCTCTGGCCTCCATCGCCTCGGCGTACCGCACCGCGCACTCCACGGCCTTGTCGAACGCGCCCGCCTTGCCGTCCCGTTCCGCCTTGCGCCGCGCCGCGTTGAAGACCTTCTCGAAGATGTACGGCACGGCCAGGATGAACGTGGGCCGGAACGCCGCGAGGTCGGGCAGGAGCGCCGCCGCGTTGAGGTTCGGCTGATGGCCCATCTTGACCCGGCCGCGCACGGCGGCGATCTGCACCATGCGGCCGAAGACGTGGGCGAGCGGCAGGAAGAGCAGCGTGGTCGCCTCGTCGCCCCGCTTGGAGTGGAACACCGGCTCCCAGCGACCGACCATCACGTCCGACTCGAACATGAAGTTCGCGTGGGAGATGAGGCAGCCCTTGGGGCGGCCGGTGGTGCCCGAGGTGTAGATGATCGTGGCGATGGAGTCGGGGGTGACGGCGCGGCGGTGGCGGTGCACCACGTCGTCGTCGATGTCACGCCCCGCCTCGGTCAGCTCGCCCACGGCGTCGGCGTCCAGCTGCCAGAGCCTGCGCAGCTGCGGCAGCCGGTCGACGACGGAGCCGATCGTCATCGCGTGGTCCTCGTGCTCGACCATCGCGGCCGACACCTGTGCGTCGTGCAGCATCCACAGGACCTGGTCGGCGGAGGAGGTGGGATAGATCGGTACGACCTGGGCGCCGATGGCCCACAGGGCGAAGTCGAAGAGCGTCCACTCGTAGCGGGTGCGGGACATGATGGCGACGCGGTCGCCGAAGCGGACGCCCTGGGCGATCAGGCCTTTGGCCAGGGCCAGCACCTCGTCACGGAACTCGCCCGAGGTGACGTCGTGCCACCGCCCGTCCGTCTTGCGGCCGAACGCGATGCGGAGCGGGTCCTCCAGGGCATGGTCGAACACGGCGTCGGCAAGGCCGCCCACCAGCGGCACCGACGCCATCGGAGGATTCGTGAACTCGCGCAATGATGCTCCTTGTGGCGCTCCGCACAGCGCCGTGACCGTACCCCACGGCGCGTGCGTGCGGGAGGGGGTCCAGGGGCGGCGGACACGGAACATCGGCACTGGTCAGCCGGTCAAAATACGGCCACAAGGGGAAGGGCCGGACAACTTACTTACGCTGGAGTAAGTTTCGGTGGCGTAATCTCCACGGAATCTGTACGCGGTGTGCGGTGTGTCGTCGTCGCGTGGCCGCGTCCGGTTGCTCGCGTCTCGTGGCGGGGCATCGCGTCACCCCTGGGGACTCCCTTGGGTGGGGCCGGTGAGGAACTTGTACAGGTCTTCCGACGTTGTGCTTCGCAATCCCGTATGTGGGACCGGTCCGGGGACGTTCGCGGGGATTTCGCCGCCATCGCGCCACGACGCTGAACGAACCCGCACCGACGCTGAACACGACGCGGAACGAACCGCCGCGACGCCGAAGGAGCCTCCGTGTCCATATCCGCCGCCCCGGCCCGTTCGCCCCTGGTCTTCCCCGGCACCGCCGCGCCCCCGCGTGCGGCTGTCCTCCTCCTGCACGGCGGTCGGGAGCACGGCACGTCGACGCCCCCCGCACTGAACCTGCCGGGTCTGCGCATGTGGCCCTTCGCCCGCGCCCTCAGGAAGGCCTACGGGGCGCGCGGCGTCGCGGTGGGGCAGGTCCGCTACCGCTGCCGGGGCTGGAACGGCGACCGGCAGGACGCCGCCCGCGACGCGAGCCGCGCGCTCGCCGACCTCGCACCCCGCATCGGGGACGCGCCCGTCGTCCTGGTCGGCCACTCCATGGGCGCCCGCGCGGCCCTGCGCGCCGCAGGCCACCCGTCGGTCAGGGCCGTGGTGGGCCTGGCCCCCTGGTGCCCGCCGGGGGAGCCGGTCGCCCACCTGAGGGACCGCGGGGTGGTGCTCCTGCACGGCGACCGCGACGGCACGACCGACCCGGCGGAGTCCGAGGGCTACGTGGCACGGGCGGCGGCCGCGGGTGCGGACACGAGCCTGGTGACGATCGACGGCAGCGACCACGCGATGCTGCGCCACGCCTCGACCTGGCACGCACTCACGACGGCAACGGTCGGCAGCCTGCTGGGGCTCGGCCCGCTGCCGGACGAGGTGGTGCGGGCGCGGCGGGTGCGGCGGGTGGGGTGATGCGGTGGTGGCTGGGTGGGGCCGGTCGGGTCCGGGTGGCTGCTGGGGTGTATGTGCGGGCCGGTGGTCGTGGGTGGTGAGGGCTGCTCGGGGCTCGGCCCGTGGCCGGGAGGGTCGGCGGGTGGGGTGGGCGTGCGGCTCCCTTGGCCCGTGGCCGGTGGCTGCTGGGGTGTATGTGCGGGCCGGTGGTCGTGGGTGGTGAGGGCTGCTCGGCGCTCGGCCCGTGGCCGGGAGGGCCGGCGGGTGGGACGGGCGTGCGGCTTCTCGGCCCGTGGCCGGCGGGTGGTGCGGGGTGTGGGGTCGAGGTCGGTGGGGCGACTCGCCGCGGGGCGGGCGCGGCGGGGCGGCGCGGCGGGGCGGTCAGGTGGTGGAGCGGGTCGCGTAGGCGCGGATGTCCGCGTCGGGGTCCGTGGTCGCGGTGGTGAGGGCTGCTCGGGACTCGGGGGTGGTGGGGTGGGCGAGGAGGGAGAGGACGGCGGCCTTGCGGACGTCCGCCTCGGGATCGGCCGACGCCTTGATCAGGGCGGGGATCGCCTGCTCCGGCGGGGCCGCGCGCAGGGCGGTCGCCGCGCCCGCCCTGACCTGCCAGGCGGGGTCGCCGAGCGCGGTCGCCGCCTGTTCGGCGTACGGGAGCGGGCAGCCCGTGACCGCGAGCGCTGTCAGGGCGGCCGCCCGGACCAGCGCGTCGGGGTCGTCGAGGAGCGGCGCGAGCGGGGACGGCGACGGATCCCGTACCGCCGCGAGACCGCGGGCCACCGCGACCCTGACCTCGCGGGCCGGGTCGTCCGCGGCGCCCGCGAGGTCGGCCTTCGCGTCCACCGACACCAGCGCCCGCACGGCGTGGATGCGGACGTCGATGTCGGTGTCGGCCAGCGCGGCGGCGTACAGCGGCGCGTCCCCGAGCCGCAGGCCCCGCAGGACGTCCAGCGCGGCACCCCGAACCGTCGGGTCCGCGACTTCGAGCGCCGTCCGCAGGCCTGACCCCAACTCGGGTTCGGCGGGCAGGACTTCGGTCAGCTCGCGCAAGGCGCCCGCTGACGCCTCCCTGACCTGACCGTCCGGATCGCGCAGCGCCGCGGCGAGCGCCGGACCCGTGCCCGCCGGAACCGTCTCCGCGAGGACGGCGACGGCCGCGGCCCGCACCGCCGGTTCGGTGTCCGTGAGGTAGGGGGAGAGGGTGTCCAGGTCGGGGGCTTCCTCGGCGAGGGCGAGGAGGCGCAGGAGCGTGGGGCTCGCCGCCCGGCTCCCTCCGATGGACGTGGTGGGAGGCGCGGTGTCGGGTGCGGGCGGCACGGGTGTCGCCGGGCGGGCCGCCGGCGCCGCGTTCCGCGGGCCCGCCGTCGCCACCGGCACCAGCGCCACCTCGCCCAGCGCCCGCTCCGCCCCCGCCACCGGCTCGAACTCCGGCACCGGCACCACGTACGGCTCCACCGCACGCGCCCTGAACTCCATCGCTCCCGAAGGGGACTTGTACACGTCCAGGTGGTGCAGCCAGCCCGCGTCGTCCCGCTCCGGATGGTCGAGGCGCTCGTGGTACAGGCCCCAGCGGGACTCCGTCCTCGCCAGCGAGGAGCGCGCGGCCATCTCCGCGCAGTCCCGGATGAACGACACCTCCGCGCACCGCATCAGCTCGTGGGCGGTGCGCGCCCCCATCCCCGCGATCTCCCCCGTCATCCGCTCGAACGCCTCGACGGCCAGGGACAGTTTCGCCCCGGTCTTCGGCGGCGCCACATAGTCGTTCACGAACCGGCGCAGCTTGTACTCGACCTGCGGCTGCGGCGGTCCGTCCGGGTGACGCAGCGGCCGGTACACGAGCTCGTGCGCGGCGGACAGCTGGTCGCCGGGCAACTCGCCCTCGTACGCCCGGTACTGCGAGGCGTCCTCCCCGGCGAGGTCGCCGAAGACGAACGCGCCGATCATGTAGTTGTGCGGGACGCAGGCCAGGTCGCCGGCCGCGTACAGGCGCGGCACGGTCGTGCGCGCCTGCGCGTCGACCCGCACGCCCGACGCCGAGTGCCCGCCGCACAGTCCGATCTCCGAGATGTGCATCTCCACGTCGTGCGTGCGGTAGTCGTGGCCGCGGCCCTCGTGGAACGTGGCGCGCGTGGGCCGTTCCGTCGTGTGCAGGATCGACTCGACCGTGCTGATGGTCTCCTCCGGCAGATGGCTGAGCTTCAGGTACACCGGCGCCCGGTCGGAAGCGAGTTCGGCCGCGAACTCGGCCATCATCTGCCCCGACCAGTAGTCCGACTCGACGAAGCGCTCGCCGTGCCGGTTCACCTGGTAGCCGCCGAAGGGGTTGGCGACGTACGCGCACGCGGGGCCGTTGTAGTCCTTGATGAGCGGGTTGACCTGGAAGCACTCGATGCCGGTGAGCGCGGCCCCCGCGTGGTACGCCATCGCGTAGCCGTCGCCCGCGTTCGTCGGGTTCTCGTACGTCCCGTACAGGTAACCGGACGCGGGCAGACCGAGACGCCCGCAGGCCCCGGTGGCGAGGACGACCGCTCCCGCCCGTACGGTGACGAACTCGCCGGTGCGGGTGTTGAACCCCGCCGCACCCACCGCCCGGCCCTCCACCGTGAGCACCCGCACCGGCATCACCCGGTTCTCGATGCGGATCCGCTCCCTCATCTCGCGGCGCCGCAGCTGCCGGTAGAGGACCTTCTTGACGTCCTTGCCCTCCGGCATCGGCAGTACGTACGAGCCGGAGCGGTGCACCTGCCGGACCGCGTACTCGCCGTGCTCGTCCTTCTCGAACTTCACCCCGTACGACTCCAGGCGCTGCACCATGGCGAAGCCGCGGGTGGCGGTCTGGCGGACGGTGGACTGGTCGACGATGCCGTCGTTGGCGCGGGTGATCTCCGCGACGTAGTCGTCCGGCTCGGCACGGCCCGGGATGACCGCGTTGTTGACGCCGTCCATGCCCATCGCGAGTGCGCCGGAGTGCCGTACGTGCGCCTTCTCCAGAAGCAGTACGTCCGCGCCGCGTTCGGCGGCGGTCAGCGCCGCCATGGTGCCGGCGGTGCCACCGCCGATGACGAGGACGTCGCAGGAGAGTTCGGTCGCGTCGGCGAGGGCGGGGATGGCCAGGGGGGTGTCCACGGGCGCGCCTTTCACGGGAGTGGGTGGGGAAGGGGGGGAGAGGGGGTCACAGGGACGTCAGGACGCGGCGGCGGAGCTCCGCGGTGCCGGGCGCGTTGCGTGCGTCCCGCTGCCGGGGGTGCGGCACGTCCAGGACCTCGCCGGAGGAGAGCAGGGCGATCCGGTCGCCCAGGTGGAGCGCCTCGTCCACGTCGTGGGTGACGAAGACGACGGTCGCGCCGGTGCCGCTGAGGATCTCCACGAGCAGGTCCTGCATTCCGGCGCGGGTGTGCGGGTCGAGCGCGCCGAACGGCTCGTCCATGAGGACGGCGCGGGGCCGCGCGGCCAGGGCGCGGGCCAGCTGCACGCGCTGACGCTGCCCTCCGGAGAGCTGACGCGGCAGCTTGCGGGCGTGCCCGGCGAGACCCACCCGCTCCAGCCAGTCGTCGGCGGTACGCCGCCGCTCGGCGCGCGCCACCCGCCGGATGGCGAGGGGGAGTTCGACGTTGGCGCGGACGCTGCGCCACGGCAGCAGGGCGTCCTCCTGGAAGACCAGCGCCCGGTCCGCGGCGGGCCCGACGACGGGCGCTCCGTCCTGGGTGACGCGCCCGCCCAGCGGCGGCAGCAGCCCGGCGAGGGTCCGCAGGAGCGTGGACTTGCCGCAGCCGGACGGGCCGAGCACGGCGACCAGTTCGCCCGGCGCGACCCGCAGCCGGACGGTGCCGGGCAGCGCCTGCCCTTCACGGTGCCCGAGCCGCACGTCGTCCAGGACGAGTTCGGCGCCCTGCGGGGTGCGGGTGTCCACGGGGTGTGCGGGGCTCATGCGACGGGCTCCTTGTCGAGAACCGGGGCGGGCGCGGGTGGCGCGGCGGCCGGGGGAGCGGCACGGAGGGCGCGGCGTGCCGCACGTGCCGGGAGCCGCTCGGGCGGGCGGGGCAGCCAGGCGGTGGCGCGGCGGCCGAGGGACTCCACCGCCGTGGAGGTGAGCCGGCCGAGCGCGCCGATGGTGGCCATGCCGACGAAGACACCCGGGTAGTCGACGACCGTGTAGTCCTGCCAGGTGCGGTAGCCCACCCCGTACTCGCCGGAGATCATCTCCGCGGAGATCACGCAGATCCACCCCACGCCGATGCCCACGGAAAGGCCGCCGAAGATGCCGGGCAGCGCGCCGGGCAGCACCACCGAGAACAGCACCCGCAGCCGGCCGCCGCCCATGGTGAGAACGGCCTCCTCCCACACCGGGGCGAGCGCGCGCACCGCGTGCCGGGCCGACACCAGGACCGGGAAGAACGCCGCGGTGAACGTGATGAAGACGATGCCCTGCTCATTGGTGGGCAGGAGCAGGATCGCGACCGGGACCAGCGCGATCGCCGGGACCGGCCTCGCCACCTCCACCAGCGGGCCGAGCAGGTCCGCGGCCCACCGCGACCGGGCGACCGCCGTGCCCGCCGCCACCCCGAGGACCGCGGCGAGCAGGAAGCCGATCACGATGCGGCGCAGGCTGTGGACGAGGTCCTGCCAGTAGGGCGCGGTGCCGAGCCGGTCACCGAAGGCGTCCGCCACCTCGACGACCGTGGGGAACTGGCCGAAGCGCAGCCACAGTTCGACGTCCCAGGTGGTCAGAAGCTGCCAGAGGCCGAGGGTCGCGGCGAGCGACGCCACCCGGACCAGCCGGCGCGTGACGCTCATGACGCGAGCTCCAAGGCGTCCGCGTAGTCGACGACCCGGGCGCCCGCGTGCTGTCCGACGTACGTCTTCGCATGGCCGGGCGTGACGAAGGCACGCAGGTCGGAGCCGTCGGCCACCCACACCGCCCGGTCGGCGAACCAGCGGGTGCCGGTCAGCGCGTCCGGCACGTACGCGGCGCGGACCTCGGACTTCTTCGCCGCCGCGACGGCCGCGAGGAGCTTCTTCGGAGTGCCGTACGTCCGGGTGCTGCCGCGGCCCCTCAGCCACAGCTCGGACTTGGCGTCGCCCGCCTCGGGGTAGGCGGGAGCCCGCGCGGCCCGCTTCAGCGGCTCCGGGTCGACGAAGGCGTCCACGTCGACGTCACGCACGAGCCCGGCCTTCTCCAGGATCGGCACGTCCTTCTTGAGCGCGGCGATCAACTCCGGGCGCAGCGCCGGGTCGAAGGTGGCGATGCCGTGGGCACCGTTGTAGAGGTAGACCGCCTCGGCGGGCAGCCCGGCCTCCTTCGCCACCGACTCGGCGGCGGCGACCGGCCGCTCGCGCACGTAGTCGGTGGCCCGGCGCTGCGCCGCGAGGAAGTCGTCGAGAACACCGGCGTGTTCGTCGGCGAACTCCTCCCGGACGGTGACGCCGTGGAAGGTCGGGAGGCTCAGGTCGGCCCCGTCGTAAAGCGCCTTCGCCTTTCCCTCGTACGCCAACTGGCCCGGCCAGGCGACGAATTGCGACAGCGCGTCGACGCTGCCGCCGGCCAGGGCGGACGCCCCCACACTGGGCTGCTGGTTGAGCTTGCGCACGCCCTTCTCCGGGTCGATGCCCGCCTTCTCCAGAGCGCGGATCAGAGTGCCGTCGGCGGCCGAACCGATGCTGGTGGACACCTTCTTGCCCCGCAGGTCGGCCAGCGATCTCAGGCCCGAACCGGGTTTGGTGACCACGGTGTTGAGGCCGCCGCGCAGGTTGTAGCCGGTCACCGAGACGAGTCGCGTCGGCTGCCGCAGCTGCTTGCCGCGCGCCGCGTTGATCAGCAGCGGGAAGTCGCCCATCGACCCGATGTCGATCTTTCCCGTGGTCATCTGGGCGGTGATCGGGGCACCCGTGGCGTAGTCCTGCCACTTCACCTTGTAGGTCTTGCCGTCCTTCTTGCCGCGGGCGGCGAGCTCCTCCTCGAAGTAGCCGAGGGAGCGGAGCAGCGTGCCCGCGGTGACGGTGTTGATGGTCTTCGACTGGTATCCGACGGTCACCGTCACGGTGTCGGAGTCCTCGGCCCCGGCCGCGCCGCCGCACGCCGTGGCCAGGGGCACCAGGAGGGCCACGGCGAGGGAGAGTCTGCCTGTCGTGCGAGTCATGGAAGTCGCGCCTTTCACCTGAGCAGGTAGGGCATGTTGACGGTGACCGCGCCGGTGGGGCACCGGGCCGCGCACGGACCGCAGTACCAGCACTCGTCGACGTGCATGTACGCCTTGCCGTTGTCCTCGCGGATCGCGAGCGAGTCGAGCGGGCACATGTCGACGCAGAGGGTGCAGCCGTCGATACAGCGGGACTCGTCGATGGTCACGGGCACGTCGGCGCGCTGCGGGACAACAGGCATGGCTGTCTCCAGGACTCGGGGAAGGGGTCGAGGAAGGACCCGGGAAAGGGGGGAGGGTGGGGTCAGACGGATCGGCGCAGGACGCCGCTCATCGTGATGCGGTCGCCGCGGAAGCGGATGAACTCCAGGTCCACGGGCCGCCCGTCCGGCAGATGGGTGAGCCGCTCCAGCATCAGGACGGCACTCCCGCGCGGCGCCTCGAGGACCGCGGCGGAGTGCGCGTCGGCGTTCACGGCCTCCAGCGTCATGTCGGCGTGCCCCAGCGAGCCGCCGGTCACCGTCTCCAGGAGCCGGAACACGTCCGTGTTCTCCAGGTCGCAGCCGAGCAGTTCGCCGCCCACGTCCATGGGCAGGTACGACAGGTCCAGCGAGAGCGGCAGTCCGTTCAGGCGGCGCAGCCGCTCGATACAGAGCACGTCGGTGTGGTCGGGCAGCCCGAGCCGGCGCGCCACCGGTCCCGGCGCGCCGACCGGGCCGACGGTGCGGACCTCGTTGGTGACCCTGCCGTGTTCGTGCAGGGTCTCGGCGAGGCCCTGGAGTCGGTCGAGGGCGTGCGGGTACTTCTCGCACACGACGACGGTGCCGACGCCGGACCTCCGGTCCACGAGCTGCTCGCCGCGCAGCAGGTCGAGGGCCTGCCGGACGGTGTTGCGGCTGGCACGGTAGTCGGCGGCGATGACGTCCTCCAACGGCAGCACGCCGCGCGGGAAGCCGCCCGTGAGGATCTGGTGGCGCAGCAGATCGGCGAGTTGCCGTGCCTGGTCCGCACGCAGCCGCCGGCGCCGCGCGGCGGCGACCGGAAGCGAGGCGGGGCTGTGTTCGGCTGGCATGGCAGGGAACGTACCGGCGCGGTGGGCGTGGTGGTGTTGCGGCAGCATTGCGCCACCTGACGCCCCCGGTCACACCGCCCTGACCTGCCGCGACGCGGGATGATGTGCAAGATCCGCCACCGGAGTGCCCACTTCGTGGACAGCTTCGGTGGCGGAACCGAGACGGCGTACCGTCAGCGGCGACGTACCACTAGCGGCCGCGTACCGTCAGCACGGCGCCTTCACCGCCTCGCTTCCTCAACGTGCCGCGGTCGGCGCGGAGTTCCCGCGGACCCGTCCGCCGACGGCGTGCCGGAGTCGCCCGCGCTCCCGCCGTCCCCCGGACCGGCGGCCCCCCGTTTCCCCGGCGCCCGCACCATCAGCAGCACCAGGACGCCCGCGACCAGACCCGCCACGCCCGCGGCCAGCGACGCCCCGTTGAGCCCCGACGCGAACGCGGCGCGGACCGCGTGCTCCGGCACCGTGCCGTGCAGGGCCGCGGCGCCACCGCCCGCGGCGGTGTGCGCCGCGTCGTGACCGAGCGAGTCCTGCATGCGCGCGGTCAGCACCGTCCCGAACAGGGCGACCCCGATCGCGTACCCGAGCTGGCGGAAGGTGTTGACCGCGCCGCCCGCCATCCCGGCGTTCGCGGGCGGCACCGAGGCGAGCGCCGCCCCCGCGAGACCCGGCGCGACCAGACCGGCGCCGACACCCGTGAGCGTGAGCCCCGGCGCGAGCGTCCCCCAGGACGACCCCGCGTCGAGCACCGCCATGCACAGCCCGCCCGCCCCGATCAGGAGCAGCCCGACACCGATGACCAGACGCGGCGCCACCCCGTGCAGCAGCCGCCCGGCGAGCAGCGCCACCACGAACGACGTCGCGGCGAGCGGCAGCAGCACCAGACTGCCGCGCACCGGACTCATCCCCAGCACGGTCTGCAGCCAGATGGAGAGGTACGGGACGACACCGAACGCGGCCCCGTTGTAGCCGACCGCGCCGATCAGCACCCCGGTGAAGGCGGGCTTGCGCAGCAGCCGCAGGTCGAGGAGCGGCTGCGCCACGCGCCGCTCGACCAGGACGAAGCAGAGCAGCGCGAGCGCCGACACCGCGAACGACGTGCCGGCGGCCGCCGAAGCCCAGCCGTCCGCCCCGCCCCGCAGCACCCCGTACGTCCCCGCGCCCGCGAAGCACGCGAACGCCGCCGTGCCCGCCCAGTCGACCCGGCGCCCGGCGGGCCCGCGCGACTCCGGCACCAGACGCAGCGTCAGCCAGATCGACGCGACGCTCACCGGCAGGTTCACGAAGAAGATCCAGCGCCAGCCCGGCCCCTCCGTGAGCAGCCCGCCCACGATGGGCCCGAGCGCCGCCGACGCCCCGCTCACCGCACCCCACACGCCGAGCGCGGCCGACCGGTCGCGCCCCTGGTAGGCGGCGCCGAGCAGCGGCAGCGTCGTCGCGAGCATCGCCGCCGCGCCAAGACCCTGCACGGCGCGCGCCGCCACCAGCACGTTCGCGTCCGACGCGAGTCCGCAGCCCAGCGAGGCGACCGCGAACAGCGCGGTGCCCATGACGTTGAGCCGCCGCCTGCCGAACACGTCGGCCGCGGCGCCGACGCCGAGCAGCAGCGCGGCCAGCGCGAGCGCGTAGCCGTCGATGACCCACTGCAAGTCGCTCAGTGACGCGTTCAGCGCCGCCGCCATGTCGGGCAGCGCCACGATCACGATCGTCACGTCCAGCAGCAGCATGAACGTCCCCAGAGACACCGCCGCAAGCGGCCCCCATGTACGCATTTCCTGTTCCTCCGAATCCCCGTCCGATGCCCGTAGGCGTCCTCGTACGATGAGTCGGCGGCGGACGAAGCCGGTGCCAGGTGCCCATGGAGCACACGAATCCGACACAGGAGACCCGTCAGTGATGGATGTCGACATCTTCGACGAGCTGGACCTCAAGCTGCTGCACGCCCTGGAGATCGACGGCAGGGCGTCCTTCAGCCGCATCGCGGGCGTCCTCGGCGTCTCCGACCAGACCGTCGCCCGCCGCTTCCGCCGGCTGCGGGCCGAGGCGGGCCTGCGCGTCGTCGGCGTGCGCGACACCCGCAGACTCGGACAGGACGAGTGGATGCTGCGGCTGCGCTGCGCGCCCGACGGCGCCGAGGCCATCGCGACCGCCCTGGCCCGCCGCCCCGACACCGCGTGGGTCCACCTCACGTCGGCGGGCACGGAGGTGGTCTGCATGACGGTGCCCCGGACGCAGGACGACTACGACGACCTGCTCTTCGGCAAGCTCCTGCGCACCCGCAAGCTCGTGGACATCACCGCCCACCAGCTGATGCACCGCTTCTACGGCGGCCGCACCGGGTGGATCGGCAAGCACCGCCCGCTCTCCGACGCGCAGGCGGCCGCGCTCGTCCCCGCCGAGGCGCCCGTCGAAGATCCCGGCAGCGCCGACCGGTCCCGCGGCGGCCCCACCCGCATCGCCCCCGAGGACGAGCCCCTGGTCGCCGCCCTCAAGGCCGACGGCCGCGCCACCTACCCCGAACTGCAACGGCTGACCGGTCGCTCCGAGTCGTCGGTCAAGCGCCGCGTCGCCGCGCTGCTCGGCTCGGGCGCGCTCTACATCGACACCGAGTACGACACCGCCCGCTTCGGCTTCACCACCGCCGCGATGCTCTGGGTGACCGTGGCCCCGGGGGCGCTGGACGCGGTGGGCCGGGCGATGGCCGAGCACCCGGAGATCGCGCACGTCTCCGCGATCACCGGCTCCGCCAACCTGATGGCGAGTGTCCTGACCCGCGACACCGCGGAGCTCTACGCCTACGTGAGCGGCAGACTCGGCGCCCTGGAGGGGGTGCGGCACGTCGAATCGGCGCCCTACGTGCGTCGATTCAAGGAGCTCACCTACCCGCGGCCGCTGCGTTAGCCCTCCGGGACTGGTGCCGCCGGTGCCGATGCGCGAACATGCGGAGCACAGCGGCTCTGTCGCCCTCGGGGGGGTGGTCGGGTGGTGGTGACGCGGAACACGGCCGGGAACGGACATCGCAAGGTGATCCGGGTCGCGGTGGTGGACGAGAACGACATATTCCGCCGCGGGCTCGTGGCCTGCCTGGAGACCGACGAGACGTTCCTCGTCGTGTGCGACGCACGGGACGGGCCCGTACCGGAGACGGTCGACGTCGTACTGGCGTCGGCGCGCGCCGCCCTGGGCCTCGCGGGCCCCGGCCCGCCGAAGCTGATCTGCGGCGAGCCCGGACGTTCCGAAGGGCGCCCGCTCCACGGACCTGCCGACACGGTGCTGTCGCGCACCGGCCTGACCGAGGAACAGGTGCTCGCCGCCGTCCGCGCCGCCGCGTGCGGGCTGCTGGTGGGGACGGTGCCGGGGCCGGCAGCGGCGCGGACCGCGGACCAGGGAAGCGTCGCCGCACTGCCCGAACGCATGCGGAACGTGCTCCGCCTCCTCGCCGACGGCTGCGCGACGCGGGAGATCGCCGAACGGATCGGATACTCGGAACGCACCGTCAAGAGCGTGGTGCGGCAGACACAGTGCCGGCTCGGTGCCCGCACCCGCGCCCACGCGGTCGCCGAGGGCATCCGGCGCGGGCTCATCTGAGACGCCCACGCCACCGCTCATCACTCTTCCGCCGCCCGAAAGGGAGACGAACTGCCCTTTGGGGCAGCGCGGGACCGGGCCGTACCCCGAGGTCGGCCCGTGCAGCCGCTTCTCCCGGACGTGCGGTGCTGCTCTGCTTGCTGGATGAAGCGCGCAGACGTCCCGCTGTGGCTGGACGAGTCGAACGTCATCTTCCGGCGGGGCATGGCCGACTGTCTCACCGGGGCAGGCTTCACGATCGTGGGGGAGAGCGCGCGGCTGCGTCCGCTGCCGGAACACGGCGCGGCCGCACTGCTGTTGACCGGCGTGGACGGCGCGGGGGAGGGACTCGCCGGTGTCGGCCGTCTCGTCGCGGCGTGGCCCGTCCCGCTGCTCGGCGTGCTCGACTCGGCCTGCCCCGAACTGGTCCGTTCCGCGCTGGAACACGGCTTCACGGGGCTGCTCGTCCGCGCGGAGATGACGCCCGCATCACTGGTCGCCGCGGTCGACGCCGTCGCGTCGGGTGCGGGGTCGCTGCCGCCCGCCGTCCTCACCGGACTCCTCGCCGGCACCGGCGGCGACCACACGGGGCTGCGGGCGGCGGCCGCCAAGTTGCTCGCACGGCGCGAACTCGACGTCCTGAGACTGCTCGCGGAGGGCGGCAGCACCCGGGAGATCGCCGACGCGCTCTGCTACTCGGAGCGCACCGTGAAGAACATCGTGCACGACACCCTCGCCAAGCTGAACTGCCGCACCCGCGCCCACGCGGTGGCGATCGTGGTGCGCCAGGGCGCCCTCTGACCGGCTGCCCCTCCGGCCGCCCTTCCGGCCGCACCGTTGACTGCCCGGACGCATCTCGTCCCGGGCCCCCCGGCGGCCTAGCGTCGAGGCACGGCAGAACGGTGAACGGCTCTTCAGGGGAGGCGACATGTGCTGCGGGTACTGCTGGTCGGCTTCGGCGACATCGCGGGACGGGGGATCAGGTCCATCCTGCGCGACCCCGGAATCCTGGTCGCCGAGTGCGGGACCGACGCCGTGACCGCGGCGGTGGCCGGGATCCGACCCGACGTGCTGGTCCTGGAGTCGGGGCCGCGGGGCGGCGGCGCGCTCGCCGCGCGGCTCGCGGCCCGGACACCGGGGACGACCGTGGTGCTCTGCTCGGCCCACCGCACCGACCTGCGCGTGTACCCGGCGTCGGGCGGCTGCTTCACACGGCCGCTGAGCACGTGGTCCCTCATCGACAGCGTGCGGGGGACGGCGTGAGCGCGCCGGTGACCATGCGGATCACCACGTACCGCGTCCCGTCCGGGCCCGCGGGCACCGCGCGGACGGTGGAGCACATGAGGTCGCTGATCCTCCGCGGCGGCAAGGACATGGTCGTACGCCGTAGCGCGGTGCGGCTGCTCAAGGCGCGGGGCGTGCGTCCCAAGGACTACCTCGGAGAGATCGCGGCGCTGTTCGAAGGGGTGCGGCGGACGATCCGCTACACCCGCGACCCGTACCGGGTGGAACTGCTGCACTCCGCACGCCGGATGCTCCAGCTGCGGGCGGGCGACTGCGACGACATGACCATCCTGCTCGGCGCGCTGCTGCAGTCCGTCGGACACCAGGTCCGCATCGTCCTCGTCGGCCCCGACCCCGCTCGTCCCGGCCTGTTCACGCACGTGTACCCCGAGGTCGAGCACCGGGGCCGCTGGATCGCGCTGGACGCCACGATGCCGCACCCCATGGGCTGGGCGCCCGACAGCCCGGTGAAAAAGGTCGTTCCGCTCCGCCCGCGCAGGAGCGCACCGGTGGGAGCGGTGGCCCCGACGAGCGAGAGAAGGGAACGTGCCATGGAACCAGCGGCGTTGGACGGCACCCTCGGGCAGCTGCCCGCAGGACCGGCGGCGGAACTGGTCGCGGCCGTACGCCGCGAAGGGCTGCCCGCACGCGATCCGCGCGTACGGGCAGTCTGGGCCGGACTGCGGGCCCAGGGTCTGCTCGGCAGGGACCCGTGGGTGCGGCAGGTGCTCCGCAGGATCTGGCAGACGGGGCTCCCGCCGGCCCACCGGCCGCGCACGGCGGCCCGGCTGGAGGCCGCGCTGCGGTACGCGGAGGCGCCTGCCGCCGCGCCGCAGGCGTACTCCGAGGCGTACCCCGGCCCCTGGAGCACCACGTTCGTCGGCCCCCGCCATCCGTACGGGTACCGCCCGGCGTACGGGCAGCGTCCGTGGCGCCCCCGACCCCGGCCGCCGTACGGGCAGGGCCCGTGGCCTCCCGTCCACCGGCCGCCCACCTCGTACGCGTACCCGCGCGCCACGCGCCCCCTTCGGTACCGCTGAGAACTGAGAGCTGAGAGGAGAACGCCGCGATGGCTCGGGTGACCGGCGTCAAGGAGAAGCTGCACAGTCCCCTGTACGACGCCTTCTTCCTGCGTGACGCACAGGACCGATTCGAGGACAGGATGACCGACCCGCGTGTCATCCGCTTCTTCGTCGACGTGCAGGACAAGACACGTCTGGAGACGAACATGCAGGCGGCCGGCGTGCTGCCCAGTCTCAACACCTTCGAGGCGCGGGCGATGCGCGTGGTGATCAGTGACACGGCGCCCTCCCACGAGCATCCGGACGCCTTCATCCCGGATCTGGTGTTCAGCTCCGTGGTGACGCTGCTGGTCGGCGAGAAGGAGGCGATCACGGCGCCGACGTACATGTTCCCCTCCGGCGCCGGTGTGGTCTCGGGCAACGGCTCCGCCCCGCTCGGCCACGGGGTGCCCGACCCGATGGCCACCTTCCGTTTCGCCGAGCCGGTGTTCATCGAACCGCAGCAGAACTTCCGCGTGGAGATGCTCTTCCCGCGCGGCCTGCCCGCGTCCGTCGCCGACGCGACGGGCCCCCGGCACCTCTGGGTGGTCCTCGACGGCTACCTGGAGCGCGACGTCCAGTAGGGAGGCATCACACATGTTGTACGACGGATACGAGGGCTTCGACGAGTACGACGGCTACGAGGGCCACGAGGGGATGGACGGCTACGACGGCCTCGGTGACGAGGAGTTGATGACCGTACAGGGCCTCGACGGGTACGCGGGGTACGACGGGTACGCGGGGTACGGCGCCTGCGACGACATGGGCCAGTACGACGATCTGGCCCAGTACGAGGACATCGCCCAGTACGAAGACCTCGGCCACGCCTACCGGCCGCACGCCCCCCGCACCGCCCGGTGCGTACCGGGCGAGGTGCGCCAAGGCGGCGACGGGCGCCTCTACCAGTGGGTGGAGGGGTACGACGGGCTCGGCTCCCCCGTGGGGTTCTGGTCCCTGCTGCCCGCCATCGCCAAGACGGTGCTGCCGCTGGCGGCACGCTATCTGCCCCAGGTGATGCGCGTCGCCCAGGGCCGTCGGCGGGCGCTGCCGCGTGCCGTACCGGTCCCGGTGCCCTATGCCGTGCAGGCGCCGCAGCCACCGCAGCCGCCGCCGGCCGAGGAGGACGAAGAGCTGCGCGGCTACGGCGAGGGCGACGAACCGCTCGCCGCCGACGACGAGCCCGGCGTCGGCATGGAGGGCTACGTCCGTGAACGCCGCGCCACGTCAAGGGAGTTCCGCCGACCGGCGCAGGCCCCGGAGCTCTGGCGGCCCATCTGGTGATCCGGAGGTCACGATGCAGTACGAGCAGCAGTACGGGCCGCAGTACGAGCAGATGCCGGTGCACAGGCCGCCCGACCCCGGCAACGGCCACGGGCCCCGGGCCCGCCCTTCGGTCAAGGAGATCCCCTACGACCACGTGGCGGTCCTGAGGCTGCGCGGCCGGGCGGGCAACCGGGTCGAGGACACCATCAGCATCAGCGTCGACGGCGCCTTCGTCGCCACGTCGATCGGCTACAGCTTCATCCCCGCGCCCCCGACGGGCGGCGTGATCAACGGCCAGGCCATCACCCTGCCGCCACCGTTCGACGCTTTGGTGGCGGCCGCCTTCAACGACCCGGCCGACGCGGCCCGTTGTCTGTTCGCGCGCTTCTGCGGCATCGACTTCACGTACAGCATCATCGACAGCGGCACCGGGCGCGAGCTGCAGAACCGGGCGATCCACAACATCGCGGGGCTCGGCAGCTCCGACGGGGTCCGGCCGTTCAGGCCCATGGCGAAGCCGATGCTCTTCCTGCCCCGCTCCACCATTCGCGTCGTCGTCGACGAGGTGTCCGAAGGGCCCCTCTACGAGAACGCGCAGTTATACCTGGTACTGCACGGCTACAAGATGCTCGGGTACCTGCCGTGACGGTCTGCGGCAGGACCGGCGTGGGCCAGTGCGAGGTCTGCGGGCGTCCCCTGGACGCTCGCGTCTTCGACGACTCCAGCATCGTGGCCGCGCCGGGCCCGGGGGAGGAGGCCGTGCTCGCGCGGTTCGCGCTGCCACCGACGCACTGCGGTGTCCTGCGGTACTTCGCGCAGTTCACCGACCGCTTCGCGCGTGACCCGGGGCGTGCGGCGACGCCGGGTTACCGGTGGCAGATCCGCAGCGACGTGCAGCCCCTCGACCCGTACCTCTCCTTCGGCCACGTCATCAATCCGTGGGGTCTTTCGGGGTTCCCCGTCGACATCCGCCTCGCCGAGGGCGCCGTCATCGAGTTCACCGTCCGCAACACGGGCGCCTCACGCGCGGACGAACTGACCGAAGTGGGCGGGCGGCTCCTGGGGCGGCACTGGTACGACACCCGGTTCGGCGGCGCGCCGGGCCTTCTGTGAGCGACCACGGACACGAGGAGCGGGACGCGATGGTGTACGTACGAACGCCCGACGGGCCCGGTGAACTGGGGCAGGGGCCGGTCACGCCGCGACGGGACGCCTGCGCGGCGTACCGGCGGGACAGCAGGCCGCACGACGCCGCGTCGACGGAGCTGATCGCGCAGCTGCGCCTGCCTGTCACCGCCGCGCAGACGGTTCTCCAGGCCCGGCGCGCGGACGCGCTGCGCCGCCTCTTCGACGGGCTCGACGGCCCGACGGCCCGGCGCCTCGCCGCGCGCCTCGACGACCGGGCCGATCCCCTGGCGCGGTTCTTCGACTGCGAACTGTCGACGCCGCTCAGGGCGGAGCTGCGGGCCCGGCTGGTCCGCCCGCCCGCGCCCTCGTCCGTGCCGCGGCCCCTCCCGGTGACGCCGGCCGTCCCGGCGATGCCGACCGCCCCGCCGCCGGGACCGGGGCCCTGGATACCGGGGGTGCCCGCCCGGACCCCGCCCCTGTGGCCCTTCCCGCCCGGCGGGCGGCCGCCGGTGACGCCCACGCCCTGCCCGCCCGGCATGTGGTGCGGACCGCCCCGGGACGTCTTCGACATGCCGCGCGACACCGGGCCCGGGGTCTCGGTGACGGATCTGCTGCGGCGGGCGCGGCAGGTACTCGACCTGGCCGTCGCGGCAGGGGCGACCGGAGCGGCCGTCGCCGGGCTCGCGGCGGCCCTGGCCGGGGCGGGCAAGCTGGCGGGGCTGATCGGCGGGTCCGGGATCGGCACCGCGCTGGTCTTCGACCCGGCGGCGGGCGCGCTGTCGATGGCGCCGTTCCCGCGGGGCACGGACCCGCACTATCTGGTGCTCAGGGCGCGGGCGACGGCGTTGCGGCGTCCGGAGTGGGTCCAACTGGAGCGGCAGCTGCAGGAGTTGGTCGCGCAGGAGAACGCGCTGCGTGAGCAGGCCCGCGACCCGCGGGGGCGCTGGCAGAAGCGGCAGCCGGGCGACAGCCCGCCGGGGGCGCCCTTCGCGGACGTGGTGTGCGACCGCGTCCGGCGCGTCTTCCCCTTCTCGGCCCGCGAGGTCCATGTGCGTGCCTATGCGTCCCCGTCCCCGCCCCGGCCCGGACTCCGCCGCACCCTGGGAAACCGGGTGATCATCGACTGCGTCGGCTCCCGCTGGAGCAACCGTGGCCTCAGGCTCTTCGAAGCCAAGTCGGGCGGCGGGCTCCGGCGCGCCCAGATCTTCGAGTACCCGAGGCTGACGGCGCACGGCGGGCTGATCGTCAGCGACCGCGGCCCCTACCGCGCCGGTCAGCAGATCCCCGCGGGCACTCCGGTCACGATCGTCACCCCCGCCAACCTCGACCTCGTCCTCCCGCTGCCGTGAGATGGCCGTTCCCTACGAGATCCTCGCCGCCGAGTACGACGCCCTGCTCGGCGACCGTGCCTTCGCCAGGCTCCGGCGTTCCTTCGAGCGGATCGAACGCCGCTACGGCCTCACGTTCCGCTCCGCCGCCGACGTGGGCTGCGGCACCGGAACCTTCGTCGCCCACCTGCGCTCGCGCGGGGTGCGTCCGGTGTGGGGCGTGGACCGCTCGCCGCACATGCTCGCCGAGGCGCTCGCCAAGAACCGCGGGAACGGCGCCCGCTTCCTCCTCCAGGACCTGCGCGCCCTGCGGCTCCCGCACCCCGTCGACCTGCTCACCTGCCAGTTCGACACCCTGAACTACCTGCTCGCACCGTCCCACCTGCGCACCGCCGTGCGCGCGTTCGCGCACGCCCTGCGGCCGGGCGGCCACGCGGTCTTCGACATGATCGTCGGGAACGGCCCGTACGGCCCGTACGGCCGAGACGGCGGGCGCGTACAGCGCGTGCTCATGGCGCGCGCCGGTCCGCCGTACGAGATCCACGAGCAGCGCGCGTACACCCTCGACGAGATCCGCGCCGCGCTCGCCGGGAGCGGCCTGCGGCTGCGCGGCGTGCACCGCGTGCCCGAGCCGCGCCCCGAGCGCGGGACCGCCCGCCTCAATTTCGTGGCGCGGAGGGAGCTCGAAGGCGGGCTCTGAGGGGACGGGTCAGCGGCCGCCCCGGTGCAGCCGGTCCCCGCCCGCCAGGATCGCCGCGGCCAGCGCGTCCGCCGCCTCCTGGGCCGACGCGCGCCGTTCGCCCTGGAGCAGGACGAAGTCGACCGGACCCAGCTCGGGGAGGCCCGCCCGGTCCGGGACGCGGACCAGGCCGGGCGGGATCAGACCCCGCGAGTGAGCCATCACGCCGAGGCCCGCGCGGGCCGCCGCCACCAGGCCGTTGAGGCTGCCGCTGGTGCAGGCCACGCGCCAGGAGCGGCCCCGGCGCTCCAGGGCCTCGAAGGCGAGGGCGCGGGTGATGCCGGGCGGGGGATAGACGATCAGCGGCACCGGCCGTTCGGGGTCGAGCCGCAGCCGTTCGGCGCCGATCCAGACCAGGTCGTCCTGCCACACCAGTTCGCCGCGCGGGTCCTCCGGGCGCCGCTTGGCGAGCACGAGGTCGAGTTTGCCCGCGTCCAGCTGTCGGTGCAGCGTGCCGGAGAGTTCGACGGTCAGCTCCAGGTCGACGTCGGGGTGGTCGTGCCGGAACGACTCCAGGATGTCGGTGAGCCGGGTGAGGACGAAGTCCTCCGACGCCCCGAACCGCAGCCGCCCGCCGAGCCGCTTCCCGGCGAAGAACGCAGCGGCCTGTTCGTGCGCCGCCAGGATCCTGCGGGCGAAGCCGAGCATGGCCTCGCCGTCCTCGGTCAGCTCGACGCTGTGCGTGT
Source organism: Streptomyces sp. NPDC045678 (assembly GCF_056432085.1). Lineage (NCBI taxonomy): Bacteria > Bacillati > Actinomycetota > Actinomycetes > Kitasatosporales > Streptomycetaceae > Streptomyces > Streptomyces sp. NPDC045678. The sequence goes on from NZ_JBWKJS010000009.1 coordinate 229,738, forward strand.
CGCGCGTGAACAGCTGCCGCCCGGTGGCGTCCTCCAGACGGCGCACGTGCTGGCTGACGGTCGACTGGCGCAGGCCGAGCCGACGGGCGGCCAGGGTGAAGCTCAGCGTCTGGGCGACCGCGAGGAACGTACGGAGCTGCGAAGGGTCGTACACGCGCATCAGCCTAGCGCCGGTCATCGCGGAACATGATGACAGTCAGAGCGGTGTACGGGATTCCCGATCACCCACAGCAGGAGGATCATGGAGAGAGCGGTCCCGCACCACCGCGGGAGCACCCCGCACCACACGGCGGGACCACCCGCACCGAGAGCATGGAGCACCGTGAAACGCCTGAAGTGGCCGTCCTGGATGCCGGTCGACCCGTACATCGTGGCGTTGCTCGCGACCCTGGGCCTCGCGGCCCTGCTGCCCGCCCGCGGCACGTCCGCCGATGTCGCCTCCGGTGCCTCCACCGCCGCCGTCTCGCTGCTCTTCTTCCTCTACGGCTCCCGGCTCTCCACCCGTGAGGCACTCGACGGGCTCAAGCACTGGCGGCTCCACGTCACGGTCCTGGCCTGCACGTTCGTCGTGTTCCCGCTGCTCGGGCTCGCCGCGAAGGGCCTTGTCCCGTACGTCCTGACGCCCGCGCTCTTCAGCGGCTTCCTCTTCCTCACCCTCGTGCCCTCGACGATCCAGTCGTCCATCGCCTTCACGTCGATGGCCCGCGGCAACGTGCCCGCGGCGATCTGCGCGGGCTCCTTCTCCTCGCTGGCCGGCATCGTGCTGACGCCGCTGCTCGCGGCCGCCCTGCTCGGCGACAGCGGTGGCGGGTTCTCCGCCGACTCGCTCCTCAAGATCGTGCTGCAGCTGCTTGTGCCGTTCCTCGCCGGACAGCTCCTGCGCCGGTGGGTGGGCGGCTTCATAACGCGCCACAAGAAGGTCCTCGGCTACGTGGACCGCGGCTCGATCCTGCTCGTCGTCTACACCGCGTTCAGCGAGGGCATGGTGCAGGGCATCTGGGGCCGGGTGCACCCGCTGCGGCTGCTCGCGCTGCTCGGCGTCGAGGCGGTGCTGCTCGCGGTCATGCTGGCCCTGACCTGGTACGGCGCGAAGCGGCTCGGCTTCGGCCGCGCCGACCGGATCGCGATCCAGTTCGCCGGGTCGAAGAAGTCCCTGGCCTCCGGGCTGCCCATGGCGAGCGTCCTGTTCGGCGCGGACGCCTCGCTGGCGGTGCTTCCGCTGATGCTCTTCCACCAGATGCAGCTGATGGTCTGCGCGGTCATCGCCAAGCGCCGCTCGCGGGATCCGGAGGAGTCCGTCAGCGGGCCGCCGCGAGCCGCAGCGACACGAACCGCGGTCGGTACAGGGACACGTTCCGGGTGACGTTCGCCTGCGCGGTGGCGGGCGTCGCGTCCAGCCAGTTCACGTCGTAGCTCAGCACGACACGGCCGTCCCCGGCCCCGTCCCCGACGAGCGCCGGGTGGGCCTGCGGGTTGTAGGCGGCGGTGTCCTGGCGGGGCGCGCTGTCCTTGGGCAGGGCGGCCTCGAAGGCCTTGGCGGGGCCGTGCCAGGGGCCGGTGGGGGAGCAGGACCAGTACGAGGTGACGGTGGTCAGCCCCTCGGTGCCGGCCGCCATCGTGAACAGCACGTACGTCCCGTCGTCCCGCACCACGGTGAACGCGCTGCCCACCCCCTTGCGCCTGCCGTCCCCGAGCACGGCCCGTGGCGTGACGTCGTGCCCCCACTCGTCGCCGTCCCAGTACTCCCACGCCGAGCCGTCGCCGAGGCTGCCGTGCGGCACCCGTGCGACGTACGCGTCCGAGGAGGGCCGCGAGGTCGCCTGGGCGTCCGTGCCGCCGAAGACGTACGTCCAGTCCTCGTCGTCGGCCGTCGTCGTGCCGTACAGGACGCGCTTCTCGGGGTCGCCGACCGAGAGCTGGTCGGAGACCTTCGTGATGCCCTCGACCCGCAGGTCGGGCAGCGAGAGCGTGGCGACCTCGGTGGCGACGGGGACGCCGTAGATCCACGGGCCCTGGCTGGCCATGCGGTTCCACAGCAGGACGCGCACGACCCGCTCGTCGCCGCCCGGGGTGCGGGGCTCCACGCGCGCCGCGACCGGCCACCGCCACTGCTGGGGCGCGGGCTCGGGGAAGAGCGGCGCGGCGAGGGTGCGCTGCAAGGTGCCCGAACGGGACATCACCACGGCCGAGTTGCGGACCATGGGCGTGTTCGTGTCGCGCCAGGTGTGCGGCTGGCCCGCCGGGTTCGGGGGCGCGTGGACCTGGCCGAGGAAGGTGTCGGAGAACAGCCACAGCACGCGCCCGTCCGGCAGGCGCACGGAGTGGGTGCCGTCGCCGCCGGTCCAGTCGTCCGTGCGCGTCATGTCGTCGCCGTAGCGCGCGAACTCGCCGGTTGGCCCGTCCTCGGCGGCCGAGGAGGCGACGGTGCGGGGCCGGCACGCCGCACCGCCCTCCCGGTCGTCTTCCGGGAGGGCGATGAGCAGGACGGCCGCGCAGGCCAGGACCAGCAGCAGGACCGGCCAGATCCTGCGCGGCCCCGACGCGGCACGTTCGCGGGCGGACACGCCGGGGACGTTAGTTGCTGCCGCGCACGTGGTCCATGGGGAGCCGGACGACGGTGTCCCGTGTCACAGGAGCATCACCCGTACGCAGGCCTCCCACCTCGGCGTCGTCCATAGCCCGGTCGTACACGCGCACTTCGTCGATCGCTCCGGTGAAGTGGGCGCGGCTGTCGAGCCGTTGCCCGACGTGGACGCCGAACGGCGAGTTGCGGCTGACCGTGCCCGGCACGTCGGCGGCGGAGACCTGCGTACCGTCGAGGAACAGTGTCAGACGGCCGTCGCCGCGGCGCAGCGCGAGGTGATGCCATGCCCCGTCGTTGTACGCGCCCGTCGTGCGCACCGAGGCGGACTTCGGCGGCGCCGCGCCGTCCCGGGTGGTGATGAGGCCGGTGACGCGGTTGCTCGCCGGCTCGCCGCGCAGCCACACCTGCGGCTGGTTGGTGCCGATGCCGCCCATCCACAGCAGCGGCTGCTCGCCGGTCGTCCCGTCGTAGCGGAACCACAGGGAGGCCGTGAAGTCCTTGGTTCCCAGCGGGAGTCGGCGGTCGAACGGGAGCCGCACCGCGTCGTCCGTGCCGTCGAAGGCGAGCGCGCCCCCGAAGCGGCCCGGGGTCACACGCGCCCCGCCGAGCACCGCGGCGGGACGCGCCCCCGGTGCGCGGTCGCTCGTGGTGGGGTCGGGGCCCCGGCGCGGCTTCAGCCAGTCCTCGGTGAAGCGGGCGAAGCGGATCTCGTCGCGCGCGTCGACGGCGCCGCCCTCGTACAGCAGCCCCACGTGTGTGCGGTCGGCCCGCACCAGGTCCGAGTAGCCGGACCAGTCCGTGGTCACCGTGGTGCCCCGGTCGACGCTGTCCCAGGTGCGCCCGCCGTCGTAGGACGAGCGGATCTGCATCGTGCGGCGGCGGTCCGGGTCGGCCGGGCAGGCCAGCAGCATCCGCTTGCCGAATTGCAGGGTGGAGCCCTGCACTTGGGGCGTGTAGAGGTCGGGGATCGCGCGGAAGGGCGCGGCGTACGTGGTGCCGCCGTCCCGGCTGACGGTGTGCGTGCGGTGGCCCAGGTCCGTGCCGTCCTGTTCACGGCCGCTGACGTAGACCGCCCCGTCGGGCCGCTCGGTGATGGTCATCTCGGACGGTTTCTGACGGAACGTACCGTCCGCCGGTATCGGGTACGAGTCCGTCGCGCCGATCTTCCAGTGGTCGCCGCCGTCGTCGCTGACGATCAGCGCGGCGTGGTTGGCGGTGACCCGACTGCCGTTCCACGTCTCGGTGTTGGCCGTGAGGACGAGACGTCCCTTGTGCCGGCCGTGGGTCAGCTGGATGCCGTGCACGGGGCCGGTCGCGTACCAGGAGTTCCAGTGCGGCGGCAGGATCTCCTTGCTCAGGTCGCGCGGCGCCGACCAGCTGACGCCGTCGTCGTCGCTGTACTGCAGGTGCGGGGTCCTGTCGCACGGTATGTCGCAGTTCTTGCCGTCCGTGCGTCCCGTGTTGTACGTCTCCGCGAGCAGGACGCGGCCGCTCTCGCGGTCCACGACGGGCGCCGGGTTGCCGTGGGTGTCGCCGTCGCCCTCGTTGATCACCTGGAGCGGGCCCCAGGTGCGGCCTCCGTCGTGCGACCGCTTGAGCACCAGGTCTATGTCGCCGGCGTCGCTGCAGTCGTTGACCCTGCCCTCCGCGAAGGCGAGCAGCGTGCCCTTCGTCGTCCGCACCACGGCAGGGATGCGGTAGCAGGCGTAGCCGGGGTCCCGGTCGGCCTTGAACAGCACCTGCTGCTCGAACGGCGCGGTCGGCTCCGGCGCCGCCCGCACGGCCTGCGCCGCGGGCGCGGGCAGCAGGGCGCCGACGGTGGCGACGGTCAGGGCGGCGGTCGCGGTGCGGAGTGATCTGAGACGTGCGCGAAGGGTCGATGGCATGGTGCGGTCCGCCTTTCGTGGCGACGGCGACTCATGGCGCGTCCTGGCCAGGCCCCGGAGTCCCGGGGGAGGGCTGGGTTCCTGGTCGGAGCATCTTGACGTGGGGTTCTGACAGGAGGTCCTGATAGCAGGGTCCTGACATCCTGACATCCCATGTCCACGTTTCGACGCAGACGCTACTGGGGGTCACCCGCACCCCACAAGGAGCGCGCCTTCACGGAATCAGAACGACCTTGCCCCGGTTGCCGCGTCCCTCGATCACCGCGTGCGCCTTCGCCGCGTCCTCCAGCGGGAACTCGTCGTGCACCGCCACGCGCAGACCGCCGGTCGCGTGCAGCTCCCACAGCTCCCGCCGCCACGCCTCGTACAGCTCCGGCCGCCCGCGTGCGATCAGCGCCATCTGGAAGCCGATGACGGACTTGGCGCCGACGAGCAGGTCGTACGCCGCCACCGTGCCGCCGCCCGAGCTGTAGGCCACCAGCCGGCCGTGCGGGGCCAGAGCCCTGACGGCGGGCGTCAGGAGGTCACCGCCGACCGCGTCCAGGACGTAGTCGACCGGTTCGCCCCACCCCTCCTGGCCGTACGTGACGACGTCATCGGCGCCGAGCCCGCGCACGAAGTCCGCCTTCCCGGGATCGGAGACGGCGGCCACCACGCGTGAAGCGCCCTTCAGCCGGGCCAGTTGCACGGCGAGATGGCCGACGCCGCTCGCCGCCGCCGTGACGAGCGCGGCCTCACCGGGCGCGGGCCGGGCGGCTTCGAGCGCCCCGTACGCGACGAGTCCGGAGCGGACCAGCGCGACCGCGTCGACGGCGCCCGCCCCGTCCGGGACGGGGGAGGCCAGCGCGGTGTGGAGCAGGGCGTAGTCGGCGTAGCCGTGCCCGAAGACCAGACCGGTGACGCGGTCGCCGGGCGCGAACCCCGTCACGCCCTCGCCGAGCGCGGCCACCGCGCCGGCGACCTCGCCACCGAGCGCGATCGGATCGCACGGCTCGCGCACCTTGCGCACGACGGGCAGGGTCACGCCGACCGCCTCGACCCGCACCAGGAGCTCGCCCGGGCCGGGCTCGGGGACGGGCGCCTCCTCCAGGAACAGAACTTCGGGACCGCCGTTGCGCTCGTACCGGACACGACGCATCCGCACCACCTCCACGGGCAAAAACCGTTGGGACATCCAACGACCAGGAACACCGTAAGGCCAATACCGTTGGGGAGTCCAATGATTCTTCGGTACGCTTCCCCCATGGCTACGACACCCCCCGCCCCCAGCACCATCCGCACCCTCCCCAGCTGGCTGCTCGGCCGCGCGGCGGCCCGCGGTCGCGCTCTGGTCGCCGACGCGCTGGCCCGCGAGGGGCTCAAGATGTGGCATCACGTGGTGCTCTCCGCCGTCGCGGATCTGGGCCCCGTCGCCCAGGCGGAGCTGGGCCGCAGCGTCTCGCTCGACCCGAAGGACATGGTCGGCGTCATCAACGACCTACAGGCCGAAGGCCTCGTCGAACGCGCCCCCGACCCCCGCGACCGGCGCAAGAACGCCGTCACCATCACGGCACGCGGCAAGCGCACGGTCGCACGCTGCGCGGAAGCGGCCGAACACGCCAACGCGGAACTGCTCGCGCCGCTTTCGCCCGACGAGCGAAAGCGGTTCCTGGAGATGCTGGGCCGGATCTCGGGGGTCTCGGATGCCTCGGGGCTCTCGGATGCCTCGGGGGTCTCGGCGGCCTCGGGTGTCGAGGAGTCGGCCTGACGGCCCGGCACCCGGACCGGGGCAGGTGCGGCGCAGGGGGGCGGGTCAGCCCTGGGGGGCAGCGGCCCGCAGGGCGACGCGGTGCTCGCCCGCGTACACGTTCATGGAGGAGCCCCGCAGGAAACCGATCAGCGTGAGGCCCGTCTCGGCGGCCAGGTCGACGGCGAGCGAGGACGGCGCGGAGACCGCCGCGAGCACCGGAATGCCCGCCATCACCGCCTTCTGGGCCAGCTCGAAGGAGGCACGGCCCGAGACGAGCAGGATCGCGCGGGACAGCGGCAGGTCCCCGTTCTGCAGGGCGCGTCCGATCAGTTTGTCGACGGCGTTGTGCCGCCCCACGTCCTCCCGTATGTCGAGCAGATCGCCCTCCTCGGAGAAGAGCGCCGCCCCGTGCAGACCGCCGGTCCTGTCGAAGACCCGCTGCGCGGTGCGGAGCCGGTCGGGGAGGCTCGCGAGGAGGTCGGTCCCGATCCGGACCGGCGGGGTGTCGGCGATCGGGAAGCGGGCCGTCGTGCGGACGGCGTCCAGGCTCGCCTTGCCGCACAGGCCGCAGGACGACGTGGTGTAGACGTTGCGTTCGAGGGTGATGTCGGGGAGCACGACACCGGGGGCGGTCCGCACGTCGACGACGTTGTAGGTGTTCGCACCGTCGGCCGTCGCGCCCGCGCAGTACACGATCGACCGCAGCTCGTCCGCCGCACCGAGCACGCCCTCGCTCACCAGGAAACCGGCTGCCAGCGCGAAGTCGTCGCCGGGCGTGCGCATGGTGATGGCGAGCGGCTTGCTGTTCAGCCGGATCTCCAGGGGTTCCTCGGCGACGAGGGTGTCGGGCCGCTCCGAGACGTGCCCGTCCCTGACCCGGATCACCTTGCGTCGCTCCGTGACTCGTCCCATGTCTTGATCAGTCCCGGTTCTGTACGTGTCTGTACGTGCTGGTGGCCGAAGCGGCCCCTTGATGCGTACCTCATTGTCCTGCACGTGCGGCGTCGGCTCGCGGCCGACTCCGCAGTACGCGCACACGACCGTCGTTCCGGTCCGCCGCCCGCTTCCCGACCCCCGGCCAACTCGTACACAAGGTCACACAGTTCTTCAGAGGGTGACCAGATCATGAGAAACGTCCAAACCCCGCGCTCCTTTCCTGTCGCATCACGTGCACCGTTACTCATCAGTCGCTGACCAGACTGGAGGGTCCCGTATCTTCGGCCCAAGGGGGACCCGTACATGCACGGCTCGCGCATCGCCGCCGTCGGCCATTACCAGCCCGCCAGGATCCTCACCAACGCGGACCTGGCGGCCAAGGTCGACACCAGCGACGAGTGGATCCGGTCCCGGGTGGGCATCCGCACCCGCCACATCGCGGGCCCGGAGGAGCCGGTCGACGAGCTGGCCGCGCACGCGGGCGGCAAGGCCCTCGCCGCCGCGGGCCTCATCCCCGAGGCGATCGACCTCGTCCTGGTCGCCACGTCCACGGCCATCGACCGCTCGCCGAACATGGCCGCGCGGGTCGCCGCGCGCCTCGGCATCCCCGGCCCGGCCGCCCTGGACCTCAACGTCGTCTGCGCGGGCTTCACCCACGCTCTCGCCACCGCCGACCACACCCTGCGGGCCGGTGCCGCGACCCGCGCCCTGGTCATCGGCGCCGACAAGATGTCCGAGGTCACCGACTGGACGGACCGCACCACCTGTGTTCTGACCGGCGACGGTGCGGGCGCGGTCGTCCTGGAGGCCTGCGGGCCCGGCGAGGAGCCCGGCGTCGGCCCCGTGCTCTGGGGCTCGGTGCCCGAGATGGGCAACGCCGTACGCATCGAGGGCACACCGCCCCGCTTCGCGCAGGAGGGCCAGAGCGTCTACCGGTGGGCGACGACCCAGCTGCCCCCGCTCGCCCGCGCGGCCTGCGAGCGCGCCGGGGTCACCCCCGCCGACCTCGCCGGAGTCGTCCTGCACCAGGCCAACCTCCGCATCATCGAGCCGCTCGCCGAGCGCATCGGCGCGGTGAACGCCGTCGTCGCGCGCGATGTCGTCGACTCCGGCAACACCTCGGCGGGCAGCATCCCGATGGCCCTGTCCAAGCTGGTCGAGCGCGGGGAGCTTCGCTCAGGGGACCCGGTCCTGCTGTTCGGCTTCGGCGGCAACCTCTCGTACGCGGGGCAGGTCGTGCGCTGCCCGTGAACCAATCCTCGAGGAGGGGACCGCGACGTTGTCCACAGGACTGCCGACGGGGGCGCTGCCCAAGCTCGAACGGCCGGGACCCCTCAGGGAGCGGGTCTACGAAGCACTGCTCGAACTGATCACGACCCGTTCGCTGCACCCCGGACAGCACCTCGTCGAGAGCGAACTGGCCGGGCACCTGGGCGTCTCGCGGCAGCCGGTGCGCGAAGCGCTGCAGCGGCTCGCCACCGAGGGATGGGTGGACCTGCGGCCCGCCCAGGGCGCGTTCGTGCACGAGCCGACCGAGGAGGAGGCGGACCAACTCCTCACCGTCCGCACCCTCTTGGAGGCCGAAGCCGCCCGGCTTGCCGCCGTGAACACCGGACTCGCGGGCATCACGGAGCTCGACGAGCTGTGCACTCGCGGCGAACAGGCCGTGTCCGACGGCGACGTGGACCAGGCGGTCGCCCTGGACGCCGCCTTCCACGCCAAGGTGATGGCACTCGCGGACAACGTGGTCCTCGCCGAGCTCGCCGGCCAGGTGGACCGCAGGGCCCGCTGGTATCACGCGCCGGTGGCCGGGCAGCGCGGCAGGCAGTCCTGGGTGGAGCACCGCGAGCTGATCGCGGCGATCGCCGAGCGCGACGAACGGCGCGCGGCGGACATCATGCGCGCCCACACGGAACACATCAGGCAGACGTTCCGGCGGACGTACCGACAGCGCGACCGGGACTGAGCACCGCCGCGACCGGGACGTCCGCAATTGTGAGACGTCCGCAACCGTAAGACGGTCCACAATCGTGAGATGCCCGCAGCCGTAAGACGTCCGCAGCCGTAAGACGTCCGCAACCGTAAGACGCCCGCAACCGTAAGACGCCCGCAAGCGTGAGACGCGAAGACCGGGAGAATCCCCTTGAGTACGTCCCCCCGCACCCCGCACCGCATACGCCCAGTGATCGACGAAGACGTCCCGGTGGCGGTGAACACCCTCGCCAGAGCCTTCGCCGACTATCCCTTCACCCGCCACGTCGTCGCCGCCGACAATCACCACCAGCGGGTGCGCCGGTTCCAGGAACTCTTCCTGACGCGGATCGGCATGGTCTACGGACGGGTCTGGGTCGCGGGCGCCGGCCGCGCCGTCGCCGTATGGACCACACCGGACCGGGACCCGGGGCCCGGCTTCGCCGCGATCGGCCCGCTCATCGAAGAGCTCGCGGGTGACCGGGCGCCCTGGTTCGAGTCGGCGGACCACGCGCTGCGGCCGCACCGGCCGCGGTTCCCCGCCTGGTTCCTCGCCACGGTCGGGGTCGACCCGGACGAGCAGGGGAAGGGGCTCGGCGGCGCGGTGATCGGACCCGGCCTCGAAGCCGCCGACCGGGCCGGATTCCCCTGCTTCCTCGAGACCTCGACGGAGCAGAACGTGGCGTTCTACGAGCGGCTCGGCTTCACCGTCACGGCGGACGTCCCGCTTCCGGACAACGGCCCGCACACGTGGTGCATGCTCAGGCAGCCCGCGTAGCCACACACTCCACCCCGCCCCCTCACCCCCCTTTGTCCTGTGACTGGAGAAAGTCATGGGCAATTCGCGCTCAACTTCTTCCCAGCCCCGGCAGGCACTGCTACGTTCCCCTCGAAAGCTCGAACCGGGAAGCCCGATGAGGCGGGGAGGGGCGCGTGAGACGCATGACGGCTCGACCCGCCAACACGCACCAGGCACGGCTGCTGCGCCTGCTGCGTGACGGAGGACCCAACTCCCGCGCCCAGCTGGGCGATCAGGTCGACCTCTCGCGGTCCAAGCTCGCCGTGGAGGTCGACCGGCTTTTGGAGACCGGACTCGTGGTCGCCGACGGGCTCGCCGCCTCGCGCGGTGGCCGCCGCTCCCACAACATCCGCCTGGCCCCCGCCCTCCGCTTCCTCGGCGTGGACATCGGCGCGACCTCGGTCGACGTCGCGGTGACCAACGCCGAGCTGGAGGTCCTCGGCCACATCAACCAGCCCATGGACGTGCGCGAGGGCCCGGTCGCGGTCTTCGAACAGGTCCTCGCCATGGCGGCCAAGCTCAAGGCCTCCGGGCTCGCCGAAGGGTTCGACGGCGCCGGCATCGGCGTCCCGGGCCCTGTCCGCTTCCCCGAGGGCGTGCCGGTCGCCCCGCCGATCATGCCGGGGTGGGACGGCTTCCCCGTCAGGGAGGCCCTCAGCCAGGATCTGGGCTGCCCCGTCATGGTCGACAACGACGTCAACCTCATGGCGATGGGGGAGCAGCACGCGGGCGTCGCACGCTCCGTGGCCGACTTCCTCTGCGTCAAGATCGGCACGGGCATCGGCTGCGGCATCGTCGTCGGCGGTGAGGTCTACCGCGGTACGACGGGCAGCGCCGGCGACATCGGCCACATCCAGTCCGAACCGGACGGACGCCCCTGCGCCTGCGGCAACAAGGGCTGCCTGGAAGCCTATTTCAGCGGCGCGGCGCTCGCCCGCGACGCCGAGGAGGCGGCCAGGGAGGGACGTTCCGCGGATCTCGCCACGCGGCTCGACGAGGCGGGACGGCTCAGCGCCGTCGACGTCGCGGCGGCCGCCGCCGCGGGCGACGCCACCGCACTCGACCTCATCCGCGAGGGCGGCAACCGCACCGGCCAGGTCATCGCGGGCCTCGTCAGCTTCTTCAACCCCGGACTCGTGGTGATCGGCGGCGGCGTGACCGGTCTCGGTCATACGCTGCTCGCCGCGATCCGCACCCAGGTCTACCGCCAGTCGCTGCCCCTGGCGACCGGCAACCTCCCCATCGTCCTCGGTGAGTTGGGCCCCACCGCCGGAGTCATCGGCGGCGCCCGCCTCATCAGCGACCACCTCTTCTCCCCGGCCTGACAGTCGGCCCAAGACCGAGCACAGCAACCGCGCCGATCGGCCCGGCCGGCACGTACGGAACACAGCGTCACCTCACCCGGCACAGCACCCCGCTCCGCCCTGCGCCGGTGCCGCCACCCGGGCGACTCCGCCCTGCCCCGAATCCGCCCTGCCCTGCTGCGACCGCCGCCGAGGGGAACCGTCATGGCACAAGAACCACCGCTGCTCACCATGTCCGGCATCACCAAGTCGTTCCCCGGAGTCCGCGCCCTCGACGGCGTCGACCTCCAGGTACAGGCCGGGGAAGTGCACTGCCTCCTCGGCCAGAACGGCGCCGGGAAGTCCACCCTCATCAAGGTCCTCGCCGGCGCCCACCAGCCCGACGGCGGGGAGATCACCTGGCGCGGCGAGCGCACCACGCTCCGCTCCCCGATCGCCGCCATGCGGCTCGGCATCGCCACCATCTACCAGGAACTCGACCTGGTGGAAGGGCTGTCCGTGGCCGAGAACGTCCACCTCGGGCACGAGCCGACCGCCGCCGGATTCGTGGTGCGCGGCCGGGAGGCGAGGGCGTCAACCGCCGCGCTGCTCAAGCGACTTGGGCATGGCGAGATCGATCCGGGGCGGCTCGTCGGTGACCTCTCCGCCGCCCAGCAGCAGATCGTGTCGATGGCCCGCGCGCTCTCGCACGAGGTGCGCCTCATCGTCATGGACGAGCCGTCCGCCGCCCTCGACCCCGACGAGGTCGACAACCTCTTCCGCATCGTCGGCGACCTGACGGCGGACGGCGTCGCCGTCGTCTACATCTCCCACCGGCTCGAGGAGATCCGCCGCATCGGCGACCGCGTCACCGTCCTCAAGGACGGGCGGGCCGTCGCGGGCGGACTGCCCGCGGAGTCCACGCCGACCAAGGACGTCGTGGCGCTGATGACCGGCCGCAACGTCGAGTACGTCTTTCCGGACCGGCCCGTCGAACCGCCCACCGCGGACCCGGTGTTGCGGATCCGCGGCCTCTCCCGGCACGGCGAGTTCGCACCCTTCGACCTCGATCTGCGCCCGGGCGAGATCGTGGGCCTCGCCGGACTCGTCGGCTCGGGACGCTCCGAGATCCTGGAGACGATCTACGGCGCCCGCAGGCCCAGCACCGGTCACGTGGTCGTCAACGGACAGCCGTTGCGCTCCGGCAGCGTCCGTGCCGCCGTCCGTGCGGGGCTCGGGCTCGCCCCCGAGGAACGCAAGGCGCAGGCCCTCCTCATGCTGGAGTCCGTCACCCGCAACGTATCCGTCACCTCCATGTCCCGCTTCTCACGCGGAGGGTGGATCGACCGGCGCGCCGAACGCGAAGCCGCACGCGCGGCGACCCGCGAACTCTCGCTGCGCCCCGACGAACCCTCGGCCCCCGTGCGCACCCTCTCCGGCGGCAACCAGCAGAAGGCCGTCCTGGCCCGCTGGCTGCTGCGCGGCTGCCGCGTCCTGCTGCTCGACGAGCCGACCCGCGGCGTCGACGTCGGCGCCCGCGCCGAGCTGTACGCGGTGATCCGCCGCCTCGCCGACGAAGGCCTCGCCGTACTCCTCGTCTCCAGCGAAGTACCCGAAGTGCTCGGCCTCGCCGACCGCGTCCTGGTGCTCCGCGAAGGCCGCGTCGTCCATGCCGCGCCCGCACGTGAACTCGATGAACACCGCGTACTCGACCTCGTCCTCGAAGGGAGCCCGGCGGCATGACCCAGCCAGCCCCGGCGGCCGAGGCCGCCACCCACAAGAGCACCCCCGCGGACGGCGGCAGCCCGTGGCGCACCGCCGCGGCCCGCGCCGACGTGCGGACGCTCTCCCTGCTCGGCGTGCTGGCCGCGCTGATCGTGATCGGCGGCATCACCCAGCCCGACTCGTTCCTCGACTCCGACAACGTCCAGCTGATCCTCACCCAGGCCTCCGTCATCGGCGTGGTCACCGTCGGCATGACCTTCGTGATCATCTCCGGCGGCATCGACCTGTCGGTCGGCGCGATCGTCGCCCTCGCCTCCGTGTGGGCCACGACGGTCGCCACCCAGGAGTACGGCTTCGCCGGCATCCTCTTCACCGCCGTCATCGTCGGCATGGGGTGCGGCCTGGTGAACGGCCTGCTCATCGCGTACGGCGCGATCGTGCCGTTCATCGCCACCCTCGCCATGCTGGCGGCGGGCCGCGGCCTCGCCCTGCAGATCACCGACGGCAAGACGCAGATGGTCACCGTCGACGGGGTGTTGAGGCTCGGTGAGCGCGACTCGTACATCCTCGGCATCCCGCCGCTGGTCCTGGTCTTCGCCGCCGTCACCGTCATCGGCTGGCTGCTCCTGAACCGCACCACCTTCGGCCGCCGCTCGGTCGCCGTCGGCGGCAACGCGGAAGCGGCCCGGCTCGCCGGCATCGACGTCCGCAGGCAGCGGCTCTACCTGTACCTGCTCTCCGGCCTGTGCTGCGGCATCGCGGCCTTCCTGCTGATCATCCTCTCCGGCTCCGGCCAGAACACCAACGGCAACCTGTACGAACTCGACGCGATCGCGGCAGTGATCATCGGCGGCACCCTGCTCAGCGGCGGCCGCGGCACCATCACCGGCTCCGTGCTCGGCGTGCTGATCTTCACCACGATCCAGAACATCTTCGCCCTCAACAACCTGGAGACCGCGACCCAGCAGATCGCCAAGGGCGCGATCATCGTCGCCGCGGTGCTCGTCCAACGACGTTCGGCCACCACTTCCTGACCCGAGGGGTTCACCCATGCCATCCCACACGAGCCGCAGAGGACTCCTCTTCGGAGCCGCCGCGCTGTCCACCGGAGCCCTCGTCACGGGCTGCACCAGCAACGAGTCCAAGGACGACGACTCCGACGCCACGTCGCAGCAGGTCGCCGACGACAAGCCGGGCAAGAAGGTCACCATCGGCTTCGCGGGCCCCCAGGCCGACCACGGCTGGCTCAACGCCATCAACGACAACGCCAAGAAGCGCGCCGAGAAGTACGCGGACGTCACCCTGGAGGCCACCGAGGGCTCCAACGACACCGCCGCCCAGATCGGCCAGGTCGAGACGCTGATCAACAAGAAGGTCGACGTCCTCGTCGTCCTGCCCGCCGACGGCAAGGCGCTCACCCAGGTCGGCCTGAAGGCCATGAAGGCGGGCATCCCCGTCGTCAACCTCGACCGCGTCTTCGCCTCACCGCAGGCCTACCGCTGCTGGATCGGCGGCGACAACTACGGCATGGGCCTGAGCGCCGGGCACTACATCGGCGAGAAGCTCAAGGGCACGAAGAACGCCCGCGTCGTGGAGCTGGCGGGGCTCGACAACCTGGAGCTCACGAAGCAGCGCTCCAAGGGCTTCGACGACGCCCTGAAGAACTACCCGAACATCAAGAAGGTCGCCCGGCAGGCAGCCGACTTCACCGTCGAGTCCGGACAGTCGAAGATGTCCCAACTCCTCCAGGCGCAGAAGAACTTCGATGCCCTGTGGAACCACGACGACGACCAGGGCGTGGGCGCCCTGCGCGCCATCAAGCAGGCCGGCCGCGACGACTTCCTGATGGTCGGTGGCGCGGGCGCGCTCTCCGCCATGCAGGCCATCGAGGCGGACGACAGCGTCCTGAAGGCCACCGTCCTCTACCCGCCGACCATGGCCGCGTCCGCGATCGACCTCGCGCGCGCCCTCGGCCAGGGCAAGGGAATCAACGGCATGGCGGAGTTCGAGATCCCCTCCTTCGTCACCTGCTACTCGGCCGTCGTCGACAAGGAGAACGTCGGCCAGTACATGTCCACCGGCTTCAAGTGATGCGCACGCCCGCACCCCCCACCGAGCGTCGACGAGGAGGATTACCGCATGCGTGAGACGGAACCCGAGGCCGGTGCCGATTCCGGGTCCACCGGAAAGCGCCCCCTGGGCGTGGGCATGGTCGGCTACGCCTTCATGGGCGCCGCCCACTCACAGGGCTGGCGCACCGTGGGGCGCGTCTTCGACCTGCCGGTGCGGCCGGTGCTCTCGGCCGTCTGCGGCCGCGACGGCGGCGCCGTGCGCGCCGCCGCCGACCGGCTCGGCTGGGCCGCCGCCGAGACCGACTGGCGCGCCCTGATCGCCCGGGACGACGTCGACCTCGTCGACATCTGCACGCCCGGCGACAGTCATGCGGAGATCGCCCTCGCCGCCTTGGCGGCGGGCAAGCACGTGCTGTGCGAGAAGCCCCTCGCCAACACCGTCGAGGAGGCCGAGGCCATGGCCGAGGCCGCCGAACGGGCCCGCGCCCGCGGTCAGGTGGCCATGGTCGGCTTCAACTACCGCCGGGTGCCCGCCCTCGCGCTCGCCCGACGGATGGTCGCCGAGGGGCGGCTCGGGGCGCTGCGCCACGTACGCCTGACGTACCTTCAGGACTGGCTGGTCGACGCGTCGTTCCCGCTCACCTGGCGGCTGCGCAAGGACCGCGCGGGGTCCGGGGCGCTCGGCGACCTGGGCGCGCACATCGTCGACCTCGCGCAGTACCTGGTGGGGGAGCCGGTGGCCGGAGTGTCGGCACTCACCGAGACGTTCGTACGTGAACGGCCGCTGCTCGAAGGGGCGTCCAGCGGTCTCACCGCGGAGGGCGGCAGCCGGCTCGGGACGGTCACCGTCGACGACGCCGCCGTCTTCACGGCACGCTTCCCGTCCGGCGCCCTCGCCTCCTTCGAGGCGACCCGCTTCGCGGCCGGCCGCAAGAACGCGCTGCGGCTCGAACTCAACGGGTCCGAAGGCTCCTTGGCCTTCGACCTGGAGCGTCTGAACGAGCTCTCCTTCCACGACCACACCGAGCCCGCCGCGTCGTCCGGGTTCCGCCGCATCCTGGTGACCGAGCCCGATCACCCGTACGTGGACGCCTGGTGGCCGCCGGGCCACGGCCTCGGCTACGAGCACACCTTCGTGCACCAGGCCCGCGACCTGCTGCACGCCATCGCCACCGGGGCGCGGCCCGAACCGTCCTTCGCCGACGGCCTCTCCGTGCAGCGGGTGCTCGCCGCGGTGGAGGAGAGCGCGGCGAAGAACTCCGTGTACACGCCCGTCCTCGCCTGATGTCCGTGCGGAATCCGCTTCCGCTGTTCGCCCCGTTCCCGCTCCGAGGAGGCCTGGTCATGCCACGGCAGTTCACGCTCTTCACCGGCCAGTGGGCCGACCTTCCGCTCGAAGAGGTCTGCTCCCTCGCCCGCGACTTCGGCTACGACGGCCTCGAACTCGCCTGCTGGGGCGACCACTTCGAGGTCGACAAGGCGCTCGCCGACCCCACGTACCTGGACGGGCGGCACGCGCTGCTCGACAAGTACGGGCTCAAGTGCTGGGCGATCTCCAACCACCTCGTCGGCCAGGCCGTCTGCGACGCGATCATCGACGAGCGGCACCGGGCGATCCTGCCCGCCCGCATCTGGGGCGACGGCGAGGGCGAGGGGGTGCGGCAGCGGGCGGCCGCCGAGATCAAGGACACCGCGCGGGCGGCGGCGGCCTTCGGCGTCGATACGGTCGTCGGCTTCACGGGCTCCTCGATCTGGCACCTGGTCGCGATGTTCCCGCCGGCTCCCGAGTCGATGATCGAGCGCGGTTACGAGGACTTCGCCGAGCGCTGGAACCCGATCCTCGACGTCTTTGACGCGGAGGGCGTGCGGTTCGCCCACGAGGTGCACCCCTCGGAGATCGCGTACGACTACTGGACCACGCACAAGGCCCTGGAGGCCGTCGGCCACCGCCCCGCCTTCGGGCTGAACTTCGACCCGTCGCATTTCGTGTGGCAGGACCTCGACCCGGTCGGATTCCTCTACGACTTCCGCGACCGCATCTACCACGTCGACTGCAAGGAGGCCCGGCGCCGCCTTGACGGCCGCAACGGCCGCCTCGGCTCGCACCTCCCGTGGGGCGACCCGCGGCGCGGCTGGGACTTCGTGTCGGCGGGCCACGGGGACGTTCCGTGGGAGGACGTCTTCCGGATGCTGCGTTCCATCGCGTACGACGGGCCCGTCTCCGTCGAGTGGGAGGACGCGGGCATGGACCGGCTGCAGGGCGCACCGGAGGCGCTGACGCGCCTGAAGGCGTTCGATTTCGAGGCCCCGAGCGCGTCCTTCGACGCGGCGTTCGGCGGCTCCGACCGGACCGACTGACCGGGACGGATCCAGTTGGTCCCGTGCCACGTTTGTCCATTGACAGGAAAAAGTTCAACTTCCGTCGCGCACAAGGGCTTTCCGCCCGGGACAAACGTGGCTACCGTCCTTGAGGTGTTCAGGACATGATTCGTCCGGGGTGACGGCGCACCCCGGCGCACGGCGCACACACCCCGTACGACCGTCCCCCCATCCGGAGGAACCCCGTGCACAGGAAACGCCCGAGACTCCGCAGAAGCCTTGCCCTGCTCACCGGCACCGTACTCACCGGTGCCACCCTGACCCTCGCCGTGCCGCACGCCGGTGCCGTCCCCGCCGATCCGCCCGCGAAGGCCGCCTCCGCAGCGCCCGTCGCCGAGGACTTCCAGCAGGTCACCCTCGCCAAGGGCGCGGCGGAGACGGGCGAGCCGATGACGCTGGCCGTGCTCCCCGACCGCTCGGTCCTGCACACCTCGCGCGACGGGACACTCCGCCTCACGGACGCGGCGGGCAACACCAGGATCGCCGGGAAGATACCGGTCTACACGCACGACGAAGAGGGCCTCCAGGGCGTCGGCATCGACCCGAAGTTCAAGGACAACCGGGCGATCTACCTCTACTACGCGCCGCCGCTCGACACCCCCGCGGGAGACGCCCCGGAGAACGGCACGGCCGAGGACTTCAAGAAGTTCGACGGCGTGAACCGCCTCTCCCGCTTCGTCCTCAAGGCCGACGGCACCCTCGACAACGCCAGCGAGAAGAAGGTCCTCGACGTCCCCGCGAGCCGCGGCACCTGCTGCCACGTCGGTGGTGACATCGACTTCGACAAGGACGGCAACCTCTACCTGTCGACCGGCGACGACTCCAACCCCTTCGCCTCGGACGGCTTCACGCCCATCGACGAGCGCGCGAACCGCAACCCCGCCTTCGACGCGCGGCGCAGCGCCGGCAACACCAATGACCTGCGCGGTAAGATCCTCCGCGTCAAGGTCGCCGACGACGGCTCGTACACGGTCCCGAACGGCAACCTCTTCGCCAGGGGCACCGCGAAGACCCGCCCCGAGATCTACGCGATGGGCTTCCGCAACCCCTTCCGCATGAGCGTCGACAAGCCGACGGGCATCGTCTACGTCGGTGACTACGGACCCGACGCCGGCGCGGCCGACCCGAAGCGCGGCCCCGCGGGACAGGTCGAGTTCGCCCGGGTCACCAAGCCCGGCAACTTCGGCTGGCCGTTCTGCACGGGCAAGAACGACGCCTACGTCGACTACGACTTCGCGACCGGCACCTCCGGCTCCGCCTTCGACTGCAAGGCCCCGAAGAACGAGTCGCCGCACAACACCGGCCTGACCGACCTGCCGCCCGCGCAGGAAGCCTGGATTCCGTACGACGGTGGCTCCGTGCCCGAGTTCGGCAGCGGCTCCGAGTCCCCGATGGGCGGCCCCGTCTACCGCTACGACGCGGCCAACACCTCCCCGGTGAAGTTCCCCGAGGCGTACGACGGCGACTTCTTCGCCGGCGAGTTCGGCCGCCGCTGGATCAAGCGCATCGAGCAGGGCACGGACGGCACGGTCTCGAAGATCAACCCGTTCCCGTGGACCGGCACGCAGGTCATGGACATGGAGTTCGGCCCCGACGGCGCCCTCTACGTCCTCGACTACGGCACGGCCTGGTTCGGCGGCGACGAGAACTCGGGCCTCTACCGCATCGAGAACGCCACCGACGGCCACTCCCCGGTCGCCGAGGCCACCGCCTCGAAGACGAGCGGGCAGGCGCCGCTGCGCACCAAGTTCACCGCCAAGGCCACGGACGCCGACGGCGGGACGCTCACCTACGCCTGGGACTTCGGCGACGGCGGCAAGTCCACGCAGCAGAACCCCACGTACACGTACAAGAAGAACGGCGTCTACACGGCCACCGTGACCGTGAAGGACTCCACCGGACGCACCGGCTCGGCAAGCGCCCACATCACCGTCGGCAACACCGCCCCCAAGGTGACCCTGCAACTGCCCGGTGACGGCCAGCTGTTCACCTTCGGCGACAAGGTGCCCTTCCAGGTGAAGGTGACCGACCCGGAGGACGGGCCGATCGACTGCACCAAGGTCAAGGTCACGCACATTCTCGGCCACGACAGCCACGGCCACCCCGTCACCTCGGCCAACGGCTGCGAGGGCACCATCCAGACCTCCGCCGACGGCGAGCACGACCCGAACGCCAACATCTTCGGGGTGTTCGACGCCGAGTACACCGACAAGGGCGCGAACGGCCAGCCCGCGCTGACCACCCACGACCAGAACGTCGTCCAGCCCAAGCACCGCCAGGGCGAGCACTACAACGACTCCAAGGGCGTCTCCGTCGTCAACCACACCCCGGCGCACGGCGGCAAGACCGTCGGCGACATCCACAACGGCGACTGGGTCTCCTTCGAGCCGTACATCCTCGGCAACGCCACCAAGCTGACCGCACGCGTCGCGTCGGCCGGATCCGGGGGCACGCTGGAGGTACGCAGCGGATCCGCCGACGGCAGACTGCTCGGCACCGCGAAGGTCACGCCGACCGGTGGCTGGGAGACGTATGCCGACGTCAGCACGGCGATCAGCAAGCCGCCCACCAAGACCACGACGCTCTTCCTGGTCTTCAAGGGCAGGGGCTCGGGGGCGCTGTACGACGTGGACGACTTCACCTTCACGACGAGCTGAGAGGGGTCAGCACATGCGCGCATCCGTACGGCTGGCCACCGCGACCGCCGCAGCCGCCCTGCTCATCGGCTGTGTGTCGGGCCCCGCGGCCTCCAAGCCCGAGCCGCCGAAGAAGGCGGGGGAGAAGGTGCTCGTCTTCTCCAGGACCGCCGGCTTCCGCCACGACTCGATCCCCACCGGCATCGCCACCGTCAAGGAACTCGGCGCCGCGAACGGCTTCACCGTCGACGCGACCGAGGACGCCGGCGCCTTCACGGCCGCGAACCTGGCCCGGTACGACGCCGTGGTGTGGCTCTCGACGACCGGTGACGTCCTGAACGCCGACCAGCAGACGGCGTTCGAGCGGTACATCCGCGACGGCGGCGCCTACGTCGGCGTGCACGCCGCGGCCGACACCGAGTACGACTGGCCCTTCTACGGCGGGCTCGCGGGTGCCTACTTCCAGTCGCACCCCGCGATCCAGCCCGCGAAGGTCCACGTCGAGGACCACGCGCACCCGGCCACCGCCCACCTCGGCACGGGCAGCTGGGACCGCACCGACGAGTGGTACAACTACCGCGCCAACCCCCGCGACCGGGCCCGCGTGCTCGCCACCCTCGACGAATCGTCGTACACGGGCGGCACGATGTCCGGCGACCGCCCCATCGCCTGGTGTCAGAGCTACGAGGGCGGCCGCTCCTTCTACACGGGCGGCGGCCACACCAAGGAGTCCTTCGCCGAACCGGCCTTCCGCCGGCACCTCCTCGGCGGCATCCGCTGGGCCGTCGGCGCGGCCCAGGCCGACTGCCGGCCGGAGAAGGGCTACACCCCGATCTTCGACGGCACCGCCTCCTCGCTCCAGGGCTGGAAACAGGCAGGCCCCGGCTCCCTCCGGCTCAACGAGGGCGACGGCACGCTCAAGACCGTCGGCGGCATGGGCATGCTCTGGTACGACCGGCGCGAACTCGGCTCCTACTCCCTCAAGCTCGACTGGCGGATGCGGGGCGACGACAACTCGGGGATCTTCGTGGGCTTCCCGCCCTCCGACGACCCCTGGTCGGCCGTGAACAACGGCTACGAGATCCAGATCGACGCCACGGACGTCCCCGAGAAGACCACGGGCTCCGTCTACGGCTTCCGCTCCGCCGACCTGAAGAAGCGTGACCAGGCGCTGAACCCGCCGGGGGAGTGGAACACGTACGAGATTCGCGTCGAGGGCGAACGCCTTCGCGTCTACCTCAACGGAGTCAAGATCAACGACTTCACCAACACCGACCCGGCCCGCAGCCTGCGCCAAGGCCACATCGGCATCCAGAACCACGGCGACGCCGACGAGGTCACCTTCCGGAACATCCGACTGAAGGACCTGCCCGCGAAGGGCCGCCCGGGCAAGGACGGCCCAGGCAAGGATGGCCCGGGCAAGGCACGTTCGGGGCAGGACGGCCCGGGGAAGGTCCGCCCGGGGAAAGCTGTGCCGATGAGTGATGCGACGGCACACCACTCCGACCCACCCGCCCCGACGACCGGTTCGGGCGCGGGTCGCTAGACGGCGGCGGGCGGAGGACGCCGGACCTCCGCCCGCCGTCTTGCACCGCACTCACGTTCCGCGAGCTCCCGAGTCGTGTACCGAGCTCTGAGTCATGCAGGAGGCAGCCGTGTCCCCATCCGCGACCTCACCATCCACGCCCTCGACCCCTCCCCTCGGGACGCCGCCCGTCGGTCCCGTCGGCGTGTGGCTGATCGGGGCACGCGGCTCGGTCGCGACCACGGCCGTCGCGGGCTGCGCGGCGATGACCGCCGGCCTCCACGCTCCCACCGGCATGGTGACCGAGACCGCACCCTTCACGGACCGCGGACTGCCAACGTTGTCGTCGCTCGTTTTCGGCGGCCACGACACCGCCGGCTGCCCCCTGCCCAAACGCGCCGAGGAACTCGCCGCGGGCGGCGTCCTGCCCCACGGCCTCCCCTCGGCGGTGCGCGCCGAACTCGCCGCGGCGGACGCCGAGATACGCCCCGGCGGCCCGCAACCGGGCGACACCCGCACCGACGAGGAACTGATCGACTCCTTCACCTCCGACATCCGCGATTTCGTACGTCGCCGGGGGCTGGCCCGCGCCGTGGTGGTGAACGTCGCCTCGACCGAACCGCTCCCCACGGACGGCGCCGAACGGCTCCCCGCCAGCTCCCTCTACGCGGCCGCCGCCCTGCGCGCCGGCTGCCCCTACGTGAACTTCACCCCCTCCACGGGCCTGCGTCACCCGCGCCTCACCGACGCGGCACGCACCTCCGGCCTTCCCTTCGCGGGCCGCGACGGCAAGACCGGCCAGACCCTGCTGCGCTCCGTACTCGGCCCGATGTTCGCGCAACGTGCCCTCTCCGTACGCGCCTGGTCCGGCACGAACCTCCTCGGCGGCGGTGACGGCGCCGCCCTGGCCGACCCCGCGGCCGCCGCGGCGAAGAACGCGGGCAAGGAACGCGTCCTCGCCGACACGCTGGGCTCCGCCCCCGAGGGCGAGGTCCACATCGACGACGTCCCCTCCCTCGGCGACTGGAAGACGGCCTGGGACCACATCGCCTTCGACGGCTTCCTCGGCACGCGCATGGTCCTGCAGACCACCTGGCAGGGCTGCGACTCGGCGCTCGCCGCCCCCCTGGTCCTGGACCTCGCCCGGCTGACGTCCCGCGCCCATGAACGCGGCCTCTCCGGCCCCCTGCCCGCCCTCGCCTTCTACTTCAAGGACCCGGACGACGGCGCCCCCGCGGCCCTGGGCGAGCAGTACGCCGCACTGGTGGACTTCGCGGAGCAGCTGGGAGGAGACCACCCCGTCGGAGGAGATGGTCGCGCTCCCGGCGGGGGAGACCTCGCGGGGGGAGGCGGTCGTGCTGCCAGAGGGGGAGACCTCGCGGGGGGAGGCGGTCGTGCTCCCGGAGGGGGAGACCTTGCCGGGGGAGGCGCTCGCCCTGCCGGACGGGGAGACTATGCCGGGGGTGGCGGTCGCGCCCGCGGACGGGCCGGCCGGGGCCCCGCCGACGGTTCGCCGTCCGGTGAGTCCTCATGAACGCCCTGGCCACCCGGCGCGCCTGGGCCGAACTCCTCCGCTTCCCCGCCCTGTTCACCGTCCCCGGCGACGCCCTCGCCGGAGCGGCGGCGACCAGCCTGCGTCCCAACCATCGCACTCTCCTCGCCATCGGTTCCTCCCTCTGCCTGTACGAGGCCGGCATGGCCCTCAACGACTGGGCCGACCGCGCCGAAGACGCCGTCGAACGCCCCGAGCGGCCGCTGCCCTCCGGCCGCGTCGCCCCACCCGCGGCCCTCACCGCGGCCACCGCCCTCACCGCCGCGGGCCTCGCCCTCGCCTCCCGCGCGGGCCGCCCGTCGCTCGCCGTGGCGGGCGCGCTGGCCGGGACGGTGTGGGCGTACGACCTCGCCCTGAAGCACACCCCCGTCGGCCCGGCAGCCATGGCCACCGCGCGAGGCCTCGACCTGCTCCTCGGTGCGACCGCCACGGCGGGTCCCGACCGCGACCCGCGCGCCCACGTCACCGCGGCCGCCCCCTCGGCTACGGCCCTCGCCGCCCACACCCTGGCCGTCACCGTCGTCTCCCGCCGCGAGGCGCAGGGCGGCTCCTCGACCGCACCACTGGCCGCGCTGGCGACGACGGCGACCCTGACCCGCCTGATCGGCACCACACGCCGCGCATCGGTGGGCGAGGGCGGGGCCGCGGGCGGACTGCGGCGGAAGCGGGGTGCCCCGCGAGCACAGCCCCGCCCCGAGGGCGGGCCGGACCTCCGAACCGCTGTCGCCACCGGCCGCCGCACTCTCCCCGGTGCCCTCGCACTCGCCTACGCCGGAACCGCCGCCAGGCCCCTCTTCCACGCCGCCCTCAACCCGTCACCTCCCCTCACCCAGCGCGCCGTCGGCGGCGGAATCCGCGCCATGATCCCGCTCCAGGCCGCCCTGGCCGCCCGCACCGGCGCCCCCGTCACAGCCCTCCTGACCGCCGCCCTCGCCCCCGCCGCCCGCCGGTTCGCACGAAAGGTGAGCGTCACATGAACGCAACGGAGAGCGCGGGCCGCACGGGTGGCTCGGAAACGGAAGGGGCGCGCCACGCGGACGGAGCGGAGGGCGCGTCCCGCACGGAGGGAACGGATGGGAGGCGTCACCTGGACGGGCCAAGGGATGCGCGCCAGATGGTCGGGTCGGACGACGTGCGCCACCCGAGTTGGCCGGAAGCCGCGCGTCATGTGGTCGGGTCGGAAGACGCGCGTCACCCGAGTCGGCCGGAAGCCGCGCGTCATGCGGAAGGGGCGGGCGTCGTGCGCCACATGGTCGGGTCGGACGACGTGCGTCACCCGAGTCCGCCGGAAGCCGCGCGCCATGTGGTCGGGTCGGACGACGCGCGTCACCCGAGTGGGCCGGAAGATCCGTGTCACGCCGGGCAGGGTGACGGCCTCGTCGAGCAGCGTGCTCCACGGCACTCCCCGAGCCGGCTGGAAGCCGCGCGTCGCATGCGTGGACCGGATCCGCAGAGCCTCCGCCCCCAACCCCGCGACGCGATGCACGGCAGCCACGGCACCCCGCTCCGTTACGGCTACGGGACCAACGGGCTCACCGATCTTCGGCTCGACGACGCCCTCGGTCTCCTCGCCGACCTCGGCTATGCGGGTGTTGGTCTGACTCTCGATCACATGCACCTTGACCCCCTCGCCCCCGATCTCGTCGCCCGCACCCGCCACGTGGCCCGCCGTCTGGACCGTCTCGGTCTGGGCGTCACCGTCGAGACCGGGGCCCGCTACGTTCTCGACCCGCGGCGCAAGCACGGTCCCTCCCTCCTCGATCCCGACCCGGAACAACGCGCCGAACGCGGTCGTCTACTGGTCCGCGCCGTCCAGGTCGCCGCCGACCTGGGCGCCCACGCGGTGCACTGCTTCAGCGGCATCACCCCGGCGGACACCTCGGACGACATCGCGTGGCGACGTCTCACCGACGCGCTCGGACCCGTCCTCGATGCCGCCTCGGGCGCCGGTGTCCCACTCGCCGTCGAGCCCGAACCCGGCCACCTCCTCTCGTCGCTCGCCGACTTCCATCACCTGCGCCGACAACTCGGTGACCCGGAGCCGGAATTTCTCGGCCTCACCCTCGACATCGGCCACTGCCAGTGCCTTGAACCCCTTCCTCCGGCGGACTGCGTGCGCGCCACCGCCCCCTGGCTGCGGCACGTCCAGATCGAGGACATGCGCCGCGGAGTCCACGAGCACCTGCCCTTCGGAGACGGAGAGATCGACTTCCCGCCCGTACTCGAAGCGCTGGCCACCGTCGGCTACCGAGGGCTGACCGTCGTCGAACTGCCCCGCCACTCCCACGCGGGCCCTGACCTCGCCGCCCGCTCCATCGACTTCCTGCGCCGAGCGGAAGCCGCAGTCCCGGCCCTCGCCCCGACCCCCGCCCTGGCCGCCACCCCCGCCGAAGGAGGTACCCCGTGACCGACACCTCCGAGATAGCCGCCCTCCGCACCCATCTCGAGAACGACCTCGGCGGAGCCGCCCGCGCCTGGCTCGACCAGGCCACCGCCGAAGCCGCCGCCCACGGTGAGCACCCCGAACGGGAGGGACCGGGGCCCACCCCCACGTGGGAGCTGCGGTTCGCCGAGGCCGGACGCCGTTGCGGCGCCCACCACGCCGACGCCGCCCGCGTCCTTCTCCTGCACGCCGCGAACGCGACCCCGCTCACTCTCGCCCGCGTCTACGCCCAGGGCACCGCAGCCGAACGCCGGGCCGTCCTGCTGGCACTGCCCCACCTGGTCCCGGGGCCCGACGCACTGCCCCTGGTCGAGGACGCCCTGCGCACCAACGACACGAGCCTCGTCGCCGCGGCCGTCGGCCCCTACGCCGCCGCGCACCTCCCTCCGCACGACTGGCGCCACGCCGTCCTCAAGTGCCTGTTCACCGGTGTCCCGCTGGACGCCGTCGCCGATCTGCCCAGGCGTGCCCGCGGAGACACAGAACTCGCCCGGATGCTCGGCGACTACGCGACGGAGCGGTCCGCGGCCGGCCGGCCCGTCCCCGGCGACCTGCACCGAGCCATGGAGCTGACCGCCTTCGAGTCCCCCTCGGCCCCCAAGGGCCCCCTCACCGGCGAGGAGCAGGAGTCCTGATGCGCATCTTCGACCCCCACATCCACATGACGTCCCGCACCACCGACGACTACCAGGCGATGTATGCCGCAGGCGTCCGCGCCGTCGTGGAACCCGCCTTCTGGCTCGGCCAGCCACGTACGTCGCCGACCTCCTTCTTCGACTACTTCGACTCCCTCCTCGGCTGGGAACCCTTCCGCGCGGCCCAGTACGGCATCGCCCACCACTGCACGATCGCCCTCAACCCGAAGGAGGCGAACGACCCCCGCTGCACCCCCGTCCTCGACGAACTGCCCCGCTACCTCGTCAAGGACAACGTCGTCGCCGTCGGAGAGATCGGCTACGACTCCATGACTCCCGCCGAGGACGCCGCGCTCGCCACCCAGCTGCAGCTCGCCGCCGACCACGAACTGCCCGCGCTCGTGCACACCCCGCACCGGGACAAGCTCGCGGGCCTGCGCCGCACCATCGACGTGATCGGCGAGTCCGCCCTGCCCCTCGACCGCGTCCTGATCGACCACCTCAACGAGACCACCGTCAAGGAGGCCAAGGACAGCGGCTGCTGGCTGGGTTTCTCCGTCTATCCCGACACCAAGATGGACGAGGAACGGATGGTCGCGATCCTGCGCGACTTCGGACCCGACCGAGTGCTCATCAACTCCGCCGCCGACTGGGGAAAGAGCGACCCCCTCAAGACCCGCAAGGTCGCCGACGCCATGCTGGCCACCGGGTACGACGAGGACGACGTCGACCTCGTGCTGTGGCGCAACCCCGTGGAGTTCTACGGGCTCAGCGGCAGGCTCCAGCTCGACGTGCGCGAACCCGACACCGCCACCCACGAAGGCAACTCCATCCTGCGCGGCGGGGCGTGACCCATGCGCTTCCGGCACCCCGACGGCTCCACCGTCCACCTCGCCTACTGCACCAACGTCCACCCGGCCGAAACCCTGGACGGTGTGCTCGCCCAACTCCGCGACCACTGCGAGCCCGTGCGCAAGAAGCTCGGCAGGGACCGCATCGGCATCGGCCTGTGGCTCGCCAAGGACGCCGCCCACGCCCTCGGCACCGACCCCGCGGCACTGCGAGGTCTGCGCACCGAACTCGACCGGCGCGGACTCGAAGTCGTCACCCTCAACGGCTTCCCCTACGAAGGCTTCGGCGCGGAACAGGTCAAATACCGCGTGTACAAGCCGGACTGGACCGACCCGGACCGCCTCGGCCACACCACCGAACTTGCCAGGCTGCTCGCCGCGCTCCTCCCCGACGACGTCACCGAAGGCACCATCTCCACCCTTCCGCTCGCCTGGCGCACACCCTTCGACACCCCGCGCGCCGAGGCCGCCCGCACGGCTCTCACCGTGCTGGCCCAGCGCCTCGACGCCCTCACCGAGCTGACCGGCCGCTCCATCCGCATCGGTCTCGAACCGGAGCCCGGCTGCACCGTCGAGACGACCGCCGACGCCATCGCCCCGCTCACCGCGGTCGGCCACGACCGCATCGGTGTCTGTGTCGACACCTGTCACCTCGCCACCTCCTTCGAAGATCCGCGGACGGCCCTCGACGCCCTCACCGCCGCGGGCATCCCTGTCGTCAAATCGCAGCTGTCCGCCGCACTGCACGCCGAACACCCTCACCTCCCCGGCGTACGCGAAGCCCTCGCGGCCTTCGACGAACCCCGCTTCCTCCACCAGACCCGGACCCTGACCGGCGACGGCCTGCGCGGCACCGACGACCTCGGCGAAGCACTCGCCACCGACGTGCTGCCCGATACCGCACCCTGGCGCGCCCACTTCCACGTCCCCCTCCACGCGGCTCCCGCCGCGCCCCTCACCTCCACGCTCCCCGTCCTCCAGGACGTCCTGACCCGGCTCGTGGGCGGGCCCGTCCCCCTCACCCGCCACCTCGAGGTCGAGACCTACACCTGGCAGGCCCTCCCGCCCGCCCTGCGCCCCCGCGGCCGCCCCCAGCTCGCCGAGGGCATCGCCGCAGAGCTCTCCCTCGCCCGCGACCTCCTGACCGACCTCGGCCTCAAGGAACTCCCATGACCCCGACCCCCTTGCTGGTTCTTGACGTCGTCGGCCTCACCCCGCGCCTCCTCGACCACATGCCGCGCCTCAAATCGCTTGGCCAGTCCGGGTCCAGAGCACCGCTCGGCACCGTCCTGCCCGCCGTCACCTGCGCCGCCCAGTCCACCTTCCTCACCGGCACCACCCCCGCCGAGCACGGCATCGTCGGCAACGGCTGGTACTTCCGCGAGCTCGGCGACGTACTCCTGTGGCGCCAGCACAACGGCCTCGTCGCCGGCGACAAGCTGTGGGACGCCGCCCGCCGCGCGCACCCCGACTACACCGTCGCCAACATCTGCTGGTGGTACGCCATGGGCGCAGACACCGACTTCACCATCACCCCCCGCCCCGTCTACTACGCCGACGGCCGCAAAGAACCCGACTGCTACACCCGGCCCCCGGCCCTCCACGACGAACTCACCGACAAACTCGGCACGTTCCCCCTCTTTCACTTCTGGGGACCCGGCGCCGACATCGTGTCCAGCCGCTGGATCGTGGACGCCACCCGGCACATCATCGACACCCGCCACCCCGACCTCGCCCTGTGCTACCTCCCTCACCTCGACTACGACCTGCAGCGCTTCGGCCCCGACGACCCGCGCTCCTTCCGCGCCGCCGCCGAACTCGACGCGACCGTGGCGCCGCTCCTGGACGACGCGAAGGCGGAGGGCAGGACCGTCGTCGCGCTGTCCGAGTACGGCATCACACGGGTGAACCGGCCCGTCGACATCAACCGCGTCCTGCGCCGTGCGGGTCTGCTCGAAGTGCACACCCAGGACGGCATGGAGTACCTCGACCCGATGGCCTCCCGGGCCTTCGCCGTCACCGACCACCAGATCGCCCACGTCTACGTCCGCCGCCCGGAAGACCTCGACGTCACCCGAGCCGCCCTCGAAGGCGTCCCCGGCATCGAGCAACTCCTCGACGACGAGGGCAAGAAGGACCACCAGCTGGATCATCCGCGCTCCGGCGAACTCGTCGCCGTCGCGGAGCCGGACGCCTGGTTCACGTACTACTACTGGCTCGACGATGCCCGCGCGCCCGACTTCGCGCAGCTCGTCGAGATCCACCGCAAACCCGGCTACGACCCCGTCGAGCTCTTCATGGACCCCCAGGACCCGTACGTCCGGGTCAAGGCCGCGAGCGCGGTAGCCCGCAAGAAGCTCGGCATGCGCTACCGCATGGCGGTCGTGCCCCTGGACCCGTCACCTATTCGCGGCAGCCATGGCCGCCTCCCCACGAGCGAGGACGAAAGTCCGCTCATTCTGTGCTCCACCCCCCGCGCCGTCAGCGGCCGCGTCGCGGCCACCGATGTGAAATCGCTCCTGCTCGACCTCGCGGGTCTGCGGTGATGCCCACCGACCCGCGTCGCTGAACCTGCTTGATCTCCACTGAACCAGACAGCTCGGACCCTGCCATCAGGGCCCGGCCCTCAGTGATCCCTGATCCGTCCTTCGAACCGATCCCTGACGCGCCCCTGAGTCCACCGAGGAGAACCGCATGAGCCGCAAGCCGACCACCACCGACCCCGAACTCGCGCACAGACTCAGCCGACGCGGCATGCTCGGTGTGGCCGCCGGAGCCACCGCCGCGGCGCTCGTCGGAGCGGCCGCCCCGACCGCCTCGGCAACCCCCACCGACTCCGCGGCCGCGGGCAAGGGCCGCGGGCGTCCCGTCCTGCCGCCCGGCCGGCTCGGCATTCAGCTCTACAGCCTGCGCGACAAGGTCTCCTCCGTCGGATTCGCGCCCGTGTTCGCGGAGTTGGAGAAGTACGGATACGACGAGATCGAATTCGCCGGATACACCCAGGGCTCCGCGGGCGCCATCACCCTGGCCCAGCTCAAGAGGCTGGCCCGCGACCACGGCCTGAACCCCATCGGCTCCCACGTCGGCTATTACGACGACAACAACCCCCACGCGTACACGTTCGCGCAGAACCTCACCAAGGTCCTCGACGACGCCGAGGCCCTCGGCCTCAAGCACATAGGCACCGCCTCGGGCCCCTTCCGCTACGGCACCACCGTCGACGCCTGGAAGCGTGCGGCGGAGGACTTCAACACGTACGGCGAAGCGGCCCGCAAGCGCGGCATGAAGTTCTACCAGCACAACCACGCCGAGGAGTTCTCCTTCGCCACCGACAAACCGAAGGTCCGGCTCTACGACGTGCTCCTCGCGGAGACCGACCCCGACTTCGTGTATCTGGAGATGGACATCTACTGGGCGTTCAGCGCCCGGTTCCGCTTCGGCAAGCGCGTCGACGGCAGTCCGGCCCCCTTCCACCCGCTCGACTACGTGCTGAAGCAGCCCCACCGTTATCCCCTGTTCCACGTCAAGGACGGCATCCGTGACGAGACCACGCGTGACGGCTACCGCATGACGGACGTCGGCGACGGCGACATCGACTACAAGAAGTTCCTGTCGACGGTGACGGCACGCACCCACCACGGCAAGCGCTACCACCACTGGCAGACCGAGCACGACAACCCGGTCGAGTCCTACGCCTTCGCCCGCAAGTCCAGCGAGCACCTGCACTCGCTGCGCGGCCGCTGCGGCGACTGACCGGACGACGTGGAGGGGCGCCCTCCTGCCGACGGCGGAAGGACGCCCCCCCACGGATGCCGCGCCCGGGGCGCCTCAGGCCCGTCTCAGAAAGTAGGGCGGGTTCTCCCCGCATTGCGACGTTGTCCGCGGCCGGTCACCTTGCCGGTCACGGTGACGGTCTTGCCCTTGGCCGCCGGCTCGGGCGCGGTGTTCACGCTCAGGCGGGAGCTGCGCTTGACGTAGGCGGTCAGGCCCTTGTCGTCCGTGTCGCCGCCGCCCTTGAAGGACACCTCGGCCGCCACCTTCCAGGCCCCGGCCTCGCTGTTGCGCATGTCCCACACACTGGGGTCGAAGTACGTCGTCTCGTCGAAGTCGCAGACGCAGACGCAGACGCAGACGCCCGAGCTCACCTCGTGGCAGTCGTCCGTTTCGACGGCGTGCCACAGCCGGGGTCCATACGGGGTTGTGCACCCTGGATCACGATCGGGCATCACAGGACTGCCCCGCACGGTCGGCTCAGCCGATTCCCTGGCGGTCCGGGCGCAGGGCGAACGCGCGGTCCGCCGACTCCGGGACCAAGCGTTCCACGGCCTGGGCCAAGAGTGTCCGGTGTCGCAGGAGTGGCTCGCGCCGTTCCTCGGGGGTGAGGAGGAGCAGGTCGTCGAGGCCGGCGAGCATGCGCCTGGTCACCTGGGGGTTGCCGATCGCGGTTCCTCTGATCTCGGTGAACCCGAGATCGACCAGGGCCGTCCAGTCCGGCACCGACTGGACGAGCCGCAGCGCCCCGCGCCGGTCCCGGTGCCCGAGCGCGCCCAAGGGGTAGGGGGCGATCGACGCCAGGAACTGGACGATGCGATCCAGGGCCTGCACGGCGGTCGTCGGATCATTGACCGCGGGGGACAGGGCCCGCAGAGCGATGTCGGAGAGCTGCCGCAGGCCGAACGCGAGATCTTGGTGGAAGGTGCGCTCGACGCCGACGGACACGGTGTAGCCGAGTGCGCGCCGTGAGGGCGCCGCCCCGCCGTGCACCGTGAACACGGGCGTCCCCGGCACCACGAAATCCCCGATCCGGGGGATCAGGCGAAGGACGACCCCCTGCCGCCGAGCCGCCCGCACGGCACGCGCGATGTTCACGTCCCGCAGCACACCCGCCCGGCCGGTGTGCGTGACCCGCGCGGTCTCCGGACCGAGCCGCGCCGTGTCCACCGGGAGCTCCATGGGCTGCTTCACGGCCACCCGGAACGACTCGCGGGCGATCCTGTCGATCACGAAGCCGATCCGCATCATCCGGACCGTCCCGTTCACGTACGCCACGAACAGCAGGAGGCTCAGCAGCACCATCACCATCGCGATCACCGCCTCGACCAGCGGCACGCTCGTCAGGAGCCGGGGGTCCCGCTCGCTGTCGAACGAGGTCAGCGTCAGCAGGGAGAAGAGGAACGTCGCCATGAAGACCGTGAGCGTGATCTTGGTGATGCGGGACCGTACGTAGAGCCGCACCACACGCGGGCTGAACTGTCCGCTCGCCATCTGCACGGCCACGAGGGAGATGCTGAAGACGACACCGATGAAGGTCATCATGGCGCTGCCGATGGTGCTGATCACCGCCTTCGCGTCCTCGGCGATGCCCATCAGGTCCTTGATCCCGTCGTAGTCCCCGGCGTCCCGCAGCGCCGTGACGATCCCCGCGTCCAGCTCCGCCGCGCCCCACCACAGGAGCACGGACCCCAGGAGTCCGGCGGTCGGCGCGAACCACATGGTGTCCCGCAAGTGCTCGCGGAGAGGGGACAGCATCCGGGGGCGGCGCACCTTCACATCGCCGAGCCTCCCACCCGCACCGGTAATCGACTCGTCACTCATGGTGAGACTGTAGGCGGGGCGGCGGGCTCGGCCGCGCATCCCGGCGTCGGCGGGTGGATACGCAGGTGAAAGGCACCCCGAAACCTTGGTATTGTTGTCCATGTCGCCGCGAGGGAACACCCCGCACGGCGGCAGACACCTAGTCCGGGTGGCGGAATGGCAGACGCGCTAGCTTGAGGTGCTAGTGCCCTTTATCGGGCGTGGGGGTTCAAGTCCCCCCTCGGACACCAGCTGAGACCCCTGTTGATCAGGGGTTTTCTGCTTTTCTGGGGCGTGGCGTGACCAACCGCGTGACCAATCAGCCCACCAACCGCGTGACCAACAGCCCAGAGAGTTGCCTGGTCAGGCCAGGGATGGCAGGCCGAGCCCGTTGGCTCTGGAGGCGGCGAGCTTCCGGGCTCCGTTCAGATCCCGCCGTATGTCGGGGCCACGGCCGTAGAGGTCAAGGCACTGCCGGGAATCGTGGTGACTGTGGATCGGTCCGGGAAGACCGGGCGCCTGGCCATCGTTTTCGTGATCGGCTTTCATGATCCGCGGTGACAGTTCCCCTCACGCCCCGGAAGCGGTCTCCCATTCTCGCGAGACCATGCAGGCCGGCTCGGAACGGGAGGAGGGCCACGCCACGGTCGTGCGGATGGGTGTCTACCGCCCCTACACATCGGCGGTCGCGCCGTCCGACGCAGGCTTGGCCTCCCAGCCACAGGTCAGGCATTTCGCCTCGAACGTCACCTCTGTGTCCGGTTGCTGAGTGATCCGGTGTTTCGTACACCGCAGGATCGAACGGGGCATGGTGGTGTGCTCCCCTCATCAGGCGTGGACAGCAGTCGGGCAGGCAAGGTCCGGTGCGGCACGGTTCGGGGAGCACGTCACCAGAGCTACGGACAGAAATGCGGGCCTATCCAGGTAGAAGCCGTGGGACACGTCTCCACCCCAGCTCAGCCGTTCGGCAGCGGAGTGGACCAGTAGTGCCAGCCGCGTGCTGTCGCGGTCGGACTCGGAGGCGAACCGGGGCGCGTACTCGGCCAGTCGTTGCCCGAGCCATTCCGCCGCCTCCTTCGGCTCCTCCCAGGTGCCGCACACCAGCTTCGCGGGCTTGATCAGCCAGTGGGCCGTTTCCAGCGGTGGCAGGTCCACGGTCGGGAACTCCGCCTTCACTTCCCTGTACCGCTGGATCAGCTCCGGCTTATCGGCCGGAGGAGGGTCAGGATGCGGGGGCCGTCGCAGTGCCTCGTCATCGAACCGTTGCTTGGAGCCGGTCCATAGGTAGCCGTGGTGGTGCAACTGTCGTCCTGTTCAGTGCAGGAAGAAGAGGGGTGCCCGACCGGCCCTGTCTCTCGGGGGTGAGTCAGGGCCGGGGGCGCCAGGGATGGCCGTCAGGCAGACAGGCCGAAGCGGGCCGGGTCGATACCGGCCGCGTTCAGTTCCTCGGTGGTGAAGCGCAGCGGCTCCGCACCGGGCCGCTTGCTGTCGCCCAACGCCCACGCGTTGGGGCCGATCTTCGCCAGCGTGGCGCAGGACTCGCCGTCGGGGTGTGTGTTGCCCCCGCACGCCTTGAGGAACGTGGCGCCGTCGATGGGCAGGCTGTACAGGTCGGTTCCGGTTTCGGGCATGGTGTGCCTTCCTGTGTGGTCAGTGCTAGGGCGGATTTAGAGCCGGTACTGATCCGTTTTCGGCACGTACAAGACACCCGGGCCAACGGCCGTCGCAGACTCCCGAAAGAGCTCGTGCAGCATCGACCTGGAGTTGTCCTCCATGGCGTTGGTCAGGCTGTCGAGCAGTAGGGCGGCCTCGGACGGGAGTAGAACCATTTCGGTGTCCGCCACGTGCCGCCCGTTCTTCGTCAGCCTCATAGGCACGCGAACGTTCCCGTCCCCGTGCTGATACGCCGGGCGACTGGGGATTGGGTCCATCCGCCAACCGCTGGGGGCTGTTTGATGGCTTGGCCCTTTGTCGGTCGGCATGTACGCATCGTTCTCGCGAGCGATGCCCCCGATCCACGAACTTGCACGAGCTTGCACAGCAATTAGCGTGGCCGGTGGCTGTATTGACGGTGTCTCTACTGGTCGGCGATGCTCGTGCAAGTCGGAGCAAGTGCCTAGACCAGGGAGCCAGCCATGGCTGCGAAGTTCGTCGGCATCGACCCTGACACTGACCGGGACCACTGCCCCACCGTGTGGGCGGACGAGGGAGCGCAGGAGATCTTGTTGCAGGGGTGGAAGCCGACCCCAGAGACGCAGGCGGAATGCGAGGGCACCAGTCCCGCGAATGGCCCGGTGCCCGACAGCGAGGCCATCGTCAGGATTCCGGCCCGGATGATTCCGATGATCAGGGAGGCGTGTAATGCCGTCGAGCGTGCCCAGCTTCGCTGAGCTGCTTGGCCAGTGCGAGCGATTCGCTGTCCACCTGGAGCTGCGCGACTCGTATGCCACAACGGACCGGTTTGAGGCGTGGAAGCGTGGCGAGCGGATCAATTGGGAGGATCGCGAGTCCTGGTGGCACCCTTATGACCAAATGATCGCTGACACAGTGGCCAGAGGCGTGGTGATCCGAAGGGCGCGGGTGGTCTCCGAGCCGGTATCGGAGTACATCCGCTGGGAGCACTACGTCACCCACGCCAACGTCACGGCAGGTGAGCGAGTCCGCTGGCTGCCACGACGGCGGGCCACAACTGTCCCCCTGCCGGGGAACGACTTCTGGCTGTTCGATGACACGCTGCTCCGGGTGCACCACTTCTCGGGTGATGGCGCGGTGGTGGAGGACGAGATCACGGCCGATCCGGAAGCCGTGAAACTGTGCTCCGCCGCGTTCGAAGCGGTCTGGGAGCGAGCGATCCCGCATCACCAGTACAAGATCTGACGAGAGCCAGCTTCATGACCCCGCACCCCTCTTCACGTGTCCAGAAGGCCCGAGAGAATCTTTCGAGCCGCCTGAGTGAGATCCGGAAAGACGCGGGAATCAGCGGGCGGGAGCTGGCTGTCAGGTGCGGCTGGTCGGAATCGAAGTCGTCCCGGATCGAGAACGCCAAGACGCCTCCGTCTGATGCCGACATCCGAGCGTGGTGCCGGGCCTGCGCCGCCGAGGAACAGTCCCCCGATCTGATCGCGGCCAACAGGCAGTCTGCTGAAGCACATGTGGAGTGGAAGCGGCTCCAGCGAACAGGTCTCCGGAGACTCCAAGAGAGCACCGGCGACCTGTACCAACAAACTAAAGCCTTCCGCGTCTACGTATCCGACGTGATTCCCGGATTCCTTCAGACTCCGGGGTACGCCTCCGCGTTGCTCTCCTCCATTGCGGATTTCCGTGGGACACCGGATGACGTGAGCGACGCCGTGACAGCTCGGATACGGCGTAACGAGGTGCTGAGCAAGGGCGGACGCCGGTTCTCCTTCGTGCTGGAGGAGTCGGTGTTGCGATACCGGCTGTGCGGCGCCGACACCATGGCGGCGCAGCTTGGCCACCTACTCGGGGTCATGGAACTTCAGAACGTCGCAGTGGGCATCGTCCCGTTCTCGGAACAGCGGGCCATCTGGCCCATGCCGACCTTCACGATCTTCGACGACCAGAGGGTGCACGCTGACACGCTGGATGCCGCCTCCACCCTCACACAGCCGAGTCAGGTCGAGCTGTACGCCCGCGCATTTGAACGCCTCTCACAGCAGGCCGCACGGGGAGCGGCGGCCCGCTCCCTCATTGCGGGTGCGGTGGCAGCCCTGGGCTGACCAGAGATTGCGACACCATGCCACAGACGATCGTGGGTGGATGGGCCAAGGGGCCCCGCCCTGCCCTGGTTGGTCACGTGACCGACGCATGACCAACAGCGGTCCGAAACGGTCTGAAACAGGGGGAACGCATGACCAATGCCAGCCGGCAACTCTGCGGCGGGTTGGGCATATCAGCAGGTCCACCGAGCAAAGTGCTGGTGTCCGAGTGGAGAGTTCAAGTCCCCCCTCGGACACAGGGCAGTGGAGCAGGACGCCGAATGGTGCCGACCGGGATTCGGGCGGCACCATTTCCGTTCTCTGGGATCCGTGCGAACTGCGGGTGCGTGCGGTCCGAGGGCCTTCAGGTCGTGGCCCACAGTGAACGTACGTGCCCCAGGTGTCGCGCCATGCACTTCTCCGCTCCCTTGGCGTCGCCCGCCAGCATCAGGTCGAGGAGCTCGATGTGCTCCTCGGCCGACGGGGTCAGCTGGTCGCGCTCGTCCAGCGCCGTCAGGCCGTAGAGGCGGGAGCGCTTGCGGAGGTCGCCGACCGTTTCGACCAGGCGGTCGTTGCCCGAGAGGGCGAGGAGCGAGAGGTGGAAGCGCCGGTCGGCCTCCAGGTAGGCGATGAGGTCGTGGTCGCGGGCAGCGCGCACGATCTCCTCCGCGATGGGGCGCAGGACCTCCAGGTCCTCCTTCGCGGCGGTGCGTGTGATCCTGCCGATCATGGGGATCTCGATCAGGGCACGGATCTCCGTGTACTGGTCGAGGTCGCGTTCGTTCACCTCGGTGACCCGGAAGCCCTTGTTGCGGACCGGCTCGACCAGTCCCTCGCGGGCCAGGTCGAGCATCGCCTCGCGCACCGGCGTCGCCGAGATGCCGAAGTCCTCGGCGAGGCCGGGCGCGGAGTAGATCTCGCCGGGGCGCAGCTCGCCCGAGATCAGGGCGGCCCGCAGTGCGTGGCCGACCTGGTCGCGCAGCCGCTCCCTGGTGGTGATGAGGTTCTTCTGCTTCAGGTGCCCCATGGTGTCCCCTCCGGTGGTACCCGCGCCCGCGCGGATCACCAAAGTACAATGTCACGTTGCCAGTTGGGGGGCCCGGGGGCGCCGGGGGACTACGGAGGCTGTGGGGGACACGTAGGTCAGAGCGTGAAGCCCGCGGGGAACGGGTCGTCGGGGGCCAGGAAGTACTGGGCCGTGCCGGTGATCCAGGCCCGGCCGGTGATCCGTGGCACGACCGCGGGCAGACCCGCCACCTCCGTCTCCGCCACCAGGCGGCCCGTGAACTCCGTGCCGATGAACGACTCGTTGACGAAGTCGCGGTCCAGCGGGAGTTCGCCCCGGGCGTGCAGCTGCGCCATGCGTGCGGAGGTGCCCGTCCCGCACGGCGAGCGGTCGAACCAGCCCGGATGGATCGCCATCGCGTGCCGGGAGCGGCGGGCGTCCGAGCCGGGTGCGGCCAGGTAGACGTGCTTGACCCCGCCGATGTCCGGCTGTTCGGGGTGCGTCGGGCGGTCCGGCGACGCGTTGATCGCGTCCATGATGGCGAGCCCCGCCGCGAGCAGGTCGTCCTTGCGGGAGCGGTCGAACGGCAGCCCCAGCGCGTCGAGCTGCACGAAGGCGTAGAAGTTGCCGCCGTACGCCATGTCGTACGTCACCGTGCCGTGCCCCGGCACCTCGACCTTGCGGTCCAGGGCGACGCAGAACGCGGGAACGTTGGTGAGCGTGGCCGAGGTGGCCGCGCCGTCCGTCACCCGTACGTCGACGGCGACCAGGCCCGCCGGCGTGTCCAGGCGTACGGTCGTGACCGGCTCGGTGACCCGCACCATGCCGGTCTCGACGAGGACGGTCGCCACGCCGATCGTGCCGTGGCCGCACATCGGGAGGAGCCCGGACACCTCGATGTAGAGGACTCCGTAGTCGGCGTCGGGACGGGTCGGTGGCTGGAGGACGGCTCCGCTCATCGCGGAGTGGCCGCGCGGCTCGTACATCAGGAGCGTGCGCAGGTGGTCCATGTGCTCGATGAAGTGCAGTCTGCGGTCGGCCATGGTGGCGCCCGGGATCACCCCGACGCCGCCGGTGATCACACGGGTGGGCATGCCCTCGGTGTGCGAGTCGACGGCGTGGAACACGTGACGGGTGCGCATGGGCGTCTCTCCCTCCGGTTGTCTGGCGTGCGTGGACTCTTGGCGGGCGTACGTGAGTTGTAGGGGGCTTTCGGTGGTCGTACGTGAGTTATAGGGGGGCTTTCGGTGGTCGTACGGGGGCCTCGGCGGTCGTACGGGGGCCCTCGGCGGTCAGCGGTGGCCCGCCGCCATCGCCTTCTCCGTGGCCGACCGCACCAGCGCCTCCGTGGCGCCGGACAGCGGGGAGCGCGGCGGGCGCGTCGGGCCGCCGCGCCGGCCCACGATGTCCATCGACAACTTGATGGACTGCACGAACTCCGTCTTGGAGTCCTGACGCAGGAGCGGGTGCAGCGAGCGGTAGAGGGGGAGCGCCGTCGCCAGGTCGTGGGCGCGGGCGGCGTCGTAGAGCTCCGCGCAGGTGGCGGGGAAGGCGTTCGGGTATCCGGCGATCCAGCCGACGGCGCCCGCGAGGGCGAGTTCGAGCAGGACGTCGTCCGCGCCGATCAACAGATCGAGGTCCGGTACGAGTTCGGCGATCTCGTACGCCCTGCGGACATCGCCGGAGAACTCCTTCACCGCCACGACGGTGCCGTCTCCGTGCAGCCGCGCCAGCAGGTCGGGGGTCAGGTCGACGCGGGTGTCGAGGGGGTTGTTGTACGCGACCACCGGCAGGCCGGCCTTGGCGACCTCGGCGTAGTGGGAACGTACGGCCTCCTCGTCGGCGCGGTAGGTGTTCGGCGGCAGGAGGAGTACGGAGCCGCAGCCCGCGTCCGCGGCGTGCTCGGCCCAGCGGCGGGACTCCGCGCTGCCGTACGCGGCGACGCCGGGCATCACGCGGGCGCCGTCGCCCGCGGCCTCGACGGCGGTACGGACGACGCGGGCGCGCTCGTCGTCGGTGAGGGTCTGGTACTCGCCGAGGGAGCCGTTGGGTACGACGCCGTCACAGCCGTTGCCGATGAGGTGGCCGACGTGCTCCGCGTACGCGTCGTAGTCGATGGAGAGGTCTTCGCGCAGGGGGAGCGCGGTGGCGACCATGATGCCGCGCCAGGGGCGGTCGGTGGTCCAGTTTCCGGCGGTCATGACGGCTGCCCTTCGGTCGGGTGGTGGGGCGGGAGATCAGGGGCGAGGAGATCAGGGACGAGAGGGGAGGGAGGTTGTTGTTCCGGGGTGGTCAGGTCGGCCAGGACGCCCAAGGGGATCGGCGTGGCCAGCGGGCGTCGGTCGGGGCCGGAGCCCGGCGGCCGTTGCGAGGGAGCCTCTGCGGAGTCTTCCGTGGTGGCCGCGCCAGGGGATGACGCCAGGCAGGACACGGCCCATCCGCACACCCGGCCCTGGCACCAGCCCATGCCCGCCCGGGTGAGCAGCTTCACGGAGCGTGCGTCCTGGGCGCCGTACTCCGTGACGGCCTCCCGGATGCGGCCCGCCGTGACCTCCTCGCAGCGGCAGACGACGGTGTCGTCGGAGAGCCATCGCGACCAGCCCCGACCCGGCGCGTGTGTGACGGCCATCGCGTCGGCGAAGGCGTTCGCGCGGTCGCGGCGGTGCCGCAGGGAACGCAGGCGCGAGAGAGGGGCGGGGGGTCTACCAGTCAGTCGGCCGGTCAGTCGGCCGGTCAGTCGGCCGGTCAGTCGGCCGGTCAGTCGGGACGCCACGGCCAGTGCCGCCAACTGGCCTTCCAACAGTGCCTGTTGCGCGCCGCCCACGCCTGACGTCTCGCCCGCCGACCACAGGCCGCGCAGCGACGTCTCCTGCAGCGGGCTCAGAGCCAGGGCGTACGTACCGTCGGCGGTGCGGCGCGTCGCGCAGCCAAGGCCGGTCGCCAGGTCGATCTGCGGGATCAGGCCGTGGCCGACGGCCAGGGCGTCGCAGTCGACACGCCGTTCCGTACCCGGTATCGGACGCCACTCGGGGTCGAGGCGGGAGACCGTCACCGCTTCCACGCGGTCCGTGCCGTGCGCCTCGGTGACCGCATGATGCGTGCGGGGCCGGACCCGGTGGCGCAGCAGGGCCTTGGCATGGTGTGCGCCCTCCGCCAGCTTGTGGGGCTGGGCGGCGAGGGCGCGTGGGTGGCGTGCGTACCCGAAATACGAGGCCGCCTCGATCAGTTCGGGCACCTCGGCCCCGGCCGTGACGAGTGAGCCTGCCACGGCGAGCAGGAGCGGGCCGCTGCCGGCGACAACCACGCGGTTGCCGGGCAGGACGAGGCCGGACTTCAGCATGGCCTGGGCGCCGCCCGCGCCGACGACACCGGGCAGCGTCCAGCCGGGGAAGGGGAGTTGCCTCTCGTACGAGCCGGTCGCGAGGAGGATCGCGCGCGCCCGCAGTCGCACCGAGCGCTGCCCGTCACCGCGCTCACGAGGCCCACCGGGGCCGTCGGAATGGACGGGGTCGCCGGGGTCGCCGGTCAGAGCGTGGACGGTCCAGTCGTCCTCGGCCTCTCGCGCCACCGTCCAGACGTGGTGGTCGAAGAGGCAGATGACGCCGCCGGTTCGCAGCCGGTCGCGCAGGTCGGTGAAGGCCGGCCAGTCGTGGTGCAAGGCTTCGGGGCGGGTGGCGCGTGCGGCCGGTGCGGGGTGGCGGTAGAACTGGCCGCCCGCTTGCTGCGCCGAGTCCAACATGGCGACGGTCAAACCGAGTTCGGCGGCCGTGACGGCGCCCGCGAGGCCCGCGGGACCGGCACCGATCACCACGAGATCGTACGGCTCGTGCTCGGACAACGCCCCAGCGCCCCCGGCACCCTCAGCGCCCCCGGCGCCCGCAGTACCCGTAGCGCCCCGGGCGCCCCCGGCACCCGCAGCACCCCCTGCACCCGCAGCACCCCCGGCCGCATCGTCCGGATGAGCCGCGTCAGTCCTCGAACCCGACATGCCCGTCATGGCCGTTCCCCTCCTGCGTCGTGACCGTGTCGCCGGGGCCGGCCGTGACCAAGCAGGCGCGCCTGTTCGGGCGGCCGTTGACGGTGGCGAGGCAGTCGTAGCACTGGCCGATGCCGCAGAACGCCCCGCGCGGCCGCCCGCCACCCCTCGTGGTCCGCCACGAGAGGATGCCCGCCGCCCAGAGCGCGGCCGCGATGGACTGGCCCGGCAGCACGTCGAGTTGACGCCCGTCGAAGGTGATCGTGAAGGTCGGCCCGGGGGAGGCACCCACGAGCTCGGTCGGATTCAACGCACTGCCTCCTCACGTGCGAAGCGCTCCGGTGCGAACGGGGCTGCATTTAAGGGGAGTTCGTCGCCCGTCAGGAACGCGGTGATCAGCGCCCCCGTCGCCGGGGCGAGGCCGATGCCCGCGCCCTCGTGGCCGCAGGCGTGCAGCATCCCGGGGAGGCGCGGGTCGGGGCCGATCGCCGGGAGGTGGTCCGGCAGGTACGGGCGGAACCCGGCGTATGTGCGGATCGCCCGCACCCGTGCCAGGGACGGGAACAGGCGTACCGCCTGGCCCGCGAGGCGGCGCAGGGCCTCCACCGACAGCGTCCGGTCGAATCCCACCCGCTCCCGGCTCGCCCCGATCAGCACCGGGCCCG
Organism: Streptomyces sp. NPDC045678; assembly: GCF_056432085.1. NCBI lineage: Bacteria > Bacillati > Actinomycetota > Actinomycetes > Kitasatosporales > Streptomycetaceae > Streptomyces > Streptomyces sp. NPDC045678. The sequence goes on from NZ_JBWKJS010000009.1 coordinate 271,684, forward strand.
CGGGCGTGCCCTCCACCACGGCGGAGGTCTGCAGCGCCGCCGAGCCGCTCGCGACGTCGGCGACGTACTCGGCGGAGTACACCTTGTGGCGCACCACGCGCGGCAGCGGTTCGGTGACGAGGACGAATCCGCGGCGGGGGAGCACCGGGAGCTCCAGGCCCGCGAGACGGGCGAGTTGACCGCCCCACGTACCGGCGGCGTTGAGTACGTGCGGCGCGTGCACCTCGACGTGCCGCGTCGTCCGGACGCCCCGCACCTCGCCCCGCCTGCCGGTGAGGATCGCGGTGACCTCCTCGCCGAGCCGGAGCGTGAGGCGCCCGGCGTCGGCGGCCGCCCGCAGCAGGTGTGCGGCGGCGAGGGCGGGCTGCACCTGGGCGTCCTGCGGATAGTGGACGCCGCCCGCAAGGCCCGGCGCGAGATGGGGTTCGAGGTCGGCGATGCGGTCGGCCGGGACCTCCGTGGCCACGACGCCCGCTTGCCGCTGCCGCGCGGCGAGACGGCGCAGGGCCGCGAGTTCGGGTTCGGTCGAGGCGACGACCACGCCGCCCTTCGTCTCGTACTCGATGCGGGAGGAGAGCTCGGTGGCGAGCTCGCGCCACAACCGGCTGGAGTGGAGCGCGAGTTCCAGCTCCGGGCCCGGCTCCTTGTCGGAGACGAGGAGGTTTCCCTCACCCGCACCGGTGGTGCCGCCGGCGACCGGGCCGCGGTCGATGACGGTGACGTGGAGGCCGGCGCGGGCGGCGTAGTAGGCGCACGCGGCGCCGACCACTCCCGCCCCGACCACTATGAGGTCCGAGGCGCGGGCGGGGTGGGAGAGGTGTGACCGTTCGGACGAGTGTCTCGTGAGCACGGCAGTAATATTTCACATGGCACTGGCGGTGCCAAGAGGCCGTACGCGTAAGGAAGTTGCCGGACGCGTGGAGGTCTCAGTCGCGGCGCTGATGCGTCCCGGGCGTGTACCCGTACGCCCTGCGGAACACATCGATGAACGCGCTGGTCGACGACCATCCGCAGCGGTGTGCGACGGCCGTGACCGGCGTGCCGTCGGCCAGCATGCGCAGCGCGTGGTAGAGGCGCAGCTGGGTGCGCCACTGCGGGAACGTCATGCCCAGCTCGCGGCGGAAGAGCCGGCTCAGGGTGCGTTCGCCCGCTCCCGCCGCGGCGGCCAGTTCGGCCAGGCCGCGCGGGTCCGCGGGGTCGTCGTGGAGCCGGTCGCAGACGGCGGCGAGGCGGGGGTCCGAGGGCGTGGGCAGCTGTACGGGCTGCTGCGGCGACGCGCGCAGCTGGTCGAGGAGCACGGCGCGCAGACGTCGGCGTTCCGGGGAGGCGTCCTCCGGGTCGCGGGTGCAGGCGAGGATCAGTTCACGCAGGAGCGGGCCGACGGAGAGCACGGTCGGGGCGTCGAGGCCGAGGGGGTTCGTGCCGGCGGGCAGGCCGACCAGGTGCAGGGCCAGGTGGCCGTGGGCGCGGTGGGCGTGGACGCAGCCGGCGGGGACCCAGATGGCCCGGGTGCCGGGCGCGAACCAGGTGCCCGCGTCGGTGGTGACGGCCACGACGCCGGAGCCCGCGTAGACGATCTGGTGGTCGTCGTGGCGGTGTGCGTCGATGCGCTCGCCGGGGGACAGTTCCCGGATGGCGGTCGGCGCCTCGGGGGTGTGGCGGATTTTCGGCACAGGATGGCATTTTATCGGAAGCGGGCCAGGGTGGCGCGTGGCGACGATGAGGCGGTGTCGAACCGAACGAAAGTCCCCGCAGCCGCCACCGCACCTCCTACCCCGTCCCTCCGCCGCCCCATCGCCCTTCTTGCCCTCGGCCACGCCTGCGTGGACGTCTATCAGGGTGCCGTCGCCGCCCTCGTGCCGTTCTTCGTCGCCGAGCGCGCCTATACCTACGCCGCCGCGTCCGGCATCGTGCTCGCCGCCTCCCTGCTCTCCTCCGTCGTCCAGCCCCTGTTCGGGGCGCTCACCGACAAGTGGGCCATGCCGTGGCTGCTGCCGGGGAGCACCCTGGTGGGCGGTGCCGGGGTCGCGCTCGCGGGGGTCGGAGGGAGCTATCCGGTGACGCTGCTGGTCGTCGCCGTGTCCGGCATCGGCGTCGCCGCGTACCATCCGGAGGCCGCACGCGTGGCCCGGCAGGCGAGCCGGGGGAGCCACACGGCGATGAGCTGGTTCTCGCTCGGCGGCAACCTCGGCTTCGCGACCGCCCCCCTGCTGGTCTCCGCTGTCGTCGCCACGGGCGGCCTGCGCGCGTCCCCGCTCCTGGTCGTGCCCTCCCTCGCGGGAGCGGTGCTCTGCGCGGCGGCGCTGCGGGGCCTCAGGGCGCGGGACGCGGCGGACCCGAAGACGGCGGTCCACAGCGGAGGTCCGGTGGCCGCCGAGGACGACTGGCCGTCCTTCCTCAGGCTGTCCGGTGCCGTCGTCTGCCGCTCGATCGTCTTCACCGGACTGGCTACGTTCGTCGCGCTGTACGTCCGCGAGCGCACCGGCGGGGGCGAAGTCGCGGGCACCGTGGCCCTGTTCGTGCTCTACGTCGGCGGCGCGGTCGGGACCGTCACGGGCGGACGGCTCGCCGCACGGTACGGGCGCCTCCCCGTCGTCCGGTGGTCGTACGCCCTGGCGGTCCTCGCGGTGGCGGGAGTCGTCCTCGTCCCCGGACCACTGCTCTACGTCTTCGTGGCGCTCACCTCGGCCGCCCTCTACGTGCCGTTCTCCCTGCACATCACCCTCGGGCAGGACTACCTGCCGCGGCGCATGGGCACCGCGAGCGGCGTCACCCTGGGGCTGACCGTGAGCATCGGAGGCCTGGCGAGCCCGGCGATCGGGGCGGTCGCGGACGCCGCTTCCCTACGGGTGGCGCTCGCGCCGCTGATCGTGCTGCCCGCGCTCGGCTGGCTCCTCCTGCGCACGCTGCGCGAACCGGGCGCGAAAGACGCCGACGGCCGCTGAGGGCGAAATCCGAGGCGTCCAAGGTGTCCTGAGGGGTTGTCAGTGCAATATCACATTACTACGTTACGCATCACATGACGCAGCGGCGGCCATGAGGAAACGCCTCAAAGGTCGACGCGTGTACGTCAGTTGGCGTCACGCGTCACGTGCACCGCACCTCAGCCCCCACCTCCCACACAGGAGTCATCGGTGTCCCAGATGTCCCGGATACGTCTACGCACCCTGCGCAGATCCGTGCTCGCCGGCGCGATAGCGGCGACCCTCTGCGCCTCGGCCGTCCAGCTCGGACACGCGGCCGAGCCCTCCCCCTCCCCGGGGAAACCCCGCGCCGCCGCGGCGCCGACCGCCCCCAACCCCCAGGACGTGGTCGACCGCCGGGCAAAGGCCCCGAAGCCGGGCGCCTACGAGATCCCGGCGCCCGGCGGGCTCACGGACGGCCGCACTCCCGGCGCCCGCACGCCCAAGCCGAATGCGAAGCCGAAGGCGGTCTCCGCCAAGGCCGCGCCCTGCACCCTCGACGGCGTCACCGGACTCTCGCCCGACCGGTTCGCCGACTTCCTCGCCGACCCCGCCGTCACCGCGGACGGCTGTCTCCGCACCCTGATCTGGACGTGGGACGCGCGGCTCGCCCCCGTCATGTCGGACGCGCACGTCCAGGCGGTCTCCCGCCGCGCCGCCGGGCTGGCGGCCGCCCACGACGGCAAGAACGGCAGCAACCTCCTGGAGATGCTCACGTATCTCCACGCCGTCGCCTACCAGGACTTCTCGCACGACGAGATCGACGTCACCGACGCGCCCACCGTGGACGCCATGCGGCGCGCCGTCGACGCCTTCGGCTCCGCGCCCCGCACCTTCGACGTGACCCGCAGCAACGCCGAGTCGCTGCGCGAGGCGCTCTACGCGGCGAGCGCGCCGGGCCTGCGGCAGCACCAACTCCCGCTGATCAAACGGGTGCTGGCCACCATGGACGCCAAGCACCCCGGTACGGCGAAGGACACCGCGTGGGCAGGCTCCGCGCTCGCCGCGCTCTCCCTGAGCTATCTCGGCGTGTACCCCGGCAACCGGGACGCCGCCTTCCATGCCGCGGTGAAGGCCGACCCGTCCTACCGCGCCGCCTTCAAGGCCTTCGGCGGGTACACCCATCTCAAGGGCACCGCCAACGCCTGGGTGGTGCGCGACGCACTGAGCGAATACGGCAGGTTCGGGCAGATCGACGGGCTCACCGGCGAGATCGTCTCCGGCCTCGGCGGTCTCGTGGACGTCACCGTCCGCAACTTCGGCGAGGGCAGCGCCCCTTGGGCGAAGGTCGCCACGTGGCTGAACGAGTTCGACGCCTGCGCGCCGTACAAGGTGTGCAAGGCCGACATCGAGCGCCGTCTGTTCCCGCAGACCTACACGTACGACAAGGGCGGCATGAAGGTCCGCACGGCGCTCGACCGGGGCACCGTCGACCAGCTCTACTACGCGAGCAAGCAGGTCAAGGCGCAGTTTCACCGGGTCCTCGGCACCCAGGAGCCGCTCGCGGGCGACCCCAACACCACGCTTACGACGGTCCTTTACGCCTCGCGCGCGGACTACGAGAACTACCATCCGCTCCTCACGGGCATGGACACGAACAACGGCGGCGTCTACATCGAACGCGGCGCGACCTTCTACACCTACCAGCGGCGCGTCCCGCAGGACTCCACGCTGACGCTGGAGGAGCTCTTCCGCCACGAGTACACGCACTACCTCAACGGCCGCTGGGCCGTCCCGGGGTTCTTCGGCGAGGGGCCCTGGTACCAGGGTGACCGGACCACCGCGATGGACGAGGGCACCGCCGAGTTCTTCGACGGCGCCACCCGCGACGACGGCATCAAGGTCCGCAAGTCACTGGTCCGGGGCATCATCGACGACACGGCCAACGGCGGCCCGCGCATGACCGTCGACCGGCTCCTGCACGCCACGTACGACGGCGACGGCTTCCGCTTCTACGACTACGCCGGAACGTTCTTCGAGTTCCTGTGGACCGAACGCCCCGCCCTGCTCAAGGAGATGTACGGGTACCTGCGGGCCGACGACCCGGCGCGCTTCGACGCCTGGCGCGACCGGCTCGGCAAGGACGGCGGCCTGCAGAGCCAGTACGACGCCTTCCTCGACAAGCAGATCGCGCACGTCGACGACCTCTTCGTGCCCGACACCGCGTACGTGCCGGTCGCCGAGCTCCGCGACACCACCGCCGATCAGGTCCGCGCCTCCGTCGCGGCGACGACGGGCATCACGCCCGACTGCCGCTCGAACGGTGCGCCGGAGCGGCCGCGGTACACCTGCACGGGCCGCATCACCGCCAACCTCGGCGCGTCCGGCGACCCCGACGCCGTGTTCAAGGACATGTCGGAGACCGTGGACTACTTCCTCCTCGAACGGTCCACGGCGGGTGACAACAACCTGGCCGACATGAACTGCTCGTTCGGCAAGGTCGACATCTGGTCCGACGGCCGCGCGGGCAGCGCGGACTTCAGCTGCGAGGGGCCGCTGAAGGGGTGAGACCCCCGCCCGCGAGCAGTTCCGCCGCCGCGATGCCCGAGACACGGGTCGCGCCGTGGGTGATCAGACGGGTGGCGCCGAGCGCGTCGCCTCCCGGGACACCCATCTCCACGACCAGGGCGTCGGGGCGGCACCGCAGGATGCGGTTGAGGGTGTCGGTCATCCAGCGGTGCCTGGCCGCGTCACGGACCACGACCACCAGGGCGCGGCCCGTCGCCGGGGTCAGCACCTCGCGGTCCAGGAGGTCGCCGGCGTGGGCGAGGTCGGGCTCGGTGAGACGCACGGACGTGGTGCCGGGGCGCAGGTCCCGCAGCGGTTCGGCGACTCCCCACGGGGTGTGGCCGTCGATGGCCAGGTTCATCGGGGGGGACAGCTCCACGACGTGCGGTACGCCCACGACGGGGAGCGACGCGTTCGCCGTGCCGGAGCGGTGGTGCACGCGCACGGCGCGGCGGGCGGCGACCAGGCCGATGTCGGTGGGGCCCGCCGCGCGGGCGACGGCGCGGGACCGCTCGCCGGACCAGGCGGCGAACTCCCGTACGCGCGTGCTCGCTTCGACGAGCCTGGCCTCGGGCAGCGTACCGTCGATGACCGCCTTCACCAGAGCCGTGGAGAGCAGGTCGAACGTGGCCTCGTCGGCACTCTCGCCGCCCACGCACACCGCGTCCACACCGCCGGCCACGGCCTTGACCGTCGCGCCGTCGATGCCGTAGCGGTCGGTGACCGCGCCCATTTCGATGCCGTCGGTGACCAGAAGACCGTCGAAGTTCAGCTCCCCGCGCAGCAGTTCCACCAGGATGCGGTGGCTGAGGGTCGCGGGCAGGTCCGGGTCGTAGGCGGGGGCGAGGAGGTGCGCGGTCATCACGGCGCGTACGCCCGCCTCCATCGCCGCGATGAACGGCGGGAGCGCGGTCAGCGCGATCTCCTCGGCGGAGCCCTTCACCTGGGGCAGGCCGTAGTGCGAGTCGACGACCGTGTCGCCGTGGCCGGGAAAGTGCTTGGCGCAGGCGGCGACGCCGGCGTCCTGGAGGCCGCGGACCCAGGCGGCCGTGTGCCGGGACACGACGTCGGTGCGGGAGCCGAAGGAGCGTACGCCGATCACCGGGTTGAGCGGGTTCGAGTTCACGTCGGCGCTCGGCGCGAAGTTGAGGGAGACACCCGCGGCGTGCAGATCGCGCCCGATGTCGTGGGCCACCCGCTCGGTCAGATCGATGTCGTCGACGGCGCCGAGGGCGAGGTTGCCGGGGCGGGACGAGCCCGTCCACGCCTCCAGACGCGTCACGTCGCCCGCCTCCTCGTCGATGGCGACGATCAGGTCCGGGTTCTCCGCGCGCAGGTCCGTGGTGAGCCGGGCGACCTGCTCGGGCGTCTCGATGTTCCGTGCGAACAGGACGACGGAGCCCAGACCCTCGGCGATCCTGCGGCGCAGCCAGGCGGGGGCCGTGGTGCCCTCGAAGCCGGGCTGCAGCACGGAGTGGGCGAGGTGCTCCAGAGTCGGGTCACTGCTCGGTGCCATGGCGCGACCTCCGAAGTTGCGGGTACATGCGTGGGACGTGCGGTGCACGTGGTGTGCGGGTGCACAGAGAGTACGGCGGGGCTCCTGCTGATTGGTCCAGGCCAATCGGATAGTGGATATTGGCTCGTACCAAACCGGGCTGTCAAGGAGTCGGAACCGGTCGAGCCGGGCGAATCCACCATGATGGGGCGCGAGTTGGGGAATCCTTGAGACTTCCGCAGGTCGCATCCGCTGAGGGGAGAGAGTCATGCGCAGGTACGAACTCGTCGGCAGGCGCGACATCCGGCTGGTCACCGACGTGGCGGTGCCGGAGCCGGGGCCTTTGGAGGTCCTCGTCCGCGTACGGGCCTGCACGGTCTGCAACCGCAGCGATCTCGCCTACTTCCACTATTACGGACTGCGCGAGCACTGCTCCCAGGGCTGTTTCGGCCATGAGATCGCCGGGGTGGTCGAGGCGACCGGGGCGGGAGTGCAGCGTGTGGTGCCCGGGCAGCGCGTGTTCGTGCGCACCCCGCTCACCACCGGGTACGCCGAGTTCGCCCTGGCCCGCGAGGTCGCCGTGGGCGCCCTGCCCGACGCCGTGCCCTTCGAGCAGGGCGCACTCCTGCAACTGCTCCCGCTCGCGGTGCACGCGACGCGCGGCGTCCGGCTCGGCGACCGCGTCGCGATCGTGGGACAGGGGCCCGTCGGGCAGATGGCGCTGCGGGTCGCGGTGGCGCGCGGCGCGGCCGAGGTCGTCGCCGTCGACCTCGACGACTGGCGGCTCGAACGGTCCTTCGCGGCGGGCGCGGACGCGGTGCGGCGCGTGGACGGAAGCCCCGGACAACTCGCCGCTGTCGGCGCGGACTTCGACGTCGCCGTCGACGCCGTCGGCACCCCCACGACACTCAACGCCTGCGTGGGACTCGTACGACAGAACGGCCTCGTCGTCCTCCTCGGCACGCACCACGTCGACACGCACGTCACCGTCGACCTGGTCACCTGGGAACGCAAGGGCCTGCGGGTGCACAGCTCCGCGGAACCCCTCGACACCGCGCGCGCCGAAGCCCTCGCCGTCGCCGAACGCCTCGCCCACCGCCGCACCGACGCCCTGCGCCTGCCCGACCTCCACACGCACACGTACCCCCTCGACGAACTCCCCAAGGCCATGGAGCAGCTCTCCGCGAGCCGCGCCCTCTACCCCGACGCCGAGCACGCCCCCTACGACGGCCCGCCGCCCGAGACCCTGAAGGTGGCGATCGTGCCCTGAGCGGGGGCAGCCGTCATGAAGTGGGGCATCGCCGGATACGGCGACATCGTGACCCGCCGCGCCCTGCCCGCCCTGCACGCCCTCGGCGAGGAACCCGTGGCCCTCTGGGGCCGCGACCCGCACCGCGCCGCGCGCACCGCCGGGCGCCACGGCATCGCCAGGTCCGGCAGCGACGTCGACGTACTGCTGTCCGGCGTCGACGCCGTGTACGTCGCCACACCCGTCGTCCGCCATGTGCCGCTCGCCCGTGCCGTCCTGGCAGCGGGCCTGCCCGTCCTGATCGAGAAGCCGCTCGCCGGCGGCCTCGGCACCGGGGGCACGCTCGACACGGCGGGGCGGTGCGCGGGGGTCGCCTACTACCGCAGGCTCGCGCCCGCCGTACGACGGCTGCGCGAGGAGCTCGACGGGTGGACGCCCGACCGGGTCGAGGTGCACTTCCGGTGTGCCTTCACGCCGCGCCCCGACGACCCGATGCGCTGGCGCACCGACCCCGCCCTGTCCGGCGGCGGGGTCCTCGCGGACGCCGGAAGCCACCGGATCGACCTGCTGCTCCATCTGTTCGGGCGGCCCTACGAGGTGACGGCCCGGCTCGGCGACCGCTTCCCGCGCGGCGCGGAACGACGCGCCGAACTCACCCTGGACTGGCCGGCCGGGCCGCGGGCGCACTGCCTCGTGGAGTGGGGCGAGGGACCGCCCGTGGACCGCTTCCGGCTGACGGACGGGGACCGCACGCTGACGCTCGCGCCACTGGACGGAGGGCGCATCGACGCACCCCCGGGCCCTCCGCTGCTGCTCCCGCCGCCCGCAAACCCCCACCAGTCGCTGCTCGCCGACTTCGCGGCCGCCGTGGCGACGGGGAGGGAGCCGGTGTGCCCGCTGGCGGAGGCCCGCCTCGTCGACGACGTCATCGCGGCGGCGGAGCGGTCGGACGCGGCGGGCGGACGCCCGGTGCGGATGTGGGGGTGAAGGCATACGGGGCGCGATGGATCACGCCCCGTCGTCCGCCGACCACGGGCGGAGCCAGCGCGGGTCCGGTCTGTCGTCGGAGCGTACGAAACGGGCGTCCACGGAGAGGCGCATCGCGTCCGTCGTCGTGTCCAGGGACGCGTGGATGATGCGGGGCAGGTGCACCATCACGTCGCCCGCCGCGAAGTCCGCGTACAGCCAGCGGCGGCCGAGCGTGCGGGCGGTCAGCTCCAGGTCGTGGCAGATCTGCCGCCGGTCGCCGGGCCGGTCGGTGACGTCGCGCAGCGGGGCGTACGCGTCCGGCGGCAGCCGGTGGGAGCCCTCCAGGTAGACCAGGGCGCCGGTGGGCGGCGGGCAGTCGCCGACCGGGATCCAGAAGGTGACGACGCGCGGCGACCCCTCGTCCATGTAGTCGAAGTCGACGTGGGCGCGGGAGGCGCGCCGGGTGCCGCGGTGAAAGTGACGCAGGATCCGGCGCGGCAGCATCTCCGCCTTGGCGTCGAGGAGTTGACCGGCGAGCTCGGACAGAGCCGGGTTCGCCACGAACTGGTCGAAGGGCTCCGAGCGTACGAACGCGTAGGCCGGGTGCCCCGCCACTCCGTACTCCGGGACGCTCTCTGGCAGGTGGCCGGAGAAGACGCCGTCCTCGGGCGCGCTGCCCGGTGCGAGGAGACCCGGCGGGAAGAGCGAGAAGTACCGGCCGCGGAGCCGCAGCACCTCCGCGCGGTCGAGCAGCCCCGGCAGATACAGGTAGCCGTCCGCGTGCAGCCGCTCCCGCAGCGCGCCGGCGTCCTCCGTCTCCAGCAGGTCCGCGCTCGGGCGCAGCGGGCCGAAGAGTTCCGGCGTGAAGGGTATCGGTACGCCGTTCGACGACAGGTTCACGATGCGTGTCCCTCGATCCTTCGGGTCGGTGGACCGGCCTGCGGACCGGTCAGTAGACGCCTTCCACCGCCTCCTCGGCGGCGGCCCCGGGCTCCACGAAGGGCCGCACGGCGGCCACTCCGTCCCAGGGGAACCACGGATGCGGCCCGGTCCTGACCGCGCTGTCCCGCTCCAGGAGGTTCGGCAGGAACAGGTCCTCCAGGAGCGTCGTGGCGCGCACCCGGCCCCGCCGGCCGACCTCCACCTCGCGCCAGGGGTCGGAGTCGTCGACGACCTTCAGGACCGCGAAGGGCGGCGGCAGGTGGTAGGAGTGCCCGGTGCCGCCGGGCACGGCGGACGCGCCCGGCACGGCGTCGGCCTGGAGGGCATGGCCGACCAGCGTGTTTCCGTACGTGTCGATCCATTGCACGCCCACCAGGTGCTCCTCGCGCAGGAACTCGGCCTCGGCGGCGCTGCACGAGGTGCCGCCGGTGCAGACCGCGCGGATGCCGTACGAGTGCAGGGGCCGGGGCAGCCGCATCGCGAGCTCGACGAGCAGCCGGGAGGTCGTGAAGAGCAGCGACGGGCGCTCGGCGGCCAGCAGCGCGAGGGTCTGGTCGACCAGGTGGGCCGTGTAGGCGTCGGCCTCGCCGCCCGAGCGCAGCGCGACCTTCACCCACCGCGGGTCGAAGTCGATGGCGTGCACGGCGCCGCACCAGCTGTCCGCGAGGCCCTCCACGAAGTGCCCGTAGGCGTGCGGCCCGCTCGGCGTCATCGCGAGGATGTCGCCGCCCGCGACGCCGCGCGCCTCCAGCACGGTGCGGTAGATCTCCACGTCGTACGCGAGGCGCGTGACGTTGACGATCCGGCAGGGCGGGCCCGTGGTGCCGCCCGTCTCGAAGACCCGGAAGGGCCGGTCGCGGTAGCCGCGCGGGCGCAGGTCGCGGGCGTTCGCGGCGCGCAGCTCGGCCTTGTCGAAGAGGCCGAAGCGGTCCAGGTCGGCGAAGCCGCCGATGTCCTCGACCGGGTCGAAGCCGAGCTTCCCGCGCCGCGCGACCCAGAAAGGACTGCCGGTCTCCGGGTCGAAGTGCCAGCGCATCATGCGGCGCGTCCACGTGTCGAGGCCGATACCGAGCTCCGGAACGCGCTCGCGCAGCCTGTCGGGCAGCGTGCCGAAGGCGGTGGTCATGCGGGGCCTCACTTCGCTGGGCGGTACACGAACAGGGAGTCGGCGGTGATGGCGTCCGCGGCCCGCGGTGAGGCGCTCAGGACGGCGGCGAAGGGGAAGGGGACCTCGTGGCCGATCAGCGGATGGGACGCTGCGTCGTCCGCGCCTCGCGCGAACGACGTCAAGTACCCGTCCAGCAGGACTACGTGGGGCAGTGCGTACACGTCGTCGGTTGTGCTGTGCAGGACCGGCGGTCTGCGGGTCAGGATGCGGTCGCCGGGGCGGAGACGGTCGCGGATGCCGCGCGTCGCGCTCTCCACCGCGCCCGGCTCGCGGAAGGCCGTCAGCGGCCACGCCCCGTCCGGGGACAGCGCGTCGAGCGCGGCGGCGAGGCTCAGGGCCAGCGGTGCGGCGGCGTCGGGCTTCTCGCACACGACGGTCCGTACGTTGCTGCAGAAGCGCCCCGAGTCCGCCGCGATCAGCGGCAGCAGCCAGGCCGCGGCGTCGTCCGTCGGCATGTCGGGCGGCACGAGCGCGCAGCCGCGGCCGGGGCCGTGCAGGGTGAGCGCGGGGGAGGAGCGGACGGAGCCGGCGAGCCCGGAGCCGCCGTAGACGACGTGCCGGTCGGTCAGCCGCAACAGGCCGTGCAGGGAGCGCTGTTCGCCGGGGTAGAAGCCGAGGCGGGCCCGGGGCCAGCCCGCCGCGAGGAGAGCGGCGACGAGGCGGGCCGCGGAGACCGGTTCGCGCCGGCTCGGACGCAGCCACACTCCCGCCGAACGCTCGGCCTGGTCGCATACCGCGTCCAGGCAGGTGAAGGTGTTGCCCGGCAGCGCGACCAGCGCCAACGCACCGTCGGGCTCGGGGGCGTCCTCCCTCTTCAGTACGCCGTCCCGCAGCATCGCGCACCACCGGTCCACCAACGCACCCGGCAGACCCGCGCTCTCCCACAGCGCCGCGCGGAACGCCCCGCCGCTCTGCTCGCCGACGCCCCCGACGGTGAGGGTGCCGCTGTCGAACAACTCAAGTGCCGTAAGCAGGAGTTCACGGCGGCCGGTCAGCAGGGGCAGGCCGGGCAGGGCGCCGTCCCACCACCGCCGGTCCGCGTCGGCGACGATCTCGGGCACCAGCGCGAGCTCCCGTCCCGCGGGACCCGGCAGGGGCGCCCGGTCGAGGGAAGCGCGCCACTCCCCTCTGCGGAAGGCGGAGATCGTCGTGGTCACGGCAGCTCGCTGCGGAGTGCGGCGACCACCCGGATCTGCTCGGCCTCCGTGAGGGACGGGTACAGCGGCAGCGCGACGTGGTGCCGCGCGAACCAGCGGGCCCGCTCGAAAGCGCCGCCCTCCGTGTCCAGTTGCCGCTGACGTGCGAACTGCGGGTGGTCGCACAACAAGTGGTCGTAGACCTCGCCCGCCAGTGCCACACCGTGCCGTTCCCGCAAGAGCTTCTTCAGAAGCGGCCGGTCCAGCGGGCCGTCGGGATCCAGATAGGCGAGGTACTTGTAGTAGTTGCTCCCCGCCGTCGTGGGGATGGGGTGCGGGCGGATGCCCGGGACGTCCGCGAGCAGCACGTCGTACCGGGCGGCGAGCGCCCGGCGCGCGGCCAGCGTGCCGGAAAAGCGCTCCAGATCTACCGTGCCGACAGCGGCGTGCAGCTCGCTCAGCCGCCAGTTGCCGCCGGGCCGGTCGTGCAGCGTGGAGCCCTGGGCGCTCTTGCCGTGGTCGCGCCAGCGCCGCACCTGCTCCAGGTCGTCCGCCGTCGCGGCGGACAGCAGGCCGCCCTCGCCGCTCACCGCGACCTTGGTGGGGAAGAATGAGAACGCGCCGAACCGCCCGAAGCTCCCCGCGGGACGTCCGTCGAGCGTGGCTCCGAAGGCGTGCGCCGCGTCCTCCACGACGGGGATGCCGCGCTGCCGGCAGTGGGCGAGCGCCGTGTCGAGGGCGGGCGAGACGATGCCGCCGATGTGGACGGGCAGCACGGCGGCGGTGTCGGGGTGCCGGTCCAGGGCGGCGAGCAGGGCGTCCGGGTCCATGCCGAGACCGGCGAGCTCGATGTCGACGAAGCGCACGGCCGCCCCGGCGCGCACGGCGGCGGCCGCCGTCGCGAAGAACGTGTTGACGGGCACGAGCACCGTGCGGCCCGCCACGCCGATGATGCGCAGGGCGATCTCCAGCGCCGCCGAGCCTGACGCGACCGCGGCGGTGTCCGTGCCGGTCCAGGGGCGGGCGAGCTCCTCGAAGCGGGCCACTTGCGGGCCCTGCGTGAGGACGCCGGAGGAGAGTGCGGCGTCGACGCGGTCGAGCACGGTGCGCCGTTCGTCGACCTCGAAGTGGATGCGCTGGGCGGGCACTTCGGGTGCGCCGTGTGTCCGGGGCCGGGTTCCGGTGAGCGTGCGGGTGAAGAAGTCCGCCGCGTGGCCCACGTGGGTGCCGTGTCCCATGTCGAGTTCGTGGACCTCGGCCTCGGCTCCGACACTCGCGTACGTTGTGCGGACCGCGTCGGCCGCGGCCCGCGCGTCGTCGGGGTCCAGATAGGAGTCGGCCGTGCCGTACTGGAGCTGGAGCGGGGCCGGGGCGAGGGCGCCGTACAGGTCGGGCAGGTCGGCGTACTCGAGGATGCCGGGGAGCACCGCCCCCTCGTGGCCGGTCAGCAGCCGCTCGAACAGGGCCTGGTACGTGCCGAGGTGGCTCGCCGTGCAGAGCGGGAGGTGCCGGCGTCCGCTGAGCAGCGCCGTGTGCAGGGCGACCGCCGCGCCGAGACTGTGGCCGAAGAGGCCGACGCGGAGTGGGTCGACGCGCGGGTGGGCGGCGAGGGTGTCGAGGGCGCCCAGGGCGTCGCCGGTGAGGGCGCCGAGCAGGGAGCGGCCGGTGAGCGCGAACGCGTGGGCCAGCAGCGTCCCCTCGTCCCGGCCCGCCCTGCGCCCGGCGTCCAGGCCGCCGCCGATGCCGTGGTCGAAGGAGAGCGTGACGAAGCCGGCCCGCGCCAGCTGCTCGGCGACGTTGCGGTCGGAGTGGTCCGGCGGCACGTCACCGGTGAGCTGGTCCAGGCGGGCGTTCTTGCCGCCGAGGACGAGGACGGCGGCTCCGGGCGCCGCGTCGGGCGGGGCGAGGAGCGTGCCGTGGAAGGAGCCGCGTACGGGGGAGTGGAACACCAGCCGCTCGTGGTGCAGGCCGTCGCGCACCGAGGCGGTGCTCTCGGCGATGGTGAGCGGGGCCCGTTCGACACGGGCCAGCCGCTCGACGACGGCGCGCACCCGGCGTGCGCGGACGGCGTGCTCCCCGGCGCTCCTGTCGCTCTTGGAGCTCTTGTCGCTCTTGGCGTGCCGCAGGGTCGGCTCGGTGGCGAGGAGCCGGCGTAGGTGGCGTAGTTGCATGTGCGGCTCAGACGAAGTCGCCGTGCAGGGTGCTCGGCACTTCCAGCGCGTACGCGTCCAGGGCCTCGTCGAGTTTGATCTGACCGCGTTTGAGGAGCTCCAGGAGCTCGTTCTGGGGGCGGTAGAAGCACGACTTGCACAGGTCGGTCCTGCGCGGGTTGGACGCCTCCCATTCGGCGCGCGGCCCGCCTTCCAGAACGTCCGCATATCCCTGCTCGACGACATTGCCGATGAGGTAACGGCTGTTGAGGTGGACCTGCGGGCACGGATAGAGATTTCCGTCGGCGCCGACGGCCGTCACGAATCGGCTGTAATGGCAGTGCTCGAAGTCGCCCTCGACCTCTTCCACCTGGTCCATGGGGCCGCGGTCCAGTTTCGGGACCGACACCTCGAAGGCGTCCGTGGAGAGGGCGGCGGCGCGGGTGAGGGATTCGGAGATCTCAGGCATCACGGATTCGATGGTTTCGTGGCCGAGAGCGCTGTAGAACTCGGGTTCGAAACGCACGTAATGCGCGCCCGACTCGTGGGCGATATGGGCCGCCTCCGCGATCTCCCGGTAGTTCTGCAGGGTGATCACGTAGTTGAAACCGATGCGGAAGTCCGGGTCGACGGCGTTGTCGCGGAGCTTGCCGACCGAGCCGATGAACTTCGAGAACGTCTGCTCGCGGTCCCGCGTGATGTCGTCGAAGGTGGCTTCCGTGCCGGCGTTCAGGCCGATGCGGACCCAGGTGTGCGTCTCGGCGACGCAGTCGGCGACCTTGGGGCGGCCGAGGCGCGACCCATTGGTGATGAGCCCGATCCGCAGCCCCGCGGTGTGGCCCGCCCGGCAGATGTCCGCGTAGCCGGGGTGGATGGTGCATTCGCCGCTGCCGCAGAACGTCACGGCACGGCCGTCGTTCGCGGCGAACTCGCGGAGCAGCGTGACCGCCTTGTCGGTGGCGATCGAGTCCTTGAACGAGAACAGGTCGTAGAACTGCTCCTCGTTGGGCGAGTGGAAGTTGCAGAAATTGCACCGCATATTGCAGGCGCCCATGATCCCGATCCGCATGTGGACGGGTTTGATCTCTTGACCCGCCACGAAACGCCGCAGCAATTCGCCGTGAGCCAGGACCTTCTGCGGCGAGTGGGCCTGATCGAGACTGACGATGGGCAGACCTTCACGATTTTGGGGGGCTGCCATTTTGATGTCGCCGGAACCGGGTGTGCTGTTCACGAACCCCCCACGCAAGATCGATGTGCGGTGTCGTTCTTCTGGCGGTTCTCGGGACATTAGGGAGTGCCACAAAGGCTGTCAATGGGTCTAGACAACCCGGCATTTGTTGGCGGAATCAGGGATGCCGGTCTGTTGGAAGGGCCGTCCGACGTGGTACTCGACGGTCTCCCGCACGTCGGCCAGGGTGCTTCGGCCGTGGACGGCGTCCACGGAAGGGGCGGCGAACGCCCGCGGCGCCGCCGCCCATCGGGTGTCAAGAGACGGAATTTCGTCAAGTACGACATGGAGTGAAGCACGGGGGCCTGTGGGGCCTGCGGGTATGCGCAGGCGTGCGCCGCGCGCGTTCGGAACGCGGGTCCAGGGCCGACGGCTCGCCCCGCATCTTCGGGACGAACCGCTTCTGGGCAGCTTGCCGGGCCACGCCCACGTCAGTGCGGTGGGGCGCGCCCGGCGTGGGTCAGATGCCGCCCGCGAACCGCTTGGACGCGGCCTGGAACGTGGGGCCGACCGTCCCGTCGAACGGGCCGGTGAGTCCCCAGTTCGTCCGCAGCATCTTGTGCGGCGATTTCAATGTGGCGATGTCGAGGTCTCCGTTGCTCGCCCGGTGCAGTTCCAGTCCGCCCTGAGGTGGCGCTGGAAGGCCGCCCAACTGCTGGCGCCGAGCGACCCGTTGACGGGGCCCGTGTACTGCCCGTGTGCCGCGAGCCAGACCTGCACCTTCTTGGCCTCCGCGGTGGTGAGGCCGAGGTTGTTCGGCGGGGCCGGGACACCGACGTCGGCGCTCGTCGCGGCGGGTGTCGCCTCCCGGCCCTCCGCCGCGAAGCCCGCGGTGGCGCCCGCCAGGCTCCCGGCGGCGAGAGGGCCACGACGCCGAGAGCGAGGAGGGCCAACGTACTTCTCGGGCGGCCTCGTCCTCGTCAACCCGTGAGGTGACCTCCCGCTCCACCGGCCGCGGTAGTCGCGGCGACGGGCAAACTTCCGCTGTACGCGGCTGTACGCGGCTGTACGCGGCTGTACGCGGCTGTACGCGGCTGTACGCGGCTGTACGCGGCTGTACGCGGCTGTGCACGGCCGTACGTGGTGGTGCGCGGCCCGTACGTGGTGGTGTGCCGCTCTCCAGGGGCGGACGGCGTACGTCCCGTACGGCGCCCGCCCACACCCCGCGCCCCCGCACTGTGGTGCCCACGACCATGGGAGGACCCGCCCCGCCTTCCTTAGCGTTCCGGGCATGACGAGCGAACACTTCACCGGCCGGTCCGTCCTGGTGACCGGCGGCGGGAGCGGCATCGGGCGGGCCTGCGCCGAGGCGTTCGCCGCCGGTGGCGCACTGGTCCATGTCGTCGACGTGGACGCGGAGTCGGCCAAGGCGGTGGCCGACGCGGTCGGCGGGGTGCCGCACGCCGTGGACCTCACCGACGCGGCCGCGATCGCCGCTCTGCCGACGGCGGTCGACATCCTGGTCAACAGCGCCGGCACACAACACGTGGCCCCCATCGAGGAGTTCGACCCCGGCCGGTTCGAGCAGCTCCAGCGGCTCATGGTCACCGCGCCCTTCCTGCTGCTCAAGCACTGTCTGCCGCACATGTACGGGCGGGGCTGGGGCCGGGTCGTGAACATCTCCAGCGTGCACGGCCTGCGGGCGAGCCCCTTCAAATCGGCGTACGTCGCCGCGAAGCACGGCCTGGAGGGGCTCAGCAAGGTCGCCGCGCTGGAGGGCGCCCCGCACGGGGTGACCAGCAACTGCGTCAATCCCGGTTACGTCCGCACGCCGTTGGTCGAGGGCCAGATCGCGGACCAGGCCGCCGTGCACGGCGTCGCGCCGCGGGACGTCGTCTCGGACGTGCTGCTCGACCGTTCCGCGATCAAGCGGCTGATCGAACCCGCGGAGGTGGCGGAGGTCGCGCTCTGGCTGTGCGGGCCGCACACGGGGTACGTCACGGGAGCCTCGCTGTCCGTGGACGGCGGCTGGGGGGCTAGCTGACGAGCCGGGCTCAGCGCACACGCAGCCGGCCTCAGGCACACGCAGCCGAGTTCAGCCACACGCAGCCGAGCTCAGGCACACGCCGGACTTCGATCATCGCCGCCTCCCCGAGGAAAACCCTGGGTTCGCCCCCAGGGGCAAGTGGTTGAACGGCAGAACCACCGGCTCGCCGCCGCCGCGAAGCGGCCGGACAGGCGGGCGTACGTCCCACCCGCCCCGCCCGTCCCGCCGCTCGGTCGCCCGCCCCGGCCCGCGGTCCCGGACTCCAGGGTTTTCACGGTCGCCCTCTCCCGCGCGCGGGGCCAAGGTGTACCCACGGCCGCGGAACCGTGGCGGACCTGAAAACACCGTTGGGGGAAAGAGAACCGGTGACCGGACGTACTACGGGGGTGTACGAACGGGTGGTCCGCTCAGGATCGGGGGAGCGACCGTCGCGAGGGCGGGGGACGGGGGTGCCCGACGGCACCCCCGCTCGGGTGCGGAACGTCTCCGTTGCCGGGCGAGCTCCACTGCTGTCGTCGAGGCTGTGGGTCGCCGGACGACGGCGTGAAGTGAGCCCGCGTTGCGGGCGGGTCGATCCCGGCGGTTCGGTCGAGGACCGAACCGCCCACGCCCTTGTCGCGAACCGCGGCCCGCCCGCGTGGTCACCGCGCACCCGCGAGCCCCAGCGCTCAGGTCCGCCGCCACGACTCTGCTCGCCGACGCACCGGAACGCGTCCCACCCACCACGCAGGACATCTCATGACACCCCCCACCGCAGCCCCCTCGCGCGGCGCCCCACCTCCCGCCCTCGAGACCGGCCTGTTCTCCCTCGCCGACCTGACCGTCGAGGCCGTCGCCCAACTCGCGGAGCGGTCAGTGGAGTTGCACCACGACCGAGCCGCCCACGCGCACCCCTTGGCCGGCGCCGCGCTCGGCATCCTGTTCGCCCAGCCGTCCACCCGGACCCGGACCGCCTTCACCGTGGCCGCCGTCCGCCTCGGCGCCACCCCCGTCGTCTACGGTCCCGGCGACCTCCACCTGTCGGCCGGAGAAGCCGGTGAGACCGTCGAGGACACGGGCCGGTCCCTCGGCAGCATGCTGGACGGGCTGGTCGCCCGGCCCGCCGGGTCGCTGGAGGACCTGCGCCGCCTCTCCCGCCACGGGCACCTGCCCGTCGTCAACGCCATGACACCGGAGGAACACCCCGCCCGGGGAATCTGCGACCTGGCCACGTTGCGGCTGACGCTGGGGAGTCTCGACGGACTGCGGCTGCTGTACGTGGGGGAGGGCAACGGCACCGCGACGGCGCTCGCGCTCGCCCTGTCCGGCGTTCCCGGCTGCGAGGCCACGTTCGCCTGTCCGCCCGGCCACGGCCTGCCCGCCGGGTTCCTGATGGCCGCGAGGAAGCGTGCCGCGCGGGTCGGGGCCACCTTCACCTGCCGCGACTCGGCCCGTTCCCTGCCGGCCGGCGTCGACGTCGTCTACACGTCCCGCCGCAGGGCCACCGGCACCGGCGGGCCCGACGCCGCCTGGCGTGAGCGGTTCCGGCCGTTCCACGTCGACGAGGAGTTCATGACGCGCCGCCCCGGCGCCCTGTTCCTGCACGACCTGCCCGCACGCCGCGGCGACGAGGTCTCCGGCGCGGTCCTCGACGGCCCGAGGTCGGTGGCCTGGACCCAGTCCGCCATGATGCTCAGCGGCGCCATGGCCGTCCTGGAGTGGACCTGCGGCCTCCCGCACGAAGTGCGGCCCCCCGCGTGAAGAAGTGCGGGGGGCCGGGGTGTCAGGTGGAGGGCGGTGGGCCGACGGGGAGGATGAGCCAGCGGTCCTCCCCGAGGGCGGAGGCGAGGTCGGCCCCCGTCGCCACCAGGGCCTGGGCGCCGTCGTCGTGGTCCTTCAGGGCCCACCGGGTCGGGAGGGCGCCGGGCTCGGTACGTTCCGGGGAGACGCCCCCCTCGCGAGCGCACAGCGCGTCGCCTGTCGCGCGGTTGAGGATGTACCAGCCCGGCTCCTCGTCGGCGGCGACGAATTCCCAGTGCTGGGCAGGGCCGCCGGTGGCGTCCCGCAGGGCGATCCGAGGCGGGGAGCCGCCGTGGTGGTCGTCCTGCCGAAGGACCTTTCCTGTCCTCAGTGAGTGGATCTCGTAGAACTCTCCGCGGGCCGGCTTCGGCTTTTCGGGGTTGATGTAGTCGGAGTCCGGCTTGAAGGTGAAGATGGTCCTTCCGCAGTACATGTTCCTCGGCGAGCCCACGAGGTCCCGCAGGTGGTGTCCCGCGATGTTGAACCTGTCGATGTGTACGTTCCTCAGTCCGAACGACGTTTCCCGGTTCTGCCCGCGGAGCGTGTACCCGAGGCCGCCGAGGTTGTAGCCCCCGAGCCCGTAGACCGACACGTGGGTGATGTCCTGGTTCTCGGGACTGGTGTGGAAGAACCGCCCCGAGGGGTCCGACGAACCGGCCACCTTCTTCTCTTGTCCGTTGTGCGACACGTAGATGCCGTAGACGAAGCGGTGGCTGTCGTTCCCGACGTTGAGCTTGATGTGGTCCAGCTTGTACGGGTCCCCTTCGTCGAGCGCCATCGGGAATCTCTTGCCGGTGAACCACCACGAGATCTCGCCGTCGGAGCCGATCGGTCCCAGATAGAGGCAGCGTTTCCGCTCCACCTTCTCGACCTTGTTGTCCGGGTCGCTGAGGGCCGGCCACACCGTCGCGTAGTCGACCGCCGCCAGGTACATCGTGCGCTGGTATTCGAGGGCGTCCCACCACGACCTCTCCGCCATCTTCGTCGCACCGGTCCAGTACACGTTGTACACGTGCGCCGCGTACACCCCACCCTTGGAGTTCGGCCCTCCGGACGGGATGGTCGCCTCCGCCGCGTACTTCTTGAGAGTCGCCTTGGCGTCCTTCACCTCGTCGTCGTCGAAGCCCAGGATCTGCGCATGGTGGATCATGTCCCGCATCAGCAGGATGTGCATGTTCGCGTACTGGGCGAGGAGGGGAAGGGTTTTCCAGGGCTCGTTCTCCGCCTTCGTGAACCAGCCTTCCTTGGTGTTGATGAGGTTCATGGCGAATTTGTACTTGTCCCGCGCCTCCTTCTTCGCGTGCTCGCCCTCATTGGCCCGCACCGCCCACTGCTTGTACGCGTCGACGGCACGCCTCACCTCGTCGAGTTCGTTGCTGACGATGCGGCGCCACAGGTTGTCGATCTCCTCCCTGACGATGGCTCTGAGTTTCGCCAGCAGCTCGTCCAGGGGCTTGCTGGTGTTGCCGCCGGTGGGCCAGATCTTCCGCAGGACGATCGATGCCATCAGGCCCAGATAGGTACCCACTCCGGGCACCTGTCCGGCGGCCCAACAGATGAACTGCTTGAGGATCTCCTGATCCTCCGTGGTCGGATTCGTGAAGCCGAGTGGACTGTGTTCCACCGATTCCGACGTCACGGCAATGCCCGCGGGGTCGATCTCCGCGCTGCTCTGCTGGCTTTCCTTCGCCATGTTTCCCTCCTTCGAAGCCGGGTCGCTTCTCAAGGAGTGGCCAGTGGCATATGCGCACAAACCGTGACTCCGGCAAACCCCACGGATTGCGGGGCGCACACGCCTTCCGTACAGCGCACAGCGCCGCACGAGCGGAGCGCGCTCGGATGACGAGTCCACCGGCGCACGCCATGCGATGTCTCGTCAGGCGTCGGGGGTGACCGCGCCTCCGGATACCCCGGCCGTCTCGGGCGCTTCCGACGCCTGAGCGAGCAGGCGGACCAGCTGCGCCCTGCGGTGGACCCCGTCGAGCTTGCGGTAGATGTTGCTCAGGTGGAACTCGACGGTCTTGACGCTCAGGAAGAGGCGTTCCGCCACCTCGTGGTTGGTCAGGCCCCGGCCGACCACCAGAGCGACCTGCAGTTCCTGCGGGGTGAGCCGTTCCAGGGGCGCTCGCTCGGGGCGCACTTCGGTGCCGCCCGCCGCGTGCAGCTCGGCCGCCACCCGCGCCGCCCAGCCCGCCGCCCCGAGCCGCTCGAAGGTGGCGAGGGCCCGCTCCAGGAGGCGCCGCGCCTCGCTGCGCCTGCCCTGCCTGCGCAGCTGCTCGCCCCACGCGAACTCGGTCCGTCCCCGCTCGAACGGCACAGGACGCTCGGAAAGCAGCGCGAGGGAGCGCCGCATGTGCCGCGACGCCGCCTCCGGGTCACCGGGTTCCAGGAGGCCGCGGCAGCGCGCCGCCGCCCCCGCGGTGACGGGTCGGTGGCCGCGGCCCGCCTCGTACTCCAGGACGTCGAGGACCTCGCGCGCGTCGTCGGTCCTGCGCAGATGGACGTACGCGTCCGCGAGGTCGGCCGCCCACGTCAGATACAGGCCGTCGCCACGCCCGTGCCGCTGCGAGAACGCGCGTACCTCCTCCAAGTGGTGCACCGCCTCCTCGAAACGGCCGAGCCCGAGCTCGAGGAGGCCGAGGCCGCCGAGGGCCCGCGCCGCGTCCATCGGCAGCTCCGCGGAGCCCGCCCACTCCATCGCCTTCGCGGCGTGCCGCCGGCAGTCCTCCTCGCGGTTGAGCGCGGCCTCCGTCTTGACCAGGGCGGCGAGCCCGCGCGACACCTCGATCAGCTGCCCGCTGGCCTCCGCGAGCCGCACCGCCTCGTCGGCGTGGGCGAGTGACGGCGTCCAGCGGCCCCGCCAGAACTCGACGACGGACAGCGTGCACAGCAGATGCGAGAGGAGCCCCACCGCGCTGGAGCCGCGCGCCGTGTACGCGGCCCGGTCCAGCATGCTGTGGGCCTCGTCGAGTTCCTCGGCGGCGAGGTGGCACAGGCCGCCCACTCCGGCGAGCGGGTAGGGGAAGGCGGGGTCGGGGGAGGCCAGGGGTTCCGCCAGTTCGCGCAGGAGCGCGCGGCCCGCCTCGGCGTCGCCGCCGAGCAGCAGGACCAGGGTGCGCAGGAGACGTACGGGCAGCAGCGTCTCGTGAGCCGAGTCGGCGAGCTCCATCGCCGCGGCGGAGGTGCCGCGGGCGGCGGTGAGGTCGCCGACGGCCAGTTCGGTGAGCGCGATGCCGCCGAGCATGACCGCGGCGAGCGCCGGGTCGACCTTCTCCGCCTCGTCGACGGCCGACCTGAGCAGCTCGCGCGAGCGCGTCGGACGGCCCCGCTGCACGTCCAGATAGCAGCGGAGCTGACGGATGTCGAGCTGCGTGCCGAGCTGCTCCGCGTGCTCCAGGGCGCGGTCGAGGATCGCGGCCGCCTCGTTCAGCGAGCCCGCGGCCTGCGAGGCACGGGCCGCGCGCAGCAGCCGCTCCGCCTTGCGCTGCCCCTCCGGGGTGAAACGCGCCGCCCGCTCGTACAGCCGGGACGCCAGTGGATAGGCGAGGGTCTCGGGGGCGCCGGACGCGGCGTTCTCCAGCAGGGACGCCACATGCTCGTCCGGCTCGGCGCCCGAGGCGGCCAGGTGCCAGGCGTACTGCTCCAGGGCGGGCGCGGTCGCACCTTGCAGGGAGCGGGCGATGGCGTGGTGGGCCCGGCGCCTGCGCACGGGCGTCGCGCCGTGGTAGACCGCCGAGCGCACGAGCGGGTGCCGGAAGGCGTACCCGTCACGCTCCTCGACGACCAGGCCCGCGTCCTCCGCGGCCTCCAGCGACTCGTAACTGAGGCCGTGCGCCCGCAGCGCCGCCTCCGTGCCCGCCAGCGGCCGCGTGCCGAGGACGGCGAGGAGCAGCATCGCGTCCTGCGCCTCGGCGGGCAGCCGGGCCACGGCGCTGCCGAAGGTGTGGGCCAGCATCTCGCCGATGGGCAGGGGCGCACCGGAACCGCCCGCCGCGTCGTCGCCCGCGCCGCTGCCCGCGAGGAGCGCGGGGAGTTCGATGAGCGCGAGGGGATTGCCGCGGGCCTCGGCGAACAGTCGGGCCGCCTCCTGCGCCGTGAGCTCGGCGGTGCCCTTCTCGGCGATCAGCCGGTGCGCGGACTCCGGGTCGAGTCCGGTGAGCGTGAACGTCTCGACGGAGGCGAGCCGCGACGCCGTCTCCTCCTGCTCGTCGCGGGCGGTGAACAGGACGACGACGCCCTCGCGGCTCAGCCTGCGGGTGGCGAAGGCGAGCGCGTCCAGGGAGTAGGGGTCGAGCCACTGCGCGTCGTCGACGGTGACCAGGACCGGGCCCTCCTCGGCGAGCGCGCCGAGCAGGCTGAGCGTGCCCGCGGCCACCGCGAAGCGGTCCTGGGCGACGGCGGGCCCGAGCGCGAGCGCGCCGGTCAGCGCGGCGCCCTGCCGCTCCGGTATGCGGTCGAGGAAGTGCAGGACGGGGCGGAGCAGATCGGCGAGGCCCACGTACGGCAGATCGGACTCGACCTCGACGCCGCGCGTGCCGAGCCGCAGCAGGTCGTCGGCCTGCTCGGCGATGTAACCGACGAGGCTGGTCTTGCCGATCCCGGCTTCCCCGCGGATGAGCAGGGCGCCGCTCTCGCCCCCGCGTGCCTTGTCGATGAGGGCGAGAAGACGAGCACATTCCGCGGAACGCCCCAGGAGCATGCACAAAGCGTACCGGCGGTACGCGACTTCGGAGCGGTGCGGAAGGGAACGTATCTTTTGTTGTCGGGCCGCGCCTCTGTCAACCGTCGACGCCCCTCGCTACCCTCCGCGCATGATTCCCACGGTGGTCTGGGGCACCGGCAACGTCGGCCGCGCGGCCGTGCGTGCCGTCGAGGCCCATCCCGCACTGTCACTCGCGGCCGTACTGGTGCACAGCCCGCGGAAGGTGGGCCGTGACGCCGGTGAACTGGCCGGTCTGGGAAGGGCGTTGGGCGTGGCCGCGACCAATGACGTCGAGGCGGTCCTCGCCGCCCGGCCGCGGGCCGTGGTGTACGCGGCCTCCGGCGATCTGCGCCCCGACGAGGCGCTCGCCGACGTCGTCAGGGCGGTGCGGTCGGGCGCCGTCGTCGTCACACCCGCGCTGTACCCGCTCTACGACCGGCGCGGCGCGCCCCCGGAGTTCAGGGACCCCGTGCTCGCGGCCGTCGCCGACGGAGGGGGCTCGCTGTTCGTCTCCGGCGTGGACCCGGGGTGGGGCAACGACGTGCTGCCGCTGCTGGTCAGCGGCCTCGGTTCCACCGTCGACGCGATCCGCTGCCAGGAGATCTTCGACTACTCGACGTACGACCAGGAGGACTCGGTCCGCCATCTGATCGGCATGGGGCACCCCATGGAGTACGAGCCGCCGATGCTCGCCCCCTCCGTTCCGACGATGGTGTGGGGCGGGCAGATCCGGCTGATGGCGCGGGCACTCGACGTACGACTCGACGACATACGCGAGACGTTGGACCGACGGGCCCTGGACGCCACGGTGCGGACGCGGACGATGGGGGAGTTCGCCGCGGGCACGCAGGGCGCGGTGCGCTTCGAGGTGCGGGGCATCGTCGGGGGCGAGCCGCGCATCGTCGTCGAGCACGTCACCCGTATCCACCCGTCCTGCGCCCCGGACTGGCCGGCCCCGCCCGGCGGCGGCGACGGCGCCCACCGGGTGATCGTCGAGGGCCGGCCGCGCATCGAGGTCACCGTCGAGGCCACCGACGAGGACGAGAACCGTTCCGCGGGCGGCAACGCCACGGCCGTGGGCCGCCTGGTGAACGCCGTCGACTGGCTCGTGGACGCCGAACCGGGCCTCTACGACGCGCTGGACGTCCCGCTGCGCCCGGCAGCCGGCCGACTGGGAAGGAAGTGACCCATGAGTGGTCCCCTGCGCATCGACATCCCCGAGGGCGAGGACGCCATCCCTTACGTGTGGGGCGACATGGTCCCCGGGATCGGCGCGGCGGCGTCCAGCTTCTCGCTCGCGGTGTACGCCCACACGACCCTGGGCCTGCGCGAGTTCGAGGCCGCGCGGCTGCGTGTCGCCCAGATCAACGGCTGTGTGTTCTGCCTGGACTGGCGCACCGAGCGGGACGGCGAGAAGGTCGAGGAGGGGTTCGAGGACGCGGTGACCCAGTGGCGCACCACCGACTCCTTCGATGACCGCACGAGGCTGGCCGTGGAGTACGCCGAGCGGTACGCCCTGGACCATCACAACCTGGACGACGCGTTCTGGGCGCGGATGACCGCGCACTACAGCCAGGCCGAGATCGTCGAACTGAGCATGAGCATCGGGTCGTGGCTCGCCTTCGGCCGGCTCAATCACGTGCTCGGCCTCGACACGGTGTGCGTGCTGCCCAAACCCTGACCGCGTGCGGAACGGCGCTCATGAGATGCGGGAGCGTGTTCACGTTCACAGGTCGGTCGCGATGACCTGCTCGATGTTGCGTTCCGCGAGCGCCGTGATCGTGACGAACGGATTGACGCTCGTGTTGCCGGGGATCAGGGCGCCGTCGATGACGTACAGCCCCGGATAGCCGGGCAGCCGCCCGTAGTTGTCGGTCGCCCTGCCGAGCACCGCGCCGCCCAGCGGGTGGTACGTGAGGTGGTCGCCCCAGATCTTGTACGTGCCGAAGAGGTCGGTCCGGTAGATCGTGCCCTCCTTCGCGTTGATCTTGTCGAAGATCGTCTTCGCGGCGTCGATCGACGGCTGCTTCCAGGCGGTCTGCCAGTTCAGTTCGGCCCGCTGCGCCGCGGCGTTCCACGTGAACTCGGCGCGGTGCGGGTTCTTGGTGATCGACAGGTAGAACGAGGCGTACGTCTCGATCCCGGTGGGCAGGGGCGCGACCTCGGCGAAGGCGCCGCCCGCCGCCCAGTTGTCGATCCCGGCCGTGGGGATGGACGACTGGAGCTTGCCGGTCGCGTCCCACATGTGGTTCGCGCGGCCGCACATGACGTTGCCGTTGTCGCCCCAGCCCTTGCCCGTCTCGCCGTTGAGGCGGGGGAGCGCGCCGGTGGCCTTCAGCTTGACCAGGAGCTTGCTGGTGCCGACGCTGCCCGCGGCGAAGAAGACCTTGTCGGCCGTCACGGACTTGGTGGCGGTGGTGGTGCCGGTCGTGTCGATCTGGTCCATGGTGACCGTGTAGCCGCCGCCGGCCGCGGGGGTGACCGAAGTGACCCTGTGCAGCGGTGAGACGGTGACCCGGCCGGTCGCCCCGGCGCGCGCGAGGTAGGTCTGTTGCAGGGACTTCTTGCCGTGGTTGTTGCCGTAGAGGATCTCCCCCGCGAGTGCGGACTTGGGGACGGTGCCGGCCTGCTCCTTCTCCATGTAGTCCCAGTCGTAGACATCGGGCACGAAGACGAACCCGAAGCCGGAGCGCTGGGCGTGTTTGCGGCCGACGCGCGCGTACTGGTAGCACTCGGCGGTCTCGAACCAGTCGGGGTCGATGGTGGCCACGCCGAGGCCCGCGTTGGCGCGCGGGTAGTAGGTGCCGTACATCTCGCCCGCGTCGACCGTGGGCAGCACCGCGCCGAAGTTCTCGCGTCTCGGCGTGACCGCCATGCCGCCGTTGACGAGTGAGCCGCCGCCGACGCCGCGGCCCTGGTAGACGATGATGCCGCCGAACTCCTCGGCGTCCAGGATGCCGGTGTGGCGCGGGACGTTCTTGTCGAGCGGGAAGCCCAGGAAGTTGCTGATGGGCTGCTTTGTTTTGGTGCGGAGCCAGTAGGAACGGATGTCGGGGCTCGTGGTGTTGGCGAAGATCTTGCCGTCGGAGCCGGGGGTGTCCCAGGCCTTGCCCATCTCGATCATATGGACGTCGACGCCGGCCTCGGCGAGCCGCAGGGCCGCGACGGAGCCGCCGTATCCGGAGCCGATCACGAGGGCGGGGACGGCGGCGCCGTCGGCGATGGGGGCGGCCGCGGCGGGCGCGGCGGTCCTGGCGTGGGCCGCGGTGCCGTGTCCCGCCAACGCGGCAGCCCCAAGAATAGAACTCGTTCCTGCTACGAATCTTCGGCGTGACAGCCCATCAGAAGCGGGGCTACGCTTGGGTGTAGCACTCATGTGACCTTCCTCACTCTTGGCTGAATCGAAACGAGTTCTACTGCTGGCCGCGAAGGAAGTCACGCCATACCAAAAAGTAACTTCTGTCCGATCTTGCCCCCCTCGTGGTGTCCGGTCACATCACCGGGCGCACAACCATGGTGCTCCGCCATATACGCCACTGATCTGCGGTTTCCTACCTTGTGCCGGTACGGAAGCGTCCCCGCAGAACTCCTGGAAGTGGTGCACATGGCCTCGCAAGGAACCGCTCCGCCCGCCCGCGTCGGCATCGTCCGCATCGTGGCCGCGAGCCTCGTCGGCACCACCATCGAGTGGTACGACTTCTTCCTCTACGGCTCGGCGGCCGCGCTGGTCTTCAACAGCCTCTTCTTCCCCTCGAGCGACCCTCTGGTCGGCACGCTGCTCTCCTTCCTCACCTACGCGGTGGGCTTCGCGGCGCGGCCCCTGGGCGGCGTCGTCTTCGGGCACTACGGCGACCGGATGGGCCGCAAGAAACTCCTCGTCATCAGCCTGCTGATGATGGGCGGCGCCACGTTCGCGATGGGCCTCCTCCCCACCCACGCGACCATCGGCGTCGGCGCGCCCGTCCTGCTCACCGTGCTGCGCCTCGTCCAGGGCTTCGCCCTCGGCGGCGAATGGGGCGGCGCCGTTCTCCTCGTGTCCGAGCACGGCGGCGACAGGAGCCGCGGCTTCTGGGCCTCCTGGCCCCAGGCGGGCGCACCCGGCGGCAACCTCCTCGCCACCGGCGTCCTCGCACTCCTCGCCGCCGTCCAGTCCGAGGAGGCCTTCCTCGCCTGGGGCTGGCGCGTGCCGTTCCTGCTCTCCGGGGTGCTGGTGATGATCGGTCTGTGGATACGGATCTCCGTCACCGAGTCGCCGGTCTTCCTGGAGGCACAGCGCAAGGCCGAGGCGGCAGCGGCCGCGGGAGCGCGGGAGACGCCGCCCGTTGTCGAGGTGTTCCGCACGAGCCGGCGCGAAGTGCTCACCGCGATCGGCACCCGGTTCGGCGAGAACATCTCGTACTACGTCCTCACGGCCTTCGTCCTCGTCTACGTCACCGTCCACCTCGACCTGCCGAAGAGCGACGCGCTGAACGCGGTGCTCATCGGGTCCGCGTGCCACTTCGTCACCATCCCGCTGTGGGGCGCGCTCTCCGACCGCGTCGGGCGCCGACCGGTGACCCTCATCGGCGCGCTCGGCACGGCGGGCTGGGCCTTCGCGTTCTTCGCGCTGATCGACTCGCGCTCGTTCCCCGTCATCGCGCTCGCCGTCACCGTCGGGCTGCTCTTCCACGGCGCGATGTACGGGCCGCAGGCCGCGTTCATCTCCGAGCTCTTCGACACGAAGGTCCGCTACTCGGGCGCGTCGATGGGGTCCCAGCTCGCCTCGATCATCGGCGGCGCGCTCGCCCCGATCATCGCCGTGGAGCTCCTCAAGGACTACGACTCCGCGCTCCCCGTAGCCCTCTACGTGAGCGCCGCGGCCGTCGTCACCGCCATCACCGTGTACTTCGCCAGGGAAACGAGGGGACGCGACCTGGCAGCGGACGAAACCACGGAGCCCGCGCCCGCACCCGACCCGGCACCTAAACGTGAGGGCCCCGTCCTCCCCCTCAACGGCTAGGCCCACCACCCCATGCACCCGGCCGGCCCGTCCTCGATCCCGGGCAGGCCATCGACCGTACCCGCCCCGTCGGGAGACCATCGCCCCATGCTCCCCACCACCCAGGGCGCGGACCACGCCGAACCTCAGGCCGGTCTGCGCAGGCTGCTCGACCTGCTCGACCGGGGCGCGCCCGCCGAGGACTTCGCGCGCCCCGTCGCGCGCGCCCGCGAGGCCGGCGCCGCCGCCGAGGACCTCGCCGCCCTCGACGAGGCCACCGACGTCGCGCTGCGCGTCCACCGAACCCTCGGTGCGCACCGCCGCCGCGAGGCCGAGCTCACCGCGCTGTTCGACACCGCGAGCGACCTCGCCGCGCTCCGCGACCCGGACGCCGTCCTCCGCGCCATCGTGCGCCGCGCCAAACTGCTCCTCGGCACCGACGTCACGTACCTCTCGCTCAACGACGAGAACGCGGGCGACACCTACATGCGGGTGACCGACGGCAGCGTCGCGGCCGCCTTCCAGCAGCTGCGGCTCGGCATGGGAGAGGGGCTCGGCGGGCTCGTCGCGCAGACCGCCCGCCCCTACGTCACCCACGACTACCAGCAGGACCCCCGCTTCCACCACACCGACGCCATCGACAGCGCCGTCCTCCAGGAAGGACTGCGGGCCATCCTGGGAGTGCCGCTGCGCCTCGGGTCGCGCGTCATCGGCGTGCTGTACGCCGCCGACCGCGCCGCCCGCGACTTCGCGACGGAGGAGATCGTGCTGCTCTCCTCCCTCGCCGACCACGCCGCCATCGCCATCGACGGCGCCCGCCTCCTGGAGGAGACCCGCGCCGCACTCGTCGACCTCAACGCCGCCACCGAGACCATCCGCGCGCACAGCAGAGCCATGCGCCGCGCCGAACAGGCCCACGACCAGCTCACCGACCTCGTGCTGCGCGGCGGCGGCGCCGACGAGGTCGCCGACGGCATCGCCGCACTCCTCGACGGCGGCGCCCTCATCCACGACGCGGACGGCGTCGAACTGGCCCGCACCAACACCGGCCCCCTGCCGCCGCCCGCCCCCGCCGTCGCCGCCTCGCGCGCCAGCGGCCGCGCCGTACCGCAGGACGGCACCTGGGTGTGCGCGGTCCTCGCCGGTCCCGAACTCCTCGGCAGCATCGCCCTCACCGGACGCCCCGAACTCGCCGACACCGACCGGCGGCTGTTCGAGCGGGCGAGCATCGTCACCGCGCTCCTCCTGCTGCTTCGCCGGTCCGTCGCCGAGACCGAGGACCGCGTACGCGGCGAACTCCTCGGCGACCTGCTCGCCCCCTCCGGTGACCCCGCGGCGCTGACCGGCCGCGCCCGCCGCCTCGGCGTCCGGCTCGACCGGCCGCACGGCGTGTTCGTCGCCCACGGCGAGAGCGCGCCCCGGCCGAGACTGCTCGCCGCCGCACACCGCACCGCCCGCACCCACAGCGGCCTCGCAGGACTCCACCACGACAACGTGGTCATCGTGACCCCCGCCCTCACTCCCGGCATCGACGCCGCCACGCTCGCCGCGGCGCTCGGCCAGACCGTGGGCACCCCGGTCACCGTCGGCGCCGCGGGCCCGGCCACCGGACCCGCCGGACTGCCCGCCGCGCACGCCGAGGCCCTGCGCTGCCTCTCCGCGCTGCGCGCCCTCGGCCACACCGGGCACGGCGCGGCCCTCGCCGACCTCGGCTTCGTCGGACTGCTCATCGGTGAACAGGCCGACCTCGGCGGCTACGTCGGAGCGACACTCGGCCCCCTCCTCGACTACGACGCCGAACGCGGCACGGAGCTGGTGCGCACCCTGGAGGCGTACTTCGGCCAGGACCGCAGCCTCACCAAGGCCAAGACGGCGCTGCACGTCCACGTGAACACGGTGGTGCAGCGCCTGGAACGCGTGGCGCGCCTCCTCGGCGACGACTGGAACGCCCCCGCCCGCTCCCTGGAGATCCAACTCGCCCTGCGACTGCACCGGTTGACACCACCGGACTGAGTTGTCACATTCCCGGCTGTTGGATCCGTCACCCATGCGACCTACCCTGGTACCGCCTGAAAGGGAGTCGCATGAGCGGACGCATTGAGCGCACCGGGACGACTGCACGACCTGTACGGCTGGGCAAAGGAGAGCGGATCGCCGACTGGGCGGACGGAAGACTCGGCATCAACACCCTGGCCAAGAGCCAGATGCGCAAGATCTTCCCCGACCACTGGTCGTTCATGTTCGGGGAGATCTGCCTCTACAGCTTCATCATCCTCATCCTGACCGGCACCTACCTGACCCTCTTCTTCGACCCGAGCATGTCCGAAGTGACGTACGACGGGACGTTCGTGCCGCTCAAGGGCATCCAGATGACCCGGGCGTACGAATCCACGGTGGACATCAGCATGGAGGTGCGCGGCGGCCTCCTCATCCGGCAGATCCACCACTGGGCCGCGCTCGTCTTCGTCGCCGGGATGCTCGTGCACATGATGCGGGTGTTCTTCACCGGCGCGTTCCGCAAGCCGCGCGAACTCAACTGGGTGTTCGGCTGGACGCTGCTGTTCCTCGGCATCGTCACCGGTCTGACCGGCTACTCGCTCCCCGACGACATGCTCTCCGGCACCGGCATCCGCTTCATGCAGGGCGCCATCCTCGCCACCCCCGTCGTCGGGACGTACCTCTCCTTCTTCCTCTTCGGAGGAGAGTTCCCGGGGGACGACATCATTCCGCGGCTCTACCCGATCCACATCCTGCTGCTGCCGGGCATCATGCTGGGACTCGTCGTCGTCCACCTGATCCTGGTCTTCTACCACAAGCACACCCAGTTCGCCGGGCCGGGCAAGACCGAGAAGAACGTGGTCGGGGCGCCGTTCCTGCCCGTCTACGTCGCCAAGGCGGGCGGCTTCTTCTTCCTCGTCTTCGGCGTCCTCGCGATCATGGGCGCGGTGGCCACCATCAACCCGGTCTGGCTGATGGGCCCCTACCGCCCCGACCTGGTCTCCACCGGGGCCCAGCCCGACTGGTACCTGGGCTTCTCCGAGGGGCTCATCCGGGTGATGCCGGGGTGGGAGATCAGTGCCTGGGGCCACACGCTCAACCTGGGCGTCTTCATCCCCTTCGCGCTCTTCCCGCTGATCCTCGTCGCCATCGGCGTCTACCCGTTCATCGAGTCCTGGATCAAGGGCGATCAACGGGAGCACCACATCGCGGACCGGCCGCGCAACGCGCCGGTGCGCACCGGGCTCGGCGTCGCCTGGCTCGCGCTGTTCGGCGTGCTGATGGTCGGCGGCGGCAACGACCTGTGGGTGACCCACTTCCACCTCTCCATCAACAACATCACGCTGTTCGTGCGCGTCGGCGCCTTCGTCGTGCCCGCCCTCGCCTTCCTCGTCACGCACCGGATCTGTCTCGGCCTGCAGCACAGGGACCACGAGAAGGTGCTGCACGGCAGGGAGACCGGCACCATTCGGCGCCTCCCGCACGGCGAGTACGTCGAGATCCACGAACGGCTGCCGCAGGCCGAGCTGTACCGCCTCACCGCCCACGAGCAGCCCCGCCCCTACGAGATCGGCCCCGTCGTCGACGCCAACGGCGTCACCCGCAAGGTCCGCCCCTCCGAACGTCTCCGGGCCCGACTCGCCCGTGCCATGTACGGCCCCAAGGCACAGGTGCCGAAGGCGACACCGGAGGAGTACCTGGCGATCCAGCGGGGTGAAGGGGATCACCACTGACGACGGCCGGCCGCACCGCCGGGCCGCCTCGGTTAGCCTCGCAGCGTGATGGCATCCGAGAACACTCCGAAGCTGCTCGCGATCAGCGACCTGCATGTGGCGTACGCGGAGAACAGGACGTACGTCGAAACGATCCGGCCCCAATCGGACGGGGACTGGCTGATAGTCGCCGGCGACGTCGCCGAGCGCATGGCCGACATCGAGTGGGCGTTGCGCACGCTCGCCGGGCGCTTCGTC
The DNA here is from genome assembly GCF_056432085.1 of Streptomyces sp. NPDC045678. Lineage (NCBI taxonomy): Bacteria > Bacillati > Actinomycetota > Actinomycetes > Kitasatosporales > Streptomycetaceae > Streptomyces > Streptomyces sp. NPDC045678. The sequence goes on from NZ_JBWKJS010000009.1 coordinate 304,909, forward strand.
AAGGTGGTGTGGTCGCCGGGCAACCATGAACTGTGGACGCCGAAGGACGATCCGGTCCAGCTGCGCGGCGAGGAGCGGTACCAGCACATCGTCGCGTTCTGCCGGGAGTTGGGCATCGCGACGCCCGAGGACCCCTACCCCGTGTGGGACGGCCCCGGCGGCCCCGTCGTGGTCGCCCCCCTCTTCCTCCTCTACGACTACACCTTCCGCCCCGAGGGCACGCACACGAAGGAGCGGGCACTGGAGGTCGCCCACGACGCGGGCGTCGTCTGCACGGACGAGTACTTCCTGCACCCCGACCCGTACGCGACCCGCGACGACTGGTCCCGCGCCCGCGTGAAGCACACCGAGGAACTCCTCGCCGCGCGCCCCGCGGGCCTGCCGACCGTCCTGATCAACCACTGGCCGCTGCTGCGCGAGCCCACCCGCGTCCTGCGCTACCCCGAGTTCGCCCTGTGGTGCGGCACCGAACGCTCCGCCGACTGGCACGTGAAGTACGAGGCGGCGGCGGTCGTCTACGGCCATCTGCACATCCCGCGCACCACCGTGCACGACGGCGTGCCGCACATCGAGGCCTCCGTCGGCTACCCGCGCGAGTGGCGCAGGGACTTCCACCCCGACCCGCATCTGCGGCAGGTCCTGCCGGTACCGCCCGCCACGGACTGAGCTCGTCCTCGAACCCGTCAGGGCTGCGCGGGCAGTGGTCTGCGCGCGAGGAGTTCGGCCAGGCCCTGGCGGGTGGCCGCCAGGACGACGCGGTCCTCGGGGCGCAGTTCGTACTCCGGGTCGAGCTCCCACTCCAGGCCGGAGGAGAGGCCCGCCTCCTGGTCCGACGCGCGTTCCAGGGCGACGACGCGCCACGCCCCGGGCCGGAACACCTCGGCGATCCTGCGGCCCGTCAGCTGCGGCTGGAGCGAGACGTCGAGGGCCGCGAAGAGCAGCACCGAGCGCTCGACGGGCAGTGCGCCCAGGATCTGCCGGCCCATCATCGCCCCGGCGAAGGCGGGCGCGGCCAGCGCCGACACGCTGCGGCTGCGGGTGAGGGCGCCGGGGTGCGCGGCGCGCAGGGTGCGGTAGACGGCGGTCGCGAACTCGTCGTCGTACAGCCGCAGCGCCACCCGCAGGTCGGGCTTCACCGACCGCGCGTACAGGGCCGCTTCGAGGTTTATGGTGTCCGCGCTGGTCAGCGCGAGCAGCGCGTGCGCGCGGTGCACCTTCGCCGCCTCCAGGACGCCCTCCTCCGTCACGTCACCGATCACGGTGGGCACGCGCAGGCGCCGCGCGAGGGAGATGCCGCGCGCCTCGGGGTCGGCCTCCACGCACACCACGGGGATGTCCAGCTCGCGCAGCCGGGCGAGGACCCGCGTGCCGATCTTGCCGAGGCCGAGCAGGACGACGTGGCCCGAGAGGCCGCGCGGCGGGCGGCGCAGCGAGGACGCGGTACGGAAGGTGCCGAGGGCCTCCAGGACGGCGGCGAACAGGATGGGCAGGAGCAGCAGTCCGACGAGACCGGCGAGGAGCTGGAGGACCTGGCGGCTCATCGGTCCGTCGGTCGCCGGATCGTTTATCGAGAAGAGGTCGAGGAGCGTCAGGTACGTGGCGTGCAGCGGTGTGGTGTCCTCGGTGGTGACGATCGACGCGATGGCCATGCCGACGACGGCCGCCGCGAACCCCGCCACCGACCAGCGCAGCCGACGCGAGAACAGCTCGCGCAGCGGCACGCCGCGCCCCGCGAGGAACCCGGGTGGCGGGGCGGTCCCCGAGTACGAGACGGTCTCCAGGACCAGCGCGCCCCGGCCGGGGGCGGCGGCGACGGCGGCGTCGTCCGGCAGCAGCCGGGGCCCCGCGCCGGCGCCCGCGTCGTCCGAACCCTCGGCGCCCGCCGGGTCGTTGGCGGTGGACGAGAGCAGTGCGAGGGTGGCGAGACCGCGGGGCGCCACCTGGCCGGGCGCCGGGGGAGTGCGCTCCACGGCGCGCAGCAACAGCCCGTCGGCGTGCACGACCTTGCTGGTGCCGGCGACCGCGGTGGCCGCCAGGGCAGGCGCCGCGGTGTCGGCGTCGGACAGGACGGTGACGCTGGCATCCGTCGTCGCAAGCCCCGCCACGGCCGCGGCCTGGTCGAGCAGTTCCTCCACGTGCTGGCCGAGCTTGCGGTTGTAGAGCCGGATCACCAGACGGAGGCGGGGGTTGAGCCGCCGCGCGGCGAGCGCCGCACGGATGTTGGTCTCGTCGTCGTCATGCATGAGCGCGAGCGCCGCGGCCTGCGGGACGCCCGCGTCGACGAGGACGTCGTCGGTGAGCTCGGGGGCCTCCAGGGTTCGCGGCAGGTCGGCCGCGCCGCCGCCCTCACCGGTGCCGTGCCCGTTTCCGTTGCCGTGCGCGGACCCGTTGCCGTTGCCGGTGGTCCGTGACACCGCGGCGGTGATACGTCCGATCAGTGCGGTCGTCCGGGCCCGCCCCGTCAGCCGGCTCGGCTCGCCGCCCCCGGACGGCAGGACGAGGACGACCTGTTCGCCGTAGACACCGCGGAGTTCGGCGGCGAGCCGGTGGGCCAGGACGTTGTCACCGCCGCACACGACCATGTGTCCGGGGGCGGGCAGCGGCGGGCGCTGCGAGGGAAGCGAAGATGCGTGCGACACAGGAGGAAGAGTGCCTCATGGGGCCGTACGGTTCCCCACGCCTGGTCGCGTCGCGTGTCGTACAGAGAAGGAGGGAGAGAGGCGGAGGAAGACGACTGGACGACCGGGCTGTGGCGTGGCGCACCGTTCTGACTGATCCATCAGTCAGAACCGCAATTTCTGCGCAGAGCCTCGAGATATGCAGGGCCGCCCCTGGGGGTGTGGGCCCGTGCGTTGTGTTTGTCGCAACGTGCGGGTAGGGTCGCCGACCATGGAGTACGACCCCGAGGTGGCGGACCGCGTCCGCAAGGTGATCGCCGATGCCGGAGTGACCCAGCGCGAATTCGCCCGCCGCATCGTCATGGACCCCTCCAAGCTGTCCCGGTCGCTGGGCGGCACCCGGCGCTTCACGGCGGCGGAGCTCGCCCGCATCGCGGACACCGGCGGGGTCGACGCGGGCTGGCTGCTCGGCGCCGCCCGGCCCCCCGAGTCCGCGGGGCGGCCTTCGGAGCCCGCCGCGCGACGCGAACGTGCCGTGGCGCCCGAGGGCGGCCGCCCCCTGCAGATCGTCCGCGAGACCGTCCGCCTCATCGCGGAGCGCGGCTTCCACGCCGTCCGCGTCCAGGACATCGCCGCGGCCTGCGACACCAGCACCGCCGCCATCCACTACCACTTCCCGGGCCGCGACGACCTCCTCGAAGCCGCGGTGCGCTGGTGCATGGACGAGGACACGGCGCGCCGCGCGGCCCGGGTGGCGGACGCCGCCGACACCGCCGACGAACTGCGCCAGCTCATCGAGCTCCAGATCCCCCGCACTCCGCAGCAGCGCTGGCAGTGGAGCGTCTGGCTCGACCTGTGGGCGGAGGCCGCCCGCTCCACCGCCATGGGACGGCTGCACGCCGACTACTACCGGCAGTGGCGCACCACCGTCGCCGACGTCATCCGCCGCGGGATCGCCGAAGGCGTCTTCCGGCTCGCCGACCCGGAGGCGGCGGCGCTGCGCCTGACCGCTCTGATCGACGGCCTCGCCACGCAGGTCCTCGCCTCGGCGCCCGACGCTCCCGGCGCGGGCCCCGACGACATGCACGAGTCCCTCATCGCCTACGTCGACGCCACGCTGACCGCGCACTGACCCCCGTACGAACACTTCCCCCGTACGCAACCCCCCACCCCCGAGGGAGAGTTCCGCATGCCCGTGAACGACAACGTCATCATCACCGCGGCCCTGACCGGCGCGGGCGACACCGTCCGCAAGAGCCCGCACGTGCCTGTCACGCCCGAGCAGATAGCCACCTCGGCGGTCGAGGCCGCCGACGCGGGCGCCGCCGTCGTCCACATCCACGTACGCAACCCCGAGACCGGCGATCCCTCCCGCGACCCGCGCCTGTACCGCGAGGTCGTCGAGCGCATCAAGGAGACCGGCACCGACGTCGTCATCAACCTCACCGCAGGCATGGGCGGCGACCTCGTCATCGACCCCATCCTGCCGCTGCAGGACCTCGGTGAGCTGCCCGGCACCGACCTCGTCGGCAGCCTGGACCGGCTCCCGCACGTCGAGGACCTGCTGCCGGACATCTGCACCCTGGACTGCGGCTCCCTCAACTTCGGCGACAACCTCTACATCTCCACGCCCGAAATGCTCCGCCAGGGCGCCAAGCGCATCCAGGAGCTCGGCGTCCGCCCCGAGCTGGAGATCTTCGACACCGGCCAGCTGTGGTTCGCCAAGCAGCTCCTCGCCGAGGGACTGCTCGACCACCCCACCGTCTTCCAGCTCTGCATGGGCATCCCGTGGGGCGCCCCCGCCGACCCGGGCGTCCTCCAGGCCATGGTCAACATGCTTCCCGAAGGCGCCCAGTGGGCGAGCTTCGCGCTCGGCCGCATGCAGATGCCGTGGGTCGCCCAGTCCATCCTGCTCGGCGGCCAGGTCCGCGTCGGCCTCGAGGACAACCTGTACCTCGGCAAGGGCAACAAGGTGACCAACGCCCAGCTCGTCGAGCGCGCCGTGCAGATCACGGAGAACCTCGGCTCGCGCGTCGCGACCCCGGACGAGGCCCGCCAGAAGCTCGGCCTGAAGCCCCGCTCCTGACGCCACACCGACGCCCCTACGCCTGCCCCCCACTGAGGACATCACCATGAGCAGCACCACCACCCCTGAAGACGTACGCCGCGTCGCCTGCGTCGGCGCCGGTGTCATCGGCGGCGGCTGGGTCGCCCACTTCCTGGCCCGCGGCTACGACGTCACCGCCTGGGACCCCGCCCCCGACGCCGAGCGGAAGCTGCGCCGCCTCGTCGAGGCCGCCTGGCCCGCCCTCACCCAGCTCGGGCTCGCCGAAGGCGCATCGCAGGACCGCCTCACCGTCACCGCGACCCTCGAAGAGGCCGTCGCCGACGCCCAGTTCGTGCAGGAGAGCGCGCCCGAGAAGCTGGAGCTCAAGCGCGACCTGCTCGCGCGCCTGGACGCCGCCGCCCCCGCCGGCATCGTCATCGCCTCCTCCACGTCCGGCTACCCGATGACCGACATGCAGACCGGGGCCGCGACCCCGGGCCGCCTCGTCGTCGGGCACCCCTTCAACCCGCCGTACCTCATACCCCTCGTCGAGGTCGTCGGCGGCGAGCGGACCGACGCCGAAGCCGTGGCGTGGGCGTCCCGCTTCTACGAGGTCGCGGGCAAGTCCGTGATCACCATGAAGAGCGAAGTCCCCGGCTTCATCGCCAACCGCCTCCAGGAAGCCCTGTGGCGCGAGGCCCTGCACATGGTCGCCAACGGCGAGGCCACCGTGCGCGAGATCGACGACTCCATTACCGAAGGCCCCGGCCTGCGCTGGGCGTTCATGGGCCCGATGCTGACCTTCGCGCTCGCGGGCGGCGAGGGCGGCATGGCCCACATGCTCGACCACTTCGGCCCGTCCCTGAAATCACCCTGGACGCGGCTCGAAGCGCCCGAGCTCGACAAGAAGCTGTACGACGCCGTGGTCGCCGGATGCGACGACGCGGCGGACGGCCGCACCATCGCGGACCTCGTCGCCGAACGCGACCAGGGCGTCATCGACGTCCTGCGCGCCACGGGCCGTCTGAACGGAGGCCGGAAGTGAGCGAGTCGCTGCCGCTGGCCCGGCACCGCGTCCGTCCCGAGTGGATCGACTACAACGGCCACATGAGCGAGGCCTTCTACGTCCTCGTCTTCGGCTACGCCACGGACGCCATGATGATCGAGACGGGCCTGCACGCCGGCTACCGCGAGTCCACCGGCTGCTCCCTCTACACGGTCGAGGCGCACGTGCGGTACCTCGACGACGTCTCCGAAGGCGCCCATCTCGCCGTCCGCACCCGCCTGCTGGGCGCGGACGCCAAGAAGGCGCGCTTCACGCACGAGATGTACGTCGTGGAGGACGAGGACGACGAACCGGCCCCGGACGCGGCCCCCGTGGCCACCACCGAACTGCTCGCGCTCCACGTCGACCGGAACGCGGGCCGCGCGACCCCCTTCCCGGGAGAGATCCGCGACCGCCTCGAGTCTCTGACGGAACCGGCCCCCGCTTGGGCAGGCCGTGCGATCGCCGAGGTACCCCGGACCAGCTAGGGGCGCGGGGAACCGCGCGATCAGCCACGACGGACCGGCAGACGAAGAACTCACCGCTCCAGCGGCCGGTGCGCGGTCTCCGGAAGCCGCAGATAAACGGCCGAAGAGACGACACAGAGCACGGCCACGTACACGGGAAACAGCCCCGGAGACCCGATCTCCTTGAACAGCGTTCCCATGTACGGGGCCGTGCCGCCGAACAGGGCCACGGTGAGCGAGTAGGGGAAGCCGATCCCGGCCGCCCGCACCCTCGCCGGGAACACCTCCGCGTTCACCGCGGCCGAGATCGAGGTGAACCCGGTGAGCAGCACCATGCCCGCGCACTGCACGAGCAGCAGCGAAATGAAGGAGCCCGTGAGGGACTTGAGCAGCGGCACGCTCAGGGCAGCGAAGCCGATGCCGAAGAAGAGCAGCAGCGGCCTGCGCCCGACCCGGTCGGACAGCAGGCCGCCGACCGGCTGGAGCACCGCGAAGAACGCGAGCGCGACCGTGCCCGCGACGAGCGCCTGGCTCTTGCTGATGTCGGTGTTCAGCTCGGCGTACGTCGGCAGGTACGACGTCCAGGTGTAATAGGCGAGGGTGCCGCCCGCCGTGATGCCGCAGATCAGCAGGGACTGGCGCGGATGGTGCCGCAGCGCGTCGAAGAGCCCGGGCCGGTCACCGTCCTCGGCGGGCGCCCGGTGCGTTTCGTGCGCGCCCTGCCTGATCCAGAACCCCACCAGGCTCAGCGCGGCCCCGACGATGAAGGGCAGCCGCCAGCCCCAGCCGTCCATCTGCCCGTCGGAGAGCAGGGCGACGAGGAGCGCGGCGACCCCGGACGCGGCGAGCTGGCCCGCGCTCGTGGAGACGTACTGGAAACTGGAGAAGAGGCCGCGCCTCCCGGGTCCCGCGGACTCGACGAGGAACGTCGTCGACGCGGCGAACTCGCCGCCCACGGAGAGTCCCTGGAGCAGCCGGGCGAGCACGAGGACGACCGGCGCGAGCACGCCCACGGAGGCGTACGTCGGGGTCAGGCCGACCAGCAGGCTGCTGCCGCCCATCAGCAGGATCGTCACGGTCAGCGCGGCCCGCCGACCACGCCGGTCGGCGACCGCGCCCATGAGCAGACCGCCGACGGGCCGCATGAAGAACCCGACCGCGAAGACGGCGAAGGTGGAGAGCAGCGGGACGAGCGAGTTGCCGGAGCTCTTCGGGAAGACCTGGTCGGCGATGTACGTGGCGAGGAACGTGTACGCGTACCAGTCGTACCACTCGACGGCGTTGCCGACCGACGCCGCGAGAAGCTGTCGTATCGGGCGCCGTTCATGGGCGGGGACGGCCGCGGTCACCTGGTCGTGCTGTGTCATGATCACGACCTTCCCCTGCCGCGCGGCGCCCCACACGTACGGTCCGGAAGACGGACACGGACGGACGGGGCGTGCGCCCGAAGACGGGCTCTCAGCCGGTCGTCGGCTTGTACGCGTACACCGTCGTCGTCACGAGACACGGCGCGGGCGGCACGACCTCGACGCGCAGGGTGCGGCGCGCGGAGTCGTAGTCGATGCCCTCGGTCTCGAACGAGCCGGAGCAGATGCTGCGCTGCGGAGCGGCGAAGAGACTCGCGACGCGGCCGGTCACCGGCTTCCCGTCGAGCGGCCGCTCCAGGTCGACCTGGAGCACCGGCCTGTCCTCGGGCCACAGCTCCTTCGACGCGTCGTTGGAGGCGCACACCAGACGTGTGTCGGAGACGAAGTCGCAGCCCTGGATGTCGCGCACCGGCTTGTCGAGCGTGATCTGCCCGGCCTGCGGGAGCGTGCCGCCGGCGGGCGGGGTCGAGGAGTTGAGGAGGGGCGCGGGGAACACCTGGAGGCGGCTCTGGTCGCCCCACTCGCCGGACACCAGCCACTGGTTGTCGGGGGAGACGGCCGCGAAGGAGTTGTTGAGCTTCTCGCCCGCGTCGAGCTTGTGCTCGTAGAGGTGCCGCTTGCCGTCCGGGGTGGTCACGGCGAACATCTTCGACCGCGCGCTGTCGCCGCCCTGGTAGGCGTCGAAGGTGTGACCCTTCGCGATGTCGGGGTCACCTATGTGCCCCCAGCCCTTGATGCGCAGGTCGAGGGGTATCGAGCCGAGACCTCGGTGGAGGAGGCTGCCGTCGGCGCGGCTGGCGAGGCCCTGACTGCCGGTCAGGGAGTTGACCCGCGAGGTGCCGGACTCCTGCCAGCCACCGGGCGTCGCGGGCGCGGCCGAGGCGCCGCCGCCCGTCATCACCGCCAGTGCGACGGCGCCGAACAGGGCGGTTGATGCCTTCCAGACGGTCATCTGGCGCTACCTCCGTGGGGGTCGGACGTACGGGTCGGACGTGGGGTCGAGTCGCTGCGGCGTCATCGTACGTAACGTGAGCCCCGGTGATAACGGTTCAACGGAAGGCGGTTCGGAGATGCAGCTGACAATTCTGGGAGGTGGCGGGTTCCGCGTGCCGCTCGTGTACAGGGCCCTCCTCGGCGATCGCGCGGAGGGCCGCGTCACCGACGTCGTCCTGCACGACCTGGACGCGGCACGGCTCGGCACCGTCACCCGCGTACTCGCCGATCAGGCCGTCGGCATCCCGGACGCGCCCACCGTCACCGCCACCACCGACCTCGACGAGGCGCTGCGCGGCGCCGACTTCGTGTTCTCCGCGATCCGCGTCGGAGGCCTGGAGGGGCGCGCCGCCGACGAGCGCGTCGCCCTCGCCGAGGGCGTCCTCGGACAGGAGACGGTCGGCGCGGGCGGCATCGCGTACGGCCTGCGCACCGTGCCCGTCGCCGTCGACATCGCCCGCCGCGTCGCCCGGCTCGCCCCCGACGCCTGGGTCATCAACTTCACCAACCCCGCGGGCCTGGTCACCGAGGCCATGGCACGCCACCTGGGCGACCGCGTCGTCGGCATCTGCGACTCACCGGTGGGCCTCGGCCGCCGGGTGGCGCAGGTGCTCGGCGGCAACCCCGACGAAGCCTTCATCGACTACGTGGGCCTCAACCACCTCGGCTGGCTGCGCGGGCTGCACATCGCGGGCCGCGACGAACTGCCGCGGCTGCTCGCCGATCCCGGCCTCCTCGGCTCCTTCGAGCAGGGCAGGCTGTTCGGTGCCGAATGGTTGCAGACGCTCGGCATGATCCCCAACGAATACCTGCACTACTACTACTTCAACCGCGACACCGTGCGCGCCTACCAGCAGGCCGCACGGACCCGCGGCGCCTTCCTCCACGACCAACAGGCCCGCTTCTACGACGAGATGCGCAGCGCCGACACCCCCGCCCTCAAGACCTGGAACACGACACTCGCCGAGCGCGAGGCGGCGTACATGGCGGAGAACAGGGAAGCGGCGGGCGTGGGGGAGCGGGCCGAGGAGGACCTGGAATCCGGTGGGTACGAGAAGGTCGCCCTCGCCCTGATGCGGGCCATCGCGCGCGACGAACGGGCGACCCTGATCCTCAACGTCCGCAACGGCACGACCCTCTCCGCGCTCGACGCGGACGCCGTCATCGAGGTGCCGTGTTCCGTCGACGCCAACGGCGCCCACCCCATGTCGGTCTCGCCGCTCCCCGGGCACGCCACGGGTCTGGTGTGCGCGGTCAAGGCGGTGGAACGCGAGGTGCTCGCGGCGGCGGACAGCGGTTCGTCGGCCACCGCCGTCAAGGCGTTCGCCCTGCACCCGCTGGTCGACTCGGTGACCGTGGCACGACGCCTGGTGGACGGCTACCGGGCGGTGCACCCCGGCCTCGCGTACCTGGGCTGATCACGTACCTGCGATGATCGCGCCTTTCGCGTGCTGAGATGATCACGGCATGAGTCCCGTCGTCTCCATCGGTGCCGCAGCCCGCCGCCCCTGCACGCTCGTCGTGTGCCGGGGCTGCTGCTGCGGCGACGCGCGCAAGAACCCCGGCATCGACCACGACTGGCAGCTGGAGCGGCTGCGCTCCGCGGCGGCGGCCTCGCGGGGCCGGTTCACGGTGCGCACGAGCGACTGCCTCGGTCCGTGCGGCCAGGCCAACCTGGTCGTGGTCCAGCCGTCCTCCGAGGGGCGCAGGCGCGGCGGGCGTGCGGCCTGGGTCGGCTTCGTCACGGACGACGAGTCGCTCGACGGGATACTCGCCTGGGCGGAGGCGGGCGGCCCGGGGCTGGCGCAGCCGTCGGCGACGCTCGCGCTGCAGATGGTGGATCCGCGCGCGGTCTAGGCCCCGGCACGCGCCGGGCGCTACGCGCCGATGATCTGGTCCAGGAACCCGTCGAGGTTCCGCAGGGTGCGGGCGTTCTGCTCCTCCAGCGTGAGGCTTTCCTCCATGCGGCGGGTGAGCACCGTGCTCTTCTTCCCGCGTACGTAGAGGGAGCAGGCCAGGTCCGCGCAGAGGTACAGGCCGACCGAGTTGCCCTGGCGGCCCGCCGCGCCCGCCTTCGGGGCGACGAGCAGCGCGATGCCGGAGCCGGACTGCGGTGTCACGCAGACCGAGCAGATGCTGGACTTGAGCAGGCTCCTGCGTGCGCCCGTGGAGGCGCGCAGGGCGAAGCCCACCGGGTCGCCGTCCCGCCACGTGACCACGTAGCCGCGGTCGGGTGCCTTGGGGTCGCGCCACCCGAGGAAGTCCAGGTCGGACCAGGGGGTCTCGGCGAAGCCCGCGGGGAGGGTGAGTCGGCGGGCCTCGCCCCTCGAACAGTTCACAAAGGACGCGCGGATCTCGTTCTCACTGACGGGCTGCATGATCCGGAAGCTATCAACGACAAGCGGAACAGTCCGCTCATTCTCCGTCGGCCGCCGCCGCCCGCCCGGGCACGAGCACACCACGGAACGCCGTCGTCCGCCGGAGCCGGAAGCCGAGTGACTCATAGAGGCGGATGGCGTTCGTGTTCTCGGCCGACGTGTGCAGGAACGGCTTCTCGCCGCGGGCCCTGATGCCGTGCGCGACGGCGAGGACGAGGCGGGTACCGAGGCCCTGGCCGCGGTGCGCGGGGTCGGTGCAGACCGCGCTGATCTCCGTCCAGCCCGGCGGGTGCAGACGCTCCCCGGCCATCGCGACGAGGGCGCCCCCGCGGCGTATGCCGAGATACGTGCCGAGCTCGACGGTGCGGGGCGCGAAGGGCCCCGGCTCCGTGCGGCCGACCAGGTCGAGCATCTCGGGCACGTCGTCAGGACCGAGGCGCACGGCCTCGGCGTCCGGCGCGGCGGCGACCCCGTCGTCCACGAGCTGTACGCCCGACACGTCGAACGTCGTCCGCCACCCCTCCGGAACCCGCACCGTCGTCGCGAGAAGCGGCACCTCGGCGCCGGGCCCGGCGAGCGCGGCCAGATCGGCCCAGTCCGCGTCCGTCACGTCGTCGGGCAGCGCGAGAAACGGCGACACGCCGACCGGATACCGCACCACCCGCCCCCGCCCCTCGGCGAAGCGCGCGTGCGGCCCGCTGAGGGAGGCGAGGGCGGGATTGTCGAGGGGGTGAGCGGCGCGCGAGCCGCTCGCTACGGCTTTGGTGGAGGTCTGCGTCGGCTCCGGCGACTCCGTCGTGCCTCCCTCTTCCACCAGCGTCGTCACGACGTCACCTCGATCACGGTCTTGCCCCGCGCATGGCCGTCCTCCACCGCGCGCAGCGCGTCGCCCGCCCGGGCCAGGGGATACGTCGCCGTCACCTGCGGACGCAGCACGCCAGCCACGGCGAGGAGCGCGATCGCGTCCAGGACCGCTGACGTGCGGGCCCGCGCCACCGGCGCGCCGCCCAGTTCGGTCACCGTCTCCTTGGCCGCCGCCGTGATCAGCTTCCGGCGGTCGGAGAGCAGCTGCGCGGCCTCGGCCAGGTCCGCGCCGCCCACCAGGTCGAAGACGGCGTCGACGCGGCCGTCCGGGGCGGCCTCACGTATGCGCTCCGCCAGCCGGGGGCCCGGCGCCACGTGGACGGCGCCGAAGGACTCGACGAACTCCTTCTTGCCCGCGCTCGCCGTGCCCACGACCCGCAGTCCGAAGTGGACGGCGATCTGGGTCGCGGCCACTCCCACCCCGCCACCGGCACCCGTGATCAGCAGGGTCGCGCCCGCGGGCAGGTCCAGCTGGCGCAGTCCGTCGTACGCGGTCGCCGCGGCCACCGGAAGCACGGCCGCCTCGGCGAACGACAGCGCGTCCGGCTTGTGGGCGGCGATGTCGGCGGGAACCAGCGTGAACTCCGCGTACCCGCCGGTGACCGGGTTGCCGAAGACCGGGTCGCCGACCGCGAAGCCCTCGACACCGGGCCCGACCGCCCGTACGACACCGGCGACCTCGCTGCCCAGCACCTCGTGACCGGCGAGCGGCGCCTGCCCCGGGCGCCGCTTGCCCGCCCACAGCTTCCAGTCGACCGGATTGACACCGGCCGCGCGCACCGCGACGAGCAGCTGCCCGGGTCCCGGCTCCGGTACCGGAACGTCGAGGAAGGTCTCCACCTCCGGCCCCCCGTGCCGGGTGAACGCGTACACCTTGGGCATCTGGTCCCCTCACATCCCGCATTCCGCTCATCGATATGCCACCGAGGATGACCAACAAGATCGCCCCGCTATTCCCGAGAGGCGTCCACGACGCGATTGCGAGTGCTGAGACGCGATCTCGGGGGCAGGCTGTCCGGTGAGGGCATCGAGGGACAGGCCAAGGGAGAGGGCTGCGCGGTGGAGCCGACCGGTCGGAACGAGGACGATCTGCTCGAAGGGCTGTCCGTGGACGAGGCGCGCCCGGAGCGCCCCGTACTCCTCGACGAGCAGGGGCAGCCCCTGAAAACATGGCGGGAGAACTACCCGTACACGAAGAAGCTGGGCCGCAGCGCGTACGAACGGCGCAAACGGATCCTGCAGATCGAGCTGCTCAAGCTGCAGAAGACGGTGCGTGACCAGGGGCTGCGCGTCGCGGTGCTGTGCGAGGGGCGTGACGCGGCGGGCAAGGGCGGCACGATCAAACGGTTCACCGAGCGGCTCAACCCGCGCGGTGCCCGGACGGTGGCGCTGGACAAGCCGACCGAGCACGAGGCGGGCCAGTGGTACTTCCAGCGGTACGTCGCCCAGCTGCCGTCGGCCGGCGAGATCGTCTTCTTCGACCGGTCCTGGTACAACCGCGCCGGCGTCGAGCCGGTGATGGGCTTCTGCACCCCCAAGGAGCACCAGCACTTCCTGGAGCAGGCTCCGCAGTTCGAGAAGATGATCACCGAGGACGGCATCATCCTCATCAAGTTCTGGTTCTCCGTCTCCCGGGCGGAGCAGCGCACGCGGTTCGCGATCCGGCAGGTCGACCCGGTGCGCCAGTGGAAACTGTCCCCCACCGACATCGCCTCCCTGGACCTGTGGGACGCCTACACCTACGCGAAGGTCCAGATGTTCCGGGCCACGGACGCCCCGCACGCCCCGTGGACCGTCGTGAAGACCAACGACAAGCGGCGCGGCCGCCTCGAAGCCATGCGCCATCTCCTGCTGCAGCTCGACTATGAGGCGAAGGACATGGAGGCCGTCGGCAAGGCCGACCCCCTGATCATCGGCCCCGCCAACACACTCCTCGAACCGGGCGAGGACCCCACGGACCTGTCGCCGAGCAAGCTCGCGGACCAGGAGCGGGGGCCCGGCCAGCACCCCGGTACGTGACTCGCGGCGGGGCGGCCCCAGGCTCTTAGAGCCCCACCGCCCCGTCGATCCGCTCCCGCAGCAGATCGGCGTGGCCGTTGTGACGGGCGTACTCCTGGACCAGGTGCAGCAGCACCCAGCGCAGCGACACCGTGCCGAACAGTGGGCTCTGCCCCTCGACGTCGAGATCGGGCGCCTGTGCCACGAACTTCTCGGCGAACTCCACCTCGGTCCGCCACGCCTCCCAGGCCGCCGCGATCGCGCCCGGCTCCGCCACCGCTCCGTCGAAGTCCTCGTCGGCGTTCTCGGGCGTGGGGTAGAGGGGCGCGACGTCCTGACCGGCGAGGGCCATCCGGAACCAGCGGCGCTCCACATCGGTGAGGTGCCGGACCAGGCCGAGCAGCGACAGTGCGGAGGGCGCGACGGCCCGGTCGGCCAACCCGGCCTCCAGGCCGCGGCACTTGAGCTCCAGGGTCTCGCGCTGGGACCGCACGAAGTAGATGAGCATGGCCCGTTCGTCCCCGGTGGTGACCGAGCCGAAGCGGGGGTCCGGCGTTTCGCCCGTGAAGAAGACGGCTCTTCTGCGTGAAGTCATGCCCCCATCATCGGCCTTGCACGGGACCGCGTTCACGCAGCCCCTCGTACAGCGCGCCGACCAGGTGGACGCTGCGCAGGTCCTCGCCCGAGGTGCCGGCGCCCATGCGGTTCATCGTGTACGCGTACGAGACGCCGTTCTCGGGGTCGGCGAAGGCGTACGACCCGCCCGCGCCGCCGTGCCCGAACGCCCGCGGGTTGGGGCCCGCCTGTCCGTACTGGTTGAGCATGTAGCCGAGGCCCCACGGCCAGGTCTCGGCGAGCGGGGTGCCCACCCGCAGGACGAGGTCCGGCTCGTCGCCGTCGCTCTGGCAGGTGCGCAGCCGCTCCACGGCCCCGGGCGAGAGGAGCCGTCCGCACGCCAACTCCGCGTACACGGCGGCGATGCCGCGCGCGGTGGCGTGGCCGTTGGCGGCGGGGATCTCCGCGCGGCGGTAGGCCGCCGCGTTCACGTCGCCGAGCGGCAGGTACTGGAGTGCCAGCGTGGCCGGTGCCATCGGGTGCTCCGACAGGCCGGCGACCGGGGGTTTCGGCACCTCGCCGAACACGGTGCGCGAGGACGAGGACGAAGGGGGCGGCGGCGCCGCACGGGAGACGGGCGGCGCCATGTCCGCGCACCGCCCGTGCTCGCTCTCCGGCGTGCCGACGTGCACATCGGCGCCGAGCGGCCCGGTCACCTCCGTGCGCAGGAACGTGCCGAGGGAGACCCCCGTGATCCGCCGTACGACCTCGCCGACCAGGAACCCGAACGTCACCGCGTGGTAGCCCTGGGCGGTGCCGGGACGCCACCACGGCCGCGTCGCCGCCAGCGCCTCGGTCACCTTCTCCCAGTCGTACACCGCGCCCGGCGCCATCGGCTCGCCCGGCGCGATGAGCCCGGCACGGTGGCTGAGCAGCCAGCGCACCGGGATGTCGGCCTTCCCGGCCCCGGCGAACTCGGGCCAGTAGCGCGCGACCGGCGCGTCCAGGTCCAACTCGCCGCGATCCACGAGGAGATGGGCGCAGAGCGCCGTCATGCCCTTGGTCGTGGAGTAGACGTTGACCAGGGTGTCCCGCTGCCAGGGGCGGGTGCCGGTCCGGTCGGCGTCGCCGCCCCACAGGTCGACGACGAGCTCACCGCCGACGGTGGCCGCGACGGCCGCCCCGAGCTCGTCGCGCTCGGCGAAGCTCCGCTCGAACTCCGCTCGCACGCCCTCGAAGCCGGGGGCGCAGGTGCCGTGGACGCGCACAGTCATGCCGTGCATGGTTGCCCACGGCACCTAACTTTTCAAGGTGCCGGAGGTGTCCGGGTCCTTGCTACAGCCAGTCGTGGTACCGCCGGATGTACCGGCCCTTCACCGCCTGCGTCAGCGCGCAGTACGCCAGCAGCGTCCCGATCAGCCACGGGAAGTAGCTCATCGGCAGCGGCTCCATCGACAACGCCCCGGCCAGCGGCGAGAACGGCAGCCAGAGGCCGAGGAGCATCACCGCGCCGGTCATCACCAGGACCGGCAGCGAGGCGCGGGACTGGACGAACGGGATCCTCCGCGTGCGGATCATGTGCACGATGAGGGTCTGGGACAGCAGGCCCTCCACGAACCAGCCCGTCTGGAACAGGGTCTGCCGAGCGGGGGAGTCGGCCCCGAAGACGTGCCACAGGACCAGGAAGGTCGTGATGTCGAAGACCGAGCTGATCGGGCCGATCCGGACCATGAACCGGCCGATGCCCCGCGCGTCCCAGGCCCGCGGCTTCTTCAGGTACTCCTTGTCCATGCGGTCCCACGGGATCGCGAGCTGGCTGACGTCGTAGCAGAGGTTCTGCACCAGGAGGTGGATGGCCAGCATCGGCTGGAAGGGGATGAAGGCCGAGGCGACCAGGACCGAGAAGACGTTCCCGAAGTTCGACGACGCCGTCATCTTGATGTACTTGATGGTGTTGCCGAACGTCTGACGGCCCATCAACACGCCCTGTTCCAGGACCATCAGGTCCTTCTTCAGGAGGATGATGTCCGCGGACTCCTTCGCGATGTCCACCGCCGTGTCGACGGAGACGCCCACGTCCGCCTCGCGCAGCGCCGCCGCGTCGTTGATGCCGTCCCCGAGGAAGCCGACCGTGTGCCCGTCGGCCTTCAGGGCGCGCACGATCCGTGCTTTCTGAACCGGGTTGACCTTCGCGAACACCGTGGTCGTACGGGCCAGTTCGATCAGCTCGACGTCATCGACCAGGTCGACCGTCGCGCCGGTGATCAGCTCGTCGGCGTCCAGGCCGACGTCGGCGCAGACGCGCGCGGCGACCAGTTCGTTGTCGCCGGTGACGACCTTGACCGCGACACCGTTCTCGACGAGGGCGCGCAGGGCGGCCGCCGCGTCCTTCTTCGGCGGGTCGAGGAAGGCGAGGAACCCGACGAGCGTCAGCTCCGTCTCGTCGGCCACCGAGTAGGTCTCGCGCTCGGCGGTGTCGGGGTCGACGGGGAAGGTGCGGGTGGCGACCGCCAGGACCCGCAGGCCCTCCCGGTTGTGGCGGTCGGTGAGGTGCGTGACGTGGGCGCGCAGCTGCGGGGTGAGCTCCACGCGCTCGCCGCCGTCCATCATGTGGCCGCACCGGTCCAGGACTTCCTCGACCGCGCCCTTGGTGATGAGCGTGTGCTCGAGGACGGGTCCGGAGAGTTCGTCGCGGCGCAGGACGACGGACATGCGGCGCCGTGCGAAGTCGAAGGGGATCTCGTCGATCATCGTGAAGAGACGGTCGACGACAACCTCCTCGGCCTCGTCGACCCGGTCGATGACCGCCTGGTCCATGAGGTTGCGCAGCCCCGTCTGGAAGTGGGAGTTCAGGTACGCGTACTCGAGCACCTCGCGGTCCTCCTCGCCGCGCGTGCCGAGGTAGCGGTCCAGGACGACGCGGTCCTCGGTGAGCGTGCCCGTCTTGTCCGTGCACAGGACGTCCATCGCGCCGAGGTTCTGGATCGCGTTGAGCTGCTTGACGACGACCTGGCGCTTCGACAGCGCGACGGCCCCGCGCGCCAGGTTCGCCGAGACGACCATCGGCAGCATCTCGGGGGTGAGGCCGACCGCCACGGAGACCGAGAACAGCAGCGCCTGGTCCCAGTCGCCCTTGGTGAAGCCGTTGATCGCGAAGACGACCGGGACCATCACCAGCATGAAGCGGATCAGCAGGAAGCTGACCCGGCGCACGCCGACGTCGAACGCGGTCTGCGGGCGGTCGCCGGTCAGCGCGCTCGCCATGGACCCGAAGTAGGTGTGCGCGCCGGTCGCCACGACCACGCCGGTCGCCGTGCCGGACGTCACCGACGTGCCCATCAGGCACAGGTTGTCGGCGTCCACGGGGTCCGTGGTGGTCCGCTGCCCCAGGTCGTGGGCGCGCGTGTCGGCCTTGGCGACGGGCAGCGACTCGCCGGACAGCGCGGCCTGGCTCACCATCAGGTCCTTGGCGGTGAGCAGCCGCAGGTCGGCGGGGACCAGGTCACCGGCGGCGAGCCGGACGAGGTCGCCGGGGACGACCTGCTCCATCGGGATCTCTTCGGTCCCGGCGGTCTCGCTCCAGCGCCGCTGCACCGCGCAGGACGTGGTGACCAGCTTCTTGAGCGCCTCGGCCGACCGGGAGGAGCGGAACTCCTGCCAGAACCGGAGCAGCGCGCTGATCAGCACCATCGAGGTGAGGATGTAGACGCCGGGGTCGGCCGGGTCCTGCCAGTACATGACGGCCGCGAGTACGACGAGCACCCCGATGAACGGGTTCCAGAAGGACTTGGCCAGCTGCACGGTCCAGTGCGGTGCGCGCTCGTGGGCGACGGTGTTCGCGCCGTACCGCTCGACGCGCTCCAGGACCTGGTCCTGACGCAGGCCGCGCGTGGTGGTGTTGAGCTCGTGCAGGACGTCGCGGGCGGGGAGCGCGCTGAGTTCGGCGAGCCGGGCGCCGACCTCACGGGTACGGGCGTCCAGTTCGGCGGCTTTGCGGGTACGGGGGGCGGGGCGGGGGTTCTCGCCTGGCGGGGCCAGGCGTACCTGGGGAATCAGCTTGTTCATGGCAGACCTCCCTCCGTGCGGGGCATGACGAGGCAGACCCGGGCACGAGGACGTGGATGTGTGAATGCGGGGTGAAGAAATCTCCGAGGTGCCGGGAGCGCATCGACGCCGACAGGGGGTGTCGCCGTCGTGGCTGCGACACGGCAGAGCTGGAGAAACGCACGAGTAACGGCGGCGGGAGCGTCTCGGAGGCGGCGGCGCGGAGCGGCCGAAACCTACGGAAAAGGACCAGCGGCCACGGAAGGGCGGCTGTCTGCTGCGGAACGCAGCCTCAGAGAAGATCACCGCTGACGCAAGGACTTCCTTCGGGACTCATCCCGAACACCTCCTTGCGATCGCGGGACGGAGCAGAACGCACCACCGAACGGTGCACGACCAAGTGAGTCACGTGCATTCCCCTATGTCAAATATGGGACCTTTGCCCTGAATGACCGGGAATTGTGTCCTGCCCACCAGAGGTTGGACTTCTCTTCACACGCCCGTCACAGCCCCTTCCGTATCGCTTGCTCCCCTTGGCACACTTCACCCCGCTCGCGTCCCCCACAAAACACGAGGTCGGAATAGTCATGCCTGAACTCAATCGGCGCCGCTTCATGCAGCTGGCCGGCGGCACCGCGACGTTCGCCATGCTCAACCAGAGCATCGCCCGCGCCGCGTCCCTCCCCGCCAGGCGCGCCTCCGGCACCATCAAGGACGTCGAGCACGTCGTGGTGCTCATGCAGGAGAACCGCTCCTTCGACCACTACTTCGGCAAGCTGAAGGGTGTCCGCGGCTTCGGCGACCCGCGCCCGGTGACACTGCCTAACGGCAAGCCGGTCTGGCACCAGCCGAACGGCGGCAAGGAAGTGCTCCCGTTCCACCCGGACGCCGACAACCTCGGCATGCAGTTCATCGCGGGCCTCGACCACGACTGGGCCGGCGGCCACAAGGCGTTCAACAACGGCGCGTACGACCAGTGGATCCCCGCCAAGTCCGAGCGCACGATGGCGTATCTGGAGCGGAACGACATCCCGTTCCACTACGCGCTCGCCGACGCCTTCACGGTCTGCGACGACTACCACTGTTCGTTCATGGGCGCGACCGACCCCAACCGCTACTACATGCTCACCGGGCACGTCGGCAACGACGGCAAGGGCGGCGGCCCGGTCCTCGGCAACCAGGAGGCGGGGTACGACTGGACGACATACGCCGAGCGCCTGGAGCAGGCCGGGGTCAGCTGGAAGGTCTACCAGGACATCGGCGACGGCCTGGACGCGGCCGGGCACTGGGGCTGGATCAACGACGCCTACCGCGGCAACTACGGCGACAACTCGCTCCTCTACTTCAACAAGTACCGCAACGCCAAGCCCGGCGACCCGCTCCACGACAAGGCCCGCACCGGTACCAACGCCAAGGCGGGCGACGGCTACTTCGACCTCCTCAAGGCCGACGTGAAGGCCGACAAGCTCCCGCAGGTCTCCTACATCGCCGCACCCGAGGCGTTCTGCGAGCACCCCAACTGGCCCGTGAACTACGGCGCCTGGTACATCGCGCAGGTCCTGGACGCGCTCACCTCCAACCCCGAGGTGTGGGCGAAGACGGCCCTGTTCATCACCTACGACGAGAACGACGGCTACTTCGACCACATCGTCCCGCCGTACGTCCCCAAGGACGCCAACCAGGGCAGGTCCACCGTCGACACGACGCTCGACTACCACCCCGGCAGCGCCGGTTACGCGGCCGGACACTACGGCCTCGGCCAGCGCGTCCCGATGATCGTCGTATCGCCGTGGAGCACCGGCGGCTTCGTGAACTCCGAGGTCTTCGACCACACGTCGATCATCCGGTTCATGGAGACGCGCTTCGGCGTCAAGGAGCCCAACATCTCGCCGTGGCGCCGCGCGATCTGCGGCGACCTGACGTCCGCCTTCGACTTCAGCGGCAAGGACCTCGACCCGGCGAAGCTCCCCGACACGGCCGCCTACGAGCCGCCGGACAAGCAGCGCCACGACGACTACGTGCCCAAGGCGCCCGCGAACCCGGCGCTGCCCAAGCAGGAGCGAGGCTCCCGGCCCGCCCGCGCGCTGCCGTACGCCCCGCTGGTGGACGGCACCGCGGACCCCGCCGCCGGGAAGTTCACCCTCACGTTCAGCGGCGGCGCCAAGGCCGGCGTCTGCTTCCACGTGCGCTCCGCCAACCGCACCGACGGCCCCTGGACGTACACCACGGAGGCGGGCAAGTCCCTCTCCGACACCTGGAACTCGAAGTACTCCAAGGACGCCTACGACCTCTCCGTCTTCGGCCCCAACGGTTTCCTGCGCACCTTCAAGGGCCCCGGCAAGAAGGCGGGCCCCGAGGTGACCGCACGCCACGACGGCACCACGGGCAACATCAGGCTGACCCTGAAGAACGCGGGCAGCGCCGATGTGAACCTCACGGTGACCAACGCCTACGGCGGCGCGGCCCAGACCTTCAAGGTCAGGGCCGGATCCTCCGTGGAGCACACCGTCGACCTGCGGGCGACCAAGCGCTGGTACGACCTGACGGTGAAGTCCGACGCGGACGCCGGGTTCCTGCGGCGTCTGGCCGGTCACGTGGAGACCGGCGCGGCGGGCGTCAGCGACCCGGCGATCCGCACGGTCTGACGGGGCGCCGGCGCAGCCGCCGGCCGGAAGGAAAAGGGGGCGCCTGCGGTTGGCGTGCGCGGATAGCATCCAGAGGCATGGCAGACACCCATCGCCGTGCAGGCGTCCCCGAGAAGCCCGTCCTCGACGGGCTCGAAGAGAAATGGTCTCGGCGATGGGACGAGTCGGGCGTATTCGCCTTCGACCGCTCGAAGATCCGGGACGAGATCTTCTCCATCGACACGCCACCGCCCACCGTCAGCGGCTCGCTCCACGTCGGCCACGTCTTCTCGTACACGCACACCGACACGATCGCCCGCTACCGGCGCATGCGCGGCAAGGAAGTCTTCTATCCCATGGGATGGGACGACAACGGACTGCCGACGGAACGCCGCGTCCAGAACCACTTCGGCGTCCGCTGCGATCCGGCCCTGCCGTACGACCCGGACTTCACCCCGCCCGAGAAACCCGGCAAACGACAACTGCCCGTCTCCCGCCGCAACTTCATCGAGCTGTGCGAGCTGCTCACCGACGAGGACGAGAAGGTCTTCGAGGAGCTGTGGCGGCGCCTCGGCCTCTCCGTCGACTGGTCGCACAGCTACCGGACCATCGACGCGCACGCCCGCGCGGCCTCGCAGCACGCGTTCCTGGAGAGCCTGGAGCGCGGTGACGCCTACATCGCGCAGGCGCCCACCCTGTGGGACGTCACCTTCCGCACCGCCGTCGCGCAGGCCGAGCTGGAGGACAGGGAGCGGACCGCCGCGTACCACAAGCTCCGCTTCCGGGCCGCGAGCGACCGCGCCGTCCTCATCGAGACCACCCGACCCGAACTCCTGCCCGCCTGCGTCGCGTTGGTCGCCCACCCGGAGGACGAGCGCTACCAGGACCTGTTCGGGACAACGGTTCGCACCCCGCTCTTCGGCGTCGAGGTCCCCGTCCTCTCCCACCCCCTCGCGATGCCGGGCAAGGGCACGGGCCTCGCGATGGTCTGCACGTTCGGCGACACGACCGACGTGACCTGGTGGCGCGAACTGCGGCTCGCCACCCGGCCGGTCATCGGCTGGGACGGCCGCTTCCTCGCCGACCCGCCGGCCGGCGTCGAGTCCCCGGCCGCCGTCGCCGCGTACGCGCGGCTGGCCGGCGCCACCGCCCACACCGCCCGGGAGCGCGTCGTCGCGATGCTGCGCGAGAGCGGTGACCTCCTGGGCGAACCGCGCCCCGTCACCCACGCCGTCAAGTTCTACGAGAAGGGCGACAAGCCCCTGGAGATCGTCACGACCCGCCAGTGGTACGTCCGCAACGGCGGCAGGGACGCCGCCCTGCGCGACCGGCTCCTGGCCCGCGGCGCCGAACTCACCTGGCACCCGCCGCACATGCGGGTCCGTTACGAGAACTGGGTCGGCGGCCTCAACGGTGACTGGCTGATCAGCCGCCAGCGGTTCTTCGGCGTCCCGATCCCCGTCTGGTACCCGCTGGACGCGTCCGGGCAGCCCGACCACACCCGCCCCCTCGTCCCCGACAGGTCCGCCCTGCCCGTCGACCCGAGCACCGACACCCCGCCCGGCCACGAAGCGGCACAGCGCGACGTCCCGCACGGCTTCACCGGCGACCCGGACGTCATGGACACCTGGGCCACGTCGTCCCTCACCCCGCAGATCGCCGGGAAGTGGCGCTCCGACCCCGACCTGTTCGCGCGGGTCTTCCCCATGGACCTGCGCCCCCAGTCCCACGAGATCATCCGCACCTGGCTGTTCGCCACGGTCCTGCGCGCCCACACCGGGCACGACGCGCTGCCCTGGAAGCACGCGGCGATCTCCGGCTGGATCCTGGACCCCGACCGCAAAAAGATGTCGAAGACCAAGGGCAACGTGGTCACTCCGGGCCATCTCCTGGAGCAGTACGGCTCGGACGCGGTCCGCTACTGGGCGGCGAGCGGCCGCCCCGGCACGGACACGGCGTTCGACACCGGCCAGATGCAGATCGGCCGCCGCCTCGCCATGAAGCTCCTGAACGTCGGCAGGTTCGTCCTGAGCCTCGGCGACGCGGGCCCGCAGTCCGCCGTCACGCAGCCGTTGGACCGGGCGCTCGTCGCCGCGCTCGCGTCGAGCGTCGACGAGGCCACCGCGGCCTTCGAGGCGTTCGACTACGCCCGGGCTCTGGAGCGCACGGAGCGGCTCTTCTGGCACTTCTGCGACGACTACGTCGAACTGGTCAAGGCCCGCGCGTACGGCGACCACGGCGACGCGGCCGCCACGGAGTCCGCACGGGCCGCGCTGCGTACGGCGCTCGACGTCCTCCTCCGCCTCTTCGCGCCGGTCCTGCCGTTCGTCACGGAGGAGGTCTGGTCGTGGTGGAGGGACGGATCGGTCCACCGCGCGCCGTGGCCGGGCGGGGCGGAGCTCCGGGAGCAGGCGGGCGACGCGGCGGTCCTCACCGCGGCGTCGGAGGCCATCGCCGCGGTCCGCAGGGCCAAGTCGCAGGCGCGGCTCTCGATGCGCACGGAGGTCGCGGGGGCGACGGTGACGGCCCCGCGCGCCATGCTGGACCACTTCGCGTCGGCCGAGGGCGACGTGCGGGCGGCGGGGCGGATCGGCGCGGTGGAGCTGCGGGAAGGGGCGGGTGCCCTGGAGGTGGAGGTCGCGTTCTGAGTGGGGCGCCGCTGAAGGTGAGTCAGAGGTCACAACGGCGCAAGGGACTGGCGGGGCGCCCAGCTGTGCGGGGTAGGGTCACCCGGGTGACAACGCATTCGAACACTCCTGCAGGCTGGTACCCGGACCCGCACGGCGCGCCCCAGCTGCTGCGCTGGTGGGACGGCTCCCAGTGGACGGACCACACCAATCCGGCCCCCCAGGGCGGCCAGCAGCAGGCTCCGGCCCAGCAGGTCCCGCAGCAGGCGCAGCCCGCGCAGGCCCCGCAGGGTCAGTTCGGCCAGCCGCAGACCGCCGCGCTCCAGGGGCAGTTCGGCCAGCCGCAGGCGGCCCCGCAGGCCCCGGCCATGGCCGACCCGGCCAAGGTGCAGCGCCAGGTGCAGCAGCAGGCCGGCGTCGCGCCGTCCGCCCAGGGCGGCGGCACGCTGTTCACGGAGCCGGTCCTGGTCGTGAACCAGAAGGCCAAGCTCATCGAGCTGACGAACGAGTACAGCGTGATGGACCAGTCGGGCAACACGCTCGGCTCGGTCGTCCAGGTCGGCCAGAGCACGCTGAAGAAGGTCGCGCGCTTCGTCTCCAGCATCGACCAGTTCATGACGCACAAGCTCGAGATCCGTGACGCGTACGGCCAGCCGCAGATGATGCTGACCCGCCCCCGCAAGTTCATGAAGTCGCGGGTCATCGTCGAGCGCGCGGACGGCCAGCCGGTCGGCGAGATCGTCCAGCAGAACATGATCGGCAAGATCAACTTCGCGATGATGGTGAACGGCCAGCAGGTCGGCGCGATCAAGGCGGAGAACTGGCGCGCCTGGAACTTCTCGATCGTCGACCACGCGGACAACGAGGTCGCCCGGATCACGAAGACCTGGGAAGGCCTCGCCAAGACGATGTTCACCACCGCGGACAACTACGTCCTGCAGATCCACTACCAGCTGCCCGAGCCGCTCCTGAGCCTCGTCGTGGCGACGGCGCTCACGGTCGACACGGCCCTGAAGCAGGACGCGCGCGGCTTCGGATAGCCGAACGACGGAGCCCCGGGGCCTCGGGGGCGCGTGGCGGCTACCGAGCGCCCGCGACCCAGGGGCGCGGGAAACCGCGCGAACAGCCACATCCGGCCCGCAGAACCCGAACGGCGTCGGCTGTCCCGCCCCGCAGGGGCAAGGTGACGCCGACGCCGTCGTCGTACAGGAGCGGGAGCAGGGCTCAGGACCGCGAGAGCCGAAGCCTCGCGGGCTCCATCGGCTGGCCGGGGACCGTCGGCAGGAACTCCGCCGCGGGCTCGGGCGCCGGCGCACGCGGCGACCGCGTCAGCACCAAGACGCCGTACGCCGCCACCGCCGCGCCCGCCACCGCGAGGAGGATGCCGCCGAACCCGCCCTGGAGCCGCTCGCCGAGCAGCGCCACACCGATGACGGAGGCCGCCATGGGGTTGGCGAGCGTGACCACGGCGAGCGGCGCGCCGAGGCCGCCGCGGTAGGCGGTCTGCGAGAGCAGCAGGCCTCCCGCGGCGAGCGCCGCGACCAGCACCGCCACGATCACCACCTGCGGGCTGAAGACCGGTCCCGACCGGTCCGTGACGGCGACCGTCACCGTCTGCGTGAGCGCCGACGCGACCCCGGAGGCGAAGCCGGACGCTGTCGCGTGCCGCAGT
The DNA here is from genome assembly GCF_056432085.1 of Streptomyces sp. NPDC045678. Taxonomy (NCBI): domain Bacteria; kingdom Bacillati; phylum Actinomycetota; class Actinomycetes; order Kitasatosporales; family Streptomycetaceae; genus Streptomyces; species Streptomyces sp. NPDC045678. The sequence continues at coordinate 330,208 of NZ_JBWKJS010000009.1, forward strand.
CCGGGCCGTGTGCCTGGCCGGGAGAGCACCCCGATGACCGCCATCGTCGCGGCGGCCACGACCAGGGCCTCCGGCACCGTCAGCGTGTCGTCCGGCGCCGGTCCCGAGGCGGTCAGGAGCAGTGCGCCGAGGCCGATGAGCGTGAGCCCCGTCCCGCGCCACTCAAGACGCGTGACCCGGCGGCCCGCCAGCCGCGCGCCGAGCGGCACCGCGGCGACCAGGGTGAGGGCGCCGAGCGGCTGGACCAGGGTGAGCGGACCGTACTTGAGCGCCGCCACGTGCAGCAGCGCCGCGGAGGCGTTGAGCCCGACGGAGGACCACCAGACGCCGCTGCCGAGCATCCGCAGGACCCCGCTCTCGCCGTCGTGGACGCGCGAGGCGAGCCGCTCCTGTGCCACCGCCGCGGCGGCGTACGCGACCGCGGAGACGAGCGAGAGGGCGACGGCGAGCAGTGTGGCGCTCATCGGCCGGCCCCCGAGGAGATCAGCCCGTGCGACGGCGCGGGCACCGAACGGCGCACGACCAGCGAGCGGCCGGGGCGGGGCAGCCGGATCACCGCGAGCGCGATGCCGAGGAGCGCGGTCGCCGCGATCGCGTCGAGCCAGTAGTGATTGGCGGTGCCCACCACCACGAGCAGGGTCAGCAGGGGGTGCAGCGGCCACAGCCACCGCCACCGCGACGACGTGGCGACGATCATGCCGACGGCGAGCATCAGGGCCCAGCCGAAGTGCAGGGACGGCATGGCGGCGAACTGGTTCGCCATCGTGTCGGTCGCGGGCTTGGCGGCGTACACCGAGGGTCCGTACACCTGCGCCGTGTCCACGAGGTGCGCGGCGTCCAGCATGCGCGGGGGAGCCAGCGGGAAGCCGAGGTGCAGGACGAGCGCGGCCGCGGTGAGCGCGGCGAGCACGCGTCGCGTCCACACGTAGTGCCGCGGCCGGCGCAGGTACAGCCAGACCAGGAACAGCAGGGTCGCGGGGAAGTGCACGGTCGCGTAGTACGTGTTCGCGACGTGGATCAGCGTGTCGCTGCTGAGCAGGGCGTCCTGCACGGCGCCCTCGCCGGGTAGGCGCAGCGTGCGCTCGGCGTCCCACACGCGGTGCGCGTTGTGGAAGGCCTCGCCGGTGTGCCCGTTGGCGAGCTGCCTGCCGAATTTGTAGACGAGGAAGAGTCCTACGACGAGGAGGAGCTCGCGGACGAGGGGCGGTCGGACCTGTATGTCCGGCTCCCGTTCGGCAGGCTCGGTTCGGGATTCCATCCCCCGGCCCCTTTGCGTGACGACTGGGTAGTGCGGTGCTGAGCGAGGGATCGCCCCACTCATCGATACGCCAGTGTACCGATACGGAGGCGTACCGGTACACTGGCGTATCGAAAGGTGCCGGCCGCACGGCCCGGCCGCCGTACTCGGGAGAAGAGTCATGACGTCGACGTCGAACCGCTCGAAGATCACGCCGGAGCGTGAGCAGGAGTTCTACGACGCCGTCCTCGACCAGCTCCGCCAGTGCGGGTACGAGGCGCTGACCATGGAAGGCGTGGCCGCCCGCACCCGGTGCAGCAAGTCCACGCTCTACCGCCAGTGGAAGACCAAGCCCCAGTTCGTCGCCGCCGCACTGCGCGCCAACCGCTGTGTGCGGTTCGCGGGCATCGACACCGGCAGCCTCGCCGGGGACCTGCGGGAGGCGGCACGCGCGGCCGGCGAGCAGTCGGGCCGCGACACGATGCTGGTCCAGGCGCTCAGCCACGCGGTCCTTCAGGACGAGGATCTTCAGCGGGTGCTGCGCGAGACGCTGGTCGAGCCGGAGCTGCGGGCCATGGCCGCGATCATCCGGCGCGGGGTGGAGCGTGGCGAGATCGCCGAGGGGCACCCGGCGGTGGAATTCCTCACGGTGCAGCTGTTCGGCGTGCTGCGGGCCCGCCCCATTCTGGAGGGGGCGTACGCCGACGAGGAGTACGTGACCCGTTTCGTGGAGGCCTGTGTGCTCCCCGCACTCGGCCTCACCTGATCGTGGGCCCGGATCCGTTGGATGACGGGAACCGGGCCCGCCCGCGCCGCACCGTGGGGACGGGGGCGGCGCGCACCCCCGGGCCGGGCGGTGTTCCTCCTGAGCGGCGAGGAACCCGCCCGGCCCTGCTGTGTGCGGTGTGACCCGGACTTATACGTCCTGGCCGTTGCCGCCGCCGCTCTCGCCGGCCGGTCCTGCCTTGATGCCCTTCGCGATCTCGTCCATGGAGGACTGCGACGGGGCCTTGTCGTTGACGTCGATGCCCATGCGGACGATGACGATCTTCGACTTGTCGGCGGGGGAGGGGAAGGCGAGCGATTCGACGTAGCCGTCGTCGCTCTTCTCCGTGACGGCCTTCCAGCGGACGTAGTAGCCCTTCTGGCCCGCCACGGTGATGGACTCGGAGGCCAGCACCTTGTGCGAGGTGATCTTGCCGTACGTCTTGCCGCCGTAGCCCTGAGCGGCGTTCTTCTTGATGTCGGCCTTGGCCGCCGCCTCCGGCGTCTCCTCGTCGATCTTCAGCTGCTCGGCCGACTGCGAGAAGGCGCTGCCGCGGGTGCACTGCTCACTGGTGTTGCCGGGGCAGGGGATCGGGTCCGTCTGCACCCCGGCGCCGTACTGCGTGCTGCCGCCCTTCCAGCCGTCCGGCACGGGGATCTTGATGCCGTTCACCACGTCACTGGCGAAGCCCGGGTCCTGCTCCGGGTCCTGCGGGTCGGGTGCGCCCGGGGAACGGGGGGCCTCCGGGGAGTCCGGGTTCTGCGGGTCCTGAGGTTCCTGCGGGGCGCCGGCCGACGGTTCCTTCACCGTCGAGCCACCGCCGTCACTGTCGTCGTCGGAGGTGAGGGCGTACACGCCCCCGCCTATGCCGGCGAGGACGACGAGCACGACGCCCGCGGCTATCGCCACGCGCAGCTTGCGGCGCGGGGCGGGCGACGGGGCCTGGCCGGGGTACGCCGGGGCTTGTCCGGGGTACGCCGGGGCTTGTCCGGGATACGCCGGGAAGGCCGTCTGTGTGGGATCGGCCGCGGTGCCGGCGGCGGCGCGCACCTGGTCCGTCCACACGGTCCCGTCCCACCAGCGCTCGGTGGGAGGACCGTCGGCGGTCCGGCCGGGGTCGGGGTACCAGCCCGGGGGAGTCATCTGGGTCATGCCGGTCAGCGTATGAGCCCCGCGTGAAAGGCGGATGAGAGGGGCCGCACAATTCGGCCCGCTCTGCCGTTGTTCGCTACCGGCCCGCGTCCTCATGCCCGTTGACGACGAGCCGCACCGGCCCCTGAGCCCCCTCCGCCACCCGCGGCCACCGCGTCCCGCGCCGCCCCGGAGTGATCGAACCGAGCACGCTCGCGTGCCGGGCGCCCGTGCTCGCCGGGACGGTGCCCGGCAGGCCGTGCAGGGTCAGGAAGCCGAGTACGGCGAAGGCGTACGCCTCCTTCGCGGCGGACGGCAGCCCGAGCTCGCCGGACGTGCGCAGCGGCAGCCCCTCGCCCAACTCCGCCCGCAGGAACTTCATCAGCACCGGGTTCAGGGTCCCGCCCCCGGAGGCGATGACTTCGGACGCCCCCACCGAGCGGACGGCGTCGGCGACCGTGCGGGCGGTGAGGCGGGTGAGCGTGGCGACGACGTCCTCGGTGGGCAGCGCCTCGTACCCCTTCAACGCCGAACGCAGGTACGGCAGGTGGAAGAGTTCCTTGCCCGTCGTCTTCGGTGCGGGCAGCGTGTAGTAGGGCTCGTCCAGGAGCCGGACGAGGAGGCCCTCGTCGACCGTGCCCTGCGCGGCGAGCTCGCCGTCCAGGTCGTAGGCGAGGCGGCCGCCCGTCGCCTCGTGCACGGCCGCGTCCACCAGGGCGTTGGCGGGGCCGGTGTCGAAGGCGGTGCCGTCGGCGGCGGTGATGTTAGCGATGCCGCCGAGGTTCAGCGCGGCGGGGGTGCCGGGCCTGCCGCGCAGCCACATCCGGTCCACCAGGCTGACCAGGGGTGCTCCCTGACCGCCCGCCGCGATGTCGCGGGGGCGGAAGTCGGAGACCACCGGCAGGCCGGTCGCCTCGGCGATCCACGCGGGCTGACCGATCTGCAGCGTGCCGTGCACCTGACCGCCCTCCACCCAGTGGAAGACGGTCTGCCCGTGCGAGGCGACCAGCTCGGCCCGTCCGTCGCACAGTTCGCGGTCCGCCTCGACCGCGGCGGCGGCGAACGCCCGCCCGATGTCCGTGTCCAGGCGGCAGACATCGGCGAGGGTGGTCGCGGCGGGCGGCAGCGCGGCGCCGAGCGCGGCGCGCAGCCCTTCGTCGTAGCCCCGGGTGATCAGCCCGAGGGGGGTCAGCACCAGACGGTCGCCGTCGAGCGTCAGATCGGCGGCTGCCGCGTCGATCGCGTCGTACGAGGTCCCTGACATGAGCCCGATCACGCGCACGTGGGGCCTCCTTCTCGGTCGGCTCACCAATGCGCTTGATCATCGCATCCCGCGGGCCGCGGGCGACTCGTGTTCCCGGAAACGAGGCACAGCTGCGGGGGTGCGCGGCAACACGTTCCAGGCGCGCGGTGGGCGCCTGCCCCTTCCGTACCTCCGGATCCCTTTCGGGCGCGCCTCCTGCGGGGGTGCGTCGCTCGCGGGCGGTGGGCGCCTGCCCCTTCCGTACCTCCGGATCCCTTTCGGGCGCCCCTTCCGCGGGGGTGCGTCGCTCGCGGGCGGTGGGCGCCTGCCCCTTCCGCACCTTCGGATCCCTTTCGGGCGCCCCTTCCGCGGGGGTGCGTCGCTCGCGGGCGGTGGGCACCTGTTCCTTCCGCACCTTCGGATCCCTTTCGGGCGCCCCTTCCGCGGGGGTGCGTCGCTCGCGGGCGGTGGGCGCCTGCCCCTTCCGCACCTCCGGATCCCCTTCGGGCGCCCCTTCCGCGGGGATGTGTCACTCGCGCGCCGCGAGCACCCGCCCCCTCCACACCCCCGGGTCCCCCCAGGCGCCCCGGAGCGCCCGCGCTTTCGTGAGCCACAGGGAGAGGTCGAACTCCGCCGTGTACCCGATCGCGCCGTGCAGCTGGAGCGCGGCGCGTGCCGCTCCGTACGCGGACTCCGCCGCCGTCACCTTGGCCGCGGCGACGTCGCACGGCGCCATCGTCGTCGCGGCGCCGAACACCAGCGGACGCGCGAACTCCAGGCGCACCAGCACATCCGCGAGCCGGTGCTTGACGGCCTGGAACGCCCCTATCGGGGACCCGAACTGGGCCCGCTGCTTGGCGTACGCGACGGTCCGCTCGAGCAGGGCGAGGCCGACGCCCAGCGACTGGGCGGCCGTGGCGAGCGCCGCCCAGGCCGTCGCGTGCCGCGCCGCCGCGGTGACGGCGGGACCCGAGGCGAGCAGTTCGCCGCCCGGCAACGGCGCGGCGAGGCGCCGGGCGGGGTCCAGGGAGCGGCGCACGCGCGCGTGCCCGGGGGCGAGCCGCAGCTCCCCGTCGGCCGCGGTCAGGATCAGGTCGGCCGCGTCCGCGTCCAGAGCGAGTGGCCCGCCCTGCGGCAGCGTCAGCGTCGCGGTCGACGCGCCCGAGGCCAGGGCGGGCAGGAGGCGCTTGGCCGGTTCCCGTTCGCCCTCATCGGCGAGACGGGCGAGGAGCGCGGCCGCCGTCACCGTCTCGACGACCGGCCCCGGCACGGCGTGCCGCCCCACCTCCAGGAAGGCGACGGCCGTCTCCACGGAGAGCGGACCCAGTCCTTCGTACTCCCGGGGAACGGGCAGCGCGAAGACGCCCGCTTCCGCGAGCCGCCCCCACACGGCCCGCCCCGGCGCGTGCTCGCCGACACCCCACGCGCGCGTGGCCGCCACCGTGTCGGCCGCCGTCAGCATCGCGGCCAGGGAGCGCGCGAACTCCCGCTGCTCGTCGTCGAGGAGGAACCTCATCAGCGGCGTCCCTTCGGCAGGCCGAGCAGCCGCTCGGCGATGATGTCCCGCTGGATCTCGTTCGTGCCCGCGTAGATGGGGCCGGCGAGCGAGAACACGTACCCCTCCGCCCAGTCGGCGCCCTCCGCGGGTGAGCCGTCCAGCAACTCGCCGTCGGGCCCGTGCAGATCGAGCGCCGTCTCGTGCAGCGCGATGTCGTACTCCGACCAGAAGACCTTGTTGAGGCTGGACTCGGCGCCGATCGTCTCGCCCGCCGCGAACCGTGAGGTGTTCGCCCAGGTGAACAACTCGTAGGCACGCGCCCCTATGACGGCGTCGGCGACCCGGTCGCGCAGCGCCGTGTCGGCCGGGTCGGCCCGCGTCCGCCACTGCCGGGCCAGCCGGTCCGCGGCGGCGAGGAAGCGGCCGGGGGAGCGCAGCGTCAGGCCCCGTTCGTTGCCCGTGGCCGACATGGCGATCCGCCAGCCCTGCCCCGGCTCGCCGATCACGTCCTCGTCCGGCACGAAGACGTCGTCCAGGAAGAGCTCGGCGAACGCGGGCTTGCCGTCCAGGCGGCCGACGGGGCGGACCGTCACGCCGTCCGCGTCGAGCGGGAACATCAGGTAGGTCAGGCCCCGGTGCGGCTTGCCCCGGCGTGCCGAGTCCTGGGGTGACGTGTCCCGGCGTGCCGAGTCCTGGGATCCCGTGTCCTGGTGCGCCGTGTCCTGGTGCGCCGTGTCCCGGCCGGCCTCGGACGGTTCGCTGCGGAACAGGCCGAACGCGCGGTCGGCGAACGCGGCCCGCGACGACCACGTCTTCTGGCCGCTGATCAGCCAACCACCGTCCGTGCTCCGGGCCGTGGAGCGCAGGGACGCGAGGTCGGAGCCCGATTCCGGCTCCGACCACGCCTGCGCCCAGATCACCTCACCCGTCGCCATGGCGGGCAGCACCCGGGCGCGCTGCTCCTCGGTGCCGAAGTCGAAGAGGGTGGGCGCGAGGAGGTTGATGCCGTTCTGGGAGACCCGTCCTGGCGCGCCCGCCGCGTAGTACTCCTCCTCGAACACCAGCCACTTGACGATGTCGACGCCCTGCCCGCCGTACTCCTCCGGCCACGACACCACCGACCAGCGGTCGGCCGCGAGCGTGCGCTCCCACTCCCGGTGGGCCGCGAAACCTTCCCTTGTCTCCAGCGAGGGCAGTGGCGCGGCGGGCACGTGCGCGGCGAGCCACGCGCGCGCCCGCTGCCTGAACTCCCTCTCCCCGGCGGTGAAGTCCAGGTCCATCGGCGGCCACCCCTTCGGCTCCTCGGTCTTCCCTAACAAGTGTTTGGTAGATTACCTTGAAGGGTGTCGAGGAGTCGAGAGCCGGAATCGGAGAGCCCATGGACGCGCCCGCGTACGTTCCCGCGCACGACCTCCTCGCGGACCGCACCGCCGTGATCACGGCAGCCGCCGGGGCGGGCATCGGCGGCGCCACCGCGCGCCGCTTCCTGGAGGAGGGCGCGCGCGTCGTCATCGGCGACGCCCACGCGGTCCGGACGAAGCAGTCGGTGGCGGCGCTCGCCGAGGAGTTCGGCGCCGACCGGATCGACGGCATCCCGTGCGACGTCACCGACGCGGCCCGGATCGAGGCCCTGTTCGACCTCGCCGAGCGGCGCCACGGGCCCCTGGACATCGTGGTGAACAACGCGGGGCTCGGCGGAACCGCCGAGCTCACCGAGATGACCGACGAGCAGTGGGACAAGGTCGTCGACGTCACGCTGAACGGCACCTTCCGCTCCACCCGCGAGGCCTTGCGCCGTATGAGAGGCACCGCGCGGGGAGGTGAGCGGGGTGGTGTCATCGTGAACAACGCGTCGGTGCTCGGCTGGCGCGCCCAGGCGGGCCAGGCGCACTACGCCGCGGCGAAGGCCGGCGTCATGGCCCTCACCCGGTGCGCCGCCCTCGAAGCGGCCCCCCACGGCATCCGGGTCAACGCGGTCTCGCCGAGCCTCGCCATGCACCCCCACCTCGCGAAGGTCACCTCGCCCGAACTCCTGGAAGAGCTCACCGCGCGGGAGGCGTTCGGGCGGTACGCCGAGCCCTGGGAGATAGCCAACGTCATCGTCTTTTTGGCCAGTGGCTACTCCTCGTACATGACGGGGGAGACGGTCTCGGTCAGCAGCCAGCACGCCTAGGCGGAGAATGAGCGTGTGCCGAATCCGAAGAACAGCGCCGGTGAAAAACCCGCGACCAAGAAGAAGCCCCAGGTGAGCCCCTCGCCCGAGCGGCGCCGCGAACTGCTCGCCATCGCCGCCGACGTCTTCGCCGAGCAGGGCTACAACGCGACCACGGTCCGCAAGATCGCGGACGCCGCCGGCATGCTCGCCGGCAGCCTCTACTACCACTTCGACTCCAAGGAGTCGATGCTCGAGGAGATCCTCCGCACCTTCCTCACCGAGCTGTGGGACGGGTACGACACCGTGCTCCAGGCCCAGCTCGACCCCCGCGCCACGCTCGAAGCCCTCGTCACCGAGTCCTTCCGCGAGATCGACCGGCACCGCGCCGCCGTCGCGATCTACCAGAAGGAGTCCAGGCACCTCGTCGCCCAGCAGCGCTTCCAGTACCTGTCGGACTCGCAGCAGCGCTTCGAGAAGGCCTGGCTGACGACGCTGGAGCGCGGGGTCGCGGAAGGCGTCTTCCGCGACGACCTGGACGTCCGCCTCGCCTACCGGTTCGTGCGCGACACCGTCTGGGTCGCCGCGTCCTGGTACCGCCCCGGCGGAGGTCACAGCCCCGAGGAGATCGCCCGCCAGTACCTGTCGATGGTCCTGGACGGCATCTCCGTACGTACGTAGCAAACGAGTCGTCGCTCGCACGGCGCCCACGACCGAGGAGTACGCAGTCATGGCCGAGGCCTACATCGTCGAAGCGGTCCGCACGCCCGTCGGCAGGCGCAAGGGCGGGCTTTCCGAGGTCCACCCCGCCGACCTCGGAGCCCACGTCCTGCGCGCGGTCGTCGAGCGCACCGGCGTCGACCCCGCCGCCGTCGAGGACGTCGTCTTCGGCTGCCTCGACACGGTAGGACCGCAGGCCGGAGACATCGCCCGCACCAGCTGGCTGGCGGCCGGACTCCCCGAAGAGGTGCCCGGCGTCACTGTCGACCGGCAGTGCGGATCGTCCCAGCAGGCCGTGCACTTCGCCGCGCAGGGCGTCCTGTCCGGTACCCAGGACCTCGTCGTCGCGGGCGGCACCCAGAACATGTCGATGATCCCGATCGCCTTCGCCTCCCGGCAGGCCGCCGAGCCCCTCGGCCTGACCCAAGGGCCCTTCGCGGGCAGTGAGGGCTGGCGCGCCCGCTACGGCGACCGGCCCGTGAACCAGTTCCACGGCGCCCAGCTGATCGCCGAGAAATGGGGGATATCCCGCCGCGACATGGAGGAGTTCGCGCTCCGCTCGCACCGGCGCGCCGTCCGCGCCATCGACGAGGGCCGCTTCGACCGCGAAATCGTCCCCTACGGAACCGTCACCACCGACGAGGGCCCGCGGCGCGACACGAGCCTGGAGAAGATGGCGGGTCTCGAGCCCGTCCTCGACGGCGGCACGATCACCGCTGCCTGCTCCTCGCAGGTCTCCGACGGCGCCGCGGCGATGCTCATCGCGAGCGAACGGGGCGTGAGGGAACACGGATTGACGCCCCGCGCCCGCGTCCACCACCTCTCCGTGCGCGGCGAGGACCCCATCCGCATGCTCTCCGCGCCCATCCCCGCCACCGCGCACGCCCTGAAGAAGACCGGCATGACCATCGCCGACATCGACCTCGTGGAGATCAACGAGGCGTTCGCGCCCGTCGCCCTCGCCTGGCTCCGGGAGACCGGCGCCGACCCGCAGAAGGTCAACGTCAACGGCGGCGCGATCGCCCTCGGCCACCCCCTCGGTGCCACCGGCGTCAAATTGATGACGACCCTCCTGCACGAACTGGAGCGCACCGGAGGGCGGTTCGGCCTCCAGACCATGTGCGAAGGCGGCGGGCAGGCCAACGTGACCATCGTCGAACGCCTGTGAAGACCCCGAAGGCGCCCACGGGCCGTCCCCGGAGCGGCTTCTTCCTCACTCCTTGCGGGAGTACCTGCCCGGACCGCTCTCCAACACGGCCCCGACCCGGCTAGTCTCGACTTCTGTACGTCGATTGAGCGACCCCGGGAGGTAGCGCGATGACGCAGGGACGGCCCGGAGGAGCCGCCTGGGCCCCGCTGTGGGAGCGCGACGTCGAACTCGCCGCCGTGGCCCGGGCCGTCGACGATCTCTGTGCGGAATCCACGGCCGCGGGCGGCCTGCTCGCCTTCTGCGGCGAAGCCGGCATCGGCAAGACGGCGCTCCTCGCCGAAGTGCGCCGCATGGTCGGGGACCGTGCCACGGTCTGGTCGGCGCGCGGCGGCGAGACGGTCACCTCCGTCCCCTTCAACGTCGTACGGCAACTGCTGCAGCCCGCACTCGTCCAACTCGGCCCCGACGAGGCACGCGAGTACTTCGGCGACTGCTACGACATCGCGGGCCCCGCACTCGGCATAGCCGAGCCCGGCGGGCGCCAGGCCGACCCGCAGGGCGTCTGCGACGGCCTCGTCGAAGCGGTCTCCCGGCTCTCGCGGCTCCACTGGCCCCTCGTCCTCCTCATCGACGACGCCCACTGGGCCGACCAGGAAACCCTGCACTGGCTGGCCACGTTCGCCCAGCGCCTGGACGAACTGCCCGTGCTCGTCGTGGTCGCCCGCAGGCCCGGCGAGGCCGAGGGCGACAGCGCACGCCACCTCGCGACGGTCGCCACCGAGGCCCGCTCCTTCACCACGCTGCGCGCCCTCACCCCGGAGGCCGCCGCGGGCCTGACCCGCGCCACGCTCGGCGAGCATGCCGACGCACCCTTCTGCCGCGAGGTCTGGGCCGTCACCGGCGGCAACCCGTACGAATCCGTCGAGCTCCTCGCCAAGGTGCAGGACAGCGAACTCGAACCCGTCGAGGGCTCCGCCGACGAACTGCGCGCCCTCAACCGTACGGCCCGCGGCCGCGGCCTCGTCGCCCGCCTCGAAGGGCTCGGCACCGACGCCACCCGCTTCGCCTGGGCCGCCGCCATCCTCGGCAGCGCCATCTCCCTCGACCTGGCCGCCTCACTCGCCGGCATGACGCACGACAGCGCCGAACGCTGCGCCGAGCGCCTCTGCACGGCACGCATCCTGGTCAGCGGCGACGAAGGCCTGGAGTTCGTCCACCCGCTGATCGCCGGCACCGTCTACCGCTCCATCCCGGCAGCCACCCGCACCGCGATGCACGGCGTGGCCGCCGCGGTCATCACCCACGACGGCAGGGGCGCCGCGGCCGCCTCCCCGCACCTCCTCGAAGTCCACCCGGACGACGACCCCGACCTCGTCGAGCAGCTGCGCGAGGCCGCCGCCGAACACCTCGCCGTCGGCGCACCCGACGCGGCACGCCGCTGCCTGGAACGGGCCCTGCGCGAGCCGCCGCTGCCCGACATCCACGCGCGCGTGCTCTACGAACTCGGCTGCGCCACCATGCTGACCTCGCCCGCCACCACCATCAGGCACCTGCGCGAGGCCCTCACCATGCCCGGCCTCGACCAGGACCTGCGCGTCGACGCCGTCTGCCGCCTGTCCCAGGCGTTCGTCCACAACGACCAGCTGGAAGAGGGCCTGCGCGCCATCGCCGACGAGGCGAGCCGGCTCGAACAGGGTCCCGCGCGGCTGCGCCTGCAAGCGGTGCACTACATGTGGGAGGGCATCCACGCGGGCGAGGAGGACTCGCCCGCACGCTCCAAGCGGCTCGCCAGGCTCGCAGGTCCTCTCGCGGGCCGCGACAACGCCGAACGCGCCCTGCTGATCCTGCGCGCCTTCGACGCCATGACCCGCGGTGAGAGCGCCGAACTGGTCGTCGAGCTCTGCGACCGTGCCCTCGTCAACGGCCGCCTCGCGCCCGGCCTCGGCTGGACCGACCCGGAGTGGAGCTTCGAGCTCCGCCTGATGCTCGGCGGGTCGTACGCCTTCTCGGACCGCCTCGACCGCGCGGAGAGCCTCTTCACCGAGGCCGTCAGGGCCTACGAGACCGCCGGGTGGAGCGGCGGACACCTCGCCCTGTCGCACGCCTTCCTCGGCTACGTGTACCGCAGGCGCGGCCGTCTGACGGACGCCGAACGGTCGCTGCGCGAGAGCCTGCGCCTGGCCGACCGCGTCGGCCAGGGCCTGCCCATGCACTGGGAGGCCGCCAGCATGCTCATCGACACGCTGCTGGCGCGCGGCCACGTCACGGAGGCGGGCGCCGTCGCCGACCAGTACGGCTTCGCGCCGCCCTCCGCCTCCACGATCTACGTGCCCGACGCGCCGTCCGTGCGCGGCCGCCTCCTGCTCGCCCTCGGGCGCACGAAGGACGGCCTCGACGAACTCGAGGCCACGGCAAAGGCGTTGACCGCGCGCGGCCAGTACAACACCGTCCTCGCTCCGTGGGCGTACGACCTCGCCCGTGCGCTGGCCCACGAGGACCCCGAGCGCGCGGCGCACCTCGTCGCGGACGCGCGCAGGCAGGCCGAGCGGTTCGGCACGGACACCGCGATCGGGGAGGCGCTGCGGTGCGCGGCGGCTCTGGAGACGGGACCGCGCTCGGTCGCCCTGTACCGCCAGGCGGCCTCGTACCTGGAAGCCTCACCCTGCGCGTACGAACATGCGGTCGCCCGTGTCGAGTACGGCATCGCGGCGGATTCCGTGCAGGAGCTGGAGCGCGGCCTGACTCTCGCACGGACGTGCGGGGCGGATGGTCTCGTGGACCGGGCGCTGGATCATTTGGGGCTGGTGCGGAGGTGAGCGTGGTGCTGAGCGGTTCATCCTGTGCGGGGGGCCGGGGGCGCCGCCTCGGGGCGCTGCCCCGGACCCCGGTCCTCAATCGCCGGACAGGCTGAACTCGGGCTGCGGTCCTCGATCGTCGGGCGGTCTGAATTCGGGTTCCGGTCCTCGATCGTCGGGCGGGCCGAGGCCTGTCCCCCGACGGTTCCGGGACGGACTCGGCAGGCGGGCAAGGACGTCGTCCGCCTCCCGCATGACCCGGTCCACCAGCTCCGCGCACGACGGCAGGTCGTCTATCAAGCCCGTTACCTGGCCGGAGGCCATCACGCCCGCCTCGGGGCGTCCGTCCACCATCGCCGACCTGAGCATCATGGGCGTGTTCGCCGCCAGGAGCACCTGGCTCCACGTCAGGTCCTTGCCGTGCCGCATCGCGAGGCCGTCGCGCGCCATCCGGCGCCAGCTCATGCCGGACATCCTCCGGAACGCCGCCGCGTGCCGCACCGCACGCGTCAGCGACGCGACCCTGCCCGACTTCTCCAGGCCCGCCACCAGCTCCGTGCGCAGCATCCGGTGAGGGAGGCCGTCCACGCGCGTCGTGACGGTGACGTCCTTGACGGAGGCCGCGAGGTAGCGGGCCTTGACGGTGTCCGGCACCGTCGAGTCCGACGTGAGCAGGAAACGCGTGCCCATGGCCACGCCCGCCGCTCCGTAGGCGAGGGCGGCGACCAGACCGCGTCCGTCGTAGAAACCACCCGCCGCGATCACCGGGATGTCCACCGCGTCGACGACCTGCGGAAGCAGCACCGTGGTGGCGACCTCGCCCGTGTGACCGCCGCCCTCGCCGCCCTGCACGACGACCGCGTCCGCGCCCCACGCGGCGACCTTCTCGGCGTGCCGTCGCGCGCCGATCGACGGGACGACCACCACGCCCGCGTCCTTGAGCTCGGCGATGAGCTCCCTGGAGGGTGCGAGGGCGAACGACGCGACCCGGACCCCCTCGTCGACGATGACCCGGACACGGTCCCGCGCGTCGCCCGCGTCGGCCCGCAGATTGACCCCGAAGGGCGCTTGGGTGCGGGACTTGACCTCGCGGACGGCCGCCCGCAGCTGGTCGACCGTCATGGTCGCGGAGGCCAGGATGCCGAGCGCCCCGGCGTTCGCGGTCGCGGAGACCAGACGGGGGCCCGCCACCCAGCCCATGCCGGTCTGGACGATCGGGTGCCGTACGCCGACCAGGTCCGTCAGCGCGGTCCTCAGGGTGGGTGTCACGCGAGCACCTCGCGGTCGCGCAGACCCCGCGGGTCCACGACGTCACGGATCAGCCGCAGCTCCTCGGCGGTCGGCTCACGGGTGGCCGGGACGCCGGCGTCCGGCACGGACAGGGCGAACCCGGTGGCCTCGCGCACCTGGTCGAGGGTCACGCCCGGGTGCAGGGACACCAGGCGCATCGCGTGGCCGGGCGCCCCGAAGTCGAAGACGCCGAGGTCGGAGACGACACGGCGAAGGTCGTGGAAGCGGGTCGCGGAGGGCCCGGCGGCGGCCGCGCTGTCGTATCCGACGCCGCTGATCATGTCGACCTTCTCGACGAACACGCGCGTGGAGTGCCTGGGGACCCAGTAACTCACGGGATTGTTGAGCGTGTTGACCGGGGCGCCGCGCACGCCGAGCAGCTGGCGCCTGGGCCGGGACCAGTCGCCGATGCACGAGATGTTCTGGTTGCCGAAGCGGTCGATCTGGCTCGCGCCCATCATCACGTGCCGCTTGCCGCCCATGACCATCGTCAGGTGCTTGCGGTACGGCAGCCATCCCTCGGTCACCGCCGACGCCCCGCCGACCGCGGGGACGTCGCCGATGAGCAGGGCCTCGCCGTCCGTGAGCAGCAGGTCCGGGGAGAAGGTCAGCTTGGCGAGTCGGGCCGCGACCGACGGGACCGTGCCCATGGGGGAGGCGAGGATCTCGCCGTCGCCACGCCAGGCCTCGGCGCAGGCGATCACGCAGTACTCGGCACGGGTGACGGGATCGGGGGCGGGCCGTGTCATCGCTGCTCCTTGTGCCAGGCCCGGACGGCCAGTCGGTAGTCCCGTTCGGTTCCGGTCCGGGGGAGGAAGCGGGCTCGGAAGGCGTCCCAGGCGTCCGGGTCGGCCGCCGCCGTCGCGTAGGCCTTCTGGAACGGCTCGTCGCGGCCGTAGTCCGGCACGCAGGACGTGAAGTGCGCGCCGCCCGGCGTCTCGGTCACACCCGTCACCGCGTGCCGGGACACCAGCATCGTCTGGGGTGCCGCGTGGGCGGTGAGCTCGGTGGAGTCGACGATGCGCTCGCAGGAGACGTACGCGGTGTCGGCGGCCTCGCAGAACAGGTCGTCGAAGTAGGGGTCGGGGCCCAGGTACTGTCCGTTGCCGAAGCGGTCCGCGCGGTTCAGGTGGACCAGGGCCGCGTCCATGCGCAGGGCGGGCACGGCGACGAGCTCCTCCCCGTCCTCGTACGGCGAAGTGACGGTGCGCAGGTGCCGGTTGACGCGCGGGACGTCGGAGCCGAGTCCCGCGCGGATCGGCAGGAACGGCAGCCGCTGGACGCCCGCGGTGAGGCCCTGCATGAACATCGCCTCGTCGAGCTCGACGAGTTCGAAGGCGCCACGCTCGCGTGCCGCCCGGAAATGCGGCTCCAGGGGGATCGAGTCGAGGGTCGTGAAGGCGGTGACCAGGGTGCGGATCCGGCCGACCGCGGCGAGCAGGCCGATGTCCGGGCCGCCGTACGAGACGACGGTCAGGTCCGTGACGTCGGACCGCAGCAGCGCGCGCACCAGCGCCATCGGTTTGCGGCGCGAGCCCCAGCCTCCGATGCCGAGTGTCATGCCGCTGTCCAGGCGCCCCACGATGTCGTCGGGAGTCATTGTCTTGTCGGTCACGCCCTGCCCTCCCTCTGCTGCCCGGAATCCTGCTGCCCGAAGTCGTCGCGGATGCGGTCGGCGAGGCCGCTGAGGTTCGCCTCGAAGGTGAAGCCCTGCTCGAAGCGGTAGCTGCGGTGCACGTCGACGGGGTCGATGCCGTTGATCGCGGCCTTCGCGAAGCGCAGCAGCGTGCCGTCCTTGCGGGCGATCTCGCGCGCCAGTTCCAGCGCGGCGTCCCGCAGTTCGGCGCGGGGGACGACCCGCCACACGGAGCCGTGTGCGTGCAAGTCGGCGGCGGTCGCGGTCCGCGAGGTGTAGTACAGGGCACGCATCAGGTGCTGCGGGACGAGGCGGGCCAGGTGCGTGGCCGCGCCGAGCGCGCCCCGGTCCAGCTCGGGCAGGCCGAAGATGGCGTCCTCGCTCGCCACGATCGCGTCCGCGTTCCCCACGAGGCCTATCCCGCCGCCCAGGCAGAAGCCGTGCACCGCCGCCACGACGGGCACCTCGCACTCGTACACCGCCGAAAACGCTTCGTAGCACCCCCGGTTGGCGCCGATCAGCGCGGTGTGTCCGGTGTCGCGCTGTATCTCCTTGATGTCCACGCCCGCGTTGAATCCCCGGCCCTCGGCGGTGAGCACGACGCAGCGGGTCCGGGGGTCGCGGCCCGCGGCGCGGACCGCGTCCGCCAGGTCGTACCAACCCCGCACCGGCAGGGCGTTCACGGGCGGATAGTCGACAGTGACGACGGCGGTGCCCTTGTCCGGGGCGGAGGTGGAGACAGACATCGGACGATCCGCTACCTTTCAATCGCACGCCTTCAACCAAACATTTGTTAGTTGGAAAGGTAGCAGCGATGACTGACACACGACAGGTGGTCGTCGTGACCGGCGGCACCCGCGGCGTCGGTGCCGGAATCGCCCGGAGCTTCCTCGCCGCCGGGGCGCGCGTCGTGATCTGCGCCCGCAGGCCGCCGGACACACCCGTCGAAGAGGCGGGCGAGACCGCCGAGTTCAGGCCGCTCGACCTGCGTGACGCGGCGGCGGCCGGCGTCTTCTTCGCCGAAGTGGCGGCGGCGTACGGGAGGGTGGACGGCCTGGTGAACAACGCGGGCGGCACGCCGTACGGCCTGCTCGCCGCATGCTCCCCGGCTCGCCAGGCGAAGATCATCGAACTGAACCTGCTCGCTCCGCTCCACGCCTCGCTGTCAGCCTACGAAGTGATGCGCCATCAGGAGACCGGGGGCAGCATCACCATGATCGGCAGCGTCAGCGGGACGCGCCCCTCGCCCGGCAGCGCCGCCTACGGCGCGGCCAAGGCGGGACTGGAGAACCTCGCGGGGACCATGGCGGTCGAATGGGGGCCGGCCGTGCGCGTCAACACGGTGGTCCTCGGCCTCGCCCGCACGGAGAGCGCGGCGCTCCATTACGGCGACGAAAAGGGCATCGCCGAGGTCGCCCGCACCGTCCCGCTGGGCCGCCTCGCCGACCCCTCCGACGTCGGCGACGCCTGCGTCTTCCTCGCCTCCGACCGCGCCCGGTACATCAGCGGTGCGGCGCTCCGCCTGCACGGCGGCGGCGAACGTCCCGCGTTCCTGGCGGCGGCGTCGGTCAACCACTGAGCGCCCGAGTCACCCGTATCCACGCACTCCAGGGAGTCATGTCATGACAGCAGCCACATCGGTCGGCCGATCCGGGCTCTGCGAAGGCCGCGTCGTCATCGTCACGGGCGCCGGACGCGGGCTGGGCCGGGCGCACGCGCGCGCGTACGCGGCCGAGGGCGCCCGGGTCGTCGTCAACGACCTCGGCGTGGCGGCGGACGGGTCGGCGGCAGCAGCCGGGGACGCGGACGGCCCCGCCCACGAGGTCGTCGAGGAGATACGGGCGGCGGGCGGCGACGCCGTCGCGCACGGCGGCGACATCGCGACCTCCGAAGGCGCCGCCTCACTGATACGGACCGCACTCGACACATACGGCCGCCTCGACACCCTCGTCAACAACGCGGGCTTCCTCCGTGACCGGATGCTGGTCAACCTCGACGAGGACGCCTGGGACGCGGTGATGCGCGTCCACCTCAAGGGGCACTTCCTGCCCCTCAAGCACGCGGGGGCACACTGGCGCGCCGAGGCGAAGGCGGGACGCACCCCGCACGCGTGCGTGGTCAACACCAGCTCCGGAGCGGGCCTTCTGGGCAGCGTCGGGCAGGGCAACTACAGCGCGGCGAAGGCCGGAATCCTGGGCCTGACCCTGGTGGCCGCCGCCGAACTCGGTGCCTACGGAGTGCGCGTCAACGCCATCGCGCCCGCCGCCCGCACCCGCATGACGGAGCAGACCTTCGCCGCCACGATGGCCGCCCCGGAGGAGGACGGCGCTTTCGACGCGATGGCTCCGGAGAACGTGTCCCCCCTCGTCGTCTGGCTCGGCTCCACCGCCTCCGCGGGAGTCACCGGCCGCGTCTTCGAGGCCGAGGCGGGCCGCATCACGGTCATGGAGGGCTGGCGCCCGGGCCCGACCGCGGACAAGGGGGCCCGCTGGACCCCGGCACAGGCGGGCGACGCGACGCTGAAACTCCTCGCTGAGGCGGAGGCACCGGGGGCGGTGTACGGGGCGCGTTAAGGGGGTGCGGGAGCCGGGGCTCGCCCGCTGACGATGACGCGGACAGGAGCTGCGGTGAACGAGGCGGCACAGCTGATCGACGCCCTGTCCGGGCTCGCCTCGCCGTTCTTCGCGGCGGTGCCCGACGGTCAGAAGCGTCTCGCTGAAGCGCACGCTCCGTCCGGGGACCGCCGGCCCCTCCACGAGCCGGGCGGCCCGGACGAGCCTGCGTCCCGCGTGCCCCGACGGGTTCCCGGGTGGACGACAGGCCCGCGAACAACGCCTGCGAACGGCCCCGTTGCGTGCCCTCGGTAGGACGAGATCCTCGCGGCGGGCGACGACGGCGTCATCACGTCGCGGGGACCGAAGGGGCTGACGGGGTCGTGCGGAACACTTTGCAGGGTGGCTGACCAGGCGCGTTAGGCTGTCATGGGCTTCCAGCGAGCTGATCGCGAGGCCGTCCCCCCTACGTGTACGCGCCCGCCTCAGGAGACCGCCCCATGCCCGCCCGCACCGTCCTCATCCTCCAGCACATCGAGGTGGAGAAGCCCGGCCTCATCCTGGACGCGCTGGACGGCAGCGGTCTCGACGTCGACGTACGCATGCTGTTGGACGTCCCCGGGGCTTCGGCGGGCGATCTGCCGGACGTCGACGATCTGGCGGGCCTCGTCGTCATGGGCGGCCCGATGAACGCCGACGATCTGGCGGGCCACCCGGCGCTGAAACTGGAGCGGGACCTGCTGGTCGACGCGGTACGGGCCGGGGTTCCGACGCTGGGCGTGTGCTTGGGGGCCCAGCTCCTCGCCCGCGCCCTGGGCCTGGTCGTCAGGACCGGCGCCGAGCTCGGGCACGGCAGCGAGATCGGCTGGTCCCCGCTGCGCGACGTCGACCGCGACGACCCCGTCATCGGCCCGCTGGCCGACGCGCCCGCCGTACTCCACTGGCACGGCGACCGCATCGTGCCCGGCCCCGGGGCGCAGGTGCTCGCCCGCACCGACACCACCGAGTGCCAGGCGTTCCGGGCCGGCCCCGCGGCCTGGGGGCTCCAGTTCCACCTGGAGGTCACGCCCGACCTCCTCGACGACTGGCTCGCCGAGCCGTCCTTCGTCACCGAGGCGACGGAGGCACTCGGCCCCGACGCGGTGGAGCGGCTGCGCTCCGACGCCCGCGCCGCCGCCCCGGCCCTGCGCCCCTCGGCGGACCGGAGCCTGGCCCACCTCAGGAGCCTCTTCCTGGCCCGCGCCGGGCTCTAGGCAGCCTCAGGCGCCCCCGTACCGGGGCCACCCGTGAAGTGCGCGAGCAGCGCTTCCGTGACCGCTTCCGGTCGCTCCGCGGGTGCCAGGTGCGAGGCGTCCGCGAGCTCCACCAGGGTGGCGTTCGGCACGCCTTCGGCGATCTCCCGCGCGTGGGCGGGCGGCGTCGCCGGATCCTCGTGCCCGGCGACGACCAGCGTCGGCGCGCGGACGGCCGCCAGCGACCCCCGCATGTCGTACCCCGCCAGGGCCTCGCAGCACGCGGCGTAGGCGGCGGGGTCGGCCGACCGGAGGTCCGCCACGAGGCGGGGCGCGGTGAACCCGGGCGTGAACCAGCGGCCGGGCGCGGAGTCCGCAAGCCCGGCCAGCCCCTCGCGGCGTGCCAGCGCGGCCCGTTCCCGCCACGGAGCCTCCCCGCCGAAGTGCGCCGAGGAACAGACCACGGCGAGCCGCGCCACCCGTTCGGGGTGCCGTGCCGCGAGGTGCAGTCCGACGGCGCCGCCGAGCGAGACACCGGCGTACGCGAAGCGGTCGACGCCGAGCGAGTCGGCGAGCGCGAGGACGAGGCCGGCGAGGTCGCCGACCGTCGCGCCGGGTCCGATCAGACGCCCGGGCGACCGGCCGTGGCCGGGCAGGTCCCATCGCACGACCCGGTGGGCCGTGGCGAGCCCGGGGGCGACGGCGTCCCACAGGGCGGTGGAGGTCCCGAGGGCGGGGCCGAGGACGAGCGGGGTGGCGGTGTCGACGCCCTCGACGGTGTGGTGCGGCAGTTTGCTGCTGGGTTCGGTGGTCAACGGTGCTCCGGAGCTGGGTCGGTGCGTGCGGTGAACTGGATGTCTTGCAAGGCGGGCCCTCGGCGTGGACGTCGGCGGGCGTGGGCGAGGAGGGTGGGGTTCCGCAAGCCGGGTTCCGCGAGCGGGTTCCGCGGGCTGGGTTCCTCGGTGCGGGCGTTCGCATGCGTGCGCCCCGCCGCCCTCATCGGCGGACGGCCGCTCGGCGCCGTCAACGCCGCTCCAGCGCCCGGTCCGTGAGTTCGCCCGCGTAGCCGGTGTAGTGCGCCGGGTCCGTGAGCGCGGTGAGGTCGAAGTCCCGGAGGGCGGGCTCCTCGGCGAGGACGGACGCCAGGGTGCGGCCCTCGGCGTGGGCCCGGCTCGCGGAGGTGGTCAGCAGTTCCTTCGCGGCGGCGCTGCCGAGTACAGGCGTGAGGTGCGCCGCCACCCGCTCCGAGGTGATCAACCCGCCCGTGAGGGCCAGGTTCTCGCGCATCGCGTCCGTGTGCACGCGCAGCCCCTCGGCCAGCTCCGCGCCGTTCCTCGCCGCGCCGCCCGTCAGTCGCAGCAGGTCCCGCAGCGGTTCCCACTCGGCGTGCCAGGCGCCCGGGGCGCGTTCGTCCTCGGCGACGAGCGAGGCGTGGAGCGTGGCCGCGAGGCCGGGAGCGCGGCGCGCGGCGGCCGCGATGAGCGTGGCGCGCACGGGATTCGCCTTGTGCGGCATCGCGGAGGAGCCTCCGCCCTCGCCCTCGGAGAGTTCGGCGATCTCCGTGCGGGAGAGGGTGAGCACGTCGGCCGCCGGCTTGCCGTGCGCTCCCGCGGTGAGCGCAAGCGCGGAGGCGAGATCGGCGACGGGGGTGCGGAGTGCGTGCCACGGGAGCACCGGTGCGCACAGCGCCAGTTCACTCGCGAAGGCGGAGACGAGCGCTTCCCCTCCGCGCCCGACCTCCCCCTCCGTTCGGAACGACGCCAACGTGCCCGCCGCGCCGCCCAACTGGGCCGGCAGGCTCGCGCGCACGTCGATCAGGCGGTCCCGTGCGTCCAGGAGCAGCGAGCGCCAGCCGGCCGCCTTGAGGCCGAACGTCGTCGGGACGGCGTGCTGCGTGAGCGTGCGGCCCGGCATGACCGTGTCCCGGTGGTCGGAGGCGAGGCGGGCCAGCGCACGCTCCGTGCGGGCGAGATCCGTCAGGATCAGGTCCAGCGCCCGTGCGGACAGCACCATCAACGCCGAGTCCAGGATGTCCTGGCTGGTCGCCCCCCGGTGCACGTGGGCGGCGGCGTCGGCGGGCACCGCCGCCCGCAACGCCGCCACCAGCGGAATCACCGGATTTCCGCCCTCCCGCGCGCGTGAGGCGATGTCTTCCACGTCGAACAGGCCGACGTCCGCCGCCACGTCCGTCACGGCCGCCGCCACGCCCGGCGGCGCGAGACCCACCGCGGCCCGCGCGCGCACCAACGCGGACTCGGCGGCCAGCAGCGCTGCGAGGAAGGCCCGGTCGGATGTGGCGTCGACCACGGGTGAACCGACGGAGCCCGGAGAGAACAGGCCGCTCATGCGGGCCCGGGCGGGAACTCCAGGAACACCGTCTCGTCCTCTCCCTGGAGACGGATGTCGAACCGGTACGTCCGGGGCGCCTCGCTCCGGGCGACCAGGGTGGCCCGCCGCTCCGGCGGGAGCGAGCCGAGCAGCGCGTCGCCGGGCTCGTCCACCACGTACGCCCGCGTATAGAGGTGGTGCAGCAGACCGCGCGCGAAGACGGCGAGCGAGATGTACGAGACGCCGCCCGGCGGCAGCGTCCGCACGGCCCAGTGTCCGTCCGCGTCGGTCGGTACCCGGCCGAACCCGGTGAACGCGACCCCGTCCCGCCCGACGGACCGCCCCGTCACGGGGTCGTGCCGCAGCGAACCGGGGGCGCCCGCGCGTGAGCCGTCGGGGCCCGGCTGCCAGGTCTCGATCAGGGCGTCGGGCACGGGCTGCCCCTCGCCGTCGAGCACGTATCCGTGCAGCGTGATCGTCTCGGGGTCCCCGTCGGGCGCCACGTCGCCACCACGCGGGAAAGGCAGCGCGTAGCCGTAGAAGGGGCCGACGGTCTGGGAGGGCGTGGGGTAGGGGGCCACTAGTCGTCGCCCTCCTCGAAGAACGTCGCGGACGGTCCGTCCAGGACGATGTCCCAACGGTGGCCGAGCGACCACTCGGGGACGGACAGATCGTGGTCGTACGCGCAGACGAGGCGCTGCCGCGCCGACTCGTCGCCCACCGAGCGCAGGATCGGGTCGTAGGGGAAGAGCGGGTCGCCGGGGAAGTACATCTGCGTCACCAGGCGCTGAGCGAACGCCGTGCCGAAGAGCGAGAAGTGGATGTGGGCCGGACGCCACGCGTTGGCGTGGTTGCGCCAGGGGTAGGCGCCCGGCTTGACGGTCGTGAAGGAGTACGTGCCGTCGTCATCGGTCAGACAGCGGCCGAAACCCGTGAAGTTCGGGTCGAGGGGCGCCGGATGCCGGTCCAGTTGGTGCGCGTACCGGCCCGAGGCGTTGGCCTGCCACAGTTCGACGAGCTGGCCGCGCACGGGGCGCCCTCGGCGGTCGAGGACCCGGCCGCTCACGGTGATGCGCTCGCCCAGCGGCTCGCCCGGATGCTGCCGCGTCAGGTCGCTGTCGAGGGCGGCGACGTCGGTGACTCCGAAGGCCGGACCGCTCAGCTCCACGGCCTCCGGGTCGCGCACCGGGATCAACGGCCGCTTCGGGTGGCGGAGTCGGCTGCTGCGGTACGGCGGGTAGTCGCGGGGCGGGTGGTGTCCGGACTCCGCCCCGGTGGTGGTGAGGGTGGTCATTTCTTGTGGCTCCGTACGACGAAGTGACGTTCTCCGACGGGTCGGCGCAGCGCTGCGTGGACCTCCGCCCCGGTCTTCGACGCGATCTCCCCGGCGGTGACTCCGGGTGCCGTCTCGACCAGCTCGAGGCCGCGCTCCGTCACCTCGAGGACGCCGAGGTCGGTGACGATCCGGTCGACGCAGGCCTTGCCGGTGAGCGGCAGCGTGCACTCCCCGAGGATCTTCGGTGAGCCGTCCTTGGCCGTGTGCGTCATGAGGGCGATGACCGTGCGGGCGCCGTGCACGAGGTCCATCGCCCCGCCGATCCCGGTGACCAGCTTGCCGGGCACCGCCCAGTTGGCGAGGTCCCCGCGCGCGGAGACCTGCATCGCGCCCAGGACGGCGACGTCGATGTGCCCGCCGCGGATCATCCCGAAGGAGAGCGCCGAGTCGAAGAAGGAGGCGCCGGGCAGCACGGTCACGGTCTCCTTGCCCGCGTTGATCAGATCGGGGTCGACCTCCGCCTCGGTGGGGTAGGGGCCCACGCCGAGGATGCCGTTCTCCGACTCCAGGACGACTTCCACGCCCGGCGGCAGATGGCCGGGGATCAGCGTGGGCAGGCCGATGCCGAGGTTCACGTACTGGCCGTCGCGGAGTTCGCGCGCGGCGCGTGCGGCCATCTCCTCGCGGGTCCACGCCATCAGCCCCGCACCGTCCGCTTCTCGATCCGTTTGTCGGCAGCTTGCTCGGGGGCGAGTGGCACCACCCGGCGCACGAAGATCCCGGGCAGGTGCACCGCGTCCGGGTCGATGCCGCCCGGCTCCACCAGCTCCTCGACCTCCGCGACCGTCACGCGTCCCGCCATCGCGGCCAGGGGGTTGAAGTTACGGGCGGACCTGCTGAAGACGAGGTTGCCGTGCCGGTCGCCCCGCGCCGCGCGGACCAGCGCGAAGTCGGTGCGGATCGCGCGCTCCAGGACGTACGGCGTGCCGTCGAACTCCCGGACCTCCTTCGCCGGGGACGCGAGCGCGACCCCGCCGTGCCCGTCGTGACGCAGCGGGAGGCCGCCCTCGGCGACCTGGGTGCCCACCCCGGCCGGCGTGTAGAATGCGGGGATGCCCGCGCCGCCCGCACGCAGCCGCTCGGCGAGCGTGCCCTGCGGAATCAGCTCGACCTCCAGCTCGCCGCCGAGGTACTGCCGCGCGAACTCCTTGTTGGCGCCGATGTAGGAGCCGGTCACGCGAGCGATCCGGCCCGCCGCGAGCAGCACGGAGAGGCCCGAGTCCAGCGCGCCGCAGTTGTTGGACACGACGTGCAGACCGGAGACGCCGGAGGCGTGCAGCGCGCGGATCAGCTCGTTCGGCACACCGCTCAGCCCGAAACCGCCGACCGCGACCGAGACGCCGTCGCGCACGTCGGCCACCGCCTCGGCGGCCGTGGCCACTACTTTGTCCACCCGCACGGCCTCCGTCTCCAGAATGCTCAGGGCACTGACTATCTCGGCGAGGATAGGGTGGGCCGAACTACCGTGCAAGAGGTCGCCAGTTGAAGCGGAGGGAGCCGGAGTGGAGGCCGTGGACCTCGCCACCCACCCCGGGCACCTGGCCCGGCGGCTGCAACAGGCGCACCACCTCATGTGGAACACGATGGTGTCCGAGGAGATCACTTCGCCGCAGTACGCCGTCCTCAACGCGCTCGTCGCCGAACCCGGCCTCGATCAGCGCACGGTGGGGGAGCGGGTGGGCCTCGACCGGTCGACCATCGCCGAGGTCGTCGCCCGGCTGATCCGCCGGGAGCTGCTCGTCAAGGAGCGCGATCCGCGGGACGGCCGGCGCTGCCTGCTGCGCGTCACCGAGGAGGGCCGGCGCACGCACCGCGCGCTGACCGTGCGGACCGCCCGGATGAACCAGGTCCTCCTCGCCCCGCTCACCAGCGAGGAGCAGTCCGTCTTCCTCGACCTGATCCAGCGGGTCGCGGACGCGGCGGAGGACCTGCGCAACCCCGCCTGAGCGGTCAGGCCTTCGCGTACACGACCCACACCTGCCCCTTCGCGAACGGCAGTTGCCGCCCGTCGGCCGTCGTGAACTCCGTACCGGACTCGGCCGTCGGACGCTTCCACCGCGCCTCGTAGGCGCGCCCGTCCCGCAGCACGCTCGCCGAGCCCTCGCCTACCGTCTCGGTGAACGGGGAGACGCTGCCCGCACGGTCGTGGAAGCGCGACGACCGCACCTTCACGTACTGCACCACGACCGTCGACGGGCCGAGCTCCTTGCCGCCGGACGTCCGCGCCCGTGCGCCGTCCATCGCGACGCGCCAGCGCCCCTCGTACTCCACCCAGTCGAAGGTGAAGCGCGCCGCGGGGAAACGGACCGTCCGCCGCGTCTGCGGTGTGCCGCCCTTCGGGCGCGGCCCGAACCGGAACCCCGCGTCGGCCAGAGCGCCCTCCCGCGGGTCCACCTCGAGGGCGTCCGGGCGTACGAAGAGATTGTGCGGCGCGGGCTTTCCGCCGCCCCGGTAGTACGCCTTGCCGGGTGCCTTGCCCGGCGGCAGGGCGCGTACGGGCGCGCCGGCGATCAGGGGCAGAAGTTTGGACTGCGCCCCGGAGAACGCGAGCGCGGGCCGGTCGTACTGCCGCAGGAGTTCGAGGTCCGTCTCGCGCGCGCTGCGCACGGGGCCGACGACGGGCGGCAGATGGGTGGCGTAGACCGCCATGAGGCGGCTGAGTCCCGCCTCCACCTGTTCCACGTAGACGACGTCCGCGGCGTCCAGGCCGGTCTGCGGGCGCGCCGGGGTGACGTTGTCGATCTTCACGGCGAGTACGTCGCCGCCCTTCCCCGCCGATGGATGCTTTCCGTCGGCGGGCTCGATGGTGCAGCCGGAGACCAGGGTGGCGAGGACGAGCGCCACCGCCGCCCCGGCTCCGGTCCCGGCCCTTGTGCGCGTCCGCCGTCTCATGCGGAAGTCCTACCCCGAACGCGCCCGGAATCGCAGCCCCTCAGCCCAGATCGAGGGCGTTGCGCAGCCCGAGCCGGTAGCGGGTGCGGTCGACGCGCTTGAGGGCCTCGATCGCCGGGACGCGGTACAGCGGCGCCACCGTGCACGGCTCGTGCTCCGAACCCACCTGCTCCAGCAGGGCGTTGACGGCCTGGCGGGCCGACGCGTTGGCGCCCTCCATCGTCGCGAGGTCGATGTCCACGGAGACGTAGTCACCCGAGAGGAAGAGGTTCGGGATCTTCGTGGCGGCCGACGGGCGGTTGTGGAACGTGCCCACGGGGTGGATCAGGAGCTGGTCCTCGTTGGTGGGGTTCGGCGTGCCGAGGCTGTCCACGCCCGGGTCGAGGAACCACGAGTGCAGCTTGCTGTCGCTGAGGACCGTCCTGCCGGTGTCGTTGAGGGCGGCCTTGAGCTGCGCCCACACCTCCTTCGCGACCTGCTCGCGGGTGCACTGCTTGGCCGTCTTGCCGTACAGGATCCCCGGCCTGTCCCACTCGGAGATGTCGACCGACAGGCACTCGACCGCGACGCCGTCGCCGTAGTCGGCGGGGAAGTCCCGCTCGGGCCAGTGCCCCGCCTGGGCGATGCCGGTCAGGGACCACGGGGAGTCGATGAGGTTGAAGTGGCCCTTCACTACGGGCGGACGCTCCGTCAGGTAGAACTGGATGCCCGTCATCCAGTCCGTCTCCAGCTTGTCGCAGCGCGCCAGCTGCGGGTCGGCCGCCTTGAGCGCGGCGCTCCACGTGCGGCGCGCGTGCTCGACCGGCATGGCCTGGACGTAGTGGTCGGCGGTGATGTCGCGTCGTACGCCGTCGGGGTCCTCGACGACGGTCTTCGTGATGCGGCCGTCGCCGAAGCCCAGCTCGCGCACGGTCCAGCCGATGCGGAACTCCACGCCGAGCGAGGTGAGGTGGGCCACCCACGGGTCGATCCACGCCTCGTTGGTCGGCGCGTTCAGGATGCGGTCGGGCGGGCCGTCCGCACCCTGCCCGAGCGCGTTGAGGACGAACGCCTCGCCGAGCGTGCCGACGGTGCGGGTGCTGGCCTCCTCGGCCTTGGTCGCCACGATGTTGCGGGTCACGCCGATCACGAGGATGCGCTGGTAGTCCTTGGACATCCGTTCGGCGCAGGTGAACTCCCACCAGGGCGTCGACTCCCAGTCGTCGTCCCGGCGTTCGTCGCAGCTGGTGAAGAAGACGAGGGCGCGGTTCACGAAGTACGCGGCCTCGTGGGCCGGCAGGTTGAACGCGGTGTCGAGCAGCGCGGTCAGCGCCCGCCGGATGTCGTCCAGGGTGAGCTTCTCCGGCTCGTGACCCGGCCAGGGGATCGGCATCCTGATGTCCTCGCGGCCGGTGCGCGCGAACGACATCTCGCGGGGCGCGACCAGGTTGTCCCACACGCCGTTCGCGTTCCCGGGGAACGGGATGCGGCGCATCGTGTCCGGCAGGTTGTGGTAGATGCCGGGGATGAAGCGGAAGCCGTGCTCGCCGGGCAGCGGCTTGCGGTTGCCCTTCGCGCTGTCCGGTACGTCCATGCTGCGGGCCTTCCCGCCGAGCGCCCTGCGCTCGTAGACGGTGACCGCGAAGCCGCGCTCCGCCAGTTCGTGGGCCGCGGTGAGTCCGGCGACGCCGCCGCCGAGGACCGCCACGGTCTGCTTCACCCGCGGCGCGTCCGCGGCGCCCGGCGCGGCCGCCGCCGCGGGCAGCGCCCCCGCTCCGACTCCCAGCGCGGCCGTCCCGCCGACCGCCGCGGCCCCCGCGACGAACCCCCGCCGCGTGCTCCCCGCCGTGGTCCCCACCGCGCTCGCCTCGGCACGACTGTGCCCCATGCCCCGCCCCCCTTACCGTCGGTAACTGACGTGTCAGGCGCAGGAGCCTACGGTCACGGCCGAAGGGGCGGAAGATGCGGGGGAGCTGAACAGAACATTGGCGTGATCGGAGTCGTTGGCGTGATCGGGACGGGTGCACGGTGCCGGGCGTGCGCCCCGCACTCAGTCCGCCGCGCCCAGCACGTCGTCGAGAGCGTGCCGCACCGGCTGCTCCAGCTGGGCGTACGTGCAGCTCTCCGGGGTGCGGTCCGGGCGCCATCTGCGGAAGGCGGCCGTGTGGCGGAAGCGCTGCCCGTTCTCCATGTGGTCGTACGCCACCTCGCAGACCCGCTCCGGCCGCAGCGGCACCCAGGACAGGTCCTTCTTGCCCGTCCAGCGGCTCGGGGCGCCGGGCATGCGGGCCGTCTCGTGGGCCGTCTCGTCCGTCCAGGACGACCACGGGTGGCCGGCCGCGGACGTCATGCGCAGCGGCTCCAGCTCCTCGATGAGTTCGGCACGGCGCTTCATCGAGAACGCCGCGCACACGCCGACGTGCTGCAGGGCGCCCCCGTCGTCGTACAGCCCGAGCAGCAGCGAGCCGACGACGGGCCCGCTCTTGTGGAACCGGTAGCCCGCGACCACGCAGTCCGCCGTGCGCTCGTGCTTGATCTTGAACATGAGGCGTTCGTTCTGGCGGTAGCGCAGGTCCAGGGGCTTGGCGATGACGCCGTCGAGCCCCGCGCCCTCGAACCGCTCGAACCAGACCTGTGCCACGTCGGGGTCCGTGGTCGCCGGTGCCACGTGCACGGGCGCCGTGACGCCGGACAGGGCCTTCACCAGCAGGGCGCGCCGGTCGGACAGGGGTACGTCGAGCAGTGCCTCGTCCGCCAGGGCGAGGAGGTCGAACGCCACGAAGGAGGCGGGGGTGCGCTCGGCCAGCGTGGCCACGCGGGACGCGGCGGGGTGGATGCGCTCCGTGAGCGCGTCGAAGTCGAGGCGTCCCTCCTTGGCGATCACGATCTCGCCGTCCAGCACGCACCGCCCCGGCAGCCGCTCGCGCAGCGCGGCCACCAGCTCGGGGAAGTAGCGCGTCAGGGGCTTGCCGGTGCGGCTGCCGAGCTCGAGCTCGTCCCCGTCACGGAAGACGATCGCGCGGAACCCGTCCCACTTGGCCTCGTACTGCATGCCCGGCGGGATCTTCTTCACGGGCTTGGCGAGCATGGGCTTCACGGGCGGCATGACCGGCAGATCCATGATTCAAATCTAGGCGGCACCCCCGCTGACCGCCTGTTCAGCGGGGCTGGAACGGGGGGAGGAGGTCCAGCCGCTCGCGTGCTCCCCGTCAGCCCTCGTACTCGGTGAGGTCGATGGAGTGGACGTGCAGCGGGTCGCCGGTCACCGGGTGGGTGGTCTCGCGGTCCAGGGCCATGCCGAGCTTCCGGACGACGTTGGCGGAGGCCTCGTTGCCGATCCGGTCGATGCTGATCACGCGGTCGAGGCCGCGGTCCTGGAGGGCGAACTCCAGGGTGGCCTGTGCGGCTTCGGAGGCGTAGCCCTGGCCCCAGAACTGGGAGCCGAGCCGCCAGCTGATCGCGACGGCGGGCAGGACCTCGGGCAGGAACTCGGGGACGGAGAGGCCCGTGAAGCCGGCGAGCTCGCCGGAGGCGAGGAGCTCGACGGCGAAGAGCCCGAAGCCCTCGTCGTCCCACTCCTCCTCCCAGCGCTCGATGTCCTCCGCGGTCCTGTCCAGGTCGTGCACGGGGCCGCCCTCGACCCAGCGCATGACCCGCGGGTCCGCATTGATGTCCGCCATGGGTGCGAGGTCGTCGTCGTGCCAGCGACGCAGGATGAGGCGGGGGGTGCGGATCTCGGTCATGACCCCCATCCTGCCGAAGGCGGGACCACCGGCGAAATCGGCCCCCACCCGGGCGGGCAACCGCGCGGCCGCGGCGCCAGAACGGGGCTTATCGTCCGATGTGCGGCGAATGTCCGAGACGCTTAGCGTGGCTCGCATGGGTGCAGCCAAGGGCAAGAGCGCGGCCGTGGACATCGACACGGGGGAGCGGACGGTACGTCTCTCCAGTCCGGACCGGGTGGTCTTCCCCGAGCGCGGCTTCACCAAGCTCGACGTCGCCCAGTACTTCGTGGCCGTCGGCCCCGGCATCCTCCGCGCCCTCCGCGACCGCCCCACCACCCTCCAGCGCTACCCGGAAGGGGCGGCCGGCGAGTTCTTCTACCAGAAGCGCGCCCCGAAGAACCATCCCGACTGGATCCCCACGGCCACCATCGCCTTCCCCAGCGGCCGCACCGCCGACGAGATGTGCCCCACGGAGGTGGCCGCCGTCATCTGGGCGGCCCAGTACAACACCCTCACCTTCCACCCCTGGCCCGTGCGCGGCGACGACCTCGACCACCCCGACGAACTCCGCATCGACCTGGACCCGCAGCCCGGCACCGACTACGCGGACGCGGTCCGCGCCGCCCACGAACTCCGCTCGCTGCTGGACGAGTTCGGCGGACTCGAAGGCTGGCCAAAGACGTCCGGCGGGCGCGGGCTGCACGTCTTCGTGCCCATCGAGCCGCGCTGGACCTTCACGCAGGTGCGCAGGGCGGCCATCGCCGTCGGGCGGGAGCTGGAACGGCGGATGCCGGCCGCCGTCACGACGGCGTGGTGGAAGGAGGAGCGCGGGGAGCGGATCTTCGTGGACTACAACCAGACGGCGAGGGACCGCACGATCGCCTCCGCCTACTCGCTCCGCGCCCGCCCGCACGCCCCCGTGTCCGCGCCGCTGCGGTGGGACGAGGTCGAGGACGCCCGTCCCGAGGACTTCGACCTCGCCACCATGCCGGGACGCTTCGCCGACGTCGGCGACGTCCACGCGGGCATGGACGAGCACCGGCACTCGCTGGAGGCGCTCCTCGCCCTCGCCGACCAGGACGAGCGCGACCACGGCCTCGGCGACCTGCCGTATCCGCCCGAGTACCCGAAGATGCCGGGCGAGCCGAAGCGGGTGCAGCCGAGCAGGGCCCGGCACGAGGAGTAGCCCGCACGACAGCGGTGCCCCCGCCCCGGACGGGGGCAGGGGCACCGAGGAGCGGCACGGCGGGAGCGCCGTCTACAGCTCCTTGATCCGGATGTCGCGGTACGACACCACGTCCGTCACACCGTGGACCTGGAGCCCGACATGGCCGGACGCGTACCTGCGGCCGTCGGTGCCCGGGTCGTCACCGCGCGGCGGCGTGAACTCCTGGCCGCCGGTGTTGTCGAACTCGTTGATAAGGACACCGTTGCGGTAGATCGAATAGTGCTGGTCCACCACCCGGATCTCGTAGTCGTTCCACGTGCCCTTCGGGGTGACACCGGCACCGGCCAGGCCCACCCGGTCGAAGCCGTAGATCGACCCGGTCTTGTACATGTCGCCGTCCGGGCGGTCGTGGATCTGCACCTCGTGCCCGTACTTGATGGCGACCCACTCCGGACGCGACTCCTCCGGGTGGTCGTGGACCTGCGGGAAGCGCACGAAGACACCGGCGTTGGTGTTCCCGTTGCCCGCTACGTCGTCCCGCCACTGGAGCTTCAGCGAGAAGTCGCCGTACTTCCGCTCCGGGAACCACAGCATCCCCATGCCCTCCACCGACGTGGAGCTGGTGATCGAGCCGTCGCCGTTCAGGCCGAACCTGCCGCCGCCCACCTGCTCCCACCGGTCCAGGGACTTCTGCGTGCCGTCGAAGAGCTTGCGGTAGCCCTCCGTCTGACCGGGCTTGCCGATGCCGGACTGCTTGGCGGCGCGATTGATCTTGCTGTACTCGCGCTGGTCGATCTCACCCGCCTTCAGGAGCTTGTCCGTCACGCTCTTGACGTGCTTCAGGAAGAGCGCGTGCGACGTCCACTCCTTCTCGTCCTCGATCAGCTCGCCCACGCGGCAGCGGTTGTTCGTGACCCGGTTCGGGATGCCCGTGTCGACCGTGCCCACGAACACCGTCAACCGCTCGTCGTACTCCGGGCAGTCGGGAGCCGGCACGCCACCGCCCTCGGCCACCGTGAAGGAGGCGGTCTTCGCCTCCGACGCGTTGCCCGCCTTGTCGTTCGCCCGGTACGCCACGGTGTGGCGCCCCACGCGGTCGACGACGACCGGTGCCCCGTACGCGAGGTAGGGACCGCCGTCCAGGGAGTACTCGACCCTGTCGACCCCCGAGCCGGCGTCCGTGGCGGTGACCGTCACCTTCGCCCTCCCGAGGTAGGCGCCGTCCGAGTCCTTGCTGCCCTCGACCTTCGCCGACGTCTCCGGCGGCGTCCTGTCCTCCACCGGCGGCGCGACGACGGTGAACTCGACGGCCTTCTCCGCCGCCTGGTTGCCCGCCTTGTCAAAGGCGCGGTAGCGGACCTTGTGGGCGCCCGCCTCGTGCACCATGACCGGCGCGGTGTACGCGGTCCAGGCGCCGTCACCGATCGCGTACTCGATCTTGTTGACGCCGGAGCCGGTGTCGGACGCGGTCACCGTGACCGTCGCCATCCCGACGTACTGCCCCTGGTCGTTCTTCTCGCCGCCCACCGTGGCCGACGTCTCCGGAGGCGTCTTGTCGTCCGTCGGCGGCGCGACGACCTTGAACTCGGCCGCCTTCTCCGCGGACACGTTGCCCGCCTTGTCGGTGGCCCGGTAGCGGATCGTGTGGGTGCCGACCCGGTCGACGACCACGGGCGCGGTGTACGGCTGCCAGGCGCCGTCCGCCCCCACCGCGTACTCGACCTTGTCGACGCCCGAACCCTCGTCCGTCGCCGTCACGGCCACCGTCGCCGAACCCACGTACGCGCCGTCGGCGTTGGTGGTCCCCTCGACCTTCGCCGTGGCCTCCGGCGCCGTGGTGTCCTCGCCGCCGCCGTCGGTCACGACCAGGACGCCCTGCATCGAACCGTGGCCGGGGATGGTGCAGTGGTAGCGGTAGCGGCCCGGAGTGAGCGTCACCTCGGCGGTGTGCCTGCCGCCCATGTCGTCGTTGGGGTTGGCGAGGAGGTTGAGCGTGACGTCGGTGTTGTACTCCGGGTCGGAGGTGTCGAACGTCAGCGTGTGCGGCATGCCGGTCGTGTTGCCGGTCGCCTCGCTGTTCTCGAACACGATCGTCGTCGGGCCCGCCACCGCCGTGGTCGGCGCCGACTTGTACTTGGCGATGTCGTTGTCGGCGGTCCAGGTGAGCGTCTGCGCCCGCGCGGACAGGCCCCCGTTGTCGGGGCGTGCCACCGCCGCCGTCGACGTCAGGCCGAGCACCATCAGGAGCGCGGCGAACAGCGCTGTGTACAGCCTTCGCCGCTGTGCGGACCGTGCGGCCTGCGGCGTCGGAGATCGCATCATCCCGCCTTCCTGGCCAGGTCACCGGCGGCCGGCGTCGGCGCCCCGCCCTTGTACGTCACGCGCCACAGCGCCGACTTGGAGTCCGAGGTGAAGAAGCCGCGTCCGTAGTCGAGGACGTACAGCGAGCCGTCCGGCGCGAACTTCCAGTCCATGAGGTTCTTGATGCCGTCGTTGCCGATCGGAATGATCTTCTTCAGTGATTCGGCGTGGACGGGCAGGCCGCCCTTGCCGACCGTCTTCGGGTCCGTCACCACCGCGTGCCGTGGCTGGTCGGAGTCGTAGAAGTCACCGACGAACCACTTGCCGTCCCAGTAGGCGGGCCATTTGTCGGCGCTCGCGTTCGCCGCGTCGAGGCGGTAGACGGGGCCGTTCATCGTGGCCTGGCCGCCGCCCTTGAGCCACGGCAGGAGAATCTTCTGCTCCTCCGTCTTGTAGCTCGGCACGCCCTTCGCGTCCCGCGGATAGTCGACGCCGCCGCCCTGCGGCGAGTACCAGATGTTGTTCGGCTCGGCCGGCGGGATGTTCACCAGGCCGTCGTTGTTCGGCGACTCGTTCTTGAGGTTCTTGCAGTCGTACCAGCCCAGTGGCTTCGTCGGGTCCGGCAGATTGCGGTCGCGGTAGGGCTGGTTGTTGCCCATGCAGTACGGCCAGCCGCGGTTGGAGGCGTGGGTGATCGCCGCGAACGTGTCGTACTTGGCGGGCCCCCACGTCGTCGACGGCGCGCCCGCGTCCGGGCCGACCCAGCCCGCGTACAGCGTGTCCGTCTTCTTGTCGATGCTGATGCGCGCCGGGTTCCTGACGCCCATCACGTAGATCTCGCCGCGCGTCTTGCCGCCGCCCTCGTCCGGCTCCTTGCCGGTGAAGAGGTTGCCCTCCGGGAGCGTGTACGTCCCGTCGGCCTCCGGGTGGATGCGCAGGATCTTGCCGTTGAGGTTGTTGGTGTTGCCGGCCGTGCGGCGCGCGTCGGCGAACGAGACGCCCTTGAAGTTCGGCTGCGGATTGTTGCCCGAGTAGCCGTCGGAGAAGCCGGACGAGTTGTTGTCACCCGTCGCGATGTAGAGGTTGTTCTTGGAGTCCCAGGCCATCCCGCCGCCCGCGTGGCAGCAGCTGTGGATCTGCACCGGCCACTTCAGCAGCACCTTCTCGCTGCCCATGTCGAGCTTGCCCGTGCCCTGGTCGTAGGTGAACCGGGAGACGTACCGCTCTCCCATGTGCGTCTCGCGGTTGATCCTGGAGTGGGGCGTGTAGTGCAGGTACACCCACCCGTTCCGCTCGAACTTCGGGTCGAGCTCGATGCCGAGGAGGCCCTCCTCGACCTTGACCAGCTCGTCGCCGCCGCCCTTGTTGCCGAAGACGGTCAGCGCGCCCGCGAGCGTCGACTTCTTGGTCTTCGGGTCGTAGACGTGGATCTCGCCCGTGCCCTTGCCGATGTCCGGGTCGTTCCAGTCGGTGACGACGGGCTGCGAGGAGTCGGCGCCGCCGCGGCCGATGTGGAACACCTTGCCGTCGGGCGCGGTGACCAGGCCGTGCGGCTCGCCGATCTGGTCGTTCTTGCCCGGCTGGTTGGCCTGGGTGAGGCGCTCCGCCTTGTAGTTGGCGTTGATCGTCGCCCGGCAGTCGGCGCGCGCGATGCGGGTGGTCCACAGCAGGGCGCCCCGCAGATGGCCGCGGAAGTCCACTTCGTCGTACGAGGCCGCCGTGCCGCCCATGCCCGTGTAGAAGGAGCGTCCGCCGTCGTAGTCGCGGCACCAGGACACCGGGTGGTCCCAGCCGTTCTTGCCCGCGCCGGGCTGGTAGGTCGACTCGCGGACGCGGGCGACCGTGTGGACGTCGCCGGAGGGGTTCTTCGCCCAGTTCAGCCATCGGTCGGGGCGCTTCCACTGGAGCGGCAGGTCCTTGGTCGCCGGGTGCTCGCGGTCGCCGACCTCGACGGTGGCGCGCTGGACGCCGGCCGGGCTCGCGTCGGCGGGGCGGGCGCCGATCAGGCCCGTGAACCAGGTCGAGTAGGGCTCGGCGCGGGCCGCGTCGTGGATGCCGAGGAAGCCGCCTCCGGCCTCCATGTAGGCCTCGAGGCCCGCCTCCTGCTCGGCGTCGAGGACGTCGCCGCCGCCGGTGAGGAAGGCGACGGCGTTGAACTTTCCGAGCTTCCTCTCGTCGGTGAAGACGGACGCGTCGTCCGTCGCCACGATCTTGAACCGCTGGGCCGCGGGGCCCGTCTGCCCGATCTTCTCGATGGCCTCGATCCCGGCGTTGACGACGGGCGACTCGTCGCCGCCCGCGGCCGAGCCGTGGAAGACCAGGACCTTGACGTCGGCCCCGCCGGGCGGCGAGGGAAGGGACATCGTTGTCAACGACGGTTCCGGGTACGGCCGCGCGGACGCGGCCTGCGCGGAGAGCGCCCCGGTGACCATCGCGCCGGACAGCAGCGCGGCCGCCCAGGCCCGGCGCCCGCGGATCGGTCTGCGTCGATTTCTGCTCAACCCTCGTACGTGCAACGGCCCTTGATGCGGTGTGCGCCGCATGAGTACACCCACCCCTCGTCGGTCACAGCAACAGCGCCGACGAAGCTAGACCTCTTTTCGCGACTCGCCAATAGGTATCACCGCGATAGCGCCAACTTTGTCCTGCGTGTGGATAAACAAAGATGTGGCCGATACCGTGTGGCCGTCTCCGGGGCCTCCTGTGTCCCGCCAGTCTCCTTAGCGCAGTGGGGAGTTCGTCATGGACCGATCGGACCGACGGGATCTGGACAGGCGCAGCTTCAACCGCCGGATGCTCGTCGGCGGCGCGGCAGCGGCGGCGGGGGTGACATCGTTGTCGGTGGCGGGTGCGCCCGATGCGAGGACGGCGGAGGCGCCGCCGAGGACGGCGCCCGCGGGCGGCGAGGTGAAGCGCATCAAGATGTACGCGGAGAAGCTCCCCGACGGGCAGATGGGGTACGGCCTGGAGAAGGGCAAGGCGTCCGTACCCGGCCCGCTCATCGAGCTGACCGAGGGCGACACGCTGCACATCGAGTTCGAGAACACGATGGACGTCGACGCGAGCCTGCATGTGCACGGCATGGACTACGAGATCTCGAGCGACGGCACGCGACACACCAGGAGCCATGTGGAGCCGGGCGGCAGGCGCACGTACACGTGGCGCACGCACGCGCCGGGCCGCCGCAAGGACGGCACGTGGCGCCCCGGCACGGCGGGCTACTGGCACTACCACGACCACGTGGTCGGCACGGATCACGGCACCACGGGCGTGCGCAAGGGGCTCTACGGCGGTCTGATCGTGCGGCGCAAGGGCGACCTGCTGCCCGACAAGACGTTCACCGTCGTCTTCAACGACATGACGATCAACAACAAGGCGGGTCACGACGCCCCCGCGTTCGAGGCGACCGTGGGCGACCGCGTCGAGTTCGTCTCGATCACCCACGGCGAGTACTACCACACGTTCCACGTGCACGGTCATCACTGGGCGGACAACCGCACGGGCCTGCTGACCGGCCCCGACGACCCGAGCCGGATCATCGACGACAAGATCACCGGCCCCGGCGACTCCTTCGGCTTCCAGGTCGTCGCGGGTGAGGGGGTGGGGGCCGGGGCGTGGATGTACCACTGTCACGTCCAGAGCCACTCGGACATGGGGATGGCGGGGCTGTTCCTGGTGAAGAAGGCGGACGGGACGATTCCGGACTATGAGCCGCATCATGCGGGGGCGTTGAAGTCGTCGCCCGGGTCCCCGCCCGCGAAGTCCTCTCCGGAGGCTTCGGCCGAGGCCTCCGGAGGGCACCACCACGGCTAGTTCGCGCCGGCGCGCAGCCGTTCCGTCAAAGTGGCGATCATCTCGGCGAGGTCGTCCGGGTCCGGGTAGCCGTCCGGTTCGGCGCAGCGGTCGGTCCAGCCTGAGGCCCGCAGGCGCTCCAGGCGTTCGAGGACCCGGGGGCGGATGTCGTCGGGCAGCCGGAACCCGTCGTCCGACGCGGCGGACAGGCAGGCCACCACGAAACCCCAGTGGACGTCTGGGGATTCGAGCTCGTGCAGCAGCCGGTCGTACGTGTCCGGAATGTTCCGTGCGAGTGCGTCGCCGAAGCTGACCGCGCGCAGGGCGGGGACCGGCGAGTCGGCGTGGTGCTGCAACGCGTCGGTGGCGGCTCCGTCGTTGCGTTCATCGGCGCAGTCCAGGCTCGCCAGTGTCCTCGCGGCGGCGACGCGGACGGCGGTCTCCCCGTCGTGGTCGAGGAGCGCGACGAGCCCCTCCACGGCCTCGCGCTCCACGGGGGAGCCCTCGGCCAACGGGTCGAGGCCGTTGGCGGCGGCCTGGCGCACGTCGGCGTCGGGGTGCCGCAGGGCCTCGAGGAACAGCGAGTACGGCGGCTCGTCCAGGGGCCTGTGCGTCTGGAGCTCGTCGTAGCAGCGCAGCACCTCGGCCAGCACGCGGGGACCGGGGTCCGCCGCGGCCAGCCGGTCCAGGGTCCGGCGGACGGGGCCGTACCGCAGTGTGTCGTTGAACAGCAGCAGGTCCGAGAGCAACTCGACGCCGAGGGTGCCACGGTCCGGGTCCTCGTCGGCGCAGAGGCCGAGTGCCTCGTCGATCAGAAGTCCGACCTGGGCGCGTTCCGTCCAGGAGTCGTCGTCGGCGGCCTGCGCGAGGTCGACCAGGAGGTCGGTGCGCTCCTTGGAACCCGGCGCGAGGGGCAGCGCCTCCGCGAGCCGGGCCCGTGCTCGCCCCCGCAGCCGTTCCGCGTCCTCCTCGCTCAGTGGCTCGTTCCTGCGCACCACGAGCGACGTCAGGATGACGGCGAAGTCGAAGGCCAGGTCACGCTGGAAGTCACCGGGCCGTCCGACCCCGTCGAGCCCCTGCGGGGTCCAGCCCTGCCCGCGCAGGTACGTGAGGCGTTCCCGCATGTCGTCCTGGATGTCCTCGCCGGCCTCCCGCAGGGCCGGGGGCCCGCCGAGCTCCTCGACGAAACGGGCCCACGCCCGCAGGAAGCCTTCAGGGTCGTCCAGGTGCCCTGCGACGATCCCCTCCACACGCTGCCGCACCCCGGCGTCGCGACGCAGCGCGGCACTGAAGCCGTCGACCACGGTCTCGTGGAAGTCGTCCGTCCACGGCTCGCGCGCCACGGCCTCGGCCAGTTCCCGAAGCGCCCACTCCAGGTCGGCGCCCTCGGCGGCACCGACCGCGGCTTTGGCGCGAACCGCCGCGTCCGGATCCCGCAGAGCGACCCCCAGCTCCTGGTGCAGCTCGGCCAGCTTGCGCTCTCTCCGCTTCTTGAACATAGGGGGCAGGGTACGCAGGTCAGGCACCCTCCGGCAGCACGGTCCGCGGCCGCCGCGGCGCGGGAGACGTGAGGAGAGCGCGCAGGTCGACGACGCGGTACCCGCGCTCGGTGACCGCATCGAGAACGCGCGGCAGGGCCCGGGCGTCCAGCACGTCCGTACGCCCCTCGGAGGCACCCACGTGCATCTGCAGGATCGCCCCGGGGCGCAGGGCGTCCACGGCCCTGCGCACCGCACGGTCCACCGTCATACCGCCCTCGGTTCCCTTCCACCCGTTGGTGTCGGCGGTGAACTCGATGTCCGCGAAGCCCAGCCCGTTGACCTCCCTGATGTGGGCGGGGGCGGTCTCGCTGTAGGGGAAACGGAAGAACGGGGTCAGGGCGGCCCCCGCACCGGCCGTGCGCAGGGCACGGTCCGCGGCCCGCACCTCGCGCCGCCGCCCGGCGGCGGTCAGGTCCTTGAAGTAGGGGTGGCTGTAGGAGTGGTTGCCCAGGCCGTGTCCCGCGGCCGCGATCCTCTTCACCACCTTGGGGTGCCGGTGGGCGAAGTCGCCGGTCAGGAAGAAGGTGGCGGGCGCGCGCCGCTGGCCGAGTCCGGCGAGGATCTGATCAAGGCCCGCCTCGTTCCAGGCGGCGTTGAACGTCACCGCGACCACCCGTTCGCGCGTGGCCATGACCCGGTTCTCCGATCCGAACAGGGCCCGCAGCCCCCTCTCGTCCACGGGTGTCACCGGCCGGGGCGCGACGGCATGGGCCGATGCGGTCGTGAGCCCCGAGGCCGGCCATCCGACGGCGAGCAGTCCGGCGGCGACGCCGAGTGCGCGGCGGGAGACGGCACGGTTCGTGGTGACGGCGGCAGAAGTTTTCATGCCCTGGTGATCGGCCGGCCGATCACCCGCCTTGAGGAGGCGCCGCGACGGCCGAGGAGCGCCTCGACCTCGAATCCTCCCCGAACCCTTCACGCATACCTCCCGCCACCCATGCGGAAAGATGCCTCCTGACACCGTCAGGGAGGAGTGACCGAAGGTGACCGAGGAACCGCGTCCCACTCTGGAGGCCGTGGCCGCGCGTGCCGGGGTTTCCAGGGCCACCGTCTCGCGCGTCGTCAACGGGGACCCGGGGGTGCGGGAGGTGCTGGCCGAAAAGGTGCGGCGGGCCGTCGACGAGCTCGGATACGTGCCCAACCGTGCCGCCCGCAGCCTCGTCACACGGCGCCACGACGCGGTCGCCGTGGTCATCGCGGAACCGGAGACCCGGGTCTTCGCCGACCCGTTCTTCGCGCTGCAACTGCGCGGCATCAGCAAGGAGTTGACAGCGCACGACATTCAGCTCGTGCTGCTCCTCACCGAGGGACGGGACGATCACGAGCGGGTCGGGCGGTACCTCGCGGGCGGGCACGTCGACGGCGCGCTCGTCTTCTCGCTGCACCTGGACGACCCGCTGCCCGGCATCATCCGCCGCGCCGCCGTCCCCACCGTATTCGGCGGGCGCCCCGGCTGGCCCCAGGCGGAGGGCGGCGGGCCGGACGCGCCCTATGTCGACTGCGACAACCGGGGCGGCGCGCGGGAAGCGGTGGCGCATCTGGTCGGTCTCGGGCGACGCCGTATCGCGCACATCACCGGCGCCCTCGACCAGACGTCCGCGGTCGACCGGCTCGACGGGTACCGCGACGCGCTGTCCGACGTCGACCCCGCACTGATCGCGGAGGGCGACTTCACCCCGGCCGGCGGGGAGCGCGCGATGCGGGAACTCCTCGACCGCGAACCTGAGTTGGATGCCGTCTTCGCGGCCAACGACCTGACCGCGTCCGGCGCCCTGCGGGTGCTGCGCGAGCGGGGCCGCAGGGTGCCGGACGACGTGGCGGTGGTCGGCTTCGACGACATGCTCGCGGTCGCCGAGCAGACCGACCCGCCGCTCACGACGGTCCGTCAGGACATCGAGGGAATGGGGCGGTTGATGGCCGGGATGCTGCTCCGCGGACGGGGAGGAGCGGAGCGCGGGTCGGCCGGTGCGGAGGGGGAGGCGGAGGGTGGCGCCGGGTCTGCCGGTGTGGTCCTGCCGACAGCCCTCGTGCGCCGCGCCTCCGCGTAAGAGCCTGTGTCGTGACCCCGGCCTCGCCGGTCGCCGTCCGGGCTACGAACCCACGCTCACCGTGAACCGCCGCGGATT
This sequence comes from Streptomyces sp. NPDC045678, assembly GCF_056432085.1. Taxonomy (NCBI): domain Bacteria; kingdom Bacillati; phylum Actinomycetota; class Actinomycetes; order Kitasatosporales; family Streptomycetaceae; genus Streptomyces; species Streptomyces sp. NPDC045678. Next base: position 370,798 of record NZ_JBWKJS010000009.1, read on the forward strand.
GCCGTCGTGCGCCGCGCCCGACACGTCCGGCTGCCCGTCGGGACGTACGTCGTCGTACGGGAAGGCGTACCCGATGGGGGAGTTGGCGTGCACGACGCGCGACCAGTGGTTGGTCACCGGGTCGCGGTAGTAGTCCGCCGTGCTCGTGCCGTTCGGCTGCGCGGGGTGGGTGAGCATGATGCTGCGGTTGAAGCCCGCCGCGAGCCGGGCAAGGAGGCCCTTCTTGTCGTCGGGGTCGTTCGGGTTGTTGGCGAACGGGCCGTGGTTGCAGGTGAAGATGTCCTTCGAGGTCGGCTTGCGGAAGGAGTGGCCGCCGTTGAAGGTCAGGACGTCGCCGTTGACCCGTCCGGTGAACACGCCGCGGCCGCCCTGCAGATCGATCTTGAGGTCCGTGCCGCGGTATTTGTCCCACACCTTGTCGATGTAGCTGTTCCAGACGTCCCGGAACGGCATCTGGTCCGGTCGGTCGAAGTACGGCGCCATGAGGTTCTGCGGCGAGATGACGCGCAGTACGCCGCCGTCGTCACCGCGGATGACCAGCTTGTCCCAGGGCTGTCCGTCCTTCCCCGCCTGGGCCGTCAGATCCGCCGCGATCCTGCCCACGGCGCCGTCGGGCAGCGGGGCGACGGTGTGCCTGCCGTCACCCTCCAGGGTCAGGCCGATGGGCAGCGCGGTCACCAGGTCGACGTAGCTGATGTTGGCGTACAGCTGCTGGGGGTTGAAGGTGAACTCGCAGAACGACCACGTGCGGCCGTAGTTGGGGTCCGCGCGGGTCGCGAAGGCGGGCTCGACGAGGGCGGGGCCGGGGTTGAGGAAGAAGTCCAGCTTGTCGTCGCGCACGAAGTAGACGCGCGCGCCGTACATCTGAGGCAGGGTCAGGACCTTGGGGGCGGAGCCCGCGGCGCCGAGCGGGATGGCGCAGTCGACCGGCAGTGGGGTCTGCGGGGCCGACGGCGACTCGGGTCGGTACACGCCGCCGTCCGGCTTGAGCAGCACCCAGCGGCCGGTGCCCTGCTCGTGGCCCGTGACGTAGGCGCGCACCTGGCCGGGGAGCGACTTGTTCGCGAGGGCCAGCTCGCACGTGGCGGGCGCGGCCCTGCCGCCCGCCTGGGCGCCGGGGCTCAGAGCGCTGCCCCAGACGGGGTAGGTGAGGGCGCCCGCGGCGCCGGCTGCGGTGGTCAGGAACGTTCGACGCGATATCACGGAAGGTCTCCTGCGCGGTTGCGTGGGGGGTTGTCGTGTGGGGGGCACCACTGTCTCGACGGGTGATCGCGGCGTCAAGAGTTGTGACTGAGAGCGCTCTCAGAAATGTTTTCCCTTCATCAAATGACGTGGTGAGGGCCGGGCGGGCCGATTGTCAGTGGGGGGTGCCAGACTCCTAAGTGCGGAAGAGAGATCCGACAAAGGAGTCGATCATGCTCAATAACCGTTTCGTGACAGGTGCACCCGTCTGGGTGGACATGTGCGCTCCTGACCTCGCCGACGTCAGCGGGTTCTACCGCGAGCTGTTCGGCTGGGAGCTCCAGCGGGGCGCCGCGGACGTCGGCGGCTACAGCCAGTACCAGCTCGCGGGCCGCACCGCCGCCGGCGCGATGGCCATCTCGGGTGACGAGGCCGCACCGGCCTGGACGCTCTATCTCCGCACGCCGGAGGTGGACGCCACGGTGAAAGCGGTCGAACAGGCAGGTGGCAGCACCCTCTTCGAGGCCGTGGACATCCTCGACCTCGGCCGCATGGCCGGCCTCGTCGACGACGCGGGCGTCCCGTTCTCCGTGTGGCAGCAGGGTGGGCTCAAAGGCCTCGATGTCCTGAACGAACCGGGCGGCCTGGTCTGGACCGAGCTCTACACCCCGGACGTCTCAGCGGCCACCGCGTTCTACGGCACCGTGTTCGGCTGGCAGACGACCGAGGCGGCCTTCCCCGGCGGGTCGTACACGATGGTGCACCCGGCGGACGGCAGTGCGGACGACATGTTCGGCGGCATCGTGCCACTGGCGAGCGACCCCGCCGAGGACGCGGCGTATTGGCTGCCGTACTTCCAGGTGGACGACTGCGACGCCACGGCCGCCACGGCACGGCGGAGCGGCGGCACCGTGCGCATGGAGCCCGTCTCGATGGAGGGCGTGGGGCGCTTCGCGAAGCTCGCGGACCCGGCGGGGGCGAAGTTCGCGGTGCTGCAGCCGTCGCCGTCCGGTGAGCAGGGCCAGTAGGCCGGCCGGAGTTCGGGGGCGTAGCCTTCGGTGCCCGGGCTCGCAGTCCTGGACCGGGTGCCGAAGCGCTGTTTCGCGGGGGCCGCGGTTGGGCAGCCCTCAGCGGGGCGGCCTCCGGGCACAGCCGCCCGGAGCTCGGCCAAACGGTCGTTGATCGTTCGTTGATCGGTTGTTTCGCGCGGTGGGACAGCATCGGTTCCATGCAGATCGAGATGACAGCCGAGCCCGAACTCGCCTGGCAGGAGCAGGCTCTGTGCGCCCAGACCGGAGCCGAATTCTTCTTCCCCGAGCCCGGTAGCTCGGTGCGTGAGGCGAAGGACATCTGCCAGATGTGCGAGATGCGCACGGCCTGCCTGGAGTACGCACTGAACAACGACGAGCGGTTCGGCGTCTGGGGCGGACTCTCCGAGAAGGAGCGGTACGCCCTCAGACGCGAACCCCGCGCCTGAACCGCCGATATCGCCGACCACCCCGACTGACTCGAACCCGCGGGCCCCTGCTGATCATGGGGCCCGCGGGTTCTCGGCGGTGTCAGGCGTACGTCACCACGAACCGCCGCGTCCCCGCGGGGACCTGTACGTCGTCACCGGAGACAGGCAGCTGCCGCCCGTCCGCCGACACCGACCGCACCCGCCCGAACCGGCACGGATAGACGTACCGCACCCGCTCCGGAGCCTCGGTCACCTCCACCGTCACCGTCCGGTCGCCCGCGTCGTGCGTGAGCCGGTAGCCGAAGGGCCTGCCGAACAGCGTCGGCGCGGATTCGACGGCCACCGTCTCCCCGTCCGGCACCCAGTGCGGACGTACGCCCGGCGCGATGTAGACATGCGGATCGCGGTCCTCGTCCGCCTCGAACAGCAGGATGTCGCGGATCAGGAGCAGATACTCCGCGGCGGCCCAGCCGTGCGGAATGTCTCCCATGTACCAGTGCCTGGACGGTACTTCGTGGAAGTCCGAGGCGATGGTGAAGGCGTGCTGCTCGTTCCAGGCGCCGAGCGCCACCGCCCGCTCCTCGGTCCGCGGGAAGGCGGCCCCGACGATCCAGCCGAGCAACGCGTCCGCCCGCGCCGGGTCGCCCGCCAGCAGATACGCGTGCGCCAACTGCGTGGTCAGGTACGGGCCGTAGGCGTTCCAGGCCGCCTCGTGCCGGTAGCCGCCCCGCACGAAGTGGGCGTACATGGTGTCGAGCGTGCAGCGTGCCGCCGTGTCGATGTCGGTGCCGAGCTTGCTGCCCATGTGCAGCCGCAGCGGGTGGAAGAACGCCGCGGTGCCGATCATCGTCGAGTCGAGCCGGCCGACATCGCCGGGGCCGGTCGGGATGTACGTCTCCCAGGCGCCGCGCCCGCGCTGCTCCGCGAGGACCCAGCGCACCGAGGCCGCCGTGGCACGCTTCACGTCGTCGAAAGCCGCCCACAGTTCGGGCACGTCCGGCGCACCGATGCGCTCCGCGAGCCGCGCCGCCTCGTACAGACCGGCGAGCGCCCACAGGTCGTCCCAGTAGTGCGGTTTGTCGCGCTCGCCCAGATGCTCGGCGCTCCAGCCGCTGTGCAGCAGCCCGTACTGGTCACGGTTGTCCCGCAGCCAGCGGGCCCCGTCGATCACGTACGGCGTGTACAACTTCGCGCCGAACGCGGCGGCGCGGCCCTTCGTGCGGTCGAAGCGGCCGATCGCCCAGAGCGCCTGCCCGTTGCTGTCCCACTCACGGTCGTCCCGCTCGTGCGGGCCTCCGTAGAAGCCGTACTCGGCACAGGGGCCGATCCGTCCCGTGCCGCGGTTGAACTTCAACGGATAGTGCGTGCCCAGCTGGTGCTCGGCGAGCGCGTCGTCGCCCACCAACGAGCAGGCCGTGGCCTCGACCGACGAGTCGCGGATCCAGAACGAGTCGTACACCGTCGGGCCGGGGTGGATCTCTCCGTGGTCGGAGAGGATCAGCAGCTGCGACCGCGACTCGCGGAACAGGTCCGTCAAGTGCGCCACGGGCCGCGGAAGTTCGGGCTGCATCCCCTGCCCGAGGAGCTTCGACGTCCAGAACGCCCGGTTGGCCTCCTCCAGCTCGCCGGCCGGTACGGACCTGATCTCCGCGAGGTCACCGGCCCCGCTGTACAGATCGACGGGCAGCCGCACGTCCAGCTCGAACACCTCGTCGTCGGTGACCCGGAACGGCCACGCGAACGCCGCGCTGCACAACCCCGCGACCTGGTCCTGCGCCTGCCCGGCGCCGTTCAGCTTGCCGCCGTTGACGAGGTCGTGGAACGGACTGTGCGCCAGATAGGAGGCCGGGTCGTGACTGAAGTCCGGGTTGCCGTACACGCCGTACTGCTCGGGCACGGTGTCGAACACCGGCCCCCAGCCGCTGTTCGTCTCCACCCGGTTCTCCGCCGGCAGGTGCCGCAGGAACGTCAGCCTCCGGTCGGTGATCTGCCGGCCGTTGCGGTCGTGCCGCTGGAAGCCGCTCGGGCCCGCGGGCATCACCGCCGCGCACAGCAGGCCCTCGCGCGGCTGACCGGTCGCGGTGCCCACCGTCACCCGGGTCACCACGAGATCGCGCTGCCGTGCGCCGACGGTCGTGGCGAAGGTGCGCTGCACGAACTCGACGCCGTCCGGGCCGCGGAAGTCCGTGAGGACGACCGGCAGGTGCGGCGCCTCCATGCGCTGCGACACCGTGCCGTCGCCGGGCAGCTGCGGCAGGTGCAGGGCACCCGTCGCCGGATCGTGGAGGAAGAAGAACAAGCAGTACTTGTCGTAGACCGGCTCGATCTCACCGGCCTGCCCGATCAGTGACTCCTGACGGTGGTCCTTCACGCCCACCATGTGCCAGTAGCGGTACAGGGCATTGGAGGCCAGGGCGGCTTCCTTCGACTCGTACGTTCCCGAGTCGAAGTCGTCGCTCCAGCGCCGGAAGGCCTGCTGCGCCCACCACGGCACGGGATAGGGCACGTGCGCCCGGCCCGCCCAGCTGCGCCACATGACCTCGTAGAACATCCACTCGTGGGTCTGCGCCATCTGCGCCATGGGTTCACCCCCTCGCCCACAGTCGCACCGCGGAGGGCGGTCGTAAATCGATGCGACAGGGCCGCGCGGCCGGTATCCATGACCCGACCGTGCGGAACGAGTCGGGCGCGAGTCAGGCCCAGGCCCCCAGCTCCTCGCCACGCGGGTCGTCGACCTGCGTCCACTCGGCGCCGACACGCATCGTGGTCCGCCGCGTGACGTCGTAGGGAGCCCAGCCGGGGTCGCCGGTCGCGGCGAAACGCACCCAGGCCGCGTGCATACGGGCGGCGAGATCCGCGGGTGGCGCATCGGGGCCGAGCAGGGCCTCCGGGCCGTGCAGTCGGGGAAGGTGCGCGAGGTCGAAGACGAAGGGCAGCTCCATCGCGTGGGCGGCGCCGAGCTCGCCCCCCAGCGCGTGCGAGCGCCACGCGAACTCGTACCGGTGGGTCGAGGACGCGGAGTGCGCCGCATGCGCGTCCGCGAGGGCCCGGCTGCCCGCGCCGAACAGCGCATCACCCATGACGGCGGACCGCAGCTCCCCGAAGGACGCCTCGGGCCGCGTCCTGCGGTACGTCTCGATCAGCCGCGCCGGGTCCGGATGCGCGCTCGCCGCCGCGGCGCGTACGTCATCGAGGGTCGAGGTGGAGTACCGGTCCAGGGGAACCAGATAGAGGTTCCCCTCCTCGGTGTTGGTTCCGACGACCAGGTCGACGTCCGAGCCGAGACCCTCGGCGACGGACGCGGCCGGCTGGGTGCCGAGGACCAGACCGAAAGGGCTGAGCCCGAGCAGCGGGTCGTGGTGCGTCGCCGTCCGCAGGTCGATGCCCGCGAGTCGGGAGGAGGCCGCGACGAGACGGTCGTCGGGGAGGTCGGCGAAGGCCTCGGCACGGGGTTCGACGCCCAGCGCGGCGGCCGCCGCGGCCGTGACCCGAACGGCCTGCTCGGGGGTGAACGCCCCCAGACCGCTGCCGCTCTGCACGATCGCCCTGCGGACGAGGCCCGCCGCCCGGGGCTCGGCGAGGACACCGCCGACGATGGTCGCCCCGGCGGACTGGCCGAAGAGGGTGACGTTCCGCGGATCACCGCCGAAGGCCGCGATGTTCTCGCGCACCCAGCGCAGCGCGGCGACGACGTCGAGCAGGCCGCGGTTGGCGGGCGCTCCGGGAAGGTCGAGGAAACCGGCGATGCCGAGCCGGTAGTTGAGGGAGACGAGGACGACGCCGTCGCGGGCGAAGGCGGATCCGTCGTACAGCGCGGACCGGGTCGATCCGGCGACGAATCCGCCGCCGTGGACGAAGACCATGACGGGCAGACCGCCGCTGCCGGCGGCTGCGGGTGCCCGGACGTCGACGGTGAGGTAGTCGGCGCCGTGGCTCCAACCGGTGCCGAAGTACGGGGACATGTCGATGCCGCCGAGCCTGCGTTCGGGCTGGGGCGCGGTGGGGCCCGGCGCGGTGGCGTCCCGCACGCCTCCCCAGGGCGCGTGCGGCTCGGGTGCGCCGAACCGTCCGGCTCCGCTCGGAGGGGCGGCGTACGGGATGCCGAGGAACGTGGCGACGCCGTTGCGGCGCAGGCCGCGGACGGCGCCCTGCGCGGTGATCACGACGGGGTGGTGGTTCATGGTGGTGCCTCTGCCTTTCGGCCGGTGCTCTTGGTGGTGCTCGGAGTGCCGGTGCTCCCGGTCCTGCTTGAAGTGCCGGTGCTCTCAGTCCTGCTCGGAGTACGGGGTGAAGGGCGCCCAGCCCTTGATGGCGAACTTCGTGCCGTCGCGCACGACTTCCGCGGCGCCGTGGCCGCCCAGGTGCGCGGGGATCACGAGCGCGTTGGTGTCGGCCGCCCGGCCGAGGATCTTGCGCCGGGTGGCGCGGGCGCCCGCGGGGTCCTCGCAGAAACAGCTGTTGGTGTCCGGTTCGAGGATCTGCACGGGGCTGTGCAGCATGTCGCCGACGAACACCGCGCGATCCGTCCCCGAGGCCAGGGTCAGCACGCTGGAACCGGGCGTGTGCCCGGGGGCCGACTCCAGGCGGAGGTTGGCGTCGATGCGGTGGCCGGTCTCCCACAGCTCCGTGAGGCCCGCCTCGTGCACCGGGGCCACGCTGTCCTCGAAGACGTTCTGGTTGCCCCGGCCGAGCCGCGGCGTGTGACCGGACGCGGGATTCCAGAAGTCGAAGTCGGCCTTCGGCATCAGATATGTGGCGTTGGGGAACGTGGGCACCCAGTCCCGCCCGTCCAGATACGTGTTCCAGCCGACGTGATCGACGTGGAGATGCGTATTGATGACGACGTCCACGTCCTCCGGCGCGACACCGACCCTGGCGAGTTCGGCGAGGAAGTCGGTTTCCAGATGCCGCCAGACCGGGGCGTACGGGCGCTCCTTGTGATTGCCGACACCGGTGTCGACCAGTATGTTCCGGCCCTCGCTCCGCACCAGCCAGGTCTGGATGGCGGAATGCACGGTATTGGTCCCGGAGTTCAGGAAATGCGGGCTCAGCCAGGAAGCGGCGTCCTCCCACACCTCCTTCGGGCTTTCCGGAAAGAAGGTCTCCGGGGTCATCTCGACGGATCCGTAGTATTCCCGGATCCGGGTGACGGTGACATCGCCGAGTTGTATCTGTTCCACGGGGCTGTCCTTGATCGCGGCGGCTTTTCCGAGACCGTACGGTCGGCCGCGGCGGCCCCGGTATCCGTCATGTGACTGCACCCGCGCACACGCCGTACGACTCCTGGAGCATCCGTGGACCAGCACGCAGACGACCTCCTCGTCGGCAGGGACGAGGAGTGGGCGCGCCTCCTCCGTGCGGTCGACCCGGAGTCGGCCGACCGCGCTCTGCTGCTGGTGGGCGAGGCGGGCCTGGGGAAGAGTGCGCTCCTCGACCGGCTGGCGCGCCGGGCCGCGGCCGACGGCGCACGGGTCCTGCGCGCCGAGGGAAGCGCATCGGAGGCGCGTCTGGCGTTCGCCGCCCTGCACCGGCTGCTGCGGCCGGTGTCGGCGGAGGCGGAGGAGCTCCCGGAGCGGCAGCGCGCGGCCCTGCGGGAAGCGTTCGGCGCGGGGGCGGGAGAGGGACCGCCCGACCTCATGCTGGTCGGGCTCGCCGTCCTGACCCTGCTGTCGACGCTGGGCGAACGGAACCCCGTCGTCGTGATCCTCGACGACGCCCACTGGTTCGATCGCTCGTCGCTCGACGCGCTCGCCTTTGCCGCCGCACGGCTGGCGGGCGAACCGGTGACGATGCTGCTCGGCACCTCGAACGGCCCCGGCACCTCGAACGGCCCCGGCACTTTGAGCGGCCTCGGCACTTCGAACGACCCTGGCACTTTGAGCGGCCCCGGCGCTTCGAGCGGCCCCGCCACTTTGAGCGGCCCTGGCACTTCGAGCGGCCCCGGCACTTTGAGCGGCCCCGGCACTTCGAACGGCCCTGGCACTTCGAACGGCCCCGGCACTTCGAGCGGCCCCGGCACCTCAGACACCCGCGGCGACAGCGCCCGCGGCGACGGCGCCCGTCTCCCGGGCTTCGGCCGCCACACCCCCACCCTCACCCTGGCCCCGCTCGACGCCACCTCCGCCCACCGGCTCCTGGAACTGCAGCCGATGCCGCCCACCGGCCGGACCAGGGCGCGCATCCTCGAAGAGGCCGCCGGCAACCCGCTGGCGCTGGCCGAACTGACACGATCCGTCACCACCGTGCGCGACGCCACCGGCACCGTCCCGCCCGCAGGCCCCCTTCCCCTCCCGCCCGGCGATCGCCTGGAGCAGGTCTTCGCGGCCCGGCTGCACGGGCTTCCCGCCGCCACCGGACGGGCGCTGCTCCTCCTGGCCGCCATGGACGGCGTCGACGCCCCGATCACCGCCCCCGGCGCACTGCCGGACGCCGAGGACGACATCTGGCTGCCCGCCGAGCAGGCCGGTCTTGTCCTGCGGGCGGGCCCACGGGTCCGGTTCCGTCACCCGACGGCCCGGTCCGGCGTGTACCACGCCGCCACCTCCGACGCCCGGCGAGCCGCACACCGCACGCTGGCCGACGCGCTGCGGCACGAACCCGACCGAAGGAGCTGGCACCTGGCCGCCGCCTGCACGGGTCCGGACGCCGTCGTGTCGGCGGAGCTCGAACTGACCGCCGACCGGGCGCGCCGACGGGGCGGCCATGCGGCGGCGGCGACCGCCCTCGAGCGCGCCGCGCAGCTGGCACCGGACCGCGAGGACGGCGCCCGGTTGCTGGTCGAGGCCGCCGCCACGGCCGTGCTCACCGGTGACCTCCCCTGGATCGAGGAGCTGACCGCCGGGGTCCGCGCACGGACGGACGACGAGGCGCTGCTGTCCTCCGCGGCCGTGAGCGCCGGGCGCCTCGCGGTCCTGACCGCACGCCACTCCGTGGTCCTGCCCCGACTGTCGGACACCGCAGCCGAGTTGACGGGACGTCACCCCGGGGCCGCGCTCGACCTGCTCGGCAGTGCGGCCGTCGTCCGTTTCTACTCGGGAGAGGACGCCCACCGCGTCCGCGTCCAGCAGCTCCTGCGCCGCCTCCCTGCCCGCGACGTCGACATCTGGTCCCGTGTCTGGGTACGGACGGTCACGGACCCCCTCGAGGACCGGGACGAACTCATCGACGTACTGGCCACGTTGGAGTCCGGGACGCACGGACACCCGGAACGGCTCGTCGCTCTCGGGATCATGTCGTGGCTCCTCGACGAGACACCGCGGGCCGTCCGCGTCTTCGACGAGGCCCTCGACCGCTGGGCGGCGCAGGGGTCGCTGCCGGAGGGGCTCGGCGGCGCCATCGCCTGGGCGTATGTGGAGCGCGGCCGGTGGGGGCGGGCGCGTGAGGCCGTCGCCCGGATCGCCGCGGTCGGGTCGGCGGCGGGGCTCGACCACGCCGTGGCCTGCGCGGCGGCGGTGGATGCCGCAGTGCTGGCCTTCCAGGGGGACACCGCGGCGGCCCGTGCGCGCGCCCGGGACGCCCTCGACCTGATCGATCCGCTGGAGAGCCGTTCCGTCGCCGTGTACGCCCGGCGGGCGCTCGGTGCCGCGGCTGCCGCGGACGGCGCGTACGAGGCCGCCTACGACCAGCTGCGTGCCGTCTTCACCGAGGACGGCACGCCCGTCCATTACCACGCCTCCCATCCGGCTCTCGCGGATCTCGCCGCCGTCGCCGTGCGCAGCGGTCGGCGCGAGGAGGCCGCGGCGATCGTCGAGCGCGCCGCGCGGGCGCTGGGGGAGAACGCCTCACCCCGCCTGCGGGCGCTGATGAGCCGGGCGCGGGGCCTGCTGGCGGCCACCGAAGATGCCGAGCCGCACTTCCGGGCGGCCCTGGCGGGCCCGGACCGTACGTACTGGCCCTTCGAACATGCCCAGGCCCAGCTGGACTTCGCCGAGTGGCTGCGCCGCCGTCGGCGCATCGCCGAGGCGCGACCGCTGCTCACCGAAGCCCTGGAGACGTTCCGGCGGCTCGGGGCGCGCCCGTGGACCGAGCGCGCCCGCAACGAAGCGCGCGCCGCGGGCCTCGGTGTCCCGCACACGGTCCCCGACGTGGTGGCCCCCGACGCGCTCGCCGGACTCTCCCCGCAGCAGCGGCAGATCGTCGGGCTCGCGGCGCGGGGGCTGACCAACCGGGCGATCGGGGAGAGGCTCTTTCTCTCCCCGCGCACGGTGGGCTCCCACCTCTACCGCAGCTTTCCCAAACTGGGGATCACGGCACGCGCCCAGCTCCGCGACCTCGTCGGGGGCACGGTCGAAGCAGCTGCCGAACGCACTGGTGAGGGTGGGTAGGGTCAGGCGCCCCGCGCCGCCATCCGCGCCTTGCGGGCGGCGAGCCTCTCGTCGAACTTCGACGCCTCCGAGTCCAGCCCGCCCATGAAGAAGCCCAGCTCCTCCTGCGCCTTGAGGCCCTCGGGGCCGAGGCCGTCGATCTCCAGGACCTTCAGGTGGCGCAGCACGGGCTGCAGCACGTCGTCGTGGTGGATCCGCAGGTTGTAGACCTCGCCGATGGCCATCTGCGCGGCGGCGCGCTCGAAGCCCGGCAGGCCGTGGCCCGGCATGCGGAAGTTGACCACGACGTCCCGCACGGCCTGCATGGTCAGGTCCGGCGCGAGTTCGAAGGCGGCCTTCAGGAGGTTGCGGTAGAAGACCATGTGGAGGTTCTCGTCGGTGGCGATGCGCGCCAGCATGCGGTCGCAGACCGGGTCGCCCGACTGGTGGCCGGTGTTGCGGTGCGAGATGCGGGTCGCGAGCTCCTGGAAGGCGACGTACGCGACCGAGTGCAGCATCGAGTGGCGGTTGTCCGACTCGAAGCCCTCGCTCATGTGCGCCATCCGGAACTGCTCGAGCTGGTCCGGGTCGACGGCGCGCGAGGCGAGGAGGTAGTCGCGCATCACGATGCCGTGCCTGCCCTCTTCGGCGGTCCAGCGGTGCACCCAGGTGCCCCAGGCGCCGTCGCGGCCGAAGAGGGAGGCGATCTCGTGGTGGTAGCTGGGCAGGTTGTCCTCGGTGAGCAGGTTGACCACCAGGGCGATGCGGCCGATGTCGGTGACCGGGGACTGGCCCTTCTCCCACGCCTCGCCGTCCTCGAAGAAGCCGGGGAAGTTCCGGGCGTCCGAGAACGGGACGTACTCGTGGGGCATCCAGTCCTTGGCCACCTTGAGGTGGCGATTGAGTTCCTGCTCGACCACTTCCTCCAGCGCGTAGAGCAGACGGGCGTCGGTCCAGCTGTCCGCGCTGCCGAGGTGGGGAGAGGTGATCGTCACGGGGGCTCCAGGGGGACGGGAGTACAGAGATTTCCATGAGCAGTGCGAGCGGTGCACCACCCAAGCACTACCTACGGTGTCGTAGGTTACGTTGCCGTAGGTTAAACCCTCCGTAAAGAGGCTGTGAGCCCGGCCCGCACCCGTATCTGGTGCCCCAGCGGCCCCACTACTGGTCAGGCGTACAGTTCACGGAGCCGGACTGAGAGGCACGTCACACATCCTTCGAGCTTCTCGAACTCGCTGATATCCACCGGAACGGGGTCGAATCCGAGATCGGCGAAGAGCTCCGCGCTGCGGGGCGCGCTCGCCGCCATGAGCAGTTTCGAGCCGCCGAGCAGCACCACGTGCGCGCCCGCCTCCTCCGGTACGGGAAGGAAGCGGGGGAAGAGCGAGGGGCTGTCCACGAGCGGCCCGTACCCGACGACGGTCCCGTCGGGCAGCGCCGTCACGGCGGACTTCAGATGCAGGGCCTTGGCCACGGGCACGGAGACGACCCGCGCTCCGAGAGGCTCGAAGACGGCCCGCAGCTGCCGCACCCCCTCGGCGTTCGTCCTGCCGCCCCGCCCGACGTAGAGGGTGTCGCCGATCTTGAGCACGTCGCCGCCCTCCAGCGCGCCCGGCTCCCACACCCAGTTGACCGAGCACCCGAGCCTGCCCACCGCCTCCTCGACGCCGGTCGTCTCGCCCTGCCGCGAGCGAGCGCCGGACCGGGCGATCAGGGCCACGTTCCGGAAGACGACGACCGCGTCCTCCACGAAGACCGAGTCGGGGCAGGCGTCCGCCGGCTCCACCTCGAAGGTCTCCCAGCCGTGGGCGTTCAGCGCCTCCACGTACGCCTCCCACTGCCGCATCGCGAGGCGCACGTCGACGGGGGCGCGTTCCAGGTGGGTGACCAGGCCCTCCGCGAGGCGCGGGCTCGGGCGGCGTATCAGGGCCTTCTTGCTGGGCACGGACGGCTCTCCTCACGCGGACGGGGCGGGTGCCGCAACATCATGCAGCGCGTCGCCCGCCCCCGCCCAGAGTGCCTCGCAGGTGATCCGCCGTGAACGAGCCCTCGGCCCGCAGGAGCTGCGCCGGTGTCCCCTCGAAGACGATCCGCCCGCCGTGCTTGCCGCCGTCGGGACCGAGGTCGATCACCCAGTCCGCGTGTTTGACGACGTCGAGGTTGTGCTCGACGACGATCACCGTGTTGCCGGCGTCGACGAGCCGGTCGAGCAGGGCGAGCAGGCCGTCGACGTCCGCCATGTGCAGCCCGGTGGTCGGCTCGTCGAGGACGTACGTCGTGCCCGTGCGGTGCAACTGGGTCGCCAGCTTGATGCGTTGGCGCTCGCCGCCGGACAGAGTGCTCAGCGGCTGCCCGAGCGTGAGGTAGGTGAGGCCCACGTCCCGCAGGGCCCGCAGCCGGCGGCGCACCGACGTGTCGTCGAGGCGCGCGAAGAAGTCCAGGGCCTGCTCGGCGGTCATCTCCAGTACGTCCACGACGGACCGGCCGCCGACGGTGAGCCGCAGCACCTCCTCCTTGAAGCGGCGCCCCTCGCAGGCCTCGCACGTCGTGGTCACCGGGTCCATGAACGCCAGATCGCTGTAGATGACCCCGCGCCCCTGGCAACGCTCGCACGCACCGTGCGAGTTGAAGCTGAACAGGCTCGCCTTCGCGCCGGTCTCGCGCGCGAACAGTTTGCGTACCGTGTCCATGATCCCGAGGTACGTCGCCGGGGTGGAGCGGCCCGAGATGCCGATGGACGACTGGTCCACGACGACGGCGTCCGGGTACGCGTCGGTGTACGCCTTCGAGACCAGGGTGCTCTTGCCGGAACCTGCGACGCCGGTGACCGCCGTGAGGACCCCGGTGGGCACCCGCACGCTCACGTTCTTGAGGTTGTGCAGATCGGCGCCCCTGACCCAGTGGCCACCGGCGGCCACGCGCGGGTGCTCCTTGATGCCAGTGGCCCGCCGCAGGTGGCGGCCGGTGAGGGTGTCGGCCCGGCGCAGCTCCTCCGGAGTGCCCTCGAAGACGACCAGGCCGCCGTCGGTGCCGGCCGCCGGGCCCATGTCGACGACCTGGTCGGCGATCGCGATCACGTCGGGGTCGTGCTCGACGACCAGGACGGTGTTGCCCTTGTCGCGCAGCCGGAGCAGAAGGTCGCCCAGCCGCCCCACGTCGCGCGGGTGCAGCCCGACGCTCGGCTCGTCGAAGATGTACGTCATCCCGGTGAGGCTCGACCCCAGGTGACGCACCATCTTGAGGCGCTGGCCCTCTCCTCCGGAGAGCGTGGACGTCTCGCGGTCCAGGCTGAGATAGCCGAGGCCGATCGCCTCGATCCGTTCGAGCGCCGCCACGGCGGCCGCCGCGATCGGACCGGCCACCGGGTCGTCGACGCGTCCCAACTCACCGATCAGGTCGGTGACCTCCATCCGGGTGCAGTCGGCGATGCCCAGGCCGTTGATGCGGCTGGCGAGCGCCGCCGCGTTGAGGCGGGCCCCGTGACAGGCCGGGCAGGGGCCCTCGTTCAGGAAGCCCTGCACCATGTCGCGGGTCTTCTGGGAGAGCGCGGACAGGTCGCGGTTGAGGTACAGCCGCTCGAAGCGGTCGGCGAGACCTTCGTAGTCGATGTCCCGCGCGCCGCCCGTGTTGTTGACGTTCACTTTCTTCCCCGTGCGCCCGCCGCCGCGCAGCAGGAACCGCCGTTCCTCGGCGGTGAATTCGCCGACCGGCTTGTGCGTGTCCAGGTCGGGTGTGTTCGTGTACGTCTGGCCCTGCCAGGTGCCCGCGGCGAACGGCGGGAAGAGGATCGCGCCGTCCGCCAGGGAGGTGGCGGGGTCGATGATGCGGTCGTAGTCGGCCCGTACCGTGCGGCCGAGGCCGTCACACTCCGTGCACATGCCCGACGGGTCGTTGAACGAGTACGCCGTCGCCGGGCCCGCGCTCGGCGTGCCGTGCCGGGAGAACAGCACGCGGATCACGGAGTAGATGTCCGTCATCGTGCCCACGGTGGAGCGGGAGTGGCCGCCGACCGGTTTCTGGTCGACGACGATCGCGGGGGAGAGCTCCTCGATGGCGTCCGCGTGCGGCCGCTCGTACTTCGGCAGCCGGTTGCGGACGAACCAGGTGAACGTCTCGTTCAGCTGGCGCTGCGACTCCACCGCGATCGTGTCGAAGACGACCGACGACTTCCCGGACCCCGACACGCCCGTGAAAACGGTGAGCCTGCCCTTGGGGATGCGCAGGCTCACCTCCTTCAGATTGTTCTCACGGGCTCCGTCGATGGCGATGTACTGGTGCGTGTCCCGGTGCTTCTGGTCCATGCACCCGAAGCTAGGCGGAATACCCGACAGCTTCTGTCTTCTTTTCCTGAGTGATCTCCTTGAGTTCTCCGTCGAGGAGCAGCCACCGCGTGATGCCGATGGACTCCAGGAACGGCAGGTCGTGGCTGGCCACGATCAGCGCGCCCTCGTACGACTCCAGGGCCGTCGACAGCTGCTTCACGCTCGCCATGTCGAGATTGTTCGTCGGCTCGTCGAGCATCAGCAGCTGCGGCGCGGGCTCCGCGAGCAGCAGCGCCGCCAGCGCCGCGCGGAACCGCTCGCCGCCCGACAGGGTCGCCGCCCGCTGGTCGGCCTTGGCCCCCTTGAACAGGAAGCGGGCCAGACGCGCCCTGATGCGGTTGTTGGTCGCGTCGGGAGCGTACGCCGCCACGTTCTCGGCGACGGTCAGCTCGCCGTCGAGCACGTCGAGGCGCTGCGGCAGGAAGCGCATCGGCACATGGGCCAGTGCCTCGCCGGAGACCGGCTCCAGCTGCTTGGCGATGGTACGCAGGAGCGTGGTCTTGCCCGCGCCGTTGCGGCCGATGAGCGCGATCCGCTCGGGCCCGCGCAGCTCGAACTCGCCCTGCACGCGGGCGCCGTAGCACAGCTCGAGGTCACTCAGGGTGAGCACGGTGCGCCCCGGGTGGACCAGGGTGTGCGGCAGGTCGACGCGGATCTCGTCGTCCTCCCGTACCGCCTCGACGGCGTCGTCAAGACGCTCCTTCGCCTCGGCGAGCTTCTCCTCGTGCATGATGCGGTGCTTGCCCGCCGACTCCTGTGCGGCGCGTTTGCGGGCGCCCATCAGGATCTTCGGCTGGCTCCTGCTGTCCTGGATCTTCTGGCCGTACCGCTTGCGGCGGGCCAGCTTGACCTGGGCGTCGGCCAGATCGCGCTTCTGCTTGCGCAGGTCGGTCTCGGCGACGCGCACCATGCGCTCGGCCGCCTCCTGCTCCACGGCGAGGGCCTCCTCGTACGCGCTGAAGTTGCCCCCGTACCAACTCACCTCCCCGTCCCGGAGATCGGCGATCTGGTCGACCAGATCCAGGAGTTCGCGGTCGTGGCTGACGACGACCAGGACGCCGGACCATGCCTCGACGGCCGCGTACAGCCGCCGACGGGCGTACAGATCCAGGTTGTTGGTCGGTTCGTCGAGGAGGAGTACGTCGGGACGGCGCAGCAGCAGCGCCGCCAGGCGCAGCAGCACCGACTCGCCGCCCGACACCTCGCCCGTGGTGCGGTCCAGGCCGATGTGGCCGAGCCCGAGCTGGTCGAGGGTGGCGACGGCGCGCTCCTCGACGTCCCAGTCGTCGCCGACCGCGGTGAAGTGCTCCTCGCGCACGTCACCCGCCTCGATGGCGTGCAGCGCGGCGCGGGTCGCGGCGATGCCGAGCACCTCGTCGACGCGCAGGCCGGTGTCGAGGGTGACGTTCTGCGGCAGGTACCCGACGTCCCCGGCGACGCGCACCGCGCCGTCGGTGGGCGTCAGCTCGCCCGCGACGAGCTTCAACAGGGTTGACTTTCCTGACCCGTTGACGCCGATGAGCCCGGTCCTGCCGGGCCCGAAGGAGGCCTGGAGGCCGTCGAAGACGCCGGTGCCGTCGGGCCAGCCGAAGGAGAGCGACGTACAGCTGATGGAGGTGGGGTGGGTAGACATACAGGCCTCGCGGTTGCGTGGTGTGAAGCGCGGTCAGGGGCAACGCGTTCGAGACACCGCGGCGGAGAAAAGGCCGGAGAACGAGAAAAGGCCTGTGCCGGGGGACGGGACGGCTCGTGATGCCGAGGTCGCACACGGCGTGCACGGCAGCGAAGGCTGCGTGACGCGGTGTCTCATGACCTCAGACGAGCAACGTCCTTCTCCTATCGACGGCAACAGAACCGCTGTACACCGTAGGACGCACTTCTGGGTGTGTCAACGTTTTATCGTGAGCCCACACCCGGCTCCGTGGACGCCGACCGAGGAGGCGCCGTGCACTACGGCACGCTGTCCCTGCCAGCCAGGCTCCTGCTCCTGTCATGGAACGGGGAGAGGGGAAAGTTCACCGGCGGCCCCGACCTGCACCTCGTCATCCGCGCCGGCGCGCTGGCCGAGCTCGCCCAGCGCGGTGTGATCGTCGAGCGGGGCGGCATCGTCACCCCGGTGACCGGCGCGCGCACGGGCGACACGGTGCTCGACGCACTCACCGAGCTCATCGAGGAGTCCCGGCCACGCAAGTGGCGCGGGTGGATGACACACCGCTCCCGCGGCACCCTGGACGAAGTGCGCGACCAGCTCACCGCCCACGGCTATCTGCGCCTGGGACGCCGGCGCGTCCTCGGCGTCTTCCCCGTCCGGCACTGGGAGCTGGAGCGCGCCGGATACGCGGAGGCGCTGCAGGCCGAGGCGGGCATGGTGCTGCGCGGTCCCCGGTCGATCACGGAGGTGTCCGAGAGCGAGGCGGCCCTCGTGATGTGCGCGGCCACCGGCAAGGTGCGTCCGTTCGTCACCGGCAAGGACCGCAGGCGGTACAAGGACCGCCTCACGGAGCTCACGGACCGCGGCGGCGGCGCGTCGCTCGAGGTCACCCAGCAGATGCGCGCCCTGCGCAAGGCGCTGGCCTCGGCGATCGAGGCCGCGGAGACGGCGCGCTCGTCGAGCGGGGGAGGCGGGGGCTGAGCGCGGGCGCGGTCTTCGCGGCAGGCGCAGGCTCGGAGCCGACCCCTGCCGGCCCCTGCCGACGTCTACGGAAAGCCGGCTCCGTCGCTCAGCACGCGTCCCGCATCAGCTCGGCCAGGTCCTGGTCCAGATCCACGTGCCGGCTCTCCTGGCCGGTCGGCACCAGCACCATCGTGCGGTGCAGGAAGCCGCGAAGGTCGCCGGTGCGGATGTGGACGATCGCGGTGCCCTCGGGGGCGTGGAACTCCACGACGGTCCGGTCGAACCCGTACGGACGCACGCGCACGTCGCCGTCGCCCACCGCACGCTCCACGCCGTGGACGAGGAGCTCACGGGCGAAGGTCCAGTAGACCTCGATGCCTTCCAGGGTCGCGGGAGCGGGGAAGCTCATGCGCACGGCGAACGGATCCCGCCGGTCGTAGTGGAGCGTTGCGGGAATGGTCGGCATCCGCGGCTCGGCGGCGACCAGGCGGGCCTCTACGGCTTGCTCGATGACGGTGGACAACGCCTGCTCCCTCACTGACTGCTGGACGACTGGGGTCGGCACTTGAATAGACGACGGAAAGACCGGATCCGTGCACACGGAGAGCGGTTCGGAGCGAGTGACCTCTGTCACCGCGACACCCTGGCAGGGCCCGCGGTTCCCGGCGACCACCTCATGGGGGACGCCTTCAGGCCATCTGGACGAGGTCCCGCGCGTCGGCTAGCTTCGCCCGCCATGAGGGGCATGGGGAAGACGAAGTCGACGAGACGGACGGTACTGACGGGACTGTGCGGCGCGATGCTCGCCGGAACCGTCCTCGCGGCGCCGGGCGCCGCGCGGGCGGACGGCGACGCGCACCACCCGGACCGGAAACCGCGCTGGCAGCTCAAGGACAGCGGCACCGACGCCCGCTTCCGCGGTCTCGCCGCGGTCAGCCGTGACACGGCGTGGGCGGCCGGTACGAAGGGGACCGTGCTGCGCACCGCGGACGGCGGCAGGACGTGGCGCGAAGTCTCCCCGCCCGGCGCCGCCGGTCTGGAGTTCCGCGACATCGAGGCCTTCGACGGCCGCCGCGCGGTGGTCCTCGCCATCGGCGAGGGCGAGGCGTCGCGGGTGCTGCGCACCGAGGACGGCGGGGCCACCTGGACGGAGTCGTTCCGCAACACCGACGCCAAGGCGTTCTACGACTGCATGACGTTCCTCGACCGGCGCCACGGCCTGGCGATGAGCGATCCCGTCGACGGGAAGTTCCGCATCCTGTCCACCGCCGACGGGGGCCGGTCCTGGAAGGTCCTGCCGCACACCGGCATGCCCGCGGCGCAGGAGGGCGAGGCGGGCTTCGCGGCGAGCGGCCAGTGCCTGGTGAGCGGCGGGCCCCGGGACGTGTGGCTGGCCACGGGCGGCGCGGCACGCGCGCGTGTCCTGCACTCCGCCGACCGCGGACTGACCTGGAAGGCCACCGACGCGCCGATCCCCGCCGGTGATCCGGCCCGCGGTGTCTTCGGGCTCGCCTTCCGCGACCGTGCGCACGGCATCGCCGTGGGCGGCGACTACCGCGCCGACCAGCCCTCCCCGCGGGCGGCCGCGGTCACCCGGGACGGCGGCCGCCGCTGGGAGCCGGCGGGAAAGCCGCTGCCCGCCTACCGCTCGGGCGTGGCGTGGCTCCCGCACAGCCGCTCCACGGCGCTCGCGGTCGGCCCGACGGGCACGGACGTCACGACGGACGGCGGCCGGAGCTGGCGGACGGTCGACTCCGGGTCGTACGACACCGTGGACTGCACGCCCGACGGGGGCTGCTGGGCCGCGGGGGAGAAGGGGCGGATCGCCCGGCTGGAAGGACGGCGGTAGGCGGGCTTCCGACGCAGGCCTCAGGCGGGGAGCTGCTCGCGGTACGCGGCGAGGGGCGGGGCCGTCTTCGTCGCGTAGAACTCGGTGATCCGGTACGTGCACACCTCGGCCACGGTGAACGGGTCCTCGGCGACGGTCTTCTCGATCTCCGCGCGGTCCCGCGCGACGGCGATGATCACGCCGCCGTCGCGCGGGTTCTTGCGGCCCGACGCGATGAAGACGCCGGCCTCGTACTGCTGGTCGAGCCACGCGACGTGGGCCTCCAGCTGCTCGTCGACGGCGGAGACCGGCGCGGTGTAGGTCAATTCGAGAATGAACATGATCGCGAGGCTACCGGGCGGCCCGGACCGCGAAGACGGCGACGGGGTCCCCGGCCTCGACCGCGAACCCCGTGCCGCTCGTACTGCCGTGCCTAGTCGGTGACTTCGATCTTTCCGTTGGCCGAGGGGGCCGAGGGGGCAGAGGAGACCGGGGCGGTGGGGCTCGTGGACCTGCCGCCCGTGATGTTCTTCAGGAGCTCGGCGAGGTCGACCCCGGTGGTGGAGCTGAGGAGCTCGACGCCCTGGGCGACGTTGTCGGCGACCGTACGGGACAGCTGCCCGGCCCCGTCCGTCGAGATCACCGTCATCTTGTCCACCGCGGCGAGCGGCTCGGACGCCTTGGCGACCACGCTCGGCAGGACCTCGACGAGCATCTGCAGGACGGCCGCGTCACCGTACTGCGCGAACGCGTCGGCCTTCTTGCGCATCGCCTCCGCCTCCGCGGCGCCCCGCGCGCCGATCGAGGCGGCGTCGGCCTCACCCTCCAGGCGTACGGCGTCGGCCAGCGCGGCACGGTGGGCCTTCTCGCCCTCACCGGTCAGACGGGCCCGCTCCGCGTCGGCCTCGGCCTGCTTGACCAGGCCGATCCTGCGGGCCTCCGCCTCCTGCTCGGCCTGGTAGCGCGCCGCGTCCGCGGGCTTGCGGACCTGGGTGTCCAACTCGCTGTCGGTGAGCGCCGCCTGGCGCTTGGCGACCTTCTCCTGCTCGGTGAGCACGTCCTGCTGCCTGGCGGCCTCCGCGAGCGGCCCCGCGGCGCTCGCGCGCGCCGCCGCCTCGTCCGTCTCGGCCTTGATCTCGGCCTGCTTGAGGTAGAAGGTCCGCTGCGCGACGGCGATCTCCTCCTCCGCCTTCAGCCGTGCCTGCTCGGCGGCGCGGCGCGCCACGGCCTCGGCGATGTCCGCCTCCTGCTTGGCGCGGGCGGCCTCCGGACGGCCGAGGTCCTCCAGGTAGGAGCCCTCGGTGGTGATGTCCTGGATCTGGAAGGCGTCGAGGACCAGGCCCTGCCCGGACAGGCTGGCCTCGGCCTCCTCGGCGACCTGCCCGGCGAACGCGGCACGGTCCCGGATGATGTCCTCGACCGACATGCGTCCCACGATGGAGCGCAACGCGCCTGAGAGCACTTCCTGGGTGAAGCCGACGATGCCGTCCTGCTGCACGAGGAAGCGCTGGGCGGCGGCTCGTATCGAGTCCTCGGTGCCGCCGACCTTCACGATGGCGACGCCCTCGAGGTTCGCCTTGACGCCGCGCAGCGTGACCGCGCCGCGGACGGCGATCGGGATGTGCCGCGAGGACAGGTCGAGGGTGAACTTCTGCTGCACGAACGGCACGACGAAGACGCCACCGCCGACGACGACCTTCTGGCCGCTGTTGTCGGTCATGACGCGGCCGGTGTCCGGATCCGTGGACTTCTTGCCGCGCCGGCCGGTCACGATGAAGGCCTCGCTGGGCCCGGCGACCTTGTAGCGCGTGATGACGACGAGCGCCAGCAGGACGAGGAGTACGACGACTCCGACGACCGAGATCAGGACTGGACTCATGGTGCATTCCTCCCCTTGCCACCCGGGGACGGCAGATCGGTTGCGAAGGCTGGTGAAGTGTTGAAGTGCTGAAGTGGTGAGCCGGCGGATCGGTGGTTCGGTGAATCGGTGGGCGGTGGCGCGCTCAGCGTTCGACGGGACGGACCGCCACCGACGTCGGCGACAGCGCCGCGTCGACCCAGACCTCGGTGCCCCGTGCCACCGCGGCGGAGCTGCGGGCCGCGTACTTCACGCGCTGGCCCGCGAGGTGCAGCAGCACCTCGCCGTAGCCGTCGGCCGGAATCGCGGTGACGACGGACCCCGCGGTACCCACGAGGTCGTCGCCGCGCGGCGTGGGGGCGGTCTGGTCGCGCATCAGGGCGCGGGTGAGCTTCCACGTCACCCAGCCCGCCCCGGTTCCGGCGCAGGCTCCCGCGACGGTGGCGGGACCGGCACCGAGGCCGGTCGTGCCGAGCACGAGTGCTCCGCCGAAGCCGAGCATGGAGACGAATCCGGCGATGACCGGCAGGGACAGGAGCCCGTCGAAGAGCCCGTCCAGCGCCCCCGCTCCTCCGAAGAGCCCTTCCAGGACCCCGTCGAGGAGGAGCGAGAGCACCAGCAGCACGATCCCCGCGATGCCGAGACCAAGAAACACCGTCATCGGATCACTTCCCCCGTCGCGCCGTTCACCTCGGTACGGGGGAATGGTGACATAGCGGACCGGTGCCGTTCATTGCCTGAACCCGGCAATCTTTACGCTTCTTTAATGCCGGACATGTTCGCCCATGCGCCGCGGTCGCGGGAAGCGCCTTTTCGCGCCAACTAGGCTTCCCGGCACTATGAGCAGCTACGCGATGCCCTCCGACTGGCCCACCGACGAGCGGACGGCACGCGCCGTCCAGGACGAACTGCGCACCCGCGTCGTCCTCGACGAGACGGGCCCGCCGCCCGGCACGGGCCGTGTGACCGGCGTGGACGTCGCCTACGACGACGAGCGGGACATCGTGGCCGCGGCCGTCGTCGTCCTCGACGCCGCGACGCTCGACGTGGTCGAGGAGGCGACAGCCGTCGGAAAGGTCGCGTTCCCCTACGTGCCCGGTCTGCTCGCGTTCCGCGAGATCCCCACGGTCCTGGCCGCGCTGGGTGAGCTGCGGTCGGACCCCGGTCTTGTCGTCTGCGACGGCTACGGAGTGGCCCACCCGCGCCGCTTCGGCCTGGCGAGCCACCTCGGTGTCCTGACGGGGCTGCCGACCATCGGCGTCGCCAAGAACCCCTTCACCTTCGCCCACGAGGACCCGGCCGCCGGGCGGGGAAGCGCGTCGCCGCTGCTGGACGGGGTCGAAGAGGTCGGCCGTGCGCTACGCACCCGCGAGGGCGTGAAGCCGGTCTTCGTGTCGGCCGGACACCGGGTCTCCCTGGACCGGGCCTGCGCGCACACCCTGTGCCTCACGCCCCGCTACCGGCTGCCCGAATCCACCCGCCGCGCGGACGCGCTGTGCCGCTCCGCACTGCGAGAAGTGGCCGGTTGAGAGTCGGAAACACGAGCGGGTTAGCATATGAGCGCCGCCTAGCTCGAAAGATACTCCTGTGACTGTCAATGACGACTCGTTCACCAATTGGAAGCACCGCGAGGAGATCGCGGAGTCGATGATCCCGATCATCGGGAAGCTGCACCGCGAGCGGGACGTGACGGTCCTGCTGCACAGCCGCTCCTTGGTGAACAAGTCGGTGGTCAGCATCCTGAAGACGCACCGATTCGCCCGGCAGATAGCCGGTCAGGAGCTCTCGGTCACCGAGACGCTGCCGTTCCTGCAGGCTCTCACCACGCTCGACCTCGGCCCCTCGCAGATCGACCTGGCCCTGCTCGCGGAGGCCTACAAGGCCGACGACCGCGGACTGACCGTCGAGCAGTTCACCGCCGGAGCGGTCGCAGGTGCCATCGGCGCCAACAAGGCCGAGCGCAGCGAGGGCCGCGACGTCGTCCTGTACGGCTTCGGTCGCATCGGCCGCCTCGTCGCCCGTCTCCTCATCGAGAAGTCCGGCTCGGGCAACGGCCTGCGGCTCCGCGCCATCGTCGTGCGCGGAGGCGGCGACCAGGACCTCGTGAAGCGCGCCTCGTTGCTGCGCCGCGACTCCATCCACGGCCAGTTCCAGGGCACGATCACCGTCGACGAGGCGAACAGCACGATCGTCGCCAACGGCAACGAGATCAAGGTGATCTACGCCAACGACCCGTCCGAGGTCGACTACACGGCGTACGGCATCAAGGACGCGATCCTCGTCGACAACACCGGCAAGTGGCGCGACCGCGAGGGCCTCTCCCAGCACCTGCGCCCGGGCATCGACAAGGTCGTCCTGACCGCCCCCGGCAAGGGCGACGTCCCGAACATCGTGCACGGCGTCAACCACGACACGATCAAGCCGGACGAGCAGATCCTGTCCTGCGCCTCCTGCACCACCAACGCGATCGTCCCGCCGCTGAAGGCGATGGCGGACGAGTACGGCGTGCTGCGCGGCCACGTGGAGACCGTCCACTCGTTCACCAACGACCAGAACCTGCTGGACAACTACCACAAGGCCGACCGCCGGGGCCGCTCCGCGCCGCTCAACATGGTCATCACCGAGACCGGCGCCGCCTCCGCCGTCGCGAAGGCGCTGCCCGACCTCAAGGCGCCGATCACCGGCAGCTCGATCCGCGTGCCCGTGCCGGACGTCTCGATCGCCATCCTCAGCCTGCGCCTGGGCCGCGAGACCACGCGCGACGAGGTCCTCGACCACCTGCGCGACGTGTCGCTGCACTCGCCGCTGAAGCGGCAGATCGACTTCACGACGGCGCCCGACGCGGTGTCGATGGACTTCGTCGGTTCGCGCCACGCGTCGATCGTCGACGCCGGCGCCACCAAGGTCGACGGCGACAACGCGATCCTCTACCTCTGGTACGACAACGAGTTCGGCTACTCGTGCCAGGTCATCCGGGTCGTCCAGTACGTCTCCGGGGTCGAGTACCCGACCTACCCGGCGCCGGTCGCCTGATCCACCGGATCGCAGGACCACGTAGAAAATGCCCCGCACGCGCGCGTGCGGGGCATTTCTGTGGATCCGGACCGTCTCCCTAGACGTGCGCTACCTCGCGCTCCGCGACGACCCGGAACGAGAGCCCCACCGCCCGCAGCCGCTCGATCAGCGTGTCGCCCATCGCCACGGCCGTCGTGACCTGCCCGGCCGTCGGCGGCAAGGAGTCCAGGGCCAGGCACAGCGCCGACTCGCCCAGCATCCGCGCCGTCTCGCCGTAACCGGGGTCGCCGCCCGAGACCTCGGTGAACACCCGCTTCCCGCCGCCCTCGCCGACGAACCGGACCGAGAACCACGACGACGCACGGCGTGCCTCGTCAGGGCCGTCCCCGGGCTTCAGGCGCGCGGACAGCCACCGGCGCGCGGGCGGCAGCTGCGCGACCGCGAGGAGCCCGCCGAGGGCCACGGGAGCGCCCAGAGCGACCGGCAGCGACTTCACGGCGGCGTAGTGCCGGTAGCGGAAGTCCGGCCCGTACCGCTCCAGGGCGCGCGCCGAACGCTGCACCACCTGCGGGTCGATCGTCGGCAGCGGAAGCGCCCACGCGCCGACCTCGCTCGCGTACCGGGGCGCGCCGGGCGGGGCGTACGCCTTGCGTCCCACCGCCCGCGGTTCATGCCGACGGCGGTCCTTCGCCGCGGCGAGCATCTGGGGGCCCCGGCCGAACTGGTTGAGCGCGGAGGCGAAGGTGCCGCCGGAGAACCGCGCGCCCACCCGGACGAACCCGTCCACGCGCAACGGCACGTCCTCGGGCAGCCGCCGCACCGTGAAGTACGCCCCCAGGTCGTGCGGGACCGAGTCGAAGCCGCAGCAGTGCACGAGCCGCGCACCGGTCTCCCGCGCGCGGGCGTCGTGCTTCACGTACATGAGGTCGACGAACTCCGGCTCACCGGTCAGGTCCACATAGTCCGTACCCGCCTCCGCGCACGCCCCGACCAGGTCCTGCCCGTACGTCAGGTACGGCCCGACGGTGGAGGCGACCACGCGCGCGTGGGAGGCCATCTCCCGCAGCGACGCGGGATCCGCCACGTCGGCGCGGACCAGGGGGAGTTCCGCGCATTTCGGGTTGATCGCGGAGAGCCGCTCCCGCAGCCCTTCGAGCTTGCCGGTGTCGCGCCCGGCGATGGCCCACCGCACCTCTTCGGGGGCGTGGGCGGCGAGATGCTCCGCGGTGAGCATCCCCACGAAACCCGTCGCTCCGAAGAGCACGATGTCGTACGCGCGCTCGCTGACGTTGCTGTTGTCGCTGTTACGACTGGTCATGGCACCTCTCCGCCGTGGGCCCCCGCGCAGTTGTCGGTGGCCGAGGCTAGCGCGCGGCACGGCGGCGCGGCCAGAATTGTCTAAGCGCTTGCTCGCCAGGGGCTTGTGCGCGGTGGAACACGTTCTTAGCATCACTGGTGTTACATCAGTTGTGTCACAGTGCTGGGGGCTCAATGACGATGCCGGGCAAGGGCGTTCACGGACCGCTCGCCGGAGTGCGTGTGGTGGAGCTGGCAGGCATCGGGCCCGGCCCGTTCGCTGCCATGCTGCTCGCCGATCTCGGCGCCGACGTCGTGCGCGTCGACCGGCCGGGCGGCGGCGGCCTCGCGATCAACCCCGAGTACGACGTGACCAACCGCAACAAACGCTCCGTCATCGTCGACCTCAAGGCCGACGAAGGACCGGCCCGCGTCCTCGACCTGGTCGAACGCGCCGACGTCCTCATCGAGGGCTACCGGCCCGGCGTCGCCGAGCGCCTCGGCGTCGGACCCGACGCCTGTCACGCCCGCAACCCGAGGCTGGTCTACGGCCGGATGACCGGCTGGGGCCAGGAAGGACCGCTCGCCCCGCGCGCGGGCCACGACATCGCGTACATCGCCATCACCGGCACCCTCGGCATGATCGGCAACCCCGACGAGCCGCCCGCCGTCCCCGCGAACCTCGTGGGCGACTACGCGGGCGGCTCGCTCTATCTCGTCGTCGGCATCCTCGCCGCGCTGCACCACGCGCGCGAACACGGCGCCGGACAGGTGGTGGACGCCGCCATCGTCGACGGCGCGGCCCACCTCTCCTCGATGATCCACGGCATGCTCGCGGCCGGCGGCTGGCAGGACCGGCGCGGCGCCAACCTCCTCGACGGCGGCTGCCCGTTCTACGGCACGTACGAGACCGCGGACGGCGGCTACATGGCCGTGGGCGCCCTGGAGCAGCCGTTCTACGACGAGTTCACCGCCCTGCTCGGCCTCGCCGACACCGCGCCCGCCCGCAAGGACCTGGCCCGCTGGGCCGAGCTGCGCGAAGCCGTCGCCGCCCGCTTCAAGGAACGTACGCGCGACGAGTGGACGGCCGTCTTCCAGGACTCCGACGCGTGCGTGGCGCCCGTGCTCTCCCTGCGTGAGGCGCCCGCCCACCCGCACCTCGCGGCCCGCGGCACCTTCACCGACCACGGCGGCATCACCCAGCCCGCCCCCGCGCCCCGCTTCTCCGCGACCCCGGCACGGGTCCGCAGCGGCCCCGCACAGCCCGGCGCCGACACCGCCGACGTGGCCCGCGACTGGGACGTACCCGCCCTCGCGCACCCCACGAGTGAACGCGCGCACCCCACGAGCGGACGCGCGCACCCCACCACCCCCGAGGAAGACCACTGATGCAGATCTCCGCACCGCTCGCCTACGCGGGCGACCCGCGCGAGGCCGCCGACAGCGCCGCCGCCCTGGAGTCCGCGGGCCTGGACGCCGTGTGGGTCGCGGAGGCATACGGCTTCGACTCGCCCACGATCATGGGCTACCTCGCGGCGCGCACGGAGCGCATGAAGATCGGCGCCGCCATCCTCAACGTCTACTCCCGCACCCCGGCCCTCATCGCCCAGACCGCGGCGGGACTCGACGCGATCTCCGGGGGCCGCGCGATCATCGGGCTCGGCGCCTCGGGCCCGCAGGTCGTCGAGGGCTGGCACGGCAAGACGTACGACAAACCGCTCGGCCGCACCCGTGAGGCCGTCGAGCTGACCCGCCGCATCCTGCGCCGCGAGGTCATCGACCACCACGGCATCACGGACATGCCGCTGCCTCCGGAGAAGGGCGGCAGGCTCGGCAAGCCCCTGAAGATCCTCACCAGACCGGTACGGCCCGACGTCCCGCTGTACGTCGCCTCCTTGGGGCCCGCCAACGTCCGCATGACCGCCGAGATCGCCGACGGCTGGCTGCCCACCCTCTTCCTGCCGGAGAAGGCCCACCAGGTGTGGGGCGCCCCGCTCGCCGAGGGCAAGGAGAAGCGCGATCCGGCCCTCGGACCGCTGGAGACCGTCGCCGGGGGACTGCTCGCCATCGGGGACGACGCGGCGGCCGTACGGGACCTCGCGCGCCCGCAAATCGCCCTCTACGTAGGCGGCATGGGCGCCAAGGGGAAGAACTTCTACAACGACCTCGCGGTCGCGTACGGCTACGGGAAAGAGGCCGCACGTATTCAGGAGCTCTACCTGGCGGGCAGGAAGAAGGAAGCCGAAGCCGCCGTCCCGGACGAGTTCTGCGAGCTCATGTCGCTGTGCGGGCCCGCGGGCTACGTACGCGAACGCGTCGAGGCCTTCCGCGCGGCCGGCGTCACCATGCTCAACGTCATTCCCGTCGGCCCCGAGCCGGCCAAGTTGATCGAAACCGTCAAGGGCTGGCTCTGACAGGGCCCGCCGGCTCACACAGGGCTCCAGGAGGCCACGTACACATGAAGCGGCAGATCTTCTCCGCCGAGCACGACGCGTTCCGCGAGACCGTCCGCACCTTCCTAGCCAAGGAAGTGCTGCCCCACTACGAACAGTGGGAGCAGGACGGCATCGTCTCCCGCGAGGCCTGGCTCGCCGCAGGCAAGCAGGGGCTGCTCGGTCTCGCCGTCCCCGAGGAGTACGGAGGCGGCGGCAACGACGACTTCCGCTACTCCGCGGTCCTCGCCGAGGAGTTCACCCGCGCGGGCGCCGCGGGGCTCGCCATCGGCCTGCACAACGACATCATCGGCCCCTACCTCACCTCCCTCGCCACCGACGAGCAGAAGCGTCGCTGGCTCCCCGGCTTCTGCAGCGGCGAGACCATCACGGCCATCGCGATGACCGAGCCCGGCGCGGGCTCGGACCTCCAGGGCATCCGCACCGGCGCCGAGGACCGCGGCGACCACTGGGTGCTCAACGGCTCCAAGACGTTCATCTCGAACGGCATCCTCGCCGACCTCGTCATCGTCGTCGCCAAGACGTCCCCCGAAGGGGGCGCCCACGGCCTGTCCCTCCTCGTCGTCGAGCGCGGCGCGGAAGGCTTCGAGCGGGGCCGCAACCTCGACAAGATCGGCCAGAAGTCCCAGGACACCGCCGAGCTGTTCTTCAACGACGTACGCGTCCCCAAGGAGAACCTCCTCGGTGAGCTGAACGGCGCCTTCGTCCACCTGATGACGAACCTCGCGCAGGAACGCATGGGCATCGCCGTCGCGGGGATCGCCGCCGCCGAGCACCTCCTGGACATCACCACGACGTACGTGAAGGAGCGCGAGGCGTTCGGGCGCCCGCTCGCCAAGTTGCAGCACATCCGCTTCGAGATCGCGGAGATGGCGACCGAGTGCGCCGTCACCCGCACGTTCCTCGACCGGTGCATCGTCGATCACTCGAACGGGGAACTCGACGCCGTGCACGCGTCGATGGCGAAATGGTGGGCCACCGAGCTGCAGAAACGCGTCGCCGACCGGTGTCTGCAACTGCACGGCGGCTATGGCTACATGGCGGAGTACCGCGTCGCCAAGGCCTTCACCGACGGACGCATCCAGACCATCTACGGCGGCACGACAGAGATCATGAAGGAGATCATCGGCCGTTCCCTCCTCGGCTGACCCGCACCCTCCCGGACAGCTCCGGCCACCCGTCTCCCGGACAGCTCCGGCCACCCTCTCCCGGACACCCTCGAAAGGCACACGCGTGACCACCGAAGCGTACGTATACGACGCGATCCGCACCCCGCGCGGACGCGGCAAGGCCAACGGCGCCCTGCACGGGACCAAGCCCATCGACCTCGTCGTCGGCCTGATCCACGAGATCCAGGCCCGCTTCCCCGACCTCGACCCGGCCGCCATCGACGACATCGTCCTCGGCGTGGTGGGCCCCGTCGGCGACCAGGGCTCCGACATCGCGCGCATCGCGGCCATCGCCGCGGGCCTGCCCGACACGGTCGCCGGCGTCCAGGAGAACCGCTTCTGTGCCTCCGGCCTCGAAGCGGTCAACCTCGCCGCGATGAAGGTCCGCTCGGGCTGGGAGGACCTGGTGCTCGCGGGCGGCGTCGAGTCGATGTCGCGCGTCCCCATGGCCTCCGACGGCGGTGCCTGGTTCGCCGACCCCATGACCAACTTCGAGACCGACTTCGCCCCGCAGGGCATCGGCGCGGACCTCATCGCCACGGTCGAGGGCTTCACGCGGCGCGACGTCGACGAGTACGCGGCGCTCTCCCAGGAGCGGGCCGCCGCGGCCTGGAAGGACGGCCGCTTCGCCCGGTCCGTCGTGCCCGTCAGGGACCGCAACGGCCTCGTCGTCCTCGACCACGACGAGCACCTGCGCCCCGGCACCACCGCCGACTCCCTCGCCAAGCTGAAGCCGTCCTTCAAGGACATCGGCGACCTGGGCGGCTTCGACGCGGTCGCGCTGCAGAAGTACCACTGGATCGAGCAGATCGACCACGTCCACCACGCGGGCAACTCCTCCGGCATCGTCGACGGCGCTTCGCTGGTCGCCGTCGGCACGAAGGAGGTCGGCGAGCGCTACGGCCTCACCCCGCGCGCGCGGATCGTCTCCGCGGCCGTCTCGGGTTCCGACCCGCTCATCATGCTCACCGGGCCCGCGCCCGCGACGCGCAAGGCGCTCGCCAAGGCGGGGCTCACCATCGACGACATCGACCTCGTCGAGATCAACGAGGCGTTCGCCGCGGTCGTGCTGCGCTTCGTCAAGGACATGGGGCTGTCCCTGGACAAGGTGAACGTCAACGGAGGTGCGATCGCGCTCGGTCACCCGCTCGGGGCGACCGGGGCGATGATCCTCGGGACGCTCGTGGACGAGCTGGAGCGGAGGGACCTCCGGTACGGGTTGGCCACGTTGTGCGTGGGCGGAGGCATGGGCATCGCCACGATCGTGGAACGGCTGTAGGGCTGCGCGCCGCAGGCGCTCGGGGCGCGCTGCCCACCACGGGTGCGCGGCGGTTGCTCGCAGTTCCCCGCGCCCCTGAAGGCATGCGGCTCCGCCGCGCCTTCCCCGACGGCGGCCCTTGAGACGGCGCACGGAGTGCGCCTGTCAGGGGCGCGGGGGAACTGTGCGACCAGCCCGACCGGCGGTCGGCCGGACACGAACCCCAGCCGCCCTCCCCAGAATCCGCCCGCCACAGACTTCACGGAGAAAAAGACATGACCGTAAGCACCACCATCCGCTGGGAACAGGACGACACCGGTGTCGTCACCCTCGTCCTCGACGACCCCAACCAGTCCGCGAACACCATGAACCAGGCGTTCAAGGAGTCCATCGCGGCGATCGCCGACCGCGCCGAGGCCGCCGTCCAGGCCGACAAGGACGCCATTCGCGGGTTCATCTACACCTCCGCCAAGAAGACGTTCTTCGCGGGCGGCGACCTCAAGGACATGATCAAGGTCGGTCCGGAGAACGCCCAGGAGGCGTTCGACGCGGGCACCGCCATCAAGAACTCGCTGCGCCGCATCGAGACCCTTGGCAAGCCCGTCGTCGCCGCGATCAACGGCGCCGCCCTCGGCGGCGGTTACGAGATCGCCCTCGCCTCGCACCACCGCGTCGCCCTCGACGTGTCCGGCTCCAAGATCGGCCTGCCCGAGGTCACCCTCGGCCTGCTCCCCGCGGGGGGCGGCGTCACCCGCACCGTGCGCCTCATGGGCATCGCCGACGCCCTCCTGAAGGTGCTGCTCCAGGGCACCCAGTACAACCCGCAGCGCGCTCTGGAGAACGGCCTCGTCCACGAACTGGCCGCCACGCGCGAGGAGATGCTGGAGAAGGCGCACGCCTTCATCGACGCCAACCCCGAGTCGCAGCAGCCCTGGGACAAGCCCGGCTACCGCATCCCGGGCGGCACCCCGGCCAATCCGAAGTTCGCGGCGAACCTGCCCGCCTTCCCCGCCAACCTGAAGAAGCAGACGGCGGGCGCCAACTACCCGGCACCGCGCAACATCCTCGCCGCGGCCGTCGAGGGCTCGCAGGTAGACTTCGAGACCGCGCTGACCATCGAGGCCCGGTACTTCACCGAGCTGGTCACCGGCCAGGTCGCGAAGAACATGATCCAGGCGTTCTTCTTCGACCTCCAGGCCGTCAACTCCGGCGCCAACCGTCCCAAGGACATCGAGCCGCGCCAGGTCCGCAAGGTCGCCGTGCTCGGCGCGGGCATGATGGGCGCCGGGATCGCGTACTCGTGCGCCCGCGCGGGCATCGAGGTCGTCCTCAAGGACGTCTCCGCGGAGGCCGCGCAGAAGGGCAAGGGGTACTCCGAGAAGCTGTGCGCCAAGGCCGTCCAGCGGGGCCGTACGACCCAGGAGAAGGCGGACGCGCTGCTCGCCCGCATCACGCCGACCGCGGACCCGCGGGCCCTCGCAGGCTGCGACGCGGTGATCGAGGCGGTGTTCGAGGACACCTCGCTGAAGCACAAGGTGTTCCAGGAGATCCAGGACGTCGTCGAGCCGGACGCGCTGCTCTGCTCCAACACCTCCACCCTGCCGATCACCACGCTGGCCGAGGGCGTCTCGCGTCCCGTCGACTTCATCGGCCTGCACTTCTTCTCGCCCGTCGACAAGATGCCGCTCGTCGAGATCATCAAGGGCGAGCGCACCGGTGACGAGGCGCTGGCCCGCGCCTTCGACCTGGTGCGCCAGATCAACAAGACGCCGATCGTCGTGAACGACTCGCGCGGCTTCTTCACCTCGCGCGTCATCGGGCACTTCATCAACGAGGGCGTCGCGATGGTCGGCGAGGGCATCGAGCCCGCCTCCGTCGAGCAGGCCGCGGCCCAGGCCGGCTACCCGGCGAAGGTCCTCTCCCTCATGGACGAGCTGACCCTCACACTGCCTCGCAAGATCCGCAACGAGACCAGGCGGGCCGTCGAGGAGGCGGGCGGCACCTGGGCGGGCCACCCCTCCGACAGCGTCATCGACCGCATGGTGGACGAGTTCGGGCGCCCCGGCAGGAGCGGGGGAGCGGGCTTCTACGAGTACGTGGACGGCAAGCGCGACCGTCTCTGGCCGGGCCTGCGCGAGCACTTCACCAAGCCGGGGCACGAGATCCCGTTCAAGGACATGCAGGAGCGGATGCTCTTCTCCGAAGCGCTCGACACCGTACGCCTGCTGGAGGAGGGCGTCCTGACCTCCGTCGCCGACGCCAACATCGGCTCCATCCTCGGCATCGGCTTCCCGGGCTGGACGGGCGGCGTCCTGCAGTACATCAACGGCTACGAAGGCGGTCTGCCCGGCTTCGTAGCACGCGCGCGTGAACTCGCCGAGACCTACGGGGAGCGGTTCGCGCCGCCCGCACTGCTGGTCGAGAAGGCGGAGAACGGCGGGAAGTTCAGCGACAGCTGACGCCCCCTCGGTGGCTCCGGTTCCCGCCTGGTCAGGGGCGGGAACCGGAGCCGCCGCCCCCACGTCGTATCCTGCCGAAGAGCATGATCACGACAACTGAAGGGTGGCCGCTGTGCGGTTCACGACCGGGGGAACGACGCGGGCGCTCGGCGTCGGAGTGCTGGTCCTCTCGCTGGCCCTGACCGGCTGCGGAGGCAAGAAGGACAAGAAGAAGCACAAGCGGGGCTCCTCCACCTCGCACGGCCGCACTGTGGGCGGCGGCACGGGCGGCAAGGGCACCGGCAGCGGATCGCTCGGCGCCGCGCGCCGGACCGAGGCGATCCTGCCGCCCCTCGAGACGATGCCGGCCGCCCTGCGCCACGTCGGCACGGAACTGCGCAGCCGCGCGAAGGCCCCCGCCGTGTGCAAGGACCCCGGAGGCACGTGCAAGGGAGCCGTCGCCAACGGCCGGGTGGGGTACCTCACCGGCGACAAGGCCGAGGGCGCGAACTACGAGCTGATCGAGTACCGGAACACGCGTGCCGCCGAGCGTGCCTTCGCGGCCTGGGAAACCTACGTGCACAACAACCGGCGCGGGATCACGGTCCTCGACGGTGCCCCGCAGGGCGACGAGAGCACCATCTACGCGTACAAGTCGCCCGCGAAGAAGAACACCGTGACGATGGTGATCCGCCAGAACGAGTACATCGGCACGCTCGACCTGCGGGACACCTCCGGCCGCGCGGCCGGACGGCAGGACCTGGCAACTCTGTCCGAGGTCTACGCCGAACGGATCTCGCAGGCCACGCGGAACGAGACGCCGAGCGCGACGGCCGCCCACGTCACGGTCTGAGCGAGGGGCGATGGGGGAGTGGCCGAGTGCTCGGCCCCGCGGCTCAGCCCTCCTTGAGCCACTCCCTCAGCTCCTCCTTGAGGGAGCGCTGGAACGCCGTCACCAGCGCCTGCACCACCATCGGCTGCATGTGCGCCGACAGCGAGCGCATCGCCGCCACCTGCTCGGCGTCCTCGGCGTCCGACTCACGCTCGCGGTAGGGCCCCCACACCTCGTCGCGGAAGAGCCGGGACAGCTCGCCGGCCGCCGAGCGCGTGTGCTCCAGCAGGACCGTGCGCGCGGCCAGGATCGTCTCGTGCGCGATGGGCACGTCCAGGAGCTGCACGCCCAGGCGCAGCAGGCCCAGATCCACGCGGTACGTCCCCGGGGTCCGGGTCCCGGCGACCACGCCCATCGCCGCGAGCCGGTCCAGGTCCTCGTCGTCGAGCGCGCGGCCCGCCCTGCGCTCCAGCTCGGCGCGCGGGACGTCCTCCGCCGAGTCGGGCGCCCAAGAGGCCACCAGGGCGCGGTGAATGGCCAGATCGTGCGCGCTCAGGTCGGCCGGCAGCTGCTCCAGATAGCGTTCGATCGCGGCGAGCGTCATGCCCTGGTGCTGCAACTCCTCGATGAGCGCGAGCCTGGACAGGTGCTTCTGGCCGTAGTGGCCGACGCGGCGCGGGCCGATCACCGGCGGCGGCAGCAGGCCCTTGGTGCTGTAGAAGCGGATCGTGCGGACCGTGACCCCCGCGCGCGCGGCGAGTTCGTCGACCGTGAGCGTCGGCTCATCGGCCTCGGTCGCGACGCCCTCGGTGTCGGTCGTCATGGCGGCGCCATCCCTCCCCGGTCGGCTCGGAGGGACGTCTCCCCGCTTGGTGCGTCCCCGCTTCATGTGGCAGTGCTTCGTGCGTCAGTGCTTCGTGCGTCAATCCGGTGCAACAGTATTGCTGGCACACCAGTGTTGTGAAACCCTCCGGCCCAATCGATGGCACCAGGAGGCGGTCATGACCACGATCCTGCGACTCCCCGGAGATCCTGCCGACATCACGCTCCCCGCCCTGCTGCTCCGCAATGCCGAGGACCACGGAGATCTTCCAGCGCTCTCCTGGCGCGTCGGGGAGGAGTGGTCGACGCTCACCTGGCGCGAGGCGCGGCGCAAGGTCGCCGTCCTGGCCGCCGGTTACGCCGCGCTCGGCGTGGAGCGCGGCGAACACGTCCTGATGATGATGGGCAACCGCCCCGAGCACTGGCTGAGCGACCTCGCCCTCGTGCACCTCGGCGCCGTCCCCGTCACCGTGTACGCCACCGCGGCGCCCGAACAGGTCGCACACATCGTCCGGCACAGCGGGGCTCGCTTCGCCGTCGTCGAGGGCGCCCGCGAACTGCCGCGCTGGGAACCCCTCCTGGCGGACGACACCGCCCCGCTGGAGCGCCTGGTCGTCGTGGAGGCCGCCGAAGCGGGTGAGCACCGCACGTACGGCTCCCTGCACCTCACCGGCAGCCGCCTCTTCAACCCCGACGCCTTCGAGAAGGGGTGGCGCGAGAACCGCCCCGCCGACGCCCTCACCGTCGTCTACACCTCCGGCACCACGGGCGACCCCAAAGGCGTCCGCCTCACCCACCGCAACGTCCTCGTCGGCGGCATCGCCCTAGACGGCGTCGTCGAGTTCCCCGACCACGTGGGCCACATCTGCTACCTCCCCTTCGCGCACATCGCGGAGCGCCTGCTCGGCATCTATCTGCCGGTGCTGCGCGCCGCCCACGTCTACCTCTGTGCCGACCCCGCCCACGTGGCCGCCACCGCGCGCGAACTGCACCCCTTCCAGTTCTTCGGCGTCCCGCGCGTGTGGGAGAAGCTCGCCGCCTCCGTACGGGCGGCG
Organism: Streptomyces sp. NPDC045678; assembly: GCF_056432085.1. Classification (NCBI taxonomy): domain Bacteria; kingdom Bacillati; phylum Actinomycetota; class Actinomycetes; order Kitasatosporales; family Streptomycetaceae; genus Streptomyces; species Streptomyces sp. NPDC045678. The sequence continues at coordinate 406,702 of NZ_JBWKJS010000009.1, forward strand.
CTCGCCGGGCTGCCCGAGGAGCGGCGCCGCGCCATCGAGGCCGCCAACGAGACGGCACGCGCGCACGTGGCCTGCCGGGAGCGGGGCGAGGAGCCCTCCGAAGCGCTGCGGTCCGCGTACGAGCAGGCCAAGCGGGACGTCCTCGACCCGCTGTTAGCGTCGGCCGGGTTCGACCGGCTCGTGTGGACGGCGAGCGCCTCCGCGCCGATGCCGCTGGACGTCTCCCGCTTCTGGGCCGGGTTCGGACTTGTGATCATGGACGCGTGGGGACTCACCGAGACCTCCGGCGTGGTCACCACGAATGCCCCCGACGGCTTCCGCCTCGGCTCGGTGGGCCGCCCCCTGGAGGGGCTCGACGTACGCATCGCGGAGGACGGCGAGATCCTCGTGCGCGGCGCCACCGTCTTCGACGGGTATCTGCGGCCCGACGGGGGCCTCGACGACGCACGGGACGCGGACGGCTGGTTCGCCACCGGCGACATCGGGCGGCTCGACGAGGACGGCTACCTTTGGCTCACCGACCGCAAGAAGGAAATGATCGTGACGTCGACGGGCAAGAACGTCTCGCCCGCCCTCGTCGAGAACACGCTCAAGGAGCACCCTCTTGTAGGGCAGGCCCTCGTCCACGGGGACGGCCGTTCCTACCTCGTGGCGCTGCTCGTCCTGGACCGGGAGATGACGCCCGCCTGGGCCGCCGCGCGGGGGCTCGCCATAGAGGGGGATCCGGCCACGCACGAGGCCGTGCGGGCGGAGGTGGCGCGCGCGGTCGAGGCCGCCAACGCGCGCCTGAACCGCACCGAGCAGATCAAGCGCTACCGGCTCCTCACCGAGGAATGGGGACCCGAGACGGGCGAACTGACGCCGTCCCTGAAGCTGCGCCGACGGGTTATCCGTGACAAGTACATGCAGGTCATCGACGATATGTACACCCCATGACCAGCATGTGAGAAGTTCCGCTATGTGACGTGCGCCACCGCGTGGAGGGCGATCTCTGGGGGAAGGTGTCCCGTCGGTTCGCGCGCGTCAGGGGTGCGCGGGCCGGGGCACATCCGGACCCCGGAGTTCTCTTCCGGGCACCAGAGAGTAGATCCACCACGTGAGCAAGGAAGCCGTAGATTCGGCCATCCTGGACGCACCCCGCACGGATGCGACCCAGGCCCCCGCGGACGCGGGCGACGCCGGATACAGCAAGGACCTCAAGGCCCGTCACGTCAACATGATCGCGATCGGTGGCGCGATCGGCACCGGCCTCTTCCTGGGGGCGGGCGGCCGTCTCCACTCGGCGGGCCCCGCGCTCGCCCTTGCCTACCTCGTGTGCGGCATCTTCGCGTTCTTCGTCGTCAGGGCGCTCGGCGAGATGGTCCTCTACCGGCCGTCGTCGGGTTCGTTCGTCTCGTACGCGCGTGAGTTCCTCGGCGAGAAGGGCGCGTTCTTCGCCGGTTGGATGTACTTCCTCAACTGGTCGACCACCTGTATCGCCGACATCACGGCGATCGCGCTCTACACGCACTACTGGAGCTTCTTCACCGACATACCCCAGTGGGTGCTGGCGCTGATCGCCCTCGCGGTCGTGCTCGCGGTGAACCTCGTCTCGGTGAAGTACTTCGGCGAGATGGAGTTCTGGTTCTCGATCATCAAGGTGGCCGCACTGAGCGCCTTCATGATCATCGGTATCTGGCTGCTGGCCAGTCAGCACAAGGTGGGCGGCGAGACGCCCGGCCTCAACATGATCACCGACCACGGCGGCCTCATGCCGAACGGTCTGATGCCGGTCGTGATCGTGATGCAGGGCGTCGTCTTCGCGTACGCCTCGCTGGAGCTGGTCGGCGTCGCGGCGGGCGAGACCAAGGACCCGCAGAAGATCGTCCCGCGCGCGGTGAACTCGATCATGTGGCGCGTAGGCCTCTTCTACGTCGGCTCCGTGGTGCTGCTCGCGCTGCTGCTGCCCGGCACCATGTACTCGGCCGACCAGAGCCCGTTCGTCACGGTCCTCTCCAAGATCGGCGTGCCGGCCGCGGGCGACGTCATGAACTTCGTGGTCCTCACCGCCGCCATGTCCTCGCTCAACTCCGGCCTGTACTCCACCGGCCGCATCCTGCGCTCCATGGCGATGTCGGGCTCCGCCCCCAAGTTCACCGCCAAGATGAACCGCAACCAGGTGCCCTACGGCGGCATCCTGCTCACCGCGTCCCTCGGCGTCGTCGGCGTCGGCCTCAACCGGGTGGTCCCGGGCAAGGCCTTCGAGATCGTCCTGAACGTGGCCTCGCTCGGCATCATCGGCACCTGGATCACGATCATGGTCTGCCACCTCGCCTTCGTGCGCAGCGCGAAGCGCGGCGAGATCACCCGGCCGAAGTTCCAGCTCCCGTTCAGCGGTGTCACCGAGTACGTGACCATCGCGTTCCTGCTCGCCGTCCTCTGCCTGATGTGGAAGGACGCCGAGGTCGGCCGCAAGACGCTCTTCCTCATCCCGGTCGTGGGCCTCGCCCTGGTCGCGGGCTGGTTCGGCGTACGGCGCCGGGCGGGCCGTCAGCCCGAGAGCCTCACCGGACCGCAGGACCGGTAGCCCTGCCGCCACTGTCAGTGGCAGCCCGTACGGTGGCGTCATGTCGGAGATCACGTATGTCCGAGGTGACGCCACCGCGCCGTTCGGCAAGGGCCCCAAGCTGATCGCCCATGTCTGCAACGACCTCGGGGGCTGGGGCAAGGGCTTCGTGCTCGCGCTGTCGCGCCGCTGGCCCGAGCCGGAGAAGGCGTATCGCGCCTGGCACCGGCAGCGTGCCAAGAACGACTTCGGCCTCGGCGCCGTCCAGTTCGTCGAGGTCGGCCGCGGCCTGTGGGTCGCCAACATGGTGGGCCAGCGGGGGATGCGCACGGGCAGCAAGGGCGCCCCGGTTCGGTACGAAGCGATCGACACCGCCCTGGCCGCCCTCGCCGACAAGGCCGAGGAGCTCGGCGCCTCCGTGCACATGCCGCGCGTCGGCTGCGGACTCGCGGGCGGCAAGTGGTCCCGCGTCGAGCCGCTCATAGCCGGGCGCCTGGGGGCGCGGGGGATCGCGGTGACGGTGTACGACTTCGGGGACTGACGCGGACCGCGCCGGGCTGTCTGCCCGCAACTGCCCTGCATGTGTGCGTTGTTGTGCACGGATGAGCGGGTAGAGCCCCGTCATGCAGTTCATCCGTGTCCTCGTCGCACGTCTCCTGCTCCGTGTGGAGCGCGTCCTCATGCCCGCCCCCGCCGTCGTGCCGGTCGCCGTCACCGGCCCCGCCCTCGCAGAGGAGTCGGCTCCGCCCGGCGGTCGGCGACGAACGGTGCCGCTGCTGTTCTCGGAGGCGCACGCCGACGCGCTGCGCGAGGGCGAAGGCCTTCCGGCCACCGGTCAGGCCCGCGGGGAGGCGGAGCGCGCCGAGGCCGAGGCCGAACTGCGCCGCCAGATCTCCGAGTGGGCCTCCGAGGTGGCGGGACGTGCCGTGGCCGACCCGCCCGCCGGACCTCCGACGGGGCCGGGGACGACGCCCGGAACCGATCGGTCCGCGGAGCCCGGCACCGATCCATCGGGTTTTGGCCGCTAGGCGTACGGATTCACGCCCTCGTCCCCCGCCACCACTGGCGGCCCCGGGGCCGCGCCCCGAGACTCGCAGGCATGGACGTCATGGTCTCGGTCAAGGACGGCGAACTGTGGTCGCACGACTCGGGTGAACCGAGCGGCACGGGCGGCGGAAGCCTCCCCCTGGTCCTCCTGCACCCGGGTGTGGGCGACTCCCGCGTCTGGGACGGCATCCTGCCGCGCCTCACGGAGCGGCACCGGGTGATCCGCTACGACGCGCGCGGGTACGGCAGGTCACCCGCACCGACCGCCCCGTTCTCGCTGGTCGAGGACTTGATCGCGGTCCTGGACCACTACGGCGTGGGCCGGGCCGTCCTGGCGGCGTCCAGCATGGGCGGCGCGACAGCGATCAGCCTGGCGCTCCGCGACCCCGCGCGCGTGGCGAGCCTCGCCCTGATCGTCCCCGGCATCACCGGCGCCGACGACCTCCTCCCGCCCGAGTTCATGGCCGAGGTCGGCCGACGCGCCCAGGCGGGCGACATCGACGGCATCGTGACGATGATGCGGCGCGTCTCCGCCGCGGCGGGCACCGGCGCCGACCTCGAAGTGACAGCGCTGCTCAAGGCCGTCGTCCCTGCGTGGTTCGCCGTGCATCCGCACCACGTGCCGGACCCGCCCGCCTTCGACCGGCTCGGCGAGCTCGACGTCCCCTGCACCCTGGCCATCGGTGAGCACGACCAGCCCGAGGTGGTCCAGCTGAACGAGACCATGGCGCGGCGCATTCCGGGCTGTCGCGTGGTGCGGCTCGCGCACAGCGACCACTTCCCGACGGTGCGGGAACCGGACGCGGTCCTCGACGTCATCCTGGAGGCGTACGCCGAGGCACGCTGAAGAGAGGTGCGTTCGCGGTCGCATACTTGGACGTGCACCAACCGGGCACGTCCGAGGAGCACGTCGAATGAACCACCCGGCCGACGCACGCGAGAAGCGCGCGGCCCACGACAAGAGCGACTCCGCCGACACGTCCCCGCCCCCGCCTCCCCCCGGCGGCATCCTCTGGAACATCGCCGGGGACATCCGCATGCTCCTGATGCTGCCGCCCGCGCTCACCCTGCAGGTGGCGCACCCTGCGGTCGGCGCGGGCGTCGACGAGCACTCCGTGTTCCGCACCGACCCCTGGGGGAGGGGCGAGCGCTCGATCCGATCGGTCCTGCTGTGGGTGTACGGCGGGGACGAGGCCGCCGCCGAGGGCCGCAGGCTGCGCCAGCTGCACCGCACCATCCAGGGCACGGACACCCGCGGCCGCCGCTACCACGCGCTGACGCCCGCGAACTACGCCTGGGTGCACACCACCGGCTTCCCCGTCTACCGGCACGCGCAGAAGTACCTGGGCCGCCCCTTCACCGAGGCGCAGGAGCGGCAGCTGTACGCCGAGTGGCTCCGGGTCGGCCGCATCCTCGGCATCCACGACCGGGACATGCCGCAGACCCTGGAAGAGTTCTGGCCGCACTACCGCAAGGTCCTCGCCGAGGAGATCGAACTCACCGCGGTCGCCGCCGAACTGACCGCCACCGACAAGACCGTCCCGCCGCCGGACCGCGGTCCGGCCCCCGTACGGCTGCTGATAGGGGCCTTGTGGCCCGTACTGCTGCCTCCGCTGGCCCGCTTCCGCCGCTTCGTCACGATCGGCCTGATGCCCCCGGACGCCCGCGAGGCCATCGGCCTGCCCTGGACCGGGGCACAGGAGCGCAGGCTGCGCCGCCTCGGCCGCGCGGTCCGCACGGTCGTCCCGCTCCTGCCCGAGCGTCTGCGCTACCTCCCGGCGGCCCGCAGGGCCCGCGCACGCCACCGCGCCGCCGGGAACCGGCTCCCGGCGGCGCGGCGCGCACCGGATCGTCAGTGATCGTGCCCGTGGTCGTGCACGCCGTTCGTCGCCGCGATCTGCTTCCACGACTTCGGCTTGGCCGGGGCGGCCGCCGTGCGGGCGATGCCGGCCTCGCGCACCGCGGGCGCCTCGGGCCGCGACGGCTGGTAGAGCCACGTGTCGAAGAGCTCGGCGAGCGGCTTGCCGGAGACCTTCTCCGCGTACTTCACGAAGTCGCTCACCTTGGCGTTGCCGTACGCGTGCTTCTGCGGCCAGCCCTTCAGGATCTCGAAGAAGGTGTCGTCCCCGACCTCGTTGCGCAGGGCCTGAAGGGCGAGCGCGCCCCGGTCGTACACCGCGCCGTGGAACTGGTTGTCCGGGCCCGGGTCGCCCGGCTTGACCTTCCAGAACGGGTCGTCGGCGGGGTGCTGGGCGTACACGTAGTCCGCCAGCTCCTGCGCCGTGCCCTCGCCCTCCTTCTCCGACCACAGCCACTGGCTGTAGCGGGCGAAGCCCTCGTTGACCCAGATGTCCTTCCAGCCGTCCACGGAGACGCTGTCGCCGTACCACTGGTGGGCCAGCTCGTGCACGACGATGGAGGCGTTGGAGCCGTTCGCGAACGCGGAGGGGCTGTAGAAGGGCCGGGTCTGGGTCTCCAGGGCGTAGCTGCTCTTCACGTTCGGGACGTAGCCGCCGAGCGCGTTGAAGGGGTACTTGCCGTAGAGCGTCTCCAGCCATTCGGCGACCTCGGTGGTCCGCTCGATGCTGGCCCGCGCCGCGCCCGCGTTGTCGCCCAGGTCCTTGCTGTACGCGTTGAGGACGGGCAGGCCGCCCTCCGTCTTGTCGGTCGTGATGTCGAACTTGCCGACCGCGAGCGTCGCGAGGTAGCTGGCCTGCGGCTTGTTCGAGCGCCAGCTGTAGCGGGTCCAGCCGAGCTTGGAACTCTGCGCCTGCAGCACGCCGTTGGAGATCGCCTGGGTGCCGTCGGGCACCGAGACGGACACGTCGTACGTCGCCTTGTCGAGCGGGTGGTCGTTGGACGGGAACCACCACACGGCTGCCTCGGGCTCCTGCGCCGCGACACCGCCGTCCGGCGTCCGGTGCCACGCCGTGTACCCGTTGATCTTCAGCTCGGACGGCTTGCCCGCGTACCGCACGACGACCGTGACCGCCGTGCCCTTGGGCAGCCCGGCCGACGGCGTGATCTCCAGCTCCTGGTCGCCGGTCTTCTTGAACTTCGCCTTCTTGCCGTTGACCCGCACCTCGGAGACCTGAAGCCCGAAGTCGAGGTTGAAGCGCGAGAGGTCCTGCGTGGTGCGGGCGTTGAGCGTCGCCGTGCCTTCGAGCAGGTCCGTCTTGGGCTGGTACTTCAGCCGCAGGTCGTAGTGCGAGACGTCGTATCCGCCGTTGCCGCTCGCCGGGTAATAGGGATCGCCGATGCCCGGGGCCCCGGGAGAGAAGTCGGCGGCCGATGCCGGGATCGCCAGCAGGAGGGAGGCCGCCAGAGCGCCCGGGGCGATGAGTCTGCGGTGCACAAGAGCTCCAAGTCGTAGGGGCACAACAAGTGTTCGTCTATGTCGTCGAGCCTATTCAGCCCCGTGCGTACACGTCATGTCCATGGCCCCACCTGTCACACGATTGCCATTCGGCCGACATGTGCCTCAATGTCCCATGCACCTGTCGCCGCTGTGTGCGGCCCTCTGTCGCACGGGAGTTCACCGGTGTACCTTCCGCGCCATGCCGATACGTGCGCGACGCACCCGCATCCTGTGGAGAACGCTCCTGACGGCGGCCCTTGCCGCCCTGATCGCCGGCCTCATGTCCCCGGGCGCGGCGCAGGGCGCCGCCGAGGCCTCGCGCACGCCGCGCGAGAGCAGACCCGTGTACTCGTACGAGGACGCGATACGCGAATCCGTATGGGTCGACACCAGGATCGACGGCGACGCGGACGGGAAGACCGACCGCGTCGCCGTCGACATAGTCCGACCCCGTGAACTCGACCGCCGGGGCCGCCGCATACCCGTGATCATGGACGCGAGCCCGTACTACTCCTGCTGCGGACGCGGCAACGAGAGCCAGAAGAAGACGTACGACGCGAACGGGAACCCCGTCCAGCTGCCGCTGTACTACGACAACTACTTCGTGCCCCGCGGCTACGGCTACGTCGCCGTGGACCTCGCGGGCACCAACCGCTCCGACGGCTGCGTCGACGTCGGCGGCCGCTCCGACGTCCAGTCCGCGAAGGCCGTCGTCGACTGGCTGAACGGCCGCGCCCGCGGCTACACCAGCCGCACGGGTACCGAGCGGACGAAGGCGACCTGGACCAACGGCGCCACCGGAATGATCGGCAAGAGCTACGACGGGACCGTCGCGCAGGGCGTCGCCGCCACCGGAGTCCCGGGCCTCAAGACCGTCGTGCCGATCGGCGCGATCTCCTCCTGGTACGACTACTACTTCGCCAAGGGCGCCCCGCTGTACGGCAGCGGCCCCGACCGTCTCGCGGGCGCCGTCGAGAGCCCCGAGGCCCGCGCCCGCTGCGGCGCCGTGAAGCAGCGCCTCGTCGAGGGGGCGCCGCGCACCGGCGACTGGACCCGCCTGTGGAGCGAGCGCGACCACGTCCCGGACGCCGACCGGGTGCGCGCCAGCGTCTTCGTCGTCCACGGCATGCAGGACCTCAACGTCCGCACCAAGCACTTCGGCCAGTGGTGGGACGCGCTCGCCGAGAACGGCGTGGACCGCAAGATCTGGCTCAGCCAGACCGGACACGTCGACCCGTTCGACTTCCGCCGCGCCGACTGGGTCCGCACCCTGCACCGCTGGTTCGACCACGAACTCCTCGGCTACGACAACGGAGTCGACCGCGAGCCGATGGCCGACATCGAACGCGCACCGAACCGCTGGACCACCGACCGCGTCTGGCCCCCGCGCGGCACCCGCGCCGTCGAGCTCCACCCCGCCAAGGGCACGGAGCCCGGCGTCGGCACCCTCGGTACCCGGCGCGGCAAGGGCACCGAGACGTTCACCGACGACCCGCGCCTGAGCGAGACGGCCTGGGCCGAGCGGATCGACATGTCGACACCGGACAAGGCGGGCTTCACCAGCAAGCCGCTCACCCGTGACCTGCGGCTCTCCGGCTCCTCCAAGGTCACCGTCACCGCCACCCCGACGACCCGCACCGCACACCTCTCCGCGGTCCTCGTCGACCTCGGCCCTGACACCATCCGCGACTACGCCGCCGCCGGCGAGGGCATCACCACGCTTCCGGAACGCACGTGCTGGGGAGCGAGCACCACGGGTGACGGCTCCTGCTTCAAGGAGACGCGCGCGAAGTCCGCCGACGTCGACTACACGATCTTCAGCCGGGGCTGGGCCGACCTCGGCAACTGGGCCGACGCCCGCCACGGCCGCCCCCTCGCCCCGGGCAAGCCGCACACCATCACCCTCGACCTCGCCGCCACCGACCACGTCGTACCCAAGGGCCACCGGCTCGCACTGATCGTGGCGGGCACCGACCGCAACCTGATCGAACCTCCCGCCGACACCCCGACGCTGACCCTCGACCTGACCCGCACCTCGGCGAATCTGCCCCTGGTGGGCGGCGCCGGAGCGTTCGCCACCACCGCATCCCTCACTCCCCGTGAAGCCCGACTCGACGGCGTGGCCCCGCCGCGCCGCATCAACCCCGTCCCGGGAGGCAGCACTTCATGACACCGCGCATCCGCTCCCTCGCGCTCGTCTGCGCCACCGCCGCGCTCGCCGCGCCGCTCCTGACGGTGCCCGCACAGGCGACGTCGACCCCGCCCCGTACCGGATTCGAGGAGACGAACGGAGCGCGCTGGACGAGCCGGCCCGAGGAACAGGAGCTCCTCGCCACCGTGGACAGGGCCACCAAGAGGGTCTCGGTCGACCGCATCGGTACCACCGAGCAGGACCGCCCGGTGCAACTGGTCCGCATCGGCGAACGCCCCACCAAGAACACCGTGCTGCTGATCTGCAGCCAGCACGGTGACGAACCCTCGGGCCGCGAGGCCTGTCTGTCCACGATCCGTGACCTGGCGTACGCGAAGGACAAGAAGACCAAACGGTTCCTCAGCCGCACCACGCTCCTCGTCGTGCCGACCGCCAACCCCGACGGACGCGCCGCCGACACCCGCGGCAACTCCGACGGCGTCGACATCAACCGCGACCACCTCTCCCTCAAGACCGCCGAGGCCCGCGCCATGGCCACGGTGATCCGGGACCGCAGTCCCGACGTCATCTACGACCTGCACGAGTACGGCGCCACACCCAAGTACTACGACAAGGACCTGTTCGACCTCTGGCCGCGCAACCTCAACACCGACGACGCCGTGCACGCGGAGGCGCAGACGCTGTCCAAGGCGTACGTGCGGCCGGCCGCTCAGCACGACGGGTACACCACGGGCACCTACGGCATCTGGACCGACCCCGTCACCGGCGACCCCGTCAAGCAGACCGCGGGCGACGGGCAGGAGCGCATCCTGCGCAACATGTCCGGCATCAAGCACGCCGCAGGTCTGCTGATAGAGAGCCGCGTCGACCCCCTCACGGAAGCCGAGAAGAAGGACGAGGCGCTCAACAACCGGCGCCGCGTCGCCTCCCAGCGCTCCGCGCTCGGCGGCCTGCTCGACTTCACCGACGAACGCCGCGGAAAGCTGGAGGCGGCCACCGGCGCGGCCCGCGCGAAGGGCTTCCTCGACCGCGGCCCGGTCTACGTGGGCGGCGCCGACAACGACCCGGCCGAGTCGGCCGAGATCATCCAGGACCCGCCCTGCGGTTACCGCCTCGACGCGGCACAGTACGGCGACATCAAGGACGAACTGGCCCTGCACGGAGTCACCGTGAAGCGGACGAGAACTGGCGCATATGTTCCCCTGCGGCAGTCCGCCCGGGCCCTCGTGCCGCTCCTGCTCGACGAGCGTGCGCCGTATCACATGGTCACAGGTCGGCCCGACATGGCCTGTTGAAAAGGTGAGAGGTACGTCACATGTGGTAGGGGGTAACGAAGAACAAACTCTCGACTCAATACCGACCCCCTGAAAGGTGTCACTTGTGACGCAGGATCAGCATAAAGCGGACGACGGGGGAGGGGCGTCAGAGATCATGGCGCCCGCCCACGGCGGCCGATCCCCGCAGACGGACCGGGTGGTGTTCGGCGTCACCGCCGTGCTCACCCTCGCGTTCGTGGTCTGGGGCGCGGTGTCGACGGACTCGCTCGAGAATGTCTCCACGGACATGCTCAACGGTCTGATGCACAACGGCGGTTGGTTCTTCATGCTGACCGCCACGGGGTTCGTCGTCTTCGCGCTGTGGCTGGCCGTGAGCCGGTACGGAAAGATCACCCTCGGCAAGGAGGGCGAGGACCCGGAGTTCCGCACCGTCTCCTGGGTCGCCATGATGTTCAGCGCCGGTATGGGCATCGGCCTGATGTTCTACGGAGTGAGCGAGCCCCTCGCGCACTTCAAGGACCATCCGCCGGGCACCGACCCGTCGGACGCGCCCGCGGCCATGGAGACCGCGATGGCCACCACCCTCTTCCACTGGACGCTCCACCCGTGGGCGATCTACGCGGTCGTGGGCCTCGCCATCGCGTACAGCACCTTCCGCCGCAACCGCCGGCAGACCATCAGCGCCGTCTTCGAGCCCCTCATCGGGGAGAAGCACGCCCGCGGCGCCTGGGGCCGCGTCATCGACATCCTCGCCATCTTCGCCACGCTCTTCGGCTCGGCCGCCTCGCTGGGCCTCGGCGCCCTGCAGATCGGCAGCGGCATGGAGGAGGTCGACTGGATGGACAAGGCGGGCACCGGTCTGCTCGTCGCGATCATCGCCGTCCTGACGCTGGCCTTCGTGGCGTCCGCCATCTCCGGTGTGGAGAAGGGCGTGCAGTGGCTCTCCAACATCAACATGGTGCTTGCGGGGCTCCTGGTCGTCTTCGTCTTCATCGCGGGCCCGACCGTCATCATCCTCGACATGGTGCCCACCTCCATCGGCGCGTACCTCGACGACCTGCCCCAGCTCATCGGCCGCACCGAGGCGTCCAGCGGCGAGGGCGTCGCCGACTGGCTGAGCAGCTGGACGGTCTTCTACTGGGCCTGGTGGATCTCCTGGACGCCCTTCGTCGGCATGTTCATCGCGCGCATCAGCCGCGGCCGTACGATCCGTCAGTTCGTCGGCGGCGTCATCCTCGTGCCCAGCACCGTCAGCCTCATCTGGTTCGCGGTCTTCGGCGGCAGCGCCATGACGGTCGCCGACCGCGGCGGGCTCAAGGGCGACACGACCCAGGAGGCCCAGCTCTTCGGCCTCCTGAACGAGTACCCGATCGCCACCGTGACCAGCCTGCTGGTCATGATCCTCGTCGGCATCTTCTTCGTCTCGGGAGCCGACGCCGCGTCCATCGTCATGGGCACGCTCTCCCAGAAGGGCGCCCTCGAACCGGGCCGCTTCGTCGTGATCTTCTGGGGCATCGTGACCGGTGCCGTCGGCGCGGTCATGCTGCTCATCGGCGACGGCAACGACGACGCGCTCACGGGTCTGCGCAACCTCACGATCCTGGTCGCCGCGCCCTTCACCATCGTGATGATCGGCATGTGCGTGGCCCTCATGCGGGACCTGCGCCACGACCCGCTGATCGTGCGCGGCGAGCACGGCACGGAGGTCCTGGAGAAGGCCGTCATCGCCGGCCACGAGCACCACGACGGTGACTTCGAGCTCCAGATCGGCCCCGCCACCGACGACAACGGCGACGGTCCGGAACGCGACAACGACCCGGTGGCTCCCCGCTGACCGGCGGCCTCAGGAGGCGGCGCCCCCAGAGCGCGCCGCCTCCTGAGGTCACACCGCGCGACGCTGCCGTCCAGACAAGTCTCGGCATGTACGCCCTCGACCATGCGTACGCCGACGAGTACGCCCGCGCCGCGAGACCCACGTGCACGGCGGTGATACGCCCGGCGGCCCGGTGGCCCACCACCCATCGGAATGTGCGATGCCGTGCTCACATCACACCTCGGGTGGGGATACTCACAGCATGTCTGCCGAGTACGCGACCTTCGGTCTGGCACCGGCCATCCGCGCCGGTGGGGTTCTCGCCAACGGTGACTACCAAGTGCACCGCGATTTCGTCGACTTCATCGTCGACGGCCGCCCCCTCCTCTTCCGGCTCTCCGACCTCGACGCGGTGTCGCCGCTCGCCTCCGACATCCCGCCGGCCATCTTCACCACGCACGTACGCCGACTGCTCCTTGAGGCACAGGCGCCGCTGGAGGAGGGGCGCTACGTCATATACGGCTGCCCCGAGTGCGAGGGCCTGGAGTGCGGCGCGGTCACGGCGGTGATCGAGAAGTGCGCCGACGGCAGCGACGACTTCGTCTGGCGCGACTTCGCCTGGCAGACGACGGAACGAGCCGACCTCGAGCTCAACGGGTACCACGGCATAGGGCCGTTCCGCTTCCGCGGCGACGAATACCGGGCGGCACTCGGGCAGTTGCTCGCCGAGGGCGACGCGCAGAACCGGCGCCGGGTCCTCCTCATCGGCGCGCGGGTGGCGACCCTCGCGAAGCTCGCCGCCGCGCTGCGGACGATCGGGGTCGGCACGGAGATCGCGGCGGACGCGGCCGGGGTGCCGGCCGACGAACTCCGCACGTACGGCGCCGTGGCCTTCGGTCCCACGGTGCCCGAGGCCACCCGGCAGTCCGTCCGCTCCGCCTTCGACGCCGCGGACGTCCCGGTCGCCTACGTGGACGGCCTCGCCCCGATCGTCCCGCTCCTGGTCGCCCAGATCGAGGACGCGCTGGACCGCAGCCCCCAGGAACAGCGCCGCCTCACCCGCCTCGCCGCGGGGCCCCGCTCGGCGGAGCTCGAAGTCACCTCGACGTGCCGGGTCCAACTCACGGCGTACCGCATGGACCGGCTGTCCCGCACCCACGTCCACGAAGTCTTCGACGACGTCCTGGAGCCGGGCCACCACAGAGTCCCCCTGGCCCCCAGAACCACGAAGGGCACGTCGTACGTGGTGGCCCGAACCTCAACGCATGTCCTGGTCACCCCTACAATTGCCCCCTGATGACCGCAACCCTCGTCGCCAAAGATCTCGCCGCCGGCCACGGCGACCGCACCCTGTTCGCCGGGCTCGACCTCGTCGTCGCCCCCGGGGACGTCATCGGGCTCGTCGGGGCCAACGGAGCGGGCAAGTCCACCTTGCTGAGGCTGCTCGCGGGTCTCGACGCCCCCGAAGAAGGTGAGCTGAGGCTCTCGCCGGCCTCCGCCTCGGTGGGGCACCTTCCACAGGAGCCGGACCGCCGCCCGGGCGAGACCATCCGCGCCTTCCTGGCCCGCCGCACCGGCGTGGCCGAGGCGCAGCGGGCCATGGACCGGGACACCCAGGCCCTCGTCGACGGCGCCCCGGGCGCGGACGACGCGTACGCGGCCAGCCTGGAGCGCTGGCTCGCGCTCGGCGGAGCGGACCTCGACGAGCGCGCCGAGGACACCGCCGACTCGCTCGGGCTCGCCGTGAGCCTGGACCAGCCGATGACCTCGCTCTCGGGAGGCCAGGCGGCCCGCGCCGGACTCGCCTCCCTGCTCCTCTCCCGCTACGACGTGTTCCTCCTGGACGAGCCGACCAACGACCTCGACCTCGCGGGCCTGGAGCGCCTGGAGGCCTTCGTGCGGGGCCTGCGCGCCGGCACGGTCGTCGTCAGCCACGATCGCGAGTTCCTGACCCGCACCGTCACCAAGGTCCTCGAACTCGACCTGGCCCAGCAGCAGATCAACCTCTACGGCGGCGGCTACGACGCGTACCTGGAAGAGCGCGACACCTCCCGCAGGCACGCCCGCGAGGAGTTCGAGGAGTACGCCGACAAGAAGGCCGCGCTGCAGAGCCGCGCCCAGATGCAGCGCTCCTGGGCCGACAAGGGCGTCAAGAACGCCCGCCGCAAGGCCAAGGCGGGCGGCGACAACGACAAGCTCGGCCGGAACTTCCGCGCCGACGCCAGCGAGAAGCAGGCGGCGAAGGCCCGCCAGACGCAGCGCATGATCGAGCGCCTGGACGTCGTCGAGGAGCCCCGCAAGGAGTGGGAGCTCCGGATGGAGATCGCCGCCGCACCCCGCTCGGGCGCGGTCGTCGCGAGCCTGCGCGACGCGGAGGTCCACCGGGACGCCTTCACGCTCGGCCCGGTCACCCTGCAGATCGACTGGGCGGACCGCGTGGCGATCACCGGCGCGAACGGTTCGGGCAAGTCGACGCTGCTCGCGGCGCTCCTGGGCCGCGTCCCGCTGGACGAGGGCCACGCCGCGCTCGGCTCGGGCGTCCTGGTCGGCGAGGTCGACCAGGCGCGCGCCCTGTTCCACGGCGAGGAATCCCTGCTGGACGCGTTCTGCGCGGCCGTCCCCGACACCGAACCTGCCGAAGTCCGGACGCTGCTCGCCAAGTTCGGCCTGAAGGCGGATCACGTACTGCGCTCCGCGGCGACGCTCTCGCCCGGCGAGCGGACCCGCGCGGGCCTCGCGCTGCTCCAGGGCCGGGGCGTCAACCTGCTCGTCCTCGACGAGCCGACGAACCACCTGGACCTGCCCGCGATCGAGCAGCTGGAGACCGCCCTGGACGCCTACAAGGGCACCCTGCTGCTCGTCACGCACGACCGCAGGATGCTGGACGCGGTCCATGTGACCCGCCGCCTGGAGGTGGCGGAGGGCAAAGTGACGGAACTGCCACTCTGACCTCCACCCCTCTCGGCCCTACGACGCGTCAGCGCCGCTTCGGGTCGACGAGACCGGCCCGCCGCAGCGCCTCGGCCATCGCGTCGTTGGCGGGCGGCGGGCCCTGCCGCTGCGGCTTCTGCCCGCGGCCACCGCCACCGCCCCGCTGTCCCTGACCCTGCCCCTGAGCCTGGCCCTGCTGGCGTCGGCCCTGGCCGCCACCGCCACTGCCCTGGCCGCCACCGCCCTGGCCCCGCTGCCGCTGCTGCGGCGGCCGGCCGCTGCCCCGCCTCGGCTGCTCCCCGTCGCCGCCTGCCGCGTTCGCCTCGTCGTCGAGGCGCAGCGTCAGCGAGATCCGCTTGCGTGGGATGTCGACGTCCATGACCTTCACCTTGACGATGTCGCCGGGCTTCACGATGTCCCGCGGGTCCTTGACGAACGTCTTGGACATGGCGGACACGTGGACCAGGCCGTCCTGGTGGACGCCCACGTCCACGAACGCGCCGAACGCGGCCACGTTCGTCACGACACCTTCGAGGACCATGCCGGCGGCGAGGTCGGAGATCTTCTCGACCCCGTCCTTGAAGGTCGCCGTCTTGAAGGCGGGCCGCGGGTCGCGCCCGGGCTTCTCCAGCTCCTTCAGGATGTCCGTGACCGTGGGCAGGCCGAAGACCTCGTCCACGAACGCGTCCGGCTTCAGCGAGCGCAGCGCCGCCGTGTTGCCGATCAGCGAACCGACCTCCCCGCCCACCGACTTCACCATCTTGCGCACCACGGGGTACGCCTCCGGGTGCACGCTGGAGGCGTCCAGCGGGTCGTCGCCGCCGCGGATGCGGAGGAAGCCCGCGCACTGCTCGTACGCCTTCGGGCCGAGCCGGGCGACGTCCTTGAGGCCCTTGCGGCTCTTGAACGGGCCGTTCGCGTCGCGGTGCGACACGATGTTCTCCGCGAGGCCCGCGCCGATGCCGGAGACCCGGGCGAGGAGCGGGGCGGAGGCCGTGTTGACGTCCACGCCGACGCCGTTCACACAGTCCTCGACGACCGCGTCGAGGGAGCGCGACAGCTTCACCTCGGACAGGTCGTGCTGGTACTGGCCGACACCGATCGACTTGGGGTCGATCTTCACGAGCTCGGCCAGCGGGTCCTGGAGGCGGCGGGCGATGGACACCGCGCCGCGGATCGAGACGTCCAGGTCGGGCAGCTCCTGCGAGGCGAACGCCGACGCCGAGTACACCGAGGCGCCCGCCTCGGAGACCATCACCTTCGTCAGGTTCAACTCGGGGTGCTTGGTGATGAGTTCACCGGCGAGCTTGTCGGTCTCGCGCGACGCCGTGCCGTTCCCGATGGCGACCAGGTCGACGTCGTGTTCCTTGGCGAGCCGCGCGAGCGTCGCCAGGGACTGGTCCCACTTGTTCGCCGGGACGTGCGGGTGGATCGTGTCGGTCGCGACGACCTTGCCGGTCGCGTCGACTACGGCGACCTTCACGCCCGTACGGAACCCGGGGTCCAGGCCGAGCGTCGCGCGCGTGCCCGCGGGCGCGGCCAGCAGCAGGTCGCGCAGGTTAGACGCGAAGACCCGCACCGCCTCGTCCTCGGCGGCGGTCCGCAGCCGCAGCCGCAGGTCGATGCCGAGGTGCACGAGGATCCGCGTCCGCCAGGACCAGCGGACCGTGTCCTGCAGCCACTTGTCGCCGGGCCTGCCGCGGTCGGCGACGCCGAAGCGCTGGGCGACGATGCCTTCGTACGAGGACGGGGTCCCCGGCGTGTCGGCGGGCTCCTCGGGCTCCAGGACGAGGTCGAGGACCTCCTCCTTCTCGCCGCGCAGCATGGCCAGGATCCGGTGCGAGGGCAGGTCGGTGAAGGGTTCGGCGAAGTCGAAGTAGTCGGCGAACTTGGCGCCCGCCTCCTCCTTGCCCTCCCGGACCTTCGCGGCGAGCCTGCCGCGCACCCACATGCGCTCGCGCAGCTCGCCGATCAGGTCGGCGTCCTCGGAGAACCGCTCGGCGAGGATCGCCCGCGCGCCGTCCAGGGCGGCCTGCGGGTCCGCGACGCCCTTGTCGGCGTCCACGAACGCGGCGGCCGCGGCCTGCGGTTCGACGCTCGGGTCGGCGAGCAGCCCGTCCGCGAGCGGTTCGAGGCCGGCCTCGCGCGCGATCTGTGCCTTGGTGCGCCGCTTCGGTTTGAAGGGCAGGTAGATGTCCTCGAGGCGGGCCTTCGTGTCCGCCTCGCGGATCCGCGCTTCGAGTTCGTCGGTGAGCTTGCCCTGCTCACGGACCGAGTCGAGGATCGCGGTGCGCCGGTCCTCCAGCTCGCGCAGGTAGCGCAGGCGCTCTTCGAGCGTGCGCAACTGCGCGTCGTCGAGCATCTCGGTCGCTTCCTTGCGGTAGCGCGCGATGAAGGGCACCGTGGAGCCGCCGTCGAGCAGGTCGACGGCGGCCTTCACCTGCCGCTCCCGTACGCCGAGCTCCTCGGCGATCCTGCCTTCGATGGATGCTGGGGTGGACGTCTTCAAAGCTGCCACGTTCCGGTACCGCCTTCTCTGGGGTTGCCGGGCAATTGTGGCAGGTGGCGCCGGCGGAAGGTGATCAGACCCGGCGGGCGTGGCCCGTGCGCCCCGGCCGCCCGCCGGTACTCCGCCCGCCGCGCCCCGCGGAACGTGACGCTCCGCCGAACAGTCGGGCCACGGCCCGGAACGGCAGTGTGACGACGGTGGCGAGGGCGGCACCGATCTGGCGCAGGACGTCCGCGATGGCACGGAACATGAGAACTCCCCTTTCGTCCCCGGCCCGCCGGGGCTCGGCGGAGCCGGTGGACGAACGGGTACCTCGGACCCGCGAAGCCATGCGCGGTGACGGCCGGTGACCGCCCGCTCAGCGCTTGCCGAGCAGATCCGCGGGGAACGCACCGGCCCGCAGCGCGGTCCCGGTGATGAGGGTGCCGAGTTCGGTGAGCCGCTCGACGCCCGCCGCGCCCAGGTGTTCGTACGGGGCCCGGTCCAGGCGGTCCGTCTCCGCCTCGATGTCCCGGCGCAGCGCCACGCCGGTCTCCGTCAACTCGCCGTCGCCGTCGAGGACTCCGCGTACCCGCAGCCGGTCCACGGCCGCGTCCCACTCCTCCTGGTTCCAGCCGCGCGTGGAGAAGACCCACTTCGGCCGGGTGCCCTTACCGGTCGCGGTGTGGCTCACCAGGGCTTCGAGGCCGTCGAGTCCGGCGCCGAGCAGCACGGTCAGATGGCCGTCGCCGCGGTGCTCGCGCAGCAGCGTCGCCGCGTGCCAGTACGCGAGGTGCGGCTCCTCGGGGACGGGCAGGTCGGCGTGGGCGGCGTACAGCGGGCGCGCGCCGCGCGTACAGGCCTCGGTGGCGCGCAGCGCGAGCTCCGCGGCCTCGGCCATCTCGGGCGAGGCGACGAGCTCCTCGCCGAGCAGCCGCCGCAGCGTCGTGTCGACGCCCCGCAGACGCGCCGCGAGGACGTCGTTGGGAGACGCCGTCCGCCACACCTGGGGGACGTGCGCGGCGACCAGCTCGTACTTGTAGTTGTAGAAGGCGGCCGCCACGGTCCCGGGCCCGACGGCGCCCAGCGCCGCCGCGCGCACGGCGAAGTTGACCGCGGTGGGGTGGGTGATGCCGAGGCCGCTCAGCTCCCGGTTCACGTCCGGCGAGAAGTAGTGCGTCGAGTGCAGGGCGTTGAGGACGGAGTGGCAGCGGCGTCCGGCCCGCGACTCCAGTGCGGCGGACGGGGCGGGCGCGGGGGAAGGGCTCGTCGATGAGGTCATGGATGCACGTTACCTACTGGTCGGTATGTGCTACGTGTGATGGTCATCCGCCATGGCAGGAAAGGTGGGTTCCTCGTCATTGCAGACATCGGGGACCGGGCGAAGAATCGACGGCATGACGCAGCGAATCGTCCTGGTCGTCCTCTTCGACGGCGTCCAGAGCCTTGATGTCACGGGACCCGTGGAGGTGTTCACGGGCGCCGGGCACTGCACGGCCGCCACCCAGGACGGCTACCTCGTCCGCACCGCCTCCTTGGACGGCGGGCCCGTACGCACCTCCAGCGGCCTCACCCTCGTCCCGGACTCCGCGCTCGCCGACGCCCCCCGGCCGCACACGCTGCTGGTCCCGGGCGGCCACGGAACACGTGGGCAGGACCCGGAGCTGACCGCGTGGCTGCGCGAGAACGGCCAGCGCGCGGAGCGCCTCGTCTCGGTCTGCACCGGCGCGATCCGCCTCGCCGAGGCGGGCCTCCTGGAGGGCCGCAGGGCGACGACGCACTGGGCGTACTGCGAGAAGCTCGCCAGGGACCACCCGGGCATCGACGTCGACCCCGACCCCATCTACGTACGGGACGGCCATGTCGCCACGTCCGCGGGGGTCACCGCGGGCATCGACCTCGCCCTGGCGCTCGTCGAAGAGGACCACGGCCGCGAGGTGGCGCTCACGGTCGCCCGCCACCTGGTGGTCTTCCTGCGGCGCCCGGGGAACCAGGCGCAGTTCAGCGTCCAGCTCGCCGCCCAGACCGCACGGCGCGAGCCGCTGCGCGAGGTCCAGCAGTGGATCACCGAGCACCCGGCCGACGACCTCTCGGTCGAGGCGCTCGCCGCGCGCGCCCGCCTCTCGCCCCGCCACTTCGCCCGCGCCTTCCAGGCGGAAACCGGTCTGACCCCGGGCAAGTACGTCGAGCGCGTCCGCATCGAACACGCCCGACGCCTCCTGGAGGACACCTCCGACGGCGTCGAGGAAGTCTCACGCGCGAGCGGCTACGGCACCCCGGAGGCCATGCGTCGCGCCTTCGTCAAGGTGCTCGGCGCGGCTCCGGCCGAGTACCGCCGCCGCTTCCACCCCGTACCGGCCGCACCGTCCGGTACCTCCACCCGGCACATCCATCCACACCGATAGGGACACCATGCAGATCGCCATCGCCCTGTACGAGCGCTTCACCGTCCTCGACGCCATCGGCCCCTACCAGACACTGACCAACCTGCCGGGCGCCGAGACCGTCTTCGTGGCCGAGCAGGCCGGCCCGGTGCGCGACGACAACGGCACCCTCGCCCTCGTCGCCGACAAGTCCTTCGCGGAGGTCCAGCGGCCCGACATCGTCGTCGTGCCCGGCGGCCCGGGACAGAGCGACCAGATGGAGAACGAGGCCCTCCTCGGCTGGCTCCGCACGGTCGACGCCACGACCACCTGGACCACGTCCGTGTGCACCGGCTCGCTCGCGCTGGCCGCCGCGGGCCTCCTCAAGGGCCGCCGCGCCACCTCGCACTGGCTCGCGCTGGCCGAGCTCGACCGGCTCGGCGTCGAGTCGACGGGGGAGCGGGTCGTCTTCGACGGCAAGTACGTCACGGCGGCCGGTGTCTCTGCGGGCATCGACATGGGCCTCACCCTGGCCGGCCGGATCGCGGGCGACGAGCACGCGCAGACCGTGCAGCTGTTGGCCGAGTACGACCCCCAGCCGCCCTACGACGCCGGGTCCCCGGAGAAGGCGCCCGCGCACCTCGTCGCGAAGTTCCGCGCCGGGAGCCGCTTCGGTCAGTAGGTGAAGCGCGGCTGCCTGCGCTCCAGGAAGGCGGCGACCCCCTCGGCGGTGTCGCCGCTGCCGCGCGCCTGCTCCGCCCAGTACGCGTCCCGGTCCGTGCGGCCCGTGGCGAACTCCTTGGCGGCCGCCTGCGTCAGCAGGGAGCGTGACACCAGGATCCGGGTGAACTCGGCGACGCGCTTGTCCAGCTCGCCGGACGGCAGCACCTCATCCACAAGGCCGGTGCGCAGCGCCCGTTCCGTACCGATCAACTCACCGGAGAAGAGCAGGTACTTGGCGGTGGCGGGCCCCACCAGCGACACCAGGCGGCGCGTGGACGAGGCCGGATAGACGATGCCGAGCTTGGCCGGGGTGACACCGAACGAGGCGCCCTCGTCCGCGAACCGCAGGTCGCACGCGCCCGCCAGCTGCGCGCCGCCGCCCACGCAGTATCCCCGCACCGCCGCGAGCGTCGGCTTCGGGAAGGCCGCCAGGGCCTCCTCGGCCCGCACCGCGAGGTCCTGCGCGGTGCCGGGCGACTCCCGCAGCGTGGAGATGTCGGCGCCGGCGCAGAACGTGTCGCCCGCGCCGGTGAGGACCACGGCGCGCACGGCCGGGTCGGCGCCCAGCGCCGCGAGGAGTGGCGGCACCTGACGCCACATGTCCGCGGTCATGGCGTTGCGCTTGGCCGGATGGTCGATGAGGACGGTGGCGACGCCGTCCGTGACGGTGTGGCTCAGCTGCGGCTCCATGCGCCGGATGCTATCCGCACCCCTCGAACGTACGATCAAGAAGGGGGCCGAGCGAGAGGGAGACGCTGATGGCCGGACCCAGGGACGACGCAGCCACCTCGGAGGCGAGGACGGTCAGCCGCAGCTTCGGCTGGCTGGCCCTGCTCGGCGTGATCCTCGCCGTGGCCGGGCTCGTCGGCCTCGTCTACACCGGTGTCGCCACGCTGACCTCGATGCTCCTGTTCGGCTGGCTGCTGCTCATCGGCGGCGTCGTCGGCCTGCTGCACGCCGTCCAGTCCCGGGGCACCAGCTTCTTCTGGCTGGGCGTCGTGGTCGCCGCGCTGAACCTCGCGGCGGGCGTCGTCGTCATCCGCAGGCCCGATGTCGCGGCGGAGGCGCTGACCATGTTCGCGGCGCTGCTCTTCCTGACGGGCGGGGTCTTCCGGCTGGTCGGCAGTCTGGTGGTACGGGGACCGCAGTTCGCCCTGACGCTGCTGCAGGGAGCCTTCGGCCTGCTGATCGGCATCCTTGTCCTCGCGGGATGGCCAAGCAGCAGCCAGTACGTGATCGGCTGCTTCTTCTCCCTGGCGCTGCTCTTCGACGGCCTCGGCCTGATCGCCACCGGCATCGGTGGGCGCCGCATCGTCAGCCTCGTACAACCTGAAGAACATGTGAAGGCGAACCATGCAGGACAGGGCGGGCAGGATCGATCGGACATCTGATGGTGTCCGACCCAGGCGGTCAAATCACGTCGATAGTCGCTGACTTCTGGTCAGTGGAGCGGTCTCGACCAGAGCGTTCCCAACACTCTTGGTGTGGCGACAATCGAGCGCGAGGGCGGCGACCGGACGATGGGGAACGACGGGAGAGCGCCGTGCCCACTCCCACGGAGCGGCGGACCGATGCCGTACGAGGGGGTGTGGCGCTTCACCGCCCCTGCCGTGGACGCCTCCGTGCCCCAGGCCCGGCACGCGGTGCGCGACCTGCTGGCCCGGCAGGGCGTACCGGCGCCGGACGACCTCGTACAAGGGCTGCTGCTCATCGTCTCCGAGCTGGTGACCAACGCGGTGCGCCACGCGGCCCTGCTGTCGCCCATGCTCGCGGTGGAGGTCGCCGTCGGCGCCGAGTGGGTGCGCGTCTCCGTCGAGGACAACCACCCCTACCGCCCGACCGCCCTGGTGGCGGACCACGCGCAGACGGGCGGGCGTGGACTCCTCCTCGTACGCGAGATCACCGCCGAGGCGGGCGGTGCCTGCGACGTCGAGCACACCGCGAGCGGGGGCAAGGTCATCTGGGCGGCCCTGCCCCTGAAGCCCAACGGCGTCTGACGGCCCGGCGGACGGTCGGCTACCAGCCGGCGGAGGGGCCCGTCAGTTCCTTGACCGCGGGCCGCGCCGCGTCGAGCACGGTCATGAACCAGGCGGAGAACGGGTCCCGTTCGTGCCGCTCGGCCAGCTCCGCCGCCGTCACGAAGGCGGTGCCGCCGATCTCGGTGGGGTCGGGCCGCAGCGGGGACTGCACCATGCCCACGAACAGGTGGTTGAACTCCTGCTCCACGAGCCCCGACTCCGGGTCCGGGTGGTTGTAGCGCACCGTGCCCGCCTCGGCGAGCAGCGACGGCGAGACCCCGAGCTCCTCGTACGTGCGCCGGGCCGCGGCCGCGAACGGGGCCTCGCCCGGGTAGGGGTGCCCGCAGCACGTGTTCGACCAGACGCCGGGGGAGTGGTACTTGCCGAGGGCGCGCTGCTGGAGCAGCAGACGGCCCTGTTCGTCGAAGAGGAAGACGGAGAACGCCCGGTGCAGCTGCCCGGGCGCTTGATGCGCGGAGAGTTTCTCCGCTGTGCCGATGGTCCTGCCGTCCTCGTCGACGAGTTCGAGCAAGATCGCTTCTCCGGTGCCGTTCGACGGGCTGTTCGCCGCGGTGGCAGGTGTGATCGGCATACGCATCCTTCTCTTCGGTCTTCGAACCCCAAGTCTGCCGTACGTTCCGGACACCTCGGGCACTTCGGGGACCCGCATGTCCCGCCGCACCGGGGCGCGGCGGGACGCGCGGAGAGGGGTCAGACTCCGAAGGCGGCCGGATAGGTGATCATGCCCCGCGGCAGTTGTGCGGAATCGTCGGATCCGTGCAGGGCCAGAGCCATCATCGCCTCGTCCGGGACCTCGAAGCCCGGCCGGATTCCGTACCCGGAAGCGGGCTTGAAACCGAACCTCGGGTAGTACGAGGGATGCCCCAGAACGAGGACGATCCGCTCCCCACGCGTGCGTGCCGCGTCGAGCACGGCACGCACGACCGCCGAACCGGCACCCGTCCCCTGGTGCTCGGGCAGGGTGGCGACGGGCGCGAGGGCCAGCGCGGGCGCCCCGTCCACCCGGCAGCGGGTGAGCAGCGCGTGCGCGGCCACCGAACCGTCGGGCGCCTCGGCGACGTACGACAGACCGGGAAGCCACGCCTCCGGATCCGTGCGCAGCGTGTCGACCAGGTCGGCCTCCGCCTCGGTCTCGAAGGCGGCGGCGTTCACGGCGTGCACGGCGGTGATGTCGGCCGCGGTCTCCGGGCGGGTGGGCCAGGAGTCCACGGGCCGCAGCACATAGCCGGTGTAGCCGTACTCGGCGCCATGCTCGCGCCGCATCGCGAGCTCTTCGCGGGTGGCGGCGAGCGCCTCCGCCATACCGGGCTCGCCCGGGTCCGCCGCGTCCGCGCGGGCGGCCAGCGGGCCGTAGTACTCGTCCCAGTCGGACTCGGGCTGCGGGTGCACGCCGAGCACCGAGTACCCGGCGCGGGTCGCCGCCCGGACGTTCTCCTCGCCGGTACGCAGCGTGCAGTGCCGCTCCCAGAAGGCGCGGGCGGCGGCGGACGGCTCGGCGGTCGTCCACTCGCACTCGGTGAGGACGAGCGCGCCACCGGGGGCGAGCAGGCGCCGCCAGGAGCGCAGCGCGGTGTCGAAGCCGATGCTGTAGACCGAGCTCTCCGCCCAGACGAGGTCGAACGAACCGTCCGGATGGGGGAGTTCGCCCATGTCGGCGTTGACGGCGGTGACCGACCCGGCGAGCCCGCGGGCCTCGGCCGCGGCCCTGAGCTCGTCGAGGAACGGCTCGTGCAGGTCGACGGCGGTCACCTCGGCGCCGGCCTCGGCGGCGAGCAGGAGCGCGGACCGGCCGGGACCGCAGCCCAGGTCGAGCACGCGCGGCCGCCCGTGCGGCGCACCCGCGAAGGAGAGCAGCCGCCGGGTGGTGTCGTCGGAGCCGGGGCCCTGCCGCGGAAGCCCGTGGTGCAGGGCGAAGAAGGCACGGGAAACAGAAGCGTTGTCAGTCAACGTGGAGATCCTTGAGTGAAGGACCCGCGGACCGCGCGTACGGGAGAGGTACCGAAAAGTACGAGTGCCGTACGAGAAGTCAGACGCGCGTCCGAAGGGTGGGGATGCACGTGTCGCCGCGCGGAGCAGCGCAGACCGCGACAGTCATCAACCCACCTCCTCAGGACTCAAGAACTCTGGCCACTGTAACACCGTCCGTGACGGCAACACTCTCCGTGGTGCCCGCTGCCCATCGGTGCCCGCTACCCGTCGGCGAAGCTGTTCGCCACCACCACTTGACCGATGCCGTTCTCGTCGGTCGAGATGCAGTCGACCGTCGACGCGCTCTGTGCGGTGGCGGTCGTCTTCTCGTCGCCGCCCTCGGGCGGGGTCTCAGTGGCAGAGCTTCGCCTCGTGCTCCGCGTGGCCGCTCGGCTCCAGCTGGAACGTGCAGTGCTCGACGTCGAAGTGGTCGCCGAGGCAGCCCTGGAGCTCGTGCAGCATCTTCTCGTGGCCGGTCGCGTCGAGGGCCCAGGGGCTCACCACGACATGGGCGGAGAGGACCGGCATGCCCGATGTGATCGTCCAGGCGTGCAGATCGTGGACCTCCTCGACGCCCGGCAGTTCGAGGATGTGCGCCCGCACCTCCGCCATGTCGACGCCCTTGGGCGCCGACTCCAGGAGGACGTTCAGGGTCTCCTTGAGGAGCTTGACCGTACGCGGGACGATCATGACGCCGATGATGAGCGAGGCGATCGGGTCGGCGGCCTGCCAGCCCGTGAGCATGATCAGGACCGAGGCGACGATGACCGTGAGCGAGCCGAGGGTGTCCGCGACGACCTCTAGGAACGCGCCGCGGACATTGAGGCTCTCCTGCTGGCCGCGCATGAGCAGCGAGAGCGAGACCATGTTCGCGACCAGCCCGAAGACGCCGAACCAGAGGGCGAGGCCGCCCTCGGTCTCCGCGGGGGTGACGAACCGCTGGACCGCCTCGTACAGGACGTACCCGCCGACGCCGAGCAGCAGCAGACAGTTGGCGAGCGCGGCGAGTATCTCGGCCCGGGCGTAGCCGAAGGTGCGGTTCTCGGTCGGCGGCCTGTTCGCGAAGTGGATCGCGAGCAGGGCCATGCCGAGGCCCAGCGCGTCCGTCGCCATGTGCGCCGAGTCCGCGACGAGCGCGAGCGAGTCCGCCATGAGCCCGCCCACGATCTGGGCCAGCATGATCGTGATCGTGATGGTGAGGGCGATGCGGAGCCGCCCCTTGTGGGCGTTGGCCGCCGTCCCCGTCGCCGGGGCCCCGTGCAGGTGTCCGTGATCGTGCCCAGCCCCCATGAGGCCCTCCCGCATCGGTCGTCGGTGTGCTGTCCGCTGGTCGCGCGCCCACAGTGAACTACGGGTGGGGGGTATCTGGCAACGCGGCACTGAACACCGTTATCACTGCGCTGACCTGCGAAAATGGCAACGGTTGCCGACTGGGGGAGCGGGCGCAGGTCAGCGCGCGCGGCCGGTCATCCGCGGCGTGCGTCCGGGTGGTGCAGACACCATCCCGCCCACGCCGACTCGACCATCTCGCGCACCCCGCGCCGAGCCGTCCAGCCGAGCTCCGCCGCCGCGAGACGGGCATCGGCCACGGCACGCGGCGCATCGCCCGCGCGGGCCGGCTCGACGAGCACGGGACGGGCGTCGCCGCTCACCTCACCGATGACGGTGATCAGTTCGCGTACGGAAACACCCTGCCCCCGGCCGATGTTCACCGTCAGATCGCCCTCCGCGCCCTCCGCGAGCCTGCGGGCCGCCGCGAGGTGGGCCTCGGCGAGGTCGGAGACGTGGACATAGTCACGGACGCAGGTGCCGTCCGGCGTCGGGTGCGTGTCGCCGAAGATCCGCGGTGACTCGTCGCGCCGCAGCCGGTCGAAGACCATCGGGATCACGTTGAAGACCCCGGTGTCCGCGAGCTCGGGCGCCTCGGCGCCCGCCACGTTGAAGTAGCGCAGGCACACCGTCCCGATGCCGTGCGCCCGCCCGGCCGCCCGCACCAGCCACTCACCGGCGAGCTTCGTCTCGCCGTAGGGGCTGACGGGAAC
The DNA here is from genome assembly GCF_056432085.1 of Streptomyces sp. NPDC045678. Taxonomy (NCBI): domain Bacteria; kingdom Bacillati; phylum Actinomycetota; class Actinomycetes; order Kitasatosporales; family Streptomycetaceae; genus Streptomyces; species Streptomyces sp. NPDC045678. The sequence continues at coordinate 433,448 of NZ_JBWKJS010000009.1, forward strand.
GCACGGCGTGTCCTCGCCCACCAGCTCCGCGTCCGGCGGATTGCCGTACACCGCGGCCGACGAGGAGAACACGAAGCGCCTGACGCCGGCCTCGGCCACCGCTTCGAGCAGCGTCGTGAGGCCGCCCACGTTCTCCCGGTAGTAGCGCAGCGGCCGCTCCACCGACTCCCCGACCTGCTTGCGGGCCGCGAGATGCACCACACCGGTGACGCCGTACTCGGCGAAGACCCGGCGCAGCAGGTCGCCGTCCAGCGAGGAACCCTTCACGAGGGGCATGTCCGCGGGCAGCCGCTGCGGAACCCCCGACGAGACGTCGTCCAGGACGACGACGTCCTCCCCGGCACCGGCCATGACCCGCGCCACATGTGCCCCGATGTAACCCGCTCCGCCTGTGATCAGCCATGTCATGGGCGCCCACCCTAAGCGAACGCCCCCCACGGCTGCTCCGCACAGGCATGTGGCCGCTATACGGGCAAGCCGGGCACGACCGGGGCGCGGTTTGTGGGCGCGGCCCCCCATCCACCATGATGATCGCGAAGGCCGAGGCCCTCGCAGGCCGCCCTGAGAGCCTGTGTCACCCCGACCGGGGTGATGACACAGGCTCTGATCGGGGCGTGAACGGGTGATGAACGCCCGCTTCCCCTCATCCGATAGCCTCAGCCGACGTGCCGCCCGGCCGCCATGGGCCCGGGGGCGCTCCCCTTACGCATGTGCCCGGCGCGAGCCGCGCCGGTACTCAAGGAGTGAGTTCGTCTGTCGACCGCCATCCTCACCGGACAGCCGGTCCCCGGGTCGCCGCTCGAAGGCGATCTGCGGTCCCTCGGCTTCGACGTGCGGGTCGCCTCCGACGCGGCGGACGCCGAGTCGCTGCTCGCGGCCGTGCCGGGCGACCAGCGGGTCGCGGTCGTCGACGCACGCTTCGTCGGACACGTCCACGCGCTGCGCCTCGGCCTGACCGACCCCCGCTTCGCCGCCTCCGCGGTGCCCGGCGCCGTCGCGGCCAAGCCGGAGGCCCGCCCGGAGCTGACGCGCGCGCTGCGGGCGACCGCCACCACCACGGGCGGGGTCGTCACCCACGACGCGCTCCCCGACGACATCGCCACGGCCATGGAGTCCGGCGCGACGGACGTCCACCGCCCCGACCTCGGCACCCTCGTCGCCACCGTGCCCGACGACCCGCAGGCGCGGAACGAGGCACGCCAGGCCGTCGCCGCCGTCGACGACGAAGCCGTACGCCTGCGCACCGCGGTGAAGTCGCGGGACGGCTTCTTCACCACGTACTGCATCTCCCCGTACTCGCGCTACATCGCCCGCTGGTGCGCCCGCCGGGGCCTCACCCCGAACCAGGTCACCACCGCCTCGCTGCTCACCGCCCTGATCGCGGCGGGCTGCGCGGCGACCGGGACGCGCGGCGGCTTCGTCGCGGCGGGCGTGCTGCTGCTCCTCTCCTTCGTCCTCGACTGCACGGACGGACAGCTCGCCCGCTACTCCCTCCAGTACTCGACGCTCGGCGCCTGGCTGGACGCGACGTTCGACCGCGCCAAGGAGTACGCCTACTACGCGGGCCTCGCACTCGGCGCGGCCAACGCCGACGGCGACGACGTATGGGCCCTCGCGCTCGGCGCCATGGTCCTGCAGACCTGCCGCCACGTCGTGGACTTCTCCTTCAACGAGGCGAACTCCGACAGCACGGCCGCGACCGCCAACACCAGCCCCACCGCGGCCCTCTCGGACAAGCTCGACAGCGTCGGGTGGACGGTCTGGGCGCGCCGGATGATAGTGCTGCCCATCGGCGAGCGCTGGGCGATGATCGCCGTGCTCACCGCGGTCACCACCCCGCGCATCACCCTCGTCGTCCTGATCATCGGCTGCGCGCTCGCCGCCTGCTACACGACCGCCGGACGCGTCCTGCGCTCGCTGACCCGCAAGGCGACCCGCACCGACCGCGCGGCCCGGGCACTCGACGACCTCGCCGACAACGGCACCCTCGCCTCGTCCTTCACCGCCCTCGGCCGACGCGGGCGCTTCCTGCCCGCACCCGTGCTCGCCTTCCTCGGCGGCGCAGCGGTCGTCGCGGTCGCCGCCTTCACCTCCTACGGCAGCCCGTGGGTCGTCGTCGCCGCGGTCGTGTACGTCGTCCTGTCCGGCCTCGCGCTCGCACGACCGCTCAAGGCCCCCCTGGACTGGCTGGTGCCGCCGTTCTTCCGTGCCGCCGAGTACGGCACGATCCTGGTACTGGCGGCCAGGGCCGATGTGAACGGGGCGCTGCCCGCGGCTTTCGGGCTGGTGTCGGCGGTCGCCTACCATCACTACGACACGGTGTACCGCATCAAGGGCGGCGCCGGTGCGCCCCCGCGCCGGCTGGTGCGGGCGATCGGCGGCCAAGAAGGCAGGACCCTCGTGGTCGCGCTGGCCGCCACCGTGCTGTCCACCACCGATTTCACCGTCGCGCTCACGGCACTCGCCGTGGCCGTGGCACTCGTGGTGCTCGTCGAGAGCATCCGCTTCTGGGTCGCCGCCGAGAAAAAGGGCGCACCCGCCGTACACGATGAAGGAGAACCCGCATGATCGGCCTCGTCCTTGCGGCAGGCGCCGGACGGCGTCTGCGTCCCTACACGGACACCCTGCCCAAGGCCCTGGTGCCCGTCGATGGTGAGACCACCATCCTCGACCTGACGCTCGGCAACTTCGCCGAGATCGGTCTCACCGAGGTCGCGATCATCGTCGGCTACAAGAAGGAGGCCGTCTACGAGCGCAAGGCGGCTCTGGAGGCGAAGTACGGCCTCAAGCTGACCCTGATCGACAACGACAAGGCCGAGGAGTGGAACAACGCCTACTCCCTGTGGTGCGGGCGTGACGCCATCAAGCACGACGTGATCCTCGCCAACGGCGACACCGTGCACCCGGTCTCCGTCGAGAAGACGCTGCTCGCCGCCCGCGGCAACGGCCAGAAGATCATCCTCGCCCTCGACACGGTGAAGCAGCTCGCCGACGAGGAGATGAAGGTCATCGTGGACGACGCCAAGGGCGTCCAGAAGATCACGAAGCTGATGGACCCGGCGACGGCCACCGGTGAGTACATCGGCGTCACCCTCATCGAGGGCTCCGCCGCCGACGAGCTCGCCGACGCCCTGAAGACCACCTTCGAGCGCGACCCCGACCTCTACTACGAGGACGGCTACCAGGAGCTCGTCAACCGCGGCTTCAAGGTCGACGTGGCCCCAATCGGCGACGTCAAGTGGGTCGAGATCGACAACCACGACGACCTCGCCAAGGGCCGGGAGATCGCGTGCCAGTACTGACGAGGCTCATCCCCTCGCCGGTCGTCGTCGACATCCGGCCGGGGGCGCTCGACGACCTGGCCGGTGTCCTCGCCGACCAGCGGATCTGCTCGTCGACCGGCAAGCTCGCCATCGCCATCAGCGGCGGCTCGGGCGCGGTGCTCCGCGAGCGGCTGATGCCCTCGCTGGGCGGCGCGGAGTGGTTCGAGGTCGGTGGCGGCACGCTCGACGACGCCATCAAGCTCGGTGAGGACATCAGGAAGTCGGGCCGTTACGACGCGATCGTCGGCCTCGGCGGCGGCAAGATCATCGACTGCGCCAAGTTCGCCGCGGCGCGCGTGGGTCTGCCGCTGGTCGCCGTCGCGACGAACCTGTCGCACGACGGCCTCTGCTCGCCGGTCGCGACGCTCGACAACGACGCGGGCCGCGGCTCGTACGGCGTGCCGAACCCCATCGCGGTCGTCATCGACCTCGATGTGATCCGTGAGGCGCCCGTCCGTTTCGTCCGCTCCGGCATCGGCGACGCGCTGTCCAACATCTCCGCGATCCGCGACTGGGAGCTCGCCGCCCGCGAGCGCGGCGAGGACATCGACGGCCTCGCGGCCGCCATGGCCCGCCAGGCCGGCGAGGCCGTGCTCCGCCACCCCGGCGGGGTCGGCGACGACGGCTTCCTCCAGGTCCTCGCCGAGGGTCTGGTCCTCACCGGCATCGCCATGTCGATCTCGGGCGACTCCCGCCCGGCGTCCGGCGCCTGCCACGAGATCAACCACGCCTTCGACCTCCTCTACCCCAAGCGCGCCGCCAGCCACGGCGAGCAGTGCGGCCTGGGCGCGGCCTTCGCGATGCACCTGCGCGGTGCCCGCGAGGAGTCGGCGTTCATGGCGCAGGTGCTGCGCCGCCACGGCCTGCCGGTGCTGCCGGAGGAGATCGGCTTCACCGTGGACGAGTTCGTGAAGGTCGTGGAGTTCGCTCCGCAGACCCGTCCGGGCCGCTACACGATCCTCGAACACCTCGACCTGTCCACCGACCAGATCAGGGACGCATACGCCGACTATGCAAAAGCCATCGGTAGCTGAGCTCCGTCCGGTTGTTCACCCCCCGGGGGTGAAGGACCGGCGCAGCGGCGAACACTGGGCCGGCCGGCTCTACATGCGCGAGGTCTCCTTGCGCATCGACCGGCACCTGGTGAACACGCGGGTCACGCCCAACCAGCTGACCTACGTGATGACCGTCGCCGGCGCCCTCGCCGCCCCGGCCCTTCTGGTGCCCGGCATCACGGGCGCCGTGCTCGGCGTGGTCGCGGTCCAGCTCTACCTGCTGCTCGACTGCGTGGACGGCGAGATCGCCCGCTGGAAGAAGCAGTACTCGATGGCCGGTGTCTACCTGGACCGGGTCGCCGCCTACCTGTGCGACGCCGCGGTCCTGGTCGGCTTCGGTCTGCGCGCCGCCGACATATGGGGCTCGGGACGCATCGACTGGCTGTGGGCCTTCCTCGGCACCCTGGCCGCGCTCGGCGCGATCCTGATCAAGGCCGAGACCGACCTCGTCGGCGTCGCCCGGCACCAGACGGGCAAGGAGCCGGTCAAGGAGTCGGCGGCCGAGCCGCGCTCCTCGGGCATGGCGCTGGCCCGCAGGGCCGCCGCCGCGCTGAAGTTCCACCGGCTCATCCTCGGGGTCGAGGCGTCCCTGCTGATCCTCGTCATCGCGTTCGTCGACCAGGCGCGCGGCGACCTGTTCTTCTCGCGCCTCGGTGTGGCGGTGCTCGCGGGCATCGCGATGCTGCAGACCCTGCTGCACCTCGTGTCCATCCTCGTATCGAGCAGGTTGAAGTGAGCACCCCGAGCACCCCGAGCGCTTCGGCGGAGAAGCTGAAGGTCGGCGCCGTCATCATCACGATGGGCAACCGGCCGCAGGAGCTGCGTGCCCTCCTCGACTCGGTCGCCAAGCAGGAGGGCGACCCGGTCGAGGTGGTCGTGGTCGGCAACGGCGCCCCCGTGCCCGAGGTCGCGGAGTCCTCGTCGGTCGTACGCACCGTGGAGCTGCCGGAGAACCTCGGCATTCCCGGCGGCCGCAACGTCGGCATCGAGGCCTTCGGCCCCGGCGGCACCGACGTCGACATCCTGCTCTTCCTGGACGACGACGGCCTGCTCGCCACCCTGGACACGGCGCGGCTGTGCCGCGAGGCGTTCGCCGCCGACCCGGAGCTCGGCATCATCAGCTTCCGCATCGCCGACCCGGACACGGGGGAGACCCAGCGGCGTCACGTGCCGCGGCTGCGGGCCTCCGACCCGATGCGCTCCTCGCGCGTGACGACCTTCCTCGGCGGCGCCAACGCGGTCCGCACGAAGGTCCTCGCCGAGGTGGGCGGGCTGCCCGGCGAGTTCTTCTACGCCCATGAGGAGACCGACCTCGCCTGGCGGGCGCTCAACGCGGGCTGGATGATCGACTACCGCTCCGACATGGTGCTTCTCCACCCCACGACGGCCCCCTCGCGGCACGCGGTCTACCACCGGATGGTGGCCCGCAACCGCGTCTGGCTGGCCCGTCGCAACCTCCCCGCGCCGCTGGTCCCGGTCTACCTCGGTGTCTGGATGCTCCTCACCCTCGCCCGACGCCCCTCGGGCCCGGCCCTCAAGGCCTGGTTCGGCGGCTTCAAGGAGGGCTGGACCACGCCCTGCGGGCCTCGCAGGCCCATGAAGTGGCGTACGGTGTGGCGGCTGACCCGACTGGGCCGACCTCCCGTCATCTGACAAGCTCGGGTCTGAGAGCATTCGGGCCATACCCCGGTCCCTGGCCCACGCCTACGCCCGACCGGCTGCGCTTTTCGAAGACGAAAGTTTCCACTCGTGAGTGAGACAACGCATGACGGCGGGGTCGCGGTGACTGCGTCGCCGTCGACCCCGTCGCCCGATGACGGGCTCTCCCGGGCCGAACTCGCCGCCAAGTACGGTCTGACCGTCAGCGGCGCCCGCCCCGGACTTTTCGAGTACGTCCGCCAGCTCTGGGGACGGCGCCACTTCATCCTTGCCTTCTCCCAGGCGAAGCTGACCGCCCAGTACAGCCAGGCCAAGCTCGGCCAGCTGTGGCAGGTGGCCACGCCGCTGCTGAACGCGGCGGTCTACTTCTTCATCTTCGGGCTGCTGCTCGGCGCCCGGGAGGGCATCCCGCACGAGATCTACGTGCCGTTCCTGGTGACGGGCGTCTTCGTCTTCACGTTCACGCAGAGCTCGGTCATGGCGGGCGTGCGGGCGATCTCCGGCAACCTCGGCCTGGTCAGGGCCCTGCACTTCCCGCGGGCCTCGCTGCCGATCTCCTTCGCGCTGCAGCAGCTCCAGCAGCTGCTCTTCTCGATGATCGTGCTCGTCGTGATCATGTGCGCGTTCGGGATCTTCCCCGCTCTGTCCTGGCTGCTCGTCCTGCCCGCGCTGGTCCTGCAGTTCGTCTTCAACATGGGTCTCGCGCTGATCTTCGCCAGGATGGGCAGCAAGACGCCCGACCTGGCGCAGCTCATGCCGTTCGTGATGCGGACCTGGATGTACGCCTCGGGCGTCATGTTCAGCATCCCCGCGATGCTCGCGACCAAGGAGGACGTGCCCGGCTGGGTCGGGGACGTGCTCCAGTGGAATCCGGCCTCCATCTACATGGACCTGATCCGCTTCGCCCTGATCGACAAGTACGACTCCTCCTACCTGCCGCCGCACGTGTGGGCCTTCGCGGTCGGCTGGGCCGTGGTGCTCGGTGCGGTCGGTTTCGTGTACTTCTGGAAGGCGGAGGAGCGGTACGGCCGTGGCTGACGACAAGACGCCCGAGAAGGGCGACGCGAACGCCGGCAAGGGGCACATCCCCACCGTCATCGCCGACGAGCTGCACATCGTCTACCGCGTCAACGGCGCGAAGACGGGCAAGGGCAGCGCCACCTCCGCCCTGAGCCGGATGCTCAGGCGCGGCGAGGAGCGCGGGGTGCGCAAGGTGCACGCGGTGCGAGGCGTCAGCTTCACCGCCTACCGAGGCGAGGCCATCGGCCTCATCGGCTCCAACGGCTCCGGCAAATCCACCCTGCTCCGCGCCATCGCGGGCCTGCTCCCCGCCGAGAAGGGCAAGGTCTACACCGACGGCCAGCCCTCGCTGCTCGGCGTCAACGCGGCCCTGATGAACGATCTGACGGGCGAGCGCAACGTCATTCTCGGCGGGCTCGCGATGGGCATGTCCCGCGAGCAGATCCGGGAGCGCTACCAGGAGATCGTCGACTTCTCGGGGATCAACGAGAAGGGCGACTTCATCACCCTTCCGATGCGCACCTACTCCTCCGGCATGGCGGCCCGCCTGCGGTTCTCCATCGCGGCGGCCAAGGACCACGACGTCCTGATGATCGACGAGGCCCTGGCCACCGGCGACCGCAAGTTCCAGAAGCGCTCCGAAGCCCGCATCCGCGAGCTCCGCAAGGAGGCCGGCACGGTCTTCCTGGTCAGCCACAACAACAAGTCGATCCGCGACACGTGCGACCGCGTGCTGTGGCTGGAGCGCGGTGAGCTGCGCATGGACGGTCCGACCGACGAGGTCATAAAGGAATACGAGAAGTTCACGGGCAAGTAGCCCGATCGAGCCACGGGGGAACACCCGTTCGGCATCAGTGCCCCGCCGGGAGGAGCCCGGCGGGGCACTGTCGTGACATGGTGTCCCCAGGGTCACTCGGTCCCCTCAACTCGCCGTCGGCAAAGGAAGATTGACGCCAATCGGTGTGTTGTTGTGATGCGCCGAACACCCCGACGATGCGTGTTGGGTTGTACAACGTAAGCTGTACAGGTGCTGATTCGCGGCAAGTGGGGCGATATCGCGCGGTGCCCCGCTTCGGAGTACGGCCCACCTCGGAGAGAGCCGGGCGGCGTGTCCGAAATAGGATGTATTGGGTCGGCAGTGTAGAACGGGAGATGTGACGGCAATGGCTACGGATGATCTCCAGCTCCGCGATGCTTCCGCCGTCCTCGCCAAGGCCGCGGACGAGAACTTCCCGGTCGCGCCCTTCTTCCTGCCCCGGGCCTGGCGCGACGACCTCATGGCCGTCTACGGCGTCGTCCGCCTCATCGACGACATCGGCGACGGCGACCTGGCCCCCGGCGCCGGCCACGCCCGCCACCTCGGGCTCGACGCCGGCACGGACGATCCGCTGCCGCTCCTCGACGCCGTCGCGGCCGACCTGGACAGGGTCTTCGCCGGCACCGAGCCCGGCCACCCGCTGGTGCGGGCGCTGCGGCCGGCCGCCGAGCGCGGAACCCTGACGGCCGCCCCCTTCCTGGACCTGATCGAGGCCAACCGCCAGGACCAGGTCATCACGCGCTACGAGACGTACGACGACCTCGTCGCGTACTGCGCGCTCTCCGCCAATCCCATCGGCCGTCTCGTCCTGGCCATCACGGGGACGGAGACCCCCGAGCGCGTCCGCCGCTCGGACGCCGTCTGCACCGGCCTGCAGATCGTCGAGCACATCCAGGACGTCGCCGAAGACCTGCGGCGCGGCCGCATCTATCTGCCTGTCGAGGACATGAAGCGGTTCCACGTGAGTGAGTCAGATCTGGCCCTGCCGACAGCGGGCGCGTCGGCGCGCGCGCTGGTCGCATTCGAAGTGGAACGCGCCCGCGCCCTGCTGAATGAAGGCACCCCCCTGGTGGGTAGCGTCCACGGCAGGCTGAAGCTGCTGCTGGCCGGGTTCGTGGCAGGAGGGAGGGCAGCCGCCCGGGCGATCGTCACCGCCGGTTACGACGTCCTGCCCGGAGCGCCCAAGCCGACCAAGCCGCGCCTGCTGCGTGAGACGGGTGCAGTTCTGCGAGGAGAGAGGTGAGCCGGGCCGTGGAGTCGGATCCGCACGTATCCGCGTCGGTGCTCGCCGCGTACAGCTACTGCGAGGCCGTGACCGGCCGGCAGGCCCGCAACTTCGCGTACGGCATCAGGCTGTTGCCGACGCCCAAGCGCCGGGCGATGTCCGCGCTCTACGCCCTCTCCCGGCGGGTCGACGACATCGGCGACGGCGAGCTCCCCCCGGACGTCAAGGCGCGAAGGCTCGACGACACCCGTGCGACGGTCGCGCGGATCCGCGCGGGCGAAGTGCGGGAGGACGACACCGACCCCGTCGCGGTCGCCCTCGGCCATGCCGCCGCGCGCTTCCCCATCCCCATGGAAGGCCTCGACGAACTCATCGACGGCGTCCTGAAGGACGTACGCGGTGAGACGTACGAGACGTGGGAGGACCTCAAGGTCTACTGCCGCTGTGTCGCCGGGGCCATCGGGCGGCTCTCGCTCGGGGTGTTCGGCACGGAGCGGGGGGCGCTCCACTCCGAGCGCGCGCCCGAGTATGCCGACACGCTCGGTCTCGCGCTCCAACTGACCAACATTCTCCGGGACGTTCGCGAGGACGCCCTGGACGGGCGGACCTACCTGCCCGCCGACGACCTCGCCAAGTTCGGCTGCTCGGCCGGGTTCTCGGGCTCCGAGCCGCCCGCCGGAGCCGACTTCGCGGGCCTCGTCCACTTCGAGGTGCGCCGTGCGCGGGCCCTGTTCACCGAGGGCTACCGCCTGCTTCCCATGCTGGACCGGCGAAGCGGCGCCTGCGTGGCCGCCATGGCCGGCATCTACCGCCGCCTCCTGGACCGCATCGAGCGGGAGCCGGAAGCGGTCCTGCGTGGCCGCGTCTCGCTCCCCGGGCGCGAGAAGGCGTACGTCGCCGTGCGTGGACTGTCCGGTCTCGACGCGCGGAACGTGTCACGACAGACCGTCCGGAGGCGCGTGTGATGCGCATCCGGAGCGATCGTGGGGCAGTTGGGACAGCGTTCGCAAAGCGGCGGGCAACCCTCCGCTCCCAGGTCGCGTCCCAGACTGCAACGGCCGAAGGGGTGGGTGCATGACGAGGGAAGACATGCAGCCCGAGGGGCTGACCGAGGACGCCGAAGGCCGCTCCGCAGGGGCGGCCGCCGTGGTGGTCGGCGGCGGCCTCGCGGGCATCACCACCGCGCTCGCGCTCGCCGACGCGGGCCTGCGCGTGACGCTGCTCGAAGGACGGCCGCGACTCGGCGGGCTCGCGTTCTCCTTTCAGCGCGGCGCGCTGACCGTCGACAACGGCCAGCACGTCTATCTGCGCTGCTGCACCGCCTACCGATGGTTCCTCGACCGCATCGACGGCGCGCACCTCGCACCCGTGCAGGAACGTCTCGACGTGCCCGTCCTCGACGCGGGCCGCAACCGGCTCGGGCGCCTCAGGCGCACCGCGCTCCCCGTGCCGCTGCACCTCGCCGCGAGCCTCGCCACCTACCCCCATCTGTCGGTCGCCGAACGCGCCAAGGTGGGCCGCGCGGCGCTCGCCCTCAAGGGGCTCGACCCGGCCGACCCCGTGCTCGACGGCCAGAACTTCGGCAGCTGGCTCGCCAGGAATGGTCAGTCGGCGCGCGCCATCGAGGCCCTCTGGGACCTCGTGGGCGTCGCGACACTCAACGCCTCCGCGAGCGACGCCTCACTCGGGCTCGCCGCGATGGTGTTCAAGACCGGGCTGCTCTCCGAACCGGGCGCCGCCGACATCGGCTGGGCCCGGGTGCCCCTCGGTGACCTGCACGACACACTGGCCCGCAAGGCGCTCGACGCAGCGGGAGTACGTACGGAACTAAAGGCACGCGTCACCTCCATCTCCCGTACGGACAACGGCGGTTGGCGCGTTGAGGTTCCCGGCGAGACCATCGAGGCGGAAACCGTCGTGCTCGCCGTGCCGCAGCACGAGACGCACGACCTCCTCCCCGAGGGCGCCCTCGACCAGCCCGACCGGCTGCTCGACATCGACACCGCGCCGATCCTGAACATCCACGTCGTGTACGACAGGAAGGTGCTGAAGCGGCCGTTCTTCGCCGCCATCGGCACACCCGTGCAGTGGGTCTTCGACCGGACCGAGGCCTCCGGACTGACCGAAGGGCAGTACCTCGCGCTCTCGCAGTCGATCGCGCACGACGAGATCGACGCGCCCGTCGCCGCCCTGCGAGAGCGCTATCTCCCCGAGCTCGAGCGGCTGCTGCCCGCCGCGCACGGCGCCGAGGTACGGGACTTCTTCGTCACCCGCGAGCGCACGGCGACCTTCGCGCCCACCCCCGGTGTCGGCAGGCTCCGCCCCGGCGCCCGCACCAAGGCCCGCGGCCTGTACCTCGCGGGCGCGTGGACCGCCACCGGCTGGCCCGCGACCATGGAGAGCGCCGTACGCAGCGGCATCAGCGCGGCCGAAGCCGCCCTCTCCACCCTCGACCGCCCCCGTGATCACCTCTTCGCATTCGAGGAGGCGGCGGCGTGAAGCTCGACCTTCTGGGGTCAGGTCCCCAGCGAAACAGCACCGGAACAAGAGGAGAAACTGTGCCGACTGTGCCCTCGGCCGAGAAAACGGCTGCCGACACGGTGGACGTGACCTCACTGCTCGAGCAAGGAAGGACGCTGGCCACCCCGGTGCTGCGGGCCGCGGTGGACCGTCTCGCACCGCCCATGGACACCGTGGCCGCCTACCACTTCGGATGGATCGACGCGGAGGGCAACCCCTCCGACGGCGACGGCGGCAAGGCGGTGCGTCCCGCGCTCGCCCTGCTCTCCGCCGAGGTCGCGGGCGCGGCCCCCGAGATCGGAGTCCCCGGCGCGGTCGCCGTGGAACTCGTGCACAACTTCTCACTGCTGCACGACGACCTGATGGACGGCGACGAGCAGCGCCGCCACCGCGACACCGTGTGGAAGGTGCACGGCCCCGCGCAGGCCATCCTCGTCGGCGACGCCCTCTTCGCGCTCGGCAACGAGATCCTCCTCGAACTCGGCACCGTCGAGGCGGGCCGCGCCACCCGCCGCCTCATCACCGCCACCCGCGCACTGATCGACGGCCAGGCCCAGGACATCAGCTACGAGCACCGCGACCGGGTCACCGTCGAGGAGTGCCTGGAGATGGAGGGCAAGAAGACCGGCGCCCTGCTCGCCTGCTCGGTCTCCATCGGCGCCGTCCTCGGCGGCGCGGACGACCACACCGCCGACACCCTGGAGAAGTACGGGTACCACCTCGGCCTCGCCTTCCAGGCCGTGGACGACCTGCTCGGCATCTGGGGCGACCCGGAGGCCACCGGCAAGCAGACGTGGAGCGATCTGCGCCAGCGCAAGAAGTCGCTGCCCGTGGTGGCCGCCCTGGCCGCGGGCGGGCCCGCGTCCGAGCGGCTCGGTGAGCTGCTCACCGCCGACTCCAAGAGCAGCGACTTCGAGAACTTCTCCGAGGACGAGTTCGCCGCGCGTGCCGCCCTCATCGAGGAGGCGGGCGGCCGTGAGTGGACCGCCAAGGAGGCCAGGCGCCAGCACGCCATCGCCATCGAGGCCCTGGACCACGTCCAGATGCCGGACCGTATCCGGGCGCAGCTCGTCGCGCTCGCCGACTTCGTCGTCGTACGAGAGAGATGATCACTATCGCGCGGATATCCGGGTGATCCGGGGGGAGACCCCCGGACCCACAGGCAGTCGCCGGCCGGCGTGACGCGTCGGCCGACGGCGGACCCACAGCAGACGTAGCCACCGCACTGCACGAAGGGGAAGCCATGACAGCGACGACCGACGGAAGCACCGGAGCGGCCACGCCCCGCGCAGCCTCGGCCAGCCGGCCCACCGAACCCGACGACCTGACCGATACGACCGCGACAGGCCCTCGCGAGGCCGCCGCGCGCGCCATGCGGCGCTCCACGGACTTCCTGCTCGCCCGGCAGGACCCCGAAGGCTGGTGGAAGGGCGACCTCGAGACCAATGTGACCATGGACGCCGAGGACCTCCTCCTGCGGCAGTTCCTCGGGATCCGGGACGAGGACACCACGCGCGCCGCCGCGCTCTTCATCCGCGGCGAGCAGCGCGACGACGGCACCTGGGCCACGTTCTTCGGCGGCCCCGGCGAACTCTCCACCACCATCGAGGCGTACGTCGCGCTGCGCCTGGCCGGCGACCGGCCCGACGAGGCGCACATGGCGAAGGCCGCCGCGTGGATCCGCGACCGGGGCGGCATCGCGGAAGCCCGCGTCTTCACCCGGATCTGGCTCGCCCTCTTCGGCTGGTGGAAGTGGGACGACCTGCCCGAACTCCCGCCGGAGCTCATCTACTTCCCCAAGTGGGTCCCACTCAACATCTACGACTTCGGCTGCTGGGCGCGGCAGACGATAGTGCCGCTCACCATCGTGTCCGCCAAGCGGCCCGTGCGCCCCGCGCCGTTCGCCCTGGACGAACTGCACACCGACGCGCGCGTTCCCAACCCCACCAAACCCCTTGCCCCCGTGGCGAGTTGGGACGGTGTCTTCCAGCGGCTCGACAAGGCGCTGCACGTCTACCACAAGGTCGCGCCGCGCCCGCTGCGCAGAGCCGCGATGAACAGCGCGGCCCGCTGGATCATCGAGCGGCAGGAGAACGACGGCTGCTGGGGCGGGATCCAGCCGCCCGCCGTCTACTCCGTCATCGCGCTGCACCTGCTCGGCTACGACCTGGACCACCCCGTCCTGAAGGCCGGGCTCGCCTCGCTCGACCGGTTCGCCGTGTGGCGCGAGGACGGCTCCCGGATGATCGAGGCGTGCCAGTCGCCCGTGTGGGACACCTGTTTGGCGACGATCGCGCTCGCGGACGCCGGAGTGCCCGCGGACCACCCGCAGTTGGTCAAGGCCGCCGACTGGATGCTCGGCGAGCAGATCGTGCGCCCCGGCGACTGGTCGGTGCGCAGGCCCGGCCTGACGCCCGGCGGCTGGGCGTTCGAGTTCCACAACGACAACTACCCCGACATCGACGACACCGCTGAGGTCGCCCTCGCGCTGCGCCGGGTCGCGCACCCGGACAAGGCCCGCCTGGAGAACGCCATCGACCGCGGGGTCCGCTGGAACCTCGGCATGCAGTCGAAGAACGGCGCCTGGGGCGCCTTCGACGTCGACAACACCAGCCCCTTCCCCAACCGGCTGCCGTTCTGCGACTTCGGCGAGGTCATCGACCCGCCGTCCGCCGACGTCACAGGACACGTCGTGGAGATGCTCGCCGTCGAGGGGAAGTCCCACGACCCGCGCACCCGGCGCGGCATCGAGTGGCTCCTCGCCGAACAGGAGGAGAACGGCGCCTGGTTCGGACGCTGGGGCGTCAACTACATCTACGGCACCGGGTCGGTGGTGCCCGCCCTGATCACGGCCGGGCTGCCCGCCGCGCACCCGGCGATCCGCCGAGCGGTGCGGTGGGTCGAGTCGGTGCAGAACGACGACGGGGGCTGGGGCGAGGACCTGCGCTCCTACCGCGACCGGGGCTGGGTCGGCCACGGCACGTCGTCCGCGTCGCAGACCGCGTGGGCGCTGCTCGCTCTGCTGTCGGCGGGAGAGAGCGAGGCGAAGTCGACGGAGCGGGGCATCGCCTGGCTCGTCGAGGCGCAGCGCGCGGACGGGTCGTGGGACGAGCCGTACTTCACCGGCACCGGCTTCCCCTGGGACTTCTCCATCAACTACCACCTGTACCGGCAGGTGTTCCCGCTCACCGCCCTCGGCAGGTACATCAACGGAGAGCCCTTCGCGGGCGGCTCCGACGCCCGCCCCGCCAAGGGGAGCTGATGGACGGGAACCCGGCCCCGCGGCCGGGCCCCGTGCCTCTGCTGATCGCCTGCGCGCTCGGCATCGAACACTTCGCCCTGCGCACCGGCGACCGCAAGGGCGCGCCGGGAGACATGACCGTGCTGCGTACCGGCATGGGCCCCAAGAACGCCGAGCGCGCCGTCACCGGGGCGCTCGGGAAGCACACCCTGCGCGACGCGGCCGTACTGGCCACCGGCTTCTGCGCCGGACTCGCCCCCGGCATGCACCCCGGCGACCTCGTCGTCGCCGAGGAGACCAGGGACGCGCGCGGCAGCACCCCCTGCACGGGAACCGGGCTGCTGGTCGAGGAGCTGGTGCGGGCCGTGCCCGGCCGCACCGTGCACACCGGACCGCTCACCGGCTCCGACCACGTCGTCCGTGGAACCGAGCGCGGCGCCCTCCTGGCCACGGGCGCGATCGCCGTGGACATGGAGTCCGCCGCGACGCTGCACAGCGCCGTACGCGCCGGTCAGCGGCCCGTTGCGGCCGTCCGGGTGGTCGTGGATGCCCCACAGCACGAACTCGTCCGCATCGGCACGGTGCGCGGTGGAATATCAGCTTTCCGTGTTCTTCGTGCCGTGCTCCCCGCTTTCTTTGAATGGCACCGTTCTTCGTTGCTCCCTCGGAGGTGAGCCAGATGGCCATGCCGCTTCGCCAGTCCATCAAGGTCGCTACGTATCTCTTTGAACAGAAGCTGCGCAAGCGCGACAAGTTTCCGCTGATCGTCGAGTTGGAACCGCTCTTCGCCTGCAACCTGAAGTGCGAGGGCTGCGGGAAGATCCAGCACCCGGCCGGAGTGCTCAAGCAGCGCATGCCGGTGGCCCAGGCCGTCGGCGCCGTCCTCGAATCCGGCGCCCCGATGGTGTCCATCGCCGGCGGCGAGCCGCTGATGCACCCTCAGATCGACGAGATCGTGCGGCAGTTGGTGGCGAAGAAGAAGTACGTCTTCCTCTGCACCAACGCCATGCTGCTGCGCAAGAAGATCGAGAAGTTCCAGCCCTCGCCGTACTTCGCGTTCGCCGTGCACATCGACGGCATGCGGGAACGGCACGACGAGTCCGTCGCGAAGGAAGGTGTCTTCGACGAGGCCGTCGCCGCCATCAAGGAGGCCAAGAAGCGTGGCTTCCGGGTCACCACCAATTCGACGTTCTTCAACACCGACACCCCGCAGACCATCATCGAGGTCCTGAATTTCCTCAACGACGACCTGAAGGTCGACGAGATGATGCTGTCCCCCGCCTACGCCTACGAGAAGGCGCCCGACCAGGAGCACTTCCTCGGTGTCGAGCAGACCCGCGAGCTCTTCAAGAAGGCCTTCGCGGGCGGCAACCGGCTGCGCTGGCGGCTCAACCACTCGCCGCTCTTCCTGGACTTCCTGGAGGGCAAGGCGGACTTCCCGTGCACCGCGTGGGCCATCCCGAACTACTCCCTCTTCGGCTGGCAGCGTCCCTGCTATCTGATGAGCGACGGGTACGTGCCCACGTACCGCCAGCTCATCGAGGAGACCGACTGGAGCAAGTACGGCCGAGGCAAGGACCCGCGCTGCGCCAACTGCATGGCGCACTGCGGCTACGAACCGACCGCCGTCCTCGCCACCATGGGCTCCCTCAAGGAGTCCATCCGCGCGGCCCGCGAGACGGTCTCCGGAAACCGCGGGTGACGTCATGAACGGGCCGACGAGGGGCCTCCGGCAGGGGTGCCCCTCTTCACCGTGAGCCGAGAACAACCAGAGAGGGGGCTCGAGCATGACCATTCTCGACACCATCCGGGGGCCACGGGACCTGAAGGGACTTTCCGGGGCCCGGCTCGACGAACTGGCGGGGGAGATCAGGGAGTTCCTGGTGCACGCGGTCGCCAGGACGGGCGGCCATCTCGGCCCCAAT
Source organism: Streptomyces sp. NPDC045678 (assembly GCF_056432085.1). Taxonomy (NCBI): domain Bacteria; kingdom Bacillati; phylum Actinomycetota; class Actinomycetes; order Kitasatosporales; family Streptomycetaceae; genus Streptomyces; species Streptomyces sp. NPDC045678. Next base: position 450,233 of record NZ_JBWKJS010000009.1, read on the forward strand.
CTGGGGGTGGTGGAGCTCTCCATCGCCCTGCACCGCGTCTTCGAGTCGCCCGTCGACCGGCTCGTGTGGGACACCGGCCACCAGAGCTACGTGCACAAGCTGCTCACCGGGCGCCAGGACTTCTCCAAACTCCGCGGCAAGGGCGGCCTCTCCGGCTACCCCTCGCGCGAGGAGTCCGAGCACGACATCGTCGAGAACAGCCACGCGTCGACCGCGCTCGGCTGGGCGGACGGCCTCGCCAAGGCGCGGCAGGTCCTCGGCGAGCGGGGGCACGTCGTCGCCGTCATCGGGGACGGCGCGCTGACCGGCGGCATGGCCTGGGAGGCCCTGAACAACATCGCGGCCGCGAAGAACCGGCCGCTGATCATCGTCGTCAACGACAACGAACGCTCGTACGCCCCGACCATCGGCGGCCTCGCCAACCACCTCGCCACCCTCCGCACGACCGACAGCTACGAGCGCGTGCTGGCCTGGGGCAAGGACATCCTCCAGCGCACGCCCGTCGTCGGGCAGACGCTGTACGAGTCGCTGCACGGCGCCAAGAAGGGGTTCAAGGACGCGTTCGCGCCGCAGGGCATGTTCGAGGACCTGGGACTCAAGTACGTCGGGCCGATCGACGGGCACGACATCGGAGCCGTCGAGTCGGCGCTGCGACGCGCGAAACGCTTCCACGGCCCCGTACTCGTCCACTGCCTCACCGAGAAGGGCCGCGGCTACGAACCCGCGCTCGCCGACGAGGCGGACCGCTTCCACACCGTCGGCGTGATGGACCCCCTCACCTGCGAACCGCTCGCGCCGTCCAACGGCCCGTCCTGGACCTCCGTGTTCGGGGACGAGATCGTCCGCATCGGCGCCGAGCGCGACGACGTCGTCGCCATCACCGCGGCCATGCTGGGCCCCGTGGGCCTGACGAAGTTCGCGGAGGCCTACCCCGACCGGGTGTGGGACGTCGGCATCGCCGAGCAGCACGCCGCGGTGTCGGCCGCCGGACTCGCCACGGGGGGCCTGCACCCCGTCGTCGCGGTGTACGCCACCTTCCTCAACCGTGCCTTCGACCAGCTTCTGATGGACGTGGCGCTGCACCGGTGCGGGGTCACCTTCGTGCTCGACCGGGCCGGGGTCACGGGCGTCGACGGCGCCTCGCACAACGGCATGTGGGACCTGTCGATCCTCCAGGTCGTGCCGGGGCTGCGCATCGCCGCGCCGCGCGACGCCGACCAACTGCGGGCGCAGCTGCGGGAAGCGGTCGCCGTCGACGACGCTCCGACGCTCCTGCGCTTCCCCAAGGAGTCGGTGGGGCCGGCGATCCCCGCCGTGGACCGCATCGGCGGCATGGACGTACTGCTCGCGGAGGCGGAGGCGGAGGTGCTGTTCGTCGCGGTCGGGGTGATGGCGCCGGTCTGTCTGCAGGCCGCTGAACTGCTCCGGGAGCGCGGTCTGCGCTGCACCGTCGTCGACCCGCGCTGGGTCAAGCCCGCCGCCCCGGAGCTGCCCGGCCTCGCCGCGCGCCACCGCCTCGTCGCGGTCGTCGAGGACAACAGCCGCTCCGCCGGGGTCGGCGCCGCGGTCGCGCTCGCGCTCGGCGAGGCCGAAGTGGACGTGCCCGTCAGGCGGTTCGGCATCCCCGAGCAGTTCCTCGCGCACGCCAAGCGGGGCGAGGTCCTCGCCGACGTGGGGCTCACCCCCGTCGAGATCGCCGGCCGCATCAGCGCCACGCTGACCGCCGACCGGGGCGCGCACCAGCAGGGTTCAGGCAAGGAGTACAGCGTATGACCACGGAGTTCGACGCCGAGGGCGCGAAGGAGCTCGGCACCGCGGGCGCCAAGGAGTTCGACCTCGGCAGGCTTCTCGCCGAACGGGGCGCCGAACGGTACGAACTGCACACCCGGCACCTCAACCACCAACTGCCGCGCATGCTGCACACCATCGGCTTCGACAAGGTCTACGAACGGGCCGAGGGCGCGTACTTCTGGGACGCGGAGGGCAACGACTACCTCGACATGCTCGCGGGCTTCGGCGTCATGGGTCTCGGCCGGCACCACCCCGTCGTACGCAAGGCGCTGCACGACGTCCTCGACGCCTCGCTCGCCGACCTCACCCGCTTCGACTGCCAGCCGCTGCCGGGCCTGCTCGCCGAGCAACTGCTCCAGCACAGCCCGCACTTGGACCGGGTCTTCTTCGGCAACAGCGGCACCGAGGCGGTCGAGACGGCGCTGAAGTTCGCCCGTTACGCGACCGGCAAGCCGCGGGTGCTCTACTGCACGCACGCCTTCCACGGGCTCACCACGGGCTCCCTCTCCGTCAACGGCGAGGACGGCTTCCGGGACGGGTTCGCGCCGCTGCTGCCCGACACCGCGGTCCCGCTCGGCGACCTGGACGCGCTGCGCGCGGAGCTGAGGAAGGGCGACGTCGCCGGGCTGATCGTCGAGCCCGTCCAGGGCAAGGGCGTGCACGAGACCCCGCCCGGATACCTGCGCGCCGCCCAGGAACTGCTGCACCGCCACAAGGCGCTCCTCATCGCCGACGAGGTGCAGACCGGCCTCGGCAGGACCGGCGACTTCTACGCCTACCAGCACGAGGAGGGCGTCGAGCCCGACCTGGTCTGCGTCGCCAAGGCGCTGTCGGGCGGCTATGTGCCGGTCGGCGCGACGCTGGGCAAGGACTGGATCTTCAAGAAGGTCTACTCGTCGATGGACCGGGTGCTCGTGCACTCGGCGAGCTTCGGCTCCAACGCGCAGGCCATGGCGGCCGGGCTGGCCGTCCTGTCCGTGCTCGAGGACGAGAAGGTCGTCGAGAACGCCCGGGTCACGGGCGAGCTGCTCAAGTCCCGGCTGGCCGCCCTCGTCGACCGCTACGAACTGCTCAGCGAGGTGCGCGGCCGCGGGCTGATGATCGGCATCGAGTTCGGGCGTCCCACGTCGCTCAAGCTGCGCGGCCGTTGGACGATGCTCCAGGCGGCCCGCAAGGGACTCTTCGCGCAGATGGTCGTCGTACCGCTGCTCCAGAAGCACCGCATCCTCACCCAGGTCTCCGGGGACCACCTGGAGGTCATCAAGCTCATCCCGCCGCTGACCATCGGGGAGCGGGAGGTGGACCGCTTCGTGGACGCCTTCACCGCCGTCATGGAGGACGCGCACAGCGGTGGCGGACTGATGTGGGACTTCGGCAGGACGCTGGTGAAGCAGGCGGTCGCGAACCGCTGAGCGGGACGTCGGCCCTCCGCCGTCGTACCTCTTTTGCCTCTCGGGCAAGAAAGTTGCCCGAGAGGCAAGGCTCTGGCTCAATCCTGGTATGAGCCCTGCCGAGCCCAAGGAGCCCGCGGAGCCGCCCGAGGCGGCCGAAGCGCTCCCCACCGTGGCGCCCCAGCTGCGTGAACTGCGCCGCCGCGCCTCCCTGACCCTGGAGGCCGCGGCCCGCACGGCCGGGCTCTCGCCCGCCCACCTCTCCCGCCTGGAGACCGGGCAGCGCCAGCCTTCCCTGCCGATGCTGCTCACCCTCGCACGTGTCTACGGTACGACGGTCTCCGAACTGCTCGGCGAGACGGTCGCCGACCGGGACGCGGTCGTCCGCGCCCCGGACATGGAACCGACGGCGGCCGGCGGCTGGACCTACTGGCAGGCGGGCGCCCCGGGCCGCGGCATGCAGGCGCTGCGCGTGCACGTGCCGCACGGTGCGCAGGGCGACATCGTGCGCGTCCACCCCGGCGAGGAGTGGCTGTACGTCCTGAAGGGGCGGCTCCGGCTGCACCTGGGGGACACGGTGCACCTCCTCGCGCCGGGGGACAGCGCGCACTTCGACTCGCTGACCCCGCACCGGATCGCCGCCGCCGATCCGGGCGGCGCCGACCTCCTCTTCGTCCACACGCTGCTGCAGAGCCCCGCCACCGCGCTGTGCCTCGGCGGCCCCACTCAGGGAGACCCGACATGACGGAACCGGAACAGCAAGGCCCTGTTCAGCCGGAGCGGCCCGCCCGCAACACCATGGAGGAGAAGCTTCCCCGAGGGCTCTGGGTCCGCCTGATCATCTACGTGGCGGTCGGCCACCTCTTCGCGGCTTTCCTGTACCTGCTGTTCGAGCTGGGGGCCAGCAACCAGTAGCGGCCTCAGTCGAGCAGGCGCTCGCGCAGCCGCTCGCGCGTTTCGGCGCTCAGCTCCAGGCCGGTGGAGAGGTACGTGTCCACGTCGCCCCAGGTCTCCTCGATCGCCTCGTACGCCGCCGCCAGGTACTCGGCGCGGGCGTCGAAGAGCGGGTCGAGGAGCTCCATGACCTCGGGCGACATCGCGTTCGGGGAGCTGTCCGAGCGGTGCACCTTGTAGCGGCGGTGCTTCACGTTCGACTTGAGGTAGTCCGCCTCGATCGCGTCACGCTCCACGCCCAGGGCGAGGAGCGTGACGGCTATGGACAGGCCCGCGCGGTCCTTGCCCGCCGCGCAGTGCATCAGGGCGGGCACGCTGTCCTCGGCGAGCGCGTGCAGGACCTTGCTGTGCTCGGCGGTGCGCTCCTTGATGATCGTCCGGTACGCGGCGCCCATCCGGTCGGCGCTCCTGCCGTCGGAGAGGATGGAGCGCAGCTGGTCGAGGTCGCCGTCGCGCACCATCTTCCAGAACTCGGCGCCGTCGGCCGGGTCGGTCAGCGGCAGGTTCACGTTGCGCACGCCGGGCAGCTCGATGTCAGGGCCCTCGAGGCGCTGGTCGGCGGCGTTGCGGAAGTCGAAGATCGTGTGCAGGCCCAGCGAGGAGAGGAACGCGGCGTCGGCGGCGGTGGCGTGCGCCAGGTGACCGCTGCGGAAGAGGTTGCCCCGGCGCACGCGCCGCCCGTCCACGGTCGGCAGCCCGCCCACGTCACGGAAATTGCGCACTCCGGCGAGCTCGGGCTCCGACAGCTCCACCAGTGCTGCCAGCTCTGTCGGCGGGGACTCCTGCGTCACGGGTTCTCCTCGGACTCTGCGCCGGCGCGGCTCGCCGGTGGATGCGTCTTTGACGATACGACATGGCTTCCCGGTGCGATCAAGCCTCGGCGCGGGCCCTCTCGTGACGCGTCAGGCCAGGGGCTCGCCGGTCTCCAGGAGGGTCTTGAGGCTGGAGAGGATGGCCGGCCAGCCCTGGCTGCACATGGACCGCAGAGTGCCCGCCCGGTCGAACTCGTGCGTGACGGTCAGCTTCACCCGGTCGCCCTCGGGCTCGAGGTCGAAGGTGACCTGTGAACGGCGCTCGCTCGCGAGCCGCGCGCGCAGTTCCTCGTCGATGTTGTTCGCCTCGGCCCACTGCGGGCTGAACGTGTGCCAGGTGTAGGCCAGCCTGCGGTGCGGTTCGTGGACGAGGACGACCTGCTCGGGGTCCTCGGTCGTGGCGCCCGTCTCGGTCCAGGCCATGGGGGACCCGGGGGTCCAGTCGGTGCCGAAGCTCACGCCCCAGTACCGGCGGGTGAAGGCCGGGTCGGTCAGGGCCTGCCAGAGGCGCTCGGGGGTGGTGCGGATGTACGTCGTGTACACGAACGTCGAGCTGTCGCTGTCCATGGTCGGTTGCTCCAATGCTGTCTTCAGGTCCGCGAGGGCGTGGGCCCGCTCACGGTCGAACCGGCTGATCCATCGCTCGGTGATGGCGTTGATCGGAGCCGCGTTCAGGTAGTGCAGCTTCTCCCGGCCCTGCCGCACCGTGGTCACGAGCTCGGCGGCCTCGAGCACGGCGAGGTGCTTGCTCACCGACTGCCGGGCCATGCCGAGACCCGCGCACAGCTCCCGCAGGGTCTGTCCGTTGCGGTCCCGCAACCGGTCCAGCAGCTGCCGCCGACTCGGATCGGCCAGCGCCTTGAACGCCGCGTCCACCTTCTGCCACCCCCAGTCATGCAGCCGATCAGCTGCATCACCACGATTGGCAGCCGTACGGCTGCCTGTCAATCGGAGAAAAGGCCGATGACCGGAGCTGACGCTTATTCCGTAATTGGGTGAATCTTGACCGGTGGCTTATCTCACCCTCCGTCAACCCCTCCCTACGGTGGCGTAGGTCACTTAGGGAGGTGAAGGATGTGACGTCGTGAGCGCAGAGTCGACAACCTTCATCCATCACCCCATCAACAACGGCGTAATCAACTCCTACGCAGCGGTCGGCGACAGCTTCACCGAGGGCGTGGGCGACCCGGCCCCCGACGGCACCTTCGTCGGTTGGGCCGACCGCCTCGCGGTCCTGCTGGACGACCGGGTGCCCGAGCACACCTTCCGGTACGCCAACCTCGCCGTCCGCGGCAAGCTCCTCGACCAGATCGTCGAGGACCAGCTGCCGCGCGCCAAGGAACTCGCCCCCGACCTGGTGAGCTTCTGCGCCGGGGGCAACGACATCATCCGGCCCGGCACCGACCCCGACGAGGTCGCCGAGCGGTTCGAGCGCGCCGTCGCCGACCTCTCGTCGGCGGTCGGCACGGTCATGGTGACCACCGGCTTCGACACCCGAGGAGTCGCGGTCCTGAAGCACCTGCGCGGCAAGATCGCCACGTACAACATGCACGTCCGTGCCATCGCGGACCGGTACGGCTGCCCCGTCCTCGACCTGTGGTCCCTCAAGACCGTCCAGGACCGCCGCGCGTGGGACGGCGACCGCCTGCATCTCTCCGCCGAGGGGCACACGCGCGTCGCGCTGCGTGCCGCGCAGGTCCTGGGGCTCGACGTGCCCGCCGACCCCGACCAGGCGTGGCCGCCGCTGCCGCCGCGCGGCACGCTGGAGGTGCGCCGCGACGACATCCACTGGGCGCGCGAGTACCTGGTGCCGTGGATCGGACGGCGCATCCGCGGCGAGAGCTCGGGGGACCACGTGGAGGCGAAGGGCTTCCGCAACATCGACGCCCTCAAGATGCAGCTCCACGCAGGCTCCTGAACCACCGGGGCCGGCCACGCCCGCAACCATCGCCCGCCCGGGGCCGTCTGGACAGGCGGGGGCGGATGGCAGACGCTGCGGACGGGCGCGGCGGACGGACGTGCGCGGTCCAGGGTGCCGCGCGTGCGGGACGGGGGCGGCGTGGGGGAGAACGGGACGGACGAGGAGGTCTTCGCGCGGATGCGCGCGGCGGACTTCGGCTACCTCGACGAGACGCGGCAGATCTATCTGGACCACACCGGCGCCGCACCGGTGCCCCGCGGTCTCGTGCGGGCGCAGGCGGCGCGGCTGAGCGGGCGGGCGTTCGGCAACCCGCACACCGAGAGCCCCGCGTCCACGGCGTCGACCGAGCTGATCGAGGAGGCCAGGCTGCGGGTCCTGCGCTTCCTCGACGCGGATCCCGCCGAGTACACGGTGGTGTTCACGGCGAACGCCTCGCAGGCCGTCAAGCTGGTTGCGGAGGCCTATCCGTTCGACCGGCGCTCGGCCGCGCTGCTCCTCACCCAGGACAACCACAACTCCGTCAACGGAGTACGGGAGTTCGCGCGTGCCGCCCGTGCGAAGGTCGGCCTCGTGCCGTTCACGGGCGATGAGCTGCGGGTCTCCGAAGCAGCGGTGCGCAGGGCGCTCGCCGGGCGGCGCCAAGGCCTGTTCTGCTACCCGGCGCAGAGCAACTTCACCGGCGTACGGCATCCGCTGGAGTGGGTGGCGCGGGCCCGGGCGTCCGGGTGGCACACGCTCCTCGACGCGGCGGCCTACCTGCCGACCGGAAAGCTGTCCTTGCGCCGGGTGCCCGCCGATTTCGTGGTCGCCAGCTGGTACAAGGTCTTCGGCTATCCCTCCGGCGTGGGCAGCCTGGTGGCCCGGCGCGAGGCGCTCGCCGGACTGCGCCGCCCCTGGTTCGCGGGCGGCGCGATCCAGGTGGTCAGCGCACGGGCGCGCTGGCACCGCATGGCGCAGGCCCCGGCCGCCTTCGAGGACGGCACCCCCGACTTCCACGCCGTCCCGCAGGTCGCCACCGGACTCGACTGGTACGACGAGGTGGGCGCCGACGCCGTGGGCGCGCACGTGGACCGCCTGACCGGACGCCTGCTGCGGGGACTCGCCGGGCTGCGGCACCCGGGCGGCCGGCCGCTCGTGCGCGTCTACGGTCCGCGCGGCACCGCGGGGCGCGGCGGGACGGTCGCCCTGAACGTCCTGGACACCCGGGGCAAGGTCGTCGACGAGCGGATCGTGGCCCGCGAGTGCGCCGCGGCCGGCATCTCGGTCCGCACCGGCTGCTTCTGCAACCCGGGCGCGGGCGAGGAGGCCTTCACCATCGCACCGCGCCTCCTGCGGCGCACCGGCGCGGGGCGGTGGCGCGCCGAGACCATCGACGGCTACATCCGGGGGCTCGGGCTGCCCTCCGGCGGCGCGGTACGCGTCTCGCCGGGCATCGCGAACGTCACCGCGGACGTCGACCGGTTCCTGGAGTTCCTGTACGCCACCTTCGCCGCCGCCACCCCGGTCAGGGGCGACCTGGCCCCGCGTCTGACGTGCTGAGAGCCTCTCCGAGCCGGTGGGCCGACGCGGGACAGCGCCGCCGCAGCACCAGCCACGCCACGACGAGCAGCGCCACGGCGCACCCGGCGAGGATCACCCAGCCCGTCCACGCCGGATGCCCGAAGCTCTCCCCGTACGAGTCGAGCAGCGCCCGGCCCTCCGCGCCTCCGCCCCGCCACAGCTCCTCCAGGCCCGCCCCGGAGCCGAGAGTCTCGAACGCCCACCGGTTGGTCATCGCCACACTGATCCACCGCCCGCCCGCCGCCATCTCCGGCACCGGCACGAACGCCCCCGAGAACAGCACCTGGGGGAAGCACAGCAGCGGCAGCACCAGCGCCGCCCGGCTCGGTTCGGAGACCAGGGCCGAACAGCACAGGCCGAGCGCGAGCGCGGCGGACGACGCCAGCGCCGTCGTCACGAACAACGAGGCGTGGACGGAGAGTCCGGCGCTCGGCAGCCGGTCGAGGGCGCGCAGCACCACGAGCAGCAGCGCGTCCGTGAGGAGCAGGACGGGCCCGAGGACGGTGAGCTTGGCCAGCAGATAGGGCCACAGCCGCAGCACGGTTCTGCGCTCCCTGCGCACCACCGCCAACTCGCCGCAGATCTGCGGGAGTCCGTAGGCGAGCCCGAAGAAGAACGCGCCGAACGCGATCCAGAACAGCACCATCGCGGAGGCCGCGGGCGACGGGTCGCCGGGGTCGAAGACGCCCGGGCGGAACAGCAGCGCGAACATCGCGATGATGACGAGCGGCGAGCCGATGGTGATCGCGGCGGTCAGCCGGTCGTGCCGCAGCAGCCGCAGGTCACGGCCGGTCAGGACGGCCCACTGGCGCAGCCGGCCGGTGGCGGGGGAGAAGCGGGGGCGTGCGGCGGACGCTCGCGGTTCCGCACGGGACGGCGGCGCCCCGCCGTCCGACGCCGGCGCCTCCACGGAGTACAGGGCCTCGAACGTCCCGTCGGGCGACAGCCGCAGCAGCTCGGCCGGGGTGCCCGAGGGGCCGGCTCTGCCGTTCGGAGCGATGAACAGCACCTGGTCGCAGTGGTGCAGATCGGCGGGCGTGTGCGTGGTGAACACGACGGTGACACCGCTCGCCGCAAGCCGCACGAGGTACTGCGTCAGCTGCGCCCCGGCGAGCGGATCGAGTCCGGACGTCGGCTCGTCGAGGAAGAGGAGCCGCGGACGGGAGAGCAGCTCGATCGCGATGCTCGCCCGCTTGCGCTGCCCTCCGCTGAGCGTCCGCACGGACTGCCCGGCCGCCTCGGCGAGCCCCAACTCCTCCAGTACGCGGGGCACTTCGCCGGGATCGGTGCCGCGCAACCGAGCCGCGTACTCCAGGGCTGTCCGCAACGGCAGCGCGCGGTGCACGATGTCGTCCTGCGGCACGAACCCGTACCGCAGCGCCTGCCGCGGTGTCTCCGCCCCACCGCCGGGCGCGGCTGCCCGCACCGACACCCGCCCGGCGCGCGGCACCCGCAGCCCCGCGAGCACCTCCAGAAGCAGCGTCTTGCCCGCGCCGCTGCCGCCCGCGACACCGAGCACACGCCCGGGACCGACCGTCGGCACGTCGATCCCGGACAGCGCCACACCGCCGTCCGGCAGCACGAGTTCGACGCCGCGCGCGGAGAGCTCCACTCCCGGCCCGTCCACGGTCGTCACCGGCCGTCCGCCCGCAGGGACGCGGTGATCTCGTCGAGGACCCCGATGTCCTCGATCGTCGCCGGAACGGTGTACTCCCGCCCGTCGGCGATCGCCCGTACCGTGCCGCGCAGGATCTTCCCGGAGCGGGTCTTGGGCAGCCGCGGCACGGTCACCACCCGGCGCGGGGTGGCGACGGCACCGATGCGGGTCCGTACGAGGGAGCGCAGCTCCGCCTCGACGTCGGCGGCAGGACGGTCCACGCCCTGACGCAGCACGACGAGGCCGAGCGGCAGCTCGCCCTTGAGCTCGTCCGCGACGCCCACCACCGCGCACTCCGCCACGTCCGGATGGTCGGCGAGCACCTCCTCCATGGCGCCGGTGGACAGCCGGTGCCCCGCGACGTTGATGACGTCGTCGAGGCGCCCCATCACGAAGACGTGGCCCTCCTCGTCGAGATGGCCGCCGTCGCCCGTCAGATAGTGGCCGGGGTAGCGGCTCAGATAGGTGGACGCGAACCGCTCGTCGTCGCGGTACAGCGTGGTGAGGCTGCCCGGCGGAAGCGGCAGGCGCAGAGCCAGGGTGCCGTCCGTACCGGACGGGCACTCCTCGCCCGCCTCGTCCAGGACCCGCAGGTCCCAGCCCGGCATCGGCCTGCCGGGCGAGCCGGACTTGGCGGGCAGCGCCTCGATGCCGAGCGGGTTGGCGACGATGGGCCAGCCCGTCTCGGTCTGCCACCAGTGATCGACGACGGGGATGTCGAGGAGCTCACGCGCCCAGTGGTACGTGTCGGGGTCCAGGCGCTCGCCCGCCAGGAACAGGGCACGCAGCGACGACACGTCGTGCTCGGCCAGGTGCGCACCCTCGGGGTCGTCGCGCTTGATGGCACGGATCGCCGTCGGCGCGGTGAACAGAGTGCGCACCCGGTGCTGCGCGACGACGCGCCAGAACGCGCCCGCGTCGGGCGTGCCGACCGGCTTGCCCTCGTACAGGAGCGTGGTGCAGCCGGCGAGCAGCGGTGCGTAGACGATGTACGAGTGGCCGACGACCCAGCCCACGTCGGACGCCGTCCAGAAGACCTCGCCGGGCCGGGCGTCGTAGATGTGCTCCATGCTCCAGCGCAGCGCCACGGCGTGGCCGCCGTGGTCGCGGACCACGCCCTTGGGGGAGCCGGTGGTGCCGGAGGTGTAGAGGATGTAGAGCGGGTCTGTGGCGGCCACCGGCACACACTCGGCGGTCGGCGCCGAGCGGACCGCGTCCGCCCAGTCGAGATCCCGTCCCACGCGCAACTCGGCCCGCGCCTGCGGACGCTGGAGGATCACGCAGGCCTCCGGGCGGTGCGCGCACCGCTCCAGAGCGGCGTCCAGGAGCGGTTTGTACGCGATGACCCGGTCGACCTCGATGCCGCACGACGCGGAGAGCACCACCTTGGGGCGCGCGTGGTCGATGCGGGCCGCGAGCTCGGGCGCCGCGAAGCCCCCGAACACCACGGAGTGCACGGCGCCGATGCGCGCGCACGCCAGCATCGCGACGGCCGCCTCGGGCACCATCGGCATATACACGACGACGGTGTCGCCTCTGCCGACGCCGAGTTCCGCGAGCATTCCCGCGGTGCGGGCCACCTCGTCGAGCAGTTCGCGGTAGGTGAGGCCGCGGACCGTGCCGGTGACGGGGCTGTCGTGGATCAGTGCCGTACGATCCCCGTGCCCGGCCAGGACGTGCCGGTCCAGAGCGTTGTGACAGGTGTTCAGCTCGCCGCCCGCGAACCAGCGGGGCGCGGCCGGCGCGCCGGTGTCCAGGATCGTAACGGGCGGCACGTACCAGTCGACGGCCTCGGCCGCGCGGCCCCAGAAGGCCGTCGGGTCAAGGAGGCTCTCGCGGTGGGCGCTCTCGTAACTCGTCGGCCTTGGCAACCGGTCACTCCGCTCTTCCGAGGTGTCTGGACGGCATCGGGGGGCGAACGCCCGCCATCGTAAAGGGAGTCGGCCGGTGAGGTGACAGGGCTGGAGTGGCGCGGACCCGCGCGGGCGCCCCGGTGCTGGGATGACGGCGAACCGTCCCCGCAGGGACGGGCAGCCGGAAGGAACCCACGTCATGCGCTCAGTACGTTCCGTACGTTCCGTCAGTGCCCTCGCCCTGGCGCTCGCCGCTCTCGGGCTGCCGGGCGCCCCCGCCGTCGCCGCCCGGACCGCGCCCGCCGCCCTCACGGCCGCCGTGGCCCCCGCGGCGGCGACGGTGAGTGTGACCGGGGTGGGCATCGCGTCGGCCGCACCCGACATGGCCGTGCTCACCGCCGGCATCGAGGTCACCCGGCCGACCGCGGACAAGGCGCTCACCGAGCAGAACGCCGCGGCCGAGGCGCTGCTGGCCGCCGCACGCGCCGCGGGCGTCGCCGAGCGCGACATCAGGACCGAGAACCTCTCCCTGTCCGCGGTGTACCGCAACCGGGTCGGTGACCCGGGCCAGTACGAGGCCACGGGCGCGAGGGGCGAGGACGGGCTCTTCATCGGCCACCGCGCCACGCAGATGTTCTCCCTGGTCATCCGTGACATCAAGAAGACCGGCGCCGTGGTCCGCGCGGTCGCCGACGCGCCCGGCGACGCGACCCGTATCCACTCGGTGGTCTTCGACGTGAAGCACCCGGAGGCACTGCGCGCCAAGGCCCGCACGTCGGCGTACGAGGACGCCAGGGGCAAGGCCGAGCAGTACGCCCGGCTGAGCGGCCGCAGCCTGGGCCAGCTCCTCTCGCTGGAGGAGAGCGACGGCGGGCGCCCGCGTCCGGTGCCGGTCCCGGTGGCCTCCTTCTCGAAGGACTCGGTGCCGGTGGCGCCGGGGCGCATCCAGGACGAGGTCTCGGTGACGGCGGTGTACGAGCTGCGGTGACGCGGGGCGCCGCGGGGGCGGGGCACCGGCTCAGGTGCCCCGCAGGACTCATCCGGAGCCCGTGGACATAATGGGGAGGCCTATTCACCCCCCTCAGGAGGTCCCGTGTCCCGGTTCCTGATCCCCGGGCTGCGCTCGCTGCGGTCCGCTGCCTTCGGAGCGGATCCTTCGGGTGCCCGGCTGGCACGCATCCGCAGGTCGCCGAATTTCTCGGTGACGGAGGGCTCCTTCCAGAACCCCGTGGGGGCGCGGACCCGGCCGACCGGGTCGTCCCTGGAGTTCGCCAAGATCTACTTCCGCAAGGAGGAGCGCGTACGCCGCGGACCCGCCGGAACGGTCCCCGTGCACGCCACGACCCTCGCCGACCTCGCCAAGCCGCCGATCGGCGGCTTGCGGGTCACCTGGATGGGTCACTCCAGCGTCCTGGTCGAGATCGACGGCCGGCGCGTCCTCTTCGACCCGGTGTGGGGCGAGCGGTGCTCACCCTTCTCCTTCGCGGGGCCCAAGCGGCTGCACCCGGTGCCGGTGCCGCTCGAGGCGCTCGGGCCGGTCGACGCGGTGGTCATCTCGCACGACCACTACGACCACCTGGACATGCCCACCATCAAGGCCCTCACCGGTACGGACACGGTGTTCGCGGTGCCGCTCGGCGTCGGTGCCCACCTGGAGCGGTGGGGCGTGCCGGCCGACCGCCTGCGCGAGCTGGACTGGCACGAGTCCGCGAAGGTGTCGGGGCTGACCCTCACGGCCACCCCCGCCCGGCACTTCTGCGGCCGCGGCCTGCGCAACCAGCAGCACACGCTGTGGGCGTCGTGGGTGGTGGCGGGGTCCGAGCACCGCGTGTACCACAGCGGCGACACGGGCTACTTCGCCGGTTTCCAGGAGATCGGCGCCGCGCACGGGCCGTTCGACGCGACGATGATCCAGATCGGCGCGTACAGCGACTTCTGGCCCGACATCCACATGACGCCCGAGGAAGGCGTACAGGCCCATCTGGACCTCCAGGGCGGCGAGCCGCGCGGCGTGCTCCTGCCGATCCACTGGGGGACGTTCAACCTCGCCCCGCACGCCTGGTCGGAGCCGGGCGAGGACACCATGGCGGCGGCGCGCCGTGCGGGCGCCGCCATCGCGCTGCCCCGCCCCGGCGAGCCCTTCGAGCCCGGGACGCCGACCGTGCCGACGGCGCCGTGGTGGCGGGGCGTCGCCCTCACCCCGAAGGGCGGCTGGCCCGAACCGGCCGTGGCGGACGCCGCCGGAACCGAACGGACGCGCCCGTCGGACAGCGGGGAGCCGGAGGCGGCGCCTGTGGCGTGACGTGGACCGGGGGCGCGGTGTCCTGCGCCTGCGTCCCCCTCCACCTCACGCGGCGCGTGCGCGGTGTCTGCGTACCGCGTCGCGATTGGCGCAGCGCTGCGAGCAGTAGCGCTGCCGCCCCGTGCGCGAGGTGTCGGCGAAGACCGTCGTGCACTCGGTCACCGCGCACCGCCGCAGCCGGTGCATGCCCCGGCCCGCCAGATGCAGCGCGGTGCCCACCGAGATCAGGGAGAACAGCAGGTCGCCGAGGGGCCGGTCCGCCTCGCGGTAGTGCAGGTGCCAGCCGCTGCCCGCGTGATCGGTCAGCCGTGGATGCGCCGCTGCCGCGGCCAGCATGGCGTTGACCAGCGCCGCCCGCTCGTGCTCGTCGACCGCGTCGACGACCTTCTCCCAGGCGTCCAGGGCCTCCAGCGCGCGCACGAGATCGTCGTGCACGACCGGGCGCCCCAGGGCCAGTCCCGCGGCACGGCAGCGGTCCGCGAGTTCCTCCGCGTCGGCCGGCCGACGGTTGGCCAGCCCGGCGGCCAGCTTCACGGCGTCCTCGCCGTAAGGGTTGAGGTGCATAAGGGCATTACAGCAGGACACGCGAATCGGACCCGCGTACGAGGCGTCATACCAGAGCGGGACGCTGCCCCGCTGACTTTGTCAACTGCCCACCGCACATGATGCGTTGCCGACTACCGTGAGTGGCCGCCGGGCGACGCAGGGATCACGACGCAGGGCTGACGTCGCGACCTGCCGACCGGCACGGCGATGCCGCAACCACGCCGCAAAGAGAGCTCCGGCCGACCGCCGGACCCTCGTCGCAACGTACCGAGGACGCAGATGTCTCACCTACGCGCACCGGCCGCCCGCGCAGACCGCCGTGAGGGCGGCCGGCACGGCAAACCCGGCAGCCGGAACGTCGCCGCACCATCCGAGACCCAGATACGGCCGCAGCTCCTGCGCATCGCCGTGCTGCCGGCCGTCGCCGTGGGCCTGAGCGCCTGCGCGGCCGTGCTGTTCACCCTGCGCTCGACCGGCGCCCGGCCGGACCCCGCCCTGCTCGCCGTCCTCACCGCGGCCGCCCTGGTGGGCCTCGCCGGCATCGTGACGGCCGCCGTCGCCGCCGAGCGCGCCGCCAAGACCGTCCGCGACCGCATCGTCGGGCTGCGCCGTGCCACCGCACGTGGCCAGACGGAACTGCGCGGCGTCGTCGAGCAGTTGCGCCGCGGCGACCAACCGCCGACCCCGGCCGCCACGGCCCGGATCAGGCCCGGTGGCGACGAGTTCGACCAGCTCACCGACGAACTGAACCGCGCTCAGGAAGCCGCCGTCGGCGCCGTCGTGCAGGCCTCGCAGCTCTCCAGCCACGCGGGCAGCGAACAGAAGGTCGAGGTCTTCGTGAACCTCGCCCGACGGCTCCAGTCGCTCGTGCACCGCGAGATCTCCCTGCTCGACGAGTTGGAGAACGAGGTCGAGGACCCCGAACTGCTCAAGGGCCTCTTCCACGTCGACCACCTCGCGACCCGCATCCGCAGACACGCCGAGAACCTCGCCGTGCTGGGCGGCGCCGTCTCGCGCCGCCAGTGGAGCAACCCGGTCTCCATGCACGAGGTGATGCGCTCCGCCATCGCGGAGGTCGAGCAGTACTCGCGCGTCAAACTGGTGCCGCCCATCGACGGCACCCTGCGCGGACACGCCGTCGCCGACGTCATCCACCTGCTCGCCGAACTCGTCGAGAACGCCACGGTGTTCTCGGCGCCGCACACCCAGGTCCTGCTGCGCGCCAACCCGGTGACCGCGGGGATCGCCGTGGAGGTCGAGGACCGCGGCCTCGGCATGCCCGTCACCGAGCAGAACAAGATGAACCGCCTGCTGACCGACCCCGACCAGGTCGACGTCGCGAGCCTGCTGCAGGACGGCCGCATCGGCCTCTTCGTGGTCTCCGCGCTCGCCCGCAGGCACGGCGTCGCCGTGCGGCTGCAGACCAACATCTACGGCGGCGTCCAGGCCGTACTGATCCTGCCGCAGGAACTGCTCGGCGAGGAGCAGGAGGCCGCCCCGGTCACCCGTCGCCGCCCGGCGGCCGAGGCGGCGTCGCCGGGCGCCGCCGGAAGCGCAGGAGAAGGGGCGCGGGACGCGGCACGCGCCGTGGTGCACGCCGACCCCCCGGCCTGGCCGGACCCCACACCGCTCCAGCCCCACCCTCACTCACCTCCGCAGCCCCAGCCCCAGCCCACCTCCCAGTCCCACGCCGCCGCCCCGGCCCCCGCGACGCCCCAGCCGCGCACCGTGAACGGCGCGTCACCCGCACCCCTCCCCGTGCGCGGCGCCCGCCAGGAACGGCCGACGCCCGCCGACGCCACCCCCGGCATCCGGCCCGAGGACCGGCAGGCCGCCGCCGAGCACGCCGCGGCACCGCCGGTACCCCGCAACGGCGCCGTGCGCGGCCGGGTCGGCAGACCGCAGCTCCCCAAGCGGCGCGCCCAGGAACACCTCGCACCGCAGCTGCGCGACTCCCCGTCGCCGCGGCCGGAGAGCGAGCAGCTCGTCGGCCACGACCCGGGCCTGATGGCCGCGTTCCAGCGCGGCATCGGCCTCGCCCAGGCGCAGGACGCGCGCGAACCCACCCCGCGGGAACACCGGACCGGCGCCCCGCACGACGGGCAAGGACACGGCGGCTGACCAGTACCCCGGGCCCGACCCCGACCCCCCACCGCTGCTTGCGCAGATCTACGTACGTCCGTACCCCAAGGAGTCGATCCACCATGGCGAGCGATGCGCCGACCGGCCAGGTATCCGATCTCGACTGGCTGATGAGCGGCCTCGTGCAGCGCGTGCCGCACACGCACAGCGCCGTCCTGCTCTCCTCCGACGGACTCGTGAAGTCGGTGCACGGCCTCGACCCGGACAGCGCCGACCACATGGCCGCCCTCGCCTCCGGGCTCTACTCGCTGGGGCGCAGCGCGGGCATCCGCTTCGGCGACAGCGGTGACGTCCGGCAGGTCGTCGTGGAACTGGACTCCACCCTCCTGTTCGTCTCCACCGCGGGCTCCGGCACCTGTCTGGCGGTGCTCGCCGGGCGCGACGCGGACGCGGCCGTCCTCGGCTACGAGATGGCGATGCTGGTCAAGAGCGTGCGGCCGTACCTGATCACCGCCCCCCGCCAACCCGTCGGGGAACCCGCCCCGATGAGGCACTGAGGATGGCGGCCCCGCACGACGGGCCCTGGCTCGACGACGCCGCGGGGCGGCTGGTCCGCCCCTACACCGTCAGCAACGGACGGACGAGACCGAGCAGCCAGCTCGACCTGCTCTCCCTGGTGATGGCGACCGGCTCCACCCCGCTCGGCTACCTCGGGCCCGAGCACTCCACAGCCCTCGGCCTGTGCGAGGAGCCCACCTCCGTCGCCGAGCTCGCGGCCCAGCTGAAGCTGCCCGCGGCCGTGACCAAAGTGATCCTCTCGGATCTCCTCGACTCCGGGGCCCTCACCCAGAAGGCCCCGGACTTCTACCACAACCCAACTGACCGGTCCCTGTTGGAGGCAGTGCTCGATGGATTACGACGACAGCTCTGACCCCTTCCCCACCGCACTGAAAATCCTGGTCGCGGGTGGCTTTGGGGTCGGCAAGACGACCTTCGTCGGCGCGGTCAGCGAGATCGCGCCGCTCAGCACCGAGGAGCTGCTCACCACGGTCAGCGAGGGTACCGACGACCTGTCGGGCGTGGAGAACAAGACCACGACGACGGTCGCCATGGACTTCGGGAGAATCACGCTCGACCCGGAACACGTGCTGTACCTCTTCGGCACACCGGGGCAGGAACGCTTCTGGTTCATGTGGGACGAGCTCTCCGAAGGGGCGCTCGGCGCGGTGGTGCTCGCCGACACGCGGCGCCTGGAGGACTGCTTCGCTGCCGTGGACTTCTTCGAGCAGCGCGGCATGGGCTTCATCGTGGCGATCAACGAATTCGACGGCGCCTACCGCTACGAGCCCGACGAAGTGCGCTCCGCGATCGACCTCGACCCGCACGTACCCGTCGTGCGCTGCGACGCACGGATCTCGAGCTCCGGCATCCAGACCCTCCTCACCCTCGTCAAGCACCTCCTCAACCACGCCCCCGCGGCCAGCTACGGAGCCCACACGTGATGCACGACCCGACCGGGCGCCTCCTGCTCACCCCGGTGGACAACGAGGCGCCCGCACGGGTGCGGAGGCTGCGCGGGCTCGGGATCGGGCAGTATCCCGAACCGGCCTTCGACGCCTTCGCGGACCGGCTCGCCGAGGTGACCGGCGCGCCGTACGCCATGGTCAACTTCCTCGACGAGAGCGGACAGTTCTTCGCGGGCCTGCACGCTCCGGGGCACCCGGAACGTGCGGCCGGCCGCTACATGACCCGCGACTACGGCTACTGCCCGCACGTGGTGGTGCGCCGCAAGGCCCTCGTCCTGGAGGACGTCCGCGACTATCCGCGGTTCGCGGGCAACCCCGTGGTCGACGAGACCGGCATCCGCTCCTACCTGGGCGCACCCCTGATCGACCGCACGGCGACGGTCCTCGGCACGGTCTGCGTCGTGGACGTCGAGCCGCGCCGCTGGGGCACGGCGGGACTCGACACGATCAAACGCATGGCCGGGGAGCTGGTCGAGCAGATCCATCGGCGGGAGGCGGGCGGGATCTGAGGCGCATTCGGAATGCGCGACGGACAACAACCTGACCTGATCGGCGAAAGTCCGGGCCGGCCCCACTGTGACTAACCGGGCTCGGCGTCGTGCCCCTCGACGGGCCTGCGTGGTCGGCGCTCCGGAAGCCGTGTGATGATTCCGCTCGCTGCCAAACCGAGGGTGACGCCGGCGGCGGCGGCGATGGTCTGCGTCCAGGCCTCGCCGAGGGAGCCGGGCAGGGAGGCGCCGGTGAACCGGGCGACGCCCCACAGAAGGGTCATCGCGGCCAGTGCGGCCGGCCAGCGGTGCCGTACTCCCTCGGCGATGTCGTCGATGACGTGGAAAACGAGCAGCAGCACCATGGGCTGGCCGTCGTCGAGTTCGTCGTCCCAGCCGAGCGTGGTGAGCCCGGCCGCGCAGGCGAGTGTGAACAGCCACAGTCCCGCCAGTCGCCACACGGACGTGGGCGGCTGGCGTCCCGCACCGCGTGGGAGCCAGAAGAACCGTGTGGTGTGCTGGACGATCGCGTACTTTCGCATGGCTCGCGTCTCGTTCCCCCGGGGTGGCCGGCTCCTGCCGGTACTCAGTAGCAAGACGTGCAGGAGTGGGCCGGGGTTGCAGCGGAGTGTCGCCGCACGGAATCGCCTCGGGGGTCCGGAAGCTTTCGATCTTTGCTGGCACTCCGGCAAGTGCTTGGAGATCTACGGGGGCTGACGGGGCGCTGGCGAACCAGTGGGCGTGCATCGGCTAGCGCACTCAACACTGGACGTTGCGCAGCAGCGATACGGCCCCGCAGTACGACACGCCTGCCACGGCGGGAACAACCAGCGGTGGACCCGGGAGCAGCCGGCGAACCTCGCCGAACGGCATCAGCTCACAGGTCGAGTCCGGTCCCATCGGGAAAGCGGACGTGGACGGTGTCGCCGTCCACGGAACAGGTGACGGACTCCCGCAGCGCGCGCGGGCTGACCGTGTCCCGTGAGAGGGCGATCAGGGTGACGTGGACGCTGTCGCCGCCCGCGTGGGACGCGGAGGTCAGGAACGGTGTCGCGGAGTGCGGGCCGTACGCGTTGGCCGCCACCTCGCGGGCGACGCCCGCGTTCTCGTCCCAGCCGTGCAGGGCGATGACCGCGCTGGTCAGACCCGTCGTCGTACGGGTGAGCGCCCAACCGGGGCCGTGCTCGGTGTGCGGCTGCGTGTCGTCCGCCACCGCGTGGCCGCCCTCGCGGACGGTCGCCCCCGCGGGGGCCCGCACGCGGTGCACGCGGATCTCCCAGGGGCCGTGCAGCGCGCTCGTCGTCTCGATGGGGTACGCCGCCTCGCCGCCCGGATACTGGGCCTCGTGGCGGGACGCGGCCACGCGGCCCTCGCAGCTCAGCGGGTGGATGCGGAGGCGGCGCGAGGGCGTGCCGTCGGGGGCGAGAAGGGCTATGTGGCCGTCGACGGCGCGGTCCCACGCGCGTGGGGCGGTCTCAGGGGCGGTCGCCGTGGAGTAGGCGAACTTGGCGTAGTGCGGGTCGTCCTGGGCGGGGCCTTCGAGAGGGTTGTGGTCGCTGCCGTGGTTGATCAGGCGGACGATGCCGTCGTGCCGGGTGCCGTGCAGCAGCCAGCCGGGCTGGGGGAGCGCCGTGTACTGGTCGGACTCCTCGACGGGCAGCGGCACTTCGCGCTCCGTCCACACTGGGTGGTCGGCGGGGAGCAGCAACCCCAGGAAGCCCTTGCTCGCCCAGTACGGGGAGGCGGGCCCCGAGTAGGCCTGCGTCGCGGGCAGGTACGTCCCGTACCAGCCGAGCGGCAGAAGTCCCCGCTCGTCGGGCACGCCGCGCTCCACGAAGTGCCGTGCCGTGCCGGAGGCGAGGCGTCGCGTCAGGCCCGGCGCGAGCGGCGTGCAGTCCGCCAAGGCGCCCATCCACACGGGCGCGGCGGCCGCGAAGCGGTACGTCAGGGAACGCCCCTGGTGGACGGGCGCGCCGTCACCGCCGAAGAAGTGCGGGTAGGTGGCGAGGAACTGAGTGAGGCGCTCCCGGTAGACCTTGGCACGGCCGCCGTCGCCCCCGTCGGCCCCGTCGCCCCCGTCGGCCCCGTCGTCCCCACCGGCCCCACCGGCCCCACTGGTCATTCGGGCCCACAACAGCGGGTAGAGGTGCATGGCCCAGCCGATGTAGTAGTCGAAGTTGCGCCCGTCGCCGTCGCTGTACCAGCCGTCGCCGCGGTACCAGTCCTCGATGCGGTCGAGGCCGCCGTCGATGTCCGCCTGGCTGTAAGGGGCTCCCACCGACGCGAGGAACTGCTCGGACACCACCTGGAACAGCCGCCAGTTGTTGTCCCAGGTCTTCCCGCCGACGAATCCGGAGAACCAGTCGACGGCCCTCTCCCGGACCCGGGTGTCGAGCTTGTCCCAGATCCAGGGACGAGTCTCGTGCAGCCCGATCGCGATGGAGGCGGCCTCCACCATCTGCTGGGAACAGTCGGTGAGTTCCGGCCACGCCTCACCGCTGTCACGATCCGTGCCCGTGGCCAGACCCTGCGCGTAGCGTTCCACGAGGCGGGGGTCGACCTCGCCGCCCGCTCCCGCGATCCGGAAGGAGGCGAGGAGGAACGACCGCGCATACCCTTCGAGTCCGTCCGACACGACCCCCGACCAACTGTTCCGCCCCGGCAGCCGGTACTGAGCGAAGCCCGGCGTGGCGTACGGGACAAGGGCATCCAACTGCCGGTCGGCGAGCGCTTCCCAGTGCGCCCGGGTCCAGCCGGTGAGCGGAGACAGAACGCGGTCGGTGGGCGGCAGGGTCAGATGCGGGGCGGGCATGAGGATTCGTGTCTCCTAGGCGCTAGCTGCCGGCAAGCGGGGCTTGCCCTGAGGGGCGGGCCGCTTTGAGGGGCGCGGGGAACTGTGCGATCAGAATCGGGAGAGGTGCCCTCGGAACGAGCAGGAGTGTCCTCGGAACCAGTAGAGGCGGCAGCACCCCACGCCGTGCCGCAGCCGCCCATCACCGACGGCACCACGACGGACGCGACCCCCGCCCCACCGCGATAAACCTGCGACGGCCGGGCCCGGCGGAACCATTGGATCCAGAACGGGGGCCAGGTGCGGGCATGCGAACTCCCTGAGGTGTCGGGGCACATGGAGGCGTCGGAGCGCTTGAGGTGAGCCGATCCCGCGACAGCATGTAAGCGGTTGCTACGGCGCGCAAGAGGGCCCGGAATCTTTCTACGTTCTTTCTGCTCCACCTGTGCTGATGTGGCGATGGCTCAGGCGTGACAGGGTATTGACCGGCGCAGTAAGCGATTACTACGTTGCCACCCCATGGCTGAGAAAAGGATCCGACCTCTGCGCGCCGCCATCGCGACGGCGGCCGCGGCCACCACCCTCGCGCTCGCCGCCCCCGTCCACGCGACGCCCGCCACCCCCATCTCCACCCCCGGCTCGGACGGCGTGGGCGACCCGCTGTACCCGACGCTCGGCAACGGCGGCTACGACGTCCGCCATTACGACCTCTCCTTCGACTTCACCCCCGTGACGTACGACTTCGCCGCCACCATGAAGATCCGGGCGAGAGCCACCCACGACCTGTCGTCCTTCAACCTGGACGTGGACTCGCTGGCCGTCGACCGGATCACGGTGAACGGCGCGCCCGCCACCTGGACCATCGGCGTCGGCAAGACGGGCCAGGAGCTCACCGTCACCCCCGCCCACCCCCTGCGCGACCACCGCTCCTTCGACGTCGATGTCACGTACCACGGCAACGGCAGGACGAAGCCCGTCGGCCTGCCCGGCTGGCGTCACATGTCCGACGGGGGCTTCGCCTCGGCCGCCCAGGCGTCGCGCGCCGACACCTTCGCGCCCGTCAACGACCATCCCTCCGACAAGGCCACCTGGTCCTTCCACCTCACCGCGCCCAAGGGCTGGACGCCTGCCGCCAACGGCAACCGCACCGGCCGGCGCAAGGCCCCCGGAGCCAAGGAGACCTGGGACTTCTCCCTCAACTCCCCGATGGCACCGGAGCTCCTCGGCATCTCCGTCAACAAGCAGACGTACGTCTACGGGCGCGGCCCGCACGGCGTGAAGCTGCGCCACCTCGTCCCCGAGGGCCGGACGACGAAGTACCGTCCGATCGTCCAGGAGACCGGCGGGCAGCTCGCCTGGCTGGAGAAGACCCTCGGCGTGCGCTACCCGTTCGACACGTACGGCGTGCAGATCGTGCGCGACGGCTACGGTGACGCCCTGGAGAACCAGACCCTCTCCCTCTTCGGGCCCGGCTGGTTCGACCGCCCCACGTACTCCACGACCATGGTCCACGAGCTGACCCACCAGTGGTTCGGCGACTCCGTCACCCCCGCCACCTGGCAGGACGCCTGGCTGAACGAGGGGCCCGCCGTGTTCTACGCGGCCGTGTGGGCGGATCGGAGGGGCTTCCAGCCCATCGAGGAGAAGATGAGGACCGCGTACGAGAAACTCGACGCGGTGCGCAAGACCGACGGCCCGCCCGGAAAGCCGACCGGGCTCGGCGGATTCAACATCTATGACGGCGCGGCCGTCTCCCTCTACGCCCTGCGGCAGCAGATAGGCAAGGACGGGTTCGACGCGGTGATGAAGGCGTGGCTCACCAGGCACCGGCACGGCAACGCGTCCACGCAGGACTTCATCGACAACGCGGTGCAGGTGACGGGGGACCGGTCCGTCGGGACCTTCCTGCGCCACTGGCTCTTCGACCTCGACAATCCGCCGATGCCCGGGCACCCCGACTGGGGCGGCGCCGAATGAGGCGCCGCTCGGCGGGCCGCCGTCACGGCGGCCGGTCCGCACTCCTCGCCGCCGCCTTCACCGCCGCGTCGGCCCTCGGCTCCCTGGCCGCCCCCGCGCCCGCCTCCGCAGCCGCGGCGCCCCGCCCGCAGGTCCTCCACGCGGCCCCGCACGGCACCGGCGACACGTGCAGCACCGCACGCCCGTGCTCGCTCGCCGGCGCCAGAGACGCCGCACGCACCACCACAGCGCGGGAGGCGCGCGACGTGCGCGTCGAACTCGGCGGCGGCGTGTACGAGGTGTCCGCGCCCCTGCGTCCCGGCGCCGCCGACTCCGGGCGCGCGGGACACACGGTCACCTGGACCGCGGCACCCGGAGCCCGCCCCGTGCTCTCCGGCGGGCGCGCCCTCGACGGTTGGGCGGAGAACCACACCGAACTGGACCGGTTGCCCACCGAGGCGGTCGCTGTGGCGCGGCGTGCGGGCGCGCATCGGGAGCGGGTCGAGCAGCTGCGCCCGGACCTGGCCCGAACGGGAGTTGCGACGCCGTCCTCGACGGACGCGGGCGCCCCGGCCGCGTACGCCGTCGACGGCGACACCTCCACCGACACCCGCACGCTCGCCGAATCCGGCGCCTGGTGGCAGGTCGACCTCGGTGAGGTGCGGCGCGTCGGGCAGGTCGAGGTGTGGAACGGGGCGGCGACGGCCACGGCGGACTTCGACGTACAGCTGTCGAGGACCCCGGACTTCGCCGACGCCTCGACCCGCCACGTCGGCGGGAAGGCGCTGCGGCCCACGCTCCTCGCATTCGGCAAGGGCGAGTCGGCGAGGTTTGTGCGGATCAGGCTCATGGGGAGCGGGTGCGTCGTCCTCGCCCACGTGCTCGTCCATCCGTAGCGGGGCCGTCCGAGCTCTCGACAGAGGCGGGCGCGGCCGGATAGATAAGGATCAAGCTCGCCCCCAACCCCCAACCCCCAACCCCCAACCCCCAACCCCCAACCCCAGCCCCGCCCTCGCCCCCGCACCCCCGCACCCGCAACACCCGCTCAAGCGAAGGAAGTTCCATGACCGACCTCCGTCTCGGCGTTCTCGGCTACGGACTGCGCGGCTCGCTCGCCCGCACCGCCCACCGGCCGGACGCGGGCGCACGCGTCACCGCGCTCGCCGACCACGACGCCACCGCCCGGGCCGAGGCGGCCGTGGCCTTCCCCGGCGCGCTGATATCCAGCGACCACCGCAAGGTCGTCGAGGACCCGGACGTCGACGCCGTCGTGGTCCTCACCCCCGATCACACCCACGCGCAGCTCGCCTGCGAGGCGCTGCGCGAGGGCAAGCCCGTCTTCGTGGAGAAGCCGCTGGAGACGAGCGTCGAGGCCTGCGACGAGATCCTGCGCACCGCCCACGAGACGGGCACGAGGCTGTACGTCGGGCACAACATGCGCCACATGCCCGTGGTCCGCCTGATGCGCGACATCATCGGGCGCGGTGAGATCGGCGCGGTCAAGACGGTCTGGGTACGGCACTTCGTCGGGTTCGGCGGCGACTGGTACTTCAAGGACTGGCACGCCGAACGGCAGTACACCAACGGCCTGTTGCTGCAGAAGGCCGCCCACGACATCGACGTGCTGCACTGGCTCGCGGGCGGCTACACGCGCCAAGTGCAGGCCCTCGGCGACCTGATGGTCTACGGCGACAATCCGCACCGCCGCGAGCCGGGCGAGCCGAAGACCGACGACTGGTACACCAAGGACGGCCACTGGCCGCCGCACACCCAGCGCGACCTCAACCCCGTCATCGACGTCGAGGACGTCTCCCTGGTCAACATGCGCCTCGACAACGGCGTCCTCGCCGCCTACCAGCAGTGCCACTTCACGCCCGACTACTGGCGCAACTACACCGTCATCGGCGACGCGGGCCGGCTGGAGAACTTCGGCGACGGGCCCGGGGGAGTGGTCAAGGTGTGGAACGCGCGCCGGTCGGGCTACCGGGGCGCGGCCGACGCCGAGTACGCGGTACCGGACGCGCAGGACGACGGCGGGCACGGCGGCGCGGATCCACTGCTCATCGACGAGTTCGTACGTTTCGTGCGGGAGGGAGGACGTACCGACACGTCGCCCGTCGCGGCGCGCATGGCGGTGGCGGCGGGCGTGCGGGCCACCCAGTCGCTGCGGGACGGCGGGACGCCCCGCGAGGTGCCCGCCCTCGACCCGGAGCTGATCGCCTATTTCGAGCGCGGTCAGACCCGCTGAACCCAAGGTCTGAAGGAAAGCTGCGGCGGCGCTTAAGAAATCCTCGATGGACCGGGGCGCCGCCGTAGGGAAGATTCCTGTGTCGTCGGGGGAAGAAGCGACGTACGACGGGAGCCGTGGCGTTGAAGGCGCTGGTCAAGGAGAAGGCGGAGCCGGGTCTCAGCCTCAAGGACGTACCGGAGCCGGTCATCGGCCACGGAGATGTGCTCATCAAGGTGCTCCGCACCGGGATCTGCGGGACGGACCTGCACATCAGGGCCTGGGACGGCTGGGCGCAGCAGACGATCTCCGCGCCGCTGGTGGTCGGGCACGAGTTCGTCGGCGAGGTCGTGGAGACCGGCCGCGACGTCGCCGACATCAAGATCGGCGACCGGGTCAGCGGCGAGGGCCACCTGGTGTGCGGCAAGTGCCGCAACTGTCTGGCCGGGCGGCGGCACCTGTGCCGCGCCACGGTGGGCCTCGGGGTCGGCAGGGACGGCGCCTTCGCCGAGTACGTGGCGCTGCCCGCGTCGAACGTGTGGGTGCACCGCGTCCCCGTGGACCTCGACGTGGCCGCGATCTTCGACCCGTTCGGCAACGCCGTGCACACGGCCCTGTCCTTCCCGCTGGTCGGCGAGGACGTGCTGATCACCGGGGCCGGACCGATCGGCCTCATGGCCGCGGCCGTGGCTCGGCACGCGGGCGCCCGCAACGTCGTGGTCACCGACGTCAGCGAGGAGCGCCTTGAGCTGGCCCGCAAGGTCGGCGCCGGCCTCGCCCTCAACGTGGCGGAGTCGACGATCGCCGACGGGCAGCGCGAGCTCGGCCTGCGCGAGGGCTTCGACGTCGGCCTGGAGATGTCCGGCAACCCGCGCGCGATGCGCGACATGGTCGCCAACATGACCCACGGCGGCAAGATCGCCATGCTCGGACTGCCCGCCGAGGAGTTCGCCGTCGACTGGTCGCGGATCGTCACCTCGATGATCACCATCAAGGGCATCTACGGCCGCGAGATGTTCGAGACCTGGTACGCGATGTCGGTGCTGCTCGAAGGCGGTCTCGACCTGGCCCCCGTGATCACCGGACGGTACGGTCACCGCGACTTCGAGGCCGCCTTCGACGACGCGGCGAGCGGCCGCGGCGGCAAGGTCATCCTCGACTGGACCGTCTGACCACCGTCCCTCGCTCCGGCCCTCCGCCCCTGAACTTTCCTGACCTCTCGAAGGAATCACGCATGTTCGACTCCGTACGCGAAGACCTCCAGGCCACCCTCGACGAGATCCGCGCCGCCGGGCTGCACAAGCCCGAGCGCGTGATCGGCACCCCGCAGTCCGCGACGGTCGCCGTCACCTCCGGCGGGCGTCCCGGTGAGGTCCTCAACTTCTGCGCGAACAACTACCTCGGCCTCGCCGACCATCCCGACGTCGTCGCCGCCGCCCACGAGGCGCTCGACCGCTGGGGCTACGGCATGGCGTCCGTCCGCTTCATCTGCGGCACGCAGGAGGTCCACAAGGAGCTGGAGGCGCGCCTGTCCGCGTTCCTCGGCCAGGAGGACACGATCCTCTACTCCTCCTGCTTCGACGCCAACGGAGGCGTCTTCGAGACGCTGCTCGGCGCCGAGGACGCGGTGATCTCCGACGCCCTCAACCACGCCTCGATCATCGACGGCATCCGCCTCTCCAAGGCCCGCCGCTTCCGCTACGCCAACCGCGACCTCGCGGACCTGGAGCAGCAGCTGAAGGAGGCCACGGAGGGCGGCGCCCGCCGCAAGCTGATCGTCACCGACGGTGTCTTCTCCATGGACGGCTACGTCGCCCCGCTCGCGGAGATCTGCGACCTCGCCGACCGCTACGACGCCATGGTCATGGTCGACGACTCGCACGCCGTCGGCTTCGTCGGCCCCGGCGGCCGAGGCACGCCCGAGCTGCACGGCGTCATGGACCGCGTCGACATCATCACCGGCACCCTGGGCAAGGCCCTCGGCGGCGCCTCCGGCGGCTACGTCGCCGCCCGCGCCGAGATCGTCGCCCTGCTGCGCCAGCGCTCGCGCCCGTACCTCTTCTCGAACACCCTCGCCCCGGTGATCGCCGCGGCCTCCCTGAAGGTCCTCGACCTCCTGGAGTCCGCCGGTGACCTGCGGGAACACCTCGCCGCCAACACGGCTCTCTTCCGCTCGCGGATGACCGACGAGGGCTTCGACGTCCTGCCCGGCGACCACGCCATCGCCCCGGTCATGATCGGCGACGCGGCGGTGGCCGGACGCATGGCCGAGCTGCTCCTGGAGCGCGGCGTCTACGTGATCGGCTTCTCCTACCCGGTGGTGCCGCAGGGCAAGGCCCGCATCCGCGTACAGCTGTCCGCCGCACACTCCATGGAGGACGTGAACCGCGCGGTCGACGCGTTCGTCGCTGCGCGGGCTGAGCTGGAGCGGGAGTCCCACCGGGGCTGACGCGCTCCCGGCTCCGGCCGACCGGGGCTGACGCGCTGCGGGTTCCGGTCAGGGCTGCCGTGCTCCTGGCGTCGGCCGGGGTGAGGCACCGTGGGCTGCGACCGACGCTGACGCGCATCCGGCGCTGACCGGGCTGATGCGCTCCTGCGCCGACCGGCATTACGCGCTTGCTGCCCCGACGGGCCGAAGCGTTGCAGCCTCCGGTGTTGCGGGGCTTCGTCGAGGTCTGGCGCGCTGGTGGCCCCGGCTGGGCTGGTGCGTTTCCGGCCCCGACCGGGGTTGACGCGCTGCGGATTCCGGCCAGGGCCGCCGTGCTCCCGGCGCCGGCCAGGGCTGCCGTGCTCCCGGCGCCGTCCAGGGCGGGAGCCCCGCGGGCTCCGGGCAACCCCACGCGGCCCCGGCCTCCGCCGGGCCTCACGCGCTCCCGTCCCCCGCCGGGGCCAACGCGCTCCCGGCCCCGCCAAGGCCGGTCTCCGGCCCCGACCGGGGCCCGTGGTGCACCGGTGGCTCTCGGTTTGGGAGAATCGCCGCATGATCGAAGCGCGGCGGCTGCACATCCTCCGTGCGGTGGCCGACCACCGCACGGTCACGGCCGCTGCCGCCGCGCTCTACCTCACCCCGTCCGCGGTCTCCCAGCAGCTCACCGCCCTGGAGCAGGAGACCGGGCACCGGCTCGTCGAGCGTTCGGCGCGGGGCGTACGCCTCACCGCGGCCGGCGAGATCCTGCTCACGCACACCAACGCGGTGCTGGCCCAGCTGGAGCGCGCCGAGGCCGAGCTCGCCGCGTACAGCTCCGGCGAGGCGGGCACCGTCACCGTCGCCGCCTTCGCCACCGGCATCGGCCTGGTCGTCGCTCCCGCACTGGCCCGCCTCGCGGACTCCGCCCCCGGCATCCGGGTCCGCGTGCAGGACGCGGAGGGCGACGCGAGCCTGCCGATGGTCCTGGACCGGCAGGTGGACGTGGCCGTCGCCGTCGAGTACCGGGGCGCGCCGGGCGCGGACGACCCGCGGCTCACCCGCGTCCCCCTCTACGCCGAGCCCTTCGACGCGGTGCTCCCGCGGGGCCACCGGCTCGCGGACGCGGAACGGGTGGCCCTGGCCGAGCTCGCCAAGGACGCGTGGATCGGTCCCTTCGCCGGCAACCCGTGCCACGACGTGGTCGTGCTCGCCTGCGAACAGGCCGGTTTCCAGCCCCTGTTGGAACATTGGTCGGACGACTTCCGGGCAGTTGTCGCTCTCGCCTCGGCAGGCGCGGGGGTCGCCCTCGTCCCGCGCTCGGCGCTGCGCGGCATGGACGTGTCGGGCGCGGTGGTGCGCCCGGTCGAGGGCGTGGCCCCCACGCGCCGGGTGTTCGCGGCGGTGCGGTGCGGCGCGGAGGACCACCCGCTGATCCGCCCGGTGCTGGCGGCGCTGGGGGAGGCGGCGGCCTGAAGACGGCCCCGCCCCCCTCGTCACTCACCCCCCGTCGATCCCTCCGCCGCGTCACACCGTCTTGACGGAGTTGCCGTCGATGACGTGGTCCGCCCCGGTGATGCTCGCGTCGAGAGGCGAGCCCAAGTAGACGATGAGCGCGGCGACTTCGGCGGGCTCGACGAGCCTCCCGGTGACCATGCCCGCGGTACCGGGCAGACTGTCCAGGAGCTGGTCGTGGGGGACGCCCAGGGACGCGGCGAGCTGCGCGCCGTACCCGTCGGGGCTCTGCCACATGGCCGTGCGGACCGGCCCCGGCGAGACCGTGTTGACCCGCACGCCCAGTGGTCCCACCTCTTCGGCCAGCGCCTTGCCGAAGGCGGTCAGGGCCGCTTTCGCGGTGCTGTACGCGATGGGCCCGGCGTGCGGCGTGCGGGCGCTGGTGGACGAGACGTCGACGATCGCGCCACGGGCCTCGGCGAGGTGGGGCAGCGCGGCCCGTGCGGTGCGGACCGAGGCGAAGAAGTTGACGTCGAACGCGTCCGACCACTGCCGGTCGGTGACGTCGAGGAAACCGCCTGTCCAGTTGGCGTCCGCGTCCCCGCCGCCGACGTTGTTGACGAGCAGGTCGAGCCCGCCGAGCTCGGCCCGGGCCCGGTCCACGAGGCGGGCGGGCCCGTCGGCCGCGGCCAGGTCCACGGCGACGCCGATAGCGCCGGTGGCCTCGAGATCCGGGGTGATCGTGCGGGCCGCCGCCACGACGCGCACACCCTCGTCGAGAAGCGCTGCCACGGTGGCGAGACCGATGCCGCGGCTCGCGCCCGTCACCAGCGCGGTCCTTCCGGTCAGTTGCAGATCCATGCGTGTCCCACTTCCCTCGTCCCTTCTGCCCGAAATCTTGGCCCTTAGGGTCATCAAATGACCCGAATAGTATCGATCAGGACATAGGGCGACGCGTTTCGGCCGTGCGCCATTTCAAAGATTGCCATGTACAGGAGTCTTACAGGATCGTCATCGTGCAAGCGCAAAACGTTTCCCGGAAGTGGCCGTCGAATGGCCATGTACGGGCCCGAAATCAGGGAGTAATTGTGCTGACGAAAACCAAGAGGGTAGCCCGCTCCGCGACCGTGGCGATCGCTGCGGCCGCCGCGTTCACCGTGGTGATGCCCAGCGGTAACGCCTTCGCCATCGACCACGTCGAATGCCGTGGTGGCGAGAACTTCTTGAAGATCTGGTCGCACAGCGGCGACGGCCGCTCGAGCGTGGACTGCTACGCCAACAAGGGCCGTACCGGCTTCGGCAGCTGGTGGGTCGACCGCATCTCCACGGGCAACAACGACCTGATCTACTACGACGCCAATGGCGACTCCGTGCGCATCAACCGGTGGACCGACATCACCTTCCCGCACCGTCCGCCGAAGGTGAAGGACATCGAAATCCTGTGACGAGCCAAATGCTCCGGTAAATAGGAGTCAATAGCTCGGCAAAACGGTGGTCATCTCCGCACCATGGCCACTTCCGATTGCTCCGGCCACGCCTTTTCAGGCGTGGCCGGTTCCGTATTTCAATCACGCCTTCCCGTGCTCCGCCTTGACGCCTTTTCCCCCGGTACCCGCTCCATCCGCGACCGCCGCCCCGCCGACTCCCATCAGGGCCAGTTATAGGACCGCGCGGCCCATCTCCCGCAAGGGCAGCGCCACCACCCTTCCGCGCGAACGCCCCCTCCGGCGACCCGGCGCCGCGGCGGCGCGACGCCCGCCTCCGCCGGCGCCGCGCGGAACCCCGCAGACCGGTCCGCGACCGTCGTGAGGCGCTCGGGCCAGGTGAGGACGGCGCCGCGAAACTCAGGTCCGACCTATTGACCCCGCGGCCGGCCACTCATTAGCGTGGCTGACAGCCTGCCAGAAAGCGCTTTCTGAAAGCGTTTTCCGATGCTGCTTCCGCAATCGCTCTCCGCAACTGCCTCCGAATTTCGCCGAATGCCTGGGGAGTTCACCGTGAGCCAGAGCGCTGTGTCCAGAACCCCCGTGAAGGCGGCGGGGGTCGCCGAACGGGAACGCCCGGGCCTCGGGCGTCGTACCGCCGAAGCGGCCGAGAAGAGCTGGCGCCCCCTCGCCCTCCTCGTCGTCTGCTTCGCCGCCTGGTGGGTCATCGCCGCCACCGAGATGGTCGAGGCCTACCTGGTGCCCTCGCCCGGCGCCACCTTCGACGTCCTTCTCGACAAGCCCGACTACCTGTGGCAGCACACCTGGGTCACCACGTACGAGACCCTGATCGGCTTCGTCATCGCCGTGGCCGTCGGCATCCTCTCCGCCGTCCTGATGGTCGCCTCGACCACCGTCGAGAAGACCCTCTACCCCATCCTGCTCTTCGCCCAGGTCGTACCGAAGATCGCGATCGCCCCGCTGTTCGTCGTCTGGCTCGGCTTCGGCATCGCCCCGAAAATCCTCATCGCCGTCCTGATCGCCTTCTTCCCCGTTGTCATCTCGATGGTCACCGGACTCAAGGCCGTGGATCCCGAGATGCTGCAGCTCTCCGCCACGATGGGCGCGCGGCCCTGGCAGACCTTCCTCAAGATCCGTTTCCCGGCGTCGCTCCCGCATCTCTTCTCCGGTCTGAAGGTGGCCGTCACCCTCGCCGTCACGGGCGCGGTCGTCGGCGAGTTCGTCGGCGCCAACGAGGGCCTCGGCTACGTGATCCTCCAGGCCAACGGCAACCTCGACACGCCGATGCTCTTCGCGGGGCTGCTCGTCATGTCGCTCATCGGCGTGGTCCTGTTCGCGCTCGTCGAGATCGCGGAGAAGCTGCTGCTCCCGTGGCACGCGAGCCGCAGGGACCAGGGCGCGGCCACCACGTACTGACCCCGTTCGTCGCTCACTCCCCCCGCCATGTCCTCCGTACGCGAGAAGGGCCGTCCCATGCACGCGCGCAGACTCCTCACCGCCCTCGTCCCCATGGCGCTCGTCGCGGCGACCGCGACGGCCTGCGGTGACGACGACAGGACGAGCACCAGCGCCTCCGGCGAGAAGCTGGACAAGGCGACCCTGACGCTCAACTGGTACCCGTACGGCGAGCACGCGCCGTTCTACTACGGCAAGCAGCGGAAGATCTTCGAGAAACACGGCATCGACCTGGAGATCAGGGCGGGGCAGGGATCCCAGAAGACCGTGCAGGCGACGGGCGCGGGACAGACCGACTTCGGCTGGGCGGACACGCCGGCCGTGCTCGCCGGTGTCGACCAGGGCGTCGACGTGAAGAGCCTCGGGGTGTTCCTGCAGACCACGCCCGCGTCCGTGCAGTCCTTCGAGACCGAGGGCGTCGCGTCGCCCGCCGACCTCAAGGGCAAGACGGTCGCGGGCACGGCGGGCGACGCGCTCACCAAGACCTTCCCGATCTTCCTCCAGAAGAACGGCATGGACGTCTCCGACGTCAAGGTCCAGAACACCGACCCCGCGGGCAAGATCGCCGCCGTGATCTCCGGCAAGACGGACGCGCTGTTGGGCTACGCGAGCGACCAAGGTCCCACCATGCGGAACAAGGCCGAGAAGGACGTCTCGTACCTCCGCTTCTCCGAACACGGCCTGAACTTCTACTCCAACGGCCTCATCGCCGGCAGCAGGACCCTCCAGGGCAGGGGCGATCTGGCCGAGCGGATGACCGCGGCGGTCAGTGAGGCGTGGGCGGCGGCCGAGAAGCAACCGGGCCCGGCGGTCGCGGCGATGGAGGGCGCCTCCGAGCAACTGCCGCCCGAGGACGTCCTGTCGGAACAGTTCAAGACGACGCTGACGCTGCTGCACACCGACGCCACCAAGGGCAAGGCGCCGGGGGCCAACACCGAAGCGGACTGGAAGCAGACCATCGAGGTCTTCTCCGAAGCGGGCCTGGTCAAGAACCCCAAGTCCGTGACGGAGTACTGGGATTCGGCCAAGGGGATCAAGGGGTGACCATGTCCAACGACGCGACGCTCGGAAAGCTCGGCCGACGTGCGGAGACGGACACGGGGGGAGCGGCGGCCGGGGGCGTGGGCACGGCCGCGCCCGCCGTGCGGATCGGCGACGTCGCCGTGCGCTTCCGTACGAAGAAGAAGGACGTCACCGCGTTGCGCGATGTCACGCTCGACATCGGCGCCGGGGAGTTCGTGGCGATCGTCGGACCCTCGGGCTGCGGCAAGTCGACGCTGCTCAAACTCGTCGCGGGACTCCTCGCGCCGTCGTCGGGCGAGGTGCTCCTTGGCGGTGAGCGGGTCCAGGGACCACGGCCCGACATCGGGTACGTGTTCCAGCGCGCCGCTCTGCTCGACTGGCGCTCGGCGCGCCGCAACATCCTGCTCCAGGCGGAGATGCGCAAGCTCCCCGCCGAGCGGGCACGCGCGCGTGCCGACGATCTGATCCGCATGACCGGGCTCGACGGCTTCGAGGACGCGTACCCGCACGAGCTCTCCGGCGGCATGCAGCAGCGGGTGGCGCTGTGCCGTGCACTGCTGCACGAGCCGCCCGTGCTGCTCATGGACGAACCGTTCGGCGCGCTCGACGCGCTGACGCGGGAGCAGTTGAACGTCGAGCTGAACCGCATCTGGCGCGAGACCCGCACCACGGTGCTCCTGGTGACGCACTCGATCGCCGAGGCCGTGTATCTGGCGGACCGCGTCGTGGTGATGAGCCCGCGCCCGGGCACGGTGACGGAGGTGATCGAGGTCGGCCTGCCGCCGCGGCGGGCGTACGCGAAGACCCTGGCCTCGATGGAGTTCCGTGCGGCGACGGGGCGGGTCAGGGAGTTGCTGGGGGCGGTGTCGGCGCACGACTGAGGCGCGGCGTGACCTTGTTACCGTCTCGAATGTGGGATAGCTTCCCAGATATGGAACACGATGGAGAGGGAGTCGACGCGCGCCTCGCCGCCCGGCTCTCCGAGCTGCGCGCCGAACGCGGCTGGTCCCTCGGCGAGCTGGCCGAGCTCAGCGGGGTCAGCCGCTCCACCCTGTCCCGCGCCGAGCGCGCGGAGATCAGCCCCACCGCGGCCCTGCTGAACCGCCTCTGCGCGGTCTACGAACGGACCATGTCGCAGCTCCTCAGCGAGGTGGAGGCGGAGCCCGCCCAGGTGGTGCGCGCGGTCGACCAGGCGGTCTGGGCGGACGACGAGGCGGGCTTCATGCGCTGGGCCGTCTCGCCGCCCCGCACCGGGATGCGCGGCGAGCTGGTCGAGGGCAGGCTCCAGCCGGGCGCCGACCTCGCCTACGACCGCCCGTCCGTGCCCGGCCTCGAACAGCACATCTGGGTGCTCGAAGGGGGCCTTGAGGTCACGGTCCAGGGCGAGCCGCACACCTTGCGCACCGGAGACTGCCTGCGCTTCCGGCTGTGGGGCGCGTCCCGGTTCCGCTGCGCGGGCGAGGAGGCGGTGCGGTACGCCCTCGTGGTGGTGAAGCCGTGACCCGCGGCGCGTGCCTCGCACGCCTCACCGCCGCAGGCCTTCGCGCCGTCTCGGGGCAGCTCGGAGACCTGCTGGCCGACACGGTGCGGGGCGGGAGCTCGCTGGGGTTCCTCGC
This sequence comes from Streptomyces sp. NPDC045678, assembly GCF_056432085.1. Lineage (NCBI taxonomy): Bacteria > Bacillati > Actinomycetota > Actinomycetes > Kitasatosporales > Streptomycetaceae > Streptomyces > Streptomyces sp. NPDC045678. The sequence continues at coordinate 485,488 of NZ_JBWKJS010000009.1, forward strand.
GGGCCTCGACCGGGCCGCGGCGAGTGACTGGTGGCAGGGGCTCGGGCCGGACGTCGAGGCGGGCCGGCTCGCCGTGTGGGTGGCGCGGGCCGGAGACCGGGACGACTCGCGCGTCACGGGCACCGTCAGCGTGGCCTTCACCGACAAACCCAACGGGCGTCACCGCGCCGAGATCACCAAGCTCATGGTGCACCCCGACGCCCGCGGACAGGGCATCGCCCGCGCCCTTCTGGCCGCCGCGGAACAGGCGGCGGCGGAAGCGGGCGTCACCCTCCTCGTCCTCGACACCGAGACAGGCAGCCCCGCCGAGACCGTCTACCGCAGAGCGGGCTGGACCGAGGCCGGCACCATCCCCGACTACGCGGCGGACCCCTCGGGAGCCCTCCACGCGACGACCCTCTTCTACAAACGCCTTGGAACAGCGGCCCGGCGCCGAACGACCGACGCCGAGCCGGAGCGGGTGCTGCGTCAGTAGCGCAACGCCGCCAGATACGCGTAACTGTTCCGCGCGGTGGCGAACGGGTCCGCGGGGGAGTCGTGCTCGACCAGCCACTGCCGGACGCCCCCCACGCGCGCGTGGGCGAACATCGCGGCGAAGTCGAGCGTCCCCGAACCGACGTCGGCGAACCCGCCGTCGGGCGCCATGTCCTTCACGTGCAGCGCGGGGAACCTGCGCGGACGGCGCCGGAAGTACGTCGCCGGATCGGCACCGCCCTTCACCGCCCAGTACACGTCGAGCTCGAACCCGACCAGCTCGGGATCGGTCTCGGTGACCAGGACGTCGTACAGGTTCGTGCCGTCGACCACCACATGGTCCGAACCGTGGTTGTGGAACAGCACGGGGCCGAGCCCCGCCTCGCGCGACGCGCGCCCGATCCTGTTGAACTGCCGTGCCGCCTCCCGGAACCCGTCCGGCGTGTGCAGCGCGCCGGGCAGGCTTGGCACCACGGGCCACTTCGCGCCCAGGGTGTGCAGGTCGTCGAGTGCCTGGGGGAGCCCGGGGCCGGTGAGCGTGGGATAGGCGACGTGCTCCAGGACCGCACGGAGCCCGACGGCGTCGAGCATCCGCCTGATGGCCACGGCGTCGTACCCGTGGCGGCCGCTCACCCCCACGGTCGCGTAGCCGATGTCGGCGAGCCGCTCCAGGGTGCCCGCGAAGTCCCACGCCAGGGCGTCGCGCATCGTGTACAGGTGCATGCCGATGCCGCCGCGCGGGATGCGCCGCTTGTACGCCCGATCCGCAGCCCGCGCGGGCAGGGCCCCGCCTGCGGCCGCCGCGAGACCCAGCGACGTACCGACGCACGTGCGGAGAAAGGCACGTCTGGCGCCGTCGGCGGAAGACGCGCTCGGAGATCCGCTCATGGTTGTCCTCTCCCTCTCGTCGTCGTCCTCACTTCGCCGCGATCCGGACGGCACCGGTCGTCGTGTCGCCCTTGTCGTCGGTGACGGTCAGGTGCGCCGTGTACGTCCCCACGCGCGCGTACGTGTGCTCGGTGCTGCCGCTTCCCGTCGCGCCGGGCTTCGAGTTGTCGCCGAAGTGCCAGTGGTACGAGGCCGCGGTACGGCCTGCCGGGAGCTTCACCGTGCTGGTGAGCTTGACGGCGAGAGGCGCCGGGCCGCTGCCCGGGGCGGCTCGGACCGTGACCTCGGCCCCGGTCCTCTTCTCGACCCCGGGGCCGTTGAAGCGCAGCCAGTCGACCGTGAGCAGGTCGGCCTTGTCGGACGACCACTCCGGGTTGGTGAAGACGGCGTACACGTTCGTCGTGCTGTCGTGGGCGGCCAGCTCGGTGGTGGGCGAGACGAAGTTGCCCCACCCTCCCGTGTTCGGCACGCTCACCCTGCCGAGCAGCCGGCCCGTGGGAGACCCGGCGCGGAACTCGACGTCACCGCCGAGACCGCCCGAAGCCGCCCCCACCGTCACCGAGTCGACGCCTTTGAGGTGCACCGGGTCGAAGGAGACCCAGTCCCCGTCCTCGATCTCGATGAGCCGCTTGCCGCCGGACGCGTCCGCGCGGTCGCCGATGTCGGCCCCGCCGTGCGCGCCGCCCGAGGCGGTCCGGTGCTCGGCCTCACGGAACGACGTCCGCAGCGTCAGCGCAGCGGATCCCGTCAGCGCGGGAACACCGCTCGCACCCTTGTCCTCGTACTGCGCCGTGATGCCGTAGTACAGGTTCTGCCCCGGGCCGTGACTGTCGCCCGCGTCCGTCACGATCTCGCCCGCGCAGCCGGTGTAGTTGTCCAGCGGGTGCAGATGCGTGTCGTGGCCCAACTGGGACTGCACGACGACCCGCGTGCAGTCGACCCGCCTGTCCTCCCGGTCCGTCACCTTGACCTTGAACGGGATGGTGTCCCCGAAGCTGAACGTCCCGCCGTTCGGAGGCCGCTGGATCGTCACCTCCGGCCGCGTGTTGCCCACCGTGATGTCCCGCACCGCGAGATTGCTCAGCTCCTTGGGTCCGGTCACCTTCAGCCGGGCCGTGAATTGCCCCTTCCGCGTGTACGTGTGCGTCGGGTCCGCCTCGGTCGAGTCGGTCCTGCCGTCGCCGTCGAAGTCCCAGGCGTACGTGACCGGCGTGCTGTCCGGCAGCCCCGACCCCTCGCTGGAGAACTTCACGGTCAGGGGCGCGCTCCCGTTGTCCGGCGTCGCGCTCGTCCGGGCGTCCGGGAGGCGGCCGTCCGCCACGTAGTCGATGCGGTAGATGCCGGAGCCCTCGTTGCTGCCGCCGCGGCCTGTGCCGCTGCCGAGCCCGAAGTCGATCACGTACAGCGCTCCGTCGGGCCCGAAGTCGGCGTCGAAGGGCTGGTTCCACTTCATGTCGGAGAAGACGGAGTTGATCGACTGCACATCGCCCGCCTTCGCAGGCGGGAAGCGCGGGTCGGAGAACGACTGGTCCTTCTCCTGGATCGAGAAGGCCTTGAACCACTGCCGGGTCAGCTCGTACGCGAGCCACTTCCCCTCGAAGTACTCGGGGAACTTCGTCTTGTACGTGTTCGCCGCGTCGTAGTCGTACACGGGACCACTCATCGGCCCGCCGCCACCCGTGCCGAGCTCGGGGAACTCCTTGGACTCGGAGTACGCGTACCAGACGTCGGCAGGCTGAGCGGGCGGCAGCTCGCGCAGCCCCGTGTTGTTCGGCGAATCATTGACGATCTTCGCGCAGTCGAACATGGCCTTCGACGTCCTCGTCGCGAAGTCGTAGTCGTTGAACGGCGTGTTGTCCCCGATGCAGTACGGCCACCCGTAGTTGCCGGCCTCGGTGATCCGGTCGAACTCGACCGTTCCCTCGGGGCCGCGGTCCGCCACCGCCTTCTTCGCATCGGGGCCGTAGTCCGCCATCAGCAGGGCGCCGCTGATCGGATCTGTCGTGATACGGAACGGATTGCGCAGCCCCATCGCGTACACCTCGGGCCGCGTCCTGTCCGTCCCGGGCGGGAACAGGTTCCCCTCCGGCACGCCGTACGTCCCGTCGTCCTTCGGCGTGATCCGCAGTATCTTGCCGCGCAGATCGTTCGTGTTCCCGGAAGTGCCCTGCGCGTCCCAGGCGCGGCGCCCCTCGCGTTCGTCGATCGGCGCGAAACCGTCCGACGCGAACGGGTCGGTGTTGTCGCCCGTCGCGACGTACAGATCACCCTTCTTGTCGAAGGCGATCGACCCCGCCATGTGCGAATTCGCCCGGCCCTCGCCGCGCCACGTCGGAATCGTCAGCAGCCGTTTCTCCGACGACGCGTCGACCTTCCCGCCGGCCTCGGTGAAACGGGAGAGATTGATCCGCTTCTCCGTCTTGTCGGAGTGCAGCAGATACAGCCAGTGGTTGTCCTCGAACCCTGGATCCAGCGCGAGACCGAGCAGTCCGTCCGACTGGCTCGTCATCTCCGGCGTGTACGCGAGATCGAGCGCTGTGGAGACCTTCAGCGACTCCTGGTCGATGATCTTCAGCTTCCCGGTGCGCTGGACGAAGAAGACCCGGCGGTCGGGCGCGACGGCCAGCTCGAACGGGTCGGCGAGGTCGGCGGTGACCAGCGGAGTGCGTTGGAAGGCACCCGTCCTGGTGGCCGTGCAGTCACCCGGCTTGTCACCGGCGGCCCACTGGATGCCGCCGAGGATGTGCCGGAGGAACCCCTCCTCCTTGAAAGCCGACGCGGCATGCCCGCCCGCCGTGTACCAGGAGCGGCCGCCGTCGTAGTTCTGGCACCAGGACCACGGGTGGTCGGCGCCCTCGTCGAGTCCCGAGACGCCGTCGCGCACCTTGATCTGCGCGAGGGTGTGCACCTTCCCGGTCGGGTTGGTGCGCCAGTTGTACCACTCCTCCTCGCGCTCCCAGAGTTCCGGAAGCCCCTTCGTGGACGGGTGCGCGTGGTCGAGCACCTTGACCCGCCCCTTCTGGACGGCGGGGTGCTTGTCGAAGATCGCCCCGACCAGGCCCTCGTACCAGCCCCAGTCGCGCTCGCTCGCCGACGCCGCGTGCAGCCCCACCCAGCCGCCGCCCGCCCGGACGTACTTCTGGAACGCGGCGCGCTGCGCCGCGTCGAGCAGATCGCCCTTCTCGGGCGTGGAGTTGGTGTTGTTGAAGACGACGGCCTGGAACCGGGCCAGGTTGGCGTCGGTGAACGCCCCGGCGTCGTCGGTGGCCTCGACCTCGAAGCCGTGCTCGCCGCCGAGCTTCTCGATCGCCTCGACGCCCGCCGGAATCGAGTCGTGGGGGTAGTTCGTGACCTTGGAGAAGACCAGGACACGGAAGGCCGGCGCGGCCTCGGCGCGGGGCGGGGCCGCGATGCCGAGGCCCACGACGAGCGCGAGCAGGGCGACGAGGACGAGCAGGGCTCCGGGTGCGCCTCGCGGCGCTCTCCTCGGAGTCACGGAACTCCTGGAACTCCTGGAACTCATGGCGCTCCCTGGGCTGGGCTGGCTTGGCTGATGGCCGGCTGCCGGTTGCCGGGTGTGCGGTGAGTCGCGTGTGCGGTGAGTCGCGTGTGCGGTGAGGTGCCGGAAAGTTTAGAAAGCGCTTTCTCGGCGCGGGACTCAGGTTAGGTTCCGGTTCCGCGGAGGGTCAATGGGTGGGACGCGCCGCGTGGGCTCCGGCCGGGTGGGTTCTGCATGACGTCCCGCGCGCGGGGGAGGCTGGCCGGGAGACGGTCGACCGTACTCGTGAAGATCGTCGACTGTATGCAGGAGACGGACGACTGTATACACGGAATCCGTCGACCATGGACCGTACGCACACGTATCAGGGAGCCCGCGCGATGACCGACCGAGCTGACGACACCACCGCTGCCGCCCCCGCCTACACCGCGGGGCTGTGCAACACCGCGGACGGCGTGCCCGTGGCCACGTACACCTGGCTGCCGGCCGACGGCAGGCCCCGCGCGTACGTGCAGATCGCGCACGGAGCCGCCGAACACGCCCTGCGCTACGACCGCTTCGCCCGCCACCTGACCGAGCACGGCTACGGAGTGGTCGCCTCCGACCACCGCGGTCACGGCGCCACGGCCCAGGCCACAGGCGGCTACGGTGTGACGTCCGAGACGGCGGGCCCCGACGACGCCGACAGCTGGCGTGCGATCGTCGACGACCTGAAGGCCATCGGCGACCAGGTGCGCACGCTGCACCCCGGCGCCCCCTTCTTCCTCCTGGGGCACAGCCTCGGCTCGATGCTCGCGCGGGACTACGCCCAGGAGTACTCCGACGGACTCGCCGGAGTGATCCTCTCCGGTACGTTCCGCTCGCTGCCCGGCGCCGAGATCGAGGGGTCCATCGCCCGCCTGGAACGCGAGGTGGCGGAACACGGCCGGGCCGCGCGGTCGTCGTACGTCTCCGACCTCTTCGCCTCGTTCAACGACCCCTACGAGCACCGCACCGGCTTCGAGTGGCTCTCACGGGACGAGTCCGAGGTCGACGCCTATGCCGCCGACGAACGCTGCGGGTTCGCCTTCTCGGCGGGTCTCTCCCTGGACTGGGTGCGCGCCGTACGGAAGATCAACGACCCGCGCAACTTCGCGCGCGTCCCCGCCGATCTGCCCATCCACGTCGCCGTCGGCGAGGAGGACCCCTGCAATCAGCGCATGACCCTCGTCCACGAACTCCTGGAGGACTTCCGCTATGCGGGCGCGGAGGACCTCACCTGGAAGGGCTACCCGGGCGCCCGCCACGAGATCCTCAACGAGACCAACCGCGACGAGGTCCAGGAGGACTTGACGGCTTGGCTGGACAAGCGAGTGCTCTGAGAAGTCGGGTCGCCCGGGGGAATCTCACCCCCGGGCTCCCACAGAACCGTGCGTAACAATCTCTCGTTACACGGCTCTTGCCATCCTGATCACCAAAA